>CAYVAQ010000009.1:0-78075 GCA_964448885.1 uncultured Methanoregula sp. | reverse complement strand
TCTGCTCCGGGCAGCCGTAATTCCCGGACGGCCCGTACTCGTAGGGGCACTTGTCCTGGTCGTCCGGAAGCCCGTCCTTGTCAGAGTCGGGTGCGGCTGTTGGAGCAGCAGTCTGCTCCGGGCAGCCGTAATTCCCGGACGGCCCGTACTCGTAGGGGCACTTGTCATCGGTATCGGATACTCCATCCCCGTCCGAATCTGCAGGTGCCTGTTGTACAGGGCAACCGGAGTTTTCCAGCGGTCCGTTCTCATAGGGGCATTTGTCTTCAGTATCGGATACTCCATCCCCGTCCGAATCTGCCGGTGCCTGCTGTACAGGGCAACCGGAATTTTCAAGTGGCCCGTACTCATAAGGGCATTTGTCGCAGGAGTCCCCGGAACCATCCTTGTCGGAGTCCGTCTGGTCGGGATTCGATACATACATGCAGTTATCCTGGGCATCAGGAATGCCGTCGAGATCCGTGTCCTCGCCCGAAGCAGCGCCTGTCGTGGGGCAGAGGATAAGAAGGAACAGAAGAAGAACGGCAATCCCTGCAATTCGCTTTGAGCCGGACGCAGTGGTTGTCATCATCGAACAATCTAGCAGTATCCAAGGCTGCATATTAATCTTGTTATCTCATGTGAACGAAGGGCACGACAGCATTCCGGAGCTGCTGAAATGAAGCCCCCGCTGCCGGTAATGGTGTAGGGGAGCATCCGGATATGCCAGCGCCACCGGTATCCCCCTGCCATTCTCTCACCAGCGGGAGTTCCCGGTGAACCGGGTTTCGGAACCTGATCCGCGGATATAACAAGGACCATGGGGATCTCCTGTGCCGGCCTGCCCGATTCGATCGCAATGCCCGCCATGCTCGCGGCCGGGCCGGCTGGTGTCAGACCGGCAGGGTTTTTTTAGTCATGCTTCCCTAAATACCGGAGATCATGCTCTTTCTGACTGACCGGGAACAGCGCGAATGGCGTTCCCGTGCGGATGAGATCCTCGCCAAATCCCAGCCCCCGCAGCGGTACGATACGGTACGGCCGGAACTGGTGCCGGCATTCCATTTCTACCTCGCCACGTTCCTTGCCGCCCATGGCAAGGGGGAGCTGGCCGGTGCATGGGCCCGGGCCGGGGTCCTTGAAGAGGAGGACGGCCTCTTCGGCCTCGCGTTCCTCGCCAGTTTCTTCGAGCGGTATGGCAACCGGCTCATCAAGCCGGCCCGCGTCTTTGCGGACCCCCGGCCCTTCATCCACTTCGCATCGGTCCCGCTCCTCTCCAATGCCCGCAAAAACTTTATCCGGCATTGCGGGGAGTCCCTGCCGGTCTTCGGTCATCCGGTCCGGTTCATGGACATCGGGTGCGGGAACGGTGCGCTCGCCGTTGCAGTCCTCACCTGCCTGCTGGAGCACAAGAAGATCCCCGGCATCAGCGAGATCCTGCTCATCGACCCGTCACCGGCCATGGTGAACCTTGCAGAAGAGACGATCCATGCCGCGTTCCCGGACATCCCCATCCGGATCGAGAGCTGCACCGTCCAGGACTGCTCGCAGAGGATCGGCGGGACCGTGGACATCGCGATGAGCTCGCTGGCGTACCACCACATGCCCCTCGAGGAGAAACGGGTCCATCTTGCCCGGCTCAAGCCCTGCATCGACCACTTCCTCCTCTTCGAGATGGGGGCAAACAACGACACGCCCGGGCTGTACTCCCCGGCTCTTGCCCTCTCGGTGTACCAGTCCTATGGCCGCATCTTTGACGATATCTTCGCCCACGACGGCCCGCTCGATGTCGTGACCGCCTCTATCGATGCCTTCCTGATGACGGAGGTGGTCTCCATCCTCACCGAGCCCCGGGGAGAGCGCAGCGACTACCACATGCTGCAGTGCCAGTGGAACCGGCTCCTTGCCGAGGTCCTCTCGCCCGAGTTCGTCCTCCTCTGCGACTCGGTCTGTCACGCCGACGACCATGTATCGCTCTTCACGCTCCATTACGGCAGGACCTGACGCAGCATGTCGCCTCAACCTTCATGCCGGAAAAAGGGTACCGGAATACCTGCACCATGAATATCAGGATCGAGCCGGTTGCGGATCACCCCGGCCTCCGCGAGACAATAGCAGGATGGCTCTGGAACGAGTGGGGGACGCCCCGGAACCGGGGACTGTACAGCAGGCCCATGCACAGCGTGACGCAGTGCCCGTCATCTGGGTGGCATTCGACGGGACAGAGCCGGTCGGGACCGTTGGACTGCTCCGCACCGATCTCCTCTCGCGCCAGGAGTTCACCCCCTGGATGGCCGTGCTCTTCGTGCTGCCGGCATACCGGGGCCGGGGCATTGCCACTCAGTTACAGGCCCACGTGCTCGGAGGGGCGCGCCAGATGGGATTTTCTGAACTCTACCTTTATTCGAGGATGACCGGGTTCTACGAGAAGGCCGGCTGGGTGCATCTCGGGAGCGATCTCGACGACCATGGCGAACCGGTCAGGATATACCGGAAACAGTTGTGACCGGCCATTTTCTGATGGGGGGATACCCTGGTTGGCGGGGACACCCCTCATCCTCACTGCATCACGGCTGGCAGCCCCTGCGTCAGGAACGCGATCGTGCCCGGCCGGTCGAGCGGGTGGCTCATGATATACGAATGGATGGCCAGGTCCCGGTTCAGCCGCTCCATATGCGTATGGTACGCAGGGCTGTCCCGTTCTGCCGCCGGGAACTCTTCCCGTTGTCGTGACAGCAGGTCAGCCTCCGCTGCCGACCGGGCATATTCCCTGCTGATCAGTTCTGTCTCGTTCCCGTGGCGGTATACCTTCGTGCCGTTATGGATCGGCAGGACGAGCGGATCGGAGTCCAGGGAACGGGTAAGGAAGAACGAGGGCATCCCGACATACGCCGGGGTCATGGACTCAAGGTAGGTGTACCCGGTCGATTTGTACGGGAAGGCATCGGAGCCGATCCCGAGGGTCATATGGCTTTCGGGTCCGAATTTGAAGAGAACAACGGAATAATCTTCCCGTGCAAGGAGCCCTGCAAGGAGGATCGCCTTGTCATCGCAGTCCCCGCTGTTCTCAACCAGGAGCTCGGCCGGGTACTTCGGGGGCGCATTGCCGCCGTCCCGGTACGGGATGGTCTGGACAAAGGCTGCCATCATCTCGAGGTACTCATCATCGCTCAGGCTTTGGTCGGCCCGGATGGTGCGGAACTGCCGGAGGAGATCGGTATAGATCCGGTCCTGCGTCGGGTCGTTGATCATTGCCCGGTAATACCGGGTGCCGATCCGTTTCTGGTCCCCGATCAGGAACGTGCTCCGGTATGTCCTCTTCGATGCGGCATACACTGAACTGTCAATGGTGATCGCGACCGAAGCGGAACGGTTGTTGAACGACCATGACCGCGAGACCTGGGCGGGAGGAGTGACCGGTGTTGTGTTTCCGATGGTCACATGAGGCTCGTTGAACGCAATGTCCGGAAAGGCAATGATAAAAATGCCAAAGAGGAGGAGGAAGAGGATGATGCCGGCAAGGATCAGCTGCAGCATCCTCATGGGTTCCGGGAACTCCTCCATCACAGCCTCCACATATACGCAGGCGGGATACCCGCCCGGAGTGTTACAGGAAATTATTCGGCAGTCAAAAATAAAAAGTCCATCGAAAATACCCTGCATATGGTGGTGCACTTGCTCCCCCGATCACCATCCTTAAATGAGCATGGATCATACATGCGGATGAGAGAGCATCCGCAACCAGGGGAAAATTATGCGGTACAGACAGTTTGGCCCAACATGCATCATCCGCATCGATCGCGGCGAGGAGATCGTCAGCACCATCAACGAGTTCTGTACCGGCAAACGTATCTTCCTCGGCAGTGTCCAGGGGATCGGTGCCGTGGGGAACGCGGAGATCGGGCTCTTCGAGACCGCGACAAAGAAGTATCATGCAAAGACCCTGTGGGGAGACCTTGAACTTACCGCCCTCCTTGGCAGCATCACGACAATGAACGGTGCTCCGTACCTCCATCTCCATGCAACCATCACCGACAGCACGCACCAGGCGTTCGGGGGGCACCTCAAGAGCGCGGTGGTGAGCGGGACGTGCGAGGTCTTCATCACCATGCTCGAGGGGAGGGTCGACCGTGTCTTCGATGAGGAGACCGGGCTCAACCTGCTCGATCTCTGACGTACTCTCTCTCTCGCCGGGGAGTCCCGATGGCAAACCTTTTTCATCCCTGCCCTATCACGGTATGCTGTCAAGGGAGTGATGTAAGCGGTGGCAATGGAGATCCAGCGGGAGGACGGCACGGTGATCGTCCTGCTCCCCCGGCGCTTCGATTCAGACAGTGCACCCGATGCGGAGCGGGAGATCCGGACGATCCTTGCAGATGGCCCGGAGCGACTGCTCTTCGACCTCTCCTCAACCGATTATGTCTCGAGTGCCGGCGTCCGCGTGCTCCTTTCTGCCGCACACGCCCAGAAGGAGCGTCATAGGGAGATCGCCCTCTGCTCGCTCAACCGGCAGGTACAGTATGTCTTCGAGATCACCCGGCTCAACCAGGTATTCCCCATCTACGAGGACCGGAAGCGGGCCCTTAAAAAGATGGGGGGAAAAGCGTAACCGACCGGATCCTGCCGGGTTATCCGCTCTTCTCGCGCGATCCGATCCAGTACCCGATGGCGATCATCACGATGCCGAGCACGATGAGGGCAAATGCATGCGGGTCATCCGATACGGGGGGCGTGGCGATGACCCAGCCGGCATAGATGAAGATGATGACCGCAAGTCCAACAAGCCCGACCGTGAATATCCTGTTCTTCTCCATGATGAGATCCCTGTAAGATGAGATGACATCACTGGCAATAAAAGCGTGCGGGTTGGTGGATCCTGCCTGAAGTTACCCGCCGCCCGTCTCGTCCCAGGGCCTGAGTGCATCCCGATCCCGCAGCCGGGTGGCCCTGCTCCGCGCCTGGGCCGGCGTGAGCATCCGCGCCTGCACAAAATCGTACTCGCAGAGGACTTTTGCGTTCCTCAACAGCGTTACCCTGACCGGGTGGCGGCGGTGGCGGATGGGCTCCTGCGAGCGGATATAGCGTTTTATCCGCCATAACGCGAACCAGTTGAGTTTCATCGCCAGCGTAGCATGGAACCGGAAGGCTTCCGCGGGGACGCGGTCATACTCCCGCAGGGTGCAGTACGGTGCAATCACGGTGGCGAGCGTGAACCGGAACTGCCTTAGGCCTTCGTCGGGAAAGACCTCCGCAAAGACCGCCCGCGTCTGGTCGAAGAACCCGAACCCCCCCAGTTCGTATCCCGGCACCCCGGTCTGTTCCGTGCACGTGCGGGTAAAGTCTGTTACCAGACGGGCCTCGTCACTGGTCGAGAACGGCCCTGCAAGGGTGATGTGCGGAACCGTCAGGTTGTCCGCAATCCGAAACCTCTCCTGCAGGTTTGAGGAGAGCGCCCGGATCTCCCGCTGAACCGGCCCCATGATACGGATATCGATCAGGTAACGGGTCATGGTCACTGAGTATGAGATGGTCCGGGCTACAGGTTTTGCGGTTCACCTGCGGTGCCGGATATCAGCATCGATCCGGATGCCCGCCATTTTTATACCATTCACCCAAACGACAGATTACGAAAACGGATGGTCACCCGATGACAGACTTGCCAACCCCGCTCTCACGCCTCGTCCTCTTCATGATCTGCCTCTCGCTCGCCGCAATGGTTGTTGCCGTGGTGCATTACGTTGCATTCGACCTCCCGCAGCAGCAGAACCTCAAGGCGCCGAAGAACGCATTTCTGTTTGATTCACTGACCTGCAGCGAGGCATGTTACAAGATGTACTGCCCGTCAACCATGATCATGGGAAGCGGATCGCAGTGTCGTGACCGGGCCGGATATCTCGCCTGCCAGGCAACGCTGGAGTGCGACAGCACCTCCTGCGCCGGCTGCAAGCGGCTCTGCACGTCAGAATACCGGGAGTGCCTCGACAAGCAGGGAGACCCCGCAGCGGACTGCGAAGGAATCCGGGGAACCTGTGAGGCAGCCTGCCCGTGCCAGGCCAACTGATTTTTTAGGGTCCGGGCGGTTTTGGATAAATATCCTTATCAGGCAGGTTTTCCCATTTTCTCTAACAAGGTCCTGACGGCTGACGAGCTATCCTGCGACCCGGCGGATACGGGACCGTAATTGCCAAAGCCAGACCTGGGTGATCGCGATAGACCGGAACCGGCTCCTCCCTGCAATTGTCCTCCTTATCGTTCTCGCAGCAACAGCCTTTGCAGGTTACACGATCCTGCACGCGAATACACCGGTCCGGATCGGGGTCCTCGTCCCCATGACCGGCTTCATCGAGCTCAAAGAGCCGATGGAATGGGCGCAGCAGAACATCAACCGGCAGGGTGGGATCGGCGGGAGGCCGGTCGAGTTCGTGTATAAGGATACGACACAGGGCGATACGGCAGTCCTGGCACAGGAGCTACTGGACGACGACTCGGTCCGGATCGTCATCGGCCCGCCCACGAGCGATGACGTGTACCTGCTTGCGCCGGAGTTCGAGAAGCGGCAGAAGATCCTCATAATCCCGCTCACTACCTCGGGCGACCTCATCCGGGCGTTCGGGAAGAAGGGGTACTTCTGGCGGACCGCGCAGGGCGATGTAGCGCAGGTGAAAGCGATCCTTGCAAGCCTCAAAACCCGGGGGGTGACCCGGGTTGCCCTGCTTGCCGAGAACACGACCTACGGCGAGACTTTCTATGACTGGACCGGGTTCTTTGCAACGGAATACGGGATATCCCTCACCACCATCACCCAGTACGGGCAGGAGGCCGGGAGCCTGAACAACGGTGTGAACGAGGCACTCAGGGGGGATCCCGAATATATTCTTCTCGCCGGCCAGGCACCCGATGCCGCGATCGTGAAGCGGGCGATCGACCGCTCCGGTCAACCGGTGAAGCTCTTCGTCACGGATGCCGGGGGGACTCCGGAGCTGATCCGGCTGCTGGGTGCTGATGCGGAAGGGATCGAGGGCACATCGCCGACCGCGGACCCGTCAACCGGGTTTGCCGTGGCCTACCAGGAAACGTTCGGCCATGCCCCTGCAGACTATGCCGCCCCTGCTTACGATGCGGTCCTGCTCGCCGCGTATACCGCAGCCCGGCAGGATGCGGCACCCTTCGAGTCCCTGACGGATTCCGTGCGGAAGGTCGTGTATGGCAATGGCACGCCGGCAGGCTGGGATGCCCAGGGGTCGCACGAGGCGATTGCTGCACTCCGTGCCGGGCGGACACCCGCGGTCTCCGGCGTCAGCGGACCGCTCGATTATGATACAACATTCGAAGTCGACCCGCTGGTCACCTTCTATTCCCACTGGATTGTCGAGGACGGTGAGTTCCGGGGCATGGAAGTCCTTGGTTCGGCAAAAGAGGGCGCAACCGGAGCATCAGCCGGCCTGAGCCGGGCGTCAGCAGGGCTCATGGATATCGCACAGAGCCGGTCCGGGTACCTCCCCGCTGCCAACCGGACCGGGTTTGCCGCGGTGATCGCCGGCCCCTCGCGGGGGTGGCACAACTACCGGCACCAGTCCGATGCCCTTGCCATGTACGCGCTCCTTCGGGCAAACGGTGTCCCCGATGACCGTATCATCCTGATGCTGTACGACGATGTGGCGACATCCCCGCAGAACCCGCTCCACGGGAATATCCATAATGCCCCGAAGGGGATCAACCTCCGTTCCGGTGCAGAGGTCGATTATACCGGGGGGCAGGTCACTGCCACCAACCTCATCAGGGTCCTGACCGGTAACAGTACCCCGGAGACGCCGGTTGTCCTCGCTTCAGATCCGGGAACGGATGTCTTCGTGTACATCGCAAGCCACGGAAGACCCGGGGGGATCGTCTTCTCCGGCAACCTGTCCCTCTCGGACACCGATTTTGCATCCCTTACCGGACAGATGGAGCGCGAGGGGCGGTACCGGCAGATCGTGTACATGGTCGATACCTGCTTCGGGGAGAGCATCGCACAGAACGCCACCGCAAACGGTTTACTCTATCTCACCGGGGCAGCGGCATCAGAACCGTCGCTCGGGGCAGTCTACGACGAAGATATCCGGCAATGGCTCTCGGACGAGTTCACGGCGGCCACCCTCTCCGCCATCGCGAAGAACCCGGATATCACGTTCCGCGAGCTCTATGTCACGACATACGAGCGGGTCACCGGTTCGCACGTGCGGATGCTGAACGAAGAGAATTTCGGGAATACCGATGTTCCCGTGATGGAGTTTTTACGGCCATGAAACCTGCCCACCTTATCATTGGCGGCCTTGCTCTTGCTGCGGCACTGGTCCTTGTTACACTCTTCATCACCGCGCCGCACGAGCCGGAACGCCCGATGGTGTACGTTGTCTATGATGCCGGCAAGGGCGATCTCTCGTATGCCGACAGCGCGTACCGCGGGCTCTTCTCTGCTCAGGAGCGCCTCTCCTTTACCAAGCGGGAGTTCACGAATGCTGACCGCGACCGCCTGCCCGGCCTGCTCCAAGCAGCCGGCGGTGCGGAACGCCCGGGATTCATTATTACCATCGGCTACACCTACACGGACGATACCCGGCGGATGGCTGCGGAGAATCCGGATATCCGGTTCCTTGCCATCGACCAGTCCGGCAATGGCGGGCGGAACGTGCAGGCGTACGAGATCACCTCGTATGGTGAGAGTTATCTTGCCGGTGTCCTTGCGGCAACGGCATCGAAGACAAAGCATGTTGGGATCATCCTGGGTACACAGTCGCCCCTGCTCGAGGCGTTCCGGCAGGGATTCAGGGACGGGGTGCGGGCAAAGGATGCACCCGTCCGGGTAGATGAGGCATATGTCCGGGACAACTCGACTGAGGGTTTCCTGGACCCGGTTCGCGGAAAGGAGATAGCCCGGAGCATGTACCTCGACGGCGCGGATGTCATCTACCTGGCAGCCGGGTACTCGAACACGGGTGCGGTCGCGGCAGCAAAAGAGGGACCCGGCCGGTATGTCATCGGGGTCGACTCCGACCAGACCCGTCTCGGGCCGTCTGTTGTGCTCGCGTCGGCCGTGAAACGCCTTGACCGCGTGGTGGAGAACGGGATTGAAACGTACCTGGACGGCTCGTTCACCGGTGGAGAAACGGTTGCAGGGCTCGCGGAGGGTGTGACCGGCATCGTCTTCAACCCGCGGTTTGAGTCGTACAACGCAACCGTCCGCGCGTGGGAGCCGGCGGCGCAGGAAGCGGAGCTCCGTTACCTTGCAGGCCGGTAGCCCCAATAACCGATCATTTTTAAACGGTATCATTGAACATTAATTCCGGATCAACCAGCCATGGTAACCATCAGAATCCCTTCGGAGCAGGCGATCTCCCGCATCAATGATCGGATCGCGGCGCTCGACACAGTAAACCGAAACGAGTACGGCCTGGAATATTACGATTTCATCCGCTGGTGCTCGGCGACGTGGCAGGTCATCGATGCCATCTATGGATCGGACGACCCGCATGCAGAGGAGATGCGTACACTCTCGCTTGCCAACTGCTCCTGCAATGCGGGAACCCAGGCGGCTATTCTTGCGGATGCGTACCGCGACCGGCTTCATGCGTTCGCGGATGAGATTCGAACCAGCCTGCCGGCAGACCACTAACCGTTGGCAGGATTGCCCCCGCTGCATCGTGGAGCCAAAACGCCGCCTTGATGTATGCGGCCCGGCCGGAGTTGTCCGGACTATCGTTCAGCCTGTTCATCGGCTGGTGCCCTGCCGGCCCGGCAATCAGAGCTCGACCCGCGTCACAACGCCATGGATCTTGTCAGACGGGAGCTTGTAGAACTGGACGAGCGAGGGTGAGAGGCGCTTGATGGCGGCAAAGATCCGCCAGACAAGATGGGTGGTCACGATGTCCTCCATACCATAGAAGATCGTCAGTTCGTCGATTTCTGCCTCCCTGAGGATCTTCTGGATGTCCACGATCTCCATGTACCCCAGGTAGATCTCGAAGATAGAGAATCCCTTCGTCACGTCCCGCGTAACGCCCCACGTGACACCGAACGGCTGGTCGGTCCTGATGATCGAGACCATGATATTATCCTCATAGATGATGCGGTTGTTGAACATGATCCGGGGGATGTACTGCGGGAGGCTCCGGAAGTCGCGGGCAAAGAAGAGCGCTGTGCCGGAGATCCGGTTCAGTGCAGTATACTCCTTGTTAAAACGGGTAAGGAACTCCTCGAGCGGGAGTGGCCGGAGCGCTGCGGCAAGTTTCTGCTGGCCGTTCACGTAGATGAGGATGACTGCAAACGGGATCGATGCCAGGATGAGCGACCAGTACCCCCCTTCCGGGATCTTGTGGAGGTTAGCAATCAGGAAGACGATCGTGACTGCAAGGGTCCCGATCGCAATAAGTGAGCGGACCACCTGGCCCCGGAGGATCAGGATCCAGAAGACGAATATGGCGGTGATGACCATGGTGCCGCAGACGGCAAGCCCGTAGGCATGGGTGAGGCTTGCGGATGAACGGAAGATCAGGATGATGAAGAGTACCGCGAGCAGGAGCGCCCAGTTCACGATATCGATGTAGATCTGGGACCGGAGCACCGGCGAGGTATAATCGATCCGGAGCAGCGGGATGATCCGGGTTGTGATACCCTGGTACACGATAGAGAAGATCCCGGAGATCATGGCCTGTGATGCGATGACGGTTGCCGCGATGGAGAGGAGGAGGAAGGGGATGTACAGGGCCTGGAACTGGGAATAGACCATCTCAAAAAGGATGTTCTCCGCACCGGGATGCGTGATGATGAACGCTCCCTGGCCCAGATAGTTGGTGGCAAGGGCGATAAAAACGATATACCAAGCGGTTACGATGGGTTCACGGCCCAGGTGCCCCATGTCCGCATACAGGGCCTCGCCTCCCGTGGCTACGAGGATAACGGACGAGAGGATCAGGAACCCTTCCAGCCCGTGCGACTGCAGGTAGTGGACCGCATACATCGGGCTGACTGCGAGGAGGACCTGCGGCGCCGACCAGATGGCGACAATGCCTGCCCCTGCAAGCGCGGCAAACCAGATGACCATGACCGGGCCAAATGTCCATGCTACCCGTTCGCTCCCGCGTGCCTGGATGGAGAAGAGACCGATTGCAATGATCCCGGCCACAATCATGAGGGTTGCCTGCGATGTGTGCTCGAACCCCGGGATCAGGATCACGCCTTCCACCGCGGAGAGCATGCTGATGGCCGGTGTGATGATGCTGTCCCCGATGAAGAGGGCGATGCCGGTAATCGAGAGGAGGGAGACAAACGCGATCTGGTTGCCGGACTTCAGCATCGGGAGCAGGATCTCCTTGAGCACGATGGTCCCTCCCTCCCCGTGTTTACCCAGGTGCATGGCAAGCCAGGTATACTGGATGGTGACGAGGATGGTGAGTGTCCAGATGATGAGCGAGAGGATCCCCATGATATTTGATGGGGTCGGGGGAATGAGAAGGAAGATGGCGGTGAGTGCATAGATGGGGCTCGTTCCGATGTCGCCAAAGACGAGTCCCATGGATTTGACGACACCCTGCACTGAGGCGGAAGATACCGTCATTATCGTTGAAGCTTTATTCCCGCAGCCATAGTATAAGGGTTTCTTCTTATCGCGGGCCGGATGATCCGATTACTCGGGTATCCTGCACCGGGCGGCGCTACCTTAGGATCCGGTGCTCCGCGGTCACTTTCCCGACATCGGCAAACATTGCGGCGATCGGGCAGAGCCGGGTAAGCGTCTGGTCGATGATGTTGCTGACCATGGCATCCTCTGCATTCGCCCGGAGCGTGATGGTCAGGTGGACATGATCGAAGAACGCGGGCATGGTCTTCACCCTGGTCCCGTGGATGGTAATCGTGAGCCCGTCCACCGCGATCCCCTGGTCGCCAAGAGCCAGGAGGATCTTCACGCCAACGCAACCCCCCAGCGATCCGATAAGGAGCTGGATGGGATTGGCGACCTTCCCGTGCCCGCCCATGCCAACCGGTGCTTCCATCGGGAACGTTATCCCCGTCGGCGTGCGGGCGGTGAATGCCCCATCGCCATCGTACGTGACGGTCATGTCGACCGGATTCCATTCCTTGCGCGATTCGTCCCAGGGGATCTCCGTGCTCATACCACATGGTTGTCCCCGAAGGATAAGTAAGAATGCAAGCGGGAGGGAGGAAAAAAAGAATCGCGCGTTGTCTTCTCCTGCAGGGATTATCCAGGCCTTGAGTCCGTTGACACACGGTCAGTCCTTCCCCAGGATCCGCGAGAAGATGGAGCGGTTATTATAGGCTTCAACGACCCTGTCGCGTTCGCGCCGGATGAGGCCCTCCAGGTCTTTATCCGGAGAATATTTCAGGGCTTCGTCGAACGCTTCGATAGCTTTCTTGTTCTGTCCATCATGAGAGAGGGCATTGCCATAGAGGTACCTCCATAGGGGATTTTTGGGCTCGAGCTTCACCGCATCCCGATATGACTCGACAGCTTCAGTATATTTATAGATCTTCTGCAGGTATTCGGCCTTTCGGATATATGCTCTGGGATCCTTGGGGTAGGCTGAAGGCAACATCTCCGGGGGGATCTGGGGCCGGTAATCCTCGTGGTCCAGCGCATGTTTCGTCAACTCCCCTCTCCAGGAATACTCCGGAGTGATATACAGGGACTTCTTGTACGTTGCCACAATATCCGGGTATTTCTGCCGGATCTCGAACGCATGGGCGCGGTAGTACCGTGCCTTTGCCGCAAACTCCGGGTCGCGCCCGGCTTTGTCATCGAGGATGGTCAGCGAACCATACCGGCCGAGGCTGGTCAGCGCTTCGTCGCGGAGGACCCACAGGATATCGTAAGATGACGTTATCCCGATACCCCGGTCGAACACCTGGACTGCCTCCCGGTAGCGGCCCGCCTTCATGTACAGGATGCCGGCAAACAGCCATGACATGGCACCCAGGGGATCGCGTTCCCCGCTCGCTTTGAAACACTCGATCGCCTGCTGGAATCGACCGGTAAGCGCAAGGGCAACACCTTTGTTATAGAGGGCATTCACCTCATCCGGCCGGACCGAGAGCGCTTTATCGAAAAATACCAGCGCCTCGCGGTTCATACCGTTTCTTCCGAGTGCAATGCCGTGGAAGAGGAGCGCCTCGAAATCATCCGGGGTCACGGCCAGCTCCTTTTCGTACGCATCGGCAGCATCCTTGTAAGACCCCAGGGCGAACATCGCGATACCGAACTCTGCCCATTTCCCGGGGCTTTCCGGGCGGAGTTTGAGGGCTTTCCAGTAGGTATCTGCTGCATGCCGGTAATCCTTGTCATAGTTCTGGACAAACGTTTCCAGCCGTACCCCTTCGGACTCTCCCGGCGCTTTTGTCTGCGCGAGGAAAAGATACTCCCGGGCAACGAGGAACAAGGCAAATGGATCGCCAGGTGTCAGCCTTGCTGCCTCTTTATACGCAGTGATGGCATCATTGAACTCGCGGAGGGAGGAGAGGATATTGCCTTTAAGGATCCAGAGGGACGGTTTCTTCGGGAAATGGGAAATGGCGGCCATGCTTACCTTGAGCGCCTCGTTGTATTCCTTCAGACAGAAGAACAGGCAGGCGCGATCTTCCCATGCCCCGGCATTCTTGGGATCGAGCGCGATGGCCTGCCGGTATGCTTCTTTTGCCTCTGCAATTCTCCCCAGTTTCTCCAAAACCCGGCCCTGTTCGTGCCACCCGCTGGACGTTGTGGGGACTATTCCCGCAATCTGTTCCAGGATCGCGTTCACTTCATCAGTCTTCCCGAGTTTCCCGCAGGACTCAGCCCGGCTGGACAGAAGGGAAATATTGTCCGGATTGGTGGCAAGGACCCGGTCGAACGAGGCTATGGCATCCTCGTGGCGGCCGAGAATCTGCTGGGAGAAACCCCGCAGGATCCACGCCGGGATGGCATCAGGATCCTGCCCGATTATCCGGTCGGAACAGGCAATCGCCCCGGAAAAATCGTGAGCCTGGAATAAACGGTTTCCTTCCTTCAGGAGAAGATCAAGAGAATCATCCATGCAGGAGGATCTACCGTTTTGGTATTAAGGGATACCTATTTCCGACATCCCGCCGGAAATCTCATCAGCGACACAGATTCCTGCCCAGGGAGAATCCATGACAACAGACAAGAAACCCACTGAACAATACCCGGTTACGCACTGCCCGTTCTGCGGATCGGCAGACCTGAAAAAATTCGATGAACTCAAAGACGGGATCGGCAGCGATGAACTGACGGAGCAGGAACTGGCCGATTACCAGGCCGGCAAATGGGGCACGCTCATCTGCACAAAATGCGGGCTCTCCATCGATTACCAGCAGTAACGCCGGATTTGGGCGGATCTGTACCGCCCGTTCCGCTCTCCCCCCTCCCGCAACTTCCATATACCTCCGCATCAATACCGAACATCTGATGCCGGACACGATCAGGGTCCTCTATGTTGATGACGAACCCGCCCTTCTCGAACTGGGCAAGGTGTATCTTGAGGAGCTTGGCGGCATTCACGTGACGACGGCGACATCCGCAACCGAAGCCCTCGCCTCCCCCACCCTGCTCTCCTATCATGTCATCGTCTCCGACTACCTGATGCCGGATACCGACGGGATCGTCTTCCTCAAAGAGCTGCGGAAACGATCTGCCGACCTCCCGTTCATCCTCTACACCGGCCGCGGCCGGGAGGAGATCGTCATCGAGGCGATCAACAACGGCGCCGACTTCTACCTCCAGAAAGGCGGGACGCCGGGGGCGCAGTTCGCGGAACTCGCCCACAAGATCCGCCAGGCAGACCGGCGGTACCGGATCGAACAGGCACTGCGGGAGAGTGAGGAGCGGTACCGGTCGATCGTCGACGACCAGGAGGAGATGATCGCCCGGTTCACCCCGGATGGCGTCATCACCTTTGTCAACCGGGCCATCTGCGACTATTTCCGCGCCGCTGCCGGGTTTGATCTTGCCGTGGGAAAGAAGATCGGGGACCTGGTACCGGAACAAAATTATCATCATCTGGTACAATTCCTGGGACAGCTCACCCGTGACAAACCGGCAGACCAGGTCGAACGGGGGGTCCCCGGCAAAAACGGCGTGCAGCACTGGCAGACCTGGTCGGCCCGGGCACTCTTCGCCCCCGATGGCACCCCGCGCGAGTACCAGGTTGTTGGCCACGATGTCACCCGGCTCAAGAACACCGAGGAAGAGCTCCGGGCAGCGTACGAGCGGCTGGCAACACGGGAATCCGAGCTCAAGCAGCAGTACCGGCTGCTCGCCCTCAACGAGTCGATCCTTGCGGAACGCGAGGAGGCGTACCGGACATTCTTTGAGCAGTCGCCTGCTGCAATCACCCTCACCACGATGAACGGCGAATATGTCGATGTCAACCCGCAGTTCTGCGAGCTCGTGGACCTCCCCCGGTCGGTCCTGATTGGCAGGACACCCCGGGAGATCTGGCCCTCCTCCGGCTCGGAATACACAAACCAGATCGTGTATGCTTTTGATCAGGCGGGCGGCGTCCTGGACCGGCATGAGATCGTAATCCCCTCCCATGGGGGATCCCCGCTCAGGTGCCGCATCTCTACGCGCCTGATCCAGTACCGGAACACCCCGCATGTCCTCGCGCTGATCTACGATGCCGGGACGGATGGGGCGAACGATCACGGACGGACAGAAAAATCCTGATCCGGCCAACGGTACTTGTTGTATTTCCGGATTTTATCGAGTTCGGCAGTCGTTTGTCCAATCCTGCGAAGAATTGCCACGGCCGGGCAGAGCCCGGACCGGTGCTGGGATATTTCGGTGCTGACGGAGACTTTCATCCCCTCCTGCAGCATGGAGTGAGGATCCTGCACCCGGCAGACGGGGCTCCTGATTCTGTTTTGGAAATACCCCGTGAGCAGGGAGCTGGATCCGCCCGTCTTGTTTCAGGAATAAAAAGGGAGGATCTTGCCCTCTCTCACTCACGTGTGCTGCTTCAGGAACGATACGATTCGTGCGTGGATGTCGTGGACCTGCGGTGAGATCCATGTACAGAGGTGCGAGCCCTCCCGCACCCAGATCTTATCAGCATTGGGGATATTCTCCCACGCATATACGCCATGATAGAAGAGGACGTCGCCGTCATGCGTCCCGTGGATGATCAGGGCCGGGCACTGGATTTTTCCGACCGGGAGATCGTCCAGCTTTGACAGTTCGTTCAGGTCGTTGTCAACCCCGGCCCGGCGTTTCTGGTACTCCGACATGGAACGGGAGAACCGAAGCAGGAGGCGGACCTGGTCGGGGTCTTGTAACGCCGCTTCTACCTGCATATCGATCTGTTCCGGCCGCAGGACGGATTCCTGCCGCAGGAACTCGTGCAGGGTCTGTTTCGGGAAGTGTTTCGTAAAGTAGCTGATGAGCTGCTCCCCAGGACCGCTCAGGAAGAGGGCCTGGGCAACGGGCCCGGCGTTGGCTGGCACGAAGTACTGTGAAGCAACGGCATCGGCAGCGACGAGAGCGTTCACCCGCTCCGGGTAACGGATGGCGAACTCGTAGCCGGACGGGCCGCCGGCCGATCCGCAGATGACGGCGACCCTGTCGATTCCGAGCGTGTCGAGGAGTGCTGCATAGAGGTCCGCCTGCTCCGCAGGTGTTCTCCCGCTCGATACCGGGGTACCGAGATATCCCGGGCGGCTCGGGGCGATAAGCGAGAAGCCGGCCTTCGTCGCCCATTCAAAGAGGAGGAGTCCCTGGTCGTAGCCGCCGGGGCCGCCATGGATGGCCAGAACGACCGGACCTTCTCCGATGCGTGCGTATTCGACCGGCCCTTTTGCAGTTTTTGCGACAATGGGATTTGCAACAATCCCGTCCTGGCAGGCGACCTCCTCCCTCACCCATGCGTCAAAATCCGTTGTGAACAGTGCATCGTACGGTTCTTCTGCCATGGTGTTTCATTAACGCCGGACGGTTTAAGTTTTTTTGCCGATATGCGCAGATGACAAAACGGGCCGGCACAGATGGGGCGAACCCGCGACTGCCCCCGTGAGGCAGAACCTGGAGCTGTCGCCCGGCCGGATGATGACCGGATGATATGCTGTTCGGATGTCAGGTTTCCCACCCCGCCAAACAACACGGCGATCGGGCAGAGCCGGGTCAGCGTCCGGGCGATGATATTTCTGACTATCGCGTCGTCAGCATTTGCCCGGGGCGTCATCATGAGGTGGATTTGGTCGAAGTACGCGGGCATGGTATTGACTCTTGTACCATGGATTGGAATAGCCGCGAGGGGGTCGGGCAGGTACATCAGCCATTTTTCATGGCTGTGATCATATGCCAGAGCCGGTGGATCACGTGATGCAACACGGGGATGGACACTGCGGGTATTCCATTTGCACCATCCGCGGACCGGATCTTTTTTCGGTCGAAACCTGTTCATCCCCTACCCGACCCCCCTTTCTGCAGGTGCTGAAAATGGCCCGGTTTCGTGTGGAAACCACGACTGTAATTCGCCAGTTTTTCTCCCAGTGGAACCCGAGGGGGGTCGGGCAGGGGCAGTGTTTGAAGCAGGGGAGGGGGGTGCCGGTTTTTTTCACGAACGGGGCACCCCCTCCCCCATCATACTGCCGCGTATCAGACCGTGCTGTACCGCAGGGGGGACTGTGCCAGCACCCTCTCCCCTCTCCGGTCGGTCTCGATGATCGCAATCGTCACGTCCGCATCATACGGGATCGGCACCGGCAGGTCCTTTGCCGGGATGGTGAAGTACTTCTTCACGTTGAAATCCGCCGGGAGCGGGAAGCGGTGGTTGTTCGGATCATCTTTGGGCATGATCCGTACACAGTACTTCGGGTCTGCACGCGGGATCAGCCCCTGGCCGTCGACCCGGAGGGATTCGGTGCAGGTATCCCCGGTTTTTCTTCGCTCATATTGCGCGAGAATACGCAGTCCCATATCGTCGTACCGGCTCATGGGGAGGGATGTGTCGGCCGGATGCTTGAAGTATTCTCTTCATCACCATGGTTGATCCGGTGTGCCCGCGTACGCCCAAAAAGGAGCATGACGGGATATGCTGGTATACCGGTTCCGGATATGGAGAAGCCCGGGTACGCGCCCGTTTTTCAAATAAGGGGTGTTTATATCGGACGCCGTATAATGTGGAGAACGAAAAGGAACGGTGTCCCTGATGACTGAAGTTCAAACAGAACGCTCGCCACTTGCCCGGCTCGTATTGTTTATGATCTGCCTGTCGATAGCCGGGAGTTGTCTTGCAGGTTTTCATTATTATGTTGTGGACTATCCGGAGCAGTACGCCGCGACCCACCCGCCCATGAATTACGGAGAATACTGTGTCACGTACCCGGACCTGTTCTCCTGTCAGTGGGCTGCATTCTGGTCCGGTAAATACTGCAATACGAAAAATTACGGTGATTTTGTCATCTACGAGATCTGCAGCCCCAAATAATTTCGTCCATCCCTTCTTTTTTTCCGGATATTCTGTGTCATGCCCCCTAGGTAGGCAACGTACCCGTCCGGGTGTTTCTCCACAATAATCTTGAATGCGGTCACCGTCAATCACCCAAACTCCCTTGTCAAATGCCAACAGAATACGGTGATACTCTCTTTTCAGGATCCGTTTTCATGGACCGGTGTTTCTCTTGCGATGCCATTCAGACTCAACGAAAAGAAGGGATTGATAATCGATTATTGGATTTACAAAAAGGGATTAAATCTGCCCATAACGCTTATGGGCTTGTTCAATGGTCATGATCTGCAGAACCGTAACGTCCTTGCCATCATACTCGATGAACAACGTATACCGGCGCGAAACATGCATCCGGTACCGACAATCATACAGCTTCTCAAGATCGCCAGCAGGGGGCCAGGTCCCGTTCAATCGGGAGATATGGTCCCCAACGATCCTCCTATCCTTCTCAGGAAGGATCTCCAGAAATTTTATTGCATTAGGCTTGATGAATAACATTGTTCAAGCCGAGCTTTCCTACTGCCTCTGCCCATGGTACTGAGGGTTCAGCAGCCGCTACATCAAGGTCATCCATAAGGCGTTGTCTGCGCCCGGACTCTATTAAAGACAACATCAGGTCATCAAACGATTCCCCGGGGCGCTTCAATAGCGATAATTGCTCCCAGGTTGTCGGAGTGACAGGAATGCGCTTGGTAGCATTTTGTTTTTCATTTCCGCTGATAACTTGCATTGCACGTCCACCTTGGTGGGTGTCTAAACCCTCTCAAACTGATTCAATCACCATGGGCAAAAAGCAAAAATTCCTTTGCCATAATACATTAGAATGTGTAAGATTAAATATCTTTTTACAAGATTGTAATTTTTTTCGATATATTGTAAAGAGTCCTGTGTAGGAACAATATTTCGTTGAATTTCGATGTAAAAAATTTTGCAGAACAATGAATGGCCGCAGATCTTGTGTTCCAATCCCTCAAAGGAAATACAAATTTTAACCGGGAAAGCCTTTGAAGAGGCTCCATTTCAATGAGGATGATGAAAAAAATGTTGTATTAGAAATCCGTCATAATACGGAACTGGTCGATCTCTTCGCGGTTAAGCTGTTCCAGGAACTCGTCCGCTGCGTGACCAACGTCCTTGGATGCGGTGATGGCACGGCCGACCACGAGGATGTCGGCGCCAGCTTTGAGGGCGTCCTTGACAACGTTCGTGCGGATGCCGCCGGCGGTTGCGACGAGCAGCTTGCCGCCTGCCGCCTTCTTGAGGGCCGGGATGTCGCCCCATGCATGGGCGGTCTCCTCGACATCGATGGCACGGTGGAGCTCGACGATGTCCGGCTTGACCTTGAGGCTCTGGATGAGCTTGACC
Organism: uncultured Methanoregula sp.; assembly: GCA_964448885.1. GTDB lineage: Archaea > Halobacteriota > Methanomicrobia > Methanomicrobiales > Methanospirillaceae > Methanoregula. The sequence goes on along the minus strand of CAYVAQ010000009.1, from coordinate 58,237 downwards.
GGGTTACTGACATTCAGCATGTCGATGACCGAGTAGATGCCGATCTTCCGTGCCTCGGTGATGGCCTTCTCGATCGTGGAGTTGGGGGCCTGGCCCGAGACCACGACCGCGTCGGCGGTTGCGTCGCCTGCCATGCGGGCCTCGAGGTTGCCGGTGTCCAGGATCTTCATGTCCGCGATGATGAACGCGTTGGGCTTGATCTTCCGGATCTCGGAGATGACGGAGAGGCCGAACTTCTTGACGAGCGGGGTTCCCGCCTCGATGAGGAGGTGGTCGTTCTCGGGCAGTGCCGCAAGCACGGACTGGAGCTTGCCCAGGTCAACGATATCGCATGCCACCTGCAGGTACGGCGGGTCCCAGAGGCGCTGGACCTTGAATCCCATGATCGCGTGGGCGGCACGGTCCTTCTCGTGCAGGAGGGTCTTCTTGTCCGGGAACGCTGCCATCGCCCGGGTGATGGAGAGTTTTGTTGCCCCGTAGTTGAACCGGTAGATCTTGTTGTAGTCTTTTGCCTCCGGGTGGACAAACGCGGAGCAGAGGATGGCAATGTTCTCGATGTCGAGGTCGCCGAACGCACCTTCCTCGACGCTGTCCGCGACAGCCTTTGCCACCGCTGCCTGTACGGGCCCGAACATCTCATTGACCTGGTGCATGTCTTTTAAGGTGACCTTCGGGATGACGAGTGTCACGGGCTTTGTGAGGAGGTTTGGCCGAACTACCGCAAGGAGGGGGGTGTGACCGACAGACAACTGGGAGATCGCGTTTGCAAACGCGGAACCGATCGGGCCTTCCTTATCGCCCATCAGAAGGTCGATGTGCGCCAGTTCCGCGCCATCGCCCACAAGTGCTTCACCAACAAGGTACATGAAAATCGTTCCTATGGATCTTGACAGTAGTATGTGCCTCTTGGATATGATAAAGATTCCAGAGTAAGGGAAAAACCGGCTGTAGGCACACCGGAAATTTTTCCCCAGGGTCCTCCCATCCCAAGCCACCTGTCTCTTTTCTGCCCATACGGGCTGCTGCGGGATGAACCCCCAAAGAAACGGATCTCTCACATGGCCGGCGGTGGAACCATCCCTGAAGAAAACCGGAACCCTATGCCGGATCCGGCAGGCCCGGTTCACGGCACAGGTTTATTATCCCCGGGAATTATGCTGTATCATCCGGTGAATCTCCCGTGCTCACGATCCTGCTTGTCGATGATGACCCGGCCCTGCTCGGGCTTGCAGTGCAATACCTCGGGGCGGGGGGCCCGGATGAGATCCTGAAAGCCCGGTCCGTGGATGAGGCACTCACAATCCTCCGGGCAAAACGCGTAGATGCCATCGTCTCGGACTACGAGATGCCAGAAAAGGACGGTATCGCGTTCCTCCGCGAACTCCGGGCTTCGGGCAGCACCACGCCGTTCATCATCTTCACCGGCAAAGGCCGCGAGGTCGTTGCCATGCAGGCGCTCAACTCCGGTGCCGACTTCTACCTCCGCAAAGGCGGGGACCCTGTCGCGGAATTCGGCGAGCTCCGGAACATGATCGAGAAAGCAGTCGAGCGTCGGCGGGCCGTGGACGAGGCAAAAGCGCTTGCAGAACGAGTCGAGCACCAGGCCCAGATCCTTGACGAGATCCTCTCATCCATCCCGGATCCCGTGCTCATCATGGACCCGGAAGGCACCATCACGTACGCGAACCTTGCCGGTGCAAAGATCCTCGGTTTTTCCCGTATCGCGATCCTGGGGATGCATATCGGGAGCCTTGGTCTGAATCCGGATTCCGAAAAGCCGATCCGGTCAGCAGCCGCATCGGTATTCCGGAGCGGGCAGCGGGAGGTTTCCGATATCCCCTGGGACACGAAAACCGGTGTGAAACGCTACCGGTGCTCTGTCTCCCCTCTCCATACCACCACCGGCCGAATCAATGCAGTGGATATCATGTTCCACGACATCACGGACGAGGCCCGGCTCGAGCGCGAGCTTGAATCCTGCAAAATCCGGGTGGGGGAACTGCTGCAGAGAAATGCCCGCCCCGACGGGGACTCATAGCAGAGGACTCCGCCGGTATCAGAGGGCCCTGATGACCAGGATCGTGATATCATCAGCCTGCGGTTCGCTCCCCGCAAACGTCATGACCCGGGACACCACGGCATCCACGATTTCCTGCGGGGTTGCCGATGCGTGTTCCTTAACTGCGTCCACGAGCCGGCCGGTCCCGAACTCTTCCCCCGCCGGGTTCACCGCCTCCGTGATCCCGTCCGTGTACAGGACAATAAGGTCATTGGGGGAGAGGGGGACCCGGTACTCCCGGAACCGGCTTGCAGCCATGATGCCCAGCGCCGCCCCGGAGGCAAAGAGTTCCTCTGTTTTGAGGGAGCCGGCCCGAAGGATGAACGGGGGGTTATGGCCTGCGTTGATGAACGCAAGTGAGCGTGTCTCCGGGTCGAGGACCCCGTAAAAGAGCGTGACAAACATCCCCGAGTGTGACCGCGAGGTGATGATCGTGTTGGCTGCCGGGATAAGGGAGACGGGCGATGCATGGGATGTTGCAAGGACTCTGACAACCGTCTGGGAGAGGGCCATGAAGAGGGCGGCCGGCATCCCCTTGCCGGAGACATCCGCGATCAGGACGGCAGTCCGCTCTCCCTGCCCGGGAAGGTCGGATGGCGGGATGACATCGAAAAAATCCCCGCCAACCTCCGTTGCCGGAATGCTCTTTGCAGCGATCGCAAACCCCCGGGTTACCGGGATATTTTGGGGGAGGAAGTCCTGCTGGATCCCCGCAGCGATCGCCAGCTCGGTATTCTTGTGCTCGACCTCGCAGAGGAGCGTGTCCCGCTGGGCCTGCATCCGGCGCTCGTTCTCCACGTTCCGGACCATGAAGGCAAAGATGAAGACACCGGCAGTGTTGGCGATGATCATCGGCAGGACAACGGCCCATACCACCTCGAGCGCCTCGGAGAACGGGCGGCTGAGGAGCAGGATGAGGCCCATGTGAAAGAGTTCGAGAAGGACTGCAAAGAGGACCGCGGTCGTGATACCGCAGAACCGCCGCTTGTGGTGCAGCCAGATGAGGCCTCCAAAGAGGCCGGCAAAGACCGCAGCAAGGCAGCAGGCATAGACCGTGAACCCGCCCAGCGTGAGCCGGAACGCGGCGCCGATGATCCCGACAGCGACCCCGACGTACGGGCCGGCAAGGAGGCCGGCGACCATAGGGCCCAGGTCGCGGACATTGATATACGCCCCCTCGACCTCGATCCCCGAGAGTGTGCCGTAGATGGAGAGGGCGCCAAAGAGGAGGATGAGGATGAGCCGGGTCGAAACCGATGGATTCCCGTCAAGGATCTCCGGAAAGATCCTGCTCCGGGTCAGGAGGTACGCGATAAGGATGATCACGCCCATCAGCTGGATGAGGGTAAGGAACGAGTCGTTTGCCAGCCCCTCCTGGATCCCGCGGTACAGCCCATGGAAGGCTTCCGTGACCACGGGGTAACTTCCCGACACATCCACCGCTCGTTCAGGTGTGACTGTGGCGGGATTCGCCGCATCCCCGCCGGCTGCGGAACAGGGAAAGGGAAGAAAGCATGTGATGATGAGGGCGACTATGGCAACACCAGTGACGATGCGGTGACAGGTCGCGCCGCGGCGGCTGGTTCCGGCACGTGAAGTGATCATGGGGGACTCTCCAGCGGTGCCACCCACGCCAGCCCACGCAGCAGCCGGATCTGTAGCCCCCCGGCGTTTTCAGGGGGGGAGGTAATCGGCAGAACGTCCAGGAGGTCCTGCTCGAAAAGGAAACCGGCAGTGTCTTTCAGTTTTACCCGGCCATGGCGACGCAGCGGCTGGTACGAGAAGAATGCTGCATGGGCCTGCAGGGGAACTGCATCACTCCCGAATGTCCCCCCTGCCAGCACAAGGCAGAGCCGGCTCCCGTCCGCCGCGGTGAGAACACCCTCGCCTTCCCCCGCATGCCCGTCAGCGTGTGGTGGACTTACCAGGATGCCCTGCGGGACTTCACCCTCAGCGGCAATCACAAATGCACACGAAGGTGTGTTGCAGAGCGGGAGGAAGGACGCGGCAAGGTCCGAAAGGCCGGGAGGGGATGTATTGCTCTCGAACGAGACCTGGAATGCGAAACTCCCGGTCATGGCAATGCCAAAGAGTACATGGAGGCCGGGGATGTATGCCTCGGCGTATTCCTCAAAGTCCGGCTCCTCGCCGGTGAGGGGGCGGTATGCGGCATACCCGGCTGCGGCAAGGAAGGGGCCGTACCTCCCCCTGCACCCTTCAGCGTCAAAGCCCAGCGCTCCTTTCCCCAGCGCGAGGATATTTGGGGAGAAGGGCAGGATTTCTGATGCCGGCTCATCCGGCAGGCCGGCTGGATCCGGGCCCTTCCCGCCGATTCTGTGCGGGACAAACCTCCCATCCGGCTCAAGAGTGCGGGAGGTAAGCGACCATCCTTCGCAGGATTGTGCCTGCAGGCCGGTGGCGGTGCCGGATTCTTCCTGCGGGCTGTCGAGGAGATCGTACAGGCCGGTCATCTCAAGGAGCTGGCTGATCCGCTCGCTCACCGATGTCAGGTACAACCCGCCTTTGAGCCGGGAGAACTTCTGGTGATAGGCAACCATGACCCGGATCCCGGCCGAACTGAGGTAAGTGACTCCTGCCATGTTGATCGCGACCGTGTGCGAACCGCCAGCCAGCGCCTGGTCCAGCGCATCTGCCACGGTCTTTGCCCCGGCATTATCGAAACGGCCGTCCGCCCGCAGGACAAGCCACTCTCCGGTCTTTTCTGGTGTCACCTGCATATGGAACTCCCCCTTACTGCACCATCGTATAACTCCGGATGGCAAAATCCCGGTGCCGGTTCTGTTCGGCCTTTGTCATCCTGCCCTCAAGAACTGCGATGAGTTCCGGCAGCAGGGTAGCAATCGCGACCTCCTGCTCCGAGGCACCTTCCGTCACGATCCGGTCAAACGGGATACTGAGATCGATAAAATCAGCATGCCGAAAAAAGGTATCCGTGTTCCCGGTGATCTTGATGACCGGGGTCACGGGGTTTCCGAGCGGCGTCCCGATGCCGGTCGAGAAGAGCATAACCTGCGAACCGGCAGCCGCAAGGCCGGAGGCGGATACCAGGTCCTGTCCCGGGCCGTCCATGATATACAGCCCGTGGCGGGAGCCGGTGACCCGCTCTCCGAACCGGACCACGTTCTCGATCGGGTGCGAGAATCCCATCTTCTTGAAGGCGCCAAAAGATTTTTCCTCCTGCGTGGAGAGGCCGGCCTGGATGTTGCCAAGCGTTAGTTCCATGGAATGGATGTCAGCATCTTCTGCCCGGGCAACGGACTTGCCAATCATTTCGTTGGTCTTGATGATGCGCAGGAGGTCGCGCCAGACTGCAGGGTCACGGCATCGCTCTTTTACGATCCGCTCGGCACCGAAGAATTCCATTATCTCCGATATGACCACCGTCCCCTGCCGGTCAAGCAGCCAGTCGGACAGGTGACCGATCGCGCTGTTCGCAACAAGGCCGCTTGTCGGGTCCGATGCCCCGCATTTGACGGAAAGACAGAGACCGGAGACAGGGTGGGGATTGCGCTGCTGTGCCCGGAGAACGGCGATCATCTCTTCGACAAAACGTTTCCCGGCTGAAATTGCTGCATGACGGCCTTCCTGCTGGAGGTGAAGACAGCGGACGATCCGGTCGTTGCCGGCATTATTCCGGATCGCTGCAAAGAGCCGGTCGTTCACGCAGAGCGGGCTGCAGCCAAGCGTCACCACGAGCACTCCTCCGACATTCGGGTGGCATGCCATATTCGTGAGCGTGCGCAGGGTAACCTCCTCGTCAAAACCGGTCTGGCAGCACCCGGACTGGTGTGTGAGGGTGATCACCGCATTCTCGCTTTGGTTCCCCCAGTGCGTATCACGAAACGCGTCAGCGATCTCGGCCGCTTCCTGGTTCACGCAGAAGACCGATGGGATGACAAGGATATGGTTGCGCGAACCCCATGTCCCGTCTTCCCGCGGGTACACGGACACCACCGGACACCCGGGGATCTCCGTAAGGGACTCCCGCGGCCGGAGTGTCGGGCGGCGGTCGAACCCGTCACGGTAGATCCGGTACGCAGCTGCAAGGATTTCGAGAGGTTCTGCCGGGGGCTGGTAAAGGTTGGGATACTCCTGGATATTGCCGCCCACCCGTTCCAGCGTCCCGCCGGAGTTTTTCAGGCAGAGGTCAACCCGCTCGCCTTGTCGGATATCTGATGTGGCGACACCGATGGCGGTACCATCCTTAACGACGGGAGAATTTTTCGGGATGGCGGTTGTTGCTACTTTGTGGTAGCGCGGGACGCTACCTGCCTGACCGGTAATACGGCACCAGTCCGGCTGGTCAGCGGGAATGTGGAGCGTTCTATGCTCCTTTGCTCCGGCAGTTACCAGGGGGTACGACGCGCCGCAGGTAAGGTCCTGCAGGGCGATACCCACGTTGTCCTCCTTCCGGAACCGGAGGATACATGACAGGCCGGCTGGTCCTTCCGGATTTCCTGGATTGAGTCCCTCTGCCATATCGGTTGCCCGGTCCCTGTGCCATTTTGGCACACGGGCACCTCTTCCTGTTTACTGTGGGAACGGGGAGCTATTCATTGTTTTTCTCTCATGTGTGCGGGAGTGGCAGACCGGCACCTGACATCCTTTGGCAGAACCGGAAGCCTCTGCAGGCTGAATACTATGACGAGAAAACATCGGGCCGTGAGCCCTGTATTCACCTGAGCATGCCGGGTGCTCCGAAGGGATTATCTCAGTACGCACGGCTGCATGCAACCGGGTGCCGTGGCTCGAAGGAAATACATGAAAGAAGAATGTGGGGTTGGTGAGATTTGAACTCACGATCGACGGGTCTCTCCGACATGCGCATCAGTGCTCCAACGGGTCATCATCACATCAGTAGACCCATTGTTCATCATCTGAGCACGCTTTGAACGCAAAGACCGCTGGAGCCCGTCGCCATACCGGGCTAGGCCACAACCCCGTCTCTGTCACCAGGAACTTGAATTTCCTGACTCAATAAAATCGCAGTGTACAAACTTAAGAGTTTTGTTCCGGCACAGGAATGACAAGCCCTCCTGTGACCGGACCGGGCCGGTGACCATGGGCGGTTCCGGCCGGAATCACGGGAAAGCCGTGCAGGTTACGGGAATTGGCCGCCAGCGTGGTGCACTTGCGGGAATATACGCAGCACAAGTGCACCACACCGGTGCATCAAATCACTAATCATATATTATCCCGTCTCCCATTTTGTACGAATGGTTGAGGGCAGCTATGCAAGCGGGACATCGACATTCCCCCTGATGGGAATGACGATTGGTGAGATGGTTGACTACATTGCGGCAAAATACCCGGAGACTGATGCAGTGGTTTCCATGCACCAGAACATCCGGTGGACCTACAAAGAGTTCAACGAGAAGGTGAACCAGGTTGCCCGCGGGCTCATGGGCATGGGCGTTGCCAAGGGGGACCGTGTCGGCATCTGGGCAATGAACCACGCGGAATGGATCCTCTTCCAGTTCGCGACCCCCAAGATCGGGGCCATCATGGTCAACATCAACCCGGCCTACCGCACGTACGAGCTCGAGTACGCCCTCAAGCAGTCCGAGGTCTCGACCCTGCTCATCCAGGGCAGGTTCAAGACCTCCGATTATATCGGGATGTTCTACGAGTCCTGCCCCGAGGCTGCGGAGTCCAAGCCCGGCAAGATCAAGAGCGAGAAGTTCCCCTTCCTCAAGAACGTCATCTTCATGGGCGACACCCCCTACCAGGGTATGTTCACGTGGGACGACCTCCTGAAGCGTGCCGAGGAGATCTCGGAGGAGGAGCTGATCGAACGGGGCGAGTCGCTCACGTTTGACGACCCCATCAACATCCAGTACACGAGCGGCACCACGGGGTTCCCCAAAGGCGTGGTCTTAACGCACCACTCCATCCTCAACAACGGGTACATCATCGGGGAGGGCATGGGCTTTACCGAGAAGGACCGGCTCTGCATCCCCGTCCCGTTCTACCACTGCTTCGGGATGGTGCTCAGCAACCTCGCCTGTCTCACGCATGGATCGACCATGGTCATCCCCTCGCCCGCTTTCGATGCCGAGGAGGTCTTGAAGACCATCGAGAAGGAGAAGTGTACCGCGGTTCACGGCGTCCCCACCATGTTCATTGCGGAACTTGCCCACCCCAACTTCAGCAAGTACAACCTCTCATCCCTCCGGACCGGTATCATGGCCGGCTCCCCCTGCCCCATCGAGGTCATGAAAGAGGTCAACACCAAGATGCACATGAGCGAGATCGTGATCGTGTACGGCCAGACCGAGACCGCACCCGGTGTCACCATGACCACGACGCGGGACCCGGTCGATCGCCGGGTCACGACCGTGGGCAGGGCATTCCCGCACACGGAGCTCAAGATCGTGGACCCGGCAACCGGCAAGATCGTTCCCAACGGGGATGTCGGGGAGATCTGCGCCCGGGGCTACTGCGTCATGAAGTGCTATTACAACAATCCTGCGGCAACGCAGGCAACGCTTGACAAGGACCACTGGAACCACACCGGCGACCTTGGCACCATGGACAAAGAAGGGTACTTCAAGATCGTGGGCCGGCTCAAGGATATGGTCATCCGGGGCGGCGAGAACATCTACCCCCGCGAGATCGAGGAGTTTTTGCACCACCACCCCAAGATCGCGGACGTGTACGTGGTCGGTGTCCCGGATGTCAAGTATGGCGAGGAGCTCTGCGCATGGGTCAAGATGAAGGAGGGCGAGACCATGACCGAGCAGGACGTGAAGGACTTCTGCAAGGACAAGATAGCCCGCTTCAAGATCCCCCGGTATGTCATGTTCGTCAAAGACTTCCCCATCACGATCTCCGGCAAGATCCAGAAGTTCAAGATGCGGGACGAGTCGATCCGGGTCCTTGGTCTCGAAGATGCCTCGAAGATCGAGACCGCGTGACCTTACCTCCCCCCGCTTTTTTTACCCCAGTTTCCAGGCCGGCTGCTGTATGCCCGCCTGAGGCCGCATACCGAGGATGAACCCGATCAGCGCCAGCAGGATAAACCCGAATTGCGAGGCATTGATCATCGAGACATCGAAGAGTGCGGACAGGGAGAGCTCGATTGCATCCATGATCGTGTAGAGGAGCAGGAAGAAGAGACCGGCAAAGAACTCGTTCTTCTTCCATTGGACTGCAAGGACCAGTGCCGCGAATGCGACCAGGACATTCAGGTACTCAAAGAGCATCAGCGCAAGGGCAGGGATGGTAAGGGACACGCCATACACCTCATGGGGTAATACAGCGGATCAGGTCTTAAAGCTTCACGAGTGCCCGGGTGGATGAAGTATCCGGTTATACCCGGTAGTGGGGGTAGTCCATCTGCTGTGCAATTCTCTCCCGCACATCCGCGCCGGCTATCTTCTCACAGAGATAAAGCCCGAGATCAATTGCTGCAGTTACCCCTCCGGCAGTGATAACCGTCCCATCGTCAACGACCCGGTCGTGGGTCACTTCCCGTGCAAAATTTGCCAGCAGCCCGGAAAGTGCCGGGTGCGTTGTCGCCTTTTTGGTGCGGAGCATGCCGGCAGCCCCGAGGAGGAGCGAACCGCCGCAGACGGCTGCAACCGTGGTTCTTTCGGATGCAACGGAGATCCATGCAAGGAATGCCCGGTCCCCCGCGAGATCCCGAACCCCGTCACCCCCGGGGATGATGACGAGATCATAGCAGGAGAGATCCGGAATCACCTGGTCTGCGACGAGGACGGCACCTTCGGACGACCGGACCCGGTCGGTCCTGGCACAGATATGGTACGTGATAGTGCTGACAAACCCCATGGTCTTCAGCCGGCTGATCGGGTCATAAACCCCGGCAAAATCGAGGAGGGTCATGTTGTTATAAACCACCAAAGCGATCTTCATGCTGATACCATTCCCGGCCCCGTCCCCCGGGCCCTCACAGGACCCCGAACCACACTACGTAGGAGATTGCGATCATCACGATGAAGACGACGATGAGGATTTTGTACCAGCAGGGCGTGCAGATCCCGGCTGTATGTGCTGCGCTTTCCGGAGCATGGGCACAGCAGACCCGGCACTGCTTCCCGCCGGCATGGTCATGTTTTTCAAATGCCTCGTGGTGTGTCATTGCGCTAACCTCATCTGGAATCAATAAAACGGTATCGGTTTATCAGGACCGGGACGGGTGGGCGAGGCGGCGGGGAAAGAATCGTCCCATCGGCGAGGATTCTTTTGAGAAGAATTCCGGGGAATTCTCCGGGCACAGCCCCGTGGGCGTCAATCCTTTTCAATGATTTCCACAGAGCATAAAAAAATGATTACGCCTTTTTCAGGGTGAACCGGAAGAGCACTCCCTTCGAGGGATCTGCCGGGACCCGGTCGCTGACCATAATGGTGCCGCCATACCGGTCGATCAGCGATTTGCAGATAAAAAGGCCAAGCCCTTTCCCGCTTACGGTCGTATCCCCGCGCCGGAACCGGTCGAAGATGATCGGTTTGACATCGTCGGGGATCCCGTGGCCATCGTCCTCAATGGTGACGACCACATCGTCCTGCCGGGTTGCAGCCCGGATAACGATGCGGGTCTCCTTTCCGCCATACTTCAGGCTGTTGCCGACCAGGTTCGCGAAGACAGATCCCAGCATATCATCGGCAAGAACCCCTGCTTCGGTCCCGTCATACTCGATCCGGGCGCCGGGGAATGCCGCGATCTCCTTCCTGATAACTTCTGCAAGAGGGACCCTGCCGAGTGCTGTCTCCTGCGTGTTCAGCTGCCGCAGGATGGAGATGTTCCGGATGATATCGTCGGTCTTCTCCAGGGAACCCGACAGCCGCTGTGCAAGGTCATCATGGGAAACACCGGGACGGTTCAGGAGGAGGCGGCAGTAACTCAGGCTGGCGGTGTTCATGTTGTTGATGTCGTGGGTCAGGATATCCAGGTACAGGTTGCTGTCGGCATTGCACTGCCGCAGCTGCTCGTCAATTTTCCTCCGTTCCGTGATATCGATGAAGGTCATGACTGCATGATCTGCCGCGATCTTCCTGCCAACAATGATTGCAGCCCAGGTACTGCCGTCCCTGCGCCTGAGCAGCACCTCACTGGCGGGTGCTGAACACTGGGATTCGAGGGATGTGAAGATGATACCGACCTGATCAGGGCTTATGAGATAATCTTCAAGGGATGGCGGGGTGTTTCCGTCATGATGATATCCTGTCAGGCTGGAAAAGCGCTGGTTCATCTCGGTTATGGCGCGGGTATGGATGTTGACGACAATGACCCCGTTCTCGGTATTGTCGAAGATGGCATGGTATTTGCGCTTCTCCAGCAGGAGGAAGTGGGTGAGGTATGAGACGGTGAGGGCGATAGCGATGAGGAGGACTGCGCGGAAAGCGGCCGCAACAAGGTCGTCAACCGAGGGGTACCGAAATATCACCACGACAATGAAGAAGAACATGGCGAGGAGGTAGACAAGGAGGACGCCCTTCCGGCGGTAGAAATACGCGTAGAGGATCGCCGGGACGGCATAGAGGGCACCTATCACGTGTGGAGTGCCTCCCTGGATGAGGAGGAGGACGGTCTCGATGACCAGGACCAGCGTGAAGAGGGCAAGACCAATTTTCCACCAGCTGACCGGTATGCCAAACGGCTCTTCCGGTACGTCAACGATCTCGTCAGAGACATATCCCGTTGCCTGGATGGTCCGGCCGTTCTCTCTGGTCATGGTAATGTATGAGCCTATTCCGGTGATGAGGACAAAAATGTTGTGGCGCGGTCAGCGGTCCGATCGCAGCCGCTCCTGGATGGCGCGTACCCGGTTCCGTGCCCGCTCCGTTGCATCATGGTCGGGAGCTAGCGCCATCGTGAGGATCTCGCCCTCGGTGCATCCGGGCGGGAGAGCAGAGACGGGGATTGTCAGCCGGACCTTCCCGTCCTCCCTGCCGATGAGGACGGCGATATCCCCCTCGATCCGGTCTATGAAGAGTTCCATGAGGATCACCGGCCCGCCGAGCGGTCAATGATCACTCCGCTGCCGTCCCTTAAAACTGCTTCGTCGCCGCTGTTCGCAAAGACCGGCTCGGTCTTCCCCATGAAGAGGGAGGTCTCGTTCATCATCCCGCTCCCGGCATAAACCGTTACGGTACTCTCAGGAAGCAGGACAAAGGCCGGAAACGTATACAGGCCCGGGGTGTCCTTGTCCGAGAGTGTCCAGCCGGCAAGGAGGACCGGCCCGCTGCCGCCATTGGCGATACGCACCCACTCGCCGTTCACGTTCTGCCGGTCATCCCCCGGGGCATCGAACTGCACTGCACTGATCCGGAGAGCACGGGCATCCCCGGCCTGGACCGGCGGGATGGTGATGGAGGGGACCGGGATGGTCAGATCGGGCGGCACCGTGGGGATGGTAATGGGGATCGCGGTTGTTGCACGTGTGGTTGCCGGGGCCGATGTTGTGTCCGCAACGGAAGTTGTAGTCGTCGTGGTTGTTGGAACGGGTGCAGGAGCCCAGATGCCGGCATCCTCCCGCTCTGTTGTGATCGAGTAGGTCTCCCCGTTGCTCCGGACCAGGATCGTCCCGTCCGTATCCGTCCGGTACACCACCGGCCCGGAAAGCTTCAGCCGCTCGATAGTCTCCCGGTGCGGGTGGCCGTAATCATTCTTCTCCCCAAGCGAGATTACCGCTGCTTCAGGACTGACCCGGGAGAGGAAGGCTGCCGAACTTGAACCCGAACTGCCGTGGTGACCGACTTTGAGGACCTGTGCGTCGAGGGGATACCCGGTCTTCACCATCCCGTTCTCGGCAGCGGTTGTCGCATCACCGGTGTAGAGGAGGTTCACCGTCCCGTACGAGATGCGCAGGACGATGCTGTTGGTGTTAAGGTCGTCGCTGATCCGTTCCTTTGGCGGCGAGAGTACGAGGATCCGGAGGGACGGATCAACCTCGATGGTCCGGCCCTGTTCCGCAACGATATAGGGTATGTCCTTCTTCTCGATGGTTGTGAGGAACTGCTCGTACAACGACGAGGAGGATGGCGTCCCGGAGTCGAGCACCTTTGCGACCGTAAACGCGGCGAGCACCTTCTTCATCCCGCCGATGTGGTCGGAGTGCGGGTGGGTTGCAACCAGGAGATCGATCTTCGTGACGCCGAGTTTTTCAAGGTCGGCGACAACGGTGTCTCCTGCATCGACCTCTCCGGCATCAATGAGGATCACCTTATCCTTGAAGAGGATGACCGAGGAGTCGCCCTGCCCGACATCCAGGAAATAGGCACGCAGGTCGCCCGTCGTACCCTGACGGAGCGATGATGGGCCGTGGAGGCTCCCCAGGTTGTCGAGGCACCCCCCGGCCAGAAGGAAGAGGACAACCAGCACCGCGGGGATGACCCGGGCTGGACGAACCATGTCTGTGCGGGGAATCATGCTGCAGGACATCCTGTTACGAGCTTTGTGCACGTCTCACGAGATCGGTGGCAGCAGCCGCTGCGCCCGCAAGGATCTCCGCCTCGCCGGGGATCTCGCGTTCGAGCATCAGGATCCGCCCGTTGCAGATGGTGGTCTCCACCGCGCTCCCGTTGCAGGAGTAGATGAGGTTGGAAGCAGGGTTGTGCAGCGGGGTGTTGAGGCTGGTCTTCGTGCTCACGAGGACGATGTCGGCCGGAGCGCCTGCCGCAATCGTCCCGGTCTTCAGGCCGAGGCCTCTTGCGCCATTTGCAGTCGCAACGGCAAGTGCCTCCTGTGCCGGCAGGATGGTCGGGTCGTTCCAGAAGAACTTCTGGAGGATGGCAGCGGTCTTGGCCTCCTCGAACATGTCGAGGTTGTTGTTCGAGGCGCACCCGTCCGTCCCGAGGCAGACATTTGCGCCGGCCTTACTGAGCCAGTGGTAGGGCATGGCACGGTTGGTGGCAAGCTTCATGTTGCTTGACGGGTTGTGCGAGACGGAGGCTTTGCGCTCGCCAAGGAGCCTGCACTCCGCCTCATCGAGCCAGCAGCAGTGGGCGGCAACGGTGCGCGGCGTGAGGATGCCGCACTCGTCAAGGTGTGCAGCCGGGCGCCTGCCATGCTGGGCAACGCAGTCGTTTACCTCTTTCTCGGTTTCGGAGAGGTGGATATGGATGCCGATCTTCTGGTCCTCTGCAAATTCTGCGCACCACTTCAGCCCTTCCGGGGAGACCGTGTAAATGGCGTGCGGGCCCACCGCCGCAGTGATGCGCGGGTTGTTGAGGGAGCGGATATGCCGGACCAGGTTCTCGGTGGCCCTGCACTCGGCCTCGCGCTTCTCGGCATTGAAGAGGTCGATGAACCCGTAGCAGAGGGTTGCGCGGATACCTGCCTCGTCCACTGCCTTTGCGGCCTCCTCCATCATGAAATACATGTCGTTGAACGCCAGGGTGCCGGTCCGGATCATCTCGAGACAGGCGAGTTTTGTCCCCCAGTACACGTCAGAAGGCGTGAGATGGGCCTCAAGCGGCCAGATCTTCTGGGTGAGCCAGTCCTGCAGGATCATATCGTCAGCATAGCCCCGCAGAAGGGACATTGCCGCATGGGTATGGGTATTGACAAGGCCCGGGATGGCGATGGTCTCCGAGCCGTCGATCATGACATCGGCCTCTCCCGCATGCTGCTTCCGGCAGTCCGGGCCGATACCGGCTATCACTCCCGACTCATCGATGAAGATATCGACCGGTTCTCCTCCGGCTCGCGTGCCCGTGATGAGGATACTCCGGTTCCTGTTGAAGAGCTCGTCCATGGATTCATTCACCTTTGATCCCGGCAATATTTGTAATAATCGAATTCACGATGGCGGCCGTGCGGTCGCGGTACTGGCGGGAGATGGCAAGGATCTCCCCGTATGTCAGGACACCGTCGGAAAGGCCGTTGGCATAGTTATCCACCGTGCAGATGGCTGCAAACGGGATCTCGAGCTCGGCTGCAAGGGTTGCTTCGGACGCCAGGGTCATCCCGACCAGGTCGGCGATCCGGGAGAATGCCGCGATCTCCGAGACGGTCTCGAACCGGGGCCCCCTCGTCTGGATGTACCTGCCCCCATACCGCGCCTCCGGGATTATGCGCCGGAGTTCGCCGGCAAGTTCCTTTGAAAGCGTGGGCATGACGTGTTCGATCGCGTGGTTGTGGATGGACGGGATGTCGGTCATCGTAATGAAATCGTCCGGTATCACGAGTGCACCCGGCGGGATATCCGTTGTCAGCGAACCCGTGGAGCCGAAGGCGATGATCCGGTCCACACCTGCGAGGGCAAGCGCCGCCATGTTGGCCCGGTGGTTGATCCGGTGCGGGGGGAGCCCGTGCTGGTGGCGCATCAGGAAGACCACGTCGCCGCAGAGCAGTCTGGCATTCCCAAAGGGGGTATCAACCTGCCTTTCGGTAAGTTCCGGCAGTTTTGTGAAAAGGAGGCTCGTGCCGCCGATAATCCCGAGCATCAGCACCACCTGCATGCCGGGCCTGGCCCGGCATTTCCGCCATCCGTACGCGTCATCAGCACCCTGGACTCCGTTTTCCTAAAACCTGTTGGCGACGGGGGCACTAATACTTGACGAAAGGAGGAGCCCATCAGCAAGGGTAAAAGGAGACAACGTCCATACTTCCTTGTATGGGCACCTTCCTGACCGTCAGCGATGAGGAGATAAAGAATGGCGATTGCACGGACATCTATTTCAACCGGACCGAGGAGACCCTGCACAGGGACGACCTCAACCCGCACGTGGTCATGGAAGTGACCGCCACATCGCTCCCCGACACCTTTGGTGTCTTCTGCGGACTGGCGGATGTGCTTGCCCTGCTTGACGGTCTGCCGGTCACGGTCGATGCCATGCCCGAAGGTACTGTCTTCTTCCGGAACGAACCGGTTCTCCGGATTGCCGGGAACTACCGGGATTTCTGCCGGTACGAGACAGCAATCCTGGGTTTTCTCTGCCATGCATCCGGCATCGCCACCTCTGCAGCCCATATCCGGCATGCCTCAGCCGGCAGGCCCGTGTACTCGTTTGGATCCCGGCGGCAGCACCCGGCCATTGCCGCGATGATCGAGCGTGCTGCCTGGATCGGCGGGGTGGACGGGGTCTCGAACACGTGCGCCCCTGAGGGGATGCCGGTGATCGGGACGATGCCGCACGCATTCGTGATGTGTTACCCGACCCCCGAGGATGCATGGAAAGCATTCGACCGGGCTGCACCCCCATCCGTGCCCCGGATCATGCTCTGCGATACGTATTGCGACGAGAAGTCCGAGTCGCTGCGGGCGGCCGGGTGCGGGGCGACGGCAGTCCGGCTCGACACCCCCCGTTCCCGGCGGGGGAACATGCGGGCTATCATCGAGGAGGTACGGTGGGAACTCGATTCCCACGGGTATAAGGACGTGAAGATATTCCTCTCCGGCGGGGTGACGCGGGAGGACGTCATCGCATATCGCGACTGCGTGGATGCGTTTGGTGTCGGGGGGGCTATCGCCAACGCGCCGGTCATCGACTTTGCCATGGACATCGTCGAGATCGGGGGTGTGGCGAAGGCAAAACGGGGGAAGCGGAGCGGCGTCAAGCAGGTCTATGCAACGGATACCGGTACCCGTGTTATCCTTCCGGTACCGGAGACCGGGCCCGCGGGCTCGGTGCCGCTCATCGAGCGGTATATCGATAACGGCAAGGTCGTGCAGGATTCATGGATGCAGGAGGCCCGGGAACGGGCAATCCGCGCTATCTCCCGGCTGGATGCTGCATGATCCGGTGTTAAGGGCCGGTGACCTGCCGGCTTTTTAATGCGTAAGAGCTAACCTGCGTTTCATGGGTACCCCGCCCCCGTCTCACGATAATAAGCGTGCCTGCCCCGGCTGCAACCGTCCGGTCCGGGAAGGTTACACGTTCTGCGAGTACTGCGGGACACCCCTGATGGAAGAGCCGGTCTGCAGTCAGTGCGGGGCGCTTTTCATGGGCCCGGTCCGGTTCTGCGAGTCCTGCGGGGCACCGGCGGTTTCCCGGAATGTGAGGGCTGAACCCGAAGAACCGGCAGAACCGGGTGAGGATGAGGCCGGGCTGTCCGGTGGTGAGGAACCCGGGACCGGTGAGGAGGATCTGGCCGATCCGGATGTTGAGGAAGAACCTGCGGACACTGCAGAAGAACCTGCGGACGGCGAGCCGGAAGACTACCCGGCAGAGGAGGAGATACCCCCGCGGGAGGAGGTGCCCCGAAGGTACTCGCGGGTCATCCGGGAACCTGATACCGCGGAGATCATGGATAAGTACTGGGACGAGGACGAACCTTCCTCCCGGAAAACAACCGGGCGGTCTTCGCGCCCACAGGAACCGGGACCCGGGTCGTCCCGGGAATCCCACCGCAACGAACCATCGACCGCGGCAGGCAACGCGCTGTTTGTCTTTGGCGATGACCAGGGGCCGTCAGGCAGAAAGGAACCAGTCCGGGAACGGCGGATTAAGTTTCCGGCCCGATCGGTTATAATTGGCATCGCGCTCATCCTCATCCTGGCAGCAGGGTACCTTCTCGTGCTTCCTCTCCTGCAGGGCGGGCTCACCAGCGAGACGCCGGCACAGCAGTCTTCGGTAACGGTGATCACCGAACCGGTCACACCGGTGGCCGCGATAACCACCCCGGTGCATACCCCGGTATCCGGCAGCATGGTCCCCCAGCCAACCCAGACCTCACCTCCCGGGCAGACCATGTACTTCCAGGTCACGAAGAGCCCGATCACGTCCCGCATCCTGATCATCTATGCCGGCAGCGCGGGACACGGGAGTATCAGCAGCGCGGAAATTACCGTCACCCACCCGGACGGATCGGTGGGATACGGCATCATCCTGCCGCTGAAGGGAATCACCGAGATCATCCTTGACGGCTCGAAAGGGGCGGACCGGGTGGAGATTATCGCCAAGATGACCTCGGGAGAGTCGTACCGGGTCTACGATGCCCTGGTCACGTGAGGACCGGGATAGGCCGGGCTGCTGCAGCATGACCGTACTGGTTGGGGAGATATCCGGGCGAGAGCGGAGAACGGCAGGCCCGGCACGCAAACCCAACACTTTTTATCGCCTTACGCCCAAAACCGTTTCATGGAGAATTCTCCCCCTGCGGGGACTTCGCAGCAGTGCCCGTCCTGCAAAAAACCGGTCGAACCCGGTCATAAGTTCTGTCCGGGCTGCGGTGCAAAGATCGATATCCTGCCAACGTGCAGGAACTGCGGAGCGGTCTTTCTTGCGCCGGTAAAGTTCTGCGAGATGTGCGGAACACCGGTAATCCCGGCAGGGTCGTCGCCGTCCGCGGGCGTTCCGGTTCATGAATTGGAGCATGATCACGTTCCTGGTCCGGAACCGGACGAAGGATACAGCCATGAGGTCTCCCCCGAACCCGAACCGGTACCTGAGGTGGCGGAGGAGCATGCAGATGAGCCGGAACCAGCGTACGAGATGCCGGAGAAGGCACCCGTTCCGAAGAGTACCTCATCGGCAATCGTACCGGAAGAGGGGACTGGCATCTCCGGTTCGGATCCGCTCGCCCCGGCGTTCAGCGGCCTTGCCGACCTGCCTGAAAAGCCACCGGAAACAAAACCCGCCGGCAGAAAACCGGTGAACCGGATCCTTGTCCTCGGTGCGGTTGTTATCCTCCTGCTGGTTATTGCTGGTGTCTATTTTATCGGACTCCCGATGCTCAAGGGAAAGATGCCGGGTATATCAGCGCCCAAAGCAACCCCGGTCCCGACACCGGAGCCGGAACCGGCCGTTGTCATGACCATGCCGCCAGCACCGGTCGAGACCTCGGCAGCACCCCTGCCAACAGCAGACCCGATGGTCCCCGAACCAACCCAGATAATGCCGGACAACCAGAAGGTCTACTTCAGCGTCCAGAAAGACCAGGTGAACGGGCGGATCACCTTCCAGTTCCAGCGGGGACCCGGCGAGAACCTGATCCGGTCCGCGGACGTGAAGGTGACCTATCCTGACGGTACCATCAAAACCGGGATCATCAAACCTTCCCAGGGCATCAACGAGCTCGTCCTTGCCGGGTCCAAGAACACCGACCGGGCCGAGATCATCGTCAACATGCACTCCGGCCAGACCTACCGGGTCTACGATGAACTGCTCTCGTTCCGGAAATATTGATTTTTTTAACACAACATTGATGAGCTCAGACAGAAGATCGTATCGCAGGGAGCCTTTTCATGTTCTGCGGTGAGTGCGGCACGGAAAACCCGGATACGAACAGTTTCTGCAGGAACTGCGGCAGGGCACTTCGGAAACAGCCGGCTGGTGCGCCGGCAGAAAGCGGGCGAGCCCCGGCAGCACCACAACCCCCGGTGGCTGCGGCGCCTGCCCCCGCACCGGCCCCTGCAGCCGGAGAAAAACCACGGCGGACATGGCTTGGCATCATCAGTCTCCTGCCGGCAGTTCTCTCGTGGATCCTGTACCCGGTCCTCCTTGGCATGGTTGCTGTCATCCTCGGGATCGCGAGCATCGCGCTTGCCCGGAAGCAGAAGACACGGTTCCCGGTTGCCGGGGCCATTGCCATCATCATCGGGCTGCTTGCGATTATCGTGAACATCTTCTGGCTTGATATCTTCCCGCCCCCGCAGGTCCTCCCGCCGCTGCAGTAACGGCAGAGGATCCCTGTTCTGAACAGTGCACCAGGGGATTGTTCTCAGAAAATTAGGGCTTTGTAGAAACGGGCATGAACCGGCTGGATTCGCACCCGTCTCTTTAGAGCAGAACCAATCACGTTTTTCCGCAGGGGAAAAAGGGGAGTTATTCTTCCATTCCTGCCAATGAGAAACCGAGATACCCGGATACTGTGAGGGATACTGCTGCCGCAGTGAGAAGAACCGTGCAGACAAACAAGAGACCGGAGCTCGTCACCGTCAGAATATCGATCTTCATGGCTGCACCGATCGCGAGCAATGCAAGCAGACCAACCCAGAGGGAAAGAAACGGGAGAAGGCTGAACGCCGGGATGTGCCGCCGCTTCTTCGCCGTGATCCAGAGGGCCGGCAGCATCACCGGGGTCACATACACGAGGCCGACAAGCACCCCGCCGAAAAGGATGAAGGCGACCGTGGCAAGCCCCGGGCTGAACGCGAGGAACAAGTACAGTCCCTGCGACAGAAGGACGATCCCGAGCAGCGGCGCAAGGATAAGGCGCATCAATGGTTTCACGGACGGGTTCTGGTCGATAGCCCGCGCCACGATCGGGCTGAAGGAATAATACATCGCGTTCAGGGCAGTCACGTAGCGGGAACCCAGATACTCATGTTGTATCGTGTTGTCGCGGAAGTTCCGCACCAGCTGGACCTCGTCCGCCATCGGGGAGCCGAAGGTTGCCGTCACAATGAGGCAGTCGCTGAAGCCCTCATCCCGTGCGGTCGCCCGCGCCTCCGCTGCTGCTGCTGCCGAACGTACCTGTGCAGCCCCCGATGTATCGCCAACCACGTCATAGACCTCGGCTCCTTCCGTGAATATCTCGGCCTGCTGCTCGTAGTTGTTTGCGGCAGTCATCTCGTACGCTTTATTGTAATTCCTTTCCGCTTCGGTGCATGCATCTTTTGTCTTCTCATTGAGGGATTTGGCATAGGGATCTGCGGTGTAGAATCCTGACGATACGCCGAAGGTAAACTTCTGCTCCAGCGATGCCGAGGAGTATGCGGAAACCGCACCGGGAAGCCGGCCTTTTGCCTGCTCCCTCGCAATGTACACCCGTGCCCGCTCGTCATGCATCCGGCAGTATTCTGCACACTGGCGCTTCCAGTAGTTTCCCTCATCGATAAAATCCTGTGCCGTGTTCAGGAACACAGGGCGCTGCTGGCCCAGTCTCTTATCAAGCATGGCAATACCCTCTGAAAGTGGAATCAGGATATCGTCCGCTGTCACGTCGCTTTCGGCCTGCACGGGGGGGATTGCCGTTACCATGATGAGAAGCGCGGCCAGAAGGAGGAGATGCACCCGTTGCCTCATACAAGCCCCTTTGGAGTCAGCTTACAAAAAGGTGTGTGTGCAGTCCGGCCTGTTCTGCCCGCCCGTATCATACCTTACTGCTGCGTACGCCGGAATATGATCAGCCCGACCGTCATTGCAAGAATTGCAAGCCACCACGTGAGGGGGAGGTAAGCATTCGCAGCCTCATGCCCCCGTGCAACCGCTGCCGCGTCCCGCACCTCCTCTGCTCCTTCTTCATTGCCGACAGCATCGTAGACATCCGCTGCTTCATCGAAGATTTCGGCATGCGCCTTATAATCATCGTCAGCTGTCAGTTCGTACGCCTTCCGGTATGCTTTGTCCGCCGCGACGCATGCCGTCAGCATCTCTCCATATAACTGACCTGCTTCCGGATCCTGCTGGTGGAAGCCGGTTGAGATAAGGTACGTCCGTGCATTGGCAGTCGGATTCTTCCATTTTTCGATAACACCTGTATCCGTGGTGCTTGCACTGACATAAGCAAGGATCCGCTCATTATACTGAGCGCTCTTGTATTCACAGCGGGCTTTTTCCGCATTCGCTTCATTCAGCCAGTCCTGCGTGGTTCTCTGGTACGCGGGTTTTGCATCGGTGATGTCAAAGCCAAGGAAATCCCTGGATGCATCCTGTGCGAAGTCTGTGAGGCTATCCGCATGAACCGGGGGTATCGCACACAGGAGGAGCAGGAGTCCCAAGACAAGAGGCGGGATGAATGCCGTCCTCATACAGAGTGGGCTATGCCCTGCGACTACAAAAATGTATGCAGAAGACCTGGCGAATCCGTACCGGAGTCCGGAAACTCCTTTTTTCAGGATCCCTGCCCGGCCCTCCAAAACATTAATAACCCGAAACGGATGATCCTCCCGATAGGGGGGACCAGGGGTATGTTCTGCGGGGAGTGCGGCACGGATAACCCGGAGACCAACAGTTTTTGCCGGAACTGTGGTCATCCTTTGCGAAAGGCAGGGACCAGGGAAGGTGAAGCACATCCGCCCGGCTCCGTGCCGGCATCAGGGCCGGTTCCACAGCAATTGCCGGGCAGCGGGCAGGTGCAGGCATCACCGGAAAAATCGTGGTCACGGGGAAAAAAGTTCGCCGCGGGGAGCATTGTCCTTGGAATCGTCTCCTTCATCGTGATCCCCTATATCCCAGGTTTAGCGGGGATCATTCTTGGGGTCGTGGCGGTGAGAGATCATGCGTATGCCGGGGTGCTCGGGATCATCCTGTCTCTGATCGCGATGCTGGTAAGTTTCTTTTATATCTTTCTCGTTCCCTGATCGGGGAGGGAGGGGGAGTGAACTGGCAGGACTGGTCCGCCGCCCTCTCCTTCTTTCACTTCCGGATTCTACCCCGTACAAGGAACAGGACAACGAGGAGGGCTCCCATTGCGGGCACCGCGGAAAGCGGCATGCCTATGCCGAAGAGGTCGAACAAACCTGCACCGGTCTGCAGCTGTTCTGCATAGAGGCGATCGCGTTCATCGAGAACGGCCTGCGCTTCAGAGTGAAGCCCGTACTCCTCCAGCATGTCCGCTTTCTGTTCCCAGCCAAAACTCCAGTAGGGGTCGGCTTTGATCGCATTGTCAAGTGCATCGAGCCGGTTGGCAGCATATTCCGGTCCTGCATATGAGTACAGGCCGGCAAGCCGTACGTATCCCCCTGCGATATTCCGGTTGTTCTTTCCGTCCTTGTTCTCCTGCTCGTATGTCCTGATCGAGATCTCACAGTTCTTTATTACAATTCCGGCAACTCCCGCCCGCTTCTCCTCAGGCATGTCGACAAACCTGAGTGCCTGCGCTTCACAGAACCTCTCCTGTTTCTCTGCGCTCCATACGATCCGGTTGAGTCCCCCGCCCGCTTCGAACTCGTCGACAAGATCGCCGACAACATTTCCGAGTTTCTCTCCCCAGTCAGGTCTCGGTACTGCCGCTTTCTCCCCCAGTGGTCCATCTGCGGCAGCCTGAACCGGCATCATGGTGACCAGCAGGAAGACCATTACGGGGATTGCGATTGACCGCATACATAATCCTGACAGCATGGTGGATAATGAAGTTTGCCCGTGCCTTGCCGCTTACCATCGCAGACTATCCGGTATCGGAAGTGTGCCGGCAGATGATGGGTTTGATGTGATGATTTCGGAATGGACGTGGCGTTTTATCATAAACAATTCTTTTAACCTATGGCAACCAACTAGGTAGGAGCGGGCTGGTAGATCAGTGGTAGATCGCTTCCTTGGCATGGAAGAGGCCGCGGGTTCAATTCCCGCCCAGTCCATCTCCTGAAACGTGCCGTTTCCGGCACCTGTTTTTGTGGCCCGGTGCCACCTGATTCCAACCCTTTTTACCCTCCCAGCACCAATCAGGGATCACGGGACAACCAGAGTATGGTGCAGCTCTTCCTCTTCTCGGCTGGCGGCCTCAAGTGTGCAATCCCGCTTGCGGGGATCCAATCGGTAGTCCAGATGATGGACTTCACACCTTCGGCCGGCCCGGGCAGGGGGTATGCCGGTGCCGTGAACCTCCACGGCAGGATCCTGCCGGTCTGCCCCATGGGGGAACTCCTTGGTGCCCCCGCCCGCCCCCCGCGCCTGACCGACATGCTCGTCGTCACCTGTGCGGGAGAAGAGGCGGTCGCACTCTGGATCGACGGGACCGGCGGTGTCGGCGAACCGGATCTCTCCGCAGACACGTCCTCGCAAAAAGATGGGCACCCGCCCCTGCCGGACTATCTTCAAATCACGAAGAACGGTCTCGTGGTCATTGCCGATCTTGCCGCATTCCTTGCCCGGGCACAGCATCCTGACTTCTCTCATATCATCGGGGTGCTGCGGGAACGTGCGGAGATCACGCTTGCACAGCAGGCGGAAGAACCGGACGCCGATGCCGTGCATGCCATCCTGGCGGAGCGTGCAGCAAAGATGGTCCAGCCATCAGCCGGTGTCAGGGAAACCGATCTGACAGAGATCCTCCGGTTTCATCTTGCGTACCAGGAGTATGCCGTCGAGATGCGGTATGTCCGCGAGGTGATTCTCACCGGCGAGATCACACCGGTTCCCGGCACACCGGACTTCATCAGCGGCATATGTGCTGCGCGGGGACAGATTATATCGCTGGTCGACCTGCGGGCCCTCTTCCAAATTCCGGAGAAGGGTCTCACCGACCTCAACCGGGTCATCGTCATGACCGATGGATCGATCACGTTCGGGATCCTTGCCGACAGCATCAGCGGTGTCGGGACGATCGACATGAACCAGGTGACAGCACCGCCTCCCGGGGTATTGAGGGATGGACGCCGCTACCTGATGGGTGTCATGGATGAGAACGTGTATGTCCTCAACGGCGCTGCCATCCTGGGGGACCCCGGTATCATCATCGATGATGCGTGATCCGCATGCCTGCACCCCCAGATATCCCTCAAATTCCTCTCAAATTTTTCCCCCTGTACCGCCAGTCCGCAACCGGATGATCAGGTTAATACGCTATCGCACCAGTCTATTGATTTAATACCGGAGTATGCCGATTTCGGGGGAACGATACTGTATGTTTGAACTCTTTTCCAACATGAAAGTGGGGACCAAGATCCTGGTGATCTGCCTGTTCCTTGCCATCATCCCGACACTGCTGCTGGGCATCGTCGCCTACTCCAGCTCGAGCAGTGTCATCAACGAGCAGACGCAGGCACTGCTCGAGACGCAGGTTCGCGATATGAAAGGCTGGACCAACGATGTCTACAAGCTCACGAGGAACAAGGTCAACAGCGACCTCAACGTGGCAAAACAGAACTTCTACGGCAAAGGGACCCCGGAGATCATCGACAACAGGATGACTTTAATCGACAGTGCGGGCAACCAGTACGTTGTCAACGACAACTACGAGATCGTCGACAACGTCCAGAGGATGGTCGGGGGCGCTGCAACGGTCTTCCAGGTGTACAATGACAGTTACGCGGTCCGGATTTCCACCAACGTCCTTGACACCATCGGAAAAAGAGCGGTCGGGACGCACCTGACCGATGATGTCTATGACTATACGGTCAACACAGACAGAACCTACTATGGCCGGCGCGACCTGTTCGGGAAGAACTATGTCACCGCATACGAACCGATCAAGGACTCGAGAGGCAAGATCATCGGCGTGCTCTTTGTCGGGACCGAGGAGAGCCAGACCCTTGATGTGGTCAAGAAGAGTATCCGCGATACCGTTGTCGGCCAGAACGGGTACATGTACGTCATCGACAGTGCGGGGAACGTCCTGGTCTCCAAGCGGGGTGAAGGCGAGAACTGGGCAAACGAGTCCTTCGTCCAGCAGATGCTGGTGACCAAAGAGGGTTCCGTCCCCCACGTTGCCGACGGGACCCAGGTCCTCGACGCATACACCTACTTCGAACCCCTCGACTGGTACATCGTCTCCCGGGCAGAACTCTCGGACTACACCGGCCCCATCGATACCATCCGGAACGTGATCGTTGCCCTCGTCATCGCCTCCATCGGCATGGGTGCCGCGGTTGCCATCGTCTTTGGCCGCTCAATCTCCAACCCCCTCCAGGAAGTCGTTGTTATGATCAAGGAGCTCAGGAACGGGCACCTCTCCGCCCGCCTGAATATCCACCGGAAAGACGAGATCGGAGTGATGGCGGCGACCATGGATGAGTTCGCCGACGACCTCCAGACCAACGTCGTGGGCAACATCAAGAAGATCGCCAACGGCGAGTACGTGCAGGAGTTCTCCGCCCCCGTGGATAGTGCTGATGAGATCCGCCCGGCCCTGCGGATGATGGTCGATTCACTCGACCATCTCCACAAGGAGACGATCAAGCTCACGGATGCCGCCCGTGCCGGGGACCTCTCGGTCCGTGGCAACGAGCACGCGTTCCATGGCGGGTACCGGATGATCATCGCCGGGTTCAACAAGACCCTCGAGACCATCACCGAACCGGTCAACGAAGCAATGCGCCTCTCGCGGTTCTATGCGGCAGGCGATTTCACGGCCCGGTTCGACGAGAAGATCCCGGTTGCCGGCGAATTCGTCGCGTACCGCGATGCCCTCAACACGACCGGTATCGAGCTCCAGCGGCTGATGAAACTTATCAACGAGGAACTCTACGAGGGTGTCAGCGTCCTCTCGTCGGCATCGAGCGAGATCCTGGACATCACGACCCAGCTCTCGTCGGCCAGCTCGCAGACTGCCAGCACCGTCAATGCCACGTCCGATACGGTCGAGGGCGTGCGCAAGAAGACGGATATCGTGAACCTCAAGACCAAGGAGATGTCGGAGAAGGCGATGAAGGCACTGGCAGTCTCCGGGGAAGGGCAGCAATCGGTCCAGGAGATCCTTGACGGTATGAACCATATCCAGCGCCAGATGGACATGATCGGGATGAACGTCATTAAGCTCCAGGAGCAGAGCCAGGCGATCGGGGAGATCATCGCGACGGTGACGGACATCTCGGAACAGTCCAACCTGCTCGCGGTCAATGCATCCATTGAAGCGGCAAAAGCGGGAGAGCTGGGCAAGGGCTTTGCCGTGGTCGCCCACGAGATCCACAACCTTGCCGAGCAGTCCAAGCAGGCTACCGGGAATATCCGTACGATCCTGACCGATATCCAGCGGGGTGTCTCGTCCACGGTGGTATCTACCGAGCGTGGCACCAGTTCCGTGGCCGATGCGGCCCGGCTGACGAGCGATGCAAAGGAAGCGATCGAGGTGCTGACCCGCTCGATAGCCGACTCGTCGCGCGAAGCGATCGAGATCGCGTCGTCCATCCACGAGCAGGCGGCCGGCATGGACCATATCTCAGAAGCGATGGAGAAGATCCGGGACGCGGCCCAGAAGAACCTCGAGATTACCCGGAAAGCAGAGAAGACCGCAGAGGACCTCCACACCCTGGGCGTCCGGCTCAAGAAGATCACCGAACAGTATCACGTGTAACCAGAACCAGCCATGACCGATGCCGACGGGGAATTCCGGGCCCGGCTCCTCGAGACGTTCCGGGAAGAAGCGGACGAACACCTCACGGAGATCACCCAGCATCTCCTCGATATTGAGCGGGCGGATCCGGGTGCAGTGACCGGGCATATCGAGAAGGCATACCGGAAGACCCACAGCCTGAAGGGAGCGGCACGGGCGGTGCAGCTGCGGGAGATCGAGAGTGTCTGCCAGAACCTGGAGACGGTCTTCTCCGCCATGAAGAAAGGGGATTTCGTGCCTGACGAGGAGGCATTCGATCTCTTCCATGAAGCCCTCAAGATTGCCCGCGCCCTTCTTCTGGAGGGTGATGCGGCACGGGTGTCGGCAAGCGAGATCAACCGGCGTATCCGCACGCTCACCGGCGACGGCAAAGGTGCCGCTCGCGGGGAAGTCCCGGTGACCCGGAATGAATTCCTGCGCCCCCCGGCGGGCCAGGAACCGTCTGCTGTCTTCCCTGCCGGTGGGCAGCCGGGTGCCGGTACTGTGCCTGCCGCCAGGTCTCCTGCAGATGCGGGCATACGGTCTTCTGCCGACAGCGGGAACGGCAATGCACCGGTGGACGCCGCAGTCCAGCCATCGTCCCTGTGGGATACCCATACGGTGCGGGTCGCATCGGACAAGCTCGACCGGCTCATCTCCGGTTCCGATGACCTCTTAACGACCCGCCTCTTCATCGCACACCGGATGCGGGAGCTGGAGGAGATGGTGACCCGGTTTGGCATATGGCGGTGGAACAATACGCTCGTCTCAAGCGATCTCCACCGGCTGCGGGAGCTCTCGTTTGGCAAACAGCGGACCGATCTCCCCCCCGACCTGGTGCTGCCGCTCCAGCGGATTGTCGAGTTCCTTGAGTACAACCGTGACTTTGTGACATCGCTCCACCACGACCTGGGCATGCATATCCGCGAGACGGAGATCGACCGGGCCGCGCTCGAGTCCAGCACCCAGATGATCTCTGACCTCATCCACGATGCCGTACTCCTGCCAATCGGCACTATGCTTGTCCCGTTCAACGGGCTTGTGCGGGACTATTCGCGGACCTCGGGAAAGCAGGTGGACTTTGTCATTGAAGGGGGAGAGATCGAGATGGACCGCCGTATCCTGGAAGCGCTCAAGGACCCGATCATGCACCTGATCCACAACAGCGTCGACCACGGGATCGAGTACCCGGACATCCGGGCCGCGAAAGGGAAACCGGTCCGGGGCATTGTCCGGATCCGGGTCGTCCCGCTCTCGGGGAGCAAGGTCAACATCGAGATATCAGACGATGGAGCCGGTATCGATCCAACGGTTATCCGAAAGGCAGCCCTTGAGAGGACTTTCATCACCGAGAAGGATGCCGCGGTCCTCTCCGACAGCGAGATCCTCTGGCTGGTCTTCCGCTCCGGCCTCTCCACGAGCCCGGCCGTCACGGAGTTCTCCGGCCGGGGCCTGGGGCTTGCGATCGTCGAGGACACCGCCACTCGTCTGGGGGGAATGGTCTCCGTATCGTCCATCCTGAACCGGGGCACAACCATCCGAATCACCGTACCGGTGAGGCTCGCCACGCTCCGCGGGGTCGTGGTCAGGTCCGGCAGCCAGATGTATGTCCTTCCCATGCAGCAGGTCCGGCAGGTGATGCGGGTGCGCAGGGATGCCATCGTGACCGATGGTGACCGCTCGTCCCTCCTTTTCCACAACGAAATGATCAGCACGATCCGGCTCACGGACGCCCTGGGAATCCCGGCAACCCGCGGACCGTCCGGCGCATCGATCCCCGTCCCGGTCATCATCCTTGCATATGGTGCCGGCCAGATCGCGTGCATCGTGGACGAGGTTGTCCGGGTCCAGGAGATCGTTGTCCGGCCGCTGGGCAGCCAGCTGCGCCGGGTCCGGCGGATCACCGGGGCGGTCATCCTTGGCGACGGCACGCTTGCCCTCGTCCTCGACCCGATCGAACTCATCCAGGAATCCCTCAAAGGGAGCCCGAAGGCAGCCCGGAATATCCACGAAGGTCTCAAGGATAAGTCCGTTCTCGTTGTCGAGGACTCGGTCACCTCCCGGACATTCCTCCAGACGATCATCGAGCGGGAGGGATACCGGGTCCAGACCGCAACCGACGGAATTGAAGCGTTCGCGCTCTTAAAACAGGAGCCGTTTGACCTCGTGGTCTCCGACATCGATATGCCGCGGATGAACGGCTTCACCCTCACCGAGAAGATCCGGGCGGACGAACGGCTCACCCGTCTTCCGGTCGTGCTGGTCACCTCGCTCGATTCACCGGAGGACCAGAAACACGGGGTATCGGTCGGGGCTGACGCGTACGTGGTCAAGAGCGGGTTCGAGCGCACCGCGATCCTTGACATCATTGCCCGTCTCCTTACGCGTCACACGCCTCCGGGGGCGGCACCATGAGCGACATCATCAGGGTCGACGGGCTTATCCTGGTGGTTGAGGACAGCAGGACACAGGCTGAGTTCCTGGGGCATATCCTGAAGAAGGGAGGGTATGCCTACACGATCGCCGGCAACGGGAAGGAAGCACTTGAGATAATCAGGAACCAGAAGCCCGCCTGTATCCTTTCCGACATCGTCATGCCGGAGATGGACGGGTACGCGCTCTGCAGGAAGATCCGGGAGGATCCGGAGACGGCACAGATCCCGGTCATCATGGTGACCCAGCTCTTTGATCCTGCGGATGTCCTCAAAGGCCTTGAAGCAGGGGCGGACAACTTCATCATCAAGCCGTTCGATCCTGAATCGGTCTTCCAGCGGATATCCGAAGTCCTCCGGCACCGAGCGGTGCCGGTACCGGAAAACGAGCATGTGCCGATCACTGCCGAGTTCTTCAATACCCGGTACACGATCCAGGCCGGCAGGCTCGAGATCCTGCGGATCCTGATCTCAACCTATGACATCGCCATCAGGAAGAACCTCGAGCTGGTGGAAGCCCAGGAACGCTCGCTGGGGCTCAACGAGGAACTGCAGCGGATGGTCGAGGAACTCCAGCAGATCAACGTGACTCTGAAGGCCGAGAACCTTGCACGACAGCGGGCTGAGCAGGGCCTCGAGCAGGCAAACAAGAAACTCCATCTCATGACCAGCATCACCCGCCACGATCTCCTCAACCAACTCACGGTCGTGCAGGGGTATCTCGACCTCTGCCAGATGATCAGCAAATCGAACCCGGAGAAGACCCTTGAGTATATCCAGCGATCGTTTGCCATGATCGAGAAGACCATCACCACGGTCAAGTTCACCGAGGATTACCAGAATGTCGGCTCCCACTCCCCGGCCTGGCATCCGGTCGGCCGCCTGGTCGCGAACTCCCTGCGCTATGCGAATCCCGGCTCGATCCGGGTCGAGAACCATGTCGAGGGAACCATCGAGGTCTTTGCCGACCCGCTCATCGAGAAAGTCATCTTCAACCTGATCGACAATGCCCTGCGGTACGGGCGATCGCTCACATTCGTACAGTTCACGTTCAGGCGGGAGGGGGAGACCGGTGTCCTTGTCTGCGAGGATGACGGGATCGGGATACCGATTGACAAGAAGGAGCAGATCTTCCTGTTCGGGTACGGCAACAATACCGGCATGGGTCTCTTCCTGGTACGGGAGATCCTGGCGATCACCGGCATCACCATCCGCGAGACCGGTACTCCCGGCAGGGGTGCCCGGTTCGAGATGATGATACCCAGGGACTCCTGGCGGACCGTTCCGGCCAGCGATCGCCCGTCATCCCCGGCATGACCGGTACTTTTTTATTGCCGGCAGGTAATCACTGACTGCTATGCGCATCCGCGACCTGATCCTGCCAGAAGACCGGGTGTTTTTTACCCTTTTTAAGGAGATGACCGGAAAGATATCCGAAGCATCGGCCACGCTGAACGAGATCACGCACGAGCTCCCCGGGGGGACGGAAAAAGCCCACAAGATCCGCCAGCTGGAACATCATGGTGACGAGATCACCCGGAAGATCTTCGAACAGCTCGACGAGTCCCTCATCACGCCTCTCGAACCGGAGGAGATCGCCCGCCTTGCGCCGGCCCTTGACGATGTGCTCGACCGGATTGACTGGGTGACCCACCAGCTCTGCAATTACGAGATCCCGGCCACAAACGATGTCCTGAAGGAGTACTCCTATCTCATCCTCCTTGCTTCAGCAGAGATCGCCCACGCGGTTGAGGATCTCACAACGCTGAAGAATCCCGAAGAGGTCCGGACCCATGCGGCCGAGATCAGCCGGCTGTATAACCTCTCCACGGAACTGCTCTCCCGGGCGATCCTTGAACTGTTCAAGACCAACGACCTCCTCATGATCATCAAGCTCAAGGATATTTACGAGGGCATGGCGAAGGTCATGGAGAAATACAACGATGTCGGTCACGCCCTCTCTGATATCGCCAAGGCTCACGCATGATCGGATTTGAACCCATCATCCTGTTCGGCATCATCCTTGCCCTTGCCCTGAACTTTGTCAACGGGCTCAACGATGCATCGCATTCTATTGCAACAGTAGTAGCAACCAAGGCCCTTTCTCCGGCAAAAGCGGTCTTCTTAACCGGGCTCTGCAACGCGATCGGCCCCTACCTGTTCACCACTGCCGTTGCAGCGACCATCGGAACTGCAATTGTCAGTACCGGGAGTATGACTCCTATCTCAATCGTCGTCGCCATGGGATCGGCCATCATCCTGGTCTTTTTCGCAACCCGGATCGGTATTCCTATCTCCAGCAGTCATGCAATGGTCGGGGGACTTCTCGGCGCAGGGATTGCGGTCATGGGACTTTCCGCGGTGATCCTGCCATCATATACCTGTGTTGCAGAAGTACTTGTCTGGGGTGTCACCGGTGCAATCTCCGGTGCCGTGGTACTCGGGCTTTTTGTGGCCTCTTTCCATGAAGATGTCCGGTTCGGCGCCATGCTTGGCGCCCTGTGCGGAGCATCGCTGGTCATCCCGGTGATGATGCTCCTTGGGCTTATCAAGGTGGGCGGGCTGCTCGTCATCGTCCTTTTCATCTTCATCTCTCCTGTTATCGGCATGGTCTGTGCCTTTGTCCTGGATGTTATCGTCTCCCATCTCTTCCGGCACTCGCGGCGCAACCGGATGAGGCGGATCTTCCAGCCCCTGCATGTGCTTGCCTGTCTTGTGCAGGCCAC
The DNA here is from genome assembly GCA_964448885.1 of uncultured Methanoregula sp. Classification (GTDB taxonomy): domain Archaea; phylum Halobacteriota; class Methanomicrobia; order Methanomicrobiales; family Methanospirillaceae; genus Methanoregula. The sequence continues at coordinate 26,116 of CAYVAQ010000009.1, read as the reverse complement.
TGCCCATGGGGCAAACGACGGCCAGCATGCGGTCGGTGTCATCACGGCGCTCCTCCTCTCGGCAGGTATCCTCTCGACCTTCGATGTTCCGGGGTGGGTTATCCTCACGTCCGCGCTTGCAATCGGTCTCGGTACCTGTTTTGGCGGCTGGCAGGTGGTGGACAAGATGGCCCGGGAAATAACCAAGATCCGGCCCTACCAGGGATTCTGTGCGGCAACCGCGAGTAGTGCAATCCTGGTCTCTGTCACCCATTACGGTATACCCGTCTCATCAACCCATGCTATCAACGGGGCGATTGTCGGCGTCGGTGCCACCCGGGGCAAGAGTGCTGTCCACTGGCGGGTTGTGCGGGAGATGCTCACGGCATGGGTAATCACGATCCCGCTGGCAGTTGTCGTTGCATGGTCCATGTACCACATTGTTATGCTCTTCCTCTCGGTGATATAGAGCAGACAATATTTCGCTATATTTTTAACATCTTCCGGCGATACTAGGGTGTTTGTTATGGGGCTCCGTGAGTTGCTGATACCGCAGGATAAGGTCTTCTTCGACATGTTCGAGAAGCAGGCCGCAATCGTGAAGGAGGCGGCATGGCAGCTGGTCGCCCTCACTGAAGACTTCTCCAATGTCAAGGAGAAGCGCCATGCAATCGAGAAGCTGGAACACAAGGGCGATCTCCTGACCCACGATATCTATAACCAGCTCAACACCACCTTCATCACCCCGCTGGATCCCGAGGAGATCTCGCGACTTGCGTCATCGCTTGACGATGTGCTGGACTTCATTGACGGGGCGACCGAGAAGATGTACTATTACGGCATCGGCCAGCCCGACCTCCACATGGTGGAGCTGGCAAAGCTCATCCACATGTCAACGACCGAGATCGAAGGAGCAGTCAAAGGGATACGGTCCATCAAGGACCCGCGGTACGTGGAGGAGCGCTGCATCGAGGTGAACCGTCTCGAGAACCTTGCCGACGATGTGCTCGCCCACGCGGTGACGGACCTCTTCAAGACCACTGATGCCATCACCATCATCAAGCTCAAGGACATCTACGAGCACCTCGAGACCGCGACGGACCGGTGCGAGGATGTGGCGAACGTCCTCTCCGACATCGCGATCCGGCACTCATGATGCACACCGGGGACTGTGAGGGAGGAGCATGATCGAGGCAACGTGGGAACTCATCGTCATCATCATCGGCATTGCGCTCATCTTTGACTTCACGAACGGGTTCCACGACTCTGCCAACTCCATCTCCACGGTTGTCTCGACCAAGGTCCTCTCGCCCCGGAACGCGGTCGTCTTTGCCGCGTTCTTCAACTTCATCGCGGCGTTCAGTTTTGGTGTCGCGGTTGCAAGCACGGTGAGTAAGATCATCCAGCTCGATTATGTCCTGACTGCAGTGGTCCCCTACATCATTCTCAGTGCCCTCATCGGGGCAATCTCCTGGAACCTCATCACCTGGTTCTTCGGTCTCCCGACCTCCTCGTCCCATGCCCTTATCGGCGGGCTTGCCGGTGCAGGACTATCCGCTGCCGGGATTGCTGCCATCAAGTGGTCAACAGTCGAACTCGTTGTAACATTCATGATCCTCTCCCCAATCATCGGTTTTGTCTGTGGGTTCCTCGTTATGGCAGCGGTACTCTGGGTCACCCGGGGAGCCAACAAGCAGTCTGCCGAATCGAAGTTCAAGAGCCTCCAGCTCGTTGCAGCAGCAGCAAACTGCTTCAGCCATGGTACAAATGATGCACAGAAGACCATCGGTATCATCATCCCGCTCCTCTTTGCCATCGGGTATTTCGGTTCAGGGGTTGATCCCAATAACCTGCCTGTCCCGTTCTGGGTGATCTTCCTTGCCTACCTGGCGATCTCGCTTGGGACCCTTGCCGGGGGCTGGCGGATCGTCAAGACCATGGGCTACAACATCACCCGGCTCCGGCCGGTCCACGGTTTCTCGGCAAATGCCGCAAGCTCGGCCACCATCATCGGCGCTTCAATTGCCGGTATCCCGGTCAGTACCACTCATATCATCTGCACCTCAATCATGGGTGTCGGTACAACCCAGGGTGCGAGTACCGTCAAGTGGGCTGTTGCCCGGACCATCATGTGGGCCTGGATCCTGACCATCCCGATCAGCGCGTTCATCGGGTTTATGGCATTCGCGGTTGTGCGGGTGTTTATCGGGTACTAAACCTGAAGAAAAATTCCGGTGGATGGGATTTGAACCCATTATTTTAAAATCACCGGGCATCCCGCGGCTTTGATGGCACGGTCTCCTGTTCTACAATGAGGTTGATGATCGTCTCGGAGATATCGCCCGCGTACTCCCCGGAACGACGAATGCTCTCTGCAATGTAATCGAGATTGACTGCTACCGGTGTATCGAGCCTGAGCGCCATGTTATTGATGTCCCCGCAGATCTTTTCCAGAGAGCTGATAGACTGGATGTTCCGGTTTGCTTCTTTCATATCCGTATTGAAAAATGAGACAATGCTCCGGTCGAAAAGCTCCAGTGACAGTTCGCTTGATTTTTTCAATGCTGTCAGGATCTTTGCGTCAACATCCGCATCAATGACGGGAAGGGCGTGTTCAGCAATCCTTACTGCGTGATCGCCAATTCGCTCGATAATCCGGCTGATCATGTAGTAATGCATCGCCATTCTGGATGAGATCTCCATCTTCCGCGAGAGGCTTGCGTTCTGCAGGATCATATTGGTCTGCCGGGCGATCAGCCAGTTGAGCCGGTCAACGTCCGTGTCACGGCTGATCACATCCTTTGCAAGACCGGAATTTTTTGTCTGCAGGGCGCTGACCGCATCTTCATGCATCTCCCTCGCTATCACATACATCCGCTTGATTGTATTGGCAAATGGCATCTCGGCCGGGTTGAGGAGGTCCTTAATCGATATCTGGCTCTGGGTCTCTTCCACAACTTCCTGGCCGATTGTCATCTGCGTGTAGTCCCGGACAACTGTACGCACAAATGGAGGGAAGCGGTCTTTTGTGATGAGCCGGGTCATGGTAAAACCGGAGATGTAGGAACCGATCAGCATCCGGAACAGAAAATCAGGATCCGATACCGTACTGCAGTCAATGGTTTTTATCCGCTGGACCGGCTCATCGGATATTGTCTTGGTTATGATGAGGGCTCCGTCCGGCTGGATCTCAAGCCCGACCGGATCATTCTTTTTGATGTGATGTTGTTCTGCCCAACCTTTCGGGAGGGTCACGACAAATGATGAACCCCCGGTAACCTGAACCCGCCGAATCTCCATATCCACACGCTCTCCCGGCTCTGCCGGGTGAATCAGACTTCTCCTGTTGACTCTTTAGTTTATATATACTCATATAGTTTATGTCGGGAATCAATATATTCGCTGTCGCTCATAACGGGAGACCATATGATCGAAGCAACGTGGGAGCTCATTGTTATCATCATCGGCATCGCGCTGGTCTTTGATTTTACCAACGGGTTTCACGACTCGGCCAACTCGATCTCTACTGTCGTTTCGACAAAAGTCCTGCCTCCCCGTACTGCCGTGATTTTTGCTGCGTTCTTCAATTTCATCGCCGCTTTTGGATTCGGTGTTGCTGTCGCAAGCACGATCAGCAAGATCATCCAGCTTGAGATTGTCGAAACCTCGCTCATCCCGTTCATCATTCTCGCTGCACTGACCGGGGCAATCAGCTGGAATCTCATAACGTGGTTCTTCGGACTTCCTACCTCGTCATCACATGCCCTTATCGGGGGAATGGCCGGCGCTGGTCTCTCTGCTGCCGGTCTTGCTGCCATCAAGTGGTCAACCATCGGCCAGGTTGCCCTCTTCATGGTCATCTCTCCTCTCATCGGTCTTGCCTGCGGCTTTCTCTTCATGGTTGTAATTCTTCACCTCACAAAACATGCCGAGAAGCATACAGCTGAGACAAACTTCAAACGGCTGCAGCTCTGTTCTGCTGCTGCGTACAGCTTCAGCCATGGCACGAATGATGCGCAGAAGACAATGGGGATCATCCTTCCGCTCCTCTTCTCCATCGGGTATTTCGGCACAGCTGCCGATCCAAACCACCTGCCGGTCCCGCTCTGGGTCATCCTCGCAGCCCATGGTGCGATTGCACTGGGAACCCTGTCGGGCGGCTGGCGTATCGTGAAGACCATGGGATACAAGATCACCAAGCTCCGTCCGGTCCATGGTTTTGCAGCTGAAACAGCCGGGGCCTCGACCATCATCGGTGCATCGGTACTGGGAATCCCGGTCAGCACAACGCACATCATCTGCACTTCCATCATGGGTGTCGGGTCAACCATGGGGGCGAGCGCCGTGAAATGGGGCATCGCCCGGAATATCATGTGGGCCTGGATCCTCACGATCCCGGTGAGTGCCGGCATCGGGTTTATCGCGTTCGTGATCATCCGGCTGATCATCGGTTATTGATTCACCGGTTTTTTTGGTCTGTCCTTTTTTTCTCTGCCGGTTTTTCTGAAAATCGTTTTTCGTAACTATTGTCTGTGCTGCCAGAAGGTCCGACAGAAGCCGGGCAGATTTGCTCTCCGCCCGGTACTGTTCTGGTATTCATAATTCAGAACGGGTCAATCAAATCACCCTTCAGATTGAACCCTGTCCTTTCTCTATTGTAATATGTAGTGACTATAGAGTAGTATAGTTTATTGCGAAAAATACTATATTTTATTCCGGCACAGGTAAGATGGAACATCATGAGAACAACAAAAAATTCCATCCTGATGATGGCCGTAAGCCTCGTCGCGGTACTCATGCTTGCGCTGGCTGCCGGCTGCACCGGAACTGATACCAAGAATACTGCCCCTGCCCAGGCAGAGCTCACTCCAGCTGCTACCCCCCTGGCACAGGCAGACTCCCCTGCCCAGCAGACCGCTGCAGCGGTCAGCACTGCTGCCGCACCTGCGGCAACACCTGCTGTCCCGGTGTCAACCGGCCAGAAACAGACGATCAAGATCAGCGGCTCGACCACGGTCCTGCCCATAGTCCAGAAAGCCGCCGACCAGTACATGGCAACCCACCCGGGTGCTGACATCCAGATCTCGGGCGGCGGGTCCGGTGTCGGTATTCAGGCCATCGGTGCAAAGACCGTTGACATCGGCATGTCCTCCCGCGAAGTGACCAGTGCCGAGAAGGCAAAGTACCCGTCATTCGTGATCACCACGGTGGCACAGGATGGTATTGCTGTCGTGGTGAACCCGGCCAATGAGATCAAGTACATCACGCTCGACCAGATCCGGGACATCTACCTTGGCAAGACGACAAAATGGTCCGAGATCTCCGGGGCAAATGTGCCCGGCACCAACAACCAGATTGTGGTGATCGGCCGCGACAGCGCATCCGGCACCCGCTCGTACTTCGACGAGACCCTCCTTGCCAAGAAGACCCCGACGGCAAAGATGCTGGAGAAGAACTCCAATGGCGCCGTCCTCCAGACCGTTGCCCAGACGCCCGGATCCATCGGGTATGTTTCGATCGGATTTGTGAGCAATGACGTCAAGCCTCTCCCGATTTGGTATAATGCCGACAGGATTGTTGCCCCATCTCTCGCCAATGTCAAGACAAAGACCTACCCGGTCTCCCGTGACCTGTATGTGATCACGAACGGCAACCCCTCAGGCCTTGCAGGTGACTTCATCACTTACATCCTCGGCGCGGACGGCCAGAAGATCGTTGCAGACGAAGGGTATGTGACCCTGAAGTAACGCGGATAAAAACGCACCAGCCTGCGGAGGTACGGCACCATGAAATCCCTCACACAAAAGATCCCCGGCAGCAATACCACCGCAGGCCCGGCCCGGATCGTCCGGCTGCGCGAGCAGCTGATCCGATCCTTTTTCTTCTGCACAGCCTTCTTTGCTGTAATCGTCGTTGCATTCATCCTCCTCTTCTTACTCCGGGACGGGTACCCGATCTTTCTTGCGGAAGGGATCCTCCCGTTCCTGCTCGGGCCATCCTGGGCTCCCACGGCAGCCGAACCGCAGTACGGGATCTTTCCCCTTATTGTCGGCACCCTGCTCGTGACGTTCGGGGCAATGGTCTTTGCCGTCCCGCTTTCACTCGGCTGTGCCATTTACATTGCTGAACTCGCTTCCCCGGAGATCAAGAGTATTCTCAAGCCGGCCATCGAACTTTTGGCCGGCATCCCGTCCGTTGTCTACGGGTTCTTCGGCCTCATCGTGCTCACGGACTTCATTCGGATCACGTTCGATCTGCCGACCGGTGAGACGTGGCTCGCCGCGTCCGTGCTGCTCGGGATCATGGCGCTGCCCACGATCATCAGCGTCTCGGAGGACGCCATCGCCGCCGTCCCCCGCGAGTACCGCGAAGGGTCGCTGGCAATAGGCGCAACGCGGTGGCAGACCATCAGCAGGGTCATCGTCCCCGCAGCTCTCTCCGGGATCGCCGCGGCCATCATCCTTGGGATCGGCCGGGCGGTCGGTGAAACGATGGCCGTCATGATGGTTGCGGGGAACGCGGCCATCATTCCGGAGCCGATCTGGAACATCCTCTCACCGGTCCGGACCCTGACCGGCACGCTCGGTATCGAGATGGGCGAGGTTGCGGTGGGGAGCGAACACTACAGCGCATTGTTTGGCGTGGCTGTCGTCCTGCTGGTCATCACGCTCATCATCAACATCTCCGCTGTCGCTATCCTGCGACACCTCCATGAAGGAAGAACTGCCCGGCCCGGCCGCAAACCCGTTATCCCTTCCCGGATCAGCGAAGGGCTCGTCACCCTCTTCAAAGCCGGCCTCCTGGTGCTGCTCCTGGTGCTCATCCTTGCAGCGCTCCCCTGGTTCCTTGCGTGCCTGGTCATTCTCGGAGCAGGCGCATGGTACTATGGACGCGGACGGCTCTCGCGAAACCAGATAGAGAAGATCTCGTTCGGCCTCATCGTTGCGTCTGCCCTCATCGTGCTCGCGATCCTGGTGATCATCCTGCAGGACATCGTCATCAACGGCCTTCCCGCCCTCTCGTGGGAGTTTTTGACCGAACCGCCAAAGGATCTCGGGCGCGAAGGTGGGATCTATCCTGCGATCATCGGCACGCTCTCCCTGGTTGCCGGAGCCATCCTTATTGCGCTCCCGCTCGGTGTCGGGGCGGCGATCTACCTGATCGAGTACACCCGCGAGGGAAGGATCACGAAGATCATCCGGACCGGTGTTGACCTGCTGAACGGGACGCCGTCCATTGTCTTCGGCCTCTTCGGGTTTGCCTTCATTGTGCTGTACCTCAACGTGGGGGTCTCGATGCTGGCCGGCCAGGTGACGCTCGCCCTGATGGTCCTTCCCACGATCATCCGGACAACCGAAGAGTCCCTCAGAAGCATCCCGCAGTCGCTGCGCGAAGGGAGTCTTGCGCTCGGAGCAACGCGGTGGCAGACCATCAGCCAGGTGGTCCTCCCCCCGGCGGTGCCGGGAATTGTGACCGGGGCAATCCTCTCCATTGGCCGGGCTGCAGGCGAGACCGCGCCGATCATGTTTACGGCCGTTGTCTTCTCGCAGCGCTACCTGCCGGACTCGGTTTTCGACCCGGTGATGGCCCTGCCCTACCACCTCTTCATCCTTGCCACCAATGTGCCGGGGGCATCGACCAGCAAGTACGGCACCGCACTCGTCCTCCTCCTGATGGTGGTCGGGTTCTACGCGATAGCGATAGCCGTGCGGACACATTTCCGGAAAAAGATACGGGGGTAAATTATGTCTGAATCTGCAATCATCACAACAAACGACTTAAACCTCTGGTACGGCGGCAAGCACGCCCTCCAGTCGGTATCGATGCACATCCCGAAGAACCGGGTCACCGCACTCATCGGGCCGTCCGGCTGCGGCAAGTCCACGCTGCTGCGCTGCTTCAACCGGCTCAACGATCTCATCGACCACGTGAAGATCACCGGCGCGATCACGCTGGATGGCGGGGATATCCACAACTCCGATACGGATGTTGTCTCGCTCCGGAAACGGGTGGGGATGGTCTTCCAGAAGCCCAACCCGTTCCCCAAATCCATCTACGACAACATCGCGTTCGGCCCCCGGGTCCACGGGATTAGCAACAAGGCTGAACTCGACCGGATTGTTGAGCACAGCCTGAAGCAGGCCGCACTCTGGGACGAGGTGAAGGACCGGCTCTCCGACTCGGCGCTCGGGCTCTCGGGCGGCCAGCAGCAGCGCCTCTGTATAGCCCGCACGCTCGCGGTCGAGCCCGAGGTGATCCTGATGGATGAGCCCTGCTCGGCACTTGACCCGATCGCCACTGCCAAGATCGAGAACCTGATCGACATGCTCAAGGAGGAGTACACGGTCATCATCGTCACCCATAACATGCAGCAGGCCGCCCGGGTCAGCGACTACACGGGGTTCATGTACTTAGGCAAACTGATCGAGTGCGGAAAAACGGCCCAGATCTTCGAGCACCCCAAAGAAGAGCTGACCGAGAACTACATCACCGGCCGGTTCGGCTAGGAGGAACCATGGCAGACAACAAGTTTCACACGGAACTGAAAAGCCTCAAAACGGAGACCCTGGAGATGGCCCGTCTCGGACGGCACATGCTCCGGACTTCCGTTGACGCGTTGATCCGGCAGGACACTGCGCTTGCAGAATCGGTTGTTGAACAAAAGGATGAGATCCACCGGATGGAGGTCCGGCTCGAAGAGCACTGCTACCAGCTCATTGCCCTCAACCAGCCGATGGCCCGGGACATGCGGGTGATTGCCTGCACGCTCAAAGTGATCGGGGCATCGCACCGGATTGGCCGGTACGGCAAGGTGATCGCAAAGATCGTCCGGGAGATCTCGGACAAGCCGCACATCGCAAACCTGATGAGCATCCCGCACATGGCCGAGCTGGTGATGGACATGGTGGACGATGCCATAGCAGCGTACGAGTCCGACAACCTCCGCTTTATCGAGAACTTCTCGGCCCGGGACGACACGATCGATGCGCTCCGCCACTCGATCTTTCGCGAGGGGATCACCTACATGATGGAGGATCCCAAGACGATAACGCGGTGCACGCACTATATCATGGTGGCCCGGTACCTTGAGCGCTGCGCCGACCATGCCTGCAAGATAGCGGAGAACGTCCAGTACATGGAGACCGGGGAGCGGGTGGAGATCCACTGAGGTTCCGCACCGGATCATCGCGCGCGCTATATTTTGATTCTGGAAAATATACGCGCAAAATATTAATTTTTATTTTCAGGCGTTCCCACGGCGTAAAACGGGACCAATTAGTATTTAATGGGGCGGGTCCTTGGAAGGTATAATCACAATGTTCCGTGAACTCTGCAACCCCGTGACGATGAGACTCGTGGCCCTCGGCCATCCGCTCCACCATGCGGAGCGGTTGGCGGCCGTCATCGTACTCTGGGTTGTGCTGCTCTGCACGATGGCGGGGTATACCATCAGCGTAACCGGGATACCGCAGCAGGCCCGTGATGATGAAATCCGGCTGCTGCACACGCCATCGCAGGGCAGTGTTGTTGCGGGCATCTGTGGGATTCTCCCGGCATTTGCCGGGACCGCGGGCAATCCATCCTGCGATCTCCTGCATCGCTAACCGTTGCCAGGGAAAGCGGCAGCGATCGTTCCAGAAAGGGTACTTTCACGAGCGGATGCCATCGCCCGATCCCCGGCCCGGTTGCACATGAACGAGCGGAGCAGATTCGATCTGCTCCTGCCGGTAACGCGAGAGGAATACGATCCAAAACGGAGTGATGCCTATAGCAACAGAAGACCAGGGCCGGAATACAACAGAACCGGCAGGGAAGAACAACAGTGTACCGAAAGAGACCGCGGGAATAGTTACCGGCAAACCTGCACGCGGGATCGAACGTGTCACGGCACTGCGGGGCCAGGAGTTCCCGGCGCCGCGGATGAACGTGAAAGTCCGTAAAAGAATTGCCGAGCGGCTCTTCCTGAAAGACTCCGATCTCCCGTATGCGGAACTCGAGGAGGCGCTGCGGAAGATGTTCCTTGCGGCTGCCGAGCGGCAGGACCGGCTTGCCGAGGGCCTGCTCCTGAAGTTCAACGATGTCGAGTACCGCCTGGATGAACTTGAGCACGACCGCGACCCGGACGATGACGGAGGATCATGATGCCCCGGCGCCCGACCGAGCATGACAGCAGCGTGCCGCACTGGCTCATCCCCGCCGAGCTCCAGGAATGGATCAGGAAGGTCGGCGAGGATCTTGAATGGGTCCGGATCCGGCACATGGCGACCCATTACGCGATCAGCATCCGTACCCGGCCCGTGAAGCGAGAGTTCAGCCGCCGGGCGGCAGCCGCCATCACCGCCCCGCTGCCCCGGGTGAACGCGGAGGGAGTATGAGCACCGGCAGACCGAAGAGAACACGCGAGCGCAGGAACCGGCAGCGTGGCCGGCCGCCGCTCCAGGCGCTTGATGAGGCACAGGTGATCGCGGCACGGCGCGGTGAGGTGATTGTCCTCCCCGGGGGCCGGAGCGATTCGTTTGATCTCATCCTCTGCGAAAAATTCCGGACAATTTTTGTCCGCATCCGGCGCACGGACCTGTACTTTGCACAAGCGAATGAGGTGCTGGAGAAGTACCGCAACGACATTGCCCGGGCCAACCGGCTCCCGCTCACGGAAGTCACGGCCCGGGAGTTCTGGCTCCGGCTCAAAAACGGCACCTGGCAGTTCTTCCTTATCCGGCATGACGGCCTCTTCGAGATCCGGGAGGATGGGAAGTACAGTCCCCGGGCTGAACTGCCACTAGTTATACCAGACGAGCCGGTACAGGAGCCCTCCCCGTCGGGCGGGGGGAGTTCTCCGACGGAGAACGGGGAGTAATCTCCCTTATAGTATCCCGCCCGGGAGAGTATCTCCGACAGGTCAATCCGGGCCCGATACGGGCTCCGATTGCCCGCTTTTTCAGCCGCCCGGATCAATTTCATGCAAAAACAGGGCATTTATGTACAAGGGTTTTTCATCCGGGCGATTTCCATTGTTTTCAGGCGATTCCGGCTAATTATAACAGCCTCCTAAAACCTCTTTAATCCTATTTCATTGGCAAAAGTGGGGGTGCCACGTAGTCAGGCAGGGGCGTTTGAACCGGGAGGGGGCAGCCGGGATCGGTTCCGGGAGCCCGGATTTGGAGATCTCACTATGGAGTTGGGTGACTGACGGATCTTGGGAAGTGCCCGGCCTGCGGGGTTGCGAGGGGGGAGTGGCTGGACCGCGAGCGAGTCAAAGACGCCCCGGGCCTGGAGTGTTCATCGAACAATCGATCGGTCAGCTGGTCTTTCGGAACCACCGGCACTCCCTGGCAATCACGCATTCCCCGCACAGCGGCTTCTTCGCATCGCAGGTTGCCCGGCCATGGGCGATCAGCACATCGGTCAGGTCGCCCCAGTCCTCCTGCGGGAAGATCCGCATCAGGTCCTGCTCGATCTTCTCCACATTGTCCGTGTCCGAAAAACCGATCCGCTGCGCCAGCCTCCGCACGTGCGTATCGACCGCGATCCCCTCATTTTTACCGAGTGCATGGTAGAGGACGATGTTCGCCGTCTTCCTGCCAACGCCCGGGATCGTGAGGAGCTCGTCCATGGTCTCCGGCACCTTTCCGCCGAACCGGTCGAGGATGGCTTGCGATGCCGCGATGATGTTCTTCGCCTTCGCGTGATAGTACCCGAGACTGTGGATGATCTTCTCCACGTCCGCCTGCTTCGCCTTTGCAAGTTTCTGCGGTGTGGGATATTTCCCGAAGAGTGCGGGCTTGACTTTCAGCACGGCCTTGTCCGTGGTCTGGGCGGAGAGGATGGTGAGGATGACGACTTCAAACGGCGTCCCCCGGCAGATCTTGCCGGCGGGCTCGCGGGCATCAGGATACCGTTTGAGAAGTGCGGCATAGATCCGTGCGGCGTCCTGTTTCTTCATCGCAAATGGGGTAGGGCGGATTCGAACCGCCGTCAAAGCGTCCCAAACGCTCTAGGATGGACCAGGCTACCCTACTACCCCGTGCCATCATAGTTGGTCGGGAAGTTAAAAATAGGTGGTGGTGCCCGGGGAGGATCAGATGGGGAACGGGTTCTTGCCGTTCTCTGATACGATTGTACCGGTGAATTTCCCCCTGAGGATTGCCTTCTCCAGGTTCTTTGGGTTCGATCCATCGAGCACGACCAGCGGGATCCCGCTCCGTTCCACGATCCGGGCAGCGATGACATCCAGCACATTGTTCGAGCCGGCGCCAAGGCCACCGGCACCGACAATCTCCAGGAGCTGCTGGGGCGTGAGCTTGTCAAAGCGCTTCGCATTGGGGTTCTTCCTCGGGTCCTCCTCATAAACCCCGTTGACGGATGTCGCGTTGATGAATGCCGATGCCTTGACCCGTTCGGCAAGGACCGCGGCGACCGCGTCAGTGGTCTGGCCGGGGGTTATCCCGCCCATGATGACGATCTTGCCCGACTCGCCGAACTTCTTTGCCTCGTTGTGGGAATCGGCGACTTTCGGGTACGCATCGTTCCCGAGCGATGCAATGAGGAGCGTGGCATTCAGTTTGGTGATGAGGATGCCGATCTCGTCGGATGTGCCCTCGTCAAGCCCCAGTTTCCGCGATACCGTGATGTAGCGCCGGGCCTCTCCCCCTCCCCCGACAACAACATAGAGCTGGCACTTCTTTGCGATCTTCTTGAGCACCGGGATGTAATCCTGGATGAGGTGGTTCTCCAGTTCCGGGATGAGGATGGAGCCGCCCAGAGAGATGACAACGGTCTTCATTGCACTAGTTTTTGTAGTGGAGGCACAAAAGAGTTCACTATGTTCTACTGCCCCAAGTGCAAGAGCCAGGAGATCTTCCCCGAGGTCGGGGGATACGTGGGATCCATCTATGTCTGCAAGGACTGCGGGTACCGGGGATCGTTCGTGCTCGAGGTTGACTCCCCTGAAGGGATCAAAGATGTGGAGCGGGAGGAGCACCGGCACCACAAACCGGTCCGTTCCCGTACCAGAGAAGGGTAAAACGGTATGCACGAGGCACGCCAGTACGCAAGACTCGAAGACGGATCGATGAAGTGCTCGCTCTGCAGCCACCGCTGCACCATCCGTGACGGCAAGCACGGGATCTGCGGCGTGCGGTGGAACGAGGGCGGCGTACTCGACGCAAAGACGTACGGGAAGATCAGCGCCGAGGCTGTCGACCCGATCGAGAAGAAGCCACTCTTCCATTACCTTCCCGGTACACGCTCGTACTCTCTGGGCAGTATCGGGTGCAATTTCCATTGTAAGCACTGCCAGAACTGGCACATCTCGCGGGCAACCCTGGAGGGGGCACACCTCCGTACTCTCATGCCGGAAGAAGGGGTGCGTCGGGCCCTTGCCAGCGGGAGCGCCTCGATATCCTGGACATATAACGAACCAACCATCTGGCACGAGTATACGCTCGACATGGCGACGGCTGCAAAAAAGGCCGGGCTCGGGACCATCTATGTGACGAACGGGTACATCACGGAGGAGGCCCTGCGCGAGATCGCGCCGGTACTCGGGGCGTTCCGGGTCGACATCAAGGCATTCACGGACGAGTTCTACACCAGAACCTGCGGCGCACATCTCCAGCCGGTGCTTGATGCTGCACAACTCGCCCGCGAGCTCGGGATGCATGTCGAGACGGTGACCCTCGTAATACCCGGGCTCAATGACAGCATGGAGGAGCAGACCGCCCTCATCCGCTGGGTGATCGGGAACCTCGGGCCGGAGACCCCGATGCATTTCTCGGCATTCCACCCGGATTACCAGATGACCGACCGCGGGGCGACGCCGGTTGCGACCCTGGAGAAGATCTACCGGAAGGCAAAGGAGCTTGGCCTGCGGTTCCCGTACCTCGGGAACGTGTATCACCATGAGTACGAGAACACGTACTGCCCTGCCTGCGGTGCACTGCTCATCGAGCGCCGCGGCTTCTCATGCAGCTTCCGGGAACTTGACGGCCGGCAGTGCAGGTCCTGCGGCGAGACGATCGAAGTGGTGCAGCATGCCGGCTGACACGGGGCCGGAGAACCGGTTCATTGCCGATCGCATGCTCGGCACGCTCACCCGGTACCTCCGGTTTATGGGCTATGACACCACGAGTGCCAATGGTCTTGCAGAGGGAAACACGAAGGAGGATACGCTCCTGCTCGAACTCGCGCAACAGGAAGGCCGGATCCTCCTCACCCGCGATGCGGAGCTGGCCCGGCGGGGGAAGGAGCATGCAGTCCTGATAATTTCTGAGGATGTTGTCGATCAGGTGGAGCAGCTCATCGGTTCAGGCCTTATTGAACGACGGCTCCTGCTCACCCGGTGCTCGCTGTGCAATGAGCCCCTGCGGGAAGCCACGACCTGCGAGATCGGGCAGGCGGAGTACGCACCGAAGGACTGGCGGGGCCTCCGGTTCTTCTGGTGTGACCGGTGCCGGAGACTCTACTGGAACGGCTCGCACGGAAGGCAGTTGGGGGAACGGATACTGGGGGAGAATGGGGGGATGCTGCAGGAGTGAGCGGGGGGGTGTTCACGGGACGGAAGAATGAGAATGCTCCAGAAATCGAGAATTGGTCTGTTTGAGATTGAGGATAATAAAGTTTTTTGTAAAAAAATAATTAAAACGGTCAACGGGATTCTCACAATAGAATGGAGCAGGTGCCCCCCAACCCCCTCCCCTTCCGACTGCCGCCACAGGCAGGCAGTCGTTCGGGCGGGGGAGGTCGGTTAAAACATGAGAACTATGAATAGAACCTGAATCCTTTTTATCGCACTGAGGCCCCCGCGGGGCGAGTCGAAGAATCTCTTTTAAGATTCTTCTCCAGACTGCCCTGACCCCTTGGGTCACGGCAGTCTCCCTTCGGGGTCCGATTGGTTCATCAGAACCATGAGGATGAGAAGAACGCTTCAGCGTTCTTCGAACTGGGGGCTGGTATCTTATTGGGGGTTTGGGGGAGGCAAGCATCGCATCAGCGATGATTGACTTGAGAAGAGCGCTTCAGCGCTCTTTGAGCATCAGCCCCCATCATCACTTTAAAGGATTATTACAGATCATGATTTACCATGAGCCGATTGTTGTAATTACGTGGAGCAAATGCGCCCGAATTCCCATTGTAACGACTGGTGGTATCTGTTGCGCATATAATATCATATCTCCTTCGCCAGCGCCTCGAAGAACTTCTCTGACGCATACCGCTCAATCCACGGGCGGTGGCCGCATTTTTCGAGCAGGGTGAACCGGAAATCCGATAGCTCCCGGGCGAGCGGATCGTTCACCCCCTCGGCGGGATGCGGGTCGAACTCGCCATGGATGGCAACAACCGGGCACCGGATGCTCTTTGCCATCCGCAGGATCACGCCCCTGCCCCGGAGATCGGCGGCCTCATCCCATACTCCTTTAAAGACATCGTACTGGCAGTGAAAACCCTCGTCCTCGTACGGTACCGGGTTGAACGTGTCGGCCTTTGCCAGAAGGCTCCCGAGGCCGGCAAGGATCCCGTTCTTGTCGGGCTCCTTCTCATCTGCGAGTTTTGAGAGCAGCTCCTGTGCCCGCTGGCGGTCCTTTGCCCTGAGCCTCCGCATACGGGTCTGGGTGATGGCGGCCGCGTACTGCTCCTCGAACGGCGGGGCGCTGACCAGGACCAGCTTTTTTACCATCTCCGGGTACCGGGCTGCGAGCAGCCACGAGAGAAATGCACCCCACGAGTACCCGATGAGCGTGACCGGCAGCTGGCAGTGCTCCTCAAGATCCGATCGGAGCTCGATCACCTGTCCGTCGAGCGTGGTCTCGGTCTGGAAGGGTTCGAGGATCCCCATCATGGTCGAGAGCTCACGGGCAATTGGTGCCACTTCGCCCGGTGCTCCCGGTCCCCCGTGGATGACTGCTACCCTGTACGGTCCATGACCCCATCTCCGTACCGGTCTCATGGTACGTATCTTTGCATCCGAGAGGTAAAATACTCCGCGGTAACCCGAAGTTGTGAATCAGGGCGCCGCGGGTATCATCGATCGCTTGCCTTCTTCATCAGCAGAAGGAGGCCGGCAAGGATCTGGTGCGGCGTGGGCGGGTTGCCCGGGATCTTCAGGTCAACGGGAAACAGGTTGTCCGCACCGCCAAGAACGGCGTACGTGTCCCGGAATATCCCCCCGGTACAGGCATCGTCACCCACCGCCACCACAAATTTGGGCGACGGCATCGCGTCATAGGTCTTCCGTGCCGCGATCGCCATGTTGTGGGTGACTGCGCCGGTGACCATCAGGACATCGGCATGGCGGGGGGAGGCAACAAAGGTGATCCCGAACCGTTCGGCATCATAGTACGGGTTACTGAGATTGTTGATCTCGATCTCGGTCGCATTGTCGCTGCCGGTGTCGAGTTCGCGGATGGCGAGGCTCCGGCCGAAGACGGCATCGATTGTGCACCGGAACTCCATCCCGGTCCGATCAAACTCATCGTCATGGAGCGGGAGTTCTTCCGTTACTTTGGATTTGAGCAGGCATGAGAGTGCGTTTACCATGATGTCCACCTAGAGATCCGTCCCCGCGTACGACAGGTTCAGGCTCTTGTTGATGACCGGGAAGTCCGGGACGATCTCCCCGAGAACCGCGTGCTCGATCGCCTGCCAGGTGCAGAACGAGGCAGTCCGCACCTTGTACCGTTCTATCTTCCCGTTGCGGATCCATACCCAGCAGAGGTTCTGGCCCCGGGCAGATTCAACAACCGCGAGCGTATGCCCGTCCCGTATCTGCGGGCTTTCTACACATGTCGTCCCGTCCGGCAAATCGGCGATGAGCCGCTCGATCAGGTCGGCGGAGTCGAGGATCTCGGCCGCCTTGACCGTGAACCGTGCCAGGACGTCGCCGTCATGGAGGCGGCGGGGTGTGGGAATGTACCGGTCATAGACGCCGTACGGGTGGCTGATGCGCATATCGACCTTTCCGCCGGAGGCCCGGCCGGCGGGACCGGTGATGTTGAGCGGCCGGAGTAACTCCGTTCCGATAACTCCCGTTGTCGCGAACCGGTCGATCACGGATGTGGTTGACAGGACGATCTTGAGGCCGACACGGTAACGGCTCCGGAAATTCCTGATAAACTCCCCGAGTGCCTGCAGGTCCTGCTTCCGGATATCCCTGGTCAGTCCCCCGATGGTCATCATGCCCCGGAGGAACCGGGAACCCGTCAGGGTTGCATTCATCCGGAATACGTCCTCGCGGAGGACCGAGAACTGGTTTGCACCCAGCGGGAATGCCACGTCCACCAGCATCCCGGCCTGGTCGCCAAGGTGCGAGTATATCCGCTCCAGTTCAAGGAGGATGGTCCGGAGATACAGGGCACGATCGGGGACGGTAATTGCGGAGATCTTCTCTGCAGCGATACAGAACGCTGCCGCGTTTGCCACCGATTCATCCCCGCTGACCGCCTCTGCGATTGGCAGGCATTCCCGGGGCGTCTTTCCCTCGGCGAGCTTCTCGATCCCGCGGTGCTTGTAGAACATCCTGACCTCGAGGTTGAAGATGGTCTCGCCGATCACGCTGAACCGGAAATGCCCCGGCTCGATGATGCCCGCATGGACCGGGCCGACCGGCACCTGGTAAACGCCCTCGCCGCTCACCTTCCGGAACGGGTACTCGTCGCCCGGGTCCACACGCGTCTTCAGCTGCGGCGGCCGGTTGGGCGTTGCTTTACACAGCGGGTGGAAAACTGCCGGGTATGTCTCGTGCAGGAAGAGGCGCCGCGTATCGAACGCGCCGGTGAATTCGATACCAAAGCCGTCCCGGCACTCGCGCTCGTACCAGTTTGCCGCCGGGAACCGCCGGGAAATCGACTGAGCAGTCCCGTTGCACGCGAGCACAATGATGAGGAAGCTGGACTTCTTCTCAAAGACGTACAGGAGTGCGTACGGCGATCCGGGAAGGATCCCCTCTGCACAGAAGAGGCCGGCAAGGACGGCCTTATGGATGACGAGGCTCTCGAGCACCGGGCCGAACTCCTCCTCCGTCACCTGGAGGTACCACTCGCCATTCGGTCCGGGAGAGATCCGCGGCCCGAATGCATCGGAGCCGGCAATCTCAGCGAGCCGTGCAACCTGGGGTGAAATCTCTGGTGACATCAGAACCTCATCTCCGTAACAATCCGGTTCAGGAACGAGACCTCGCCGGTCGTGAAGACAATCCCCAGCACAATGATGAGGAGGATGAGGAGGATGACCGGTACCTTCATCGTCAGGGGGGTCGGGTAGGGCCGGAGCTCCGCCCGGGTCCCGGCCGGTGAGGTCCGGGTGAAGTTCGTGATAACGAAGTACCCGAGGCCGCATGCTGCGATGAAGAGCAGGATGAGGACGACTGCGGTTGCGGGGAGCGAGACCTTCCCGAGCTCCAGGAGGATGAAGAGCTTTGAGAAGAATATCGGGAAGAGCGGGGTACCGGTGATGGCCAGACCGCCGATAATTACCCCCCATGCGGCAAGCGGCTGGTACCGGAAGACATCGGTGATGTCATCAGGGGCATCGGCAGAGAGGGTACTGTGGTACTGCCGGTGGAGGATCCCTGCCGAGAGGAAGAGCGAGGCTTTCGTGAAGGAATGGGCCATGATGTGGAAGAGGACCCAGAAGAGTGCAAGCGGTGTTGAGATGGCAAGGCCCAGGAGGAGGAGCCCCATATTCTCGACGCTTGAGAACGCCACGATCTTCTTGAGGTTCTTCTGCGGGAGCATCGAGAGCGCTGCTATCCCGATGGTCAGGATGCCCAGGAGCGCGAGGAGGCCGGCCAGGGCAGCAGCAGCTTCGGTCTGCCGAGCAATGGCAAAGACCCGGATAATGCCATAGATGCCGACGTTCAGGAGCGCACCCGAGAGTACGGCACTGACCGCGGACGGGGCCTTGGCGTGTGCTTCGGGAAGCCAGGTGTGGAACGGGAAGATGCCGGACTTGGCGGCAAACCCGATGAAGATGAGGGCAGCGGATGCAACCACCATGCCTGCCGGTAGCGCCGGGGCATGGACCATCAGTTCCGTCCAGTTCAGGGTGCCGGTCCCGAGGACTGATCGCGAGGTCTCAAAGAGGAAGATGAGGCCGACAAACGCAAAGAGCATCGAGATGGAAGCGATGAAGATGTACTTCAGCGCTGCATCGATATTCTCCCGTGCGGAGAGGATTGCAACCAGCACCGCGGAGATGATCGTAGTCAGTTCAGCCAGGATCCAGAAGAGCGCGAGGTTGTCGGCAAAGAACGCAAGCGTGATGACCGCAAGCAGCAGCGCCCATGCGGCATAGAAGAGCTTGACACTGCCTTTGCCCAGTTCGCCGCTCTCGAGCAGGCTCTCAACATACCCCCTTGCATAGACTGCTGCAAGGGAGAAGATCACGACCGTGACGAGCACTTCGTAGATCCCGAGATGGTCGAGGAAGAAGAACTGGCTTCCCAGCAGGAATGACGAGACCGGCAGGGGCATCGACAGGACGATGTACGCGGAAAGGATGGCAAAAGCGGCAGCCTGGGCAATGCATACGGTATTCATCCGCTCTGAACGCCGGGCCGTTGCAATGAGTGCCAGGGCGATGGCCGAGACCAGGGCAAATGCCAGGAGGATCATGAGGTGTCCTCCGTCTCATCGACAAGGTGGAAGCGGTGCAGGCGCTTATGATAGTCCTCAAGGGTGGAGTCGAGGCCGACCGTCAGGATGGTGGTCAGGATGACCAGGATGATCAGGTCGATGATGATCAAAAACTCGATGATGAACGGCAGCTCGGTCACGAAGAGGCCGAAGAGCAGGACGCCGTTCTCCATGGAGAGGTACCCGAGGACCTTGGTTATCGCCCGCTTCCGCGAGAAGGTCACCATCATGCCCATCATCATCAGCGAGAGTCCGAGGACGGCCCCGAAGAAGAAGAGGCTCTCCCGGGCCGGTGTGCCGTGCATGATCTGCGAGAGGGCGATATAGATAAGGAGCATCAGCGCCACCGAGAGGATGAGCGATGTTGTCGGGTTCAGGAAATGGAACTCGATGTCGCGCCGGATCCGGATCCGCTCCTGGACGGTTGCGATGAAGTACGGGATGATCAGGACCTTGGAGATGAAGGTGATCACGGCAATCGCGATCAGGACCGGTGCTCCTTCAAGGAAGTAGAGGGATACGGCTATCGCGACAAGGGTCAGGGACTGGGCCGCATACATCGATACGAGCGAAAGGAGGTTCCGCGTGGAGATGATATACGCGGCGGTGATGATGATCACCACGAAGAGGACCCGGATGATCTCCTGGAGGATGGCAGTCTCGGTCATGAGAAGACCTCGATGATGATGATCAGCGTCGAGAAGAAGAATGCCATGGCAAAGAGGTTCGGCAGCCGGAAGAACCGCATCTTGGCCATCGAGGACTCAAAGAGCCCGATGATGACCGAGAGTATCCCCGCCTTGATGATAAAGAGACCGGCGGCGAGCGCGACTCCTGCGACCGTCAGGGTTGTCACCATCCCGAAGGGGACAAGGAGGTTGATGAGGAGTGCCATCAGGACCGTCATCTTGATCGCGGAGGAGAGTTCCATGAGTGCGAGGTTGCGGCCTGACTGTTCCAGGATCATCCCCTCGTGGATCATGGTCAGTTCCAGGTGTGTCTCGGGATTGTCGACCGGGATATGCGAGGTCTCGACGATCAGGATGATGAAGAGCGAGATGCCGATGAGGATGAGGGTCGGTGCCGGGAAGCCCCCGGCGGATGCGGTGAACATATCGAAGATGCTGATGGTCTTGTACACGAATGCAAGGGCTGCAAAGACGATGATGGTCGTCGGTTCGATGATCGCCGAGATACTCATCTCCCGTGAACTGCCCATGCCGCCAAAGGAGCTGCCGGCATCGAGGCCGGCAAGGGCCATGAAGAACTTGGCGAGCGCAAGCAGGTACAGGAAGAGGATGATATTGCCGATGCCCCCGATGCTCTCCGGGACAAAGACGAGCGGCACGAAGAGTGCGGCAACCAGGATGGCGGCCATGTTCACGAGTGGCGTCACCCGCATGATCCAGGAAGCGTCCGGGGAGTATACGACCTCCTTTTTCAGCAGTTTGAGTATGTTTGCATAGGTCTGGAAGAGCGGCGGGCCGGCCCGTCCCTGCGTAGCAGCCTTGACCTTCTTGATGAGACTGACGAAGAGCGGTGCGATGGCAACAACGAGGAGGGTATTGAGCACCAGGTACAGGACAAATCCGCTGTTCATGCAAACCACCCCAGGTAGACGATGATCGCGATCACAGTCAGGAACACGTACAGGAGGTAGGTATCCAGGCAGCCGTTCTGGAAGCGCGAAACAGCGGTGGCGATGCCAAAGGATCTCTGTGCTACGGGGAGGTAGAGGTACTCCTCGAAGACCCTGATGAGCCGGATCTCGGCATGCCCTTCTGCAAAGATACAGTTCCTGGTGTCAAAGTACTTCCGTTCATTCACCATCTTCGTCCGGTAAATGGACGAGAAGATGATGTCAAGCGGTTCGGAGAACCCGTGGCCGCTGTACTCGGTCGAGGCCCCCTGCGGGAGCGTCCCGCACCCCCAGGTCTCGCTGATCCGGGTCTCGCGGGAGGCGGTAAAGTACAGGGCTGCATACGTGAGTACGCCCATCGCGAGGAGAAGGAGCCCGACCAGGAGCATGTCCGGGACCGGGAGGGTGAACCCAACAAGGGTGAAGATCTGCGTGGCAAAGAGGCCCAGGCCGATACAGGCAAGGGCAAGGACCGCGGGGCCGAGGATCATCAGGAAGGGGACCTCCCGGGCCGCAGCACTTGTCTCCGATCGCGGGAGCGCGAGGAAGACCGAACCGAAGGCCTTGACAAAACATGCGGCAGAGAGGGCGCTTGTCAGGGCAAAGAGGGAGAGGCAGATGAACATGATGACCTTGAGGAGCGGGTCCACGACCGAGACGGATGAGAAGAACGAGACAAAGATGAGGAGTTCGCTCATGAACCCGTTCAGGGGCGGGAGGGCCGCGATCGAGAGCGCCCCGATGAAGAAGAGCGCCGAGGTGTACGGCATCCGGTGGATGAGCCCCCCGAGATGTTCGATGTCCCGCGTGTGGGTTGCGTGGATCACCGAACCTGCCGTGAGGAAGAGGAGGCTCTTGAAGATGGCGTGGTTGAGCGAATGGAAGAGGGCCCCGATGAGGCTGATGGTGGCAAGGGTCTCCAGGTGATAACTGGAGAAGATGACAAAGAGGCCGATCCCCATGAAGATGATACCGATGTTCTCGATGCTGCTGTACGCGAGCATCGCCTTGAGATCATGCTCCTTGAGCGCATAGATGATCCCGAGTACCGCAGATGCCGTGCCTGCTGCAAGGATGAGGAGCCCTGCCCAGAGCGTTGGCGGGAATACATCCAGGAGGATCCGGAGGAACGCGTATACCGCAACCTTGAGCATGACGCCGGACATGAGGGCGGATATCGGCGACGGGCTTGCAGGATGTGCATAGGGGAGCCATTTGTGGAACGGGATGATCCCGGCCTTGATCGCGAAACCGAGGAAGAGGCAGATGAACGCAATGGTGACGGCTGGTGTGCCTGTGCCGGAAACCGGCGTGAATCCAAAGGAGCCGGTTGCAGCATACAGTGCGATGATTCCCAAAAGGACAAAGAGGGTGGAGAACTGGGTCATCACAAAATAGAAGATCCCGGCCTTTCGTGTCCCGTCCTCCGTGTATTCGTACATGACGAGGAGGAACGAGCCTGCAGCCATCAGCTCCCAGAAGAAGAGGAATGAGAGGGTGTTCGATGAAGCCACCACGAGAACCATGGAGAGGATGAAGAGGTTTGTGCATGAGCAGAGGAGGCCTTTGCGCACCGTGCCTTCCAGGTGTCCTGCATACTCCGCTGCATAGAGGGCAACACAGCCGGAGACGATGGCGATCAAAAGAATGAAGAATGCGGCAAGGCGGTCAAGGAAGACCGTGATGGAGAAGGGGGCAAACGGCTGGTACAGGCTGATGGTGAACGGCTGGCCGGTGAGAAGGATTGCTGCCGATGTGATAACCAGCAGGATGGATGAACCAATCGTACAGATGAACCCGGCCGTCCTGCCCATGCGATGGTCAGGGACAAGGAGCGGCAGAATGATGCCGGCGGTCAGGCAGAGCAGGGAGAGGAGGAACAGGGTTGCGAGCATGGGTCACTCCCCCCGCCACTGCGTGGCCCGCCGGCCCGGCAGCGGTACCGTGATGAGGTCTTCTTCAGGAACCCGGTCTTCCGGGATCACGGGAATTCTCTTCCCAGGAATGCGATGGCTGGACATCAGGATCATCATCAGCAGGTCAATCTATCACGGTTATTACTCATACATGATAAACTGCTCTGGCATTCTGTTATGATCTTGAAATGATAAAAGCTCCTTTTTTGAAAAACCGGGAACAATCAATGATTGTTGATGTCCGATTCCCGCAAATTTTGCGTTTTTTTTCCGTTTCTCGGAATTATGAACAAATCCGGAAAATGCGCGGTTCTCTTTTCGACGGAAAAATCCGCAATGGCCCGGGAAAATCCGGGCATTTTCATGGTATTTTGAGGGGTGTATCGCACCCTGCCGCATGGGGTGGGTCGTCCGTCCGGCACAGTGAACAGATCCCGGTGTGAGGGGGAAAAGGGACTGGTCGGATCTCTTAAAAACAGGAAGGAACGGCAGTGCCTCCCCGGCTCGTCTGGTAAAAAGCCGGGACGTTCTCATGCCGGGTTACAGCTCTTTCTCGATCTCGGCTTTGATCCGGTCAAGGGCGATGCGCCCGATCCGGGTGACCCGCCCGTTGACGATGATCATGGGGAGCGGCGGGTACTCCTTCTCGATGATGTTCCGGATACGTTCCGGGGCGCCGCCGTCGATCAATGTCAGGGTAAGGGAGACGCGGTCGCCATATAGTTTCGATAATACCTTTCTGAGTTCTTCGAAGGCTTCCGGCAGGGTGCCGCGGAGGTAACAACCGGTCAGGCCGCAGGTACGGTCCTCGTCGCAGGGAAACGGTGAACACTCCGACTTCTCCAGTCCCACAACCTCAATCTGGACGGTTCCACTCATGCCCATACTCTTGGCGAGGAGAATATTTGAGGGTTGGGAAATGGCGCCCGGTTTTCCGGCCCGGCATACCCGGAAAAGACCTGGCGGAGAAAAATGGGAGAGGAATCAGGAATTTCATATGAACCGTTCGAACCGGTCCCGGGAGACCTTGCAGATGGGGCAGGTGCCGGGCGGTTGTTCGCGGGCGCACAGGTACCCACAGACCTTGCAGCGCCAGACCGGGAGTGGCAGGGTGGGGACAACCCCGGTGGATACGACCTGCGTGGCTTTTGCTCTCCCCCGCTCAGAACGGGGAGGGCGTCGTTCGGGAACGGGTGCAGCCTGATGGGCGCCCTTTGCGATCTCCTCGCTGACATAGAGTGCGCAATAACATGCGCCAAAATCATTCAGGTCCGGGTCACGGTAATCGCACGGGCAGACGATATCGAGATCCTCGGATGTCCGGCCGCTCGCAAGCCGGCAGGGGCAGGCGCGGTACCCGTACCGCTGGTCGTTTTTCAGCAGTCCCCGTATGAGGTTTTTGGTGAAATCCGGATCGGGATTCAGGTGGTATCCCCCGGCTTCGGCCTCCTTTTTCAGGGTAGTATAAACGTCATCCACGTCTTGTTCTGATGGAACTGCACTCATACGCCGAGGGCCTCCCGTATCTCCTTCTCCCTAAACCCGACAATTGCCTGCTTGTCATCGATGACAAGGGTCGGAAACGATCCGTGGGGATTGAACCGCTCGACCGTGTTCATCGCCTGGTCCTGTTCATCCCCTTCGAGCAGGTCAACGTAGGTGTAGTCGAATGCCACGCCCAGTTCACGGAGCAGGTCCTTGGTCTTCCCGCACCAGCCGCAGGTCGAGAGCGCGTACAGCATCAGTTTCCCTTTGTTCTTTCCGTCCACATGTTCCGCGGTCATGGTACAAACACCGTCATATCTGTTAAGAAGGAAATTGCGGGATGAACTATTTATACCCGGTGATAGCGGAAAAAAGGGAACCCGTGACCGCGGTCACTTATTCTTCATGATGATCTCGACGTCCTCGAGAAGTGCCTGGAGATCCTCCTCGTGCTCAACCTCCTGGGAGAGGATGGTTAAGAGGATGTTGTAGGTGACCGGGTCCTTGCCTTCGGTCTTCTTCATCAGTGAGTTGTACGTCTTGATGGCGCACTGCTCGCCCTTGATGTTCTGCTCCAGGATCTTGACGATGAACGGGTCATCGGGGGCATCGTACCCGCAGTTGGTGAACTTATACCAGTCCTGGGGTTTTGTGATTGGGGTTCCGCCCAACTGGATGATGCGGGTGGTGAGGAGGGTTGCATGGTTCAGTTCTTCTGTTGCGTGGAGCGTAAGTTCGCTGATCACCGCTTCCTTGTTGGGCCCCTTCACGACTTTCGAGCCGATCCAGTACTGGTAATAGGCGAGCCACTCATCGCAGTATGCCTTGTTCAGGAGGCTGACAATATCCTTGACATCGCTGCCGACAATCTTCTGTCCTAACGTTCCCATTGTTCTTCACCTCTGTACCTATCAGGTATCAATCCAATATCGGAAGGCATCGGTTAAATGCATATCCGTACTGGCAGGTTTTTTTCTTCTGCAGTGTGGTATTTCCATATCACGGCCGGCAAAAGCTCCGGCCGGCCACTGCATTATCGTTAATAACTTTACCGGCATATCTATTATGGAAATCTGAAAAGGGGCAATCATGAAGGCGGTTCTGGGTCTTGAGGATGGTCAGTATGTTGTGGGAGATGGATTCGGTGTTGAGGGCGAATGTTCCGGCGAACTCGTCTTCAACACCCTCATGACGGGATACATGGAGGCGCTCTCCGATCCCAGTTATTTCGGCCAGATCCTGATGTTCACGTTCCCGACGATCGGGAATTATGGTGTCGACGGGCAGAACATGCAGAGCCAGAGCACGAAGGTCCTGGGGGCCGTCTGCCGCGAGATCTGCGATGTTCCTGACTCCCGGCCCACCATCCGTGAATACTTTGAACAGAAGAAGCTGCTCGGCATATCCGGTGTCGATACCCGCAGCCTCACCATCAAGACCCGTGTCCACGGGACCATGCGTGCCGC
>CAYVAQ010000008.1:4205-82283 GCA_964448885.1 uncultured Methanoregula sp. | reverse complement strand
TTCCCGTCCTGGTAGTTGGTCTTGCGCCAGAACGCGAACTCGGGCTCGACCACGTAATGGGACGGGAACTCCTTGGCGTGCCGGCTCTCGTCCTCGGTGATCATGACCTCGTGGAGCTTCTCGCCGGGGCGGATCCCGATCTGCCGGATCTTCGCGCCCGGTGCCGCGACATCGGCAAGGTCGGTCACCCGCATGCTTGGGATCTTCGGGACAAAGATCTCGCCACCCTTCATCTGCTCGAGGCTGTTGATGACGAACCGGACGCCCTGGTCGAGCGTGATCCAGAACCGGGTCATCCGCTCATCGGTGATGGTGATGGTGCCGGTCTTTGCCTGTTCCTTGAAGAGCGGGATGACGCTCCCGCGGCTCCCGACAACGTTCCCGTACCGGACAACGCTGAACTTCGTCTTGCGGAACCCGGCATAGGAGTTCGCCTGGACGAAGAGCTTCTCGGCAACCATCTTGGTTGCCCCGTACAGGTTCACCGGGTGGACCGCCTTGTCGGTGCTGATGGCCATGACCTTCTCGACCGAGTTGTCGATGGCGGCATCGATGATGTTGACCGAGCCGTCGATGTTGGTCTTGATCGCCTCGATGGGGTTGTATTCGCAGGTCGGGACCTGCTTGAGGGCCGCGGCATGGACAACGATATCAACGCCATTCATGGCCCGGTTGAGGCGGCTCTTGTCCCGCACATCGCCAATCAGGAACCGGAGGCGGTCGTCATTGAACGCGTTGTGCATCTCCATCTGGAGAAGTTCGCCCCGTGAAAAGACCCGGAGGTTCTTCGGGCGGCACTCGGTCGTCAGGATCTCGGCAAATTTCTTGCCAAACGACCCGGTACCTCCCGTGACAAGGATGACTTTATCGTCGAATATAGACAATGGTATGGCCTCCAATCGTTATCATTCGTTGGTTCTCATGCTTAATAATCATTCAGTGACGGCATGACGGGACAGATCACCGGTGAGAAAACGGGGATTTCTCATGCGCTCACTGCGCTGCAGCCTTCTCGAAGATGAGGAGTGAATCGGTCAGGACGGGATCGCCGGAAAAAGGCTTTCCGTCATACGGGTACACCTTCCTGACCAGGAAGAAACCGTTCCGGTTGAACTCGTATTCCCAGAAACGGGGGTAGGCATGGCCCCACTCGCTGATGATGAGGATGACGTACCGGTCCGAGACGGCGCAGATGTGCCGGATGACATCGAACGACGGGTGGACGAGTTCGATGGTGGCGCCCATGCTGTACACGAGATCGAACTTCCTGCCACGGGCTGCAAGATCCGGGAGCACCTCTTCAAAACTCCCGACCATGAGATCCACCCCGGTGAGATCGAGATGTTCCTTCCCGTACCGGATGGCGGCCGGTGCGATATCGACACCGGCAAGGTCCGTGAACCCGGCCTTTTTGATGCAGGAGAGGTAGTACCCGCAGTTGCACCCGAGGTCGAGGACCGGCCGGTCCGTTGCTATCCGTGATTCGATCTCAGCGATCAGGAGGGGGATCCGGGGGTGAGGGGTCAGGTAGTTGTCAAACCCGTGGATGTCCCCTTCATCCTGCTCCTTCCAGTGGCGCCGGGCAAAGAACTGCCAGGGAGAGAACCGGAAGATGAACCGGGGACAGAAGGTGTTGATCAGCTTTTTCAGGTAAAGCCGGAGTGGGAAGCACCGTCGGGGGGTCATGGGGTTTTGTCCTGTAGTGTATTCGATTCTGGATCATCTAAAGGATTGCTGCGCTCATGCACTACCGGGCGCATCTTCCCCGGTATGATTGGAACTGAACTGGATATTGTAATACCGTGCATAGGTCCCGTTTCGGGCAAGCAGTTCGCTGTGGGTCCCGGTCTCGGTGATCCGGCCCTTCTCGATGACATGGATCGTATCGGCATTCTCGATGGTGGAGAGCCGGTGGGCTATCGCGATGATGGTGTACTTGTGCCGGAGGGAGAGGATGGATGTCTGGATAGCCTTCTCCGCTTCCGAGTCGAGGGCACTGGTTGCTTCGTCAAGGATGAGGATCTCCGGCTGTATGTACAGGGCGCGGGCAAGGGCGATCCGCTGCTTCTGCCCGCCCGAGAGTTTCACGCCGCGCTCGCCCAGCTCGGCATGGTACCCGTCCGGCTGTTGTTCGATGAATTCATGGGCGTTGGCAATCTTTGCAGCCTCAATCGCCCGTTCCATCGAGACCGAATCGGAACCATAGCAGATATTGTTGAGGATCGTGTCATTGAAGATGAAACTCTCCTGGCTGACAAAACCGATCTTCCGGTGATAGTCCCGGAGGCTGAATGACCGGATATCGGTCCCGTCAATGAGGATCGTGCCTTCGTCCGGATCGATGAGCCGGATGATGAGGTCGACGATCGTGGATTTTCCCCCGCCGGAAGCACCGACCAACGCGATCATCTCGTTCTTCCGGACCGTGAAACTGAGATCCGTGATGACCGGGATCGATTCCGTGTAGGCGAACGAGACGTTCTTGAGCGAGAGGTCCTGCATGAGGCTCACAAAGGGCGTTGTCCCACCCTGGATGCGCTGGTTCTCGCGGGATTCGCGGAGCGTCCGGTCGATCTGCTCGAGGCTCGCCAGCTCGCCGCCCAGTTCATGCCGTTTTGCATTGATCTGCCGGAGGGGATCGGTGAGACGGATAAGGATGAAGATGAAGACCAGCAGGAGCGCGAGCGGCAGGCTGAGCACGATGGCCGAGACATAGAGGATGATGAGCGCGATGGTAAAGATGATGATCTGGAAGATCGTCTCGATCTTCACGCCGTTCATCCAGAAATCCGTGTTGTTCTTCGTGTACTGGTCCGTGTACCGGGTCAGTTTTGCAGCCTCGCTCTCCTCGGTCGAGAAGATCTTGATGAGTTTTGTCAGGTTGAGCCGCTCGGTGATGAACTCGTTCATGTGGATGTTGGTATCATTGCAGCGGATCCCGATCTGCTTTGAGCGTTTGATGAAGAAGTTCAGGAACCAGAGGCAGGAGAGGGCGATGATCAGGCAGATCGCCGTCAGGGGGACCGAGATATACAGGAGGATGGCCGTGTACACAATGATGAAGAAGGTGTAGGTCAGGATCTCGGTCACGGCAAATACCGCCGTTGCCGAATATTCCGCCTGGCGGTTGAGGATGTCGATGAATTTGCCGGGCTTCTCGGAGTAATGGAACCGGATATCGCTTGCAAGCAGGTTTCTGAAAACGGTCTTCTTGAGGTCTGCGCTGAACGAGAACCACAGGTCTGCCTGCATCCGCTTCTTCCGGTACAGGAGCACCTGGCCGATCAGGAAGACGATGCCCATCACGATGAGCAGGTTGATGAAGTTCAGCTCAATGTGTACGAGGCCGAAGATCGTCTTCAGGGTATCCCAGAGGACACCCCCGGGATCGGCCGGGTTGTTGAGGATCTGGAGCAGGGGGACGAGAGCGCTGAGGTTGATCGCCTCGAAGAATGCGCAGATGACGGCGAGGATGGAGATCTTGGCGATCCGCATCCGGTAGGGGCGGAGATACTGGATAAAAAGCAAGAGTTCTTCACGGGTGATCATGGTTATCCTGTTCCAGGTTCTGCTCTTCAGAAAAAATTGCAGGAAGACGGGCGGATATGCGGCCGGTCACCGGATCTGTCAGCAGAGTATGCGTTACTAAGCTCTCCAGCTGATGGTTTATTAATTTGCTCCCCGTGACTGCCAACATTTTATAGATGGATATGCAATATTTGAACAATGTCCCGAAAAGAGCCGGGTAACGACGTTGTTATCTTTTGTGGAGGGCGTGGGACGCGGCTCTCCGAGAAGACCCGCGAGATGCCCAAACCGCTCATCGAACTGGGTGAATACCCGATAATCTGGCATATCATGAAGAACTATGCCCATTACCAGGCAAAGCGGTTCATCCTCACGCTCGGGTACCGCGGGGATATGATCGTTGACTATTTTCTCAACCGCCATTCCCTGATGCAGGACTTCTCCGTGCACCTCGACGATATCCGTCTCCCGAAGAATGCCGAGGACTGGGAACTCGAGTTCATCCAGACCGGGCTCAGTTCCATGACCGCGACACGGCTCTCCAAGTGCCGGAACGCGATCCGGAACTACCCGTTCATGGCAACGTACGGGGACGGCGTTGCCGACATGGATATTGCGGCTCTGTCGAAGCGTCATGCACTCCTGAAGAAGAAACACGGGGTCATCGCAACGATCACGGTTACCCGGCCGGTTTCGAAATACGGGATCGTCAAACTGGAAGGCGACACCGTCAGCTCGTTCCGGGAGAAGCCGGTGATGGACGAGTTCATCAATGTGGGGTACATGGTCCTCGAGAAGGAGGTCTTCGATTACATCGATCCCAAAACGGACGTCATGTTCGAGGAGACCCTCCAGGCGATTGCGGAGGAAGGAAAGCTGGGGTATTATGTCCATGACGGGTTCTGGCACCCGATGGACACGTACAAGGACTACGCAGACCTCAACGAGATGTGGAAGAAGGGACCACGGTGGAAGATATGGGACGCATGAATTACTGGAAAGGGAAACGGGTCTTTGTCACCGGTTCGACCGGTGTCGTCGGGCTCAATTTAGTCAACCGCCTCTCATCGTACGGGGCCGATGTCATCGCCCTGGTCCGGGACTGGGTGCCGCAGACCGTGCAGGGCGGCCCCTGGCTCACCGGGGACTCCTCCGTCACGCTGGTGCGGGGTGAACTTGAGGATTACTTCTTCATCATGCGGGTTCTCTCCGAGTACGAGATCGAGCATGTATTCCATCTCGGGGCACAGACGCTTGTCAAGGTCGGCAATGCATCCCCGGTCACGACATTCCGGGCGAACATCGAGGGCTCGTGGAACCTGCTCGAGGCAGCCCGCGTCCTGAATGAGCAGTCCAAAACAATCCAGTCGGTCTGCGTTGCATCGTCCGACAAGGCGTACGGGTCGAGCCCGGTCCTTCCCTACACTGAGGAGATGCCGCTGGCCGGCGAGCACCCGTACGATGTCTCCAAGAGCTGCACCGACCTGATCGCCCAGTGCTATGGCAAGACCTACAACCTCCCCGTGTACATCGCCCGCATGGGCAACATCTATGGTCCCGGCGACCTGAACTTCTCGCGCATCATCCCCGGGACGATCCGCAGTATCTTAGAGAAGAAGCGGCCGGAGATCCGGAGCAATGGCACACCGGTCCGGGAATATTTCTTTGTTGAGGACGCGGTCGATGCGTACCTCACGATGGCCGAATCGGCCGGCACGATCAACCGGCCGGGCGAGGCATTCAATTTCAGCAGCGGGGAGCAGCGCAACGTCATCGAGCTCGTGCAGCAGATCTCCGGTGTAATGAGATCCAACCTGAAACCGGTTATCAAAAACGCCGGGCACAACGAGATCCAGGACCAGTACCTCTCCATTCAGAAGGCCGAAGATCTCCTTGGATGGCATCCCGGCTACACGCTGGATAAAGGTCTCCCGCTGACCATCAAATGGTACAGGAAGGTGCTCTCATGATCGAAGGCGTAACCATCATTCCGTTAAGGACCATCCTCGATGAGCGGGGCATGGTCAGGCATATGCTCAAAAAGACCGACCCGCATTTCAAGCAGTTTGGCGAGATCTATTTCTCGGTAATTTTCCCCAATGCCATCAAGGCATGGCATGTCCACCGGAAGATGGAACTGAACTATGCCGTTGTCTCGGGCAATATCAAGCTCGTGCTGTACGATGCGCGGGAGAATTCGAAGACGAAGGGCGAGATCCAGGAGATCTTCATGGGTGAGGACAACTACGTGCTCGTCACCGTCCCGCCGCATGTTGTCAACGGGTTCAAGGCGATCGGAAACGAGAAGGCGATCGTTGCCAACTGCGCGACCATCCCGCATGACCCGGATGAGATCGAGCGCTTTGACCCGTTTGACAAGGGCATCGGGTATACATGGGATCTCCGCAATGGCTGATCAACCGATGCGCATCCTCATCACCGGTGCAACAGGGTTCATCGGTGCACGGCTGACCCGGGCGCTCCTCGCCGACGGGCATACGGTCGGGATTCTCCTGCGGGAGGGTTCGAATACCGGCCGGCTCTCCGATATCGTTGACCGGCTCTCCCTGCTCCATGCCGATGTCCGCGACGGGGATGCAGTAACCCGTGTCTTTTCAGAGTTCAGGCCGGATATTGTCCTTCACCTCGTGACCTACTACGCGGTCGAGCACGTGTCTGCGGAGGTCGGTGTCATGCTCGACACCAATGTCCGGGGCACGGTCAACCTGCTGGAGGCATCGCGCCTGAGCGGCACAAAACTCTTCGTCAACACGAGCACCTGCGCCGTTTATGCGCAGAAGGACCGGCTCCTTGCCGAGACCGACGAGGTCAGCCCCCAGAACCTGTACGCGGTCACCAAGCTCCAGGCCGAGGAGGCATGCCGGTTCTACGCGGAGAACTATGATGTCCATGGCATCACCCTGCGCCTCTTCCCCCCGTACGGGCCCGGCGATCATGACCGGCGTCTCATCCCGTTCGTGATCCGCTCCTTCCTTGACGGGAAGAGCCCGTCGCTCACCACCGGCCTCCAGAAGTGGGACTTCGTGTACGTGGACGACATTGTCGAGGCGTACCGTGCCGTGATCCGGTCGTACCCGTACACGCTCCCGTACGATGTCGTCAATATCGGTACAGGGCAGCCAGTCTCGGTGAGGGAGATGGTCCTGGCGATCCAGGAGATGACGAAGAGTACCGTCTCCCTTGCCTGGGGTGCCGTCCCCCACCGGAAGAACGAGGTCTGGTTCAATTCCGCGGACATCAAAAAGGCCGCTTCCCTCCTGGGATGGACTCCCGGAACGGACCTGAAGACCGGCCTTGAACGATCCATAGCCGCAATAACCGGCAATGGGAAGAACCGGTAAGCCGGGAAGGAACCCTCCCGCATCATGAAACGGTAAGGAACACGATGCCGGACAACAACCCCCTCGTCTCGATCTGCATCCCGACCTATAACCGCGAGAAGATGGTGGGGAAGGCGATCGGGAGCGCCCTTGCACAGACCTATCGCAATATCGAGGTCATCGTCGTTGATAATGCATCGACCGATGCCACCGAAGCGGTTGTCCGCAGCTACGCTGATCCACGGCTGAAATTTTTCAAAAATCCGACAAACCTCGGGCTCTTTGGCAACTTCAACCAGTGCCTTGCCCATGCACAGGGAGAATTTATCCACATCCTCCACTCGGATGACTACATCGACCCGCGGTTCACGGAACACTGCATCCGGTTCTACCAGGAGCACCCCTCAACTGGTCTCACCTTCACCCAGGCATACTACCTGTCCGCACAGTCCGAAGCATCGATCCGGTATTCCGAGCGGGACGAGGTCATCCCTGCCCCGGAGGGATTTGTCCGGATACTGACCGGACGGCAGTTCATCGTCTGCCCGTCAGTCATGATCCGAAGAGCCGTGTATGACGATTGCGGGATATATGCAACTGAATACCCGTACTCTTCGGATTATTACCAGTGGCTGAAGATCACCCGAAAATACGATATCGGATATGTGAACTCCGCGATCCTCTTCTATGTCCAGGGGGAGCACTCCGAGACGTACCGGCTGCTCTTCAACAATCCCGACGGGTATCTCGACACCCTGCGGATCTACCAGCGGGTCCTTGGCGATCTCGGGGCAGAACGTGAGCGGTTCAGGGCACCACTGAACGCTGCATTGCGCCGGTACATCCTCGACTGCCTGTACGCGGGAGCAACACGGACCGACCTGATGAAAGACGTGAAGCCCTCGTTCTTTGTGAGAATTTCCCTCGATGCCTGGAACGAGTACATACCGGTGGGCATCATCGACCGGCTCAAAAAATCCCTGTACTGGGCAGGGATAACGATGACCGGAGCGGTCATCAGCGTCCCGCTCCTCCGCCGGTTTTTGCGCCGGATCCTCGCAGGGTCCGGGGATCTGTACTGACCGATCCGGTTACTTCACACGGGCCGGGTCGTCCAGCTGCCGGACTGCATCGGCATAGATCTGCCAGAGCGGGGCGTCAGGAGAGTTTTTTGTTTTGATATAATCGGATATGTACTGCTCGTATGCAGCGGTATTGAAATAAAGGTCCGAAAAGCAATGAAAATCAACGGCTGTATTCGCGTTGACAGGTTCCTTTTTCAAAAGGCCGGCGATCATATCGATATCCTGCTGGATGATAGACTGTTCAAGGGCATTCGTGGTGAAAAAGAGTAGGGGTTTTTTAAATAATAATGCAAAATTCAGGGCTGTGCTGTCATGCGTCAGTACAAATCGTGCATTCCTGATCAACCTAGCGGTATTTCCATAAACGATTTTACGGCCATGGAAGTACAATTCCGCGCTCTCGGGATTTGTTGTCGGGTGCGCAGCGATGATAATCGGGCACTTGCATTCTTGTTCAAGACGGGAAAAAAAAGAATTTATTACCGGATAATAGTCCTCCGGAGAAGTCACCCGGATAATATCACAATACAAATGCTCCGGATGGAATGGCAGGTTTTGATCGATGAATACACCATAATCCTCCTCTGAATCCACCAATTCTTCACGGAGGATGAGATAATAATCATAATCGAATGAATGCCCCCAGACAATTTTCGTAGAACTATCATGGGGAAATTGGAGGAGCAGCGGATTTGTAGATTTCGTTCCCCCTGCAAGACAGATCGTGAGAGGTTTTAATCCGAAAAGCCGGTAGTTTTTCAATAAAAACTGGTTGACTACTGTAGAAAAATTCCGCTTCACGGAATACCGGAAAATACTTTTTCCCTTAAAGAGCAACCGGGACACCCAGTGTTCGGTTTCGTACACTTTTGGAACAGGAACAGCACCTAATGATGTCGTTGAGGTGTAGATTCCTTTTTTTGACAATGCGAAGAATATCGGCAAAGTCTGATAGGTAAAAGGGATAAGGAGGTGCACAATAGTGGATCTGTCCAGACTATTTATGGCATCCTTCAGACTTTTAATATCGGAAAATAATGTAAAATTTTCACAGGTAACCCGCTGGGAAATATCGAGACGACCTAAGATTTCCTGATGAAGGACCGGAGTTATTTCCCAGATATCCACACTAAATCCGTTTTTTTGAAGAAGAGCCACACCGAATCGATCATAATCCCGTTTGGTAAAAAGAGTGTCTTTAATAAAGATAATTCGGTTGATCTCACTCATCTGATAAGAGTTGGTTTTTTTATGATATATTTTAAGAAGGTGAATTTTTAGAATAAACGTTTTTACCTTGTGGTGAAAGACAGCCGAGGCTACCATACGAGGATTTTAATCCTGTTTATACCGATCGGGAAATCCTGTTTCCGACTATCCGATAGAAACAGCCTGGAAATACACACTACTTCAATCGGGTTGAAATATTTACAAATAAAAAGAAATGAATCAGAACATTTGTGGTTGAAAGGATGAAAACCATTATCGGTATTATTCCCGCACGCGGGGGTTCGAAAGGTATACCCCGAAAAAATATCAAAAAAATTGGCGGAAGACCGTTAATAGACTGGACGATTGATGCGGCATTGTCCAGCCAATCCCTTGACCGGGTGATTGTATCAACGGATGATGAAGAGATCGCCCGGATTTCTGAGGACTGTGGAGCCGATGTCCCGTTCATCCGTCCCAAAAAACTTGCGTCAGACACCGCAACATCCTTTTCAGTTGTTAATCATGCCGTCAAATGGCTCGATATTAACGAGAAGGTTTCTGTGGACTGCATTATGCTTCTCCAGCCAACCTCACCTTTGCGGACTGCAGAGGATATCCGGAATGCAATCCGCCTGATGAGAAAAACGGATGCTCCTGCAGTAGTAAGTGTCTGTGAAACCGAGAATCACCCCTGCCTTATGAAAAGGATTGACCGGCAGGGAAGAATAAAACCGTATCTGAATGATTGTGACACTACTTCAAGAAGACAAGACCTGCCAAAGGTATTTGAGCTGAACGGGGCCCTGTACCTGAATTCCTGGCCAATCCTCAAGCGTGAAAAATTGTTTGTTCCAGATGGAGCGAGAGCATACATTATGCCTCCCGAACGTTCCATCGATATTGATACTCCCCTCCAGTTTATGCTCGCAGAAATCTTATTAAAAAAACGTATTACAAAAAAGTGATACCATTTAATTACAGATTTTTTTCAGTATTGAAGAGATCTCTTTCTTTGAAATCTGTCTTGCATTGTGTGATGAATAATTCTGGTTTTTCGCTTTCCGGAAGGATTTCTGAACACGATACCGGACGTGTTCCTCAAACGGAAGAAGTTCGGGCAGGATAATGTACATATCATCATTCTCTATTGCGCGTTCGGCTTCGGATTCCGTCATCAGTTCTTCAAATAGTTTTTCACCGCTTCGTTTCCCGACATATTGCAACCTGATGGTTGCCGGATCCCGGTTGTCCAGGGTCGCATACATCCGAATCATTACATCAGCAAGATCAGATATTTTCAAAGCCGGCATTTTCAGGATGAACACTTCCCGGCCTTGTGCAAGTTCACCAGCAGACAGGATCAGGTTCACTGAAGAGTCCAGCTCCATAAAAAACCGGCTCATCCCTTTATCGGTAATTGTGACCGGGCCGCCATTCTGGATCTGTTTCCTGAACAGGGGAATAACCGAACCCCGTGAATTCAGGACATTCCCGAAGCGGACAGTCGAGAAGATGGTTTTCTTGTTCCCCTTATAGTGATTAGCTGATAGTGTAAGTCTCTCGGCAAGGAGCTTGGTCGCGCCCATCACGTTCGTGGGATTAACGGCCTTGTCGGTGCTGACATTGATGACTTTCTCCACCTCGTTGATGAGCGCGGCTTCGAGCATGTTCTGGGTGCCGAGAACATTGGTCTTGACCGCATCGAACGGGTTGAACTCGCAGAGGGGGACATGCTTGAGGGCCGATGTGTGGAAGACGATATCGATGCCGTCCATGGCCATGACCAGCCGCTCCTTATCGCGGATGTCGCCGATAAGGATCCGGAGCCGGTCGGAATGCAGTTCCTGCTCCAGGTCAAAGAGCCCGGTCTCGTTGTTGTCGAGGACCCGGATGATCTCCGGTTCGAACGTGAGGAGCTTTTTGACGAGCCGACTCCCGATCGATCCAACACCCCCCGTCACCAGGATCTTCTTACCCTTGTAGTAATTTTTCATAGGTGTCACCGGTAAAATGCCGCAATCCCGCTGATGACGGCATCCATCTCTTCACGGGTTATCCCCGGATAGAACGGAAGGCTGATGATCTCACCGGCGATCCTGTCCGTGACGGGTAGTACATCGGTATATTTCAGGACATTCTTGTAATAATGCGTCTTGTGGACCGGAGAGAAATAGATCTTGGTCATGATCTTCTTCTTCTCCATGTGCGTAATCAGTGCGTCACGGTCCTGCACGCGAACAGAATAGAGCTGGTACACGTGGTGGTAGCCCTTCGGCGGCTCCATCAGGCGGCACCGGGGGGAGGGGACGGCTTTTGCCAGGTTTTTGTTGTAATACTCCGCGTCCTTCCTGCGCATGGTGATGATCTTCTTTACCTTGTTGATCTGGGCGATGCCGAGAGCGGCGGTTATATTGGAGATCCGGAAGTTGAACCCGAGATCGATATAGTCCATGACCGCCGTGGTCGAGAAGTAGTCGGCGGTCTCGAGGCGCCCGTGGGACCGGATCAGCTTCATCCTCTCGTACAGGTCCCGCGAATCGGTCAGGATTGCACCGCCTTCCCCGGTCGTGATGATCTTGTTCTGGCAGAAGCTCATCATCGAGGAGTCACCAAATGACCCTACCTTCTGTGAACCGATCTTTGCCCCGAACGCTTCCGCGGCATCCTCGATGAGGAGGACCCCATGGTCATCGGCGATCTCGCGGAGCTCGCGCACCCTGCAGGGGCAGCCCCCGTAATGGACCGGCATGATCGCTTTGGTCTTTTTGGTGATCTTCTCCTCAACCGATGCCGGGTCAAGGCCGAAGGTCTCCTCGTCGATGTCGGCAAAGACGGGTTTTGCCCCGACAAAATGGGGGGAGTTAGCGGTTGCAATGAAGGTAAAGGAGGGGACGATGACCTCGTCGTTCTTCCCGATGCCGTGGGCGAGAAGGACTACATGCAGGGCAGATGTCCCCGAGTTGAAGGTGAGGCAGTACTCCGATCCGATATACGCGGCGATCTTCTCCTCAAATTCAGCGATCTTCGGACCCCCGGCCCAGCTCATCCCCGACCGGATGGCATCGTTGACCAGGGTGACGTCCTCATCATCCCAGTACATCTTGAAAAGCGGAATCTTCCATTTCATGATTCTTTCCTGATAATTGTATCTGATTTATTAATGACTTTTGCCGGCACCCCGTATGCGATAACTCCTGGCGGGATAGAAGAATTCACAAAACTGAAGGCTCCGATAACCGAGTCTTCACCCACGGTTACACCGGGCATGATTACCGAATGCGTGCCGATTCGGCAGTTCCTTTTAAGAATAACCGGCCCTTTTTTATCATCAATTGTGGATTCTGAATAAATTGAACAATGAGATCCAATCTGGACTTCATCTTCAATAGTAACACTGTATTTCGCATTAATATACGTGAATGCTCCGATATCGGTGTACTTTCCGAGTACCAGATTTTCCTTATGCTGGACAAGCCAGTTATATTTTGTCAGCTTCCCGTTTTCAATATGGGGTAACTCCCAGTGTTCGAACCGCATCAGTACATCATCCTTTTTTGAACTAATCCGGATTTCTCCGGAAGATTTTTCAAGATTTCCACGATACGTTTTCCACTCCTGCCATCGCCATACGGGCTTCTGGCCTTTTTCACTCTTTTGGAGAAATCTGGATCGGTTAGTGCAAATCTGATCGCTTCATGTATCTCATGAGTATCGTATCCGGAATCAATGACCGTATCTCCCCGTTCTCTGTCCAGCTGCCGCGTCCCGATATTCACACAAGGCACATGGAAAAATGGGGCTTCGATTATCCCGCTGCTTGAATTACCGACAATAACTGATGAGATCTTCAGCAAACTGAGAAAATCCCGGTGAGGGATGTTTGAAAAAAAATGGATACGGGAGCACTTGTGATATTTTTTTATCACCTCAATCATAGCCCTCCCACCGGCATCGGCATTCGGAAATATTACAACCGCTTGTTCATTCAGACCGGTTACAGCATCCAGCGTCTGTTGCATTTGATATCCGGCATCTCCCCCGCCCAGTGTCACCGGATGCTGGATAACCAGTACGAGATTACCCGAAAGGTCGATATTATATTTTTTACTGAGTTCTGAAGGGGATAAGAAATCCGTGCCGGCTATCTCATCAAGCCCGGGTGCTCCGACGATATGGACATTTTTCGGATCCTCACCCATTTTGATGATCCTCTCCGCACTTTCCCGGGTTGCTGCCAGGTGGATATGGGCCAGTTTGGTGATTGCATGCCTTGCGGATTCATCGATAGTTGCAGTCCGTTCCCCTCCATGGATATGTACAACTGGAATTCCAAGATATGCTCCGGTTATGGCACCCCCGAGCATTTCTCCTCGATCGCCCAGGAGGAGGATCAGGTCCGGTTTAATTTCAGTTACGAGCTGAACGAATTTTTCAATAAATTTTCCGATAAATAACGCCATTGATGCGCTGGTATCATCCTCGTATGTCTCATTAACGACATGGCAGGTCAATCCATCATTGCGTATCTCATCGATTGAATGTCCGAATTCTGCAATCAGGTGCATGCCTGTTGCAGCAATATGCAATTCAAAAAAGCGGTCGTTATTAATCCGGAAAAGCACGGAACGCATCAGGCCGTAGTCTGCCCTGCTCCCTGATACGTAGAGAATTTTTCTCTTCATTCAATCATTTCCTGCGTGAGGAGAGTATTTTTTTTCAGGTTCATTTTCGCTTTTTTTCCAAGGATATTCGGAAGATCTCGTGGGGGTATTCCCGTTCCCGGTCGTTTTAGCGTGAGCATTGTTTTTTTTATTACCGTACCCTTTGGAATATCATCTGCAATCACAACACTTTTCCGTACTATGTCGCGATTTTTCATTTCGCAGGGTTCGGGCCCTTTTCCGATCTTCCCCAGTGCACGCTCGATATTCCGTATCGCGGTGACCATCTCCCGTAACTCATCCGGTTCCAGGGAGGCAGCATGATCTGGACCAGGGAGAGTCCGATCAAGGGTGAGGTGTTTTTCAACAATGCAGGATCCCCGTGCAACAGCAGCAACCGGTACGAGAATTCCTTCCGTGTGATCCGAATACCCGACCGGGCAGCTGAAGACTTTTCGGAGGGTGTCCATGGCCCGTAAATTTACTGATTCCAGGGGTGCAGGATAACTTGTAGTGCAATGAAGGAGGATGATATCATTACATCCGTTTTCCCTGAGGCACCCAACAGAATCCCGCACTTCATCCAGCGTTGACATACCAGTAGAGAGTATGACCGGCTTTTTCTGAATTGCAATTTTTTCCAGGGTCGGGATATTAGTTATTTCGCCGGATGGAATTTTAAAGGCCGGGACATCGAGTTGTATGAGAAGGTCCAAGCTATCTTCATCAAAAGCCGTTGATAGGAATATTATTCCCTTCTTTTTTGCATATACTGCCAGTTTTTTGCACTCGTTATCAGATAGTTCAAGGTTCTTCAGCATCTGGTATTGCGACGGGGAGGTTGGATCATTTCGTTTCTGGTAATCTGCCTTCTCCGCAGTTGGAATAACAAGATTTTCTGCTTTGAACATCTGAAACTTTACAGCATCTGCTCCTGCAAGGTGTGCCGCATCGATGAGTTGTTTTGCACGTGACATATTGCCATTGTGGTTCACACCAGCCTCTGCGATAACAAAGCACGGCCACCCGTCCCCGATTTTTTTATTACCTATCGTGACAGCAGGAAGTTCTTCCATTACACTATTAACGGGATTTATTTCCACACTGGATCTTTTAATTTCCACACCCCATCAACTTTCTCAAAGAGAGCACGATTGTAGAACTTATCGACGATTTCCCAAAATTCTCGAACCGAATATCCAAGGAAATCACAAAAGTCCTTAATGGCAAGACTGTCAAGATTGTGATCATGCTTCCGAACCAGATCAACTGCTTCTTTTCTTGATATGAGACCATACCGGATAAATTTTGATGCATAATCTGTTGCAGATGCATGACCAAATTTTGGATACTTCAGCCAGGGATGGACCATGTACGCCCTGCTGTCCACCTGATCAAAGTCCTCGATGTGGTGCTGCCGTTTCCATTCATGGGAAAGGTCCTGGAATCCTCGTTTCTTCGCAAACTGATAATTGTTCCAGCTGCTCCACCGGACAAAATAGCTCAGATAAATCGGATCAATCGTCTTCATCTGCGCAGGTGTCGGCGGCTCACACAAAATTAAATCATTCATTGAAATTTCATCATCAAGTAATTCTGAATAGGGAATACTAGAGGCAACACCATTTTCAATCTGGTCCCGGGCCGAATACGTTTCCACTCTCTGGGCACCACCATACTCATAGTTGATATTTTCACCATATACAAGCAGAGGAATTTTGAACCGGACTGCCATATGAAGAGGATACGTATAGATTAACCGATCAATATACCAGGTAGGTTTCCCGTATTTTTCAAACGTTTTGCGCATGATCTTCTTCTGAACCCTGATATTGGGTTTCATGCTGATGATATCGCACCCGAACTCTTCCGAGATATTCTTGATATTGTGGAGGCCCGCATCGGTCATCGGGAAATTGTCTTCAACGGAAACCAGGAGGGGATTCATTCCAAGCTGTTCTTTCATAATATGGGTCTGGAAATGGCTGTCCTTACCTCCGCTGACTGCGATAATACAATCGTAATTTTTACTGTCATTACTCCGGTACTTATTACATAATGCCTCCAGCTCTTCAGACCGTTTTTTCCAGTTTGTTGTATTTTTTTGTTCCTCGGCCCTGCATGCCTGACAAACGCCTTCTTCATCAAAAAGGATTCCGGGTCTCGTATCGGGCATTACACATTTTTTACAGTATCTCATTGTACCTCTCCTTTTCAGTATGAACTACGTATGTAATATTGGGATGATGAATTAATTTTGCAGGATAACGTGTTTATCTTTTTTTATTCCCAAGGCAATAAAGAGAAGCCCCGATTTAGAAATCTATATATATCATATTGATGGAAGCAATCTTCTTATGCCTCAAAATTAACTTAAATATACGGAAACAAAATGCCTTTGCGGATTATTTCCCGACTGGATGTCAAACCACCTTTTGTAGTGAAACCCGTTCATTTCGAAGGTTTGAGAAAAATCGGAACACCCTCTGATCTGGCATTAAAATATTATAATCAGGGTGCGGATGAAATTCTGTACATCGATATCGTTGCAAGTCTGTATCAGCGGCCGATTCTTTTCGATCAGATTCGTGAAACCTCAAAAGAGATTTATGTCCCCTTTGCCGCCGGCGGGGGTGTGAGAACAATCAATGATTTCGAGACCCTGCTCCATAATGGTGTGGACAAGGTTGTCATCAATACCTTCGCGCTGCAACATGATTCACAGATTATCAGGAACGCTTCTGAAATTTTTGGAGCCCAGGCTGTTGTTGTACATATCACTGCTAAAAAATGGCAGGACTGGTGGGAATGTTACAGCGAC
The DNA here is from genome assembly GCA_964448885.1 of uncultured Methanoregula sp. Taxonomy (GTDB): domain Archaea; phylum Halobacteriota; class Methanomicrobia; order Methanomicrobiales; family Methanospirillaceae; genus Methanoregula. Next base: position 65,635 of record CAYVAQ010000008.1, on the reverse strand, counting down.
TGTGGCAGGATACGCAGTGGAAAAGACGCAATCCGATGGGCAGAAGAAGTTGAAGATCTTGGAGCTGGTGAAATTCTTGTCAGTTCTGTGGATCAGGATGGCAGAAAATCCGGCTTTGACATTGAACTGATCTCACGCATTGTCGAAAATGTGAAGATACCGGTTATTGCGGCAAGCGGTGCGGGTTCGCTTGAACATATCCGGGATATGGTTCTCAAGGCAAAACCCGACGCCATAGCTGTTGGAAGTATACTCCATTATAATTCTGTGACCATCAAGGAAATCAAACAGGACCTGCATGACAACGGAATCCCGGTGGTATTATGACAGCGCAGGTTGGGTTATTGACGTACGGAAACTCGGGAAATACCTATAATGTAAAAAAAGCACTTGAGCTCGCCAGTGCCTCAGTCACCATGATTGAGAAGGCATCCGATCTGGACTCAGTCGACAGGATAGTTATGCCTGGTGTTGGTTGTTTCAAAGATGCTATGCATAACCTTGCTGGGATAAAGACTGATCTCGTTGAACATATTCAGAAAAAACCAACGCTCGGCATTTGTCTGGGCATGCAGATTCTCGCAAAAGTCGGTTATGAATTTGGAGAGACACGGGGCCTGAATTTTATTGATGCGGAGGTAAAAAAAATCGAAGTAAAATGTAAAGTACCTCATCTTGGCTGGGGGACATTGATGATTGTCAGGGACTCCCCCCTTCTTAAGGGAATATCGGAAAAACATAATTTTTATTTCATGCATTCGTATGAAATGATAAATTATACCGACGTTGTTTCACTCACAAGTTATTGCGATCATAAGTTCGTGTCGGTTGTCCAGAAAGGTCAGATTTTCGGCGTCCAGTTCCATCCGGAAAAAAGCCGTTCTGCCGGCATCATACTATTAAAAAACTTTCTTGAACTCGGGTGATTATTTTGGATGAACAATATGGAATGTACGGCCTTCCGCGTGATGTGAAATTCTGTAAAAAATGTACAATGAACAATCAGAGACCCTCATCAACAATAGAATTCAAAAATAAGCCCGGAGAGAGAAAGAGGCCTATTGATTTTAATCCCGACGGGGTTTGTGAAGCATGTCGGTATGCCGAGAAGAAAAAAACAATCGATTGGGAAAAACGCGAGCAGGAACTCCGGGATCTCTGTGACCGGTTCAGAAAGACCGATGGATCTTTTGACGTTGTTGTACCGGGTAGTGGTGGAAAAGACAGTGTGATGGCCGCGCATATTCTTAAACATAAATATAATATGCATCCGATTTTGATCACGTGGCCCCCTCAGATCTATACCAGGGTCGGGAGAAGAAATTTTGAGACGTGGCTGAATAACGGGTTTGCAAATTATACGTATTGGCCAAACCAGAAAGTTCACCGGTTACTGACAAGATTTGCATTTGAAAAACTTGTCCACCCTTTCCAGCCATTTATCATAGGTCAAAAAAATCTTGCACCAAAATTTTCTGTAAAGCTGAACATCCCGCTTGTCATTTATGGCGAGAATGAAGCAGAATATGGTAATGCCATTGCTGATAATTTTAAATCCACACGAGATCGGTCATATTTTTCCATGGATCAGGAGCTTGATGAAATCTATCTTGGAGGAACCAGTGCAAAAGATCTGATGAAGAATCATCATCTTTCCCTTGCGGATCTGGATGCCTACCTTCCTGAATCACCGGCAAATCTGGACCGGGTAAAGACAGAAGTTCATTACCTCGGATATTACCTGCGCTGGCATCCGCAGGAAACGTACTATTATGCCGTTGAAAACACGGATTTTCTCCCAAATGATTTCAGAACTGAGGGCAGTTACAGCAAATACAGCTCAATTGACGATAAAATTGACTGGCTCCATTATTATACAATGTATATTAAATTTGGAATTGGTCGTGCCACATATGATTCTGCCCAGGAAATCCGGAATGGGGATATTACCCGCGATGAAGGAATCCGCCTGATTAAACGGTTCGACGGAGAATTCCCTCAAATGTATCTGAAAGACTGTCTTAATTATATGAATATTACTGAAAAACGGTTCTTTGAAGTAATAGAATCTGCGAGAACACCGCATTTATGGAGAAAGGAGAACGGCAGGTGGGAGCTACGCCATAAAATATGGGACGAACTGGGATCTGATTAACGCATTTTTCCCGTCATTCTGCTCTTCGAAAGTCATTTTCAGGTAAAGAGAGAAAAAAGCCCCAGCCGTGATTTGAACACGGGACCTGCTGATTACAAGTCAGCCGCTCTGCCAGCTAAGCCACTGGGGCGCCATTACCTATAGTCATTGAAAAGTAAAAAAGGTGGTGTTCGCTTGAGAGAACGCAGAAATTCAATGATAATTCACCAATCGCATTCTGCCATCAGTTATTCCTGATCACTCTGCTGTGCAAACACCTTAAACGTACCAACGCCAAAATCTTCCGGTACACGATGACGCAGATCACGGTCGATATCGGAGGCAGCCCCGGTATCAATTGCAGGGGATACTGCGAATACTGTTATTTCAAGAAGGTCCGGGGAGTGAAACCGCTTGGCTGCCGGTACTGCCTGCCATTCAAGAAAGGATGCGATTACTGCACCCGCGGTGTGAGGGACGAATATTCGGGATTCAAGGATCTCAGGACAATCGCTGACGAAACCCTTGCCAGCCTCCAGTCAAAAAACGGCGAGATTGACCGGATCACGATAAGTGGTGGCGGGGATCCCAGCTGTTATCCCCAGTTCAACGATCTCATCGAACTCCTGGGAAAGACGGAGGCACCGCTCCATATCGGGTACACGAGCGGGAAAGGCTGGGACGATCCGGCAATCGCAGACCTCCTGATCAACAACGGTCTTTCAGAGATCTCGTTCACCGTGTTTGCATCAGACCCGGCGCTCCGGAAAAAATACATGCACGACCCGACACCGGATGTTTCGCTTGCGATCCTGGAACGGCTCTGTAAAGAAATCGATGTGTATGCAGCCACGGTCGTGCTCCCGGGAATCAATGATGGCAGGGTCCTGGAAGAGACGTGCCAATGGCTCCAGGAGAAGGGCGCTAAAGGCCTGATCCTGATGCGGTTTGCCAATAGTACTGATCAGGGGCTTATTCTCGAAAATGGCCCGGTTATGGCAGGGCAAACAGTCCAGTCTCCTGAATCATTCCGTGACCTCATCACATCGTTGAGTAAAAAATTTTCCATGAAGATCTCAGGAACACCCCTCTGGGATCCGGAGATCGGATCGCCATTCGCAATCCGTCACGAGCCGTCTCTTATTGCAAAACTCCCGCGGATCACAAAAAGGGCAAGTGTCATCAGCGGGAGCATTGCTACCCCGTCCATCGATGCAATCCTCTCTGTATGCGGATCTACAATACCGGTAATCCCCGTATCAAAGGAGATCGCTTGCCTGATAACCATCGATGACCTGAAAGAACTGGATCTCTCCTCGCTCGAACCGGTTGTCATCATACCGGGACGGGCGTTCGTCCACGATGCTGAGGCAGAAGAGGTTCTTTCGCGTGACGGGAGAATCCGGCAGGTTATCCGGGGGCCGGATATGCTGACTGCCGACGCTGAGACCAGTATGGGCATGAGTCGCGAACAGGTCCTTGGCATGGAGATTGACGGGTTTACGCAACTGATCTGGACAATCAACCAGTACGGAAAATAGTAGTGCCACGAGCCCCAAAAACCCGTGAAAATGGGTTCAGCCCAGTGCAGCGGTGATACCGATCACGCCGGACTGGATCACCACGGCAACGGCAATGATCACACCCGCCATCTCGAGTGCGACAGCAATGTTGCCTTTTTGTATCTCCTCGAACTCATGGGTTTTACCCGTGAGGCGGTCAAGGATATTCAGTGCAAGGTAAATGGAGACCACGGCAAGGATAATACCAAGCACGAGCTGGATGATCGCAACCCCGATTGCAGAGAGCCCGTCAAGAGTGAACAGTCCGGCATTCAGGGCTTTGTTAATCCCGATCGTCAAGCCGGAAACTCCCGATTGTACTACGAGAGCAATGGCGACAAAGACCGATGCAACCAGGATACCAACAGCCGGATTCCCCCGGGATAATTCGGCCTCCTCATCGATATTCCGCGTGATCCGGCTCAGCACGGTGAAACCCAGGTATAATGCAATAACTGCAAAAAGAATGGAGAGGACCAACTGAAACAATCCGACTGCTGCATTTACAAGGAGCATAATACCAGACCTCCGGAGTTACTCATGTATTTTTTGGAAAACAACAGATAAATTGTTTTTTGCAGACACATACGTGACAGGGAAAAACCCGCTGTTTAAAAAAGCGAAACAGGTGATGCTGCGAGAGGGTTACGATCCCCCGATCTCCAGATCTCTCAAAGCCTGAACGTGATGATGAGTTCAAAGAACCCTATGAGTCTGGCGCCCTAACCAGCTAGGCCACCGCAGCACAAAAGTGCATAATAAAAACGCGGTAAAAATTATTAAAGGTTCTGATAGGGTATTCCCTTCAGAGGTCAGCTCTTTTTCTGCTGCAGGTATGTGTTAACCGCGGCCGTGATCGCGGCAACTTTTTTTCCGTGGTCGAACGATCCGGCAAGTGTCTGCATCCGTGTCTCCTCGTCCCGCTTGTAGCGTTCCAGGGTATTCAGGATATGCTCCTCCTGCAGGAAGTGCGTGTGAGTATTCCCGGCAATATACTGGGCATTGTTCATGATCGCATAATGCAGGGGGAGGGTCGTCTTGACCCCGAGGATAATATATTCGGAGATTGCCCTGCGCATGCGCTTGATGACATCCGGCCGGGTACGGTCCCACGCGCACAGTTTGGAGATCATGGAGTCATATATGGGGGAAATTGTGTACCCCATGTGAACACCGCTGTCAATGCGGATTCCCGGCCCGCCCGGCGACCGGTAACGAAGGATCTTGCCGGGGTCAGCGGTGAAGTTATTGAGCGGATCTTCGGCATTGATCCGGCATTCGATTGCATGACCGCGGATCGTGAGTTCATCCTGGCTGAATGGAAGTGTCTCCCCGGCAGCGATTGCCAGCTGGAGTCTCACCATGTCAACACCGGTGATGAACTCGGTGATAGTATGCTCGACCTGAAGACGGGTGTTCATTTCCATGAAATAATAATTCCCGTCGCTGTACAGGAACTCAACCGTACCGGCATTGGAATAATCTGATGCTTTTGCCACCTTAAGTGCAGAATCAGCCATCCGTTCACGCAACTCGGGGGTCATTATCGGGCAGGGTGCCTCCTCCACCAGTTTCTGGTGACGGCGCTGGATGGAACACTCGCGCTCAAAAAGGTGAACGGCATTGCCGTGTTCATCCGCAACGACCTGGAACTCGATGTGCCGGGGTTTGACCAGGTATTTCTCGATGAATACCGTTGCATCGCCAAACGCGGATTTTGCGATACGCATGCTTGCTTCGATCGCTTCCTCAAGGGCTTTCTCGTCATTGACGATCTGCATGCCGATACCGCCTCCACCGGCGCTTGCCTTGACAATGACCGGGTACCCGATCTCGGCCGCGACCTTTTTTGCCTCTTCAGGATTACGGATGCCGCCCTCGGTGCCCGGCAGGACCGGCACACCGCTCTCCCGCATCATCCGCTTGCTGCCAATCTTCGAGCCCATCGCCTCGATCGTCTTCCATCGCGGCCCGACAAAAGTAATGTTCTCATCAAGGCAGAGTTTTGCAAACCGGAAGTTCTCTGCCAGGAAACCGTATCCCGGATGGACCGCTTCTGCCCCGCTCTTCCTGGCGATATCGATGATGCGCTCCATGTTGAGGTAGCTCTTGGACGGGTGAGCTTCCCCGACATGGAATGCTTCGTCAGCATACCGCACATGGAGGGCATTCTGGTCTGCGGTGGAATATATCGCAACGGTATCGATATCCAGCTCACGGCATGCCCGCATGATGCGGATGGCGATCTCACCGCGATTGGCAACCAGCAGCTTCTCGAAATATTTCATTTCACCACCAGCAGGACATCGCCATTCTTGACGACATCACCGGTATCAACGAAGATATCGGTCACCTTCCCGTCAACGGGACTGTGGATCGGGTTCTCCATCTTCATGGCTTCCAGAACGAGAAGCGTGTCGCCTTTTTTGACTGTGGTGCCGGTGCTGACATTGATCTTGAGAACCATCCCCTGCATGTTGCTCTTGATCCCGCCCTCATAGTCTCCCTGAGGTGGGGCTGTTTTCTGGGGGGACACCCCGGCAACTTCGACTGCGTTCCCGCCAACGGAGATTATCCGGACCGTGAATACCTCTCCGTCCACTTCCACTTCCATCTGGCTGGGAACATCAGCAACAGGCTGGACGGGCGCCTGTTTCTGGGGCAGGATCTCTGCTTTTTTCTCACCTTTCAGGAAAGCAGGAGCGATTGCAGGATAGAGAATATACGTGAGAACATCCTCCTCCTTTTTAATCAGCCCGGCCTTGATCGCTTCTGCTTTCATCTTTTCATATGCAGGTTCCAGAAGATCGGCAGGTCTGACCGTAACGACGCTGTCATTACCTATGATTTGTTTCTTTATCTTCTCGTTGACCGGTGCCGGGGATTTTCCGTACAGACCGTGAATATAATCCTTGACTTCCTTGGTCACGTTATGGTAACGGCCACCAGGAACGAGGATATTCAGGACTGCCTGCGTACCAACAATCTGGCTTGTGGGGGTGACCAGCGGAGGATACCCAAGGTCTTCGCGGACCCGCGGGACTTCGGCAAGAACCTCGTCCCACCGGTTCAGTGCATCCTGCTCATTCAGCTGGGAGACGATATTCGATATCATCCCGCCCGGAAGCTGGTAAATGAGGACGTCGGAGTCCACGCGCTCGGAGATCGGGTTGATAAGCCCACCGTATTTTTCCCGGATCTGAAGACAGATATTGCGTACATTCCGCAGACGCAGGAGGTCGATCCCTGTATCATGGGGTGTGGCCTGCAGGGCGGCAACGATACTTTCAGTCGGGGGCTGGGATGTTCCCATCGCAAACGGGGACATCGCGGTGTCGAGAATATCCACACCGGCTTCAACCGCTGCCTGGTAACTCATGGGTGCAATCCCGCTCGTTGAGTGGCTGTGCAGGCATACACGGATATCAACGGATTTTTTTATTCCGGTGATGAGGTTACGTGCTGCTTCGGGCATGATGAGTCCTGCCATGTCCTTTATGCAGATCGAATCACAATCGTGCGCAGCCAGTTCCTTGGCCATCTCGATGAAGGTAGTATTGTTATGGACCGGGCTGGTGGTGTAACAGATGGTTCCCTGCAGGTGGGCGCCGGCCTTCTTGACCTGATCCATGGAACGGGTCATATTGCGGATGTCATTGAGAGCATCAAATACTCTGAACACATCAACCCCGTTTTTATGTGCAGCCGATACGAACCTGTCAACAACATCATCGGAATAGTGGCGGTAGCCGACAAGGTTCTGGCCGCGGAGCAGCATCTGTATCGGTGTCCTTTTCGATGCAGCTTTCAGCGCCCGGAGGCGTTCCCATGGGTCGTCGTTGAGATACCTGATGCAGGTATCGAATGTGGCACCGCCCCATGCCTCAAGAGAGAAAAATCCGCACTTGTCCAGTTCTTCAGTAAGGATAGTCATATCCTCGGTCCGAAGTCTTGTGGCAATGAGCGACTGGTGTGCGTCACGAAGCGTTGTGTCCGTGATCTTGACCTTATGAGGGGTGGCGGTGTACATAGGTTAACCTCTTCGGGACAAAAATTCAGATTTAGCCTCTGTAAAATTCATCAGGAAAGTATAAATAATTCACTAACGGGGAGAAATACAATGATTGCCATGCATAAGGCAAAAAATCCTGCGATGGCATCACGGGAAGACAACGAAAAGACCGGCTCACGTGTGCCACCGCCGGTGTATCCGCGGACTGCAAGCAGATCGGTTGTATCCTGAGCCCGTGACAGCGTCCTTTTAACGAGTATCAATCCCGATGGAACGATGCTGCCGGGACCCCATGCGCATCCCTTGAGATTCCCGGCGACCCGGATCCGCTGAAAATCAGTATCGAGATCATTGAGTGTCTGTATGGCAATCTCTGCAACCATCCCCAGGTCAAATCCCAGGCGGGTTCCCAGCAGCCATGAACCCATATTCAGAAAATCGTTCTGCTTCTGTTCATAAAGGAGCCAGGCACCGATCAGGATAATGACCAGCATCCGAATGAAATATCCTGCCCCCTCACCCCCGGTTAACTCAAGGATAATGCTGAAAAAACCAATCACTGAAACTGAAGGCAGTAACAGCCGGTTCCGGAAAACAAGCCGGATGTTAGGTGTGAAGATGAGCCACCAGATGAACGCCAGAACCGCACCCGTAACACTCATAAAAGATATCAGTGAAAGCAGAGTAGCGGTACCAACTCTTACTCGTACATCGTCCATGCTGCCTCCATGATGTGATGACAGGAGAGATTTTTTGGAGGTTTGCCGTCACTGACGAGTTTCTTCACCACCGCGGGGGCATGCGACCAATGGGGAAGGGCCACCTCAGGCGGACCAAGATGAGAGAGAGATCCATGTTGGATCTCCCAGATCTCGTCAACATCGGGAAAAAAGGATTGTTCATGCGTAAAAATGAGTGTAATTTTCGCCCGCCTGCCGGAAATCAGTGAACATGCCCGGGATTTCTCCAGACAGTCCAGCGAACTGAATGGCTCGTCCAGGATCAGGAGATCATATTCCCGGGCAAGGATGCAGGCAAGGTGGAACCGTTTCAGTTCACCCCGGCTGAGGTTCAACGGAGATGTTTGTGCTCGTTCCACCAGGTTTACCGATGCAAGTAATGGTTCCGGATCATACCCCCATGACCGGCATTCGGCAGCAAGGGTTTTTTCGGTAATATGATACTCCGGGAACTGGAATGAGATCATCTTTGAGGAAATCCCCTCGTAACGCACGGATCCTTCGTTCGGTTCACGCAACCCGATAAGAAGTGCGGCAAGCGTTGATTTCCCGCTTCCGACGGCCCCGCTGATAATATGAATTCCTTTCCCGAAAATTCCGCTTGCGCCTAGAGACCATGAGCCGTTCCGAACTACGGCACCATCAAGAGAGATGTTGATACCCACACCTCCATGAGAGCGGGAAGAAGGGAGTGTCTGACAGGCTGGTGCCAACAGATTCCGGGGGCCCCAAAAACTGTATCGATCCCCCCTCCAGGCAGATGAGCTGATCTGCCTGGTACGCTGTCTCCATATCCTGCGTAGAGCGGACGATGTACGGGATGGACAATCCTGACAGGATTTGGTACAACTGATGAGAGCAGGCAGTATCAAGATGGGAATCGCATTCATCCAGAACCAGAAGGTCCGGGCACGTCACAACCGCTGCAGCAACAGCAACAAGGACCTTTTCTCCACCGGACAATTCCCGGATTGGCCGACCGGATAGTGAAGTCAGACCCATGATGTCCAGAATCCTGCGTGTCTTAATCATTACTTCGGTCTCCGGCAGATGTCTGAATCTGAGTGGTGAGGAGACCTCCTCAATTACTGAATCAAAGATGAAATTCCGGTCGGGAAATTCATTCACCCAGCCCACTTCACACTCCCGCGGGAGTACTCCGTTAATCACTATCGACCCGCTCTCAGGAACCGTAATGCCGGCACAGAGCCGGAGAAATGTGGTCTTGCCACAACCATTGGGCCCGATAATGGACGTTATCCCGGCCGGTATCCGCAGGGACGGGATTTTCAGATTGTTAAACCGGAGGTCCTGTACAGAAATCATTCGAGTCGCCCGGCTATAGAATATGCTGCAGCTGCCTTTGCGATATCAAATACGATGAACGGGAGAACTCCGCTGACAATGGCCGGTAAAAATGCCATGTGCAGTGACAGCATCAGCCATGCAACGCCGAAGAGATAGATGCACATCGTTGCTGCCACAAGGCCACCTGCCCGCACAAAACGCGATTGTGTCTCGTACGCAAGCCCGACAATCAGTGCAGCGAAAACAAATCCGGCAAGGAAACCACCGGTCGGCCCAAGGAGAACACCGATGCCGGCTGTCCCGTTATGGAAGACCGGAAGACCCAGAACACCCAGAAATATATAGAGAAATACCGGAATTGCACCATGCCGGTGGAGGACAATCCCGGAGAGGAGAATAAACAATGTCTGCAATGTGACCGGAACGCTGCCAACCGGAATGGATATCCAGCTGCCAAGCGCTATAAGGCCGATTAAGGCACCAGAGTACGCAATTATCCTGGCTCTCCGGTAATCCCCAAACATGGTCAACCTAATAAAAAAAGATGGTTGACGATAAAAAACATCCGGTCACTGCTGGAAGCAGTCGCCGGCAATGACCCGCTCGAGCTTCCCGCTGTCTTTGCGGACGATGAGCGCCCCGAACTCATCGATATCGATGGCTTCACCCTCAAAACTGTTCCTGAGCGTCCGGATCTGGACACGGTTATCCAGCGTCGAGGAGAGACTCTTCCATTCCTTGGTTATTGCCTCGTATTCACCGCTTTCGATAAGGAGATAGCGAGTCTCAAATTCCTTGAGAATCCGGGCCAGAAACGATGCCCGCTCGACATCATGACCCAGCTCGGCACTGATCGAGGTGATATCCCGCTGGAGGTCTGCTGCGAAGTCCTTGATGGGATTGTTGACATCAATCCCAATGCCGAGCAGGCAGTAATGAACAATATCGGCTTCAGCGGACATCTCAAGGAGCAGGCCGCCGACTTTCTTCTTCCCGATGAATACATCATTGGGCCATTTGATCAATGCTCCAATGTCATACTCCTTTCGTATCGCCCGCGCAACGGCTATGGACCCTGCCATGGTGATCATGAAGACATGGTCAACCGGAATTTTGGGTTTCAGCACAATGGTTGTCCATATTCCACCAGCAGGAGAGATCCAGGCTCTCCCCAGCCGGCCGACACCTCCGGTCTGTTCTTCAGCGATTATCACCAGACCATGTATCTTTGCAATATCGCCTTCCAGGCAGAGCTGCTTGCCGATATTATTGGTCGAGGGGGTATGTTCGAAGTACCGCATCTTCTTCCCGATGACGGCGGTCTGAAGCTTCTTATGAACTTCGTAGGGGAGCAGCTTGCTGCTGGAATGGACGAGCTTGTACCCTTCCTTCTGGGAAGACCGGATGTCATATCCCATGAGTTTGAGCTCCTTGATATTCTTCCACACTGCCGAGCGGGTGATCCCCAGCTGATTGCTGATGGTCTCTCCCGGGACATACTCCTTTGAGCGTTCAAGGATCTCCAGGATTTTAAATGCTGTGTCGGGTATACCATCACCTCCTGGACTGGCTCTGCTCCGTTGGGACCGGACAGGGATCCGTTCCACATACCTGGCGGACGATAGCCGACTGGTGTTCCATGAGGGTCGCCAGATCGAAAATTCCCGTGATATCAACAACACCGATTGCACCTATCGCCTCTCCGTTATGATCGCGGATAGGCGCCACGGTCACGGGAATACCAAGATATGCACCACTGGCGGGCGTAATCTTGATCAACTGGTTTGTCCGTATTGCATCAATGAGAACCGGGCCATTATAATGACGATCAATTACCCTGCCCTCTTCAACACGGATACCATTGCAATCCCGCGATTTTGCCGTCACCGGAAGACGATGAATGAGCTCGTGAACCGCAAGGACAATCGGTTCGAAATCATCCGCCTTGGAGCTACAGGACAGGGAGTATTGGTGCATCGGTACAACCTCATAGTCTGGTCATTCTCTATCTACAAGAATATTACGGACGAAATACCACCATTCTGAACCATGGGGTCAGGGTGCAGGAAAAAATCAGAACTGGACGGGAAGCCCGGCTTCACAAAAAGTCTGTAAAAACCGCCGTGAGGGGAATTCATGGATGCTCGTAATGACGATCTTTCCTTTTCCGATATGCTTCTCCAGCAGTACCGCTGTATCCTCGGAAGACGCGATACAATCTGCATCATGTGACGGGAATGAGCCGTCACACTCAATGCCGGATGCATCGAAATCATCGATTATCCCTGTTGTATCTGAAGTCCCCTGACAGATGACTGCACGGGGGTGAAAATCATGATGATAAACCACAGAAAACGGGAGCCAGTCATAGGCATCCGGCTTATCCATCGCTGCGCCAAATACGAGGACATGACCCCCATTCTCGATATACTGGCAAAGGCGTGCGGATGATGCCCGCAGTGCCGGAAGAATGTTTGAATAAGCCGGGTTTGCAAATCCCGTAGGGATGATAAGGCAGTTAATAACCGGGCGGAAGAACGGGGCTGCCAGCATATGAGGCGTAATCAGATCGCATCCGACTCCACACTCCTCAATATACCGGTTGAAGTGTTGTTTTGTCGCCCAGACAAATCCTGCCCGTGCATTCATCCCTTGATCACTCCGACAGGTGTGAGCCGGGCTACCATCCGGGAGATCATCGCATTATGAACAACCCCCACAACCTCATCGCTGGGTTTGTACACATCCGGGGCTTCATCCGCAATGGCATTTTCATGAGGGGCCCGGACAATGATCCCCTGCTTCGCAAGATTTGCCGCAACCTCGTGGCCACTCATTCGTTTCTTTGCCTGGCTGCGACTCATAACCCGCCCGGCGCCATGGCACGTACTGCCAAACGTCCGCTTCATAGCAGTATCCGTACCGCAGAGAACATAGGATGAAGTGCCCATACTCCCGGGGATAATTACCGGTTGACCGACAGATATGAGATCTGCTGGCAGGTCCGGTGCGCCCGGCCCGAATGCACGCGTTGCACCTTTCCGGTGAACGCAAACGGTCATTTTCCGGTTATCCACAAGGTGCTCCTCATACTTTGCAACATTATGCGCAACATCATACACGAGAGGCATCTCTTCATAGCTGATTTGGTACATCCGGGACATGACCTGCCGGACACTGTGCATGATCATCTGGCGGTTTGCCCATGCATAATTTGCCGCAGCCGCCATCGCCCCGAAATACGCTTTTCCTTCAGGGGATGTGAGGGGGGCACAGGCAAGCTGGCGATCGGGCAGGGAGATATGATATTTCTTCATCGCCCCTTCGAGAACCTTCAGGTGGTCGGTACAGATCTGGTGTCCAAGACCGCGGGAGCCGCAGTGGATCATACAGCAGACCTGCCCGGGTTTCAGACCGAATGCTGCTGCTACCAGGGGATCGTAGATCTCCCTGACAACCTGGATCTCAAGAAAATGATTGCCGGAACCGAGTGTCCCTCCTTGAGGAATCCCGCGTTGCCGGGCTTTGGACGATACCGCAGTGATATCCGCTTCTTTCATGTATCCGGACTCTTCGCACCGGGTTAGATCGCGGGGCAGACCATAACCGTTTTCCACCGCCCAGCGCGCCCCTTTCTGCATCATCCCTTCAAGGGATTTCTCGGAGCCTTTGAGCATTGCACTCTTTGCCCCGACACCGGTTGGGACGGTACGGAAAAGTTCTTCGACAAGGTCTTTCCTTCCGGCAACATCGTTCTCCGAGAGGGGCGTTGTCATCAGCCTGACACCGCAGTTGATATCAAAGCCCACTCCACCCGGAGATATTACTCCTTCGTCAAGAGAGAAGGCTGCCACCCCCCCGATGGGAAAACCATATCCCCAGTGGATATCCGGCATCCCCAGGGAATTTTTAATGATTCCCGGCATGGTTGCAACATTGGCCAGCTGCTGGACTGCACCCGCTTCAAGAATTGCAGCCAGGGGGTCAGAGAGGAAAAAACGGCCCGGAACCCGCATATGGGGGATGAACCCCACCGGAACCTCCCATTCATCTGCTCCTGCCCGGATAACACCGTCAATCACACCAGTTCCCCCCGCATGTACCCTTATACATCAAATAATATGTCCGCCATATAACCATTCGTATCCTGCACAATGGAAAGTCCTGAGTAGGATATCCCTTTCACTTCGGTTCCGCAACTGTGTCGTGCCGGATCAAATGGTTCTCCGGTCATGACTGCAGTCAGTGTTGTCCCGGACAGGTGAATTTCCGCTGAAGAGAAGACCAGCCCTTCAACTTCGCAGACAAAGAGGGTTTCTGAGAGAAAATCCAGAAGCAGCGATTCACAATCATCCGATTCGACACGCAACGCTTTTTTGAGTGTGTCCCGTCGGTCATTCCCGAACACTGTTTCCATCAGTGCACGAAATGCGTCCGAGAACAGCATGTCAAGAGTCGGCGCCTTAACCCGTATCCTGACATCGGCTGTATGGGATAATTCTTCAAAACTCATCAGTGTGCGATTTCGGATAATTCATCATCATCAAAGAACGGGACCATCTCCATATGGATGCTGTGCAGAAAACGGGCCTGGTGGATTGAGATATAAATGGTATGGTCCCCGGCTTTCAGGAGGAGGTCAGACCGTTTCGGTGGTTTTATCCGGACCGGTAAGAGAACGGGTCCGCCGCAGGAAGTGCAGATACGGAAGTCACAGTTCCTCCGGTTGATATATTCGATAACCTCGGGTGTAACGATAACCTCGCCGGAGCCCGGGCGGTCATCAGGATTTCTCTGCATGTTCCTGATATGATAAGCCGGCGGCACTAAAAACGGTTATGGATCGGAACTGCGGGATCAGCTGACCCCGACAATCCTGACCACCACATCAACGTACTTCTCTTTCAGTTCGTACGCATTTGTTCCATCCACACCCCGTATCGCGCGCAGAATGCCGATCCGGGATGCAATGATACCAACCATCGAAGCAATCGCATGGAAAGTGACCGAGAAATGCTTCTGCAATTCGGTCACGAGTTCAGCAATCGTGAGGGTTTGTGTCCTGACAAAATGACGGAGGACCTCGCGCCGGATGCCGGTCTTATCTTTTGAAAGATAAGAACGGAGACGCCCCTCAATGATCTTTTTGATCTCTGAAGGAGATCTCATACATCTAGTCTCCAAGTTCTCGGTATATATATTTTGCTATTTTGTGCTATTTCCATTCCCAGAATGGAAAAAAGACCGTTTTACGAGCGGACAAAAATATTCTGCGAAATGCAATGGTTTGTATGACCGTTCAGGCAGATTATCGCAGGTTGTCTGAACGGTTTCTGACCACCATACTCTGGTAACTATTTATGAGTTGATTTACAGATAATTAAGTCATGGGATTGATCCATTACAATATTGAAAAATACTCACCACAGCAACTGGTGATAATCCCTCTTGTCCTTCTCGTCATTTCGCTGCTCCTGGTCGGCATTAATATTGCAACCTCCGGGATGCCGGTGAAGCCGGGGATTGACTTTTCGGGGGGTACTGCAGTCACACTTGACACAACCGAGACTGCAGAAGAGGTCAGAATGACCTTTGCCGGGTACCCGCTGTCTGATGTCAGCGAGGGAGTGAATAATGGAAAATTTTTAAAATTTGGTGCTATGGACGATGCACAGTTCCAGTCACTCACGAACCTGATCAGTGAAAAATATCCCAATGCAAAGATCGACCAGATCGGGGAATCTTTTGGGAAGACACTTCAGCAGCAGGCAGTGCTTGCTCTTCTCTTCTCATTCATTGGCATGGCCATTGTCATCTTCCTCTCGTTCAGGACATTTGTGCCATCGGTTGCTGTTGTCCTCTCCGCGTTCGCCGACATCGTCATGACTGCCGCAGCCATGAATATTGTCGGGATCCAGCTGACGCTCGGGACGACGGCTGCTCTTCTCATGCTCATCGGTTATTCCGTTGACAGCGATATCCTCCTCACCAATCGCGTACTTAAACGGCAGGGGAAACTTGCCGACAAACTCAAGGGTGCTTTCGACACCGGCATCATCATGACCTCGACAACATTTGCAGCCATTACCGCGATGCTGGTTGTGTCATGGATTGGATCGGTTCAGATACTCTTTGAGATCTCCGCCGTGCTCCTTATCGGCCTTGTCTTCGATGTCCTGAATACATGGCTTACGAATGCTGCACTCCTCAAGTGGTATGTCCAGAAGGGAGGTGGCAAATGAACGCAAAGGAACTCAGGGCAATTGTCACTGACTGGAGAATCGCGATACTCATTGGGCTTGTGATTTTGTCGGTTATCGCCATCTATCCCCATTTCGACAGCAACGGAAACCTTGCAACCAATCTCCAGTACGGGCTCGACCTCCAGCAGGGTGCCTGGATCCAGCTCGAGTTCAAGGCGGAGGTAGTCGGATTCGAGACAGACCAGCCCCTCGAAACATTCGTCACCGAGCTCTCCTCGAAACTGGATACCGAAGTAATCCTCGTGGATCCAACCCATCTCGAGATCCGGAAATATTATTCCCGCGAAGATCTTGAACCGGTATTCGCCGCAGCGGGCGGATCGATCACCAGTTACAGCCCGGGCGTTCACAAATCCACTGCCGACACCGCAAAACTGGTCCTTGAGAACAAGATCAACTCACTCGGCACAAAGGATGCCAAAGTCCAGGTCCTGACCGGGATGAACAATGTTGCCCGGTATGTCCGTGTCGAACTTGCCGGGGTCGACATGAAACAGGCTCAGGAAATTGTCGGGAAACAGGGAAAATTCGAGATCCGAGTTCAGACGGTGAACAACGAGACCGAACATGTACTGTTCGGAGATACCATCACCAGCGTCCAGAACCCGAGCCAGGAGCCCGCGGGCAGTGACAACTGGGGTGTCGGGTTTACGCTCAACGAGGACGGGGCAGCGGCATTCCAGAATGCTGCAATTAACTCCGGTGCAACAAAAGAGCCGTCCAAACACCACCTCATCATGCTCCTTGACAACAAGACCGTATATTCTGCCCCCCTCTCTGAGGATCTTGCTGCTGAACTCCTGAGCCAGAAGATAAGGCAGTTGTATGCATCGACCGGATCAGGCAAGTACGGGTCCCAGCAGGCACAGAACCTTGAGGTCCACCTCAGGGCCGGTGCACTCCCGGTCGACGTAACAATCGCGGGATCCGGTGGCGTTACCGCACCTCTAGGCGAGCGCTACAAAGTAATGGCGATCCTTGCCGGTCTGTTCGCGCTGCTGACTGTTGCATTCGTCATCTATTACCGGTACCGTGAACCGGGCATCGTTCTTCCGATGGTACTGATCAATGCATCGGAGATTGTGATCCTTCTCGGATTCATCAGCCTCATCAAGTTCCAGATGGATCTTCCCACAATCGCCGGTCTTATTGCGGTGCTCGGCACAGGGATCGATCAACTGGTCATTATCACTGATGAAATCCTGCATGAAGGAAAGGTCCCGTCCCCGAACCTCTATCTCAAGAGGCTCTCACGGGCACTTGGCATAATTGTAACCGCTGCTGCAACGGTCTTCATCGCCATGGCCCCCCTTGCAGTCATGGATCTCTCCACGCTCAAGGGATTTGCAATCATCACAATCCTTGGCGTTCTGGTCGGCGTGATAATCACCCGTCCGGCATACGGAAAGATCATCATGGAGATCCTCTCCAAGTAACAATACCATAGATTTATCTTTTTTTTCATCGACTTACACTACAGGGTAAAATAATGAGTAGACCGGTTTTGTACGACTTTTTTGCAACATGGTGTGGCCCCTGCAGGATGCAGACTCCGATTCTCGAAGAGGTCGAGAAGAAGATGGGAGACCGAATCGAGATCCGGAAGATTGATGTCGATCAGCACATGGACCTTGCCGAAAAATATGGAATCCGTGTCGTCCCGACTCTCGTTATTGAGAAAGACGGGAAGATCGTTCAGCAGATGGAGGGTGTCACTGACGCAGCAACCCTCGAAAAACTGTTATTACCCGTGGTGGGGTAATGAAGATCGGTATTGTCGGAGGGACCGGCGATATCGGAGAAGGCATTGCGATGCGCCTTGCTCCCCGGTATGATGTCATCGTGGGATCGCGGGATGAAGCACGGGCTCATGAGAGCTGCACGTGCAGTATCGCTTCACTGAAGAACCGGGGGATATCCTGCCGGAGTTTTTCCGGGGCAACCAACCAGGACGCAATCTCTTGTGCTGATGTTGTGATCCTGGCCGTCCCGTTCAGGAATGTTATCAGTACGCTCGAATCACTCTCCTGTTTTGAAGACAAGATTGTGATCAGCCCGGTCAATCCAATGGAGAAACAGGACTATTTCATGTTTGTCCCGCCACCGGATGGATCCGCGGCTCTCATGATCCGCCGGCTCCTGCCACAGGAGACCCGGATCTGCTCTGCATTCAACACGATTGCAGCAAACAAATGGAAAGCGCTGGATGAGGACCTTACCTATTCGGTTCCTGTATGCGGGGACGATGCCGAAGCCAAGAACGTTGTTATGGGAATAGTAAACTCGATCTCGAAACTCCAGGCCTTCGATGCAGGACCACTCGCCGCTTCCAGCATGGTCGAAGCACTGACCCCACTCCTGCTGAATATTGCACGCTATAACAAGATGCGCGATGTCGGAATTCAGTTCAGATGACCGAAGTGATATTCCAAACCCCTGCCATTCAGGTGAGATGAATGCACTCAGATGATTTTGAACGAATCGGAAAACGCCTCTTTGCTGAACATCTCGTTGGGGGCAACTTCGGAAATATGAGTGTGCGATCCGGGGATGAAGGTTTTTTTATCAAACGGACCGGTACCTACCTGGATGTCGCAGCCGAACCGGTATATGTCGCACTAACCGGCCCTGCACCCGCTGATGCATCCAGCGAGTACCGCGTCCACCGTGAGATCTACCTGAAAACCTCGTATGCCGCAGTTGTCCATGCCCATCCGCCCGCAGCCATTGCTGCATCCCTGGTCATGGCTAAAATCATTCCCGAAGACAGCGAAGGACTCATGTTCTGCCCGGAGATCCCGGTGGTAACCGGATCACCCGGTTCTCAGGAGGTTGCAGATACCGTATCAACGGCACTGATGAAAGGGAAACTGGTCATAGCACGGGGTCATGGGACGTTTGCGGCCGGAAAAACCCTTGACGAGGCATATCTTCTGACATCGCTTGCTGAACACTCATGCCGCATTCTCGCACTGAAAAAAAGCTTTTTGGGATAAAACCCTGAATTTCAGTTCATTATTTTGGCGGTTTCGGGGGCTGCAGGAGCTGTATCTCCCGGATGATCTCGCGGTGAAAGACCAGCAGCATATCGCTGATCATCCCGAACATGAATATCTCAATACCGACGACAATGAGGAGCACGGTCAGGATCGTCAGCGGGATGTGCTCGATATGGTTGAGCCATTCAAGAACGACATATACACCGGTCAGGAGTCCGAGCGCGGAGGTGAAGACCCCCATGAGCCCGAAATAAAACATCGGGTTGTTCACGCGGGCAAGACGATAGATCGTGCTCACGATTTTTATTCCGTCATGGAATGGGGAGAGTTTGGTTGCGGTTCCTGGCCGCCGCAGGTACTTGATCGGTACGATCATGATCCGCTGGCCGTTCCGGACTGCTTCCACCGAGATCTCGGTTTCAATCTCAAAACCCTTCTCTTTGAGATTCATCTGCTGGACGGCAAGTTTGGTAAAGGCCCGATAACCGGAGAGGATGTCGTGAAGATCCCTGCTGTGGGCAATCTTGAAGAGGATGTTCAGCATATGGTTGCCAAACAGGTTCAGCTTTGAAAACGAACCCTCTTCTGCATTGATGAGGCGGTCCCCGATCACCTGGTCAAACCCGAGGAACAGCGGTGTGAGCATCTTCTCCGCATCCTTGGAAGAATAGGTGCCGTCACCATCAACCATCAGGATATACGGCTGCTCAATCACCTCAAATGCCTCAATGATTGCATTTCCTTTCCCCTTACCGGTCTGGGTCCGGACGGTGGCCCCGGCCTCCCGGGCATTTTTCACCGTATTGTCGGTACTCTTCCCGTCAATTACCAGAATGTGATTGTACCCAAGAGCCTTGAATTCCTTCACCACACCCCCAATGGTGGGAGCCTCGTTCAGGGTGGGAATTAAGATGCAGACCTCATCTTTGTTGAATTTCATTGGTATAGTATTTTTAATCGGGTGTCATAAGTGCTTCTATGCACCTGCAGAAAAAGGGAGTGAGAGCCCTGGGGATTGCCGAGAGCTATTCCGGCCGGGTCTCCTCCACCCTCGCAGGAGTCGTGATGAGGAAGGATCTCAGAATCGACGGATTTGTTTTTGGCTCCGTTACTGTCGGAGGAACAGATGCAACTGAGACAATCCTGCAGATGATCCACGAGCTCGACCGGCTCGACCTCAACGCAATTCTTCTCTCCGGTTGTGTTATCGCTTGGTTCAATATCATTGACATAAACCGAATTCATCAGGAGACGGGTATCCCCGTTGTATGCGTGACCTATGAAAAATCAGATGGTCTTGTCGAAGACATCCGTTATCATTTCCCGGGCGACGAGAGCCGTGTATCCGCGTATGTCCGGCTGGGGGAGAGGACACGGGTTTCCCTCTGGACAGGGCATAGTATTTTTTTGCGTATTGCCGGAACATCCTGTGCTGAGGCAACCAGACTCTGTAACGCATTTACCCTGGATGGTAAAATTCCGGAGCCGCTGCGGGTTGCTCGTATGTGCGCCCGTAATCTCTTCCTTTCACGGGAGTCCATCAAGGAAAGACCATGATTTGCCCTGAGGGAAGGGTTGATATGAGAACAGGAAATACTGATTGATACATTTTACCAATTTAGCGGAGTGTTGATTCACTATGCCGACCGATCCAAAAAATGCCCGCTGGGTATGTCTTGAATGCCACTGGATTTATGATCCTGCAAAAGGCGATCCAAAGAATGGAGTTCCGGCAGGTACTCCCTGGGATCAGGTTCCGGACACCTGGCGCTGTCCCGAATGCAAGATCCTCAAATGCAAGAAAGGTGTCTTCAAACGGCTTGACGACTGAATAACAGATTCATCCATTTTTTCGTACTTCCCCCCGAATGCGGCCAGATATCCCGGGAGACAATCGTGTTCGTCTCCCGGTCATAAACATCGAATTGGATAATATCACCGGGGCGTATCGTGCCGTCACGGAAATCAACGAAAACGGTTGCCCCCGGGTTCCAGTGATAATTGTTGGTCCCCGTGCCGCCAATCGTCTCGATACCATGAGGATGGACATAAATGAATTTATTGAAATTAATGTAGGGAATGAAATATGGGAGCAGGTGTCCGTTCCTGTACGTTCTGGCGCATAATTTTCTGTTATCAAATGGCTTGCTGCCAACATTCGTGATCACCATATAGCTGTCATAATTCAGCACACCATTCTCACTCGTATGCCGCACACGGGTGATTTCAAAAATAGCAGGAACCGGGTCATCGAAAAAAATTTTTGGCACCTGGATAATCAGGACGAGGATCAATCCAGCCAGGAGAATGGTTATTGAAAGCATCAGGATTGTTGCAATACTATCCGATTTAGACGAGACGGGATCTTTTGCCGGCATTTTGAATAAGTGTAGATATAATTAATTATTTTAAAAAGTTTTTTATTTGATTTTTTAATCGCATTAAAAGAAAATTTATTTTTCTTGAAGATTCATGATGCGGGGATATTTTGCATCTCATTCACGGGATTTATGAAGAAGGCATCACTCCTACGCAAATTTTTTTATATGCTGGAAGCTAACTTCCATCAAATATTCGACATGATGGTACTGGTGAAAACAGGGGAGATTAACCGACAACTCCTGAAGAACCATCATTCTGCCGACAGGTTCTGGCATTGATGAACCAGGTCGAGGCTTGATCCGAATCATTCGGGGACGAGCTTGCAGATACGAACAGGAATATCAGAGCACTAATGACAACCAGGGAAAAAATGGAATTTTCTCGGGAAACATCAGGATGGGTTCCGGAATTTGGGATGAATAGTATGCATTTGTCACCCGCAACTGGATTCTTTTCCAGCAGTCTCGTTCGCTGGATAAAACCGGTCACCACGATCCCTTTAAAAGCAATGATATTAGGGAAATTCCTCCTTCCGGCAAAACATGGTTTTTTGCAATCCGTGCGATCGTACGTGGCCCGGATCCTGCTATTTATAACCGGAGCCGGTTCCAGGTTTTACAATATATGGGGGAACACCGATGCATGACAGGGTAAGTACCGGATTGGCCGGCTTTGATCGGGTGATAGACGGCCTGCGGCTTGGGGATAATGTCGTCTGGCAGGTGGATTCGATACCTGATTACCGGATGATGGTCACGCCATATACTGATCAGGCACTCCGCGACGGGAGGAAACTGATTTACGTTCGTTTCGGGAGCCACGAACCACTCCTTGATGAGGGGGAGGGGATCCAAGTCTACCGTGTTGATCCAACCCAGGGATTCGAACACTTCGCAACCGAAGTGCATAACCTCGTTGAACAGGAAGGCAGGAAAGCATTCTATGTCTTTGATTGTCTGACCGACCTTCTGGAATACTGGTACTCGGACCTGATGATTGGTAACTTCTTCATGGTCAGTTGTCCGTTCCTGTACGAGCTGGACACGATCGCCTACTTTGCCCTCATGCGCAATGCCCACACGTACGGGACAATCGCAAATATCCGGGAGACAACCCAGCTCCTCCTGGATCTCTACGTAGTGAACGGCAAGACGTACATTCACCCGCTCAAAGTATGGCAGCGGTATTCACCCACCATGTTCTTCCCGCACCTCATCCGGGGGGATGAGGCTGTCTGTATCACCGCAAGTTCCGAGGTTGCGGAGTTGTTCTCCAGCGTTGAACGTAAGGGGGAGCGACCCGATTACTGGATTGTCGCGTTCGACCGGGCTCATGACGCGCTGGCACGACCCCAGGCAGAACAGGAAACTGTCAAGCGATCCCTGATGAAGATCCTGATCGGCCGGCCGTCGCGGATGTTCGATCTCTGCGCACGGTATTTCTCCCTTGCCGACATCCTGACAATCGCATCGCGGGAGGTGGGAACCGGGTACATTGGCGGGAAGAGCGTCGGCATGCTGCTTGCGCGAAAGATCCTGGAGCATGACGGGGATGAGCGGTTCACCCCGCTGCTGGAGCCGCATGACTCGTTCTATCTTGGTTCCGATATCTTCTACACCTACATCGTCCAGAACGGGTGGTGGCGTCTCCGGACCAGACAGAAGACACGGGACGGGTACTACCGGTTTGCCGCGGAACTCAGAGAAAAACTCCTCCATGGTGAGTTCCCGAATAATATCCGGGAGCAGTTTATGCAGATGCTTGAGTATTTCGGCCAGTCACCCATCATCGTGCGTTCCAGTTCACTTCTTGAGGATGACTTTGGAAATTCGTTCTCCGGGAAGTACGAGAGTGTCTTCTGCGCAAACCAGGGAAGTCCTGAAGAGCGCTATGAAGCATTCGAGAATGCGGTAAGAACCGTCTATGCCAGCACTATGGGTGAGGACGCACTCGATTACCGTATGAACCGGGGGCTCGTTGATGAGGACGAGCAGATGGCTATCCTTGTCCAGCGGGTTTCCGGGGACCAGTACGGAGACGATTACTTCCCCCACCTTGCCGGTGTGGGAAACTCATCAAACCTGTACATCTGGGACAAGAGCGTTGACATGAACGCCGGTATGCTGCGCCTGGTTTTCGGGCTCGGCACACGCGCGGTTGATCGGACCGTCGGGGATTATGCCCGGATTGTCTGCCTTGACGATCCGCTCCGGCGCCCGCCGATGAATTATGGCGACGAGAAGAAGTACTCCCAGAGGATCGTTGATGTCCTTTCGCTTAAAGAGAACCGGTGGTGCAGCCGTCAGCTCGAAGACTTCATATCATATGAACTGAAGGCGGACCGCTCTTTGTTCATGAGTGTCGACACCCAGACGCTCAGCCGGTTGCGCGAGATGGGGCGAACCGATGTTGCTGCATCCTATATCCTCGATTTCAGGCAACTGCTTGGCGATACGGCATTCCCCACGTTCATGAAAGATATGCTTGCACTCATCTCGAAGGTCTATCAGTACCCGGTTGACATCGAGTTCACCGCGAATTTCTTTTCGGGCAGTGAGTTCAGGGTCAACCTGCTGCAGTGCCGGCCATTGCAGACACGGGGGCTGGGAAGAACCGTTGAGCTCCCGCACCTTGCGGATGCAAAGGATTGCATCTTCTCGATGAAAGGGAACTTCATGGGAGGAAATGTCCGGATACCTCTTGACTGCATCATTTACATCAGTCCTCTGGAGTATCTGAAACTGAGCGAGCAGGATAAGTATGCCGTTGCCCGGCACATCGGTGTCCTGAATACTGCTCTCAAAGAGAATAATGTCATGCTGCTTGGCCCGGGCAGGTGGGGTACCACGACTCCTATGCTGGGCGTCCCGGTTCGCTTTGCTGAGATCAGCCACATGGCGATCATCGGAGAGATGGCATCCAGGGAAGCCGGATTCATGCCGGAATTATCCTACGGGAGTCACTTCTTCCAGGACATTGTGGAATCGGGGATCTTCTACCTTGCGATCTTTGATGGGGAGGAGAATGTTATATTCAATGCCGGCCGGATACTCAGTAAAACAAATGTTCTTGAGAGGATTGCACCGGGCGGTGAACGGTTCACCGGAATAATCCATGTCATTGAGGCGGACGGTAACGAAGTCTATTCTGATATTGTCAGCCAGACCGTGCTGTGCAAATGAGTGCCGGCTTTGCCGGCACCATCCGGAACATCTGGAAAAACAGTGAACGATAACGAATCGGGCAGATGCATCTTGGTATGCGGCCGGCAGTTGTGCCAATTACATGGCCGGAGATAATCGTGGGGCTGGCGGGAATCCCCCGGGTCTGCGAAGATGAATGGAGCACTCCTGAGTACCTGTGGCGTCCCTATCTGGACAAAAATATCTCAAAATCCACGATGCAAATCAGGAACCTTATGGATTTCACGTTTTGATTTTCTGAATAAAGACGGTTACCGGATAAAAAAATCCAATCACAGAAATTAAGTTAATTTTAAATAAGCTGGAAGACAACTTCCTACTAACAAAAGATGAGGCGCAACCGGAAAAGCGGAGCCGGAACCATTCCACCAGGCTGCTGAATTCACCGGACTTATCATCCGGCATTGGGCTCCTTGATGGAAACAGGATCAAATCCGGCATCCGGATTGGCCGGTTGCCACATGAGAACCAATGTAAATCAGATAGTCAGGTGAAGAGAATGGCACTCGATTCTGGAGCAACAGCATGGATCCTTGCCTCAACGGCACTTGTCATGCTCATGACGCCGGCGGTTGGATTCTTCTATGGGGGACTTGTTCGCAGGAAAAACCTGATCTCCATGATCACCCTGTCGTTCGTCGCCTTTGCACTGGTCAGTATCCAGTGGGTTGTGATCGGGTACTCGCTTGCGTTTGGATCCGATATTGGCGGATTCATCGGAAACCTCGAGTATCTCGGACTAAAGAACGTCACCATGAACCCCGGGCCGTTCAGCGAGGCCATCCCCGGCCTGCTGTTTATGGTGTTCCAGCTGGTCTTTGCGGCAGTCACGATGGCAATCGTGACATCAGGCATTGCCGAGCGTGTCAGGTTCAGCGCTTACATCGTCTTTGCACTGCTCTGGACAACGATCGTGTACGATCCGCTCGCCCACTGGGTGTGGGGCGGCGGCTGGGCAGCCGGGTTCGGCGCGCTGGACTTTGCGGGCGGCACCGTCGTCCATATCAGTTCAGGTTTTGCAGCACTGGCGCTGGCCCTGGTAATCGGCAAGCGGGCGGGTTTCGGGCAGTATGTCATGGAACCGAGTAACATCCCCTTAACGATCCTTGGTGCGGGGCTGCTCTGGTTCGGCTGGTTCGGGTTCAACGCGGGGAGTGCATTAGGGGCCAATGGTCTTGCAGCAAACGCCTTTGTCACGACCAACACCGCAGCAGCGGCCGGTGCCCTGGCATGGATGCTTGCCAGCTGGGTCAAAGGCCGCCCGAGTTCACTCGGGTTTGTCAGCGGTGGCGTGGCAGGGCTTGTGGCAATAACCCCGGCAGCGGGGTTCGTCACGCCCCTTGCAGCAGTCCTGATTGGTGCAGTTGGCGGATTATTCTGCTATAGCATCATGCTCTGGCGTATCCGGAATGGCCTTGACGAGAGCCTCGATGCATGGGCCATCCACGGGATGGGCGGCCTCTGGGGTGCGCTGGCAACCGGTATCTTTGCCGTTGCAGCAGTGAACGGAGCATCCGGTCTCATCGAAGGCAACGTACACCAGTTTGTTGCAAATGCGGCAGGTGCGCTTGCGGCAGTAGTCTATGCATTCGTGGTGACGTATGTCCTTGCAGTCCTAATTGACAAGACCATCGGCCTGCGGGTGACAGAAGAGGAAGAGTACGTAGGTCTTGACATCTCGCAGCACGGCGAACGCTGCTGAAGGAGGGAAAAAACATGAAGATGGTAAGGGCAATCATCAAACCGGAACGTTTCGAGCCGGTAAAAAAGGCACTGGAAAAGAACGGTTTTAGCGGAATGACCATCACTGAAGTCAAAGGGCGCGGCGAACAGAAAGGCATCACGCTCGCGTACCGCGGAGGCCGCATACAGGTCGACCTCCTCCCCAAGATCCAGATAGACATGATCGTGAACTACGATCAGGTGGATTTCCTGGTCAGTACAATCATGGAGTCGTCCCGGACCGGAAAGGTAGGAGATGGCAGGATCTTCGTGATGCCCGTAGAGCAGGCTATCCGCATCAGAACCGGCGAATCACTGGAAGAAGCGCCTTCGGAGGACATGATGAAACCGCCCGGCTGGTCGATGGCTGACCTCATCTCGCCAACAGCCGAGAAGGAGAAGTATGTGAGCCTCGGGATCTCGCAGCCGGTGGGCGCCCAGACAAAAGGTGTTTGAACCGGATGAAACTAGTACGGGCAGAGTTGCGGCCGGAACGACTGGAAATCCTCAGCGAAGCACTTCGCATGAACGGATTCTCTCCCATGACTGTCACACCAATCGGGCATGATAAGAAGAAAAGCCTCCCGCTGCGGGAAATCTGCAAGGGGCTCGTCAGGGAGGATATCCTCCCGCGCATCCAGGTCGAGATACTCCTTGACCCGGAACGGGTTGATGTCCTGACTGGCATCATCATGGAATCATGCCGGACGGGAAATGCCGGTGATGGCAGGATCCTCGTCCTGCCGGTCGATGACGCGATCCGGATCCGGACCGGGGAATCCATCAGCAACCACCGGATCGCATCAGACACATTGCCGGAAAAAACCGGTGGTCCGTACAGTGTGAGGACTGGTGAGCTCACCAGTACAGATGCCCTGCACGCGCCAGCGGCGGAACTGAAAGGAGCACGATGACAATGAAACTGGTAAAAGCAATCATCCGGCCTGAACGGCTTGAGATGGTCAAAAAGGCGCTTGAGGAGAACGGGTATGCCGGTATGACCATAACAGAGGTCATGGGGCGCGGCGAACAGAAGGGTATCGCTCTTGAGTACCGCGGCGGACGGATGATGGTCGACCTCCTGCCCAAGGTCCAAGTCGAGATAATCGTCCCGTATGAGAAGGTCGATCTCCTGGTCAGGACCATCACCGAGTCCTGCCGTACCGGGAAACTCGGTGATGGTATGATATATATTATGCCTGTCGAGCGAGCAATCCGGATTCGGACCGGTGATACCCAGGAGGATCTGCCGTTAAGGGCAGACATTGCATCGTTTGCCGTTCCCCCGCATCCGGCAACACGGGAGTAGCGGGAACGAATCCACGAAGCAGACTGCAGTCCCATCAGGGGCCAGCATTCTTATTTTTTTCCGGGCTGTCCCCTGCGATAGAGAACGCTTCGAGAACACCGAGGGCTGCACGGGTCCCAAGGCTCGGCTGGATCGATTCAAGCCAGAGGAAGAAACCGACGCGGGGAGGTGTTGGCCGCTCGAACCGGAAATGCCCGTCCCGGGTCTGGACCATCTTGTGATATTCCTTCTTCTGCTTCGACCGAAGATAGATGATCAGCTCATATCCCGGCAGATCGGTGGCAACAATGGCTTTTGAATAGTGCCTGAAGAAATCTTCGTATGTGACCTTCTTTCCCCTCACGGAAAGCCCGTACTGATCGCAGACCGCTTTGACGGCCGGGGGATATAGCCCGCCATACAGGACTTTCTTGACCAGTTGCCCGGTGACATTGGAGATCTCGGGGCGGATCCTGCCAGGGGTGGCAGAGATCGCGGCGAAGATCCGGTTCTTCACCTCGTCATGGTACCGTTTGTACTCAAACGGGTGCTTCATGGAAATCTCGGTTGCCCGTATAAGCTTGGGATGGTCGTGGGGAACATTGTAAATAATCCGGGGCCGGTAGTGCTTGACCAGGGACTTGATCTCTTCGCAGGAACTGGTGTGGATGATCGCATTGGTCCTGTCCTTTGCAAGCCGTTTCACAACAGAATAGTTCGAGAGGTCAAACGAGGACACGAGCAGGAACGGCGTGATATTCTGACCATACAGGTAGCCGAGAAGTTTTTTCTTGTACGCGATCTCGATCTCGAACTCTTTGAGATCCGAAGGAGAGGTGACGACCTCGGCAAATGCGACATGGTTATGCGAATCCACCAGCAGCATGTCAAACTCGGCAAGATCCTGGCCGTTGCCCCGGATGGTGATATCGCCATACTTGGAGTAAAAGAGCCCGTTCTGACCGAGGCGGACGTTTTCGCGCCGGTCCGGTGCATCGGCGCCTTTCATGGCAAGGAAGCGGATCGTGTCCGACTTCTTTGAGATCTCAAGGAACATCTCGTACACGATAGCCTCGAACCACCGCCCCTCCGCGGTCCGCATCGGTTCGATATCGGGAGAGAAGAGCTTCTTTCGCTCGATCTTGTTCATGTGTCGCGTGGCATTGATGGCGATTGCAGCTGTTGGTTTGAAATGCCGGAAATTGGAGTTCAGCCACGGGATCATGATTCGTGGTAAAATCTCTGCGGTACTAGTAAATAACAACCTGCCTTCGAAACGCCCTTTTTTTGTTCTGTTGAAACAGGCTTGAACCCCGGGTTCGGACCCGAACGATGGATATCATAAGTTTGCGGGTGACAGGTGAGGGCTCCCCGCCGCGATGCGTCGGATCACCAGGCGATGAGGAGGCGCGGGATGAACCACCAGGTTCTTGGAACTGGCGGCAGGCATGATCATAGAGGCATGGGAGCAGTATGCCCCCATCATCACTTCAACGGTATTCTGCAGACCTTTGTTAATGATCGGGAGAAAAAAAGGTTTTAGAAGATTCCCTGTGCCTTCATCGCGGAGGCTACCTTCAGGAAGCCAGCGATGTTTGCACCGGCGACGAGGTTGCCCTCCATGCCGTACTCCTTTGAGGCATTGTAGGAGTTGTGGAAGATATCGACCATGATCTGTTTGAGTTTTGAGTCAACCTCTTCGGCAGTCCACGAGTACCGTTCGGAGTTCTGGCACATCTCGAGCCCGGAGGTGGCAACGCCACCGGCATTGGATGCCTTGCCGGGAGAGAAGACGATCTTCGCAGCAATGAATGTATCGGCAGCTTCGGGTGTGCAGGGCATATTTGCACCTTCACAGACCGCGATGACACCGTTTTTCAGGAGCATTTTCGCGTCCTCGCCATCAAGTTCGTTCTGGGTGGCACACGGGAGCGCAACCTTGCAGGGGATCGACCAGATCTTCTTGCAGCCCTCGTGGTACTCGCTGCCCGGGACCATTGCAGCATACTTGCTGATCCGTGCCCGCTCGACTTCCTTGAGCTGCTTGATGATATCAAGCCGGATGCCCTTCGGATCATAGACATATCCACTGGAATCAGACATTGCAACGACTTTGGCTCCGAGCTGCTGTGCCTTCTCAGCTGCATAGATAGCAACATTGCCGGAACCGGAAATGACGGTGATCTTGTCCTTCATGGACTCTTTTTTCATGACCGCGAGAGCTTCCTGCGTAAAGTACAGGAGACCGTAGCCGGTTGCCTGTGTTCTGACAAGGGAGCCGCCAAAGGAGAGTCCCTTGCCGGTCAGGACACCGGTAAACTCGTTCCGGATCCGCTTGTACTGGCCGAAGAGGTACCCCACTTCCCTGCCACCGACACCGATGTCTCCGGCCGGGACATCGAGATCGGCACCGATGTGGCGGTACAGTTCGGTCATGAATGCCTGACAGAACCGCATGATCTCGGCATCGGACTTACCCTTGGGATCGAAGTCGGAGCCCCCCTTGCCGCCACCCATGGGGAGGCCGGTGAGACTGTTCTTGAAGATCTGTTCGAAACCGAGGAACTTGATGATTGAGGCATTAACCGAAGGGTGGAACCTGAGCCCACCCTTGTAAGGGCCAATCGCCGAGTTGAACTGGAACCGGAATCCCCGGTTCACCTGCGTCTTGCCGTTGTCGTCAACCCATGCAACGCGGAACTGGATGCCGCGTTCGGGCTCAACGAGCCGCTCGAGGAGGCCACCGTCAAAGAGCTCAGGGGTTTTTGCGATGACCGGTTCGAAAGACTGGAGCACCTCATAAACCGCCTGGTGGAATTCCTTCTGGTCAGGATCACGTTTGCAGACCTGATTGTATATCTGCTGTAAGTACTGGTTTTTCAGGGACATTCACTGCACACTCACTGGTTTTTGCATGGTAGATCACATGGACTTGGCTAAATTGGTTTGGATTTTATTTTCCGGTCT
Source organism: uncultured Methanoregula sp. (assembly GCA_964448885.1). GTDB lineage: Archaea > Halobacteriota > Methanomicrobia > Methanomicrobiales > Methanospirillaceae > Methanoregula. The sequence continues at coordinate 35,055 of CAYVAQ010000008.1, read as the reverse complement.
TCTCCCTCCCCGACATGGTGATCCGTTCGTATTTGGGGCATCGTCCCGTTGAACGGATCCGGAACGGCGAATGTGGATAACTCCGGAATCCTGCCTCACAAACCTAGAATAGTTAAACTGTGTTTGGTAATAAGCCATTGCCATCCATCGTTTTATAAACGTTTCTGTCTTAATCGATTATGGAAGTACGATTGTCCCCAATTTTTATGGAAAAACCCTGCGCCCGGACAAAAATGGTCAAATGAGCAACGGCCGGGATCAGATCCTAATGAGCTCGTACGAACCGGATCCCAGCCCGATCGCTTCCGCGTACCGTACCTGCCGGTAGCCATCGGTCTGCTCATGGACACCTTTGAACTTGTCACCGCCCGGGTGGTGATGGGCGGCGAGCAGCGAATCAGTGTACCCCTGCTGCTGGTTGACAAGATCGAAACTCGCTGCATCGATCGCCACCGGGTCCTTCGATGCCAGGAACCCGATATCCGGCACGATCGGGGCATCGCTGAACGGGAAACAGTCACAGTCCGGGGTAATCCGGATCAGGAAGTTCATGTACCCGACCTTTCCCTGCTTCTCTTTGACAGCCCCGTACGCGTACTCGACCATCCGTTCCATGAACTGCGGGATGTCCGTCTCCCAGTCGATGTCGATGACCCCCTCGGGGCATGCATGCATACACTCGAAACAGCCGATGCAGCGGGTGTGGTCGATAGACGATCTCTTTGCCGATATCGTGATCGCCTCTGCCGGGCACACGGCAACGCAGGACCCGCACCCGGTACATTTATCCGGGATGGTGAAGGGCCGTGCATTATGCTGGGCACGTTTTCCTTCCGGGGGGGCGCACCCCATGGCAAGGTTTTTGATCGCACCGCCGAATCCCGACACGATATGGCCCTTAAAATGGGAGAGAACGATCATGCTCTCGGCATCAGCAATATCGCCCGCAATCGAGACTTCGCTGAAGTGTTTCAGGCCGACTCCGACCTTCCGGACATTCTTTCCGGTCAATCCGTCAGCGATGATGACCGGCGCGCCGGCCACCGCGTAGTCGAACCCGTGCAGGATCGCCGTGCCGATATGTTCAGCAGCATTTGACCGTGTCCCGCGATAGAGCGTGTTGGTATCGGTAAGAAACGGCAGGGCGCCGCAACCCCTCACCTTATCCACGACCTGCCGGACCCAGACCGGGCTGATGTACCCGTCATTCCCGGTCTCCCCAAAATGCAGCTTGATGGCAGTCCTGTCACGCGGGGCAGCAATCTCTGAAAACCCTGCCCTGTCAAACAGGCGCTGAATCTTTGCGCTCGTGCTCTCCTGGTCGGAAAACGCCCGCAATGACGCAAACCAGACACGGCTCTTCATACCAGTCATCACCTTCCAGATCTATGGTACCTGTATCCCGGGACCGTTTAATGCATCGGTTCCGGATCAGACCAGGGTGTCCAGGTTCCTGACCCGCTTCTTTGCCCGGTTCTGCCGGGTGATACCCGCCGACCGCTCAAAGTACTGCCGGGCGGTCACCTCATTTCCCAGGTCCTTCATGCAGATCCCCATGGTGTTCCAGGCCTCAGCATGGTCCGGATTGATATCAACAAGGTGGTTCAGGACCGTGACCGCTGCCTCGATCGATTCCCGCTGGTCGTGCAGGGTGCCGATCCTCCTCAGCATATCGGCAACACTGTACAGGAACTCCTCGTCAGTGGGGGCAAGCTCGGCTGCCCGGGTGAAGCTCCGCAAGGCTTCGCGGTCCTTTCCCAGCTCCCGCAGGCAGACCCCACGGTCGTGCCATGCTGCCGCGAATGCAGGATCGATCTCGATTGCCTTATCAAAATGCGGGATTGCCTCGGCATACTTTCCCTGACGGTACGAGAGGTACAGCCCTTCACGGTGGCTCGCCTTTGTCCGGCCCATGAGTTTGCCAAGGACCTGCCCTTTCCCGTTTGCGGGGGGTGCTGTAGGAGCAAGTCCGGCTGCTGCTTCACGGGACTGGCGGAGGAGATCCTGCCCGAGGTCACTGGTGATGTCGCGGACGGAGCCGAGCGCAGCAATGAAGGCACCTTTGGTGTCATGGAGGGCCATCGCTTTCATCCAGAGAACCTTTTTGGCTTCACCTTCACCCTTCACGACTGTCCATGCACAGAGCAGGCCGTCATCGCGGCTGATCTGATTATAGTTCTGGCGGGAGAGTTCGGACTCGTCCTTGAAGATGAGATCGGCAAGCATCGGGTGCGGTTTGCCAAAGAACGGGATGGCATGTGCCCCGTTGCCTTTCCCGAGGATATCCTGCGCCGCAATACCGGTCATTGCCACCATCCCCCGGTTCCATGCAATAACCCGCGCATTCCGGTCAATGGCATACGCTGCTTCTGAGAAGAAGTCAACCGCGCTTTCCAGCAGTTTCTCAGAGAGCCCCAGCCCGCCGCCAACAAGGCGGCGTTCGGCAGCACAGTTGATCATGTGCACGAGCTCCCGGAATTCCGAACCCGGGCTCTCGCCTTTTTTTAAGAAGAAATCCGCGCCATTGTTCAGCGCCTCGATGGCAGCATGCTCCCGCCCGACACCGGTAAAGATGATGACCGGCGTCGTGTCACCCTTGGCCCGGAGGATCTTCAGCAGTTCGATACCAGAGATATCCGGCAGGGAGTAATCGATCACAATCGCATCGAACCGGTCATGGGAAAGTGTCCCAAGTGCTTCCTTTGCAGACTGCACACACTGGACCTGCATGTTCCCAAACCGCTCCAGAAATGTCCTGGCAGAATTGAGCATCACCGGCTCATCATCGACAACAAGGACCGATTGCATCAGAACTCCTGTCTGAATGGTGCGCCGGCAAAATAATAAAAAGGGATGGCCTCATCATTCACCATATGCCTGGTATCTCACCCCCGGCACGGGGATTGTTCAAACGAGCCGGGAATTGATGAAAGCACAGCCACGGGTATCATCGGACGTGTATCGTTCCAGGTGATACGATCCTGGCAACCTGGCGGTTTACTACTATATTAGGAACCATGACAAAAAGAGAGAGGTCCACCCTTCTGGCAGACACGGCCGGGTTTTCACATGAACTGGATACCGACATCCCGCATCTTGTTGTAGCGGGCAATGTTCAGAAGCAATGGGGTCAGTGCTTCAACCATAGAGGACGCTTCCAGCGGGCCGGCATCGAATGCGCGCAGCCGGGAGGTTGTGTTGACAATCTCCATGACCGTGCGTTTCGCATCCGGGTCATCCCCGCAGACCGGAACAGAGTAGGTGAGTTCCTCGTCAAGTGCTTTCCACTTGTTGGCGGCGATCGTGTTGAAGGCCGAGCAGATCCGGGCGTTTTGGGGGAGGAGCCGCCGGATCATCAGTGCTGCCGAACCTTCGGCAGGGGGAACAAAACAGAAATGATCCTTCTTTTCCATCGGATTGATCGGGCTTATCACAATCTTGTCCTCAAAACAGGAGAGATCCTGGAGGGTTGTGACAACATTCTTGAACGGGATTGCCAGGATAACAACATCTGCACAGGAAATTGCGTCCTGGTTTGATGCTCCCGTGAAAGACCGGCAGCCTGTGCCCCGGTTTTTCAACGTGCTGATGCTGCACTCGCAGCTGGTCTGTGCCCGGGCTGCATCCCGCGAACCCACAATAACGTCATACTTCGGAGCAAGGCGCATGGCGATACCCTCTCCGATGTCTCCGGTACCACCGACTATTCCTATTTTCATGTACATCTCCTGCGGTGTTAGGAATGTATCGCGCACGGTTGCATGATCGCTGCGATTCCCTTATGACAGCCCGCATCCGTGGTTGTACTTTCACGGCGTTCTTCCCTGGTTTTCCACGAACTATGCATCCGGGCTTTGTTTTGTGCAGCGTCAGCAGATTATGGAAAAAGGTGAACAAAACCGGGTTTTTATTCCTATACCCGATAGTGATGTGGATGGTGAAAAGATAAACCTATTGATTTATAACGGCGGGAACTGCCTTTCTGCCGGGTTCACCAGCGCGGCACCGGATTGCAGTCACAGGCGGCGTTTCATCCGCTCGTGTTCTGCTTTCATATCCAGGATGATCTCGAGTTCGAGCGACCTGCCGTATGCCACCTGCGCCTCATCGCCCCGCCCCAGTTCATCCAGGCAGACCCCTTTCATGTACCATGCGGTGACATCGTTGCCGTTCAGGGACGATGCCCGGGTGCTTGCCGCAAGCCCCTCCTCATAGCGTTCGAGGTTGTAGAGCACAACACTCTTCTTTGTCCAGGCATCCGCATAGTTCGGGTCAATCGAGAGCGCCTTGTCACAATCGGCAATCGCCTCTTTGTACCGTCCCGTCTCGGCAAAGACCGTTGCCCGGAGATACCATGACTCGGCAAACTTCGGGTCAAGGGTGAGCGCCTTCTCGTAGAACGCGAGCGCTTCCTTGTACTTGGTCCGCTTTGCAAACCCCCTGCCTTTCTTCAGGAGCTCGATGACCTCCTTCTGGGTCATATAAACGTCCCCTCCCGGCTGTAGTGTCCCCTCATATTTTATCCTCCCATGCATCGGCAATCAGGTCGCCGAAGATCTTCTTGAGCGCAGTCTTCTCGTAATCCGCTTTCACATCGTGCGCCGCGAGCAGGTGCTTTGGTTCCTCCCAGACAAACCATTCGCGCATCGTCATGTACGAGAGGAGGTTGTCACTCAGGAGCACGCCGACCTTGTACAGGTCGTAATAATGGTCGAGCGTCGGGGGTTCCGTCCACTTGACCGGGCCCAGCGGTTTCTCCAGGATCGAGAGCATGTTATCGCCGAAATACTTGGACTGGTACCAGGCAGTCTGAGTCCACCGGGTCGTGAGCATCTCCTTGACCTCGAGGTGGTTGAACTTCTTCATCTGCGGGATGTTGATGACCGGGATGAGTTCATCGGCAGGAAGTGTCTTGGCGAGGTACATGTCGCGGGCATAGAACATCGCCTTGTTGAGCACAAAGTACCGCCGCGGGACGATGTTCTCCTGCTCCATCATCTCGTCCATATCGTTCTTGCTCTCCTTCATCACGTGGTAGAGCTGGGTCTTTCGGATCTTCACCATCCGGTTATACACGCTGGCGTTGATGATGGCGTTCCACGGGAGCTCGTTGATATCGTCGTTGAAATGGGAGAAGAGGATGAAGAGCATCTGGATGAGCTTCTGGACCGGGAGTTTCTTGTCCTTCTTTGCCTCATCCTTCAGCGCATCGATGTAGATCTGCCGCATCCCCTTAAAGACCGAGTCCTCCGTGTACGAACAGACCTTGTACGCCCCCTTCTTTGCTGCGGCACCCTTGATCAGCAGGTGGGTACAGTGCTTGGCGATGATGAAATCCTTGAGCATCCCGACGTACTGCGCCGGGAAGATGATGACATTGCGGTCGATATCGTACGTGTATTTGTCGACAAGCGTCCCCCCGGGGTCGGCATCCGGCTGCCGCAGGAGCGAGACCTCGGTGTCGAGAGTCTCCTCCGTCAGGTGAAGGAACCGCCGGATGGGTTTTGATAAGGGCATGTCGGTCTTCATGGTAGCTCACCGGGTCCTGGGGAGGAGCGGTTTTTCTGGCTCGTATATCCAGAACTTTGCCGCACTCCGATTTAAAGCATCCGAGCGTGGCAGCTTTTTTACTCAACAGCCCGCACGATCACTTCCGTTTGCCGGAGATGAGCCGGGAAAAAATACCCGGGCTCTCGCTCGTGACCGGGCGGAAGACGCCTTCACTGGCATACCGGATATCCTCAAGCGAATAGAATGCACGCGGATAGCCTGCATTCAGGAACGCCGTGATCCGGGGAAGGTCAGTGCGGTTGATGACCGAGAGGATGATCCGGGCATCCCCCCTTGACCCATGGGCATCGATGTGGGTTACACCAAACTGCTCCCGGGAGAGGAACGAGATGATCCCGTCACCTGAATCCGGATCGGTTGTGATAATCCGCAGGATGACCATCCCGATGGAAAGTCTCTCCTCGATGACAAGGCCGATGTATGTCCCGGTGGCGAACCCGAATGCATAAGCAAAGAAGTACAGGAAGTTGGAAAGGTCCTTGAGTACGACCTCCATGGCGAGGAGCCAGATGATGATCTCGAAGAACGCGATGATGGGAGCAAGGTACTTGATCCCCCGGGAGATGTAGACGACCCGGATGGTCTCCATGCTCACGTCAGCAACGCGGGCAAGGAAGATCAGGAGGGGCAGGATCACGAACGCATAGATGTCGGGACTGATTATCGGAACGGCCATACCAGTCGTCACCAGCGGCACGAGCACCGCATATCAGTACAGGTGACCGGTATTTGGATATCAACCTTCCCGGAAAACCATGAGAAAAATGGGGAGAACGGATCGTTTTTTATCGTCGCGCGGGACTCCCGCAGGGCAACTCACGCGTACTTCTTCGGGTCTGCATCGAACTTCTTCTTGCAGCCCGGGGCGCAGAAGTAATACTTCTTTCCATTGTACTCGCTCGTGAACTTCGCGATCTTCTCGTCAACCGTCATCCTGCAGATCGGATCGATTGCCATACAGCACCTCAGTTATCTCCCTTTCCTTGCTTCGGGTATATATGTCTTGAGCAGGAGGGAGAGCGTGACAACGGTCACCGAGCTTGCGGCCATGGCAAGGGCGGCAAGTTCCGGGCGGAACAGAAAGCCCGTCCAGGGGTAGAGGATCCCGGCGGCAACCGGGATCAGGGCGGCGTTGTAGGCAAAAGCCCAGAAGATATTGCCCCGGATCCGGCCCATCACCTTCTTCGACAACTGGACGGCAGCAACCGCATCGAGCAGGTCATTGCGGACAAGGACGATCTCCCCGCTCTCGATGGCGACATCCGTCCCGCTCCCGATGGCGATCCCCACATCGGCCCGTGCAAGGGCCGGGGCATCGTTGATACCATCCCCGACAAATGCCACAACCCCTCCTTTCTCCTGGAATTTCTTAACCTCATCATCCTTGCCGGCCGGCAGGACACCGGCAACAACGGTATCGATCCCGGCCCGGGCTGCAATGGCCTCTGCCGTGCGCCGGTTGTCCCCGGTGATCATTGCAACCCCGATCCCCATCGCCCTGAACGCGGCAACGGCAGCAGCACTGGTATCCTTGAGCATATCTGCGACCGCGATCGCTCCCGCATACTGCCCGCCGGTGGCAACGAGCACGACGGTCCTGCCCTCCCCTTCCATGGCTGCGATCTGCTGCTCCGCAGCGGAGACCTGGACGCCGTTATCCTGCAGGAACAACCGGTTCCCGATCACCACCTTCTCCCCAAGAACGGTTGCAGAGACGCCCCGACCCCCAAACGTATCGAACGACTCCGATGACGGGACGGAAAGGCCGCGGTCCGCTGCCTTCCGTACAATGGCAGTCCCGAACGGGTGCTGCGAGTTCTTCTCAACAGCCGCGGCAATCATCAGGAGGGTCTCCTCCGGGATCCCGGCCGGGATGATATCGGAGACCTCCGGTGTCCCCCTGGTGAGGGTCCCGGTCTTATCAAGCAGAACGGTCGTCACCCGCTCGGCAGTCTCCAGCGCCTCGCCATTCCGGATAAGAATCCCCAGTTCCGCCCCGCGCCCGACTCCGACCGTGACCGCCGTCGGCGTGGCAAGGCCCAGGGCACACGGGCAGGCAACGACCAGTACGGAGATGAGTGCGGTCAGCGCAAAGAGTGCGGTTGCGCCAAGCAGGAAATACCACACAACAAACGATCCCGCTGCAATGAGGAGGACCGCGGGGATGAAGTACGCCACTGCAGTATCGGCGATCCGCTGGACCGACGGCTTCGACCCCTGCGCCTCCTCCACCATCCGGATGATCTGGGAGAGGACGGTGTCCTTCCCGACCCGGGTAGCCCGGACCTCGAGGACGCTGTTGGTGTTGAGCGTCCCGCCAACAACGGCATCGCCGCCCTTCTTCCGTACCGGCACCGGCTCTCCCGTGATCATCGACTCATCGACAAAACTCTCTCCCCGGACGACCTCGCCATCGACCGGAATCTTGGTGCCCGGCCTGACGAGGACGATGTCGCCTGTCACCACGTCCTCCGCTGCAACCTCCGTCTCAACCCCGTCCCTGAGCAGGATGGCGGTCTTCTGCTGCAGCCCGGCAAGTTTCCGGATAGCATCCGAGGTCCGGCCCTTTGCCCTGCCCTCGAGGAAACGGCCCAGCATCAGGAACGCCGCGAGCATGATCGCGGTATCGTAGAACATGTACTCGTGCGTCAGCACGATCCCGAACGTTCCCATCACGCTGGCGACATACGAGACGCCCGTACCCATGGCATACATGACATCCATCGAGAGGGTCCGGTTCCGGAGCGCCATCCATGCTGCGCGGAAGATGGGTGCGGCGACCCAGGCAAAGACCGGGGTTGCGATGATGAACATCACATACGGGAGCATGTGCATGGGAACCGGGGTTGGCACGTACATCGCGACCATGAGCGGGATGCTGACGGCGAACCCGATCATGAACCGGAGATACTTGTCATGGAGATCCGCTTCCCGCGCCACTCGCTCGGCTTCGTCACTCACTTCGCCGGAGATGCCGATGTACTGGTACCCGGCCTCTTCGATCGCACGCTTCATCTCCGCGACCGTGGTGAGCGAGGGGTTGAATTCCACGCGGGCGGTCTCGGATCCCAGGTTCACGACCGCACCGGCAACGCCCGGCAGCGCATTGAGCGCCGACTCGATCGTCTCGATGCAGGTCGCGCACATCATGCCACCGACCTTGAGGGTAACGCTCTGGTTGATGGTGCCGTAACCGGCATCCCTGACCGCCTGCTCAAGGACCGGAAGCGAGACCTTCGCCGGATCATACTCGACCCGGGCGGTCCCGGTACCAAAATTCACCTGCGCCTTGTGTACATTGTCGAGCGATGATAACGACTCCTCAACGGTAACTGCACAGGTTGCACAGTGCATCCCGGTGATCTTCAGTTCCGCACTCCGCTTCTCGGGTTCTGCCATTGGATCTCCTTTTCCCAACGTCAGTGTTTCTCGTCCCGGTCAATATAACTGTTCTGAAGGGGGCACGGGCACTTTCGCGATTCTCCTAGGCAACATAATTATTGTGCGTGATGCCGAGTATCTGGTACAGGAGATCAGCATGGGCGTGTTCCGGTACGACAACAAATATGGAGCTCCCACAAAAGAGCAGCGGCAGCGGTACATGCAGGGAGAGCGCGAGGAGCATACGTTTGGCAGGGACAACGAGATCCTCCTCGTTCTCTATGACGAGGCAGCATACCTCAAGGACGATACCACCGGCCTGCGCATCCTCTTCACCGGGGTGCATGACAAGCAGAAAGTCCACGACGAATTGCGACGGATCCTGGACGAGCACGAGCAGAGCCGGGAACGGGAGCAGGAATTTGTTCCGGCACAGGCACGAAAAAAACCCTGAACGGATCCACCGGTATTTTTAGCAGCAGAACCCAAACCATCTGTGATGGGACTCATCGACACACTCAGGTCATTCTTCTCCGGTTTTTTTAAAAAGAAAGAGTACCCCCTCTACGAGACCTGCGCTGTCTGCGGGGAGCGTTCATATCTTCCGTTCCACTGCGAGTATTGCAACCGGTATTACTGCGACCGTCACCGGCTCCCGTTCGACCATGATTGCCCGAACATCAGTGCATGGAAGAACCGTTCACCGCAGAAAAAGTAAGGCGGGATAGAGACTGGAGACAATCACTCAGGTCTTCGTCATCTCCTCAAGCCGGCGTGCTATCCTGTTGAGGGCTTCCACTTCCAGGAAGATCAGGATATTTCCTGCAATACGATGCTCGTCGGAAGTGAGCTTGACCCGGAAGAGGATCACGTCATCGACTTCGACCGTCATCTGGGCGATGAGGGACGTGATGGCGGCATGGGCCATATCGACAATGAGGACCGGCGGGGAAGGGAGCATCATGATCCCCATGAGATCGGATGTTGCACTCAGGAAAGATGAGACCATGATGTTCCCAACCTCGAGGATTGCACTCTGGTCCATCTCGGAGAATGTCAGCGGTGCAGACCGGTCGCCCTGCATGATATGAGCGGTCCGGACCGCCGAATCGCGGGGGAAATGCAGGATCAGGAACCCGCCGTGAGGGATATCGCCCTGGAGCTCGAAGACCACCATGGTGGTCAGTTCATCCGAGACAAAATCGCTGACAGCGCCGATATCAACAACATTGATCTCCGGGACACTCATCCCGATCTGTGAGTTGAGCATCTGCGAGAGCGTTGTTGCCGAATGGGCGGCCCCGATATTCGCGAGCTCCTGCAGAGCATCCATCTGGACTGCGGTAAATTCCATACATCTCCCTCATGGTTGCCGGAGTCCTCTGGGTCCGGCACATCCCCCGTATTTTCCCGCTCCTGCTGATGAACGTGCAGGAGCAGAACGCTCATGCGTAGCAGGGGATGCATCGCACGAGAATTTAAACTTTATCCCGAAAAAAGGCGCTGTTACCATTCCACGGCAGTCAGCATCTTCACGAATGTGGCAGCAAACTCGCCCGAAGCTGCCGGCCCGTTTGCAGTGACAACACGCTTGTCAGCCACGACCGGCTGGTTCGTAAGGACCGCACCTCCGGCCTTCATCTCCCGGAAGGAGACGGGACTGTCAAAATACGCAGCCTTCGTTCCTTTCAAAACCCCGGCCCGGGCGAGGATGACCGGCGCAAGGCAGATGGCCCCGATCACCTTCATCTTCTCGTGAAAGAACCGGACGATCTGCTGGAGCAGGTCATCGTCCCACAGGTGCCCCTGGGCACCTCCTCCCCCCACGATCAGGATACCCTCGTATGCCTTCGGGTCGACTTCTTCAAGCGAGAGGGACGCGATCGCTTTTGCCCCCAGCATTCCCGAACAGGTGCCGCGACGGGTGGATGCAATATCGTACCCGATCCCGGCGTTTTTGAGTGCAGCAACAGGCTCGGACAACTCCTCGTCCCTGAACTTCTCCGGTGCAATGACGATGAGGACTTTCATATAAGAGCGAAGTGGCGCTCCATTCATTTAAGATTTCGTACCAGGGCACAGGGGTGGAGGGAACGGAGGAGGACACCGGAATGGAGAAAAAAAGGATGGGCGGACCGCCTATCGCCGCTTCGACCCGACATACTCGAAATCGATGAACCCGTTGAAGGGATCGGTCGAGAGCAGGCGGACGCGGACTTTCATCCCTACCCGCAGGCCGCGCTCTTTTTTTACAACACGCCCCTCCGCGGGAGGTTCAAGGAGCCGGACATAGGTCCCTTTCTCGGATGCGCCGGTCACTAATGCATCGAACGCGTCACCGATCCGGTCTGCGAGGAGCTCAGCTGCTGCAGCTTTTCGCATGAACCGTTCGACTTTCTTGGACGCCATCTCGCGGTCGGTCAGCCATGCAGTGAGCTCCACCAGGTCCTGCGCCGAGTACGGGCAGGGTTGGCTGTCCAGGACCGATTTGAGGATCCGCTGGTTGACGATGTCCGGGTAACGGCGGTTCGGGGCTGTCGAGTGGGTATAGTCCATGACCGCCAGCGAGAAGTGGCCGGTCGGGGGCTGGCCGGGTTCGAGACACATGTATTCGCCGGGCCCCAGGAGTTTGACGACCGTCAGGGAGAGGTCAGGGAATCGCTCCGGATCCCTTATGCGCTGTTTCGTGAGGAAGACGGAGAGCTCCCGTGCATTGGGTACCGCGGGCAGGTGCTCGCCATAAGTCTCCGCGAGCAGCATAATCTCGTCCCAGTATTTGGGCACCTTCACCACCCGCTGGATCATCGGGACGTTCGCCCGGGTCAGGTACGCGACCATCGTGCCATTGCCGGCTACCATCAGCTCCTCGATGATGCTCCGCGCCAGGTTCTTCTGGACCACGACCATGTTCAGGACCTTGTCGTCTTTGACCACCGCATTCGCTTCGAGCGTATCAAGATCAAGAGCCCCGCGCTCGGTCCGGAACCGGTTCATTGCCTGCGCGATCCGGTTCTGGAGCAGGATCTGCTCCTTAAGGCCCGGGGTGCTCTCGATTTTCTCCGGTACCGCCCCCTTGCCTTCGAGCCAGTCACCAACCTCCTCGTACACGAGCTTGGCCTTGTTGCGCACGATGGCGCGGTAGATCCCGCCCGGTTCCGTGTCACCGTTCGGGAACACGGTATACTCCATCACCATTGCAAGCCGGTCCTGGTCCTGGAGGAGCGAGGAGATCCCTTTCGAGAGTTTGTCCGGCAGCATCGGGAATATGACGACGCCGAGATAGACCGAGGTGCCGTTGTGGACCGCGTGCCGGTCCGTCTTCGAGTTCTTCGGCACGTAGATGTCGACATCCGCGATGGCAACCTTTACCTTCACCTCGCCATGCTCACCCTGCTCGCAGTACTCGATCTGGTCCAGGTCCTCGGAATCGAAGTTGTCGATGGAGGACCAGAGCAGGTCACGAAGGTCCCGCGTGTCCTTTGGCATGACAACGGGGAGCCCGTCTCCCAGCGCGTCGATCTCCTGCTTCACCGCAAGGGGGAACTGGGGCCGGAAGTCGTACTTCTTCATTGCTTCCCATGCAATGGCTTTCAGGTCTGCTTTGGGCCGCGTCTTCATGATCATCTCTGGATTTGTTTGTTGGGATAAAAAGGGATGGGAAGATCCTGCCTGCATATCTGCATATGCATGAACTGCGCCCGGGCCCTCCGTTGCTTGGTCACAACCTGTTAATACTGCAATAACATACGGAACGGTACCAGCCCGCCATTTTGGGGGATGCGATCATGAGACGGAAGATCATCACGATTGACGACACCAAATGCACCGGCTGCGGCCAGTGCATCCCCGACTGCCCGGAAGGGGCGCTCCAGGTTATCGATGGAAAAGCCCGGCTCGTCAGCGATCTCTTCTGCGACGGCCTCGGGGCCTGTATCGGCACCTGTCCCGAGGGTGCGATCAGCGTCATCGAGCGCGAGGCGGCGCCCTATGATGAACGGGCCGTGATGGCGACCATCGCAAAGCAGGGACCGGCAACGATCAAGGCGCATCTCGAGCACGTTGCCGGCCACGGCCAGCGGGACTTCTACAACCAGGCTGTCGAGTACCTGATCGAGCAGACCATCCCCATTCCCGATCACGACAACTCCGGCGTGATGAAGAGCAAAAAGCCGGCCACGGTTGCATCATCCCGGGCGCCGGGCGAAAGACCCGGGAACGGGGCCGGCCCCTCGCAGGCACCGGCATCATGCCCGCCCGGTCCCGATCACAAACACCCGTTCGCGGGGTGCCCGGGCGCGGCTGCCCGGACCATCGATCGCCCTGCAGCAGCCCGAATTCCCCGGCAGCCGGTTGGGACAACGGACTCAGCCCTCCGGCAATGGCCGGTCCAGCTCGCGCTCCTGAATCCCGCCGCCCCGTTCTTTGAGAACGCCGACCTCCTGGTATCGGCCGACTGCGCCCCGTTCGCGTATGCCGGGTTCCACACCAATCTGCTTGCAGGCAGGATCCTCATCATCTTCTGCCCCAAGCTCGATGCCGACATCAAAGGCTATATTGACAAACTGGCAGAGCTGTTCCGGAGCCACACCATCAGGTCCGTCACGATCGTACGCATGGAAGTCCCGTGCTGCGGCGGTGTCCGGTATGTCGTGGAGAAGGCGATGGAGCGGGCAGGATTACAGCTCCCGCTCACCGAGCGGACCGTGATGATCAACGGGGAGATCCAGTAGGGATCCCGCCTCCATCTCCCGCACGGGAAACATACGCGGCACCGGGCAGATTAATGAGCTGCCACGCAGGATACTCTCCACCATGGATGCGGCCCGCGAACTCCTCACGAGCATGACCGTCCCCGGCAAGGATGCCGGGTATTCCCTCTCGCTCTGGCGTGAAGATCTCTCGCACGTCTATCCCGGCATGTACCGGTATGTTCTCGAAGCAGACGGGAAGAGCACGGGTGCTGCCCGGTTCATCACCAACACGTACGAGTACTCCCCGCAGATGCCCGGGTCCGCCGAGTCCGCTGCCCGGCAGACCATGGCGATCTGGGAGCAGGACCTGAAGGCGGATCCCGCAGGATTCTTCGCGAACCAGCCGGCAGGACCACGGGCACGACAGCGCGAACCGCCGGCCGACCTCCTCGTACTCCAGGGCAGCCCGCGCCCGGACGGGAACTGCGCAATCCTTGCAGAATGGGCCGTTGAGGCAGCGCGCGAATGCGGGAAGACCACCCGGGTCATCTACCCGCATGATCTCGACATCCACCCGTGCATCGGGTGTTACCAGTGCTTCAATTCCGGCACCTGCGTCTTTGACGATGACATGGACGGGATCATCGATGCGATACGGGACGCTTCACTGGTTATAGTCTGTTCACCGGTCTATACCAACACGGTCCCTGCCGGCCTCAAACTCGTCATCGACCGGATGCAGGCATACTATGCACAGCGGATCCTTTCCGGAGGAAGGGAGGACCAGCTCGGGCTCGTCTGGTCCGTTGCCGGCCGCCCGGGCCCGGAGAACTTCACCTGCATAACCCGCGTGATCACGGCATTCTTCCACACGCTCGGGATCAGAAAAGCGGGCGAAGTCCTGATTGACAGCTCTGACCGGGTGCATGACATCCGGACCGTTCCCGGTAAAGAAGAAGAGGTAAAAAGGCAGGTCCGTAACCTGGTGAAGAAAAAATATACCCGCGGTGAACAGAAGATCTGAGGTATGGCAGGCAGCCGGGAGCGGAGAACAGAACTTTTCCCATCGCAGGACATCCCCCTCCCCGCCGGAAAGGCGGGTCTTCTGGTGCTGGGTGTTCTGCTCTTCATCTTTCTGCTCTCGGTCACGGACGGGTGCCTTGGGGGGAGCAGCCCGGCATTCTCCCGGGCAGCGGACCATCCGCCGGATGCCGGGCCGGCCGGGTATGCGCTCGAGAACATCGTGGTCAATGCATCATTCTCCCGTCACGACGATGACCGGCAATACGCTGCAAACAACCGTACCGCTGCCGCGATCCGCCAGGCAATGGATTCTAAAAATCCCGTGACCAGGGACTTTGCGGTGTCGCACATCCCGCAGGTTCATGGCGGGAAGTTCAATGCTGCACAGGTCGCCGATCTCTGGGAGGCGGTGTACACCCGCTGGACATATGTTGAAGATCCCCGCGGCACCGAGTACTTCTCCCCGGCCAGCCGGACCATTGCGCTCGGGCTGAAAGGCGACTGCGACGACTTTGCCATCCTGACCGCAGCGCTCATCGAATCGGTTGGCGGCAGTTCCCGCATCGTGTATGCCAGAAATGGCACGGAAGGCCACGCGTATCCCGAAGTTTACATCGGCAACACCGAAGAGGAGTATCGCGCTGTTGCCGGATACCTGCAGTCGCGGTACGGGGCGGGGCCGATCTCGCGTCATGTCACGTATGACGGCACGGTTACGCGCTACTGGCTGAACCTGGACTGGTGGAGCGATCAGCCCGGGGGCCGGTTCTTTGCCGATGACGGCACGAGGACCGCGTACTATCCGGATGGCCGCTGGGAGCAGATAACGTCATGAGCGATCTGGTCATCGGGCTCGCGTTCGCCGCGTTCATCCTCTTCATGCTCCCGGGTCGGCACCGCAGGTACGCTGCCGCAGCCGGGTGGTGCTGCATTGTCGCAAACCTGTTTTTGGATCTTCCCGCGTTCATCCGGGAGGCAAATTTCCTGTACCCGTCACTCGCCCTCCTTGCAGTCCCGTTCCTCATCATCACGGTCCGCCACACACTCAAAGACGATCCGGTTGCCCTGAGACTGTCCATGAGTGCAGCGATCGCGACGGCCATCTTCGTCCCGTTCGCGCTCGTTCCGGTTCTCCGCGATGCATTAATCGGCATCGTGATCAACCTCGTCTTTCTCATCGTAACAGCCCTTGGCCACCACCCGGCCTGGTACACCTGGGATGTCATGTACGAGAACGGGTTCTGGAACCAGATCATCCTCGGCTGCACGGGAATCCTGGTCATCGCGATGACCACCGGCGTCCTCGCGGTCGTGCCGGGCGCCACCATCCGCCAGCGGGTCGCCGTGATCATCCCGCTCGCGCTCGCCTTCTTCATCCTCAACCTCGTCCGCGTTGCCGCAGTATTCATCGCGGTCTCGGACCGATGGTTCGACGGGTTTCCCGACCCGACCGGAACCGGTGATGCAAATTTTTTCTGGGCCCATAACGTGGTTGCCGAAGCCCTCGCGATCGTCCTTTTACTCGCGGTGCTGGCACTCGTTGTCCGGATCTTACCGGGGCTCCGCCCCTACGCGATGGATGTCCTGGCAATGTACCGGCAGGACCTGGCCGCATGCCGGAACACGTTCCGTTAAACCGGGACCGGATTCAGGGGACAATATCCCGGCATGCCGGGCAGAAGAGACCATAGTCATGGTAGAGATCGGCCCATGGGGCAAACCCGATACACACGGCCGGTTTGAACCGGTGGATCCGGCAGTACACCTTCGCGTCCTCCCGCTTCTCATAAAACGGGCAGTGATGCAGTTTCGCTCCTGATGGCGACACCCAGTAATAGATCCGGTCGACCTCTGCCAGGTCTTCCGGCCGCAGCCCCCGCCCGGTCCGCGTGACACCGTTCCGGAACCTGATTCGGACATGCTGCAGGATATCGTCCCTCCGGTCACGGATCCAGGGAACCAGGTCCTCCTTAATACCGTTCTGGTCCCAGCCCCATTTCTCGCAGCAGACCCCGCACTGGAGGCAGTCCTGTACTGTCACGGTCAGTTCCCTGCAACAGGGTGGTGCCTGAACCGCTATGGATTTTTCTCTCTTGCGCGGACGGATGGTTTTTTATTCAAAACCTATTTGCTCCCAGAGTGCCCTTAATACTATAGAAAAACCGGCATCTGCAGGATCCGTTCCGCAGAATGCCGGCCTCCCAGTGCATTTTCACCATTATTATGGCAAATTATACTGTCCTGTATGTGGATGACGAGCCCGACCTGCTCATCCTCGGTAAAGCGTTCCTGGAAGCAACGGGGCCGTACACCATCGAGACACGGACCTCGGCCCCGGAAGGGATCGAGGCGCTCCGCACCCGGCCCTTCGATGCCATCATCTCGGATTATCTCATGCCGGAGATGGACGGGCTCGCGTTCCTCAGGGCGGTCCGGCAGGAGTTCGGGGCCCTCCCCTTCATCCTCTTCACCGGCAGGGGCCGGGAGGACGTGGTCATCGAGGCAATCAACCTTGGCGTGGACTTTTACCTCCAGAAAGGCGGCGATACCCAGGCACAGTTTGCCGAACTTGCACACAAGATCAACATGGCCGTGCTCCGGAAGAGGGCGGTCGATGAGCAGGTCGCCTCGGAAAACCGGCTCAGCAGTATCTTCCATGCCAGCCCGATCCACCAGCTGATCACCGAGTACCGCACGGGCAGGATCATCGACATCAATGACCGGTTCCTCACCGATCTGAAACGCACCCGCGATGACGTTATCGGCAGGACGCTCGATGCGATTGGATTTATCATCGATCCGGTGCAGCTGGCAGCTGCACAAAAACAGCTGGAGCAGGGGGAGACCGTCCGGAACGTGGAGATGCTGGTGAAGACGGGCGATGGCAGGAGCTTCACAACCCTGACCTCGATGACACGGGTCAAAGTCCATGACCAGGACCTGGTGTACACGCAGTCAGTCGACATCTCCGCCCAGACAAAAGCCCGCCAGACCATCGATGCACTCCTCAATGCACCCCCGGATGTGCAGATGCTCCTCGATCCTGACGGCAGGATCATGGCAGCAAACCATGCTGCCTCAGAGCGGTATGCGATCCCGCTGCCGGATCTCACCGGCGCCGATGCGTATACCCTCACATCGCCGGAATATGCTTTCGAACGGCGCAGGGCGGTCGGCCGGGTCCTCGCCGAACGCCGGCCGGTTGCATTTGCCGACACGATTGACGGCCGGATCTTTGAAAACCACCTGTACCCCATCCTCGATTCTCTGATGGAGGTGACCGCGATAGCGGTCTATTCTCACGATGCAACGGAAGAGATCGCGGCACGGCAGGCACTGAAAGAGTCGGAGGAGAAGTACCGGCTCCTGGTCGAGCACAGCCACGATGCGGTCTATATCTACCGGGGCAGCGAAGTGCTCTTCATCAACCGGCAGGCAGAACTGATCACCGGGTATACCCATGAGGAACTCATGGGGATGAACATCTGGGATCTTGTTCACCCGGATGACCGTGAACGGCTTAAGGTATCGGCGGCAAAGAGGCTCTCGGGGGAGCAGGTCTCGTCAGCCTTTTACGCCCGCATCGTGACCCGGGACGGCACGGCGCTGGACGGGGAGTTCTATGTCGACCTGGTCAAATTCCAGGGAAAGCCCTCCATCCTCGGTATCTTCCGGGATATTACCGATAAGAAGAAAGCCCAGGACGAACTTGCCGCCGCGTACGAGCAGCTGGCAGCATCCAAAGAGGAACTGCAGGCACAGTTCGAGGCGCTCAAGGAGGGGCAGGCACTCCTTCTCGAGAGCGAGAACAAGTACCGGACCCTGGTCGAGCATACCGAGGACGGGGTCTTTGTGGCGCAGGACGGCAACCTGCTCTTTGTCAACGAAATGCTCGCACAGCGGCTGGGGTATGCAGCACACGAACTGGTCGGCCGCCCCTTTGCGCATCTCATCGCCCCGGAAGACCAGGAGCTTGTGCTCTTGCGGCATGCAGCCCGCCTTGCCGGGGGCTCCCTGCCGGAGGACTACGAGTTCACGCTCGTCCATCACGACGGGAAAACCCGGTCCCGCGTCCGCATCAGGGTCGGGACCGGGCTGTACCAGGGAAAGCCCGCGGTCATCGGGACGCTCCATGATGTCACGGAGGAGCGGAAGCGGGAGGCTGCACTCCAGCAGAGCGAGGAACTGCACCGGAAGATGGTGGACACAATCCCCGATCACATCGTCATGTGCGATCTTGAGGGGAGGATCACCTTTGTTAATGACAATGTTGTCCGGCTGGCCGGAGAAGACCGGGAGGAGATCCTCGGAAGATCGATCTTCAGCTTCATCGCCCCTGAATATCTCGATCTTGCCCGGAAGAACACCGCCCTCATGTTTGAACGTTCTCTCGGGCCGATCGAGTACGTCTTTGTGAAGAAGGACACGGACCGGATCACCCTCGAGGTGAATGGTGCAGTTCTGCGAAGGCCGGACCAGACGCCCTACGGCCTGATCTATATCTGCCGTGATGTCACCGAGCGAATCCAGGCCCGTGAGGCGCTCCGTGAATCCGAGGAACTCCATCGTTCCCTCATCACGGCTTCACCTGACGGTATTGCCATGCTGGATCTGAACGGCACACTCACGTACGCATCTCCCCGGGCCCTTGAGATGTTCAGCCTGACTGACAAGAGCGAGGCGATCGGGACCAGTGTGATGCAGTGGATCCTGCCATCCGACCACGGGATTGCCCAGAGCCGGTTCCATGAGGTTATCGAAAAACAGTCCCTGGTCAACAACACCTACCGGATGGTGAAGAAGGACGGAACTGTCTTCGATGTCGAGATGCACAGCGCTATCCTCCATGACCGGAACGGGGCGGTACGGGGTATCATCTCTATCATGCGGGACATCACCGAGCGAAGGCAGGCCGAAAAAGCCCTGCGCGAGAGCGAGGAGAACTACCGCAGGCTCATCACGCGGACATTCGAGGCGGTCGTTGTCTACCAGGAGGGAACGATCGCACTTGCAAATGATGCTGCCGCCCGGATTGTCGGGTACCAGACCGGCGACGATATTATCGGAAAACCCATCATGGAGTTCATCCACCCCGACTCCCGCCCGCTTGTGGTTCAGCGTCAGAAAGAGATGCTCGAGACCCCGGACGGTGTCGTCCCCCTCATCCCGGAAAAATTTGTCCAGGCTGACGGGACACCGGTCGATGTTGAGGTTATGGCGTCCACAACGCGGTACGAGGGGAGGCTTGCAGTCCAGGTCATCTTCCGCGACATCACCGAGCGGCAGCGTGCACAGACCGCCCTCCGCGAGAGCGAGGAGAATTACCGCCGCATCATCGAGAATATGCAGGATGTCTTTTACCGGACAGACAAGGACGGCGTGCTGACCATGATCAGCACGTTCGGGGCGCGGCTGATGGGATTTGAATCGGCTGAAGAGGTCATCGGGCGGTACAGGGCAGATGAATTTTACGCGTTCCCCCGTGAACGCCGCGAGATGCTCTCGATCCTGATGCGGGAGAAGAGCATAACCTCCTATCCCCTCACGCTCATTGACCGGCACGGCAGGCACCACCAGGCAACCGCGAGCAGCCGGGTCCTGGTCGACAGGGACGGGAATTTCTGTGGCGTAGAGGGTATCCTCCACGATGTGACGGCACTCAAGGAGACCGAGACCGCCCTGCTCCAGGCGAACCGGCAGATCACGCTGATGACCAGCATCACGCGTCATGATATTCACAACCAGCTCCTCGCCCTCAACGGCTGGCTGGAGCTCTCCCGCGCTTCACTTGGCAACCGGGAGAAGACCGGAGAACTGATCGCAAAAGCTCAGGACATTGCCGGCATCATCAGCCAGCAGATCAATTTCACCACATTCTTCGAGAATATGGGGATCACCCCCCCGTCATGGCAGGACCCGGTCCCCCTGATCGGAAAGAGCCGGCGTTCCCTGCCGTTTGGCAGCGTATCGCTCGTCATCGACCTCCCCGCCATCGAGATCTATGCTGACCCCCTGCTGGAGAAGGTGTTTTACAACCTGCTGGACAATTCCCTCCACTACGGGGGGAAGACGCTCACGGGGATACGCGTCTCTTCGGTGAACCGCGGGTCGTCCCTTGTACTCATCATCGAAGACGATGGCATCGGGATCGAGGACCGGTACAAACAGCGGATCTTCGAGCGGGGATTCGGGCAGAACACCGGTCTCGGGCTCTTCCTCGTGCGGGAGGTGCTCTCGATCACCGGCCTGTCGATCAGCGAGACCGGGAAATTCCGCGAAGGGGCACGCTTCGAGATCGAAATCCCTGAAAATAAATACCGGAATAATCCCGGGACACGCAAATAACATGACGAAGCACCAGGTAAAAAAACTGGCAAAAAAAGATTATCCGATCCTCACTTTGCGCAGCGTGATGTCCATAACCCCGCGGTGGACACGGTACGTGCTGTGGATGCGGTCGGCGGGGTGCGGGAGCATGACCGTCGTGATGCAGTCATCGACACAGATCCTGACCCGGTCCGGCTCAATCTCCGCGTAGGGCGCATTGTGCGGGTCGGCCGGAAGGTCTGCGGTGATGTAAATCTCGTCCTCGCTCTCCACCACTTCGTACGGGATCTCCCGGTCATCGTCCTGGAAGCCGGCCTGGAAGATCTCCGGATCTCCACCTGCGGCATGCCTTGTGATGATCGTATATCCGATGACACGTGCCTGCTGGCTCTCGGGCATGTTCCTGACAATATCCTCGACAATCTTCGCAAGGTTGTTGAAGACTTCATCGTATGGGCCGCTACCCTGGTTACTCGGCATGAACACCTCTGAGTATGTACTGGTCCTTCTCCCGCCTGAGGATCCCCTTTCGCTCGAACCGCCGGAGGATATCGGCCAGTTCATCCCGGGGGATATCGGTCGCCTGGAGCAGTTCGCCCTGGGTGAGGTTGTCATGCGAGAGTGCTATGACCACAATGATCTCTCGTTCGCTCCTGAATAAATCCTTATGGTTCTGGGCAAGGTCGTGGATCTTTATCTCGATATCGTGGTTGATCTGCTCAAGACTTGCCAGCAGCTTGTCATGGGCCTTAATCATGCGCCCGAGCATGGCCACGGAATTTCTCATCCGTTCGCCTGCTTCGTTCTCTTCCTGCGGGGACCCGGTGGAGATCCGGACCTCCTTGAGGCTGATGTCGATAAGGATGTCGTTGGCCAGGTAATAGTATTTCCGCCGGCGCTCATCCATCTGGCAGGAGAGGATCGCTTCCCGCTCCATCATCTGGAGGTGATCGATCACCGCTTTGGGCGAGAGCATCAGGGTATCGGATATCTCCGTCACAAAACAGGGCTTCTGCCGCAGGAGCTCGATGATGCGCCGCCGGTTCCTGTTGCCGAGGATATCGAGCAGGCGGGCCGCCTCAACTGCATCGTGCATGTTTACGTTATGTTAGTGCGGGAAATATTAGGATTTTTTGTTGCCAGAAACGGAACCGGTCACTTCCACCGGGTCACGATATAATAATTGTAGCTGTCACTGGTTATCCCGACACCGACCGCAGAGTAATGCGGGTTGAGGATGTTCTGCCGGAACGCGGGATCCTCTTCTGCCAGCGTATCAAACGCCTGCTGC
This sequence comes from uncultured Methanoregula sp., assembly GCA_964448885.1. Taxonomy (GTDB): domain Archaea; phylum Halobacteriota; class Methanomicrobia; order Methanomicrobiales; family Methanospirillaceae; genus Methanoregula. The sequence goes on along the minus strand of CAYVAQ010000008.1, from coordinate 12,771 downwards.
TCCAGGCCATTGCCCGAGAGGGCTAACCGGATTTTGGGGAGGATGAAGATGTTGGTGCCGGCATCGGCCGCGGACCCGGCCGCGTTCGGGTATCCAAACCCGGCAATCTTCACTTCCTTGCTCCGGGCCAGCGCCTGGTTTGCCAGCGGGCTGTCGGGTTGTACCGGTGCAAGGTTGTTTGCCTGCCGTTCAAGATTGATCCGGCTGGTCAGCTGTTCGGCAATCTGTGGATTGGCCTCCGAGAAGAGGCCGGATGAATACAGGAGATATGCGGTGCCGAGCGCTGCCGAGAGGAGCACGAGGCCGAGCAGGATCAGATATTTTTTCCGTGTTGTTCCAACCGCCGGCATGGTAGTCTGCCGGTGATATCGCCGGATTGCAAAGGTATCGGACATGGGGGATCTCCATGCTCAGGTCCGGGATGACAGGATTAATAATCAAAAAATCGCCGGGGTTGGTCTGTTGAACCAGATGGTTAGAAGCAGGCAACCCGGGCATCCGTCCCGGCAGCATTCGTCAGGAAGAGAGGCGGGCACCGGGATATGCACCGGATCTTACGATGCCCCGCGGAACTTCTCCTTCGGGACCTGGATGTCGAAGATGACACCCCGGGTAAAGACGCCGATCTCCGTAATGCTGATACCGGTGAATCCCAGGATCTCGCGGATGATATAGAGCCCTTCCGCATGACCGGGCTCAAAGATCTTCTCCTTCTCGTCATCAGGAATGCCCCTGCTGTCGTCCTGGTAAATCAGGTGGAGCGTATCGCCGCTCACGTGAGCAGAGATACGGATGGTGGTCAGGTCTCTTCCCCCGTTGCGGAATGAGAAGTCGAGCAGCTTGAAAAAAACCCGCGGGAGGAGCGGATCGGCAAAGATTGCGATATCGCCCAGTTCGGTCCGGATCATGGCCCTGCTCTCCGGGAGGAGGGCCACCGCATCCGAGAAGGCATCCTGGAGGGACTGCCATTTCGGCGAGATGAGGCCCACGTCCTGGAGGGCACGCATGGAGGCGATCTGGTTCTTGATGGAGGTGATCGAGCCGATCGTCTTGGCAAAGAAGGTCTCCATCTCGTCATGCGACTTCCTGAGCTGGGCCCGTTCGAGATGGTTCATGATAAGAGAGAGGTTGTCAAGGATCTCGTGGCGGGTCAGGCTGAAGAGCAGGTCCATCTTCAGGTTGATGTTCTCGTGGCTCACATCCTCGCTGATACCCAGGATGAACTGCGGCCTTCCTGCTGAATCAAGGATCGCGGCAGAGATGCTCAGCAGGAGTCCCCCGCCCGGAGAATGCGATTGCTCAAATTTCCGGAACACCTTTCTTGGATTGTTGCGGATCTCACGGTCTTCCTGTTCGATTGCGGCTGCCACTGCCGGAGCGAAGAACTCCCGGTCGGTCTTTCCCAGGATGGTTGTGGCGGGTATTGCGAACAACTGCTCATTTGCCCGGTTCCAGAAGATGTACCTCCCGTCATCCACCCGCTTGATGAAGATCCCGACCGGCATCTGCTGGATCACCTCGTTCTTGAAGATCTCGTCGTCTTTCATCTGCACGAAGGCGGTCCTGAGCGAATCAACCATCGCGTTGATACTGGATTCCAGGATCGAGAGTTCCCGGTTATCGGTCGGGCGGACACGGTGGGTGAGATCCCCCAGCGCGATGATCTCGACATCCGAGACAATCTCCTGGATCGGCCGGGTGAACCGGCGGGAGAGGAAGAACGCAATAACCGCCCCGATGAGGATGGCCACCGTGCCGGTCAGGAGATGGAACAGGAGGAGCTGGTCAAGCGTCTCCTGGATCTGCTTCCCGCTGTAGGTGATTTCGATGATCCGGCTGGGATCCGACCCGTACGTCGGGTCCTCGAGATCCACGAAGAGGTACCTGCGGGTGATGTGGTTCTCCGGGTCTTTCACTTCGATGGTCGAGCGGGTTGCTATCGCTGTTGCAAGAATCTCCCTGACCTCCGGTTCAGGGAGCCGGTTGTCATCCGAACGCCGCCCCATCGAGTTGAAGACCCGGTAACCTGCCACGTACGGGTTGACGGCGACAATAGAATCGATATTCTCATTGACCTCCAGCCGTTCGTTCACCTTGTCAAACGTCTCACCGGTCAGTCCCAGTTCAAGGATGTACCGGTGGTCCGGTGTCGGCATGTAGGCATATTTCCGGAACTTGCCCTGCCCCTTGAGTTCATTGACAATACGGTCCGGGAAAAAACCTTCCGAAGAGCGGATCCGGGTCAGGTACTGGTAAAAAGACGGGATTGTCGAGAAGTCCATGCCAAGTTCCGGGGCATAGGACGTATAGACAATGACACCGGATTCATCGATGATGTAAATATCGATATCATCCCCCAGGCTTTTCTTTACCGCTGCAAGATCCATCCGGGAAGGATCGCGCCCGGCCCGTTCATATTCCGCAAGGACCAGAAGCAGCCCGCTCTTCATCTCTTCGTTCAGGCTCGCATCGAAGGTGTTCCAGAGGGCGTCCTTGAACCGGATGGATTTCTCGATGTTGTTCTCGGTCTGGACCTGGAGCACTCCTGCCTGCCGCTCGAAGTTGCTCTTGGTCATGAGGTAGTCGTTGATGGTCAGGAAACCCACAACGCAGAGGACGAGGACAACCATCCAGATGAGGAGATACCGGGAGAACGAATGGCGACGGGAGAGTTCAGTGTCAGGATTTGCCATGGTTCTCACTCACCAGGGTGCCGAAAGCCCTGATAAAACGGCGGCTTATTCCGCACCGTGTTCGGCGAGCAGCTGGAAGATGATATCGTAGTTCTCACTCTTCTCATTGCGGTGCCGGTGGACGGCCCAGACCAGGCTTGACTCACCGGATGGCTTGTAGGGCGTCACTTTCTTGGCATGGACGTCCGCACCCTTCTTTAGGAGGAGGTCGACCATCTCCACCTGGCCGTTCCAGACCGCGGCCATGAGGGGGGTCTCGCCATCGCTCAGGCGGACATCGATCTCCGCACCCTGGTCAAGGAGGAATTCCGCAATGTCCGTGTGGCCGTTGATAGCTGCCGCGTACAGGGCAGTGATTCCCCGGGGCGATCGTTCGTGCACATCGGCACCGTGCCCCACCAGGTTTTTGACCACGTTGAGGTTCCCCGTGCGTGACGCGTGCGTGAGGATCGAGATGCCCTTCTTGTCACGAATACGGAGGTCTGCACCGTTCTCCACGAGATAATTGACGCAAAGCTCCTTCTGCGGTTCGAACTGCGGGCGGAGCTGGACAAGCATCGACGGGGTGAGGAAATCCGTCAGCTTCACCGTGGAACTGACCAGGCGCAGGTGAATCAGGCTGTCGATCAGCTCCTCGATCGTGGATGTTGCGGCATAGGTGAGGGCAGTCTTTCCCTCCGTGTCGCGGAGATCGACGGCAGCTTTGTGCTCAAGGAGCAGGCGCAGCATCTCGTAATTTGCCATGCTGGCCGCCGCCATCAGGGGCGTTGTCCCGAACATGTTGGACTCGTTCGGGTCGGCTCCCGACTTCAGAAGAAGGTTCACAGTGCGGACCGGGTTGTAATCGGGATGGTATTTTGAATACTTGTACACGATCTCAACGAGTTTTTTGAAGAACTCATGATCGGAATTATCGAAAAAGACCGATGAGTTGGTAGCGGCAACGAGCAGGGGCGTCCATCCCTCCTCGGTCTTGCTCGAGAGGTCGACCGGGTAGGCCAGGATACTGCGGACATACTCGAAATTGTTCTGGAGACAGGCAAACGTAAGGGGGCTGTACCCGTTCAGGGTGGGGATATTCACGTCAGCCCCCCGTTCAAGCAGGAGCCGGAATATCCGCGGGTCATCGCAGAGAATGGATTTTATCAGGGGAGTCTCGCCATGGGTTCCGCGGGTGTTGATGTTTGCCCCTTTGCTGATGGCCCCGCGTACTGCTTCGTAATTATTCGCATCCACAGCCTCCATCAGCTGGGTGTCAGGTGAACCGGAGCCCATGCTATTCACTCCTTACTGCTCGTTATTCGTATAACTTCAATAATCTATGCTGGTAGTAAAAAAGGGATCTATTCGATCCGGTCCTTCCGGACCAGCGGCAGGGAATCCCTGCAGGGATTGGTATCGTTATGCAAGCGATTCGTCGATTGCCTGCCTGACCTTCTCTTCCGTCTCGGTCTCCCGGGCTGCCCGCAGGGCCTCGATCGCCTTGTTGCCGCCGGTGGCGCCCAGCGCCCGTGCTGCCATGCTCCTGACGTACACGTTCTCGTCCTTTAAGAGGATGATGAGCGGCTCGATGGCATCGGAGTCCCCGATCTCCCTTAGGCCCTTGGCTGCCATGTACCGGACATGGTCGCGGTTGTCCTTCAGTCCCTGGATGAGCGGCTTGACGGCTTTCTCGTCAGCAATCCGCCCCAGCGCCTCGGCTGCCCGGTACCGTGTCTCCCACCGGGGTTCCTTCATCGCGTCCGAGAGCTGCCCGACAGCTGCTTTGCCGATCGAGGAGAGTGCCAGGGTTGCCTGTTCCCGGACCGACTTGTCGAAATCCGCCATTGCTTCGACAAGCGGCTGGATTGCCCGGGGATTCTTTGCCTTTCCCAAGAGATATGCCGCATACTGCCGGACCTGCGGGTCCGTGCTGTCGGTGAGCGCCTTGACCAGCGCTTCAACCCCGAACTTGTCCATCTCGGCTGAATTCTCGGGTTTTTCGGGTACAGGTGTCTCGGTCATAAGTCTTCGATCAACTATCTCTCGTTTTCTTATATAAGGGAGATCACCACTCAGGGGTCGTCATTCCGTTGCAGCAGGTGCGGGATGGAGGAAGCCCGGGAACGCGGGGGATGGATCTCCCTTTTTGAAATTTCCCGCTCATTGCTCCGGGCCCGGAAATACGCTTCCCCATTCTCCTGGTTCTCAGGACAGGATTGCCCGTGCAGCTGTAACATCAAGGGACTGGGCAACCGAGAGGACGCCGCGGGCTGTCTCCCCGGGAAGGTCCTCCCGTACCAGCACCTCGCGGTATGCATCACGGAGGGAGACCACGGTTGCCCGGAACCGGGCGATCGCGGATCGGGTCCCCGGGTTGTTGCCGGCGAGAAGCATCTCCTGTGCAGTCACGAGCTGCACGGTCCCCGCCCGGGTCAGTGTCTCGATGCTGCCGCAGTCGATACCCAGCCCTAAGAGCGAGGTATTGACCATGCGGACCCGGGTCATGACGCCGTTTCCCATCACCACGATCTCCCCCGGCATCGCGGCATTCTCTCCTGCATTCATGGCAGCCCGGTCCGATCCGGCTCAACAGAAGCGAACCCGGTGAACCGCCGGGCATGACGGCGGGAAACGCCCGGGGCACCGTTCCGGCAGGCGGGTGATTCCAACGGGATGCACCGCGATTCGCGTCGTGACGTCTTCCGGTGTTCAGGTAATTTCATGGCTGGTCTCCGTTGTCACCTGCGGGTCAGAATCCCGCTCCGGCAGGGGGGAGGGTAACGAGGGCAAGCAGGATCCACCCGGCACAGAACAACAGCGCTGATGTCCGCCAGGACCCGCCACGATATCCTGCACGATCGGTTGTCATCATCCTCACTCACTCCAGGGATCTTCTGCATACACGGTCGGCAGCGGGTATATTAAATGTGTAAAATCGGCAGGGTTCAAGGCTCTAACCACCGGGTTAAACCCTCGCGACGGGAGACTGCCAAAAAAACCGCAGTTTACGGTTGTTATTAATATCTGCCGCAGTGAAGGTCTGTATATGAACACGAAGATCATCGCACTGCTCCTGGTCTGTGTTATGCTGGCATCAGCCGGATGCACGGCATACTCCGGCAGCCAGGGGTCTTCGGCCAAAGCACTGGAGGCAGGTTATCCCGGCGACAGCAGCGGCTCATGGAACGATGCCCGGATCGCGTACGCCGGCGCTGCGGCACCGGTGCCCGCCCCGACAATGGCCCCGAAAATGGATTCTTCAACCGGTCCCGACCAGATCGAGACGAAGATCATCCGGACCGCGTACCTGACTATTGAGGTCAGCGATGTCACTGCTTCTGCCGAAGCACTCAAGGCAATGGCTGCAGTAAAGGGAGGATACCTCTCATCCACGAGTATCCAGAAAGGGTACAACGATCGCCTGAGCGGGACCGTGGTGATGCGGATCCCGCAGGCAGAGTTCGACAATACCCTTGCGGGGATCAAAGCAATCGGGTCCGTGAAGTCGTCATCCACGCAGGGAGAGGATGTCACCGAGGAGTACGTTGACCTGCAGGCCCTGAAGACATCCTACCAGAACCAGCTCGCCCAGTACAATGAGATCATGAAAAAAGCGGTCAAGGTGAGCGATGTCATCGAGATCCAGTCACAGATCGACCGCGTCCAGACCGAACTCAACCGGCTCGAAGGCCGGATAAAATACCTGAACAGCCGCGTTGACTTCTCGACCATCACCGTCAACCTCCAGGAGCCCGAACCCGTTGGCGGCGAGACCGGCCACAACTTTGTCACGACTCTCAACGAGGGCATTGCAGGATTCATCGGTATGGTCGACGCACTGATCATCCTCTTCTTCACCCTGCTGCCGCTTGCGATTCTCATTGGCATCATCTATGCAGCGTACCGCTGGAACAAAGGACGGAAGCCCGCGACACCCGCGTCGCCTGAAGAAAAGAAATAATTTTTCTTTTTTACTTTCTCTGCTGTTGCTCGAGGAGAGCACGGATCTTCTTCAGCTCGTCAAGGATGAGGATGCTGGTCCCGGTCGTTGCCACCGGTTCATCGGGGACCCGGGCAACGGGACCGGTGCCGGTGCCGTCATGCGACTGACCGGATTTTCGCACGGCACTCCGGAGGATCTCCCGGAGTTCCTCGGCATGCTCGATCGCCTCGATCCGGATCTCGGGGACCGCCTGGCCGGAGTATCCGGCAGTCTGGACGGAGATGGTGGATATCTTCAGCCAGCGCATGACCGGGCCCTGGCGGAGGTCGAGGTTGGTGATGCGGTTGTAGGGGACGATCCCGGTTGTCCGGAACCAGACACCGCGGCGCCACCGGAGCTCGTCCTCGTGCAGCTCGTACGCCATCGTGTCGTAATAGAGACGGGTCCAGGCAACAAAAATGACGGTGACGATAACGACAACGGCGGTAATAGCGATAGCGGCGGTCATGTCAAGGGCCGAAGACAGCCAGAGGGGGATGACCGTACAGGCAAGGATGAGGGCGATCAGGAGGAGGTAGCTGATGATGAACCACGGGATGAATGCCGGCGATGGTCTGAACGGCGCATTACGGGGAAACAGTTCTGGTCCGGTCATGAAGTATCAGAGAAGCATCTGTCCGGAGACCAAAAAAAGTGCGTGGTTGGTTTATTAAGGAGCCGCTGTGGTTGTGGTTGCGGCTGCAGTAGTCGTGGTCGTGGCTGCCGTTGTCGTGGTGGCAGTGGTTGTTGCAGCGGTTGTTGTCGCTGCTGTCGTGTTTTCGGCAGGAATGGAGGTTGTTGAAGCCACGGTTGCACCGGATCCGGCCACTGCGGTTGTCGTAACGGTCAGCGATCCGCCGCTGGTATTCGGTGTTGCGGCAACACCCGTTGCGGTATCCACGGAGAGCTTGACCGAGCCATGGCCCACCGCTGTGGAGCCCTTGGTCAGGAGTGCGCCGTTCTTGTAGATCTCGACCAGGATCTCGTGGGCGGTCCCGTCAAGCTTCTCGAACTCGGCAATAACGGTACCATTCGCGTTCTCCACTTCCCAGATGCGGTCACCGGAGTTGCCGGGGACTGCCGTGAGGGCATTGGGCATACCATAGCTTCCCCGGAACCCGCCCAGGTAATTCACGTGGACGTAGACACCGGTCGGGGGAATGGTCGGTGCAATGGTCTCCCTGACCGTGATGGTGGTCTTCGTGAGCGTGTTTCCTGACGAACTGCCGGTACTGCCGGCAATGGTCGGGACCGGTGTCAGCGCCGTGCTGCCGCTCCCGCCAACCATCGGCAGGACCACAACGACCACAACCGCGAGGATGATCAGGATGACTGCCAGTACCGCAACGCCGGCCAGGATCTTCTTCACGGGCAGGTTGAGCGAACGGCGCGGTTTTTCGGGGACCGGGGGAGCTGCCGGGGGGACCGGGGCAGCCATATCCTGGGTCTTTTTCGGGCTGAAGAGGCGTGGGAGGAATCCTTTCTTTGCCGGGGGCTCTGCGGGCGTGGCGGCTCCCGGGCCGGAGACCGGGGGTGCGCCTGCCGGAACAGGTGCTGGCGACGGGGCAGCGTCGTCATCCCAGGCAAGAGACTGGCTGACCACGACATCGGGGACCGGTTTGCGGAGCGGGTCGGCCGGGATCTTCTCGGTCGAGCGCTCGATCAGCGGTTCAATCGACTGGATATCGCGGTCGATCGGGCGTGAGACGGGAGACAGCACAACAGGCCGTGCCGCGGGGGCAGGGGCGGCTGTAGGAGCCGCAGCCGGGGCGGCCATTGCCGGGGCTGCTGCGGGAGCGATGATGGGCGAACCGCACCGGTTACAGAATGCCGAATCTGCCGGTACCCGGTTTCCGCAGCGGGAGCAGAAGACATCCTGCGGCGGGATTGCGGCGGGGGCTGCAGGGGC
>CAYVAQ010000008.1:0-4105 GCA_964448885.1 uncultured Methanoregula sp. | reverse complement strand
GGGGCTGCAGGGGCCCGGGGCTGCTGGACCGGGGCAAGGGGGGCTGCCTGCACAGGCGCCTGGCCTGCCTCGATAATCTTCTTGATCGGGTGGACTCCTTCGGTCTCCCGGTAGGACGGGGCGGGGGCGGCAGACGGTGCCGGGGCTGCCGGTTCCATGGGTGGCTGCAGCGGCGCAGCAGGCTGGACCGGGACCGTCGCGCGGGGCTGGGGAGCCGGTTCGGCGCGGTAGGGTGGTGCAGCATCTGCACCAGGGATGACTTTGCGGATAACGTTCTCGAACGATGCCCCGAGGTTGGCCTGGATCGCCCGGGCCCATTCGTCACGTTCCTTGATGCGGTTGCCGCCTTCCTGGCGCGAGAAGGTGAGGATCATCTGCCGGGTGTCGCCGGTCTTTGCCATCACCGAGAGGGTCAGGATCTGGTCGCGGATCGCGTTCTCGCCCGTCTCCACCTGCTTGATTGTTGCAAGCGGGATCTCTTTGGGGGGGAGGAGGTTCTTTGCCCGGTCAACAAGGATAACCCGCTTGTTGGTAAGAATGCCCTCAAACGGGATCGACTTGACATAGACCCCCGGCGTCCTTAAGAGAACCTTTTCATCATTTCGGATTTCTGGGTCGCCCATGATACCACGTTAATCGATGTTATTCGGTAGTGGTTGTATTTGCCATGTGAAAAAGATATTTATCATTATCTGCCCCGCTGGGGTAAAAGAGTCCCGCGTATGCAGAAATTCCCGGTCCCGTGTGATTTCGTTAACAAATTCACCGGACGAACGCCAGAGTCTCGGGTAATGCCCCGTACCGCTCCAGGACTTCCCGGAGGGTATTGGATGCAAGCATCTGGTTCTTGATCTCGGACGAGATGGTTATGCCCATCTGGCACGATTCCGGGTCATCCGGCGTTGCATCGCAGAGCTCCCCGTTCATGCCACGGTCGAAGATATACTTGATGATGTGGTTCTGCACAAAGGTCAGTTCCGTCATCATATCGGTGGAGGGGATCCGGGCAGCCGCGAACGTGAACCGGATCGCGTCCTCGAGCGGGTGGGGGTAGCCTTCAACCGAGAGTTTGATGAAACATTCGATCTCGAAGCGTTCTGTCTCCACCTTCTTCACTGCCGAGTGCTCGATGGTCATCATCAGGACCCGGTCGGCCGGGACCATGTGGATATGGTGGTCCTTGTCAAGCATCGCAATGCTGGTCTTGGTCATTTTTTTATTCACCGTTTTTTGATAATTTTACTGCTGTGGTTATCATGCTTGTGCTCGGGAGGCACAACAACCGCGCCCGGTACCAGCAACAATTTAACCCGGGTTTGCGATGGTGTACGGTATGCAGTACCGCACAGCGGGGTTGCTGTTTGCAACCCTCTGTCTCGTCCTGGCTGCCGGGTGCACAGCACCTGCCCAGGCCCCGTCCGAAGATATCCCCGTGACCGGGACGACTGCCCTCCCGGCACCGGACAGCCCGACCATCAGGAAGGATATCGCAGAAATTGCACTCCAGCCGGAGGATATCCCGGCCGATTATACCCTGAAAGACCGTTCGGTCATGATCGCCCCCGAGGTAACCCAGCTCTCCCGCGACCTTGGCTGGCTGAAAGGGTACTTCGTCTCCTTCGACCGCACCGGGAGGCTCCGGTCCGACTTCACCCGGATCCGCCAGTCGGTCAGTGTCTTTCCCGTCGAGAGTATGAAGAAGGTCTTTACGCTCGAGAAGATCGCAATCGAAGGCGGGGAGACCATGCGGCCTTCTCCCTACGAGATCCCCTTCCCAACAACCGGCGACAGGAGCATCGCGTACCGCATGACCGATTCACCCGAACCGGGACAGGTGACCTATACCGTGATATTTACGAAGAAGAACGTGTACGAGCGGATCACCATGTCCGGAACAACCACCGATTACGAGACGCTGAAAGAGATCGTCCGGAAAGCCGCGGAGAGAATTGGATAGGGCAGTCCACCCGGGATGCCCCACAGGGAACGGTGTGTATCAATGGTCTTCTCCTGCCGCCAGTGCGGTTCGTGCTGCATGTCCCTTGGCGATTATATCGTCATCGAGCGGCAGACCGGCCCGTTCACCTTTGCCTGCGAATGTGTATCCACGGGGACGGAGTTCATTGCCGAGATTGACGTGGACAAGCGAACCATCTTTTCCGACCATTCATTCCCTGACGCTCACCCGTCTGCCTGCCGGTTCCTGCGCCCGGACGGGGACCTGCTGCGGTGCACGATTCACCGGGACAGTCCCTCCCAGTGCAAGTTCTACCGGTGCATTGTCATGAAGGTCTCCGATCCCGGCGGCAGGCTTCTCGGAACCGTACGGGGCACGCTCGCCCTCCATTCCGACGATCCGGTCCTCAGGGATGCGTGGGACGAGATCGAACGGAAGCGGCCAAAGTCCGATGAGGAAGCGGAACCGTGGATTGCTGAGTTTCTCAAAAAGAGAGGGTACCGGGTTGAATGATCGTGCTGCCGGCTACTGTGCCGCAGCCGGTTCCGTGGCATCATCCGGTGCCGGTTCTTCCGGAGTCTCCGTCTCGACCGGTCCGAAATAGATGCCGGACCCGAGCCACCAGTCATCGTCCACCTGCATGACGTACCCGAGTTTCTTCTCGACCCGGTTGTTCTTTGTCGGATTGATATACGTATACTCGACAAAGTCGGTGCCATCGGTTGTCGCATCCATCAGCTCGCGGATGAAGAATTTCCCGAGCGCGTCCTTCTCTTCGAGCCGGTTGACCCCGATCTTCTCCGGGTTCACCGGGTGGGCGATGGTCACGCCGTTGTAGTCATAGGCATAAAGATACAGGTCGCCCCGGACGAACGATCCCTTCGGATTGGAGAACTCCGCGAGGGCCTTCTCCCTGCCGTTCTTGTGTGCATATTCAACCGCTTCCTTCACGAATGCAACCATCTGCTCCTTCGAAGAACCCTGGGGGACCGCAGCCGGCGTTTGCGCGACCGTGACCGCCGGAGCGGCAGACGGTGCGGGCGTAGCAGCTGCCGGAGATGACGGTTGTGTACAACCGGCCGAAAGGACGAGGATAAGCAGGACAATCCCCGTTACAGCCCAGTGATAACGCGAAAGCCTCATGAAAAAAAATTGATCAGGAACCTAGATAAATCACCCGGTGGGCCAGCGGGTATTGCTGCCGTTCCAATCGAGAACGCCAGTGGAGGTTTGGCGGGGGCATGGACGTTGCGGATACCGTGTCCGCGCCGCCAGTGCAATATTTTAATGCAGGTTCGCGCTCACTATCTGGACATGAAGCGATACATCCTCCTGATGTTCGTCATTCTTATTGCCGGAATGGCCTTCACTGCCGGATGCACGCAGGCACCCCCGCAGGGTACGGCACCGGCACCCACAGTAACTTCGGTTCCTGCAGTAACAACATCGACAACAAAATTCGTGACCCCGGTCACCCTGACCGGCCGGGTGAAGGAGGCGGTTGCGTTTGCCCGCGAGAACGGGAAGGAGAGGGCTGTTGCTGCATTCAATAATCCGAACGGCCCGTTTGTAAAGGACGGCGTCTATGTCTTTGCTGAAGACTATTCCGGCACCGCCCTTGCCGAACCCTTCGAGCACGGGATAGTCGGGACCAATATCGGCGGCATGACCGACCGGTACGGTGTCCCGCTGGTCCACAACCTCCAGGAGACTGCCCGCTTTGGCATCGGGTATGTCTCGTACGATTATCCCAACCCGGCAGACAACCGGCAGATCCGGTCCAAGCTCTCCGTTGTTGCCGATGTTGACGGCACGTATTATGTCGGCGCGGGCGCATATGCCGGGGCCGGCATGATCTATCCCTCGGCAGCCATCGGCCCCGCCACGCGAAAATATACGGTCCCCGAACTGGAGGCCTTTGTGAAGAATGCGGTTGCGTACGCAAAGGCAAACGGGAAGGAGCGTGCCCTTGTGGCGTTCAATGACCCGGAAGGGCAGTTCGCTGACGGGGAGCTGACCATCATGGCGGTTGACTTTAATGGTACCATGCTGGCAAGCGCCCTCTCGCCCGAAACAGCAACGAACCGGATCAACCTCATCAACTATCATGACCCGGACGGCGTGACCACGATCCGCGAGATGCGCGAC
>CAYVAQ010000007.1:583-91234 GCA_964448885.1 uncultured Methanoregula sp. | reverse complement strand
ACGTGAGCAGAAACGATGCGAGGGATGGGATTCGAACCCAAGAACTCCTACGAGACTAGGCCCTCAACCTAGCGCCTTTGACCTGGCTTGGCTACCCTCGCCTTTGTGCCATAACAAAAAGGTTGTCTATCTAATAAAAACTTGTGTAAAGCATGGCCGGTTACCGGGGAAAATTGAACGGAACGAACCGGGGCGGGGATTCTCGCGCAGTTCCTCCCGCCTGAACCGGGTTTGCCTGCCCCGGCCGGCAATCCGCCGGCACTGATGATAAAAGCGATGCATCGGTGTATATTTATATACGCCATTCCCAGTGGTTAGTATGTGGTCTGACATCATCCACGAGTTCACCGACTCCCCATCCCAGAGCAAGGTAGTACGGTTCCTCCTGGAGAACGGGTTCGGGGTGACCGGAGACGGACGAATCTGCTGCAATGGCATCGAGGTCCCTGCAACCGCTGTGGCAAAGGCGATCGGTTCGGACCGGCGCGTTGTCGACTCAACAGCCCGGCGGATCCTCGAGCGCCCGATGCTCCGCGAGATCTTCACCAACATGCGGGCAACGCCGGACCTGAGCCGGGTTGCCGAGTCGCTCGGATTTACCGTCATCACCGTACTTCCCCGGAATGCGAGCGAACGTGGGATCGTGGGCGCTGCAGTCAAGGTGCTCTCCGATCATATGCTCTCGATCCGCCAGATCTTCGTGACCGACCCCCAGTTCGCCGAGGACCCGAAACTGGTTATCATCATCGAAGAGCCACTCCCCCATGGTGTGATAGAAGAGATCCGTGCCCTGCCCCAGGTCCGGCAGGTCATCATCTGATTTTTCCGGCCACGTTCACCGACCGCAGAGCAGTTCGACTTCGCGAGCCAGGCGGTACATCCGCTTCCGCGCCTTCTTCGGGAGATGGATTGCCGATGCAAGGGTATCGTCAATGGTCGTGCGGTGATGACCGGCGATCAGATTGTCTGCGTGCGTTACAATCTTCTGCTCTGTTGTCGATGGGATACTGTCGCGGGGGGAGAGTCCGAGCAGCGTGCACTCGTCCGCAGTGAGCCCGGCGCCGGTATGGCACTCTACAATCCGGGCAAGTTCCTCCGGAAAACCCTTCGCCCGCAGGAGATCCGAACCCTGCTGGGCATGATCGATGGCATGGGTACGGCAGCGCCCGATATCATGGAGCATGGCTCCACTTAAAACAAGGGACCGGTCTGCATCCGGATTTCCGGCCGCGTACTCAAGGGCGCATTCGGTGACCGCCCTGCAGTGGGCGATCACTTTGGGGCTGCAGCCGGTTTCTGATAGCAGACGCTCGTATTCGGTAAATCCCTGCTTACGCATGACCAAGCGAGTTCTTGATCGATTCGATCCGGGACTTCAGGGCTTTGAGGAGTATCTCGTTGTCGAAGTGGGTGAGGGGGATGTCGCAGTCAGGGCATTTGAAATCAGTGTTCATGGCAATGGGGAAGGTGAATATCTGGTGACATTCGCCACACTTGTAGAAGTCGTTCTCCTCCTCAAACCTCTCGCGCCGGGAGAGTTTCTCTAAGATTGTCTCCATGTCCTCGCGGATTGCATCGTGAATATGGTCGGTACGGAGCTGCCACAGGTACGTGAGCCAGCCGGTCTCATTGTTCTTGATCCGGTGATACTCGGCAAGCCGCTTCTCGTACAGGGTATAGAGCGTGTGCCGGACCGAGTTGAGGTTGATGCCGGTCTGCGCCGCAAGGTCCTCATCGCTGTGCTCGCCCTCCGCGGGGAAGCGCTCGAGGAGGTCGAGGCCTTCATCGCCAACAAGCCGGTGGAGATAGGCGCGGATTGCCGGATCGTTGAGCGTGTCTTCGGTTGAGTCCATCAGCGCATATATTGTCGGACTGTGCTAATATGTTTATCCAGCAGCGCAAGCGCAGCCTCCCGCGTGGGGCCCCAGCCGTACACGCTGACGAGCGCCTGCTCTTCTTCAAAGAGCGTCCCCGGCCACGGGATGTCGGCTGTGAACTGCCGGAATTGTGCAAGGTCGGCAGTGATGGTCATGTCGCGGTCGGCAAAGAGGATGCTCCGGCACGCTACCTGCCGGGACACCGGGGGGCGATCCGGCAGGACACCCTGGCATGCACCGGCATGGAGATCGAAGAGATTAATGCCGGTTGCCATCTCGACCGTGTCCACGGTGCCCTGGAAGCGCGGGTTGATCTCGATTGCAACGGGGCCATCCTTCCCGATGACAAAATCAATGCCGATCGTTCCCACGCAGCCGCTTCCGGCCGCGATCAACCCGGCAAGCGCCGCCATCTCCCCGCCAACGGGATGATCGGACGGCGTCACCGAGCCGGAGAAGCCGTATGCCGATTCACCGCTGCCACCCCGGAGGATCTGCTCGTTGGCGGCGATCGCGATTGCCTGACGACCCGATGCAACACAGCAGACGCTTGCGGGGACCCCTTCGACAAACTCCTGCCGGATGTGCGGGACATTCTCGTACAGTTCCCGCCACGCGTTCATCTCCGCTTCCGTGCAGATGACCGCGTTCCTCCATCCCCCGGCCCCGGTCCTCGGTTTGACCATGGCAGGATATTCACCGTCCGGGAGGATCCGGGGGACCGGAATATCGAGGGATTCAAAGAACTCCTGCGTCGCGCATTTGTCCATAAACCTGCCAATAGACCGGGGATCGGTACCAAGGCGGGGGACCGGTGACGACAGCATCTCGGCCCCGGAGGTCGGGACGAAATAGTCGAACGCGTGGCGCCGGCAGATCCGGTCAATAGCATCCGGCAGTTCGGCAAGGTCGTCGAATTTCTCACGATCCTTCGTGCACCAGGCGAGGTCCTGGTCGCAGAAATGGTCTACCGTGCAGACCTCGTATCCCGCATTGAATGCTGATTGTGCCACATGCCGGGTTGCAAACCCGGCAATGAGCACCCGGCCCTTCACAGGCCCACCGTCTGCTTGCCGGCCTTTGAGGGAATGATCTTTATCTGGGCACCGGGAAAATCGAGCGCCAGGTTCTTTCCCTCTGCAAGATGGTCGAGGAAGAGGGCAAGGCTCGAGATCTCGGAATGCGGCTGGCTCGTCACTGCAACGTTGAAATCGGCAAGGCCGTAGATCTCGCCCGGAACCTTCTCGGCACCGACAATGACCAGGATCTTTTTGTGCGGCCGGATCTCGCCGATCACGTCTGGCAGGTTCAGGCCGTACATCGTGAGGTGGACAACGGACCCGCCGTTCGCCTTCCACTCTTTGATACAGGATCGCCACTTCACGTTGTCCTCGCAGAAGAACTCCCCGCCCCAGCGTTCTGCAACATCGGCGATACTCTCCCTGACGTCCTTGTCGGCTGCGGCAAGGTACATCCCTTTTGCCCCGAGCGCCCGGGCCGTGAGCCCGACATGGGTGGTCACCCGCTGGTCGCGTTCGGGACGGTGGCCGATCCGGAGGATGGCGATCTCGTGGTCTGGCATGATATTATTTCCTCGCTTTGATGACGCCGTTCTCGATCACGTACGGCAGGTCTTCTTCATATTTGAACTGGTTTTTGATGAGTGCCTCGCCGAACGTGAGCATCCGGACTTTGCCGGAGCACCGCTCGACCAGGCAGGAGCGCTCGAGACGGGAGAGGGACCCGGCTACGACTGCTGCATCGAGACAGCAGACCTGTGCAAGCGCACCTTCCTCAATCTCGCCGTGCTCCGGGATCCGGTGGTACACAAACCAGTCGGTGTCCTCCTCTTTCACCTGTATTCATATTCCGCGAGGGAGAATAAGGGTATCGGGTCAGGACCCGGATCCGTCCCCTGCACGACCTGGAAATACCCCTCTGTTTTTTACTTCCGGCACCCAATACTGGGGCATGGCCGATGCCGGGACCGGGCTTCCCTACCACGAACTGGTCAGGCTCACTGACCGGATCCTCGATGCATGCGATGATGACGTTCCCTGTATCGCAAAAAAACTTGACGGGCTGAACGAAGAGATCCGGGCTGAGCTGGTGGTCTCCGATCTCCTCAACGCGTTCCAGGCCTTCTATTTTTTCTTCCGGACCGACCCGGGCGAACTGGTCCGCGAACGGCTCGAACTCGAGCCGGCATCATCGCTCCGCGGCGGGCTCCTTGTGGACGAGACTGATCTGCTGGAGATGTATTTCGGCATCAAAGATGCAAAACCGGTTGTTGTGATCAGCGATGGCGACAAAATTGTGGCAGCATTCTCCGGAAAGAACGCATACATGCAGGGCCGGGAATTTTTGCAGAACCCGGAGTGGCAGTGAGAGCGCCTGCCCGGCCTGCTCCTGACAATCACGAGGGATTCCGGTTGATCCATAACCGGTGGTGGAAAAATCCTCACCGGTCCCCGGCACTGATGATCCGCTCGTCCACCACTGCCGGCACCAGCGGCGGGAGCCGCCCCCACTCAACGATCGCATCACCCAGGACCGCAAAGATCCCGTCCACTTCCCCAGGATTCACCCGGTCCAGTACCGATCGATCGTCCGGCCGTATCTGGTTACAGACCGCAGTTGCCCAGGCATCGGCAAGCGCGACATTGGGGGCAACGATGGTGACTGCATCCGCGATCCCGAACGAGACCGAAGGTCCGACCGTTGCCGATGACGTGCAGATGCCCAGGATCATCTCCTGAGGGGGGACAACGAACGCAACCTTGTTGGAGAGCGAAGCCCCGCCCGCATGGATACCGACCCGGACCGGGCGGTCTGCGATGAGCGCGATGTCCCCGCCATTATCGATGACGCCAAACGATGCGCCGGCATCGATCATGGCTTCCATACCAGCCCAGGCGATCGTGCCGGCAACCGCGGCCATGGGTCCGACACCCGCCTTTTCTGCTGCTTTCGCCATACGTTGAACGGTCAGCGCATCCGAGTCCGGTTGATATGGCTCGTACGTTGCTGCAAAAAACGGGTCTGAGGCAATGTATGCCTCAAGCTCCTGCCGGGCAGTAAGGATCCCTGCCTTCGCAGCGGCAGCATGAGCAGGATCTTCCGCGAGGATCGTAGCAAACGTCTCGCGGAAGTGGAACCGTTCCCGGATCATACCGGGAGTGTCAGCGCCCGGTGCGGGCATGCCCCGATGCACTTGCCACAGAGGATACACTTGCTCTCATCGCACTGCAGCTTCCATTCACGGTCGAACGTGAAGACCTCACGGGGACAGATGCTGATGCAGGCACCGCAGTCCACGCACTCGCTCTCGTTATGGTGGACTCCCCGGTCCAGGATCCGGACATTGGCGCCAAGGCCGGACATTGAACTGCTGACCAGCTTGCACTTGTCGTCCGGCACATCAATGAGCGCCTCGCCTTCCGATGAATCGATGACCGCCCGCTCGACGTTGATGAGGACGCCGGTATCGAGGACTGCCTGGGCGATGATGGGCTTTTTGCCCTTCCCGCGCGAGAAGTTGACGAGCAGTTTCATTTCAGCCACCTCCCGCCAAAGCACTTGCCAAGATCAATCGCGGTCAGGAGCCCGATGACATGGCGTTTTTTATCAATGACCGGCAGTGCGCTGATGTTGTTCTGCTCCAGCTTCCGGACCGCGATGTCAACGGAGTCGTCCACAGCAGTGGTGATGACCTTGGTCTTCATGATATCTTTCACGAGCCGGGCCCGGCCGGGGTTTGCAACGGCCTTGGATATGTCGAAAGTGGTGACGATCCCGACCAGCTCCTTCTTCCCATTCACGACCGGAAGGTGGTTGGTCTCCCCCTTGAGGAGTTTCTTGGCAGCGCCGGTGATGTCCTCGTCCTCGCCGATCGTGATGACCGAGCGGTCCATGATGTCGAGCACCCGCGGACCGGCCGCGGTCTGGTGCATGGGCTTGTTGGACTTCGTTGCATCGATCGGCCGGGTTGGCAGGGTCAGGTGTACCTTCCCCTGCTCGACCCAGCCCTTCAGTTCCTGCGCAACCTCCCGGGCTTTCCGGAAACTGGAGAGGGACGAGGTCCTGACCTCCTCGCCGTTCAGGTCCACGATCCCGCTGCGCAGCTCCGCGTAGGTTGCGGTTTTTATCGTAGGGCGCGAGCGGCCGGGCACGCCATAATCGAGGATATCCACGCTGATGTCCTCATCGCGGACTGCCGTTGCCCGGACAACGTCCAGGTCGAGGACCGGCAGGGGCACCCCGAGCCCGATATACATGGTCACGCCGTACCCGGTCATGGTCGCTGCACGCAGGTAGTCCTGCGACATCTCCTTGAGGTTACCGGTCACCATCAGCGTCCCGAACCCGGCAGCGGGAGAGTGCTGCGTCCCCTCGCCCACGATCATGCCCTGGGCACCACACAGGAAGATCGGCACGCCGCTGCCGATGAGCCGGAGGTGCGGATCATTGGAGAGCGGGTTCAGGACACCGGCGCCCGAGTACGAGACATTGCCGCTGCCCGGGAGCAGGACGCCCATGTAGGTATGGAGAGTCCGGTCGGTCGTGTTTGTTGCCGCATTGTACCGCTGGTAGGCATTCCGGGGATTGCACATGATCGCCTGGTTGAGGTTCTCGAGTACAAGGTCAGTGGTGATCGTCCGGCGCGGGTAACAGTCCGTGCCCCGCGAACTTGCGCGGAGCTCGACTGATTTGCCGGCCACCAGGTCCTCGATGACATGCGCACCGCCGTACTCGTTCCCGAGCGTATCGGACTGCTGGGTTGCCCCGATGTAGGTATCGACCGCGGCAAGCCCCCCGTATGCTTCGACATTGTTGAGCCAGATCCGCTCCATCCGGATGGGTGGTTCGGCATGGCCGAAGTTGAGGAATGCCCCGGACGAGCACATGGCGCCAAAGGTTCCGGTGGTGACAACATCGACCTCTTTCAGCGCTCCCTTCTCCCCGAGCTGGGCAACGATCGCGGGCATCTCTTCAGCAGTGACCACGCGGGCGTTCCCGTCACGGATGCGTTCATGGATCTGTTCAATCGTCTTGTGCATACCCAGATATTCACATTTATGCATAATAAACCTAATGCTTATTACTATTGGTAATAAATGCGATTTTAACCCACCGCGTCCATGATGAGGTATGGATGTGGATGCGTTCATTGCGGAGATGGAGCGGATCGCCCCCCCGGAGCTTGCCGAGGATTTTGATGCCGGAAAGATCGGGTTGGTCGTTGAAGGGAAGCGTTCGATCAAAACGATCTGCGCTGCACTTGATGCAACTCCCGCGGTTGTGAAGAAAGCGGTTGCGCACAAAGCCGATATGCTGGTCGTTCACCACACCCCGCTCTGGTCCCCGGTGAGCGCGCTGACCGGGCCGGTCGCATCGCTGATGCGCGAGATCCTCTCGCATGACCTGAACGTGTATGTCATGCACACGAACTTCGACCGCGCCGGCTGCGGTGTCAACGACTGCCTTGCCGATATGCTCGGCCTCACCAACACCGAGCCGATGACACTGGGGCTTGTCGGGGACTGTTCACTCTCCGTCAAGGAGATCGTTAGCCGGATCGGCGGCCCGGTCCGGGTGTGGGGAGCAGTTACGAGACCCCGGCGCCTTGCGGTTGTTGGCGGCAGCGGGTTTGACCTTGCGTTCCTGCACGAGGCAAAAGCGCTCGGGGCCGACGCATTCCTCTCGGCCGAACTGAAGCATTCCGTGTACCGGGCTGCCCCGCTCCCGTGCATCGAGGCAACCCACTATGCCCTTGAGGCACCCGCGATGGAGCGGCTCGCGGTGCAGCACCGCTGGAAATTCATTCCCGATCTGCCGCAGATCACGGTCATCCCATGAGCGATCTCTTCGACCGGCTTGCAAGGGAGCGGGCGCTCAGTAACGATTTGCGGAGCGAGATCGAGGCAGCGTACGGTCCCCGGGGGAAGAAGGCCCTCGCGGCGCTGGACGCCGGCAGGATCCGGAAGTACCACGATTTCTTTGCCGTTGAGGGCAGGACCGGCGAGTATGTTGTTGACGAGGACTTCTGCACCTGCGGGGACTTTATGTACCGGAACCGCACCTGCTGGCACCTGGTCGCGGTCCGGATCGCGATGGCGACCGGCGTCTACGAAGAGATCGACGGCTGGTATGTTGACCGGATGCAGTGATCGGAACAATACCCTAATTACCGTTCACGGGCAACTGTACTGACGAATTGTGATCCCATGCTCGAAGAGGAATACCAGCTCGACTATTTCAAAAACCAGGGGTTTGTCCGCAAGGTCTGTAAGTCCTGCGGTTCCGCGTTCTGGACCCGCGACCCGTCCCGCGAAGTCTGCGGCGACGCACCCTGCGAACCCTACAACTTCATCGGCAACCCGGTCTTCAAACCGCACACGCTCGACTCCATGCGCGAGGCGTACCTCTCGTTCTTTGAGAAGCAGGGGCACACCCGCATCGGGAGGTACCCGGTAGTAGCCCGGTGGCGGGACGACATCTACCTGACCATCGCGTCCATCGCGGACTTCCAGCCTTTTGTTACCAGCGGCGTCGTCCCCCCGCCGGCAAACCCGCTGACCATCTCGCAGCCCTGCATCCGGCTCAACGACCTCGACTCCGTGGGAAAATCCGGCCGGCACCTGACCACCTTCGAGATGATGGCGCACCACGCGTTCAACACCCCGACTGAGGAGATCTACTGGAAGGACCGCACGGTCGAACTCTGCGACCAGTTCATCGCATCCATCGGCGGCGATATCAGCAAGGTCACCTACAAGGAGAACCCGTGGATTGGCGGCGGGAACGCGGGGCCGAGCGTCGAGGTCCTCATTGGCGGTCTCGAGGTTGCAACGCTCGTCTTCATGAGCCTGGGCCGGCAGAAGACGGAAGGGCAGGGGTACGACCTCAAGGGCGAGATGTACTACCCGATGAAACTGCGGATCGTTGACACGGGCTACGGGCTCGAGCGCCTGGTCTGGGCATCGAAGGGATCGCCCACCATTTACGATGCGGTATTCCCGGAGATGGTGAGCCGGGTCATGTCCGCAGCAAACCTCAGCCACATGCTGGACAACAAGGACTTTGCCAAGATCCTCGCCCTCAACGCAAAGTTCGCGGGTCTCATGGACATCTCGGGCTCCAACCTCTTCAACCTCCGGAAGAAAGTTGCGGCAGCGATCGATGTGCCGACCGACAAGCTCGACAAGATGATCACCCCGGTCGAGAAGGTGTACGCGGTCGTGGACCACACCCGCTGCCTCGCGTACATGCTCGGCGACTGCATCGTCCCGTCCAATGTCCGCGAGGGATACCTTGCACGGCTCGTCATCCGGCGCACCCTGCGCATGATGCACGACCTGAAGATCGATGAGCCGCTCGCCGACCTCATCGAGGAGCAGACGCGGATCATCGGCAGGGATCGCTTCGAGCAGGACATGGCCGTTGTCCGGGAGATCGTTGACCGCGAGACCGAGAAGTATGCCCAGACGCTTGAGCGCGGCACGCGTATCGTCCAGAAAGTCGCAAAGACCTACAAGGCGAAGAGCCAGCGGGTCCCGCTTGCCGAGATCATCACGCTCTACGACTCGCACGGCATCCAGCCCGAGATGGTGAAGGACATTGCCGCAAAAGAGGGCGCGGTGGTCGAGCTGCCGGACAACTTCTACTCGATCGTTGCCGATCAGCACTCCGAGTCGCGCCGCGAGTCCGGTGAGGAGGACAAGACCGCGAAGTATGCGGCACGCGTCCAGGCACTCCCGCCGACCCGGAAACTCTACTACGAGCAGACCTCGGACATCGAGTTCGAGGGGGTGGTCATCGACTTCTTCGACAACTATGCAGTCCTGGACCAGACACTCTTCTACCCGGAGGGCGGCGGACAGCCGGCCGATACCGGGACGCTCGTCTCGGACGAGAGCATGGTCCGGGTTGACGAGGTCATCAAGGTGGGCGAGGTCATCCTCCACCACATCACGGGCGGCGTCCTCGGGCGTGGCGACCGGGTCAAGGGGATGGTGGACGAGCAGCGGCGTCTCTCGCTCATGCGCCACCACACCGCGACCCATATCATCCTCCATGCGTCCAAGGAAGTCCTCGGCGCCCACATCCACCAGGCCGGAGCACAGAAGGGCAGCGAGAGCTCCCGCGTGGATATCCGGCACTTCAAGCACATCACCCAGGACGAGCTGAACCGGATCGAGATTGCGGCGAACCGGATGATCATGGCAAACCAGCCGGTCGAGATCGGGATCGAGGACCGGGGGAAGGCCGAGCAGAAGTACGGCTTCGGCCTGTACCAGGGCGGTGTCCCGCCCGGCAGGGAGATCCGTGTCGTGAAGGTTGCCGGGGATATCGAGGCCTGCGCCGGTACACACTGCCACAGCACCGGCGAGGTCGGGATGGTCAAGATCATCCGGGTCGAGCACATCCAGGACGGTATCGAGCGGATCGAGTTTGCGGCAGGCATCGCCGCCATCTACTACATGCAGCACCTTGAAGGGATTGTCATAAAATCAGCCGAGACGCTCTCGGTCCAGCACGACAACCTCCCGCCAACGGTCGAGCGCTTCTTTACCGAATGGAAGGACCAGAAGAAAGAGATCGAGAAGATGAGCGCGAGGCTTGTCGACCTGGAGATGCGGACGATCGTTGCAGAGACCATCGGCGGCATTCCGGTTGTCGTGAAGCGCATCGATCTCCCCCAGAAGGAACTCTCGGCCATCGCTTCAAGTATTTCAGGCAGGGGCGGCGTTGCACTGCTCGCGGGATCCGGGGAGTCGGTACGGGTCGTCCTTGCATCCGGCGATTCGCGGGTGAACGCCGGCGAGATCATCAGCCAGGTCTGCGGGCTCCTGGGCGGCAAGGGCGGAGGTAAGCCCGGCCTTGCACAGGGCGGCGGGCCGGATGCCGGCCAACTTGATTTGGCCCTCAAGGTCGGAAAAGAACGCATCATCGCATCCATCAGCAACTGAAGCGAGCATGACCGAGAAGATCCTTGTACTGGAACCGGGCGACGAGCGGGCACAGAAGATTGCCAAAGCAATGGCAAGCCAGACCGCAAGCGACATCCTCCAGCTCCTGGGGGACGGCCAGACAAGCCTCACCGACATTGCCGAGCGGCTGAGCCTCCCGATGAACACGGCCAAGTACCATGTCGAGAACCTGCTCGAGGCCGGTCTCATCGCGGTTGCCGAGACCCGGTACAGTGTCAAGGGCCGGGAAGTGAAGATGTACACGCTGGCAAACCAGCTGCTGGTCGTTGCCCCGCGGCAGTCATCCATGCGATCGCTCATCCTGAAGTACGCAACACTCTTTGGCATCGTTGCGCTCAGCTCGGCACTGATCGCAGCCCTCTCTCCGATTATCAAACCCTCCCTCGTCTCGCCGCAGGGATATGGCGGGGCCGGGCCGCAGCTTGCTGTGATGCATGATGGGAGCACGGGGAGTTACGCAACCCGTGCCGTTATGGAATCCGCAGCCTCCCCCAATGCAACAGCCGCAGGCGCCGAAGTGATGACGAAAGGCGCCCAGGCTGCAAACGACATTGGTCTGGTTGCGAATGCAAGCCCGGCACCGGTACCGGTCGCGATGCAGCAGCTGCCCCCGCAGGCACCGGCCGACATCACGACCGCCGCCGCTGCACAGGCAGGGATCGATCCCGCAATCGCCTTCTTCCTGGGCGGCATGCTCGTGATCGCGGTCCTGCTCTGCTACGAAGCCTGGCTGTGGAAGAAGAAGTAAAAACGGGAATCTTTTTTCCGGAAAAATGCGGGCCGGATGTAACAATAAATCGATCGCCGATTTTTCCGGATAAAAATTCAATCGCGATCACTGTTGCGATTTCAAAATGAAAACCGGAAGTTGTTTCGAAAATGATGATCGCGATGGACCTTCTGTAAAAAATCTCCGAAAAATTTCGATTCGAAAGATGGGGGCTGATGCCCCCATACCCCCGTTTGCGATTCCGGCCGCCGCCCCGAAGGGCGCCCCGCGGCGGCCTCAATACGGTTTTTGCTTCACAATAAACCGAACTGCCCCGCCGTGCCCCGGAGGCATCGAATCCCAAAGGGATGAGATGAGAGAAGAACCGTCAGGTTCTTCGAATGCCCTGAGGCGGGGAACCCTCCCGCCTGCGAGTTTTTGATTTGGTGTTTTCAGGGAATATTTTCCCGGGAACGTGTCTTCGAATCGCGATAATGGCTGCAAATTGATCGAGAAACGAAGATCGATTTTAAAAAAATAACAATCTCAATCCGGCTTTTTGGAGAGATTCCGAAGATCTCAATGAAAAAAAATTACGCTCTCTTCTTTCCGAGCACAGCCAGGAGCCCGCACAGTCCCGCAGCAACAGTAACGGTGAGCGGCGAGAGCGGGGACTCAGTCGGCGTGGGCATGGGCGTCGGTGCTGCCGTTACCGGCTTTGAGGTCTTCACCACAACCGGGGTCGTTGTGGGAATGGTTGTCGGAGCCACGGTCTCCGGTTCAGTGACCGTGAAGGTCACCTTACCAATGTATCCCTTGGCATCGGAGAAGTCCACATCATAGGACCCTGCCGATGCAATCGTCACCTTCTTGGTGAACTTGCCGGAACTGTCCTTGATGTCGTTCGTGGTCTGGATCCACTGGGGGCCGAAGATCCGGCCGTCGGGCCCGCGCACCTCGATCTCAACGCCATCGGAACCGAGCTTGGCGATTGCGCCCTCGATCCGCAGCGCCTCCCTGGTGGTCTGCGTCAGCGGGGACGTGATCTCGATCTCACCGGACCGGTCGATGAGCTTGATGAGCTGCATGGTCCTGGAATCGGACCGCAGGCGCGGCTCATCGTTGCCCACGTACTGGACCTCGATCTTGTACGTACCGCCCGGGAGCCCCTGCGTATCGAAGAGCTTGTACTGGGTGTTCTTGTTCTCCTGGATCGTCAGCGGCTGCTTGCTGATGAGGGTTGCGGTATACTGCGACTGGTACAATGCAACAATGAAGGTTGTCCCTGCCGGGAAATCGCTGTCAATGGAACATTTTAAGGGGATGCCCGCCTGGACCTCTTCCGGGCACGAGAGGTACAGACCGTAGGCCGACACGGTTCCCATAATACCCATGAGGCAGAGGGCAAGGAGTATGATCCGTTTCATGCAGACAGGTTCGTATGTCAGCTGATAAAATCATTCTCTTTGCAAAACAGAGGCCGGCCGGGCCGGCTCAGCACATGCTGATGAAATTCTTCAGGATACGCAAGCCGGTCGCGCCGCTCTTCTCCGGGTGGAACTGGACCCCGCAGACATTGCCCCGGGCCACTGCCGAGGCAAACGGGCAGATGTAGTCAGTTGCGGTGAGCGTGAACTCCGGGGCAGTGTCCGCGTAGTACGAGTGGACAAAGTAGACGTGCTGACCGTCAGCGATGCCCGCGAAGAGCGGGTGTTCACGGTTGCTGACCACCAGCGAGTTCCAGCCCATGTGCGGCACCTTGAGGCCGGGGACACGGGGGAATTTCCGGACCGAGCCGGGGATGAGGCCGAGGCCCTGGTGGAGACCGTGCTCCTCGCTCTCCTCGAGGAGCATCTGCATCCCGAGGCATATCCCGAGGAGGGGGATGGAGCGGGTCGATCCGGTCACGATCTCTTTGAGAGGGCCCAGTTGTTCCATGCCTTCGGAGAACGCACCGACACCGGGGAGAACCAGTCCGTCTGCTGATGCGATAACCTCCGCATCGCAGGTGATGATCGCCTCCGCGCCGGCTTTTTCAAGACCGCGTATCACGCTGCGCAGGTTCCCCAGTCCGTAATCAATAATGGCTATCTTCGTCATCCCTGCCTCCTTCGCGCAGCCTCCAGCGCCCTTCCGTCACCCATTCAGCGGGCAGCCCCTGCCCCTGCTGCCATGCCCCGAGCCGTAATGTCCAGTCCTTCCACAGGCCGGGATATTCGTCCGCGATCAGGTGTATCATTGCCATATCGCTGGACGGGCACATGAAACAACCGATCCGGTCCAGGTGCCTTGCATAGAGGACATTGTACGGTGCCTGCTCGCGGAAGATATAGAGCCAGACATGGAGCGCGGTCCAGTTGTGGATCGGGGCTGCAGAGAGCTGGACCGGCACGTTCCGGTTCCGCCAGACCCGGTCGCTCTTTGCCCGGGTCGCCGATTCATACCGCCGCTGTCCGATGAACGAGAGGCATTCGCCCCACCGTTCGCGGACCAGGTTGCCGACCGGCGTCAGCTTGCAGACCCTGCAGCACCAGCGGGCATTGACCGCAGGTGGTCCCTGCTTCTTAAATGTCTCCCGGAATGTGGTGAGCCCGTCAGTCCGGATGACCTCGAGCCCGTACTGCTCTGCCACCGCCCGGACATTTTCATAGGTCTCGGGAAACTCAAGGCCGGTATCGGCAAAGAGAAGCGGGACCTTCCCGATCGCTTTCGTTACCACCAGGAGCGTGGCGAGGCTGTCCTTCCCCCCGGAGTAGGAGATATTGGGCTGGAGCCGCATGTTCCGGTTGTGCACATCCATCACGAACTGCACCGCCTCCCCCTCGGCCCGCTCAAGAACATCGGCATTCGCCCGTACCGCGTCGTCCCACGATGCCTTCCCGGGAACCACCTGGGATGCGATGTTCCTGCGGGTCCGGACAATCGCGCCTTTCTTCATCTCCCGGGCTTCCTGTGCGCTCACCTTCGCACGCCCGACACCGATACAGGTCCGGTCCGGCGCAAGGATGAAGACCTCGTCTCCTGCCTGCACATGATCCTCGATGTAAACCAGGCCGGGGGCAAGCACGCTCATGCCCTGGTCGCGGATGAACGGCACCGCATCCTCACTGATAACGACATACCGTCTGGTTGGCGAGAAGAGCCGGCAGGCTTCCGGCCGGGGGACGGGCTCCCAGTGCCGCCTCCCCGGGAAATACCGGATGATCCCGGCAACACCGCCGCCGACAATGACCTCTTCCATCCGGTCGTCGTCAGGCACTTTGTTGAGGAGCGCGAGATGTCCTTCCGGAATGAGCGGGGCACCGAAATGATCGGAGTAAATCCGGTTTATCAGCGCGATATCGGCAGGGAATGCCGGCCGGGCATCGCCCGGGGGCGTGACCGGGACCTCCCGGGTCGCTGAACCGCAGGAACACTGTTTCGCAAGCACCGGCGCATGGCAGGTATCGCACCACCGGAGCAGGATCTTTCCAAGATAGGACGGGCGCATCTTCCCCCAGTATTCGTTCTGCGGGGATAAAAAAACGCGTGAGTATCATGCGGGTACACCGGGAATCGCGGGGTCAGCCCGGGCGGGAGCATTGATATCCCACCATTTTCAAGTTTATTACAGAAACCTATGATCGATCCATGGTTTTTTGCAGCATTCTGTCTCCTCCTTGTTGCGGCATGCGCTCTTGTCCGGGTGATACGGATCCCGGTGCTGTACGACCGGCTGGTCGCTGCAACGGTCTTCGTCACGGTCGCTGCAGCCGCCGGCCTCGCGGCCAGTATCGGTCTCGGGAGCACCACCGCCCTTGACATCGTCATCATCCTTGCGCTGCTCGGCTATGCCGCCATCATGGCATCCGGTACCCTTGCACAGGAGGCGACTGCATGAGCGACCTCATCGCTGACATCTTCATCTACCTGCTGCTCCTTGCCGGCGTCGGGTTTGGCGGGATTGCGCTGATGGGGCTGTTGATCTTCCCGGATATCCGGAGCAGGATGTACACCGCACTCCGCGCAAGTCTCATCTGCATGGCAGCGGTCATCGGCGCAGCAGCGGTCTATACAGTCGCGCTCTGGTCCGGGACCGGGGGAGAGCAGTACCTGATCTTCCTGATCCACACGATATTCCTTACCGGGATGATGGGGATCGCTATCACGGCTATCGGCCGGCTTGTCCGGGAGAAGACACGGAAGCTTGTCTACTGTGCATCAGCTGAGCCGAAGGCATCCGGGCCGGACCAGCACTGACCTTTTTTATCGCATCCCTTCCCCATACCGGTTCCCCATGAGGCATCCTCCGGCAGGTATGCGGTGGTTTAATTGCATACCGGGTCTACCCGGTAACCGGGGTATCCGTTCTGTCGTTCGAGTGCAGCCAGTGCGGGGAGTGCTGCAGCCACCTTGGCCTTGTCCATGTCGTCGTGGAGGAGTATGCAGGTCTCCGCTTCATGGTCCGGAACCAGTATACCGGGCAGAAGACAATCGTATCCGTGGACCCGGACAAGACTGCGCTCTTCATGGACAGGAGCATCTTCTCCGAGCGGCCGGAGGCATGCCCGTTCTTCCGCTACGATCCCGCGGCCGCGAAAGGGTGGTGTACGGTTCACCTGACCCGTCCGGAGATCTGCCAGGATTATGGCTGCTGGCGTATTCTCATCCTGGATCCGGCGGGGCGGCGGGCGGGAAGGATCATGTGCCAGCGCCATCTTGCATCCGAAGAGGATGCGCTGACCCGGCTCTTCGAGGAGAAGATCAACCACATCATCGAGCCGGACAATAGCCGGTGGGATGAACAGGTCATCCATATTCTGCAAAGGGCAGGTTATACGGTCCTTACATGACTTTTTTAGTAATCCGCTGCGGCAGGTCTGGTCATGGGGATGACCACCCGGAACCACCCCGCCGCAAACGTTTTTCCCGCTCCCGGTGAAAAATATGCAGATATGACACCAGAAGAACCGGCAGTTACCGATGATGAGCCGTGCGAGCAGTGCGGGCTCTGCTGCCGGATCTTCGGGCCCGGTATTGCACCGACCACGGCAAACGTCTATGTCTGGATCGAGCAGGGCAGGACCGACATCCTCCGCTGGTTCGTGGCATTCCGGGAGCACGGGGACCCGGTCCCCGGCACTGCCCTCAAACCGGAAGACCTTGGCGATGTTGTCTCCTTTGAGATGCGCAATCCGGAGACCGGGGGATATGTGACGGTCTGCCCGTTCCTGCGCAGGGTTGCGAAGGACCGGTACCTCTGCGGGATCCACCTGGTGAAACCCGAGATGTGCTGGAACTACCAGCCATGGGTCTGGGGCGAGACCTATTTCAACCGGTGTCCTTCCCTGAAGAAAGCGGATTACCGGTGCCGCTGGCCGCTCTGATTCCCGTCAAAAAAACCTGGATCCCAAAATAATTACCGGAAGAGATCCAGCAGCGGGAACCGGTACTGCCCCAGCTTCCCGTCAAAATTGGATGCACCGATATGCGTGATGCGGCCGGTTCCGGCAGCGGCAAGGATGCCCTCCTTCATGGCACCCCGTACCGCTGCCTCATCCGTACCGTTCAGGACAATCTCGTATATGGATCCGACACCATCCGGCACCAGCGAGTCCGGTATCTTCCCCTTCAGGGTCGGACAGAACATATGGTTCGTGCTGGCGGGCATCGGGAACGCGTAGTTTTTACTGGCAACCTTGGACCCGCTCCTGACGATCCCCCCGGCAAAACTCATGATGACCCCGTACCGGCCGGCAATGGCCCCTGCGGCTGCGGATGCGGCGGCAAGCGCGGATGGCTGGTCCTTCCCCATGACGAGGAAGTTGCCCCCGGCAATCCCCTTCACCGTGCCGTACCGTTCCTCGCCGATATAATCGCCTTCCATGACCGGTATCTTCCAGCACCGGCGTCTGCCGACCATGCAGCGCTCCTCGTACTGGTCGCCAAAATAGTGCATCCGGATGGAGAACCGGGACGGGACATCCGGGAGCCCGTCGAATGCGCTCGTCGTTGGTGCCGGCAGAACACACTGCGATATGCGGGCAGCCACATTGGCTTTCATGTTCTTCTTCTCGGCGCAGATCAGGATCGAGACCCCCGGCCTGCCATCAGGGGTCTCACCGGGAGCCCACTCCCGTTCGATCCCCGCCTCGCAGGGGCACGCTATCTTGGATGTGGCAAAACCGGCAGCGGTGACCGCAGCCGTCCGCGCCCATTCATGGGTAGCCGCGGTGATGATCACCCGCGAGATCCAGACGGGAAACGCCTCTGCGAAGGTATCAAGAATCAGGGCTCCGTTGATCTCCATACGCCTCTCATCCTTCCTTGTATACGATCCCTTCCTCCGTTATGATGGTGTCCATGAGGACGTCGGTGTTGTCAAGGGGGAGTTTCCCGATCTCCTGGCACGAGAACGCAAGACCGATCTTGCGGAGGTCCGGGTACTTCTCCAGGAACCGGTCATAATACCCGGCGCCGTACCCGATCCGCCCGCCACTCCGGTCGAACCCGAGCATGGGAAGGAGGATCGTCTCAACGTCTTCGCCATGGGCGGGGATCTCGCTGCCGATGGGCTCGGGGACACCGAACGTGCTCGGGACGAGCACCGAAAGATCCCGCAGGTACGAGAGCCGCAGGCTGATGTCCTCCTTCTGGATGATGGGAACGATGACCGGGACATTTCGCTGGAAGAGCGCGGTGAGGATCGGCGTGGTATTGACTTCCTTCTCCTTGGAAGTATATGCCATGACAACCTCGTTATCGCGGATCAGCGGCATCAGGTGCCGGCAGATTGCCCTGCTCTTTTTCAGCCGGTCGCTGGGATCCATCGCATCCTTCCGCTCACGGAGGATCTTCCGGATACTGCTTTTCTGTTCCCTCATGGGCAGTAGTAGAGAACCAGATTATTTATGTGTTTCCGGAGGGTTTTTCCGGGATCCGTATGGCTGTTTGGGGCGCAAAAGAGAAACGGGCCGGTCTTTCTGCTGATGGACAGGGACCGGTTATCTGGATTTTTTTGTCACGCGACAGCATTATCTGAAAACGCAGTACAGCATTTACTGTCTGAAAGGTGCTGGTATGCCGGTTGTGAATGTTCGGAAAGGAGATGACATCTGCCGTTATGCCGTTATCATGGTCATCGTCCTCATCAGCTGCAGCGGGTGCATGGCTCCCGCGGAACCGGCACCCGGCCCTGAAAAACCGGACCTTGTTCAGAACGATCCGGCCCGGCAGCTCGCGGAACAATACCCGGCGCCCGGGGATCTTGTTGTGGTAAATGGCAGCGTCATGCATATCCGGTGCCAGGGAACGGGCAGCCCGGTTGTCATCCTGGAGGCCGGCTCAACCGACTGTTCCCTCTCATGGGCACGCGTGCAGCCGGCGGTTTCCCGGTTCACAACGGTCTGCAGTTATGACCGGGCCGGCTATGGCTGGAGCGAGCCGCAGGAGGGGGCCCTGACAGCACGGGCTGTCACAAGCCGGCTGCACCAGCTCCTTTCCCGGGCAAACATTTCCCCGCCCTACATCCTCGCCGGCCATTCCCTGGGCGGGGAGTACGCCCGTGCCTATGCGCACTGGTACCCGGACGAGGTTGCGGGCCTGGTGCTCGTGGACCCGGGTTCGGAGTGGCAGATGGTCCGGACCGGGGAAAAATTTACCCGGGAGCAGAAGGCCGCAACTGCAGCAGCGGTCCGGATGATACGGGACGACCAGGAACTCGCAGAGAATGGCACGTTCGTACGGAACCTCACGCGGGTTCCGGTGGATCCCCGGCTCCCGCACGATGAGTTCATGGCATACCGGGCCCTGCTCGCGACCCGTCCCTCATTCTGGGAAGCCCGGGCTGTTGAAGGCGAGAGCGCTTTTTCCATCTTTGAGGAACTCCAGCGGGAGAATATCACGGATCTGGGGGACATCCCGCTTATCGTGATTTCGTCAGGTAACGAGATGGGATTCTCACCCGATCCGCAGCAGAATGCGGAGGCAAACCGGATCTTCCGGATGCTCCAGGAGGAGACTGCCCGCCAGTCATCTTCCGGGCAATACCTGATGGCACCGGAGACGAGCCACTATGTGCAGCTCGACCGTCCCGACATGGTCATCAGTGCAGTAAGGACGGTATTCAATGAATCGCGGGAACGGATCGGGGGATAGCGGCAGGGATTCACCGATCCCGCGTGCAGCCCGTCCCCCTGAACATTCCGGACATGGATGATGCCAGCTGCAGCGACACCGCAGGTCCTGCGCTTCAGGTCCCCCGGATCACCATCAGGGTTATGTCATCGAACTGGGGCATCCCACGCGTGAACTCCCCGACCTCACGGAGGATCCGTGCCAGGATCTCCGAAGAGGGCTGGTGTGCGGAATCACGGATGATGGACTTGAGCCGTTCTTCACCGAACATCTCCTCACGTTCATTGATGGATTCTGTCACCCCGTCGGTATAGAGCACAATAATATCGCCATGGCCGATCGGGATGGTCCGGGACTGGTACTCGCGGTTCTCGGCAGCGCCAAGCACGATCCCGGTCGGCCCCAGTTCCTCAACGGAACCGTCCTTTTTCCGGTACACTACCGGGGGATTGTGACCGGCATTGACATAGGTGAGGGTCCGGTCCCTGTCCGAGAGCATGCCGTAAAAGAGCGTGACAAACATACCTGCCTTTGAGTCCTGGGTGATGATATTGTTCGAGGCGTAGATCGCTTTGGCCGGGTCGCGGTGCCAGAGCGCGTTCAC
This sequence comes from uncultured Methanoregula sp., assembly GCA_964448885.1. Classification (GTDB taxonomy): domain Archaea; phylum Halobacteriota; class Methanomicrobia; order Methanomicrobiales; family Methanospirillaceae; genus Methanoregula. Next base: position 70,936 of record CAYVAQ010000007.1, on the reverse strand, counting down.
CCGTACAACGATCCGGGACAATGCCATGTACAGTGCCGCAGGGACACCTTTCCCGGAGACGTCGGCGATCAGGAGCCCGAGGGTTCCCTTGTCGATGGTCATGATCTCGAAGGGGATCACATCGAAGAAATCCCCCCCGACTTCCTTGGCCATGACACTTCGCGCGGCAATATCAAAACCGGTAATCTGGGGTATGACATCAGGCATGAAACTCTGCTGGATCTCCGCAGCAATCTGCAGCTCCGCGGTTGACCGGGCAAGTTTTCCTTCCATCTCCCGCCGTTCCGTGATGTCACGGACCGTCTCGATCGCGCCGGTGATATTTCCCTGCGGGTCGTACAGCGGGCTCGCCTTTGCCCACAGGTACCTCCCCGCGGTGCCCGGTTTCTTCACAAGGGTATCCACAAAGAGTGTGTCTCCCTCGCGCTGGATGCTGGAATACTGCGTCATCACCTCTTCCTGCGGCATGAGAACGAGATCGGCGAGAATCGGCCTCCGGTCACCGTAAAACGGGATTGCATATTCATGGTCACCTTTCCCGAGCATGTCGGCCGCAGCGACACCGGTCATCACCTCGACGGCCCGGTTCCAGATGATCACCCTTCCCTCCCGGTTGATGGCGAACGTGGGATCGGGAAGGAAGTTGATCATGTCGGCAAGGCTCCGCTGCGACCGGACGATCTCCTGCTCGGCGCGTTTCCGGTCGGTGATGTCGCGGATCGTCTCGATAGCCCCGGTGACATTTCCCTGCGGATCGTACAGGGGACTTGCTTTTGCCCAGAAATATGCCCCCCCGGGCCTGAAGTCCGGAATGAAGATGTCAACAACAAGGGTGTCGCCGATCTTTTCGATATTGTCATACCGCTTCTCGATCTCGGCTTCAGGCATGAAGATGAGGTTGGCGAGCATCGGTTTCAGGGTCTTATAAAACGGGACGGCATACGTATAGTCGCCCTTGCCGATCATCGATTCTGCCGGGACACCGGTCATCTCTTCCATGGCCCGGTTCCACGCTATCACGGTTCCCTGCCGGTCGATCACGAACGTGGCATCCGGCAGGAAACTGATGATCTCGGCGATCTCCCCGTGTGCCCGGACGATCTCCTGCTCGGCGCGTTTCCGGTCGGTGATGTCACGGATCGTCTCGATCGCGCCGATAATGGTACCCTGATGGTCGAAGAGCGGACTTGCCTTTGCCCAGAAATATGCCCCGCCCGGCCGGAAGTCAGGGATGAAGATATCAACAATCAGGGTATCGCCGATCCGTTCGATAGTGTCATACCGCTTCTCGATCTCGGCCTCGGGCATGAAGATGAGGTTGGCGAGCATCGGTTTCTTTGTCTTGTAGAACGGGATGGCATACTCATAGTCGCCTTTCCCGATTATGGATCCTGCCGGAACGCCGGTCATGGCCTCCATGGCGCGGTTCCATGCCATCACTCTTCCTTCGGTGTCAATGACAAACGTGGCATCCGGCAAAAAATCGATGACTGCATCGTGGAAAGACCCGGTTTCCTCACCCATTCCCGTTCGCTCCTGTGCAGGGATAGTGTCTATTGAGATAAGAAGATTGTTTACCGGCCCGGATCCGGTTCGCTGTCCATGACAGGTCGGAGTATACCAGGAGAGGGGAGTCCCTCCTTTTTATCTTCCGGATGTGCATTACCGGATGTGAAGTTCGACAAACGGTACTGGATCCTCATCGGTGCGGCAATGTTCTGTGCAACGGTCGCATCCGCCTCCACCCTGTACCTCGCAGCGGTAAGCGACCGGTTCATGGAATGCAACTCGGTCTCTGCCGCCTGTTTTTCTGCGGTCGGCATGGTGCCGTGCATGGTTCTTGGCGTCCTTGCGCTCCTCCCGGCAATGGTTGCAATCCCGTATATTTTCCGGCAGAACGAGAGGCCGGGGCTCATATCCGTGGCGGTCATGGGATGCATCGTTGCCTATACCGCCCTTGATGCCATCAACAATATCTCGGCCATCCTGGGTTATCACCAGGTCTTCCTGGCTGCCCATTCCGTCCTTGATACCACCAATAATGTAACCGGAACGATCGCCGGCACCGGTGAATCCCTCTGCTGACCGTGGGAGAAAGGCACCTCCCTGCGGTATCGGTCTGTTCGTGGCAGCAGGACCGGCCGGGGAATCCCCGTTCAGGGCTCAATCTGGCGCCCGGTATCGGGACCCGGACGGATCTTTTCAAGGATCCGTTCTGCGGTTGCCGGATAGCGGAGCCGTCCGGATTGCCGGGCAGTTTCAAGCAGTGAGGCTGCAGTGGTCCCGATTGCGATCAGGGCATTCTCCGCCCGCTTCCTGACAATCGGGGAGTCGTCATTCAGTGCAGTGATGAGCAGCCCGGCGGCGTCAGCGCCGCCGATCCTGCCGATCGCCATGACGGCACCAAGACGGGCATGGGTTGTTGTATCCGACAGGGTCGAACGCAGGGGACCGAGGGCAGGCTCGCCAATCGTCTCAAGCTCATACCATCGTTCCTTTCCGATGAGGAAGCAGGCTTTCCCTTCAGGATCTTCCGGGATGCATCGTAAGGATTCGAGGATATCCGCCACTATCGTCCGCAGCTGGTGGTCCCCCTCCGGCAGAAGCCCCGCCAGGTGCCTGCATGCAGGGGTGCCCTGCAGTATCAGGGCCTCCCGTGCCAGGTACAGGACCTCGTCATCGTCACTGCCCAGCTGCCGGGCAAGCGGTTCGACTGCTGCAGGATCACGGATTATCCCGAGCGAGCGGATGGCAGCGGACCGAATGCCGGTATCCGGATCTTCAAGGAGGCGGGCAAGTATGACGATGCCGGCAGTGTCCCCGACAGCACCCAGCAATTCTGCTATTGCCTTTTTGATCCGGATCTCGGGTTCATACGGCAACGCATCGCCAAGCGCAAGAACGGTCGCACGATTCTTATAGCGGGAGATGAGGCAGACGGCCGCCATCCGTGTTGCAGGATCCTCATTGTACAATGCGGCACCGAGTTCGTCAGTGATATCCGCTCCCATCCGCCCGAGGATATCCATGATGCGATTGTACTGCCCGCGATCCGCCCCCGGGATCGCTGCAAGGAGCGGCCCGGCCGCAGCCTTCCCGGCAGCGACCAGGTCATCAGCAGCTGCGGACCTGACCGGTTCGTCATCACTGGAGAGGGACTCGATCCGATACGCGATCCCGGCATCCTCCCCCAGGGGTCCCGGCCCGCTCTCGATGAGGGAGATGGTCGCCGGGTCCAGCAGTTTGAGGATGCCTCCCGCCGTTTTCTGCACATCAGGGTCGCGGTCATAGGTTGCCATGTGGATAAGGTCGAGGGCCCTCAGGTCCTGGATGCCGGCAAGCGCATCGAGCGCAGAGATCCGGGTCCGCCGGTCGGCATCGGCCAGGATCTCGGCCAGGACATCCAGGACCCGGGTATCCGGATCCCGCGCACGGGCAGCAAGCGCACGGGCAGCGGCTGCGCGGATCTCCGCATCATCGTCCCCGAGACCCCGGACAAGCGGGGGTACCGGAGCAATACCGCTCATCTGCCCGAGTGCTTCGATGGCGGCGAGACGGACATCGCGCCGGTGGTCCTCAGCTGCGCTGACAGCAGCCCGGATACCGGCAAATCCGGACGCGACCAGGGCATGGATCGCTTCGGAACGGACCCCCGGATCCGGATCGATGAATGCCCCGGTGATGCAGGACAGGGAAGGGATATCCCCGATCTGCCCGAGCACGGTAAGGGCGGCTCTCCTGACTTCCGGTACCGGATCCCCCGCCAGCTGAATGATAGCCTTGGCAATATCGCCGGATGCGGACCTGCCCAGCACGGTGAGTGCAGCGATCCGTTCCTGAGGATCGGGATTCCCGAGCAGTGCGCGGGCCGTCCCGGTGTCCATATCCCGGGTGCGGCCCCGGAATTCGGGAGGCGGGTACAGATCAGCGGACCGCCGGTCGCCCGGGCCGGCCGATGCCTGTCCGATGACCGCAAGCAGGTTCTGCGCTTCCCCGCCCAGCCGGGGATCGTCCCCCCGGGCAACCGCAAGCAGGCCCTCAATCCCTTCACTCCCCATCAGGATGAGGGCTTCCGTGACAACAAGGCGTCCCATCACCTGGTCGTCACCAAGGGTGGAGATAAGGGCCGGGACTGCCGGACCGCCCAGTGCAGCAAGTCTTCCGGCCTCCCCGAGGGCGATGAAGTATTCGATCCGGTCACGGTCCCGGGCCGGTTCCCAGCCTGCCGATTCCAGCTTCCGTGCTGCTGCCTTCCGGATGGCAAAGACCGGGTGGTACAGCGCCCTGGTCAGAAATTCCCGCACCCGGTTGTCGGCAAACGACCCCAGGGCGGCGATTATGCCGATAATACCCTCAGTATCCCCGCTCTTTTCGGCAAAACGGATAAGGTACGGGATTGCACGGGTATCCCCGATCTTCCCAAGAGCCTGTACCGCGCCGGCGGCAACCACAGGATCCTCATCATCCATGGCGCGTACCAGCACGGGAACGGCATCGCGGGAGAGGCGGATGAGATGCTCCCAGTCCTGCCTTGCAAGGGCGAACCGGACCTCATGCCGGACCTCGGGAGGTTTCCAGCCGGTCTGTTCAAGGGACCGCGCTGCAGCATCCCTGACTGCGGAGGCTTTGTCGCGCAGTGCCCGTACCAGGGGGGCCTGCCCGGGTTTCCCGAGGTACCCGAGCGCGGTTGCTGCACCCTGTCGGACAAACAGGGATCCGGAAGACGAGAGTGCTCCGATGAGCGGTTTTTGCGTCTGGTGCCCCAGAAGCCCGATGACCCGCGCTATCTCGGCCCGGTTGATCTCATCCGGGTCATCGAGAGCCCGCACAAGGTCTTCTGCTGCCGGCACGCCGAAGGCTTTCAGCTCGTCCCAGGAGCGACGGGCAACACAATAGCTTATCTTTCCCGGGAGATCGTCGGGCGTCCACCCGAGGAGATCCATGACTGCCGAGACATTCCTCCGAAAGGTGGCGTCACCGCTGCGCAATGCAGCGGTCAGGGGGGCTTGTGCATCGCGGCCACATGCTGACAGGGCATCCGCGATATGCTGCAGGTCATGATCATCAGCAGAAGCCAGCGAGGTGATCAGTGCATCGATCGCAGGACCGCTGCCAATCCTCCCGAGCGCCCGGATGGCAGCTTCCCCCACGCCATCCCCTTCCTTCATGCTGTCGGCAAGCGGCAGTATCCCGGTATCCCTCCCGCTGTTCCCGAGAGCTTCAGCGGCAAGCCGGCGGACTGAAGGGTCAGGACTGCCGGTCAGGATCCCGTCAAGGGCGAGTTCAGCACGCTTGTGGGGGACGTTTCCCAGCATCATGACCGCGGCCATCCGGTCCGGTGCATCAGCGTTCCCGATAATGTCCAGCAATTCATCGATAACATCGTCCTGCATCGATGAGATGATCCGGCGGATCACCTCCTGTACGCCGGTCTCGCTCCCCGAATACGCCCTGATTAGCAGACGGACAGACGGAATCCCGATATCCCGGAACCGGCGGGCAAGCGCATCGCGCTGTGAGGAGTCTGCACCGGTCAGTTGTGCGATTAATGCCTGGATCTGCTGCTCCTCCCCGGGGAGAAGTTGAGGTTTATGCCGGATCCGGATCCCTCCCCCGGCCCCCGACCGGAGGGCTTCTGATGCCCGTTGCCGGACCGCCGGGTCGGCATCCTCTCGTGCTGCTGTCCTGATGAGCAGCATACCCCGTTTGTCGCCCGATCGTTCAAGCGCCGTGATGAGCCCGAGCCGCTCCTTCCTTGTCCCTCCCCGGAGGACTTTTCCTGCAGCCATGAAAAGCCGGTCCGGTGAACGGGCCGCGTACCGGCAGAGTGCTTCTGTGGCAGATCCAGCCACGCGCACGTCCCGGTCATTGATGCCATTGAGGATGAGCGGCAGTACTGCAGGATCCTCCATCCCACCCAGTGCCATGAAGACGGCACTCCTGACGCGGGCATCCGTTGAACGCAGGGCCGATACCAGCGGCCGGAGTGCCGGGGCCCCGTATCGCCCGGCTGCGGCTGCTGCAGCGGACCGTACACCCGGATCGGCATCGCCAAAAGCCCGTAGGAGGAACGGCAGCGCGGCGATATCACCGATGATACCCAGTGATTCTGCCGATGCACTCCGTACCGCCGCCTCGCGATCCTGGCGGAGCCGGCGGAGCAGGTACGGGACCACCAAGCGATTGCGGATGGCCCCGAGGGCCTCGACCGCAGCAACCCTGACGGTCCTGTCGGTATCGGACAGGGACCGTTCGAGCGGTTGTATCACCTTCGTCCCGAATGGCCGCAGTGCTTCCACGGCAGAGACCCGGAGCGTGGGATCCGGATCGTTCAGCGCGGGAAGTATCTGCCGGATCTTCTCTGCAGAGGAGATCGCCTGAGGGGATTCCTCCGGCTCCTTTTTTGGGGGCAGACCCGCAGCAAGCTCAGCCTCGTCCCCGTCTTCAACAACCCAGGATATGTTTCCCGTACCGGACTTTTCGGGCGATCCCTCGTGAGATGACAGCCCCTCCCGGATCAGTGCCAGGGTCTCACCGGCAACCGGGCTCTGCATGGTATCATTGCCGGCTGCGGCCCGTTTCAGGGCTTTGATGGCAGGGGCACCAAACCCCGCCAGCACACCGGCAATCTTCCGTTTATGGTACATGTCGCTTCCCGCCAGAAGATCGAGGAGGACCGGGATCGAATCCGTACCGGCAGCAGAGAGATCGTCCCACTGGCCTTTTGCCACGAGATACCGGACCTTCTCACCGGTATTATTCGGTTGCCAGCCGGACTTCTCGAGCCCGAGTATCGCTTCCATGCGTACATCGGGGCCGGGATCCGCCAGTGCCCGGACAAGATGGGGTTGCGCCTGGAGTCCCCCGATATCCCCGATGGCTTCGACAGCGGCTGCCCGTATATCGCTCCCGGGATCCCGGATGGCGCTGACCAGCGCGGGTATCGCTTTCCGGTTCCCGATGCGGCCGAGCGCCCGGATGGCATTGAGCCGCAGGCGTTGATCGCCCTGACCTGACAGGGTGACAAGATGGAGGAATGCACTCTTTTGTATCCGCAGCAGGCCGGAAAAATCCCTGCGGATAAGGTGACAGACAACATTCTTCTGTATCTCGTCCGGCCCCGGTCTCCACCCCGCCCTCTCCAGGGATTCTGCAGACCGTACCCGCACTTCCCATGACGGATCATCAAGGGCTTCCAGGAGTGCCGGGATTGCCATTGTTCCGGTATATGCAAGGCCTGATGCCGCAGATGCCCGTACCTGTTCATTCTCGTGCTTCAGGGCCCGGGTCAGGGCTGCATGCCCGCGTCTCCCCATCCGGCGGATCACCTCCCCGCAGCCTTCCACCATTCCCGTATCTTCGGCCCGGGCAAGAACACGGAGTATCTCGCCGATTGCCGATACTCCCGCTTCCACCAGTGCCCGGACTGCCGCCTCACGGACATCCGGATCGGTTGTCTCCAGCGACCGGACCAGCCCGGCAGTATCGCCGTTCCTGATGAGCCTCTCAATATCCGCTTCAGTAGAGTTCCGGTGCAGCATTGCCGGTGTCCTTTCCCGGAAGGATCGGTCTCACCCAGTGTACGGGTTCATGCAGTTAAAAATCTGCCTTTGGGAATGATACCAGGGACCGGGCACGGGATCAGGAACAAATGCATATATCCGATCCCCGCACCGGATGTGAATATGCACGGAAGATGCCTTTGCACCATGATTCTTGCACTCCTCCTGGTTCTCACCGGGTGCGTCTCCACCCCGCAGGAAAAACCCGCTCAGCCCGTTGCCCCTGCAGGCCCGGAAGCACGACCGCATTACATTGTGGGGGCAGATGGCGATTTTCCCCCGTTCACGATGGCAGATCAGAATGGAACCATCTCCGGTTTTGATGCGGATGCTGCCCGCTGGGTTGCGGAGCACGAGGGCTTCGATATCACGTTCGTCGCAATGCCGTGGGACACCATCGTTCCGTCGCTGGAATCCCGCAGGATCGATATCATCTGGTCGGGGATGACCATCACGGACACGCGCAGGGAACGGGTGAACTTCTCCGAACCGTATTTCCGGGTGAGCCCGGCGTTTGCGGTACGGAACGGCTCACCGTTCACGATGCAGGACCTGTACGCCGGGAGGCTCCATGTCGGGGCACAGGCCGGTTCCACCGGGGCTGACTGGATCACGGACAATCTGGTAAAACCCGGCAGGATGCCCGGGGCTAATCTCACCCTCTACCCGGACATCTCATCGCTCTCTGACCGGGTTGCAGACGGATCGGTTGATATCTCCATCATCCAGGGCCCGTCACAGCAACGGGTCACCGCCTCGCGGTCGCTCGTCATCATCGGCTCTGCTCCACACCAGGAGCTGTATGCGGTCGCTGTCCGCAAAGATGATCCGGAACTGCTAGCCAGGATCAACGAGGGCTTATCCCGCCTGAAAAAGGATCCGTACTGGCAGGAACTGCAGAAAAAGTACGGACTCACCGAATGAGATGGGATCAGCTTCACTGAGGGAAAAACCGGGCAATGCCTGCCGTTTCACGGTTTTTATATGCCCTTTCATCCAATCCTTCTGGCAGAGGGTATGCCGGAATACCGGGGAGACACCTGATGGACTGTTCATGGGAGCGGAGTGACACTGCAGTAGTATTCACCCTGGGGGGACGCATCGATTCTGCCGGATCGATCCAGCTCGACCAGGTTCTGAAAGAGCAGCTCGTTGCTGACGACAGGGCAGTCATCCTTGAGATGGCCGGTGTATCCTACATGAGCAGTGCCGGTATCCGGGTCTTCTCGGTCACCGAGAAGAACCTCCGGCAGAGAGGCGGACACCTGTATCTCTGCGGGCTGCAGCCGGCAGTTGCAAAGGTCCTCGAGATCACCGGTTTCAACCGGGTCTTCTCGATCTGCACCACACGGGACGAGGCGCGGTCCCGGTGCAACCTGGCCGGGTGCCCGTCACAAGGAAGCGGTGTGGAGAACGTTCAACAAGCATCCAGTGTCCGGATAACTGCCGATACCTTCACGGACCATGAAGGGGTCCTGTGGATAACCGGATCCACCGGCCGGTCCTGCCCGCAGGACCTGGCTCCCGATGACCTCGTGCCCCGGGTATTTGCGCCGGAGATCTATTCGGCAGGTATCGGTGCACCCGGCGACTCGCCGTCCGAGAGCCTGCCGGAGACGGGGCTCCTGGTTACCATGGGCGGCGCCATCTTCTGGCGCCCTTCCGGCAGTTTTGATCCACCGGATTTTCTCATTCCCCGCGCCGATGCACCGCGTATCCTGCTCAATACCGCGTTCTCGATAGCAGCGGGCGAGGCATTTCACGAAGTACTGGCTGCAGAGCCCGTACGTCCCGGGGGAGTCCGCCTTGCCGAGCTCGGTGCGGACATCCTCGCTCATGCAAAAGCAACGCGGGAGAAATGCCCCGCCGTGATGAGCATGGTCATCTATGCAGGGATGCCTTCGTTGGAAGGGACCGTCCCGGCCCCTGCGGGAGAGAGAACACTCGTCGCGTTTGGCGTATGCATCGATATCCATTCCATGCTGCCGGATCGTGACCGCGACCTGCTGGAGATTCTCCGCTGCCAGAAAAACCAAAAGGGGGCGGAGAAGAGCCCGTTCCTGTACCTGCACGGGCTGGTCTTCGATACGCCTCCCTCGTTCTCCACCCGGGACATTGCCCGGCTCGTATCAGGAACGGCAGCACGGGAACCCTGCAGTGACATCCTGCAGCTCAGCCCGGACACCCTGCTTGACACTGCACTCGTTGGGGTGAATTACATCTCCCGTATCGAACATACCGACAACATGCCGATCCGGATTCACGGGGACTGCCCGGGCTGGAACCGGACCTTTGAGACGATCACCCGGTGGATGCACCAAGGCTGCAGCGGGGTCGATCTGACACCCCTGACCGGGGGCTTCTCCGGGACCCTGGTGTTCCGGGTCAGTGCAAAGGACAGCCGGGGCGCCATGATGATGCCGCTCGTGATGAAACTGGGGACGTGGCCGCTCATCGAAGCGGAGATCCACGGGTATACCGATCATGTCAAACGGTATATCCAGAATAATGCCACCCAGATCATCGAGACCGAACGGATCGGTGACTTCGGGGGTATCCTCTATAACTTTGTCGGGATCCGGGGGGCAGAGAGTAAAATCTTCTCGCTCGAGGATTATTATCTCGCCCACACGCCGGATGAGATCCTCCCGGTCTTCGATGCACTCTTCCGGGTCGTCCTGCAGGGATGGTACGGGAACCCGGCGAGGAAGGAGATGGACCTGTACCAGGAGTACAACCGGTTCTGGAAATATGACCAGATCCGGGAATATGCTCAGGCCCGGTTCGCTGCCTCCCCTGATGAGAAAGAGATCGAGCTCCCCTTCGGCCTCGGGCGGTCGGTCAATCCCCTCTGGTTCATCGAAACGGTCATGCCCGGCCGGTTCGGGCGGACTTTTTCCGTGTACGAGAGCTCGGTGCATTGCGACCTGAACATGAAGAATGTCCTGATGGATGAGACCCTGAACATGTGGCTGATCGATTTTGCGGACACGAAGTACTCGCACATCCTTCGCGACATCATCAAGCTCGAAGCTGTCCTGAAGGGCGAGATGGTCCCGGTGAATTCACGGGATTCGCTCAGGGACCTCGCCCTCCTGGATGCCCGGTTCCTCACGGCCCGCTCGCTCTCCGACATTCCGGCGCTTCCGGAAACGATCGGCGATCCATCCCTGGAAAAAGCATTCCGGGTTGTCCGTAATCTCCGCATGCATGCCGACCGGATCACGCCAGGTGACGATGACATCACGCAGTACTATCTCGGGCTGCTGCCGTATACCCTGAACCTGCTCTCCTATATCTCGGTCAACGAGTACCAGAAGGAGTACGGGTGGATTGCCGCGTCGCTGATCTGCAGGCGCCTGATGGAAGACGGCAGTTGACCAGCTGTCCCCCACCCCGTCTGTCATTCCCGCCAAAAGCAGGATCATGAAATTTATCTGGGTACAAACCGACTCCTGACCATTCAGGTGTATCCATGAGATTTGCTTTCATCATCCTCATCATCGGTATCACGGTTGTCTTTGCTGCCGGGTGCACCCAGCCCGCGGCACCGCAGGAGGTCACTCCCCCTGCAGTGAAGGAGACGCAGACCGCCCCGGCAACACCGGTCCTGACCATGACCAACCCGGTATCCCCGATCCCGCTCCCCAGCACGAACGGGATAAACCTTGCGTACGAGCTCGAGCTCAACGGCCTGGATACCAGCGCATATGTCCCGGAGTCGATCGACGTGATCAACCCGGCAACCGGAAGCGTCATCTACACCCCGGATGCAAGGGTCTTCCGGCGCACGTACCAGCCTGCATCCAATCCCCCGCCGACCGCTGAAGAGCGTGAGACCGGAACACTCAGACTCAGCACCCCGCGGATCTCGATCTGGTTCAAGGTGGATGAGAACGCCATACCAGAGAAACTCGTGCACCGGCTGACGCTGAACCGGAGTGCGCTCGGGCTGCCCCCGCTCACCATAACCGGCGGCGAGGTGACCGTGAACAGGAAGGACAAGCCGGTTGTTATCGGCTCCCCGATGAAGGGGCCGGGCTGGGTAGTGATGGAGACCACGGAGCCGACCACCCACCACTTCCTGGCGCCAATAACCATGTATAACAAGACCACGGTAGACCAGCGGTATGCCCAGGACTGGTTCTACATCGACCCGGTGACCGGGAATGCGGCAACCGGGAACGCCAGCTATGCCCGGAACTTCACCGGTTACGGCAGGGAACTCTATGCAGTGGCCGACGGGACCGTTGTCGTGGCCCGTGACGGCGTGCCCGAGAACGAGATCATCTACCAGAAGATTCCCTTTGCCTTCGAGACCGGTACCGGCAATACCGTTGTCATCGATATCGGCAATGACAGGTATGCGGGGTACTGCCATCTTGTCCCCGGATCCGTGAATGTGACCGTGGGTGAGCGGGTGCGGGAAGGGGATGTTATCGGGCGGATGGGCAATACCGGCCAGTCCGATGTCCCGCACCTCCACTTTGAGGTTGTGACCGGCCGGCCTGCGATCATGGGTGCTGAGGGGTATCCCTTTGTGTACCGGGAATTCGATCTGATCGCTGACGGGCTCGACCAGAATACCATGGATGAGAAAGCGGTTGGACCGGAATACGAAGGAGACAGGGCATGGACAAAACTGGGCGATTTTATCAGGTTCTACGAAAAGCCGGTGCCCCAGAAGAACAGGCTGCAGGAGAACTGGGCTATCGTCCGGTTCCCCTGAACCATCTCATTTTTTTGCTTTTTTTGCGGGGCGGCAGGCATGACCCGTGCCGGACCGGTTTTTATGCAGAGATTTTTTATAACGGACATCTCAGAACGGTCAGGTGGATGAAATACCGGTCGCACGGTGACCGGGATCCGGTTCATTCCTGCCTGCGGGACGTGATATCGACAAACGTAACAAGGCTCCCGACAATCCTGCCGGAAAAGTCGCGTACCGGGTTACCAAATACCTCGAGCAGGACCCGTGAACCATCCGGGCGGACCACGACCATATCGTCAACCCTGCTCGTCTCGCCACGCATCCCCCGGATGATCGGCATCTCATCAGTCGGGTACCGGCCCCCGGTCCCGCTCCGGTATGCCTCATACACCTCGGACAGGTTCTCTTCACTCGCATCCGGCAGGATGCCGCGTCCGAGCAGCCGGCCCGCTTCCCGGTTTGCCAGGATCGGTTTGCCGGAAGGGACTTCAACCATGAAGATGCCGATGGGGGTTGTGTCAAGGATGGTGGTGATCAGGTTGTTCCGGTTCGCGAGCTCCTCTTTTTGTGTGACGAGCTGGTTTTCCCGGGCCGTCAGCTCGCCCAGGTTCTGCCGGAGCTCCTCTTCCACGGCGGTTATCTGCGCATACGATGCCTGGAGTTCCTCATTCCGGCGAACGAGCTCGGTCTCGGCGTTTCTGCGGCCGGTAATGTCCTCGATTGTCCCATCGAACGAGACGATACGCCCGTCCTTGTCCTTTGTTGTCCTGGCATTGATGGCAATCCAGATTGTCGATCCATCCAGCCGCCGGATCTCCGCTTCAAAGTTCTGGATCCTGCCGTCCCGTGCAAGGATCTCCCCGAGCTCTGCACGGGCTTCAGGCCGGACGTACAGCTCCCGGATATCCTTCACCGACTCCATCATCGTTGTGGGCGATTCATACCCGGCGATCTGGGCAAACGCCGGGTTCATGTCAAGGTAGCGACCGTCCGGCGTTGAGCGGAAGATCCCGAGAATGGCATTGTTGAAGAGGTGACGATACTTGCTCTCGCTCTTCCTCAGCTCCTGCTGGCTTGCCGCCAGTTCGTCCAGGTTCTGCCGGAGTTCCTCTTCCGACGCGGTCAGCTGCTCATACGCGGCGCCCAGTTCCTCGTTCTTCTTCTTCAGCTCGTCTTCAGCCTGCTTCCGGTCGGTAATATCGGTCAGCATGGCAAACGAGCCGGCAAACCTGCCCTCATGATCCATGACTGCAGTAACCGAGACGCCGAATACCCGGGTACTGCCGTCCCTGCGGCGGAACTTCCGCTCGTAATACTCACTGACACCCCTGCGCCGGTTTGCCAGTCTCTTTTCGTTATCGCCAAGTTCCTCCGGGTCCATGAACTCCATGATCGTCTTCCCGAGCATCTCATCGACCGTATATCCGAGCATCTCAGCCATCTTGCGGTTGACAAAGATGGAGGTGAACTCCTCATCCATGGACCATATTCCCTCGATCGCGGTCTCCACAATCCGGCGGTACTTCTCTTCGCTTGCCCGGATTTTCTCCTCGGCTTTCCGGCGATCGGAAATATCGATACCCAGGCCGGCAAAATACTGTTTTCCCTGGATCGTCAGGGGGCTTGCCGTGAAGTACATGGGAATCTTCGTCCCGTCCTTCCTTTGGAGGTCCGCTTCCGCTTCACCGAAACCCTGCTCCATGGTTGTCGTTACCCCGGCGAGGACTGCACGCTGGCTCTTCTCATCATTCCGGTACCAGTCAAGGAGCTGCATCCGCGACAATTCCTCAGCAGTGTACCCGGTCATGAGCTCATGCTTGCGGTTCCACCGGACAAGGTGTCCATCGGCGTCATAGAGGTAGAGCATCCCCGGGACACTGTTGAAGATCGCATCGATGAACGTCTTCTCCCTCGCCAGTGCTTCGGCTGCATCTTTCCGTTCCGTGATGTCCCGGGCGGCTGCATAGATCAGGTTCCCGTGCGGGTAGGATCGCCATTCGATCCAGCGGTAGGTTCCATCCTGGTGACGGTACCGGTTCTCAAAGTTCACGATGATCTGCTGGTCTTTGAGGGATGAGACTGCCTCAAGGGTAGATGCAAGGTCATCGGGATGGACAAAGTCGAGGAACCGTTTCCCTTCCAGTTCACCGAGACGATACCCCAGGGCCCGCTCCCACTCCGGGTTCATCCGCCGGAAGTATCCATCGGTATCCGCGATACAGAGCAGGTCGAGGCTGCAGTTGAAGAACCGGTCAAGCTCGCCGGTCTTCTCTTCCACCGCATGTTCCGCACGCCTGCGGGTAACCGCATACCGGATCTTGTTCGAGAGCTCGGCGAACTGGGAGACCGGGTCGCCTCCTTTCTGGAGGTAAAAATCAGCCCCTTCATTCAGGGCCTGGATGACGATCTCCTCCCTGCCTTTCCCGGTAAAAAGGATGAAGGGGATACTGTTGTTCGAACCACGCACCCGTTTCAGGAATCCGATACCGTCCATGCCGGGCATCTGGTAGTCGGATACCACCGCATCGAACGCTCCCGATTCAAGGAGGGGGATGGCAGCGATAGCGGAGGTTTTTGTCTCGACGGTCATCCCCCCGCCGCGCTCAAGGAAGATTCGTGCTACCTCGAGGAGACCGGGTTCGTCGTCGACATACAGGATACGGTACATAATGCGGGCTATGTGGTGTTGTCTTTCCATCCAAAAATATATAATTTGGGATTCTGGTCCAGTGAATCAGAATATACGGCGTTGATTGCAGAGTTACGGTGCCCATATGGTCCCTGGCCAAAGATCCGGTAAAACTGCCCCCCCGGCAATACCCGGCTATCCGGCTTCCTGGTACAACATCCGTACCTGGTGTACCAGTCCGTACTACGGGGCCGGAGCGTGCCAGTACGAAACCTCCTCCTGCTCTCCGCGTCTCATGGAAGGCACAAGCAGACGGATCACCCGCTCAGCCGGAACGAACCAGGGGAGATGTGGCTGAACATCTCGTCATAGAGCCGTGACGGATCCGGTTCATCAGGAGCAGAATAGACAGGAGGCCGGTAGCCCAGTGCCCTGCGCAGGTCCTGCCGGATGTAAAACGACCGCCGGGCTGCGATAGCCCGCTGATCCTTGACCCTGACAGGAAGGCGGTGGATGTGGTCGTGACAGAGCCGGCATACGACGAGGATCCGTGTCGAGGGATCCCGCACCATCTCCCGGTACAGGCGGCGGGAGATACGATGGACCTCCAGGAACGGGAGCGCAAAATATTCCGAGCAGAGCTCGCAGTTCCCTTCAACGGCAATCCTGACCATCCGCTCCTGTGCCGGGGTCAGGCCGGGATATTCATTATCCGGCATACCCGATCACGACCGCTCCCATAAGCCTGACATTATCCTTCCGGCACGTGAATCTTTCGCCAGGAAGCCCCCTGCAGGGTGAGAGCCGCGGGGAATGGGCCGGGATCGGATCCCGGTACGGCAGCGATCTCTGCGCATTGTTCCGTCACAGGATACTCTGCACTGTTACCATCAACAGGCGGGGATCCCACCCGGGCACTATCGCCCGGTCAGCAGGAAAGGCACGGGCGTCAGGGTCAATATATACGGATCATCCGGCACCAGGGGAAGTGACGAGGCCATCCGGCAGCCTTACCGTAGAGACTTACCGGCGAAACAGTGCACCCACCACGATTGCAAGGGCGAGCCCACTGGCGGCAAGGACGGGGCTCACCGGGGACTCCGGCGTCCCGGTCGGCCAGGGGGTGGGGACGGTTATGACCGGGCCCCGGTCGATGACTGTTGCGGTGGTCACGACAAACGCAGGAGTCTCCGCAACACCGGTCTCGCTCGGGACAGGAGCCAGCAGGGCTTTGAAGTCAACGCGTTCCCCATCGCCAACCGTGATGACCTCCGTGTAGTCCTGGAAGTTCTTCTTGCTCACCCGCACCTTCATGGTCCCGGTCCTCGGTGAAAAATACGTGAACGGGCTTGTGCCGATATTGACATTGTCAAGCCATATCGTTGCACCTGGCGGCGAGGTCTCGAAATAGATACTGGCACCGGTCCGTGCCGGTGTTGTTGCGGATGCATCCGGTACATCTTCTGCCAGAGCCGTTCCGGCAACAACCAGGAGCAGCACCAGGATGCATACAGGGAGTACCGCCCGGTTCCTGCCCGTTTTGTGTCGGGGATCGGGGATGTTCATCATATCCATGCACTCGTGAAAGGAGGCCGGGCCACCATGCGCTCCGGCACTCCAACCGTTTTTCCTTATTGTGATCTGAGGAGGTTATTATAATCAGTGGATGGCCGGGGTTCAAAAAAACCGCTCCCCCTCTGTCGGGGCAGGGAAATGAATTGCAAAAAGAATTGTTCTGTAGAAATCCTGGTAATGTGATTTGATTGCCCCCCTTGCGCCAGCCCTGCCCCCGTTGGGGTCGGGGGTGCTTATGATTCTGCAGCATTACCTGTCATCAGCCTTACCAATCTGTGTACGGGTAATACGGCGTCATCGCAACCGGGGATGCCCCAGCGGCGGGGGTGGAGCCGCCTGGCGACGCCCCCAAGAGCGTCAGAATTGAAGGTTTTCTACAGAGCTAAAAGAATGAGCCAGGGCGGGAAAAACCGTGAAAAACACTATGAGCCCACAGAACAATCATTCTCTGCCATGAGCGTTCCCGACAAGTGCCAGACCTGCGGGAAAGAAGTAATCGGGTTCCAGGGTTTTGGTTGTTGCGCAGAATATGTCTGTGCAGACCATGCGAACCCGATACTCCTTGCATTGAAACCCGGGGAGCGCAAAGTATCCGGCGAGTGCTATTTTGAGCGTTACCGGTAACCATATATCCTCGACAACAGGGGCCTGGCCCATCGGCGGGTGAACCGCGGGCATCTCCCGCTCCCGGCCGCTGATGCTGCTCCCGATCAAAATCCTGTATGTTTATGCCATATCGGCTCTGAAATTGCGGTATGAAACCGGGCATCTCCTTCCTCCTGCTCACCATAGCTTTGGTACTAATGACATTCTCTGCCGGCTGTACCCGGCCGGATGTTTCGCCACATCCGGTGACTCCGGCGATCCCCGGGGCGGTCAACGTGACCACCAATGAGACGCTGGTCGCGTTTGTCCAGGAAGCCGTTGCCTATGCCCGGGAGCATGGCAGGGAGGCGGCCTTACGGGAGTTCAACAACAGGAACGGCTCGTTTGTCCGGGGAGAACTCTACATCTATGCGTATGACAACAACAGCACAACGCTCGCCCACCCGGTCAGCCCGGAACTGATCGGGACGAACCGGCTCGCTGAGCCTGATGCCTTTGGCAACCCGTATGCCTGGAAGTTCCGCAACGCACTCGCCGATGGTTCCGGGTTCCTCTGGTTCTATTACCACAACCCACAGCAGGCCAATGCGATCGAGAGAAAACTCGGGTACGTTGCGCGGGTTGACGACACCTGGTGGCTCGGATCCGGTGTCTACTATGGCCCGGTTGAGCCGGCAATGGCTGCCGGGTCCGCACCTCCCTCAACAACGCAGGAGATCAAATCATTCGTGGAAACGGCAGCAGATTATGCACGGCTCCATGGCAGGGATGATGCCCTCGCCACATTTAATAACCGTTCCGGCCCGTTCACGCAGAATGACCTGTACATCTACGCGCTGGACTATGACGGCAGGGCTCTTGCGCTGCCCTTCCAGCCGGACCTGGTCGGGACCAGTTTTGCAAATACCCGGGACGCGTCCGGCCGGTATTATACCAGGACCGAGATCCAGCTTGCACAGAACGGCGGTGGATATCTCCTGTACCAGTACCCGGATCCTGCCGCAAACTATACCGTGCGGTACAAGATCAGCTATGTCAGCCCCGTTGACCGTACCTACTGGATCGGTGCCGGCATCTATACCGGTGAGGAGCGGCTGGTGGATCCCGGTCTCCGGGGGTTCATGGATGAGGCGCGATCCTATGCGCTGGCAGAAGGAAGGGAGAAGGCCCTCGCTGCATTCAATGACCGGAACGGCCGCTTCATCAGGGACGACCTGTACATCTTCGCGTACGATTACAACGGTACCGTCCTTGCCTGGCCATACCGCCCGGATACCATCGGGATGAACCGCTGCAATGATACCGATCCGATGGGCCGGCACCATATCCAGGCCATGATCGACGCGGCCAGGACCGGGGGCGGGATGGTCGATTATTACTCGATAAACCCTGCAACGAACAGGACGGAGCTCAAGATCAGTTACCTCAACGATATCGACGGGACCTGGTTCATCGGGTCGGGCCGGTACATCGAGCCGGGAGCTGCTGTCCTGCGCGACTAAATCCCCGTTTTAAAATTCTCCGTGAAAAAAAGAGTTACGCACCGGGGAATGACTGGCCCTCGGTCTGCCCGCCATAGGGGAGCGAGAAATGGAGCTGCTCGATGATCCACCGGCTGCCGGTGTTCCGCAGCACCATCGTCGATCTCCCCCGGAGTGCCTCTTTGGTGATCCCGTCCGTGGTGAAGACAATGGTATTTTTGGCCGTTGCCCACGCAACCCGCCCGTCACCGAAGATCTTCCGTTCCGAGAAGGTTACGGAGAGGAGGTCTGCCTGCGTTACATCGCGCCGGATCTGACGGATGAATTCGCGGTGGTTCCCGATGACCTCGTCAGGTCCGCTGCCGTACCCGGTGATATCCGTTGAGAAGAGGTCCGAGAGCGTTTTTATGTCCTTCCTCCGGTACGCCTCGGCATACCGTTCCATGGTCGCGACAACCTCTGCTTCTGCTGCTGGAGTGAGTTTCATGGCAAATGATTGCCGGCAATAATTATGAGCTTAACGGGTTCCGGCCCTGGTTGTACCGGGTCAGAACAGCCACAGTACCAGCCCACCGGGTACACCAACCGCCAGGGGCTGTGAAAACCTTTTTACCTGACAGCGGCGATGAGAAGCGTACGTATGGAAGGGCATCGCCAGTGTGCGGTCTGTGGCAGGGAAGCGATCGGTATCCAGGCATTCGGGTGCCGGGCCTCCGCTGTCTGCAAAGACCATGCCCACAGCATCCTCCTTGCACGGGGACCCGGTGAGCGGTATTCGACCGGGGAGTGCCTCTTCGAACGATTCAGCCCTTCGGGTTCACCTCCCCGCAAGCCGGACGACCAGGCAGGTTAGGGAGCGTAATCCCGCTCCGCCCGTGCAGGTTATATCTGGAAGCATGACCCATGGTGTTCCGGAGCAGGAAGGATATGACCAGAGTACTGGTATCACCATCGAAATATATCCAGGGTGCCGGAGAGATTCAGCGGATCAGCAAACACATTGCCCATCTCGGCGGCCCGGTCCTCTTTGTCATGGGCGGTCACGCGTATGCTGACCTGCGGCCGGTCATCGAAGATAGTTTCCGGAAATCCGGAACACCGGTTGTTTTCGAGAAATTCGCCGGGGAGTGCACGCGGCCCGAGATCGACCGGCTGCGGGAGGTATACCGGAAAAACCGCTGCAGCGTTGTCGCGGGTGCCGGTGGGGGAAAAGCGCTCGACACCGCAAAAGGCGTATCGTTCTTTGAGAAAGCCCCGGTCGTGACGGTCCCGACCATTGCATCGACCGACGCGCCGACGAGCGCGATTGCCGTCACGTACACGACCGGCCATGTCTTTGCCGGTAACCTCCTCCTCCCCAAAAACCCGGAGGCGGTCATTGCCGACACGGAGGTCATCATGCGGGCACCCGTGCGGCTCCTCGTTGCCGGCATGGGGGACGCACTCTCCACGTACTTTGAGGCACGGGCGAACGCTGCCGCAGGCCATGACAACTTCGCCGGCGGGAAACAGACCGGGACCTCGCTTGCCCTGGCCCGGCTCTGCTACGATATCCTCCTCCGGGACGGGATTGCAGCAAAGGAGGGTGCGGAAAACCAGACCCTCACTCCCGCGCTCGAGAACCTCATCGAGGCGAACATCTACCTCAGCGGAGTCGGTTTCGAGAGCAATGGCATTGCCTGCGCCCACTCGGTGTACAACGCAATCACGGCCATCCCCGCGTGCCGGCACATGTACCACGGCGAGCTCGTGGCATTCGGCACGCTCGTCCAGCTCATGCTCGAGGGTGCCCCGGATCGGGAAATTGACGAGGTACTCCGGTTCTGCGATAGCGTCGGGCTGCCCGTGACCTTTGCCGGGATCAGCAAAAGTCCGCTGACCCGCGACGATCTCATGAACGTTGCCACAACCGCAACCGGCCCGGCGAACTTCATGGACAGCATGCCGTTTGCCGTTACCCCGCAGATGGCGCTTGATGCGCTCCTTGCCGCCGATGCCCGGGGAAAGGAGTTCCTGGCTGCGAAGGAGTAATCCGGATTCCCGGACGACCAGGCCGGGCATCTCCGGATCAAAGGTCTTATTGCGTACAACGAAGACAGCAGGTGCATGAGAATCATCGCCCTGCTCCTTATCCTCTGTTTCGCGTTCGCGCCTGCTGCCGCTCTGGTCCTGCCGCAGGTGCGGTCTTTCCCGGAAGCGCCGGTCATCACCACGGACCTCACCCCCGTTGCCTCGTTCGAAGGCGGGAGGCGGTACCAGGCCGGGGAATACCCGGTCATTGTCCTCACCGGTTCCTACCGGCAGATGGGCCGCCAGTACGGGGCCCTGATGAAGACCGAACTCAACGAGGAGTACGCGTTCATCCTTGACAGTGTGGCAAAACATGGATACACCCGGGAGAAGATGCGGGAGATCGGCCACGACATACCCGCCTATTATCCGCAGCGCGTGAAGGAGATCTTCGCCGGCATTGCCGAGACCTCGGGGCTCTCGGAGGACGATGTTGCCGTGCTCTGGTTCGGGGCGATCTTTGAACTCCTGTCAGCATCCCCCGTCCCGCCCCCGTCCTGCTCGTACCTTGCCACGTGGGGCGACTACACCACCGACAGCTCGGTCATCGTCTCCCGGAACTGGGACCTGGACGATGCCGTGATGCCGCTCACGAAGTGGTATGTCCTTACCGTGTACCGGCCCACGGATGGCAGCAATGCCGTGGCAACCTGGAGCCCGGCCGGGGTGCGCCCCGAGACCTTCATGAACAGCAAAGGGCTCTTCATTGCGGACGACAATGCGGGCATATCTGACGAGGCACCGGAGACCCGTCCGGAATTCATCACCGAATACTTCCGGTTTATGCTTGACTATTCCGACCTCAAAGCGCTCGATGCCGGCATCCGCGGGACATCTCCGGATGTCGGGTGGATCGTTGATGTTGCCGGACCGGGCGAAGCGTTCGTGTACGAGAAGATGACCAACAGGACCCTTCAGCGGACCGGCAGCGGGATTGTTGCTGCTGCGAACCATTTCACCGACCCGTCATGGAACCTCTCCGCGCCTCCCGAGCACTCGCTGGTCCGGTACAACAACCTCCTCCGGCAGGCCGGCGAGGCAAAGGGAATGATCGATGCACAGAAGATGATGCAGATACGCGATGTCTGTATGGAGAACGGCGGCTCGAAATTCTGTCATATCGTCTTTGGGACGACCGCGTACTCGAGCAACCACCAGGTCGTGTACGTGCCGGGCACCCAAACGCTGTAAATGAAGGTCATGGACAAGGACTGGCAGAAGGTCGAGCTCCGCCCGCTGTTCGGGAACTGACCGGGCAAAAAACGATGAGCACCGGGGAGATCCTCCCCCCTTGTTCATCTCAGAACCGGTTCGCGTCCGTCTCCACATCGATAATGACCGGCCGGCCCATCGCCAGAGCCTTCACGACTGCGGGGCGTAACTCTTCCGGTTTTGTTACCCTGAAACCGGCGCCCCCGCAGGCCTCGGCGTACTTCGCAAAGTCCGGGTTGAGCAGGTCAGTGGCAAAATTCGGGTAATGTTCCATCATCTGTTCGACCTGGATCATCCCGAGCTGCCGGTTGTTCAGGATGATGACGACGACGGGGAGGTCGTACTTGATTGCCGACACGAAATCCCCCATGGCCATGGAGAACCCGCCATCACCGGTGATGCAGAAGACCGGACGGTCGGGGTACGCGATCTTCGCTGCCAGTGAGCCGGGAAAACCAAAACCCATGGTTGCAAGATACCCGGACATGACGAACCGCTGGCGTTTCATCCGGAAGTTCCGGCCAAACCACCACTGGTTCTCGCCGACATCCAGGGAGATGACGGCATTGTCCGGTATCACGTCCGAGAGGACTTTCATGATATAGGGGGGGCGGATCGGAACCGCAGTGCCATCCGCTTCCCGGTCCCGCTGCTCGTCCCATTCGCGTTTCATCCGGACGACTGCTGTGCGCCGTGCCTCCGCTTCTTTCTGCATAAGGAGCGGGAGGAGCCGGGGGAGGACCGTGGCACAATCCCCGTACAGGGAGAGCGACCTGCTGTTCATGCCCAGTTTGACCGGATCGATATCAACCTGGACCATCGGCTTATCTGCCGGCACATTCGTGAACTTCGAGAAGCCGACCCCGAGCGTGATGAGGAGGTCCGCGTCGGCAGCGGTTCTCCGGGCCGCGGGCGACCCGACATTCCCGAGGATCCCGAGCACCCATTCCTCACGCTCGGGCAGGATCCCTTTTGCCCGGAAGGTAGTGAGGACCGGTGCACCGATCTTCCGTGCGATTGCGAGGACGTCATGGCCGGATTCATAGGCTCCCCAGCCGGCAATGATGACCGGATTCTCTGCGGCATTGATCCGGTCCGCTGCCTCCCGCATCCGTTCATCCGCCGGGACAAACGATGATCTGCCGATACAGGACTCGCGGGTGCAGAACGCTGCATCCAGCGGTTCCTTCTGGATGTTGTTGGGGACCGAGAGCTGGGAGACGCCACGATGGACAATCGAATACTTGAGCGCCCGGGTCAGCAGCAGGACCGCCTTGTCCCGGCTCGCCACCGTGTTGTTATACACGGTCACCGGCCGGAAGAGGGCGTCCTGGTCGATCTCCTGGATCCCGCCGGGGCCGGTGTACTGCGCTTCCGACTGCCCGTTGAGGGCAATGACCGATGCATGATCCTCCTTTGCATCGTACAGCCCGGTGACGAGGTTCGTGGCGCCCGGGCCGGCGATGGTAAGACATGCCGCAACATTCCCGGTCAGCTTGCTGTAGGCCGATGCTGCCATGGCTGCATTCGCCTCGTGCCGGAAGACATAATACTGCAGGCTGGTGTTCTTCCGTACCGCTTCCACGAGCCCGAGCGATGAGGTGCCGGGGAGCCCGAAGATGAAGCGGACATCCCATGCAGCGAGTTCCGCGGCGAGGACATCCGATACCGTAGTCACGGAGCGGGCATGGATGTCATCGGACGGGACTGCATCGAAGGCTTCTTTTCCCGCTCCGCAGACCGGACAGGTCCATCCGCCGGGAAGGTTTGAAAATGGTGTCCCTGACGGGATACCCGATCCCGGGATCCCGGCCGCTTCATCATAGACATACCCGCATACCCTGCACTTCCACGCTGCCATTCTCCTCCACCTTCAACCAACAATGGTGCCAGGGGGGATATAAATGAAGAGGAGGTGGCAGTTCGCAGCCGGCAAAACGGGAGGGCATCCGGTCCTCACCGGGTTTCCTGCTGTACGGCGGAACAGGTCCGGTCATTCCGGAGTCCATGCCCCGCGAAGGGTGTGGGTTTATCGGCATACCGGATCCCGGCACCGGACCCGTCCCTGCATAATCCAGCCGGTTTCCCCGTTCAGGATGGGGCTGTATGATATTCCCGTGGGGAATGCGGGATCTATCCGGGGATTGCAGGATCTCTTGCATGCACCGCATCGTTCCAGCAGGGATAATTAGCTGAGAGGAAATACCTTGGGAGATCATGATGAAACCATCCCTTTCTCTTACCCTTGCCGGCATCCTTTGCGTCATGCTGATCGCTGCCGGCTGCACGGGCACACCCAATGCGAACACGGCGCAGCCTGCGGCAACGACCGCGGCACCGGTGACCACCACTGAAGCAGCAGTTGCTACCGCCACGACCTCCCCTGCCGTTTCTTGGTCCGGTACCTGGAACACCACCTGGCTCGAACGGGACGGCAACCGGACGGTCTCGGTGATGACATTTAAGCAGGCCGCAACGGACGTGACCGGGAACTACAGCTACACGTATCCTGATGTGGGGACCTTCACCGGCACGTTTAATGCAACGGTGCAGGACAACACCCTGACCGGCACCTATGCAGAGAGCGATGACGATGTGGGGCTCTTTGTCTTTGTCCTCTCGCAGGACGGCAACGCGTTCACCGGCCGCTGGGTGCACGCCCCCTCCAACATGAGCGCCCTCCACAACTCAACGCTCTTCTGGAACGGGGTACGGAAATAATTTTTTTTCGTGCGAATTTCCGGGCTTTTCCAATAAGTGCGAAAACGGGAATGGTGCTGATGAGACGAACGATATCCGGAACAGGATTTTTATTCGTAATACCGCTTCTCGCGATGCTATCTGTTGCGGGAGTTGTAAGTGCTGGAACTATCGCAAGTGGAAATAATTACACCATACCCGCAACAGACTCCCCCGTTATTTTTTTTGAGGGGCTGTCAACACCGTGTAATGCGTCCTACAATGCTTCGGAGCTCCAAATTCATCCGTCAATTAAAAAGTACGATCTTGTGACATTCGATATCCCGAAGATGCGTGAGAAACTGGCGAAGAATGAGACGATCACGGTTCGGATTGATGGTGCGCCGTATGAGATAGTAGTTAAGAATGGTACCGAAGATGCCTATGGTATAATATGCGATACTACGGGCTGTTCAGGAACTCTTAAAAATGAAAAAAACAGTGAAATCAGTTTCGTATTAAGTGAGGAATGCATTCTTGGTCGAATTAAAATTAACGGGACAAATTATTTTTTCGATACTACACCTAAAACAGAAAATGGGAATGTCATCCAATATGTCTATTCTTATAAAAATGTTGTTTCAGAAGGGCCTTCAGTAAATATCGATGATGTTGATGTGACTCGCAGTTTTCCGATAACAATGATAATCACCGAAGCACCATCTACATCACAAATCCCGACTGAAACCCAGCATGCATCACCACTGATCTCTTTCGATGGACTGTCAACACCAAGTAATGCACCGTATAATGCATCAGAACTGAAGATTCCTTCATCGATTACAAAATACGAACTGCTGACATTCGATATCCCGAAGATGCGGGGGAAACTGGCGCATAATGAGACGATAACGATTCGGATAAATGGTGTACCTTATCAGGCACATCTTTATGATAGTACGGGAAAGGCAGAAGGCTTGGATCCGGACATCCGATCATATCGGGGATCTTTTGATAATATTCGAGATAGTGAAATTAGTTTGACAATTGGCAGGCGAGTTATATCTGGAGAGTTTTCAATCGATAACGTAAAATATTTTTTTGGTAGTACACCAGAAATTGAAAATGGAAAGGTTATTCAGTATGTCTATTCTTCACGCGATGTCATTCCCGCAGGTCAACCGACGTATTGGGGTAATGATTATGTCGGTCATGGGATTCCAACGATAACAACCAGAGGGTCACCCACAACACAATCCCCAATCACAACTCATGACGCTTCGCTGCCGGTTATCATTCCCCTCTGCGCAGCAGGTTTGGTCATTCTCGGTTTTCTCATCCGAAGGTGAAAACATGAAGTGTAAGTACCTGCTTCTTTCTTAGTCTTGGGGGCCATCTTTTTTTCCGCATCCACAATTCCCAGATCGATTTAAGTCCAAGAATTATTCCACAAGAGCTCTTTGCAAATAGGCTTCATCTCAAGGAACAATGGTTTCCCGGGTGCAGGTTCCCAAAAACCACCCACTACCGTACCCCGGTCACTCCCCCTTCACCGCTGAGAGGATGATCCCCTCGGTCGGCACGGCAAGGGCGCCATCCCGCGTGTACGGCTCAAGCCCTTCCATGATGCTGCAGAACATCGCATCCCGCTCCGTCTCGGGCATAGCCCCGATCTTCTCCGCGATCGGGAAGATGGAGAAGTATTCGGGGAGGAGGCCCGCAAGGGACGGGTGGCGGGCGATCTTTGTCCCGGTCCGGATGCGGATATCCTGAAACCCGGCGCCCTCAACCAGGTCGTGCAGTACCGCATGATCGGAGAGCGAACAGGCGACTTTGAACATGGCGGTCGACTCCTCGCCGAACCAGCGCGAGAATGCATCGCAGATGACCGGCACGTGAAGGCATTTCTCAAACCGGCCCCAGACACTCAGTGCAAAGCGCCCGCCGGGCGAGAGGACCCGTTCCATCTCCCGCAGTGCCGCAGCCGGGTCCGGGAAGAACTGGAGCCCCTGCTGGCAGATGACCGTGTCGAACACCCGGTCAGGGAACGGCATCGCCCGCACATCGCTTTTATACCACCCGATACCCGTGATCCCCTCGTCCCGTGCACACCGCTCTGCAACCCGGAGCATCCCCTCGTTGAAGTCGAGCGCCGCAACCCTGCCGCCCGGCCCGGCAACCCCCGCCGCTCTCCGTGCAATGATGCCCGTGCCGCAGGCGGCATCCAGCACCCGCGATCCCGGTCCGACCATTCCGGCGGACAGGAGGTCGTCCACCCAGTCCGCGGTCCAGACCGGGACCATGATCTTCTCATAGGTCTCCGGCCCGTTCGTATTCACCTGCCACCGGAAGACCGGCGTTTTCGCTGACATCTGGGTGCTGCACCTGTTATTTACCGGTCTGGTTTTTGGGGATATGAAGGGAGGGGATATGTCGTTACTGGAACGAGAGGATTTACTGTGGAAAATATGTTTAAACGAGCGTCTGCATTCAGTCGATGAAAATTTATCGATCAGGAGGGCTCCCCGCCTCAGGGCCTCTCCGAGGCACGGCGGGGCAAAGCGGTTTAATTGAGAATTTCATAGACTACGGAGACTGAAATTCAATACTGCCATTTTTACACATGAAACCGAATTGAAGCCGCCGCGGGGCAAGTCGAAAAACCTTTCAGGTTTTTCTCCAGACTGCCCTGACCCTAATGTCACGGCAGTCTCCCTTCGGGGTCCGAATGGTTCATCAGAACCATGAGGATGAGAAGAACCGTCAGGTTCTTCGAACTGGCGGCAGTGCTCATTGAGGGGGTATGGGGGCATCAGCCCCCATCATCAATCTGATTCTGATTTCCCTCAAAGAAAAGGATAGTTTCCCCTTTCACACATTCTGTGCCGGCACAACGGAGCTCCCGGCCGGCCGGGCGAATACCCGGGGGAGGGTGATCCCGAGCGCCTCCCGGAGCACGTCCTCAACCGTGTCGACCGGCACGAATACCAGTTCGCGCCGCACATCCTCCGGGACATCGGTGAGGTCCCGCTCGTTCTCGCGGGGGAGGAGGACTTTTCTGATCCCGGCCCGGTGGGCTGCAAGCACCTTCTCCTTGATCCCGCCGACCGGCATCACGGCACCGCTCAGGGTGATCTCGCCGGTCATGGCAAGGTCCGGGGCCGCGGTCTTGCCGGTGATGAGCGATGCAAGGGCAGTGAAAAGGGTGACACCGGCTGAGGGACCGTCCTTGGGGGTTGCCCCCGAGGGGACGTGGATGTGGATGTCGCTCGTCATGAAGTCGAAGCCCCCCTGCTGGCCGGCAAGCCGTGACCGGATGAGCGAGAGGGAGATCGATGCCGACTCCTTCATCACATCGCCCAGCTGGCCGGTGAGCGTGAGGTTCCCTTTGCCGGGCATGAACGTCCCCTCGATGAAGAGGATCTCGCCGCCAACCGGCGTCCATGCCAGGCCCGTGACCACACCGGGCACCGGCTCCTTTTTGGCAACCTCCTGCCGGATCATCTCTTTTCCAAGGATTACCGGGAGTTTGTCCGGGGTGACGACAAACGGCTTCTCCGCGGTGCCGGCAACGATCTTCTCCGAGACATACCTTGCTGCTTTTGCCAGCTGCTTACGGAGCCAGCGGACGCCGGCCTCCCGGGTGTACCGATCAATGATATCATGGAGGGCCGCATCATCGAACGTGAGCGTGTCCGCGTCAAGGCCGTGCTCGGCAAGGACCGCCGGGATGAGGTGGTCCCGTGCAATCGCGAACTTCTCGTTCTTGGTGTAGCCCGAGATAGTGATGAGCTCCATCCGGTCCAGGAGCGGCGCCGGGATCGTTGCAAGGTTGTTTGCCGTTGCAATGAAGAGCACGTCCGAGAGGTCAAAGGGCACCTCGAGGTAGTGGTCCGAGAACGTACTGTTCTGCTCGGGGTCGAGCACCTCGAGGAGGGCGCTTGCCGGGTCGCCGGCATATGAGGACGCCAGCTTGTCGACCTCGTCAAGGACAAAGACCGGGTTCTTCGTCCCTGCCTTCCGGATCCCCTGGATGATCCGTCCCGGGAGGGCGCCGATATACGTGCGCCGGTGGCCCCGGATCTCGGCCTCGTCCCGGACCCCGCCGAGGCTGATCCGGACATACTTCCGGCCGAGCGCCTCGGCGATGCTCTTCCCCAGGCTCGTCTTGCCGGTGCCGGGCGGGCCGGCAAAGAGGAGGATCGAGCCCTGCTTCTCTTTTTTGAGTTTCATCACCGCAAGGTGCTGGACGATCCGCTCCTTGACCTTCTCAAGCCCGTTGTGGTGTCTGTCGAGCACGGTTCTCGCTTCCGCGATATCGATGCTCTTTACCTCCCCGGCTGCCCACGGCAGGTCGAGCAGGAGGTCGAGCCAGTTCCGGATGATGGAGTTCTCGTGGTTGTGGGGTCCGCCGCTCTCCAATTTCCGGACCTCGGCCATGGCCTTCTTTTTGACATCCTCCGGCATTGCCGACTGCTCGATCTTCTCCCGGTAGCCGGTGTCGCCTCCTTCGGGATCCGCCTCGCCCAGCTCCTCCTGGATGACGCGGAGCTGCTCGCGGAGCATGGCCTCGCGGTTGGACTTCCCCACCCGGTCGGAGACCTTCTTTGCCATCTCCATCCGGATCGCGATCGTGTCCCGTGCCCGGGTCAGGAGTTCGAGGAAGGTGATGTACCGCTGGCGCAGGGAGGTCAGCTCCAGCAGGTTCTGCTTCTCCGCAACGCTGACCGGCAGGAACGGCATCACGAATCCCATGACCGCGTCCACCGAGTCCATCTCATCGATGGGCCGGGTGAACTGCTCGGAGCCGGTGAAACGGCTGCTCGTCTCGTGGATAGTGAGCTTGATGTCGGCAAGGATCCGCCCTTTCAGCTCGTCATCGATATCCTTCTCGTCGGGGAGTACCCGGAAGGTTGCATAGAACCGCCCGTTCCGCTCAAAGACCGTGGTTGCTGCAACCCGCTGCACGACCGCGGCCATCACGATATACCCGTCATCGGCCGGTTCAAGATGCGAGAGCCGGAGGAGCGTCCCGGTCCGGTACAGGGACTCTGCGGTCAGCTCGGATGCCCGGGTCCCGCTCTTGACGGTCAGGGCTATCGCCTGCGTATCCTCGCCCTTCTCCATTGCCTCGAGCAGGAGGCTGCCCGTGGTTGAATCGACACCGAATTTCGTCCGGCTCTCCGGGTACACGACCATCTCGAAGAGCGGTATCACCAGTCTCTCTGGCATCTGTGGTTCTGGTTCCTGCATTGTCTCCTCATTCATTTAGTTTGGTTTTACCTAACATTTCTCCGGGTGAAAAAAAAATTACCGGACCTTCCGCAGGAGGGCGACAAGCTCCTCCCGCTCGTTCTCGTCCAGTGCTTCCATCATCCGTGCGATCAGCCTTCTGAGGGCTGCCTGTTCTGCAGTCGCGATCATCCGGCCCTTGTCGGTCAGCCGGATATACTGGATCCGGCCGTCATCGGGGCAGGGTTCGCGGTACGCGCATTCCATCCGGACGCACTTGTTGACCATCTCGGTGACGGTCGGTTTTGACGTCCGGGTGATCTCCGCGAGCCGGCTGAAGGTGACCTCTCCCTGTTCATCGATCAGTTTCAGGTACGCGATCTGCTTCACGGTCATATCGGAGAGCCCGCATTCGGAGAAGACCGAGCATGAACACTCGTTCTTGAGCCTCAGCAGTGCCTGGAATGCCTCGAGCAGCTGCTGTTCCCGGTCCTCCATACTCCGATCGAAATTAGTTAGGGTGTGCCTAATTATAAAGGTGCTCATCCGGGCCGGCGTGCACGATGTGCCGGCACGACACCGGGCCTGAGATGCGATCCGCGATCTCCACGAAGACGCCCGGGCCGTCCCCGCGGAATGGATCCTGCCGGTTTATCTCTGGACAGGGCGATAACCGGATTCATGGTGAGACTGAGCTGGGAAGCAAAACTTGCAATCGTCCTTGTGGCTATGAGCCTGGGTATCTATACCTGCAAGTTCCTTGTCCTTAAAAACCCGAACGACACCGCGAACTACATCTTCAACGCCCTCGGCTTTCTGCCGATCAACGTCCTCCTCGTGACCATCGTGCTGAACAAACTCCTGGTCATGCGGGCAAAAAACGAGCGGATGCAGAAGATCAACATGGTCATCGGCACGTTTTATGCTGAAGTCGGGAACGAATTGATGAAGACCATTGCCGCGGGAGACCCGGAGAGCAGCCGGCTGCGGGAATCCCTCGCTTCCGGGAAGGACTGGAACCAGGAAGCGTTCGCACAGCTCAGGACACGGATTGCAGCGCACCCGTTCACGGCCGATACCGCCGCAATCGATATGCCGGCGCTCTTTGCGTTCCTCTCCTCGCGCCGGGATTTCCTGCTCCGGCTCCTTGAAAACCCGGTGCTGCTCGAGCACGAGTCCTTCACAGAACTCCTGCGGGCCGTCTTCCATCTTACCGAAGAGCTCCGGCACCGGCGCGGCATTACGGACCTCCCCCCGAGCGATTATGCCCATCTCTCGGGCGACATCGGGCGCGTGTACAAACTGCTGGTCCTCCAGTGGCTTGACTACATGGCGTACCTGAACACCAGTTACCCGTACCTGTATTCCCTTGAGGTGCGGACCAATCCCTTCAATACCCGTGCATCCCCGGTTGTGCGGTAAATTTTTATTCATTCCCCTTTTTGGTTTTCCATTTTTTTGTTCCCGTGAATGGATCTTCTTCAACCAGGTTGCCGGCACAACACCCCTCTCACACCGGCGGCGGAGGAGGTTCCAAAGGACCTGCGGTTCATTTTCACCCTCCCCTCACCATGCCTATAACTACACCAACCGGTAACGCTGACATGCAGGGAGCGTTATTTCATCACCAACCATCCGCAAATCCCGTACCGGTATTGCACCACGGAATTCGAGCGCATCGGCAGCATTGCCGGCCTTGAATCGGTTGCCGAAGGAACACCCTGGCAGGGCTTCGAGCGGCTGGCGGCGTTCATCTTCGAACAGAACGGGTTTGCAACCAGCACTGGTATCGTGAAGACCCGGGGACGGCAGCGGCGGCAGTACGATGCCATCGCAGAGCGGAACGGACAGACACTGCTCATCGAATGCAAACAGTGGTCGGGCGGACGCTACCGGCTGTCGGCGCTGAAGGCAGCGATCGCGAAACACAGGGAGCGGGCGGAGTTTTATGAACAGGTCACGGGCGATACGGGGATCCCCGTCATCGTCATCCTCATCGAGGAGGAGATCCGGGTCTTCGAAGGCGTCCCGCTCGTGCCCGTGCACCTGCTGAACGCGTTCATCGGGGAGCTCGACCGGTTCGTGGACGGGCATCGTTTTTCAGAATTCGATGCGGGGATGGAAGAGGATTTGCCGATTACGGCCAAATGATCCGCCAGATTCCCCCCCGGACACTTCGCCACCACGAAGACAGCAACCGGAACCGTTATCTGGACACGGGGCGCAGACGATGATGCCCATGAACGAACAACCGAAATGTGCATTCTGCGGAAAGGATGCGATCGGGTTCCAGTCGATCACCTGCTGGTATCTCCAGGTCTGCGAGGAGCATGCGGACAGTCACATCCGCACCCTGAAACCCGGGGAGAAGCAGTCCTGCGGCGAGTCCTTTTACTTTGAGTGGTATCCCACGGACAACGTCTAATCCCGGAACGGGGGCTGGCGCAGGGAGTCCCGGCCGGGGATGCAGGTCAGGGAACGGGAATGTCCCGTACCCGGTAAAAACGGTTATTCACATCGGGGTTGACCGTGATGCGGCATGCTGCCCCGGTGACGGGGAAATCCGGACCTGCTGTGCGGGGGTCTCCTCCCCGGCACCATCGTCCCCCGGTATCAGCGGCACCGGGTACTCCGCCCGAATCCTCACGGGGCGGCCGGTCATCTGCCGGATCCCTTCCTCCATCTCCTGCACGAGGTCCGGGCCATCTTCGTCCGTCAGGGACATCAGGAGATGGGCCCGGAGGATGCAGTCCGACTCCTCCATCACCTTTGCCATGATCTCCTCCCGCTCACGGGCGAGCTCCTGACGGCGCTCCCCGGAGGTCTGCGGAGCCGGCACGGACAGGAGGCTGCCGTTCGCGTTCATCTCATGGTAACAGAGGCAGATGTCCTGGAGCCCGTTGGCAAACGAGGCAACATCGGTGAAGACCGCCCGTTCACTGTCGTTTTCAAGCACGAGGGCTCCGTCATCGATCAGCTCCATGAAGATCGGGAACGCATCGATCAGGGCGGAGAAGAGCTCATCGGCACCGGGCACATCCTTCCCGTCAAGGAGCTCCCGGAGGATCAGAAACACCCCGGCGGCGATATCGTCGTCCCGCTGCTCCGAGAGTTCCCCTGCCCGGACCGTGATGCCGTGCAGGACCTGCGCATATTCCCGGTACGACTGCGCAAGGGTGTCCTGCACGATCTCCCGCTGCATCCGCTGTGCCTCCTCGGTTTCCTGCCGGGACGCCGGCCCGGTCCCGATCTGCTCCAGGTCCGCATCGATTGCCGCGATCTGTTGCCGGTAGATCTCGATCCGGGAGGTTGCCCGGATCTCGTCAGCCTCACCGGCCCGTGCGGTTCCGGCTATGCCGGAGAGCCGGGCATGCACACGCCGGATCTCAGCAACCCGGGCATGACGGGCGGAATACCGCCCGGCAGCGGGGGCAATCTGCGAAATCCGGGTATTGATATCGCCACCCTCATCCCGGAGCACCGCCAGCAGCTCCGGGTAGCCGGGTCCAAGGAGCGGCCCGAAGTCTGCAACGCAGGAGCCGCAGCACCGGCCAACGGCCTCAGCGTCCCGGCAGAACCGGACAATGTCGTCGCCAACAGTCCCGGTGAAGAGCAGGGCAGGGGCATTCTCGAACCGCTCGAGCAGGGCGCTGACCGCTGCCGAGGCTGCGCTGCCATCGTCATCGAAGAGCAGGCTCGCCCGCAGCGGGAGGATCTGCCCGCGGATCGTTGCAAGGGAGATGAGGATACTGCTCACGTCCCCGCCGGCTTCCTGCAGGAACTCTTCCCGGCACCGGATCTCCTGCTCCTGGAGCCATGACGGAATGCCGGGAAGATCGAGCTCCATCGGCGCACTGCCCCGTTTCTGCAATACGTTCATCAGGATGCTGAACATGACCGCCCACCCCTTGCTCCCGCAGTAAGGTCACGCTCCTTTTTACTACCGTTGTATTTAAACATACTTATTTTAAAAATACCCCGGATATCGCGGCTTTACCTGAATTTGCGGGAATTTTTCCGGTGTTTCCCCAAAACGGTCCGGAGAGAATACGCCATTGATCTGACGGGTTATGGTGCCAGAAAGAGCCTGTCAGATCCTTTTTTATGACACCACGGTCTTTTCATGCCTCACTCCGGATGACGTTCGCGATGATGAGGCCGGTTACCGCTGATGCACGGTCCGGCTCCACGGATACCCGATACCGGAAGAGGCCGCCCGCGCCGGTACGTATGTTCCAGGGCGTGCGGCAGGGATCCTGGGGCGCCAGCCCACTCGCTTTTCGTTCGGCCGAAATCCCGTTCACACCGTAACGGGATATGGTTCTTTGTCAAAGAAGAGTTTCCGGTCTGCATACACAACGGCAGCCGCAACTACGAGCAGCAGCACCGTGACTATGCATTTGGTGAACTGCTCCAGCGGGAAAACGGACATCGAAATGTCAGCCGAGAGGTGGATCAGGAAACAGGCGATCACGCTCCGGTTATTCCGGTAATACAGCCAGTTGATCAGAAACGCCATCGGGAGGACGCTGACCCAGAAATTAACAAAGTAAAGCCAGTTGGAGAGGAGCTGGTTATGGTAGTAGTGGCTGATGAAGAAGAGCGGGAGGTGCCAGAGTGCCCAGAGACCGGCGAACCAGAGCGTGGCGGAAAAGAGGGTGCAGCGGCTTCGTAAGCTGTCCATCCCGTACCCCCTCCACCCCAGTTCCTCGAACGCCGGTGCATAGACAAGGATCAGGATGACCGGCATGAACCCTGCGGTAAAACCGAACTGCATGGTAAGACCGAACTGGGATGCGGGCTGCCCGAACGGGAGCGAGAGGATGATGGCCAGCAGGATGACAACCGGGAACAGGAAGAGCGCTACCGGGATGTCATACAGCCTGATCCGCCGGAAGTTCACGATCCGGTCGAAGTAGTCCTTCCAGAGGCGGGGGTCCTTTGACCGGAAAAACATGACCAGGGTTGCAGCAAACGGCCCGAGTATCCCGAGCAGCAGGAAGAGGTCCTGCATTCCCTGCATTCCTGTCTGGTAGCTGCAGTATGCGGCAATGAACTCGCAGGTCCAGGTGATCAGGAACGCGATCAAAAAAAAGTAAACCGGGCGGTACGTCGTCATTCCCTGCATACTTCCAAGGTCCTGTCCGCCGCCACCCATCCGGTGAAACCTCCCCGTAATCCTTTCTGTTCCGGTTCAGGGCTGGGGCATGATAAGGGTATTGATACGGTTTACCGGGGGGCCGATCCCGGCGGGACAAGAGTCTCATGAGAGACCTGCACCGGGCTGGCCGTGCAATCACCGGCCCCCGGCGCGTTCCTTTAAAAATTCCCTGCTCCCGATTACCCGGACGGTCTCAACACCGTGGCACCGGTATTGCTCCTCGGCCAGCACCGCGGGCCACTCCTTTGCGATCCCCCGGGTCAGGTCCCCGAGGATGGTTACCCGTGCCCCGCAGGCGAGCCAGCCCTCCATGGCATAGCGGGTGCAGTAATCCGCGGCAACCCCGATGAGGGTCACATCAAGCGCAGCGGGATCGCCGCCGGGGCTGATCTTTTGGATATATTCATCGCGGGGTGTGCACTCTGCCGGGTTGTGGGGATCGTCAACGAAACAAAAGAGGTTCTCGTATGCAGTCCGGTGCCGGGCATCGCGGATGGCAGCACCGGATGCATCCCGCCTGCCCCACATGCTGAACCGGTTCTTCATCAGGTACCTGACATCCGGGAGGCCGGAGACGTCGAGGGCGAGTTCCCAGTCCGTTGTCCCGTACTCGCAATGGATCGGGAACTCGCGGCTCTCTTCAGAGAGCGGATATTCCTCGGCAAAATGCGTGTCCATGACCACAAAGGTATGGTCAAAGAACCCGTCCCGTACCGCATCCAGGAATGCCTGGGCCGGCGCGATGATCGCATCGGCACCGTGAATGGAGAGGCTGCCGTCGCGGTGCAGAAACCCGTTCTGCATATCGCCGATATCAAGAATCCGTACCGTTCTCACGCGGGATCACACCGGATGTTGGTGCGGGTACTATTTACACCTGCCAATTCTGCAGCCCGTGGAATTTCATGGAGCGTGAGCCCTTCGCCGTCAAACCCGCAATCGTATCCGGTCGAATCCCCGCGGCCGGTGCGATCGGGAGACCGGGGCCCGGAAAAGACGGGGGATCCCGGGCCCCTCCCCCGGGAAGCAGCGGAGGCCGGGTTTTATCCCGCAAAAGACACAAGGGGAGGCAGGCCCGGCCCTGCACCTCAATTCCGGTCAGCATAAATATCAGCGGCGCCTGATTGCTGGTTATGAGTGATGCCGAACCGGCCGGGGATGCGAAAAAACCGCGGCTCCTCTATATCGACAACCTCCGGATCCTCGTGATCAGCCTTGTCATTGTCTCGCACTGCTCGATAACCTACGGGGGCCCCGGCAGCTGGTACTTCATCGACCCGGGCAATGCCCCCGGAACGCCGTTTGTGCTTGCCGTAGCCGATACGCTCAACCAGTCCTTCTTCATGGGCTTCTTCACGCTCGTTTCGGCATACTTCGTCCTGCCCTCGCTGCTCCGGAAGGGCCGGCAGAAGTTTGTGCATGACCGGCTCGTGCGGCTCGGCATCCCGCTCCTCTTCTATGTCCTCTTCATCAACACCTTCCTGACCGTCCTCCTCATGGCTGCCGGGGCGCCGCTCCCCATGCCCGTGGCAACGCTCCTGAACCCGATAACCGGTCCCGCATTCGGGCCGATGTGGTTCGTGATGTTCCTCCTCCTCGCCACGGGCGCGTACCTGCTCTGGACTGCCGTCCGCCCGCCGGCCCCGCCTGGCAGCGTGCCGGCAAAGCCCCTCCCGGGATTTGCCGCCATCGCCGGGTTCGGCCTCCTGCTCGGTATCATCACGGCAGTTGTCCGTATCTTCCTCCCCATCGGGTCGACCTGGTTCTTCAACTTCCAGCCCCCCTTCTTCCCGCAGTACATCGCCCTCTTCATTGTCGGGATTGTGGCAGCGGAGAACCGGTGGTTCGACCGCATTCCGGACAGACTGGGAAAAACCTGCACGCTCGCGGCGCTGGCGCTGATCGTTGTCGAGCCGTTCTTCCTCTCCAGTGTCATGGGTTCGCCTTCCGGGATCTCACTCATCACGGGCGGACTCCACTGGCAGGCAATGGCGTATGCCCTCTGGGAGCAGATGGCGTGCGTCATGATCATCACGGCGCTCATCTGGATCTTCTCGACTTGGTTCAACAGCCAGGGGCCGGTGACGAACGCAATGGCAGCCGATTCCTACACCGTGTACATCTTCCACCCGGTCGTCCTCGTCTGCCTCTCCCTGCTCTTTGCGGGGATCACCCTGCCACAGCTGGCAAAGTTCGCCATCGTCCTCCCGCTGACCATCGCGGTCTCGTTCGGCCTCGGGCACCTGATTCGTTCGATACCGGGTGTGGACCGGGTGCTGTGACCTGGCACCCGGCACGTTCGTGCGACTTGAAAGTTCCCGTGAGGCCCCACCCCATTTTCTGCATCTCGTCCTGCAGGAGATTATACGATCCTAATATACGATTCTGCTCCGTAGAATTCCCCCTTTCAGATAATCGTCCCCCTTGCGCCAGCCCTGACTCGAAGAACCCAAAGGGTTCTTCTCGTGTCTCGCCTCTCACGAGACTCGACACCCCCGCGGGGGTGCCGAGGGTTTATCGACTCTCGGCAGGAGAAGAATTGCATCGCAATTCTTCGACTCGGGGGCGCATGTGATGCCTCCGTATTACATGTACGGGGCACTCCGACAAGGAATCGTTTTCATGAAAGGAAAATGATGCCGCCGCGGGGCGAGTCGAAAAACCTTTCAGGTTTTTCTCCAGACTGCCCTGACCCTTGGGTCACGGCAGTCTCCCTTCGGGGACGACCGAAGGGAGTTGAGAAGATTTTCAAAAGAAAATCTTCGACATCGGCGGCAAGCATCGTAATGGGGGTATGGGGGCATCAGCCCCCATCATCACTTCAAAGGAATTCAACAAAGCAACCGATTCCTCAACTCAAAATCGCACGTGACGAATTTGTTTCAGATTCTTTGGAATATATCTCAAAAACCACAGGGGAGATTTTCCATGGGGAATTCCCCCAGATGCGATAACGAGATATTATCTGTTACCGCTGTAGTCCAATCACAATTCAAGCCGTCCCCTGAGAGGAAAGACTGCCGTTCCCGCAGGGAAGGGCAGGCTCGAGAAGAATCCGAAGGATTCTTCGATGCGGTAGCGCACGGGGGGCGATAAAAAAATCATTGACCCCCATGACGAATCACTCTGTTTTCCGCTCCACTGGTCTGCTCAGACCTTCTCAATTGAGATCATCCAGTACTCCTGGATTGCGAAGATCGGGTCCTCCGTGCAGGTCTCGCACTCGGCCCGGGGCTCCTGGAAGACCATGTCGTTCGTGATCGGGCGGGTTATTGCCGGCTGGAGCGGGATATCAACGTCCTTCTGGATCACGTACCGGAACGGGTCGAGGTTCTCTGACAGGTATGCCTTGTAATGGTGCCGCTCGTCAGCGGTTGCATCGTACGACCAGTCGGCTCCCTCGGCCGCAGTCACGTCGTTCGGGACCCAGCCGTACCCCTCAAGGTAATACTCGGCCCAGAAGTGGGTGCCGGCTTTTCCCTCGAACATCTGGTACCCGCCGATTGCCCGGGCGGGGATGCCGAGCGACCGGGCAAGCGCGGCAAAGTACATGCTCTGGGTGCCGCAGTCGCCGATACCGGTCTCCAGCATGTACTCGGACTCAGCCTTCCCTGTTCCGTCAAGGTAGGAGTGCGGGGCATGGCTGTAGGGATACGTGTTCACGATATACCAGTAGAGCTTCTGCGTCCGGATGTAGGGGTTGGTCTCGTTCCCGACAATCTCCAGTGCTTTCTGCTTCATCGCCGGGGTAATGACGATATTTGCGCCGGCTTTCGTGTATTTCTGGTACTCGGGGTCGCTCGTCACGTACGGTTGTACGTTTGCGGGATCGATCGTGAACCGCTGCTCGTGCCGGGTGAACCGGAACTTGACTGTGGCATTGACGAAGGGGTCCTTCATCTCCGCAAGCGGGAACTCGAAGTACGCGATCCCGATGTCGCCGTTCGTGCCGGTCGTGGATTTGACGTATTTTGCAGGTTCCGTTGCACGGATCGTCACATTCGTCTGGGGCCCGTATTCGATGGGGATGGGCAGCCAGAGCCGGTATGTACCCGTTGCCGGAAGATCGGACCGGGGGATCGAGACCTGCTCGGTGCCTTCCCAGGTGATGGGGTCGATCCCGGGCCCGGTCGTGTAACTGCGGATCATCAGCGGCGACATCTCATCATAGATCGGCGTCCGTTTCATGGCTGCCGTCCGCGTATGCATCAGGGGCATGTTGTGGAACTGGATGTTGTTGACAGTGTCCATCGAGTACATCACTTCGCCGTCGGTCTTCAGGGTCGGGTTATTCTTCGCATCGAGCAGCGCCGTCCGCTCCTGCACGGAGAGGTCCGGCATGGCCTTTGCAACCTGTGCATCCGCCTGGCTGCGGTTGAAGGGGAACGGGTAGAGGATCATGCCGCACACGGTTGCCCGGTCCCGTGCCTTGAGGGCTGCGGCAGCGTTTCCTTCGCTGCGGTAATTCTCCTGTGCACTGATGAAGAGCGCTTCTGCAGCAGCGTAATTGCTGTTCGAGAACGCGTCCTCTCCCTGCTGCATGAGGGCATCGCCCGGCGACTGCGGGGCTGGTGTTGCGCCTTGTGGAGCCGGCCCTGGTGATGTGCAGGCTGCGCAGAGCACCAGGAGCGCGAGCAGGACGAAAAGACTCAGATCGGGAATGAACCGGTTACGGATGACGGACGGCATAGTATCAAGAGTGGATCTTGGGGGATGGGCATGATAAAAGCGGCAGTTTTTAACCGGGACCTTGTCGATACTTCTGCCGGCATGTTTCATGCCGGCAGATGGTTCCCTTCCGCAGGGGCCGGCCTACATACACCGGAAGCCGGCCGGTCACATGAGAACCGGGACGAACAGTCCGGGAGTTGAACAACCGTCCCGTACTCATGAGCGGGGCGGGATTTCCCTGCCCCCCTCACCAAATAATTCCGGGGGGATCGAATCCCCACCCGGTTTTTTTATCAGGAGAAGACCTCCCACCACAAACCCCTTCACGTGCAGCATCCCACCATTAAGAACAGATACCAGGTTTTTTTATGAATCCTGCATCACCCGGGTGCACTCCCGTGCACTCATA
The DNA here is from genome assembly GCA_964448885.1 of uncultured Methanoregula sp. Taxonomy (GTDB): domain Archaea; phylum Halobacteriota; class Methanomicrobia; order Methanomicrobiales; family Methanospirillaceae; genus Methanoregula. The sequence goes on along the minus strand of CAYVAQ010000007.1, from coordinate 30,938 downwards.
TACCCTGACACAGCTTGGCTGGACTGACGAACACGCAGCAGCATTTGCACAATATTCCGGGCCGTACGTTGCCGGCCGCGTTGCCTGCCGGCAGAAGACGGTCTGGGACGTGCTCACCGGAGAGGGCATGGTCACGACCGGCATCTCCGGCGCTCTCAGGAAGCTCGGGCGGTTCCCGGCCGTGGGCGACTTCGTGGTGCTGCTCAGCCAGCCGGACGCCGGCGTGACCGCGATCGTGGACATCCTCCCGCAGAAGACCCGGTTCACCCGCGGTTCGGGAAGCGAAGGCACCGACCAGGTCATTGCCGCCAACATCGACACGGTCTTCATCGTCACGGCAGCCGGTCCGGACCTGAACGCCCGCCGGATCGAGCGGTACCTTGCCCTGGCCCATGCCTCCGGTGCCCGCCCGGTGGTCGTGATCAACAAGGCCGATCTCGCCGGCGGCACGGATGACCCCGCGGGCGGACTCCTCCCGGCATCGTCTGCCATCCCGGTCATATCCGTCTCCGCCCTTGACGGCACGGGCATGGAGCTCCTCGCCCCGTACCTTTCGGCCGGCACCACTATCGCCCTCATCGGCTCCTCCGGCGTCGGCAAGTCCACGCTGATCAACCGGCTGCTGGGCATGCAGGTCCAGGAGACCGCGGGCATCCGGGAGTCGGACGGCAGGGGCCGGCACACCACGACCGTACGCCAGCTCTTCGTGCTCGAAGGCGGCGCCATCATGATCGACAACCCGGGGCTCCGCGAAGTCGGCATCGGCACCGCCTCGGCCGGGATAGGAGAGACCTTCTCCGATATCCTTGAACTCGCCGCGTCCTGCCGGTTCCCCGACTGCCGGCACGGGACCGAGCCGGGCTGTGCGGTGACGGCGGCCGTGAGATCCGGGAAGCTCCCGCAGGCGCGCCTCGCGAACTACCACCGGCTGGTGAAGGAGCTCGCCTTCGAGCAGGAGAAGGCGGAGATCGGCCTCGTGCGGGCCGAGCGGAAGCGCTGGAAGAACGTCTGCGGCCATAACGCCCACAAGCAGATCAGACGGGCAGAGGAGTGGTAGCGGGAACGAAAGCCGGCAGGGAACCACGGCCGGTAACCGCCTGGCCGCTCCAAAACCGTTCCCTATTTATTCCGCGGTTGGCAACCGGTGCTCATTCAGGTGATTCACTGCCATGCAACTGCACAGCCTGCGACCACGGTCCCGCACCACCGGCCCCTGCATCCTCTTCCTCCTCGCCCTTACCGGGCTGCTGGTCATGCCGGCGCTTGCCGGCGACAACAATGCCACGGACAACACCTATTGCCAGAACCGCTACAACCTCGACTTCAGCACCAGGAATAACATCTCGGTCCCAACCATCGTGGACATCGATATCGCCACCGGCAACCTCCTTGTCCGGGGGCAGGTCCCGCTGAACCTCCGGGACGCACCCGACAACGCGCACGGCTGCCGGATGCATGACGACTGGTACTATGCCTATGACGGGATGAACGCGCTGATGCAGGACAAACGCTCGTTTGTCCCGGCCTATTTCACCTCCGACAATTACCGCAACGATGCCAAAGCGGCGGCGATCCGGCGGGCGATGGCGGACTTCAGCCTCGATCAGTACGAGGTCATCGACATCAGCCTCCTGACGCACCAGGGCAATGACATCCAGGAGTTCGGCCCCATCTCGCAGGCCTTCGGCAACGGGTACTCGCTCTGCACCGGCCCGCTGAAGAACTCCCCGTTCCACGGCCGGAACGGGAGCGCGGTCTGGTCGGACGTGCACTTCTGCCCCCCCGGCCTTGCCATTGACGCAGCCTGCACGCAGTCCATGACCGAGGACGGGGTGTCTGCCGATTCCTGTGCCTACGCGTCCCGCATCGGCCAGATCATCGCGCTGCTTGCCGGCGAAGGCCAGGCCCCCGGCACAAAACGGCTCATCTACTACCACTGCAGCCAGGGCTCGGACCGGACCGGCGCGATCACGATGAGTTACCTCCAGAAGACGATCCCGTCCATGAGTTTTGTCGATGCCCGGCACTACGCGGAGTACCTGGGCCGGGAGGGCAATGACGGCAGCCGGTGGCCGGTCTCGAACGGGTGCGACACGGCAGCGCTCGCGTACTGCGAACATATCGGCGGCAGCTGCGGTCAGAAGACGGAGGCCACCCGCATCCTGCTGCCGGGCAGCGACACGCACACGCACGTGCCGGGGCAGGAAGACCCGGTCGTCACCCCGGCGCCGACTGCCGTTCCCGTTCCTGCCCAGACCATGGTGCCGATGGCGCCCTACCGCCCGGACCCAACCGCCGTGATATTCTGAACGGGGCCCCGGGGGGCAGGACAACCGCCCGCACCGTTTTATCCCGCAAGGGACATACCCTGACACTATGCCGCTGAAAGCGATTATTGGCGGGGAGACAATAATCGCCCCTGATCTTTCCGATGAGGAGTGGGAGGCGCTGAAATCCCGGCACCGGAAGGGGCTCCCCGTAACGATGGCCTGCTGCGGGGCGCCCGGGCACCTGCGGTCATCGAAAAACGGGACCCGGCATTTCTATCACGCGGTCGATGCCGGATGTTCGTACGAGCAGGAGTCGGCGGAGCACCTCGCAATCAAGTACCTCATCTACCGGGCCTGTAAAGCGGAAGGCTGGGACGCCTGCGTGGAGCACCCGTCACCGGACCGGACCTGGATCTCCGATGTCTGTGCGCAAAAAGATAGCAGGACGGTCGTCTTCGAGGTCCAGATCAGCCCCATCTCTTCGCCCGATCTTGAGGCCCGCGACAGGAAATACCGGGACGCGGGGGTTGAGTCGTACTGGCTGCTGGACAACTACCTTGGCCGGTCAAACGAGTTCGAATCGTGGTACGATGGTCTTGTTCATGATGGAGACCGCCGCCGTAAAGAGGGCACCCCGTACCTTGATCCCTCCTTCTTCCATACCGGGACCGAGAACCATCTCTTTATTGCAAAGAAGATCAGGACCATCGGGCTCCGTGCACGGGAGCAGACGCTGTATTCCACCAATAACCCGGAGATCCCGATTGCCGCGTGGGTGCGGGAGGTGCTGAACGGCAATTACCCGCGGTACCTGGACGGGAACGCGGAGATTTTCTCCCACAAGCGCCGGCTCATCGATCGTGCAGCCCCGTCACTGGCCCGGCTCCGGGACGTTTACCGGGCGATCGTCCGGGACAGGACATACGAAAAGAAGCTCGCGGATGTGTCCCGGGCAATCCGGACGAACGACCGGCTGAAGGACGAACCCGGCCTGCAGCAGAAACTCCTGGAGATCGAGCGGGAGATGGAATGGCTGAAGAAGGAGTATTCAGCGGTCCTCTCCGACAGCTCCGGGCTCTTTGGCTGGAAACGGCTGCCGGGGCATGACACGCCCATCCCCTTCTTCCGGATCGAGTCCGAAGCCAATATCCGGAGACTGGAGGAGTACATCCGCACGTTCACGCAGTGGGAGGCGTCGTTCAATGCAGCGATCAACAGCCTTGAGCGGGAGATGGCGGCCCGGGGATAGTGCGGGACCAGCCGGTCCTGCAGCGGGAACCGGTCAGCCGGCGCCCTGAGCCTGAACGGCACCCGGTTTCGCGGCGTTTTTATAACGCCCGTCCCAACTACTGGGTACCAAACCCCAGGGATGCCCCTCATGCCGGAACCTTCACGATCCCCGCTCGCACGACTCGTGCTCTTCATCGCCTGTCTCGCTGTTGCCGCAACCCTCGTCGCCGGCCTGCATTACGTTGTCCTCGACCGGCCGGCTCAGGAGGCGGCGCTGCACCCCCCGGCCAACAGCGGGTCGTGCACCATCATATACACGGGGAACTGCGCCTACATCCATGCCACGATATGCCATGTGGGCGGGACCGATCTTGACTGGCTCAGGTCCTGCATGCAGGATTTCGGCTGCTGCGTATAGGTGAAGGGCCGCGGAAGGGGAGTACGGGACCCGTTATTCCCGGGCCATCAGCCCGAGCCGGCAGAACAGGTACGGTGCGCCAAGGGTGATCCACAGGCCGATGAGGGCCGACCGCACGAAGGTCATGCCGGGGCCGGCTAACCCCGGCATTTTCGTTGTGCCATCGAGGACTGCAAGGATGAGGAAGATGAAAAGGAGCCCGAGTGCCGCCCGGGCGGCCCTGTGCGACCCGCTCCCGCCGGCATTATACCTGAGGTGCGCTGCACAGATCCCGGCACCCGCGACAACGCCGAAAAGGATGCCGGCCGAGAGGAGCGCGTCACCCATCGAGATCGGGTCGATGGCAACACCGGTCTGCGCAAGGGCAAGCCCGGACCATGCGGGCGGGACCTGCCATGCGCCAAAGCTGAGGATCACCAGCTGCGATGCCACGACAACGGCCCCGGACAGGACCAGCGAAGCGAGGACCCGGGCCGCGACCCCCTGATGGAAGAACCAGGCGGCCGCTGCATCCCCGTACCGCAGGGACGCTGCGATGATGACGAGCGCTACGAGCCAGCCTCCGAGGATATCGCGGAGGAAATGCATGCCAAGGTACATCCGCGAGATCCCGACGAGCAGGATGATGGCGATGCAGGCAGCCCACACCGCCCGCGTCTTTTTCCACACCGCGATATAACCGAAGACCGTGGCCGAGACCTGCGCATGGCACGAGGGCAGGCTGAACGAGGTCTCGGAGGCGAATGCAGTCACGTCCCTGCTGATCCAATAAGGCCGCGGGGCGTGGAAGAAGAGCTCGAGCACCGAGTTTATCCCGAAACTGATGGAGTACAGCGCCATGAGCCGTATGCCGAGCCGTGAGTCTATGCACCAGAGGATCACGGGGATGATGAACATGAGGAATGTCGGCCCCGCCACGAACGAGATGAAGAGCATGATGCCGGCAAGGCCGGGGACTGCGGACTGGAGAGCAGCGTTCAGGGAAGGGTCGTCAAAGATCATTGGATTGGACTATTATTCTCATCGCTCTTAAAAGGGGTGCCGGGATCCGGGCGCGGTCTGCCCGTGCCCGGGGCATCATCGCAATGACCGGACGGTACGGGCAGCCGACCTACGGGATTAAGTGTCCCGGAACCATCACTCCTGTACGCACAATGCGGGGAACCTTTCCATGATTACGCAGGACATTGTCAGGAAACTCTGGGACGAGGCGGGGAACGGGAATATCGCAATCTGGCCGGATGAGTCGATGACAACCGTCCCGGCGGATTACAGCGGTGAGACCGCGGGAAAGAAACCCCTCATCATCCTCAAGCCCATCAGGCTCGTGAACCGGTTCGAGCTTCTGGATTATGCACTCCATGATGAGGAGCTGCTGACAACGATCGAGACCACCATCCGGGAGGCCGGGGGGCACGTGACCCGCGGCCCGCGGTCGTAGCGGGAATAAGCGCAGTCCAACTCATTAATCTGAACTCCTGCTTGCAACAGTGTCCCGGGCCCGGGTCCAAAACTAGGCGACGCAGAGGTACCCGGCGGAGAGGGGATTTCCGGAACTACGGCATCTCCCGATAGCGCCGATCCTCTTCCTGTAAGGCACCTTCGATAGCGTCCAGCGTCCGGATACTGGCACGCAGGGACAGGTCCTTTCCTGCCGCCAGCCCGGGGCGATGCTCCCAGGTGGTCGGGCTGCCGGTCTTTTCATACACCTGGTAATACCGTCTTGCCGTGATAACAACGCGGTACCTGGTATCTGCAAGCCGGTGAAGTGAGATCTGAACATGAACAAGCCAGTTCCGCATCCACCATGCCGAGAGGGCCATGTTCCGCCGGTCGGGGGCGATCATCCACAGCCTCCCCATTGCATGGAGTGAACGGTAACAACGGTCCCAGGCCTGGTCAAAGGAGCAGTGGAGAATCACTTCGCGGATGAGGGGATCCTGCTCTTCTTCCGGCGTCAGGGGATCCAGGAACAATTCCACGTATTGCGAGACGCAATACCCTGTGCAGAGGACACCCAGAACACAGACCGCGGCCAGAAGCATCCCGAACGGAGTCTGCAGAAACGTGAAGAGGGGAGTATGGGAGAGCTCAAGCAACGGGCTGACGAGTACAAGCAGGAACATGGAAAGAACCAGGACTGCTGCAGTAACGGGAACGAGGGTGACGATTGTTTTTCTGAACTGTGACATAGTGCGGATGCTTTCCTCTTCTGAATCCATGATATCTGTTCCGGACACTCATACCGGATGGAACGAGAATGCCCGGGGGGATCTGACATTTCCTCCAGATAAAAAAAATATCAGGCTTTATTGAATAAAAATAATACATCGGCAATTCCGCATTCTGCCTCAATCCCTCACGCCTCAGTCCAGCATCCGGTCAACCAGCTGGATGAGGTCGAGCACCTCGATGGAGGAACCGACAAGGACCCGCGTATCCTCAAGGTTCCTCCGGCAGAACGGGCAGCATGAGGCAAGGATGCCGGCCTGCATCCGGTCCGCGGTGGATATCTTCTCCTTTGCGATCGCGATCGCAAGGTCCGGGTGCCGGGCCTTGGTTCCCCCGCCGGCACCGCAGCAGACCTGGTCTTCCCGGTTCTTCTCGTATTCACGGAGCCCGATCCCCGGCAGTGCGCTCAGAACATCGCGGGGGGCCTCGAATGCCAGGTCCGGGCCCAGATCGTGCACCAGGTGCCGGCCGGCATGGCAGGGGTCATGGTATACGACCTGGAGGGGCGGCCCGGGCCGGAACCGCAGCTTCTTCTGCCGGATAAGGTCGCGGACAAATGCGGCGAACGGGACAACCGCAAACGGCAGCTCCGTCCCGTACACGCGGGGCCAGTCGGTCGTGATCGTCTTCAGGCACCCGGCACAGGTGACCAGCAGGGTCCTGACCCCCCGGGCCTGCAGGTCGTCGATCATGGCACGGATGGTCCCCGCGTACTCTTCCGGCATCCCGGTCCGGAACAGGAACGAACCGCAGCACGACTCCCGCTCCTTCAGCATGCAGAACTCGGTACCGGATTTGTTGAGGATCCGCAGGGCAGCCTGCCCGATCTCCTGCTGCCGGAAGGCTGCCGTGCACCCGGTAAAGAGTGCAACCGGTGCTGCATCAGCAACCGGGATTCCCACCGGGATCCATGCTGACCGGTCCTCCTGCAGGTTGCCGTACGGGTTCTTCCGGTCAAGGATCATCCGGCCCGTCCGTTCGATCGCGGGATCGACATATCCCATCTCCCGCCCTGCGCCCATGATCGATTCCCAGAGCGGGGCTGTCGCGATCCCCGACTCGCAGACAGCGGAGCAGGCGCCGCAGGAGGTGCACCGGAACAGGCTCGAGAAGAGTGCTGCCCCGTCCGTTTCAGCGGCAGGAGCACGGGTGATGCGGGAGCGTATCCATGGCTCCGGGGCAACAACCTTCCTCCAGCCGGCGATCCGTTCCATGGCCCCGTCGGGATAGCCGGCCCGGACCACCGGGCAGACCCCGACGCACTCCTGGCACCGGGTGCAGGCGTCCAGCTCCAGCATCTGGAGCGGGGAGAAGTGGCGCGAGCAGATCGCACGGAGATCCTGCCCGTCCATTTCAGGCACCTCCCCGGCGTGCGAGGAGCAGGAGCGGGGTTGCGACGATGTGCCGGAACCGGGTGAACGGGATGAGCATGACAAAGAGCAGGAAGGTTGCGTAGATGTGCACCATGAGGATCAGGATGGCGAGATCCCAGTTGAGCAGGGATTTGCCGATGAAGAGATCAAAACCGCTGAACCATTCGGCAACCATCCCGGAGAGCCCGATGAGGAGGATTGAAACCAGGATGAAATAATCGTGGACCTTTGTCCGCTGCCGGACCTCCGCGACCAGCAGCCTCCGTGCAAGGGCGGCAGTCGATCCGATGACGAGCGGGTACGCCAGCAGGGAGTAGGGAAGACTGAGGTCCGTGAAAAACCGGAAGAACGCCCCGCCGGCACCGGCTGGGTCGATGAGGGAGAGGGCGATGGCAAATGCCGAAAGGAGGGTGAAGGCGCCGAGGAGGATGAAGACCCAGAAGATGGACATGTGGACCGCCCACCGCCACCTGCTCCGGTTCCAGATCCTGCGGAAGAGGAGGACATCGAGGACGAGCGTCCGGAGAAAGACCCACGCACCGTCGCGGAACGCTTCGCGGGCCCATGCGGTGAGGAACCGGCCGGGCCGCCCGTGTCCCCACGCGATGGTGATGAGGAGGGTGCCGGCAAGGAAGACGATGACCGAGACCACGATCAGGGGCCAGTAGATGAACTCAGGGGTGAGGGGGTGGACCGCCATGAATCAGCAGGAAAATTTTTGCTACCGGCGTATTTATCAGTACGCCCCGATGAAGAGTGCAGCGCCTCTACCATTGTTTTTCATGAGGGGCCGGTCCGTGCCGGAGTCCCGGGTTCACGCGGAGTACCGGCACCCACCCGGTACTGTCTCGCGTTTGACACTTGTCCGCACCATCTGGTACAGGTTCACGATGACCCGGGAACGATAACCACGGTGCGGCCCGGGCCGGTGGGGTCTGATCATCCGGCAATTTCCCGGGGAACGATACCATCCGCGGGGGAAAAACCGCAGGAGAGAAAGCCGCAGGAGAAATTTCATTTCCTCTAGTATTTTTATGCCCCCGGATCCAACGCATCTCAACGATACGAACGAGATGATCTTCAATTGACCGCAACACAATCCCCCGGATCGCCGCTTGCACGCCTTGTGCTCTTCATTGTCTGCATGGCCGTTGCAGCCGGCATCCTTGCCGGAGTTCTCTCCTTTATCGGTAATCCCGCCGGGCAGCAACAGGCGATCCAACCACCGGAGAATAAATTCGTGGCCCCGTGGTATGATCCCGACTGCACCGAGAGATGTAACAACCTTTACCTGGCTCACACGATCGGCGCAGCTGCCTGGACAGCCTGCCTCAGTACCTGCTGTGGCGGCGGGATCACCTGTTAGGCCGGGCAGGTGCCGGGTCCGCGATCGTCCGGGGGAGCAACGGGCAAATATTTATTGTGCATTGGGAAAGGATCATATACGAAAATGTCCATCCAGAAACGGTATGAAACCGTTATCCGGCAGTTTGTCCGGCTTGCACAGGAGCGGTATCCCACCCATATCGACCGGATCATCCTCTACGGATCAGTAGCACGAGGGGATGCAGATGCAGATTCTGATATCGATCTCCTCGTACTCTGGAATGGAGATGAGCATGAAGGCTGGCGGGCAATGACCGGTCTCGCGTTCGATGTCATGGTCGAATGCGGGGAATATCTTTCCGTAAAAGTGATGAATGCAAAGACATTCAGTGATACATCCCCGTTCGGGCATAATGTGATGAGCGAGGGGATCCCGGTTGCCTGAACGCGATCTTGAACTTGCAGCTCTGAAACTCTGAATGCCGCGGAATATCTTCTCAAAGGCGGTTTTTATAACGATGCGGTCAGCAGGGCATATTATGCGATGTTCTATGCAGCCCGTGCACTTCTTGCAAGCCGGGATCTCCACCCAAAAGGCCACAAGGGACTCATCCTCCAGTTCGGTCTTGAGTTTGTCAGGAAGGGATTTATCGAAGAGACCTATGGCCGAGCTCTCTCTCATGCCAAAGAACGCAGAGAAACCGTGGATTACAATATTGAAGCGGCGATGACACCCGAAGAAGCGGGGACCATTGTATCGGATGCACGGGATTTTCTTGAAAGGATTGACCGGGCATTCGATGAAATGGATTTGAAGAAGTAATTTTTTTCTGTACCGGATTGATTAATGAATTTTGTTGCGCGGGCCTCACGCAACCGGAGCGGCTCGCAAAGCTCGGGCGCGATCGCGATCCACCAGATGACGCTCCTGACAAGCGATGCAACGGTCCGGCTGATTGGCGGGGGAGAGCGGGAAACACATATAGATAATAACGATTCTATTTACATGGAATGGATAAACCGCCCGGTGAATACGAACTGCAGATCCCCGGAATCAACGCCCCTGCAATGGAGCAAAAACCGATCTGCAATCCCTGGTTTGCGGCCGCCTTCAGCGGCATCGTCCCGGGCTGGGGCCAGTGGTATACCGGCCGGACCTGGGCAGGCATCGCGTTCCACGGCGGGATGTACCTTTTCTTTATCGCATTTTTCGGCGTTAACGTACTTCTTTCCTTTCAACGCCTGCTGATGCCCGAAGTGCAGTTCATCTACTGGGCGCTGTTTGCCGGATTGTGGATCTACGGCATGTACGATGCGTGGCAGTCTGCACAGCGGATCAACCAGGGCTCTCTTGCATTCTCAGGCAGGAGCTGGCTGTTCTGGCTCCCTGCCGTGGGGGTTGGCATCATCATCGTGTATCTTATCCTCCTCATGACCCTCGTGACAGGCGTCCTTGTCATGGGACTCATCGATCCCGGCAGTTTTCCGTCCCACAGTTACCACGACATGAACGTCTCGGTCACTGCGAGCCAGCCGGATGCCGGCCATATCGTTGTCACGGTGCAGAACGTCCCGGACCCGGACGAGATTTTCGAGATGTACTCAACGGTCACCGATGACAACGGCAATACGCAGACAAAAACGATCGGGCTTGACTATACCGATGTGGAAAAAGGCCGGACCATGGCATTCACCGGGCCCTATGCGGGGAGCAACCATGTCACCACGACCGTGCTCTTCGACAGCAACCATACCCGGATCCAGATCCTTGATGTGAACATGTGAAGAGTGTATCTCCACCCCTGACGGTAGTGTCGTACCAAAAACCCATCCTGTAACCATCCCTCCCTGATCCTCCTCCAGAGTCTTCGATCCCATCGGACAATCCGGGCCCTATAAGCCCCGTATTACCCTCTTTTGCCTCCGCCCGGATCAATTACTTCGAAGAATGCTGATGCATTCTTCTCGTGCCTGCCCTTTGAAAACGGCCGGCATATGTAAAAAGAGAGGGGGGAACTTCTGGACAGTTTCACTCCCCGCGCCGGGCCATTATTACCTGAACCATGAAGCAGTAGATATGGAAATTCCTGATGACGGGAACGGAGCTGAGGGATGGTATGGCAAAGATCAACGTCCTTGACCGTGAAGTCACTGTGGTGATGCAGAATGATGAGGACTACATCTGCATAACCGATATTGCACGATACAAAAATCCTGAAAGCACGGACGATCTTATCCGCAGCTGGATCCGGAACCGCAACACGATAGAATTTCTCGGCATATGGGAACAGCTCAACAACCCGGATTTTAATCCCGTCGAATTCGACGGGTTTAGAAAACAGGCCGGGCTCAACAGTTTTACTCTCACACCCCGGCAATGGATTGAAAAGACCAACGCCCGGGGCATTGTCTCGAAACCCGGCCGGTATGGGGGAACTTTCGCCCACAAGGACATTGCATTCGAATTCGCATCATGGATCTCAGTTGAATTCAAACTCTACCTGATCAAGGAGTTTCAGCGTCTCAAGGAGGATGAGCACAAAAAACTCGGCTGGGACATCCGCAGGAACCTTGCGAAGATCAATTACCGGATCCATACCGATGCCGTGCAGGAAAATCTCATCCCTCCCGAGCTGACACGCCCGCAGATCAATGCCGTATACGCTTCCGAAGCGGATGTCCTGAACATGGCGCTGTTCGGCATGAGCGCAAAGGAGTGGCGGGAGAATAATCCGGAGAGGAAAGGAAACATCCGGGACTACGCGGATATTTCTCAGCTCGTTTGTTTATCGAATCTTGAGAACCTGAATGCCCATTTCATCAGCGACGGCCTCACGCAACCGGAGCGGCTCGCAAAGCTGAACGCGATCGCGATCCACCAGATGACGCTCCTGACCAGCGATGTAACGGTGAGGCTGATCAGCGGCGGAGACCGAAAGCAGGGGGGTGGAAGGGGAAAAATGTAGGGGTGCAACAAAGGTTACAGAATATGTCGTTCACGCTTGGAGAAGACCCGCCCGAAAAAATTACAAACGAATTTAACCATAAATAATAATTATTCTTTAATGAATGTGAACAGACCACAATGGTATCTCCATGGCATGGGCGTCCTCTTCATCTGCGTCCTTTGCTGGACCATTGTCATATCAGCTGCCGGCGCCCCGGTCATCACTTCGGTCATGCCGGAAAAGACCGACCGTGCTGCGAACATAACCCTTACGCTCCATGGATCGGGTTTCGAACCCGGGGCAGAGATCGTGCTCACGCCGGTTAATATCTCACCGGTCATTGTCGGAAAGACTCCCGAAAGACCGCAGGATAATCTTGTGGCTTCTCCGATGGCCCTTGTTGTCTCCGGTGATTATGTGTATGCCAATGGTCCGGCAAACAGCCTCGAAATTATCAATGTCTCGGACCCGGAAAACCCGGTCCATGCGGCAAGCTTCAGGACAATTGGAAACGTGGTTGATATCGCAATTGCCGGTCATTACGCCTATGTGACCGGCGGAAATGTTCTTGAAATCATCGATATCACTGACCCGGAAAAGCCGGCAATGACCGGATTCATCTCAAGCTACACCAGCGATTCGGTACTGGAGGAAGCCTTCGGGGTAGGTGTATCGAATAACCATGCTTATGTTGCCAGCGTCCTGACCGATACCGTCGAGGTCTTCGATGTTTCCAACCGGTCAAAACCCGTCTTCCGTGCCCGGATCACCAACCGGGATTTCGGGGCCAGGCTCAATAACATCAACAATCTCTATGTCTCCGGAAATTATGTGTATGCCTCAAGCGCGGCAAGCAACGCAGTTGAGATCATCGATATCACGAACCCGGTGATGCCGGACCATCTGGGCAGTCTCCGGAACGGGGCCGGGGGGGCCTTGCTGAAAACACCCAACAGCATGTACGCACGGGGGAAGTTCGCGTACGTGACAAGTTTCGGTGACAACGCGCTTGAGATCATCAATATCTCGGATCCCAAACAACCCACCCACGAGGGCAGCCTGCGGGACGGGGAGACCGGAGCCTGGCTTGCGGATCCCTACGGTGTCCTCACCGCCGGCAATTACGCATTTGTCGGGACGGACACGACGTTGGAAATCATCGATGTTACCGATCCTGCAGCGCCGTTCCACAAGTTCAGCACGAATGCCAGGAAGAATTCGGAACCGTCATACGGGCCGCGTAAGGCATTCGATATTTCGGACGGTTATGCCTATCTGATTTCAACGGAACGGATCACGAATGGAAGCCCGTATAATGTTGACCTGAAAAATTGGCTTGAGATCCTGGACCTCGGTTTTATCCCGGCAACCAATGTCTCGGTTGCTGATCCGGAGAGAGCCAGCTGCATTATTGATCCGGCCGGCAGGGCCTCCGGACGTTACAATGTTGTCATCACGAACCCTGACGGTCAGATGAGCGTGATGGCCGGCGCGTTCGAGATTATGGAGCCGGAGAGGAACTCAACGCCCATTCCGTCACAGAATTTACCGGGAACAACACCGGCAGCCGGGGAACCTCTGCCATGGGCGGCCGTTACCGGAATCGTGGGTGCATTGATAATCATCAGGAGATTTTCATAAAGAGATTTTGCATTTCCCCCGGTTGTGTTGGAAGTTTTAATGAGATCAAAAAAAACGGAATTTTTTTTCGCGTGCCCGTGCGAGAGTTATGATCCGCACTGAGTGTCTGGTTGCGATCAGGCCGGAGAGGTTCGTGAAATTTGATATTCCCTTACCTTCATCGCACCCCGGAAATGGGATCGTTTTTTCATCCAGGGCAGATCTCATCCCCCGATATGAGGGAACTATTCAATCCGGGCCCTCGAAGAACCAGTAGGTTCTTCAAAGACCTTCGGTCTTCTCATGGCTTGAGCCGCTGTCGCTCACCATTCTCAAGCCCCTTTTCATAAGGAAAAGGGGCCCGTATCGGGCTCCGTTGTACCAGTTTTGCCTCCGCCCGGATCAATTTCATGCAAAACCAGCTGGTTTATGTGCAAGTGTTTTGGGAATACACCCATTGCGCTGGATTTACGCCAATCGGACGATTTTGCGGGCTCTTGTAAAACCTAAATAGTGCCTATTTAATTTGCCGATCTCATGCTACAGCGGGTTCCTGCCTATCGCAGCGGATTTGAGGCCACAGAAACGCATTGCATCCGTCCGGGCGGATCGGCTATTTCTCCGACGGAGGAACTGGTCTTCAGGCGGGGGATTCTCCGACGTGAGATGGGGGCCTCCGACGTAAATCTATATCCGGACCCCCTCTGATCACAAATCCTCCAGGAGTTTTGACCCAAACAAGGGGTCGGCGGATCCCAATCCGGGCGCGTATAGGGCTCCGTTCCGGAAAACTGGTACAACGGGGCTCGTATAGGGCCCGGATTGGGATGGAGTGGATCGCGAAAAAGGGGGGGTGCCGGGAGGGGGGATTTACGGTGGGGGGGATGGTAGAAAGTGCGAGGCGGGCCGTCATGTTTCCGGAAAAATTGCGGGGCGATTGCGAAATAAAAACCAGAACGTGATTTCTCCGGAACTTTTTTCAATCGCGATCACGGGTGCGATGTTTGGATGAAAATCGCGGGGGGCGGTTGATGAAGACCAAGGAATACTGTACCAACTCGCCACTAACCATAAAAAATTCCCGTGAGATTTTCTGCAATCTCAAATGACAGTCCTGCAGACTTTCACATACGTCTTTTCTAAAAAAAGATCCAACCCCCCCTACTCACTAGGCGGGGGATTAGCGGCTAACACCCTGAAAATTGTTGTTTTTCCCTTACAAAAGAAAAGTTATCTAATTTCCTGCTATAAACAACACGGATTGCCTCATTAATGAGGGGAATTATTTCCTCCCTCTTTTTAAGAAATTCATCCGAGGATGTGATGACTTCTTTATGTGCACCATGGTTGCGGTAAGGAGATGTTTTCTCACAAGCATATCGAATAAATTCAAAGTCTTTCGAAAACCGCGTTTTCAAATATTTATTAATGTCACGAACAACGGGGTGTTTTTCATTCTTTTTGAGAATTATTTTCCCCCAAGTTCCAAGGTGCACACTTTCTCTTGTTTCTGGATACATACTAAGAGCACCTTTAAAATAAAACGGTAAATCACTGTACAAATTTCCATAATCGATGCATGTTCCATCATCAGAGTATTTTTCAAACATAATCTGTCGGATCTCGGACCAGACTTCTGCATCAAGGAGACTTTCAAGACCTTTTCCGTAATTAAAGAGGATTATTGAGAGGTCCATTAGCTCTGCATTGTTTTTTTGAATAATTTCGATGAGGTTTTCATGATACATCTTCTCCGCATTTTTAAAAATTATCTTAACATCTGGATTGTCAATACTCTCAATACTAATTTTTGTTTTCAAATGTTTGGAGACCCGTTTTGATCCTTGAACAAAGTATACGTCAGCAATTTGCGGATTTAATTGCTCAGCTTTAGTCTGATATTCTTGCGCTTCATTAAACTTGCCGAGTTGGAAGTACGTTTGGGCGAGTTCACTCATAGCCATTGCACGAAAGCCGGGATTATTTTTCCCAGAAGGATGTTGGATTGCCCGCTCCAGCCAGGCAACTCCCCGTTTATAATCCCCTTTTTGTAAATGTTGCCGGCCGATAAAGTAATTGAAAAGTACATAATTCTCAGTTCTTTCATCGATCGTTGCCAACGCTGTCATCTCTTCATCTAATGCTTTTTCATCCCATCCGACCAGTTGATATGAAAACGATACGATATCAGTTAATTCTTCAATTCTCATGTCATTTTTTTTCAGAGAATATTCTTTGATTTCATCAATAATGGGAATAATTACCGTATCTCCCAGAGATATTCCCCGCTCAAGGAGTTCTCTAAAGATCCATAGAATTCCCCGTTCCTGAAGTTGAGCGTATTTGTCTCCTTCAGATTTTTCCATTAAATGGGCAACCTCATCAATGAACTGATACAATAGCGATTTACCTATTGCCGTTTCTCCAAGTAGGATGTGGTTAATCCCATCAGTTCGGAGTAATGTCAAATGATCTTCAACAGAAAGTTGTGTTGAGGGGATTTTTTCGAAAAATGCATGAGATTCATAATAGAAACCCATCTCCTGACATAGAATTCCTAAAGACAGAAGATTTTTTGGTGTAGGATTCAATTCTGCAATTCTTCTTGTATAATGCAACGCTTTTTGATATTGAAACGCTTTTTTTGCATAGCCCGCATACGAGAACAGATGTCTGATTTTTTCAGTGAACTCATCCGCCGATTTATTTTCAGCTTCTTTCGATAACGTCGAAATTTCAGATCCTTTTAAAAATGTCACTCGTCCTTCGATCCATCCACGCTGGATCGGTTTTTCAATTTCAATGAGGCATTTCTCAAGAAGATGAAGTTCCTTGTCGTATGCCTTGCACATTTCATATGCCTTGGCAATTTCCAGATAGCACGTTTCTTTGAATCCCGTTCGCGTGATACTATCCAGATATGGAAGTGCATCATCAATACATCTCTCTGAACCTTGAAAGTCACCCTTTTTTACGTGAACTGCTCCCATCTCCCTTAATAAATAAACCAATTCGAGTTGTGCTTGGTTAACCTCAATTGAATGTAATTGATCACCAACATATCCTGTGCATTTGGTGGGGGAATTTGTTAATTCCTTCAAATATTCAGTCCTATGACTGTAGGATAACTGATAACTTTTCAGAGCATCGGAATACTCTTCGTCTATTACATGACATTCGCCAATTTTCCAGCATGCGTCAGATCGTATTTTGTGATTCGAGGATTTTGAATAAATCAAGTTAAGCATCTGGCGTGCTTCATTCACAAACCCATAAACAGCGTAATAAAAATCCAACCAGGTTATTTGATTCGAATGATACGGACTTAACTCGAATTTTTCATGATTCTTATCAACATTAAATGAGTATTCACGATTCAGCAATGCAATTTTTTGATTGATTTCCAGAGAATCAAACCAGAATTCTGAAGCAATAAATACGCAATCCCGACAAAATCTGATATCACGGGGAATGGATTGTGCAAATCCAATTTTTTCGGGACTTTCAGGGTAAATTCCGAATGCTTGCCGGAAATTCTGCACCAGTGGATTCTCAATAATTTTTAGTAACTCCGCATCGATCTCAATTGGTGATAAATTCTGATACAGATTGATATTTTTTAAATAACGCGTAAGGAAAAACTGCCCTTCATTATCCCATTTACCTCCACCACTGGCAACAAGACTGCCCATCAGGTCGAGATTATGATTTGAATCCAGAAATTGATCTCCGCTATAGAACGGTTTTGAAACACGCCGGTTGGTCATCTGCGACCTGATGATGACCGCTTCATCAATGTCTCCCCGTTCGTTTGCGTCACGATAAAGATCATGCAAAGAATTTTCGATTAGCCTTGTTTCAGAATAACTCCAAGAGAAAGGTTTAGGATTATTTCCCGTATCCGACAATTTTTCATGGGGAAAAAAATCTGTGTAAGTTGTTGTCGAATCAGCTATCACTTTTCGTATATAACTAATCGTTTTCTGAATAATTTCCGGATTGTTGGAAACTTCGTTAAGTACATATAAAAAAAATCCAGGATCCCTTGTTCTCCGGTGATGGAAAAGACGATTAATAAAATAATAATGTGAAAACTGCTTTTTTTGCTCCTCGGATGCGAGCTGAAATTTTTTTCTAAAGTCAACACCTTTGATTATCTGATGCGCATCCCAAAGGGAGTGTATCATGGATTCTTTTTCAACTTTCAT
The DNA here is from genome assembly GCA_964448885.1 of uncultured Methanoregula sp. Classification (GTDB taxonomy): domain Archaea; phylum Halobacteriota; class Methanomicrobia; order Methanomicrobiales; family Methanospirillaceae; genus Methanoregula. Next base: position 13,313 of record CAYVAQ010000007.1, on the reverse strand, counting down.
GGTTAACTATCCAAAGATGTCTTTTTTTGAGATTTGCAACTATTCCATGCATATATCGCGTTTCGGTTCAGGTATTTTTCCGGATTTATTATGGTTTCAATTCCAAGTTTAATAGCCGTTTCAAATAAAATTTCAGAATAACCTCCGTAATCATTCACGATAATATTCCCAGAGGGATTGAGCATGAAATATGAGCCTATCATATCATTACAAGTTTCAAAGACGGGTGTTTCTCCATTACTCATAGTTAGCGTTTCATGCATCTGAATAAATTTCTGAAATTGATCTGCTGTGATTGAAAGATCATCTTCACTATCCAAGTTTTGGCCCATGATGGGGAGGTACTGAAAATTTTTCCAGCGCTCAGGATTCAGAGTCCGTATAAGAGGACGGAGGTTTTCAGAATAGTTCAGACGGGTGATTGTAGAATTTATTTTCAGATGGATCCCTGCTTCGCGAATTCGATCAGAAATCTGAATGCAATGAGTCACGTGACCACCGTTTCCCCGTCCCAGTCGGGATTCAATTTTATCGCTGCATGATTCCACCGACAGCCCGATCCAGTCAACATGGTTTCGAAGTTGTGCAAGTTTTTTTACTGTAAGCAGAGACCCATTTGTTGTCAGGGATACAACATATCCGATTTCTTTTGCCATGCGGGTGAGGGAATCGATATGTGGATGTATCAGCGGTTCTCCCCCAACAAAATTGATCTTTTCAATTCCGATATCAAACAAAATCCTCAGTATTTTTTCTGTCCTATTTCGGTCAACCTCATCAGAACGGAGATTTTTTGTAAAACAGAATTTGCACTGGTAATTACATGCGGAAGTGATATGCCAGTTCACGGATTTGATGATGCCAGTGGAGGACATGATTAAAAATCTCAATGGAGTTTGCTATGAATAACACTGGAAATTGTTTCCAAAATAGTAAACAAAAATAAATATTCATCGGGCAGATGCTTATCATGGAGCGGCAGGAACATATCCACTTTCTAATCGCAGGTGAACACGTCCATGAGACCTATCCTCTTGTGATTAAGGGGAAGGGGATTACCCACACGTTTGTTATTGTTGAGAAGAATATCGGGAAAATATCACCAAAACCGGATATTGACCAGGCCGTTCTCACCAAAAAGATCCATGCAGCCATCAAGAAAGTCCAGACAAAATCCGAAGAAATGGATATAATCTGCGAGACACTCCAGACCGAGTCCGTGTCACTCGAATCTATCCGCGATGCGGTTCTTGATGTGTTTTTCAAATTTCCCGAGGCACGGTACTCCTTTAACATCACCGGCGGGACAAAACTCCACTCCATCGGCCTCTTCGTAATGTCGCTCTGGCTTGCCGCGGAAGTCTATTACACGCCGACAAAAAGCGATATCTACAGACTCACAATCCCCAAGATGAAGGTCAAAGAGTTGTCCGGCAATCCGAATTACATCGAGATCCTGAAAGTCCTTGCACCTCCCGCCAAAACGAAAGAGGTGGGATCTCCCAGGGCCGTGACACGCAAGGATCTCCTCAATGAAATGCAGAAGCGGTACAAACCGGTCCGGGACATCGGGGATAAAAAAACCAAACGCAAGCTGGGCTCCGGCACACTGACAAAATTGATGGCAAAAATGCTTGAATGGGATCTAGTTATCGAGGAATTCCGGTCAGGGAGCAAGAAAGCTAAGAATTATTCAATAACTCCGGACGGGGAGTTCGCGCTGAAGTTCTTCCTCACCCAGCAGAAGAAAAGCCAGACTGGACAGAAAAAATAATTTTGTTTCTTATCGGTCGAAACAATTTCGGATATTCATGATATCCACCGTCACCCCCATCTTTTTCTCATGCACAGTACAGGAAACAACACCGGTCAGATTTGGATCAGGAGCTTTGGATCGCACATCAATTGTCTCAATAAAAACCGTCAGACGGCAATCAATTCAGAGTATGTCACTTCAATCAAAAGCGACTGCGAGTGCATTTATGACGCATTCTCCCAAGACTGCAGCGATAACGCACAAAGCAGGTACCTATTCGTTGTATCCATGATGACGAATGACGGGGAAAAAGCGATCGTGTGGACAAAGGACGTTTTCATTAAAAACGGCGTGTTGCCAGAAGCAAGAAAGGAATTCCTTGCCCGGATTGAGTCTTTCAAAGTGGAGATCCTGGATGAAGTATTCAGGCTACTGGGGGAAAAACGAGGCCCTGCCCGACTTGATTTCTATACCGAACTGGACAAGATCAAATTCTGATTTTTTGTTTCTTATCCGGGAAACGATTTCCGTTTTCCTAGATATCCATCATCCATCCAATTCTCTCTTGCACACCGTGCAGGAGGTGAAACCACTATGGGAAAAGGCGGAGGCCACGGCCACAGCCCCAACGATGACCGGTCCAACTCCATGAACCCAAACAACGACGCGTACCATGCGGCGATGGACAATCATGCGGACCAGCTCAATCCCAACAACGACAAGTTCGAGGGGGATGAGGAATAACTCAAACTCATTTTTCCGAGATCAGAATTTACCCTCCGGATCCGTCGGTACACCGATCCGCCAGGAGATGCTCCCGACATACCCCGCAGGATCAGATTCTCGGTCGAAGAGTCCGATGGACACTTCTCCTGCTCCAGGTCTGAAGACCTATCGCACGTTGGTGAGTCCGAGGAGGGGGGAGGGGTCGGGCCGTAATACCCCCGTTTTGAGGCACTAAGTCGGCAAAAAGAGGCACTAAGTACCCCCAAAACGCACTTTTTCACGCCGGAGAAATTGTGACGTAAATAGCACTAATTGGTTGGGCGATCTCAGTGCTGCATGGGCTGGGGTAGGGGCAATTGAACCGGGGGGCGGTTTTCCGGACCTCTCTCCGACGGTACGAGTACTTTCTCCGTCGGTAAACCTGTGCGTGAACAGGCATCCCACGTCGGTGAGAGGGGCGTCACCGCCGGTCCACCACTTCCGGACCCCCTATGATCACAAATCCGCCAGGAGTTTTTGATAAAACAAGGGGTCGGCGGATCCCAATCCGGGCGCGTACAGGGCTCCGTTCCGGAAAACTGGTACAACGGGGCACGGATTGAGGCCGGATTGGGAATGCGATTGCTCCAAAAAAGGAGCAAGAGCTTGAGATGAATGCCAGGGCATTCTTCGAGTGAGTGGATCTGAGAAAAGGGGGGTGAAGATAAGGGGTTTTAATGGCGTGAAGATTGGTATTTTAGTAAGACGGCTTTCGTTTAAGCGAGCCGAAATTTTTTTTTTAAATTTTTTGAGAGAAAATCTGAAAAAAATTAGAAAAATTTCTCGCTCAAGTTTTTTAAATAATATACAATCAACATTTGAGAGAAAAATCAAATTACTTTTTGTAAAAAAAATTAGGTAGGTATCACTTCCCGGCCTTCTTCTGAATGATATTGCTTTGTTGTAATAAACCCACAATACTGACATACAAATGTGTCTTCATATGTTCCAACAGTAACAATTTCAACGTATGTTCTATCAATAAAATGATGAACTCCACCTACTGATTCACCATATTGATTAACATATACCGAATGCCCGGCATTCTCTCTTCGAGTGATATATCTCCGATGTTGATTCGAATTAATTTTCTTGGTATTTGTTTTATGTAAAGCGCCAAGGTTGCCACAATGTGGACATTTGATCGAATATAATAAATATACTGCCGCAATAAAAAATCCAATAAAGACGAGAATGGAAAGCATTAGACTTGAATTGAAAATATAAATAATGATACAAAAAATTATGTCAAAAACCAATATTTTGATCAACCAATCCTGATTAACCGATTGTCCCATATTTGTGACTTCTACTCGAATAGAAATGAAGTTTTTCTATTAATTTTCAAAATATTCATTGCAAACCATGAGAGCATTACCAACCAATGTAATTTTTTCATTCAATTAAAAAAAATTAGAAGAATCTAAAACCAGAATTGTTACCATTTGATTTTCGACGAGATTGGTTAAAGAGGCCAAATGATGGGGACATATCTCGATCGACTTTAGCTTCATTATATTGAGGTGGAATGCCAAAATTCCATCTCTGATGATTGTGAATTGCTTCAGTTTCACGGGCTTCTGCGGTCGATCGAGACCTTTTATGGCTTACAGAGTAACTTGAGAAATATTTCCCATCCCGTTCGTGTTCTTTAATACGACGATCAGGATCATTAGAAATTCCATGATATACAGGATTTCCCAAAGGTCCATACAGAGTGTAATTTTGCGTATCTCTAGGTGTACGCGAGCTCTTTTTTGCCATCTTGTCTTCCTGTAAGAAATCAATACCATTTTCAAAACGAAAAACTTTATGCAGATTATTTATCGCTAAATCGTGTGGTGATAATTAGTTGATGAAGAAAATTGCAAAAAGAAATCTTTTTCCAGATAATTTCGAAAAATAGGCTTATGGCCGATCTCGATCCCTTCTTCCATAAAATAAATTCCTGGTCCTTCACCCGGCACACGGTCTGGAACCGGTGCCCCCGCCAGTATTATTTCGAGTATATCGCCCAGTACGTGAAAACAAATCAGGTCGTCCCCCCGGAAAAAATCCAGTGGCTCAAAAATTTCACATCAAAACACGTGGTCCAGGGCTCGCTCATCCACGATATTATCGACCAGCAGATCCAGCTCCACTGCGAGAAGAAACCGATGGACCGCGATGCCGCGATTGCAGCGTTCGTAAAGAAAGTCTCGCTCTACAAAGGGATCGGCGGCGAGACCTTCACCGAGTATCACAACGGCGAAAAAATTCCGAATTCGTTTTTTGATTACATCGAAGAGAACGGGAAGACCTGCCTGCACACGTTCTTCGGGAAATGGCCGGACTATGCTGATCGCGAATGTCTCCGGCACGAGACCTTCGACCATTTCAGCATTGGGGATACCAGTGTCACGGTCAAGGTCGATTTCGCAACGAAACTGCCAGACGGCACACTCGTTCTCACGGATTGGAAGACCGGGCGGGACGATGACGAGTACGAGACGGAACTCCAGATGAAGGCGTATGTGTTGTGGGCCATGCAGTACTACCGGATGAGACCGGACGACATCCGGACCGAGCTGGTCTTCCTGAAGACGGGTAAAGTCAAACCGTATTCATTCTTCTGGGAGCAGCTGGTCGAGCTCCAGGCAATGATCCCGAAAGAATTTGCGGAGATGAATGCCTCGTACGAGTATGCGGATTTCCCGGCCCGGCCAACGCAGCGGGAATGTCTGAGCTGTAAGTTTGCGGAAGTTTGCCCGGATGCCGGCAACGTGAGAAAATGACCAGAGCCGTTTTTTTCACGTTCACACCCATCATGGCCGGGAATTACATGATTCCTGCATCAGCCACATCTCATTTCTATCAGGATTGTTATAACGGATAAAAGGATAAAAACGTGCGGGAAAACCACTGCCGTAACATGATGAACAACCCGAGGTTCCGGGCCTAGCCCGGGAATCTCTCCTTCCCGGTATGCGGAAACTTACAAAAAAAGAATCAATCTTGTACAGGAGTATCCGTCACCGGTACAATAACGATCTGACCGTTCGTATACCGGACTTCCCAGACGGGAGCATCCTGGATCCTTCCAGTCAGGATCATGTCGCTGAGCGGGGCAAGAATGTATCGTTCGGCAATCCGCTGCAGCTCACGGACACCAAACTCTTCGCTGTACCCGGTGACCAGAAGAAAACGGAAAACCTCGTCGTCAATCACAAGCCGGACATTCTGTTTTTTTGTCACCCGCGTGACCAGCTCGTCCAGGACCTGCTCAAGAATTTTCGACAGGTCTTTTTTATCGAGATCGCTGAAGACGATGATCTCATCAATCCGGTTCAATAATTCTGTCCGGAAAACGGGGGGGACTTTTGGGGTCCTGCCTCTGTCGGGAGGAGTTGATCCTTGAGAAATCTCATCCCCATGAGAGGGGGGTATTGTCGTGGATCCCGACAGGAGAAGAAGCGGATTGACCTGGATATTGGATGTCATAATGATAATGGCATTGGTCGCATCTGCGGTTTGTCTCCGTGAATCAGTGATACGGCCTTCGCCAAAGAGCTGGAGAAAGAGATCCAGGACCTGTGGGTGGGCTTTCTCAATCTCATCCAATAAGACAACACAGAACGGATGGTTCCGGAGAGCATCAACGAGAACCCCTCCGGTCTCGTATCCCTGATAACCCGGCGATGCCCCGATAAGCCGGGTGATGCTCTCTCTCTCCATGAACTCGGACATGTCAAACCGGATAAAGGAAGCATCACTGTCGAACAAATACTCGGCAACGGCTTTGGCCATTTCTGTTTTTCCGACGCCACTTGGGCCCATGAAGAGGAAGACACCCGCCGGCCGTTCGCGGGGAAGGAGACCGGCATAAACGATCTTCAGTCTCCGGCACAGTGTCTCCACGGCGGCATCCTGGCCAACCACCCGGGTTTTAAGGAATTTCTCAAGGTCAAGGATCTTCTCGTGCTGTCTCCCTCCGGAAAAACCGGTGATCAGGGAGAGGGGGATCCCGGTCTTTTCTGCCAGGACTTCTGCTATCGTCTCCTCCGTTACCGGGCCCGTGCCGGAAGTACTCCCGCTCAGTACCGGTACTCGAACTCTTACAGCCGCCTTGTCGATGAGATCGATTGCCTTGTCCGGGAGCTGGTGGTTCTTGTCGAATTGTTCCGACATCTCCACAGCAGCCTGGAGCGCTGCGTCGCTGATGGGAATGCCATGGTGGTTCTCAAGATGTGCCCGGAGTCCCTTGAGGATTGCGATGGTCTCTTCCCTGCCGGGCTCGGGAACAAGGATCTTTTCAAACCGCCGGGAGAATGCTTCGTCCGACTCGATGTACTGGTTGTACTCGGTGAATGTGGTTGCACCGATAATCCGGATATCGCCGCGGGAAAGTGCCGGCTTGAGGATATTTGCTGCATCGAGCTTGCCCCCTTCAGCCCTCCCCGCTCCGATCATGGTGTGGAGTTCATCGAAGAATAAAATAATATCCGGATTTAATCGTGCCTCTTCCATCAGTTTTTCGAGTTTTTGTTCGAACTGCCCCCGGTACACGCACCCGGCCAGAAGGGAAGAGATATTCACCTGGAAGATCCGCTTTCCGGCAAGGACCTGGGGATCTTTACCGTCTGCAACCCGGATTGCAAGACCTTCAACAATCGCCGTCTTCCCGACCCCCGGTTCCCCGACGAGGATGGGGTTATTCTTGTTTTCCCTGCCCAGGGTCTGGATCACCTGCAGGAGAATATCACGCCTGCCGATGAGCGGATCCAGTTTTTTTGCAGCAGCCAGCGCTGTCAGGTCCCTGCCATACCGTTCCAGTATTCTGGTTGAGCCCTGCTTCGGCTGGTATTCATTGAAGAATTTTTCATCGTCAACGGGTTCTTCGGTTTTTTTGGGATACTGCCGGTTTTCCATTGGCGGGCCGACCTTGTAGAGCCGGCAGAATGAAGCAAGATCGTACGGTGAATAATGGTAGAACTCAGCAACGTCTTTTATGAGCGGGGTCGGGTCCAGGAAGATTGCCGCCAGAAGGTCGAGGCAGGTGATCTTCTTTCCCGTGGCGAGCTCGTCGGCCGATTCAAGGATGGCCTTGAAGCGGGGATCATTCTTCTGGACGGTATCATCTCCGCTCTCTGCTTTTTTTTGTTCTTCCCGTTCCATAAATTGCAGGAGTGAATCGCGAAAAATCTGGAGGATGAGGTCAGCCTCCTGGAATGCCCGTTCCATGGCAAAAAGTTCTGCATTGACCTCTTTATAGAAGGGAAGATGGGGGATATCTTCAAGGGAGAGTATCGTAGCAAGCAAAAGCTCCGGCGAAGGTACTGTCATGCCCCTTCTTTGTGCCCGGTCAAAAGCCGTAATATCGACAACCGTTGCCCCACCGGATAGTTCTTTCATGATATCTCCATAGGAAAAAAAGCCATTAATAGATTGGGGTTTTTTCAATCACTTGTGTCCACGCTTCACCCTGGTGAGCCGGGAAGGAGAGATTGCTTTTGATTCCATGCGGGAAGTGAAATGCCGGTATGGCCGGAGATATCTCATGATTGTTTTGTGTATTCTGTCAATGACGGATGGGGAAGAACGCTTCGTGTCCGGAGTATCCTGTGAAGATTGGGGTGCAGGGGGCGCCAGGGCAGATTCAGGGATTTCATCGTTCTCTCCACGCTGTAGCAATGCATAGTGATCCCACGCTGTTGATCCTGCCGGGAGATCGGTGGTGCCCGTATCCCGTGATGTCCTTTTCGGTCGTTCACCCTTCCGCAGTGCGGTGGATGAATTCCGATCACGAAGGACATACGGGTAGAATGTTTTCAGTACCTCCTCAAATCGCCCATCAAGCAGGTGTGCATAGAATGGACGGGCTACCGGATCCCCGGCCATTCTCACGAAAGGTTCCCAGTACATTTCTCTAAATTCGGGGTTCCTATAGAGATAGGCCATGCCGGGCACGAGGCTTTTCTGCGCTTCATCATGCCTTCCCAGTTTTGCCAGCAGCATCCCCATGCCATAGAGGAGGCGGGGATCCTGGTATGTCTCGTTGAGTTTTGTTGTGTAATACCAGAGGGCTTTGTCCACCTGTCCCAGGGTTGCAAGAGAGTCCGCTTTTGCCACGACAAGATCGAATGAATGATAATCAGCGTTCTCCGCTTCATCAAATGCTGAAACGGCTTCCTCAAAACGGGAATGCTGGAAGTAGATGAGGCCACGGACAAAATCAATTTCCGGCATGTCGACCCTCCTCGGTTGATATTTCTTCAATTGGGGACAATTATGGATGATGATCTGGTCGTTGAGATCCTCCTGAAGATATTCAAACGATCCATATCGCTTACCGGGATCCTTGGCAAGACAGGTTTGGATGATCTTGTCGAGAGGAGTGCCCGTCATCGGGGGCTCGGCTTCACTATGAATCCGCTTCATGTCTGAGATAAACCGGTCCTGCTCCTCACGGGACCTGTCAGCGGGTGGCGTAGCAAGGAACGGCAGCGACCCTCCGGATACCATCTGGTAAAGGACGATCCCAAAACTGTAGATGTCGCTTCGTTCGTTACACAGGTCGGGATCCCGGTAATGTTCCGGGGACATATAGAGATACGTGCCAACTGCGGAGGTCAGGGTATCATGATTGCGGACGCACGAGGGGATGGGATTGTCGGAGTACTTCTGTGGCATTGGATTTGGATGAACCGACGCGATACCGAAATCGGTAATCTTAAGAATTCCGTTCCGCGTGATCATAATATTCTGGGGTTTGATATCGCGGTGGGCCCTTATTCCTTCGCTGTACGCGTGTTTCATCCCTTCACAAAACTGGTCTGTCCACGAAATGATGCGACACGCAGGCAGTTTCTTCGTTTTACTGAGGTACCCTGCAAGGCTGCTCTCACCACCCCTTTTCGGGGCGATGTATTCCATGATGATGAAGAGATTATCTCCATCGCTGACAATGCCGAAAGGATGGACGATGTGGGGATTAATTTTTATGGACAACCATATCCTGGCTTCCCGCAGGAACAGCTCCCGGGCTTTTTCTGAACGGATAAGGCCGGGGTTGAGGGCTTTTATCGCAAAAATCATTTTTTTCCCGAGATCCTCTGCCAGGTAAACGGTTCCGACGGAACCCCTGCCAAGGATATCGATGACCGTGTATTCTTTTGCAATGAGGTCGCCAGGTCTGAAGGGGGTGTCGTAAGGGGGCATGGTATCAGAGTGATTAGGTAGAATCCGTGTTTGTTCCGCTTTGGGGAGCCGGTCCGGTCTGAACACTTCCCGCACCGAGTAGCGGTCCCGGATCACCCTGGCAGATGAAGGCCCCCCAGTCAGCCGGATGGGGATATTCTTTCCGGATTTCGAGTTGTGCTTCCCGGAGTGCATCGGCTTTCGGGGTCCCGTTGAGGAGACGCTTGTAGAAATCAACCATAAGCTCCTGGGTAGGAGTATCCGGGACTTTCCAGAGGCTCATGACGAGCGTCTTTGCCCCGGCCAGCGCAAATGCCCGCCGCAGACCAAAGACCCCTTCACCGGTCTTTATGTCGCCCATACCGGTCTCGCATGCGGAGAGGACGGCAAGGCTTGTATTGGTCAGGTCAAGCCCGGTCACATCCTCCGCAGTGAGGATCCCGTCCTCTGCGTCGGGATGCACGTTCCGGTCTTCGAGCCATGTATTCGCCCCGGCAAGTGCAAGACCGGACCGCAGCATCGGGTTTTCCAACCGGGGGCCGGCAAGTCGCTGGATGCCCATCCCCGGCTCACGTAGAGTTTTTTCCTGCAATGATCGTTCCGTATCATTCTGGAAAAACCCGTGGGTTGCAACATGCAGGATGAGGGGAGATGCGACAGATTTCAAGCGGGTTTCGAGCGCGTCGGCCTCCAACAACGGTTGGACATTCAGGATTGAGCCGAGTTCCTCGCCTTCAATTTTTGTTCCCGGGAGAGGCGCAAAGTGCAGGGAACTTCGGGTGAAATCCCGGGACATCCGGCCGGGAATTTCAGATCTATCCTGCTGTACCTGTGCCGGTTCAGCCGCCAGATTGAAATCCGGGGATGCGAGAACCAGCGGCTTACCCGGGATTCCCGGCAGTTGCGTCGTGAACCGCAGAACATCCCGTCCAACACCAATATAACTGATATGGTACTCGTCGATGAGATATCTCCCGTCGGGTGTGGGGATCACCTCAAACGGAATAACACTGAGCTGGCTATCCGGTGCAATAATCAGACGATCAGAATTCCCGAGTGCATCCCGCAGGGGGGCAATCAGGGCCGAATAGAGCTCCTGTCGTTTGTCACTGCCAGCAGTGGTTGTCCCGGGTTGTCCCTGCGTTGTGCGATCCGCAGCCTGCAACGATCTCCCTTCTCCGGTCAGCCGGGACTTATAATTCGCAATGAGCTGATCGATCAGGTCTGCCTCGCCCAAATCGACCATGGTTACCGCATCCGGTTCGCCAGCCGGAAGGACAAAGGCACAATACCGGGCGGGTTTCCACTGCTTTTCTCCCTTGGCCGGGATCGCGGTAAAATCAAAGAGATCAAACCGGAAAAATTCCACAAGCGTTGTTCCAGGAGGAAGGCTGTGGGTAATCACTCTGGTGTCGGCATTCCGGAGGGTGTGGTCAAGCCGCATCTCGGGAATCTGGCGTGACAGATCTTTTTCGAGGCGCTCCTTGTCACCAGTCCATTCCGCAAGATGCCGCTGGTACTGCTGCATCCCCTCGCGTCCCGGGCCGGCGAGGGTCTTCTGGGCGATCTGCATCCGAAGAAGGCTGAGCTGCTTCAGTTTCTCCTGAAGATGAGTGTATTTCCCTCCAAGAATTGCGTCACGCTGGGCCGCCATGGCCTCTGCAGTGAGCGATTTTCGTCTGAGGACTAGGGAAAGCGCATCCCGTACGGCCGGGGGAGAATGGGCGAAATTGTGGAATATCAGGGAGATGAAGATGTCCACCATCGGGCGTAATGAAGTGAGGTACTTCAACTTTTGGTCTTCTGAACTAAGTGAAAACACCTGCCCGATCATAATATCCGAAATCGCCGACGCTTCTTTCATGAGCAGGAGCCCCTGATCCGGTCGACCTGTGGCTGTATACAACAACGCAAGGTTGTTGAGGCTGTCAGAATAATCCGGATGGGTTTCACCTAATACCGTTTTCCGTATCTCCAAAGACTTTTGGTAGAGCGGTTCCGCCTTCTCATACAACCCCATCGATTTATACAATCCCCCCAGACTGTTGAGGCTGGTAGCATAATCCGGATGGGTTTTACCTATCGAACTTTTTAATATCACCAGAGACTTTTGATAAAGCGGTTCCGCTTTCTCATATAACCCCATAGAATGAAACAACCCCGCCAGGTTGTTGAGGCTGGCGGCATAATCCGGATGGGTTTCACCCAAAGAATTCTTAATAATCTCCAGAGACGTTTGGTAGAGAAGTTCCGCCTTCTCATATAACCCCATTGTGTCATACAATTCCGCCAGGTTGTTGAGGCTGGTGGCATAATCCGGATGGGTCTCACCTAACACCGTCTTCCGTATCTCCAGAGACTTTTGATAAAGCGGCTCGGCCTTCTCATATAACCCCATCGAGTCATACAACACCCCGATATTGTTGAGGCTGGTGGCATAATCCGGATGGGTCTCACCTAACACCGTCTTCCGTATCTCCAGAGACTTTTGATAAAGCGGCTCGGCCTTCTCATATAACCCCATCAAAACATACAACATCGCCAGATTGTTGAGGCTGTCAGAATATTCCGGATGTGCTTCACCCAGCGAACTCTTCGTTATTTTTATAGACAGACAGAAGAGCGATTCGGCCTTCTTATACAACCCCATTGATTCGTACAACATCGCCAGATTGTTGAGGGTGGTGGCATACTCCGGGTGGCCCTCACCCAGCAAATTCTTTACTATTTCCTGAGACTTTTGATAGAGCAGTTCTGCCTTCTCATAGTGCCCCATCGAAACATACAACATCGCCAGATTATTGAGGCCTGTGGCATACATAGGGTGGTTCTCACCCAGCGGATTTTTGATAATCTCCAGAGACTTTTGATAGAGCAGTTCTGCCTTCTCGTAGTGCCCCATCGAAACATACAACGCCCCAAAATTGTTGAGGCTGGTGGCATAATCCGGATGGGTCTCACCTAATACCGTTTTCTTTATCTCCAGAGACTTTTGATAGAGCAGTTCTGCCTTCTCGTAGTGCCCCATCGAAA
>CAYVAQ010000007.1:0-483 GCA_964448885.1 uncultured Methanoregula sp. | reverse complement strand
CATACAACATCGCCAGGTTGTTGAGGCTGGTGGCATAATCCGGATGGGCCTCACCTAACACCGTCTTCCGTATCTCCAGAGACTTTTGGTAGAGCGGCTCGGCCTTCTTATATAACCCCATTACGTCATACAACATCGCCAGATTATTGAGGCTGGTGGCATAATCCGGATGGGTCTCACCTAATTGCGTCTTATTTATTTCCAAGGACTGTCGAAATAGAGGTTCAGCGTTCCCATATAACCCAGTCGAAACATACAACGCCCCTAAATTGTTGAGGCTCATCGCATATTCCGGATGGGTCTCACCTAACACCGTCTTCCGTATCTCCAGAGACTTTTGATAGAGCGGCTCGGCCTTCTCATATAACCCCATCGAGTCATACAATCCCGCCAGACTGCTGAGGCTGGCGGCATAATCCGGATGGGTTTCACCTAACACCGTCTTCCGTATCTCCAGAGACTTTTGATAGAGCGGCTCGGCCT
>CAYVAQ010000006.1:88906-107378 GCA_964448885.1 uncultured Methanoregula sp. | reverse complement strand
ACGAGATGGAGCAGAAGATCGCGCTGATCCGGAAAGTACGGGCGATGGGGTGAGGGGACGACCCTCCTCACCCGGGTAATCTTCTATACTTCAGCGGCACGGTGGCGTATTGCTGTGTCGGCGTGATCCGGGAGCTGTTGCCGCGGTGGCTTTCGGGCAGTTACTTTGGGGCGTTGCAAAAAGGAGGGGATGGAGAGTGAGGGGAAGGTGGGGTAGAAAATGCCGTTAATAAATGAGGTGGGATATGATAATCTTGTAAAAAAAAATACGATGCGTCATTTGAAAAGAAAAACCTTTGAATTCGACTTTTCTGAAATAAAAACGAAGGCATAAACGCAAAGGCCCCCTCTTTTCTTTATCTGATTATTCTGTAAAAGGCAAAATTTTTTGGAGCGTTTCAATGGGACATGACGAAAAACCATACAAATCAGTGTATGATCTTGTCAAAAGTGTCGATAACGGGGATTTCGTAATTCCGTATTTTCAGCGGGGTTATGAATGGAATCCTTCGATGATATCTGACCTGTTTGTTTCAATATTACAGGATTATTTCGCCGGAATGCTGCTATTCTGGGAACTGGAGAGAAAATTTGTTGACGGCCAGAGATGGGATCCGCTCTGGGGGGCAAAACAAACCGATCGTCCGAAATATGCGATTCTCGATGGTCAGCAGAGGATTTCATCGCTGTATTATGCACTGAAGGGCCCGGAAATTTCGATGCCAGGGCGTAAATCCTGTTACAATTTCTACATTGATCTCAATGAATTTTTTAATGGAGATATCGAGTCCTGTGTAAATTATGGTCACAATCAGAAATATTTCTCTCTAGAGGAAATCCTGTCACAAAAAAGCGACTGGATATCCGATAAGAATCTGCCTCTCCGGATAGTAACTGATGAGAATTTTTTCGGATCCAAAGAGTATTATAACTGGACAAAATCTTATGCCCGCGAACTGGTTCAGGATAAAACGGATGAGGGTGAAGTGGATCTTTTCCATGGGAAAATTATTGATCTGATACAGAAGATCCGTAACTACGAATTTCCCGTTCATGTTCTTGAAAGTGATAGGGATATCGTTGATATTTGCAATATTTTTGCCCGTATCAATCAGAAAGGGATGCGGCTGTCCATTTTTGATCTTATGAATGCATTTGTCTATCCTCACGGAATTGAATTAAAAAAATACTGGGACGAGGTTCCTGACGATTTTAAAAATACCGATCCGAAAATGAATGAATATCAGCTGAAGCAGATTTCCCTGTTCAAACAGGGCTACTGCTCGGCGAAATATATCTATTATCTCATTCCCTCGAAGTCAATACAAAAGAAAGAAGCTGACGGAAAGAAAAAAGACACCATCCTGGTAAAAGACAGTCAGGAATTTCTCAGTTTGTGGAATACCTCTCTTCAGAATTCCCGGAATGTATTTTCCCGGCTGAAGAATGTGGGAATCAATGATTTTGGCGCTATTTCTACAGAATATATTCCAAATACCACGATGATTCCTGTTATGGGAGCATTCCTCTGGGAATATGAAAATAATTACAAATCGAAAATTTCCCATGAGAAAATGATTACCGTCCTGAAAAAATGGTACTGGTCGGCAATCATCTCAAATGATTACAGTGGATCATCAGATACGGTGATGTCAGAAGATTTTCGTGATTTAAAGACTTGGCTTGATACTCAGGATATCAAATCTATTCGCAGGATTAGTAAGGTGGATAGTAATTTTATCGATAGTCTGGATCTTCAGCAGATTTCCAAAGGTTCCTCTCTTTATAAGGGGATTCTTTGTATTCTTGCCCTGAAAAGTGCCCCTGACTTTTTCACGGCACGACCTCTCGATACCGGCACATATGTTGAAGGAAGTATTCACGATCACCATATCTTCCCGCAAAAAGTTATCGGCCTTCCATCATCAACATCAACACTTTTCAGAAAGACCAAGGATTCTATTGTAAACCGGACACTTCTCCTCGATACAACAAATATAATCATCCTGAACAAACGGCCGTCTGATTATCTTGAAGAAATGCGGACTGCATTAAAAACAGATGAAAAACGTGAATCAACCCTCTCTCTTCATCTGATATCACGGGATGCCCTTTCAGCCATGGCTGATAATAATTACGATAAATTCATCGAAGAACGGCAGAAATCACTGAAGAATGCCTTAAACGAAGTCATATCAGAGTAATTACCATTTATCTCTCTTTTTCAGGCAATTCGTCGTGACATATTTCTCGAATCAGAATGGTATCTTCTCCCCTTCCCATTCCGGATCAAAACTGGCAAAAACACAGGCATCAAGAACCACGGGTAGAATCCCACAACGGAAACACAATTCCTGTACCCGATCGAGGATCCCCTCATACAAGTATGGGACCGATAACCTCTGGATGATAATTTTATGATCAACGGACCTAATCGGCTTCCCGTCAAAAAGAATGGGGAATTCATTAAGAAGGAACCAGCTGACGAACCTGCTGTCGAGCGGAATCTCATACCGGATCAGTCCGAGCAGCTGAAGATAATTTCTCGACTGTTTTGGCCCGATACCCAGAAATGCATCAGAGAAGTTCCTGGCAATTTCCCGCTCAGCTTTCTGATGTTCCGGTAATGGGTTCTCGCCCCTCTGTTTCTGCAGCACTGTGATCCATTTATCGACCTCTTCCCAGCCGCCATTCTCAAGCCAGTCCAGGTTTTTTTCGGCAAACTTTCCGATTTTGTTCTTATACTGTACTCCTTTTTCAGCTCCAAGTTTACTGCTGATATATTCTGCAGTATTTTCATGCTGCACACACGTGGCATATGGCAGGGGAAACGGGTTCCTGCAGAGAAATTTCGCTATCGGGGAACCGGGGCCGGATTTCTGACGGGTCGACAGCAGGCAGTCAAACATCCCTTCCCAGATTAAATCGTGAGTTACTTCCGGGGCCGGAAGTGAAACATTCATGCAGATTCTTTTTTTCACATATTCCCGGGATTTCATACTTTGTATGAAATTCCGTGTTTTATGAATATCCGATTCGGTGATCTTCCAGTCCGGCCCCATCGTACTCCCCGTTCTTCACCGGCATTGTTTCTTTGAACAGATCTTACGCCAGTCGCAGTCTTTGCAGTCCGTTGTTGGTTTCGGGATAAACTTC
The DNA here is from genome assembly GCA_964448885.1 of uncultured Methanoregula sp. GTDB lineage: Archaea > Halobacteriota > Methanomicrobia > Methanomicrobiales > Methanospirillaceae > Methanoregula. The sequence goes on along the minus strand of CAYVAQ010000006.1, from coordinate 104,223 downwards.
CTGCCAATAATTCCTGATACGTATCCGTCGATTTCCTTCCGGGCTTCCTTCAGGCTCTCCTCATCGATCGGAATATAGTCCTTTTTTCCTCCACTGGCATCGAGATGGTGGATACAGGCTTTCTTCGGGTGCAGGCCGAGTGATTCGAGACAGGCCATGGCGTACAGACGAAGCTGCAGTTCGTAATTCCGGGAATACAGATCCGCACCCTCCTTCTCGTTCTTGAAATCCACAATCTCCACTTCGCTCAGGTTTCCATTTTCATCCATTTTTTTCAGAAGATCAATACGTCCTCCGATGAGGGCATCTCCAAGAACGAACTCGAATGCCTTCTCGGTTTCAAGTACTTTGGAAAAATCCTGACCATGAATCTTCAGATAATTCTTAACAACAGTCTTTCCGGCGCCCTTCATGTTCTCTGCCATAACGTCCGTGGCATACCGAAGGAAGAAATGCTGATCGAACAGTTTCTCAACTTCTGCCTGGTCGGGAATTTTACCGGAACGGATGTAGTTGTTGTAAATAATATTCAGGATATTGTGGATGCGGGTTCCGTAACCGAATCCCGCCGGCACTCCTGCCTGATAACCGTACACGGATCTGAGCTGATAATCATACCCGCAGCGCCGGTAACAGTTGATGTCACTGTAGGAGGTCGGGAATACATCCTTTGCATTTCTCCTCGGCAGAAAGCCGGAACAGACCGGATGAATCTCAGTTTTGTCAGTGAACGGCATCCCGTCAACAATCTCCTCGATAAAATGATATGGCACGGCAGGACGTTTGTAATCAGTCCCGTCCGGCTTCTTCCGATCCCGTGAACCGGAAATAAAGAGATACCGCTCAGACCTGGTGACAGCTGTATACAATACGCGGCGTTCATCCTCTTCATCCCCGAGATAACTGTGAATATCATAAAGTTCCGGATCAAGGTATGTTTTATCCGCCGGAGGGGACTTTTCTTCCACCATTCCCGGTATGAACACGACAGGGAACTCCAGCCCCTTCGCTTTGTGGATGGTCAGTACCTTGACTGCGTTGATAAGGGTTGGATCCTGATGCCCGGTCTCAGAATAACTGTGCGATCCGTATGCACTGATAAACCCGAAGAACCATTTCACTTCTCTGGCCCGCAGTCTTCTCCAAACGGATTCATAGTCCGCGACAGCCTGACTGAGGACCGCCAGATTGTAATTATAGACTTCCTCCAGCTCGAACTCTTCCGAACCGAATGCGTTCAGGATATCGTGCAGATATGGCTGCAGCCCGTCCTGGAGATAGTCGGTTTTCCCCTTGGCAAAGACCCGGTCAGCCTGTTTTTTGATCTCTTCGATCTTTCTGATGAATTTCTTTGCATCAGCTACGGGATAAACCGGCTTTCCATCAATAGTCCTGTTGTTGAAAACTTCCTCGTACTGCTCAGTCAGATGTTCGGGGGTGATTGCCGGAAACTCCTTCCGGAAAATGTATCCGAGACAGTCGTATGCCAGCAGGACTTCGGGACGCTGGAAAACCTCACCTCCTATATCAAGGATAAACGGGATCCCTGCTTTCTCCAGATACGGAATAAGTTTGATTGCAGTACTTTTTCTCCGTGAAAGGATGGCAAAATCCCCCCATGAAAGGGAAAATTCCCGGTGGCGTTTGTCCCGGAAATCGGAACCGTGCAGGTCTTTAATCCGCTGGATAATGAACCTGAATTCATCATCTTCCTTATCAAAATGGCGGTAGAAAAGATCCTCTTCTGATATCGGATTCGGCGGATCCTCCCGCGGATCCATCTTCTTTTTCAGACGACGGTGATTATTTCCGATAAAGGCATTTGCAGCTCTGATGATATGAGACGTGCTGCGGAAATTCGTTGAAAGGGATGCCCGGGATACACCTTTGTAGTTTTTGTCGAAATTAATGATGTATTCCACCGCAGATCCACGCCAGTTATAGATACACTGGTCATCATCCCCGACAACACAGAGACTCTTGCAGCCTTCCGCTATGTGACGGATCAGCCGTTCCTGGATGCGGTCAATATCCTGATATTCATCGACAATCAGGTGACGGACTTTCTCATGGAGGATCTTCCTCATATGCGGATTGTGATCAAGATTTTTTACCAGACGATAGATCATCTCACTGAAATCAAGGAACCGCTCCCGATCAAGAGCATCTTCATACCGTTCAAAACAGATGCGGAAATCATCATCACTCACTTTTTGAATGTCGATGTCCTCCATCCGGACAATATCCGCACTCTGGAAGAATCTCCTGATTACCGGAAATTTCATCGAGCGTTTACTCTCACTCCCTTTTTCCTTTCGTTCCTCCTCTTCCCGCTTGATAAGTGTCGGCAGATGGGATTTGAAGAACTGTTTTGGCATTGAAATAAATGCAATTCTACGGGCATCATCAAGAATCTCATAATTCCGGTATTTGGGATCGAGTTCCTGGAGCATCTCAAAGCAGAATCCGTGAATAGTCCCGACATACATATCCCCGAAATCTGCAGTTCCCGGAGATCGTTCTTCAATCCGCAGACGAATACGGGCTTTGAGTTCCTCAGCTGCTTTTTCTGTAAATGTAAACGCGACAATTGATTTCGGCGGTTCACCCTTCTGAATAATCTCTGCAATCCTTCTCGAAACAACATCGGTCTTTCCGGAGCCGGCACAGGCCAGGATCTGGAGATTGCCTTCGAAATGTCCTATTGCTTTGATCTGTTCACCGGTTAGTTTGAATTCAGTCATTTTTTCACTGTCCGACCTTTTTTTAGACAGTCTGCCTGCTGGTGTCAGAGGTATGTATTTTTTTGAACATTATAAAACAGGCATATCTTTTGAAAATTCTGAGAGAATACAAGATTTTTTCTGAAGTGCTGTTCTCATATTGATCAATGACTGATGTCCTCACTCCGGCCCAGCGGAAACTCAACATGTCCCGCATACGGGCGAAAAATACCGGGCCGGAAGTAAAACTCCGGAAACTGCTCCGGGCTGAGGGAATGCGGGGATACCGGATTCATTACAATCTGCCCGGTAAACCTGATCTCGTTTTTACAAAAAAGAAAATTGTGATTTTTATTGACGGATGTTTCTGGCATAAATGCCCCTTCTGCTTCCAGGAACCGGCAACCCATAAAGAATTCTGGATGAAAAAGATTCAGTCAAATGTTGACCGGGATCAGAAAGTCAGTGAACAACTCGCATCGGAGGGATGGACAGTCCTGCGGTTCTGGGAGCACGAGGTCCGGAAGACTCCGGAAGAAATTATCAAAAAAATTGCGGAATCATTGAAAAACGCAGTTCAGGAATAGATCTTTTCGAGTTCTTTTCTCACTGCTGTTCCGACTGCTTTTGCAAGCAGTGGAGGGACCGCATTCCCGACCTGCCGGAACTGTTCGGTCCTGGGACCTTCGAAGAGAAAATTATCCGGGAAGGACTGGCAGCGGGCTGCCTCGCGGACAGTGAAGGACCGGCATTGATCCGGATCAGGATGGATGAAGTAGTGACCATCCTTTGAGAGATGGGCGGTGACAGTCGATGAGGTTTTTGACCAAGCCTGAACCTTGAACCGGTCCACGAACTTGTCGAGATGTTTGTGATGGGGAATCAGATCCGGCCGCGTCTCAATAAGATCCTCAATGGTCACAGCATGATCCGAATGATCGTGATTTTCGATGAAAAACCGGTACCGGTCAAGATCACTCGCCATATGTCCCCGGGCGAAATGATTGAGGACAAACCGGGAACCGGCTCTCATCGTTTTCTGATAGTCGCTGATGGAATTTACCTGGGGATATTCACCATACCAGCCATTGGAACCCTGTCCAGGGTTCAGCGGCGGGAGATCGCTGATGGCATCCCGCACGGTGAGCGGATGATCTTTTCCTGCTGCCGCTTTCTGTTGCAGTTTCTGATAGACATGCCGGATATCCGGATTTTTCAGTTCAAGATCCTGTCGGAAACCGATGAGGATGAGCCGTTTTCTGTTCTGGGGAACACCGAAGTGAGCACTATTCAGGATGTAGTTATGGGGATTTTTCGAAACCTTGTCAAGAGGAGGGATAATCTCATAGGCGGGATGCAGGTCCTCTGCAAAATCACGGAGCAGCAGATCAAATATTTTCTGACCGTTGTCAGCTGCGGTGAAAAGGCCCGGAACATTTTCGTAAATGAAAACATCCGGCTGAAATTCCCGAAGCAGGTCGAGATAATATTTGTACAGATAATTGCGGCCCTGTGTTTCACCATTCTTCTGAATCCGTGCCCTGTTGATGATGGAGTACGGCTGGCAGGGGGGTCCTCCGAGAAATACGTGAATCTGTGATGCCCCGTGATACTGCATGCTGGCACGGATTTTTTGGATCACCGGCTGAATGGTATCCTCTGAAAGGGTCTCCTGAATAACCCGGTGATCAACAGCGGTCTGAATGTCAGGAAATTCAGAAAATATCTGCTGCCGGGAGATCTCTCCTTTGAGATATCTGCTGTATACCCCGGTTTTGTGCAGTTTCTTCAGTTCAAAAAATATCTGACGGGTTCTCAGCGTTTCACATGCCGGCGGATGCATCTCAACCTGGGCAACGGATTCAAATCCGGCCTGATGAAAGCCCTCACTGATTCCGCCACAACCTGCGAACAAATCGACAGTAAAAAAACGCTGTTCCATTCCGTTGTCAGGTACCTGTTTGCCTGGCGATTATAAAAAACCCTGGTGAGCGGTGTGCAATAAGAAAAATATAACGTGGTTAAAAATAGACTGCCTTTCCATGGTGGTTATTCCGGATCCACAACCCTCATGGAAATTCAAACCCAAAACCAAGGACGACATGGCCGTCGATCCCTTTCAGGACGAATTTTTCAAGACTGAATCTGTGGGTGGCTACTCCCACGCCCTGCTTCGTGAGACAATCCAGAACTCGCTTGATGCCAAGGCGAAGCGACATCAGGATGTCCAAATTCACATCTTTATCTATCGTGGAAATGCTCCGGTCACTGATGAAAAATATCAATCCTTTTTCAGGGGACTGAATGAACATCTGAGTGTACGGGGAAACGGACTGATCGACCGGCCTTCTGCCGCGGCCTCTCTGGATTTCCTGGTGATAGAGGATTTCAACACAACGGGGCTCGAAGGAGATCCTGAACTTGCGGAAAATCCGTCGGATGAAAGTGCGAGGGAAAATTTCTTTTATTTCTGGAGAAACTACGGAAGGTCCGGAAAGTCAGGAAGTGAGCGGGGACGCTGGGGGCTTGGGAAAACTGTTTTCAGCGCAGTATCAAAGATCAATACGTTTTTCGGCCTGACCGTCAGGGAAAGCGATCAGCGTTCTCTTCTCATGGGACAGTCTGTTCTGAAAATCCACACCGTGGAGGACAAATCCTATATGCCTTACGGGGGTTTCGGGACATTCGGCAGTTCGCAGGGAGAGCAGTATTTCCCTGTCCCGGTCGAAGACGAACCGTCAATAAAAAAATTTTCAGAAACTTTCCATCTGAAAAGAACAACAGAACCCGGTTTTTCCATTGTCATTCCGTTTCCCTATGAGGATATCTCACTAAAATCTCTGAGGACCGGCATTATCAAGCAGTTTTTTTATCCGATTGTCTCCGGAGAATTGTCCGTTACAATTCAGGAGAACGGGTTCTGCGACGAATTGAACAGAGACAGTGTGGTCCCGCAGATATCCAATGGCGCCTTTCTCACATCAGAATTTGATGGTGAAACTGAGGATGTCAATCTCCTGAAACTGTTCAGTTTTGCAAAAAATGCCATTGAGATGCCTGAAGACGATTTCGTTACTCTCAATCCCCCAACAAATCTGAATGTCATGCCCGCCTGGCATGATGAACTATTCGAGGCGATCTCCCTCGCAGATCTCCGGAAACGGTTCGATGAGAATCAGGTAATCGGATTTAAAGTCCCTGTCAAGGTGGAAAGGAAAGGGTCTGAAGCACGGCTGAACTGGTTCAGGGCATTTGTTCAGCGGGACGGAACCCTGCATGGAGCGGACAATTACTTCATCCGCGAAGGTATCCGGATCAGTGGTGTCAGTTCGTTCAGGGAGCGGGGAATCCGGGGAATGGTTGTAATTGATGAGGGTGAAATAACTACCCTCATCGGGGATGCTGAAAATCCCGCCCATACCGAATGGCAGAAAGATTCCTCAAAATTCCGGAATAAATACAAACACGGTGCCAAGACACTCGATTATGTTAAAGCCAGCCTGAGGGAGATCATCCACAGGCTCCTCAAACCGGCTGAAGGTGTTGACAGGGAACTTCTGGGAGAAGTCTTCTATATTGACATTCCTGAAAAACGACCCCCGGAAGAAAAAAAGACAAAGACCCGTGATGAAAAGGAGAAGGGAGACGAATCCGAGAAGGGACTGGAGGAGGGTGTATCATCACGTCCGAGACCGGTTCTCCTGTCAAAAATCTCCGGAGGTGTCCGGATATATCCCAATCCGACTCTGCAAAAGGATCTTTCATCCGTGGAAATCCGGTTTGCTTATGCTGTGAGAAAAGGAAATCCGATGAAAAAATACCGGGTGCCTGATTTTGATCTGGGAAAAGATCCGATCTCTGTTGGTGGTTCCGGGTTTGAGATTCTCCATGCTGCGGAAAATATTCTGAATGTCAGTATAACCGATCAGAAGTTTGACATCAGAGTCACAGGATTTGACGAACAGCGTGATCTTATAATAAAAACATCCTGTTCGGAGGTGGCTGAATGATCCGGAAATTCAATTATACCGGACGGAAAAAGATCGAGAGAAATGACATTCTCATCCGTCTCGTTAAGGATACCACTCCGCATCCGTATTTTGATCTGAAAATCAGTATTAATCCTGAAGGATTTCCTGATGACGCTGAAATTTATCTTGAAGCGTATGACAGATCTTCCTTCATGCGGTTCCGGTGCGGAACCCTGAAAGACCCGGTCCTGCCGGCGGACCGGCACCTTACCGGCATTCACAGCACGGATGCAATCCATTTCCGGGTGAAAGTTGTTGATCCCTCCGCACAGCACGGCAAAATTCTGGCAGTTGCGGATCGTCTTACCTCTGTTGGTGAAAGCCCAGAAGATACCCGGCACCGGTCACTTCTCCCGGTTGCCTATGATGATCTCGGGAAAGAGATCTGGAGATTGGATTTCCGGGATATCGGCCCTGTTCTGACAATCAACAATAAAATTGATGCGGTGAATGTAACCGAAATCGTAAAGTCAAGTGACCTTTTCTTCAGTCTGGTATACCCGTCAGTACTTCGGGAAATTCTTATCCGGATCCTGGTTATTGACGATGCATTTGATGATGAGGATCCGGAATTGTGGCAGAATCTGTGGCTGGCGTTTGTTGAAAACATGCCGGATGTTCCGAAAATCACGGATACTCCCGAGTATGAAAAACCTGCAGAAAACCAGGATTTCTTCCTCAACTGGATTGATAATGATGTTCTCCCTGCGTTCTGCAGAAAGTATCAGATAAAGGAAAAATTTGAGACGGATATTGTGAGGGTCTGATATGGTCCGGATACGCGAGTTTAACGAATACGGGATTGAAAAATTCAAGGACTATCTCATCATGATGCGTGAGACCGGCGAGTCAGAGACCTCCCTTCCTGAGTTATTATCCGACGAAACCTACACCCGGCTCATCCCGAATAAGATCGAGATCGAAACCGGAAATTTCTCAACAAAATATGAGATTGCCCAATATCTTCATGAGAAAGTTTCAAAAATCGCTTCAGAGAGAAGATACCGGAATGTCGGAATGTGGACCTGGCTCTCGGTTTTTTATTTTGATATTCTCTGCCCTGCTGATAGTAAAGGAAACCGGAAGATCGGTGCAGATTCCCGGTACATCCTCAATGGTGATGAATGGGACAGGATCTTCCGTCATCTCCTGGCAGGGCCGGTCATGATTTATGATCTCCATCGCGAGAATTCGATTATCCTGCTTTACAACCCTGTTGATGAGACCGGTGATTTCCTTGCCCAGCTGATGGGGCGTCAGGAGATGGGTACGAACAGGGGCATTATTGAAGCCGCGAGAATCCTTTATTGGGATCCGGTGAAGAAAAGACCAAAACGCAGCTCTTCACCCCAGGAACATAAACCGGGAACTCTTCGAAGATATGTTGATGTACTGCAGCAGTTTGATCTGACGTATGATCTTTATTCGATATCCGGGGAGGAACTGATTACTCTCCTTCCTGATGAATTCAGATCTTGGAGCAGTTCAAAAAAATAATACAATGATGGTTCAGATACCCCGCCACTCTTTTTCATTTCCCAATCATTCTTTCACAAAATCCAATCACGTCTGCAACCTTGTTGTTGTGATGGATTTCCGGGTTGATGATTATATCGTGTCTGATTTCCCCGATTTTCTCAAACACTTCCTTCCATGGGATTCCATCTCCAATTGCCGGTGGCCTGTGTAGCCGGTGGATGTGGAATCCCTTCAGACAATCGGAGGGAATCTGATTTAACGATGATAGAAAATTCTCTTTTGTTACAGTTGAGAGCTGCTGGATATCCAGAACAATCCCGAAGGAATACCTAAGTTCCGGATCGTTCTGACGGATATAATCCCAGAGCCCGGCGATCTGTCTTCCCTGGGAGATGAACTGGCCGGTCCGGTTCTCAAGAAGGATTTGCGGAACGTACCCGTATGCCTCGCGGTAGCCGGCCTGGATTGCCTTCACACCGCGGACAATATCTGCATAAGAATTCCTGTTGTCGCCGGGATGGATCTCGATCTTTCCCGGCAGTGTCCCGAAGAACACCGAGATGTCCAGAATCATCCGGATAAACTGTTCTGTCCATGCCGGATCGTTCCAGCGGAGCCGGACACATTTGTTGAGTGCGGGATCGGTGTGAAGGATATAGGGAATAGTTCCCGACAGGTTCCGGGTCGGAGTGTACAGTTTTGCGATACTCTCCCTTGTCAGAAAAGTGCATAACTCCTGACCTGTTGCATCCGTTTCGGATTCCTTCTTAATCAAATCGGCAGGGACTTCAATGAAGGAACAACCGGCAGCTTCAGCCAGTTTCCTGCGTTCATCAAGTCCTCCCCGCTGATGAATTTCCGAAGTATTGGGAAAAACATAAGAGATTGTCACAGTATCAGTGAATGAACTGGATCAGCCCGGCTCCTGAACCTTAATGCACATAATGTGCATTAAGCGCTAAATGTGCATTCACTGACCATGTTGTATGCCCGATATGGAAACAACGGTGAAGTCCCGGCTTCACCATGGCAGCAACTCTCTCGATCTCACAATCCCTTCTGAAGTTGTGAAGAATTTTAAAATAAATCCGGGCGATGTTTTCAGGCTTGTCGCAAAGACTGAGAAGGATGCAATTGTCCTCCGGTACGAGCGGGTCTATTCCGCAAAGTCCGGATAATTTACGGGAGCAGCGATGGAATATTTCTCTCCCGGCTGGTGCAACCTCTCCTGGTCTGACTGGGTTCCTTTCTATTTAAAACCGGAGAAACCCCCTCAGATTCTTGAAGAAAGAAATAAAAAAATCCTGGAGATGCCCGGCGTTTATCGAGTAAGAGCGGTAGATCAGGATAATCTCATGTATATTGGCCAGACTGGAAGGGCGCTGAAAAAGCGGTTCAGTGAATTGCGTCGTCATACCCTTGTTCATGATGAATGTCCCTGGAACGATCCCCACACTGCAGCACAATCCCTCTGGGTTTGGAATAAAGAAAAACAGTACACGTACGAATTCTCCGCAGCCTCAATTGATCCCAATCAAACAAATCTGAAAGGCATGGAGAGTTACTTGCTCTACAGATATCGGCAGGAGGTTGGAGAATCTACGCTGTGTAATTTTGGACGATTCCATCCCCGGTATAACAGATCGCCAAATCAAAAAAAGGGATTTGGTATTCGAGGAGGAAGACGTAAGGATACCGAGCCGGATAATCCTGCGAGTGGAAAGAGTTGGCCCCCATTACCTCCGGAAGGGAAGCCCGGAGATCGGAATTGGATGGGGCTTATGTGGTCTGAACCCGAGAATCTCATTCTCGATAATATTCAAAAAGTCCCCAATGATTCCGGTTTGTATTTCCTGATCGATTCACCCTCAAGTCAGATCATTTACATCGGGGAATCAGATGATTGCCAAAAACGATTGCGTCAGCATCGAAGGAAGGCATGGGGCGATCGAAGGGTACAATTCTCTTACCATTGTATCCCTCAATTGGTTCTCCCCCATAATTTCCATGAACTGGAGAATGATCTCATTGGGAATTATTTTGAAAACTACCGGAAATCCCCGGAATTTCAATTCGGAAAAGGTTGGAGAGAATAATTCGGGGCTAGCCCACGCGGCAAGGGGCGGAGCCCCGATGAGCGTCAGACCCGCTTCGAAAAATCTCCCCAATCCCGTTGACCGATGCTCAACCCATAAACCCCCTCTGAGAAATCTAAGAAAACCGTTGGATACAAACTCCGGCCCCGGCGGCAGAATCTCCGCCGTGCCGGGACTCGCATCCTAGGTTGATGTTCGGCTCCGTCGGTGCGCTGGTCCCCGCTGTTGAGATAATTCCCGAAGGAGTGTTTTAAGTCTCTTCGAGACGGGACTCGTTCTCAACCTTCCCAGTTCGACTTACAATATTTCACTGCGTCTCTTAAGGGCAAAATGAACTCCATTTATCAAATACGAATCTTTAATGATAAATACGTCGATGTAGTGCGTGCGGTATTATGGTTAAACATTGCCCGAATTGTGGCGCAAATGTCAAGGACGCAAAATCCCGGTTCTGCCATAATTGTGGAAACCAGATCCAGTACAGTTTTTTTGAGAATCTCAGGAACGACTGGTCATTTCATTATTCAACTTTATTTCACGGCATCATCGGATTCGATCTTATTCTCTGTGTAGGATTTATCAGTTCTTTCTTGAACAATCCCAGTGTAAAAGGGGGATACAACGATCCAGGTTTCATTTTTTGGATACTTCCTGCACTCGTATTGAATATAATTCTCGATTTAGTCTTTCTCTATGATGAATGGGAGAATCCCCGTATTATCGACAGCCGGCTCTGTTGGATAAAAACAGTTGTGGCGTTTATCGGGATATTCACGTTTTTGACAGCATTCTATTTTGCGATCATTACTCTGAATATGTATGGATCCCATCAAAAACAAAAACACGAAGCCCGAATTGAAGATGAAAGGATTCGAGCCGAGAGAAAAATTGAGAAAGAACGGTGGGAAAAAACAAAAAACATCATCCGAATATTGAACGATACGGGTGATATCCGCTATATTGAAAGTTATGTGAAGATCTATCGTGGTAGTGGACGAGAATCCAAAGAATTTGAAAACCTCAAGCATTTACTTGCAACAAAAGATATCCAATGTACTTCGGAAGAACTAGAATCGATTATTCACTACTGTAATAATTTCGGCAATGAATCAACGTTTGAAAAGAAATTATTACATAATAATCCGAAAAATGCCGATGACGTTATTCAGAATTTCCTCGATCTTTATAGTTACAATCACGATTCCAGTTTTCTTCTGGCCCTTGAAGATCTCCTTATAAAAAATTTTCATTATCACGGGATTATCAACAACGATATTGAACGGGTGAAAAATGCAGTTGAACTCAGACAATTTGAGGAAAACCTAATCTCAGAATCACCATCTGATGAGATGGTTTCAATCTTTACCATTGATAAAATGTCGGGATATGAATTCGAAGAATTCTTAAAAAGATTATTTGAAAAGATGGGTTATCGCGTGGTTCATACACCGTTGTCCAATGATCAGGGTGCTGACTTAATTGTGGAAAAATTTGGGGAACGAATTGTTATCCAGGCAAAAAACTGGACAAACAATGTGGGCAATTCAGCGATCCAGGAAATCGTAGCTGCAGTTCGGCATTATCAAGCCAATAAGGCGATGGTAATCTCAAGCAGCGGTTTTACTCTTAGTGCTATTGACCTCGCCGAATCAAATGGTGTCGAACTCTGGGACCGGCAAAAACTCATCTCTGCAATTAAGAAAAATCCGATATACAAATTACCCTCAAAAGATGTGATTCAGATATAAGTGATCCGACTCCTCCGGTTTTCCGGACCGGGCAGGGCACCGGGATCAGGAAAAAAGCGAGAGAACTCCCGCAGCGGATCCCGAACAACAGCAACCGCGTTAAACGACACTCCCCCGGCCACAACCCCCCTCTTAGAACTCTAAGCAAACGGGTGGACACAACCTCCCGCACACGCAACAAAACCTCCGGCGTCCCAAAACCCACCCCCGGCCCGGTGTTCACCCCCGTCGGTGCGCCGGTCTTCGACGATGAGACAACCCCCCCTCCGGAAGCCCCCTCTTTTCCCACCCCCCTCCTGCACCCCGCCCAACCCCGACTTTCGCCACTGTATATGTCCCTATTAGGCCCGGACAGAGCTATGGAAATGGCCCGGAATGGCTGGAATCGGGTGGAAACAGCCCGGACCCGGAACACTTGCACTTGCCTGCCGTTCCATCCGGAAGGGCGGGCATGAGAAGATTGCATCGCAATCTTCGAGTAAATTCCCCCTCTTTTGCACTAAATTGATCCGGGCGGGGGCAAAAGAGGGCAATCGGAGCCCTATAAGGGCCCGGATCCGACCCTGGGAGATACCCTTTTTTGGTGATCCTGCTCCGACGGAGGGGGTGCATCCCTGAGTACGCTCGAGTCCGCCCCCCCCTCTCGTTTCACACAATCACCATCCCCTGTCCCCCGCACCCGGCACAGTTTCACCCTGCACCCTCACCCTTTATGAGAGCCCACGGCCGGACTCATTACATACAATGGATCCTCCTCAACTTCCGGAGCCGGCCGGGCGGTCACAGGTCCTCTTCTACCAGAGCGAAGACGGGACGAGCCGCATCGAAGTACGGTTAGATGAGGGAACAGTCTGGCTTTCACAGGCACTGATCGCGGAACTCTACCAGACGACAAAACAGAATATCAGCCTCCATATCCGGAACATCCTGGAGGAAGGAGAGCTCTCGCAGGCTGCAACTGTCAAGGAATACTTGACAGTTCAAACCGAAGGAACGCGGGAGGTCCGGCGCTCGGTAGAGCATTACAACCTCGACATGATCCTTGCCATTGGCTACCGGGTCCGCTCGCACCGGGGCACGCAGTTCCGCAGGTGGGCCACTGAGCGGTTGCGGGAGTACCTCATCAAGGGTTTCGTGCTCGATGATGAGCGGCTGAAGGACGGCCGGAGCATCGGAGCGGATTACTTCGATGAGCTGCTCGAACGCATCCGCGATATACGGGCTTCGGAGAAGCGCTTCTACCAGAAGATCCGGGACATCTATGCTCTTGCCATCGATTATGATCCGCATGCAGAAGCCACCCTTGATTTCTACCGTATCGTGCAGAACAAGCTGCACTGGGCGATCACCGGCCGTACTGCTGCGGAACTTATCGCGGAGCGGGCAGATGCATCGCGGCCAAACATGGGGCTGACCTCATGGAAAGGGGCGAAGGTCCGGAAAAGCGATGTCACGACCGCGAAAAATTATCTCAGCGAACCCGAGATCAAAAAGCTGAACCGGATTATTACCATGTATCTCGATTATGCCGAGATGCAGGCAGAAAGGAAACAACCGGTTTACATGCGGGAGTGGAGGGAGAAGCTCGATGCATTCCTCCGGTTCAATGAACAGGAGATCCTGGATGACAAAGGGTCGGTGTCAATGGAGGTTGCGCAGGCCCTGGCTATCGAGGAATATGAGAAATTCTCTGCCCGCAGGATTGCACAGGATAGCGCCCGCCCGGACCCGGAGTTTGAGATCGCTGCACAACAGATCGAGAAAAAATCAAAGGGCCGGAATCGAAGCCGGTAATGGCTGTACGGTTGTGCCCGGGCTGCCACGCGTTTATCGATGAGTTACGGTGAGGTCGACAGCAATGCCCCCGGTGATCTCCCCCCTCCGGAAGCCCCCTCATTTTCCACCCCCCTCCTGCACCCCGCCCAACCCCGACTTTTACCAGTGAAATAGGATTAAAGAGGTTTTACAGCGCCTCCCAAAACCGTCAGAATCGCCCAAAAACGCAGCAATCGGCCCGGATGAAAAACCCTTGTACATAAACCAGCTGGTTTTGCATGAAATTGATCCGGGATCAGGAAAAAGAGGGCAATCGGAGCCCGTAAAGGGCCCGGATTGCCAGGTGGGAGATACCCTTTTCCGGGGATCCCGCTCCGACGGAAGATCCACGCAGGGATCTTCGATGCCTCCTCCGGGATGCACTCCCCTTCGGGAAAAAAAGGGATGATTATTCCCCGTTCTCCGTCGGAGAACTCCCCCCGTCCGATGGGGAAGATTCCTGTGCCTCGTCGTCCGGTACTCCCAGGGGCAGCTCAGCCCGGGGACTGTACTTCCCATCCACCCGGATCTCGAAGAGCCCGTCATGCCGGACCAGGAAGAACTGCCAGGTGCCGTTCTTGAGCCGGAGCCAGAACTCCCGGGCCGTGACCTCCGTGAGCGGGAGCCGGTTGGCCCGGGCAATATCATGGTGGTACTTCTCCAGCACCTCATTCGCGTGCGCAAAGTACAGGTCCGTGCGCCGGATGCGCACAAAGATTGTCCGGAATTTTTCGCAGAGGATGAGATCGAATGAATCACTCCGGCCCCCGGGGAGGAAGATCACCTCCCCGCGCCGTGCCGCGATCACCTGTGCCTCATCAAGCGCCTGGAGCGGCGGACGGCCGCGCTGCCGGTTCCTGCGCTCGCGTGTTCTTTTCGGCCTGCCGGTGCTCATGCCTCCTCCGCGTTCACCCGGGCCACCGGTGCGGTGATGGCTGCCGCGGCCCGGCGGGAGAACTCCCGCTTCACGGCCCGGATCCGGACGCTGATCTGGTAGTAGTGGCTCGCAGTCTTCCGGATCCGGACCCACTCGAGGTCCTCGCCGACCTTCCGGATCCAGTCCAGGATCGCGGCAGGGATGAGCCAGAGCGGGACGTTCCCGTCATGCTCAGTCGGGCGCCGGGGCATCACGGGCCTCCGTTATCGTCCGGGTACCGGCCGCATTCCAGGTCCCCGACCCGGTACTCCAGGTCATGGATCCGCAGGAGCAGGTCCTCGTTCTGCCGGTCCTGCCGCTCAGCCAGGCTGCAGAGGATCTTCCGGAGTTCTTTCCCATAGTTCGCAAGCGGCAGGCCGGCGTTCTCGATCAGGTCGCGCTCCGCGATCTTCCGCCGGGCACGCGGGGAGCGTTGCGGCGGGTTTGCCGAGAGCCCCCTGAGTGCTGTTGCCCGCTGCACCAGCCGCGGGGCCGGCGGCCTGAGGGTC
>CAYVAQ010000006.1:0-88806 GCA_964448885.1 uncultured Methanoregula sp. | reverse complement strand
CCCCCTGAGTGCTGTTGCCCGCTGCACCAGCCGCGGGGCCGGCGGCCTGAGGGTCCGGGTGCGGCAGGGCTCAGTGTCCCTTTTGGTGTTCTTCGTGCTGTCCGGCCCGTGAGGGCGGTCCGGATTCTTCCCGTGGGTTTCGGTTCCGATAAGCATCACTCCGTTTCGTTCTCGCTATCCTTCGTGCGCTTCTCCCCCGCATGCACAGCGGCAGCCCGGCGAAAGCCGGGGCTCGTGCAGCAACGCCCGCGTAACGAAACCCGGAGGTCGCCGTAACGCTGAACGCCGCCTTTCTGCATGCCGCGATCGGCCCGGAAATTCCCGGACGATTGCAGCGGGGTACCCGGCCGATCCCCCACATCCACCAAGAGCGGGCCGGTATTCTCGAGTCTGGTGCAGGGTGCAGGGGCCATCAACCGGCCCCTGCGACAGTCCCGCATGGTGCAGGGATTTCGGGAGGCGGGGATTGTCCCCGGGCTCCTGTCACCGTCACCGTCCCCGTTGCCGGGTGCGGGTCTGCGACACTGTAGTAATAAATTCATGTAAATATTGGGTAGAATATAAACTTGCTGGCCCGTGCGGGAATTGTGGTACTCTCAAACGGAATCCGGGCACGGGACGCGGCGGGAATGGCGGGACGATGAGCCGAAAAAAGAAGGCGCGGCAGGACCCCTCCGGTGAGCTGCCCGGACGGACCCGCTCCTCCTCGCGGGAGAGTCAGGTCTCCATGCCATTGAGGGAATCGACAACCGAATCGACAACCGAATCGACAACCAGATTCGCCAGTCCCCGGCCGGTACCCTCGTGAATCAAAAAACTGTCAGGCCATCACGTACCGGGTTGCCCGGCCTTTCCGCTCAGCCCGGATGAGCCCGAGCTCCACCATCCGGGCGAGTTCCTTGCCGGCAGCCTGGCGGGAGATGCCATACACCTGCATCAGGTCCCCGCTCTTCACCGACCCGTGAGCATGGATGAACTCAATGACCCGCATCTGCCGCTCCGACAACGCAACCTGCCCTCCGGCAGCCTTCCGGTGCTCATCGGACGAGAGCAGCAGCACACGCTCCTTCACCCGGTGAAGGGAGATCTCAACACCCTCCAGGAAATATTCCAGCCACGGAGTGCAATCGGGGTAGGTCCCGTTTATGCGTTTCAGCACTGCATAGTATGCAGCCCTGTCGCTGTCATAGAAATCATCGAGAGTAAAAAACCGCTTGATATCGAACTTCTGCATAGCAAGGATGAGTGTCGCGAGCGCCCGGGCAGTCCGGCCGTTGCCATCCACGAACGGATGGATACGGACCAGCTCGTAGTGAGCAATCCCGGCCACAAGGACCGGGTGCATCTGGCGGGCACCATCAGAGTTCAGCCATGCAGTGAGCCCCGCCACCAGCGGCCGGACCTCTTTTGGTGGTGGGGGAGAATAGACAACCTCTTTCGTGCGCCGGTTTCCCACAACGACCCGGACCTTCCGGAATGCACCTTCCGCAGCGGGGTCATCGAGCGTATCCCTCGTAACATCCCGGTGAAGGGAGAGAATGTTCTCCTCAGAGATCCGGCCCTTCTCCTGGTACAGCTCAATATGTTCCAGCACCCGGAGATAATTCAATACTTCAGTTTTTGCCCGCCGGGCCACCATCACATCCCGGCCCTCTGCAAGCAGACTGACATCCTCAAGCGAGAGCGGGTTTCCCTCGATTGCGGTGGATGCATGAGCTGCCCGGACGAGTTCCTCGCGCCGCAGCGAGACCTCCCATTTCGGCACGAGATGCGCATGGAGGATAACTTCCCGGTCTGCGGTGATACCGGTAAGCCGTTTCACCATGCCGTGGGTGTACCTGAACTCCGGTAAGAACGGGGGGATCTCCTTCATGCACTATCCTGTAAGATACCTTCTTTTCTCAATCATCATGGATATTGCGGTGCAGGGACCCCTCTTCACATCCATGGGCAAAACACGATGAGATATCAATACCTGCAGCCGGTAGGTGTCCGGGACATATGGGGCAACCCCCGGCCTTCCGGTTCAGTACGAAATGACCTTCAGCCGGGGGACTTTTGCAAAATGCCGGTCGCGGGTGATGATCACCCCGTCGTAACAGAGGGCAATGGTTGCGATGAGCTCATCAAAATCCCCGATCGCCCCGCCCTGCAGTGCCAGAGCCGCCGAGATCCTGCCAACCGCTTCATAGATTGTTTCGTCCACGGGAAGCACCGTGAATAATTCCAGGAGGGCGACAACTTTCTCCCGGTTGTTCTCCGTCCCTGAGATGAATGCCCCCTTGTACAGCTCCAGGGCCGTGACCGCCGTGGTCTGGAGCGCTACCCCCTGCTCCTCATAATGCTCAAAGAGTGCGAGTGCCCCCTGGTCCCGCCGCATCATGTCGATCACAAACGAGGTGCCGGCTACCGGCATGCGGATCAGAACCTGACCGTTTTCATCCGGCCCTTCCGCATATCGCGGGAGACCTTCTCAACGGAAACGGCGAGCTCGGTGCAGTCACCGATGCCGGCAAGCACATCGGCAAGCTTGCGCCTGACCGGGTAATACTGCACGATGACATCGGAGAAACTCGTCCTCTCATCTTTCTTGAGGGCTTTTAACCGCTCGTAGGCCTCTTCGGTGATGCTGATAGTCTTCGTGGCCATGATCAACCCTGTGTATGTATGTGTATTCAATCAATGCCCGGGTAAATCCGCTGTCATCCGGAACCTTGTTGAAGTCAGCAAATCGATACCCGTACCGAAAGGCAAAACCTGAAAGATCGAAGATCTCATACTCATCCGGTATGCCTGTTACCGTATTGCGCAGATCGGCAATTCCCCGTGCATATCCTTATGATATCGTACACAAAACCAAAAACAACGATAACCGGATAAGGCAGGCTGCATGAGAACAAAAGAAGAGATCATGGAAACGCTTTCCCGCGTTGCACCGATGGCCGGGAAACGCTTCCATGTACAGAAGATCGGGCTCTTCGGGTCGTATGCCCGGGGGGAACAACGGCCGGAGAGCGACATCGACCTGCTCGTGGATTTTACGGACGATGCCGATCTCTTCGACCTTGCCGGCCTTAAGGCATTTCTCGAAGAACAGACCGGCGCCCGGGTCGATGTGGTACCGCGTCGTGCCCTCCGGGACGAACTGAGAGCAGCGGTCCTTGCCGATGTGAGTTATGTATGAGAAGCTGGCAGCTGTACCTTGGTGATATTCTTGATGCAATGGAGAAGATCGGGGATTTCACTCGTGGTGTCTCGTTCGAAGATTTTTCATCCGACGAGAAAACCGTCAGCGCAGTCCGGGACAAGCTGAGCATCATCGGAGAAGCGACCAAGCACATCCCGCCCGACATACGCGAGGCGCACCCGGAGATTCCCTGGAAAGAGATGGCGGGGATGCGGGATATCCTGACTCATGCTTATTTCAGGACCGATCTCTCAATGCTCTATAAAACTGCCGTGAAACGTGTCCCGGAGCAGAAACTCCTTATCCGGAAATTATACGAAGAATAAGCACGGCCGTTATCCATGCCCCGCCTCACCAAACGCCTCTTCCTCACCACCAAACTCTGCCCCCGCCAGGGCTGGCTCCTCCTCCACCGTACGAGCCCGGCAGATCTCAGCTTGGGCGAACAGTTCCGGATCGAGCAGGGCATCGGGATCGGGGAGAGGGCGAGAGAGCTCTTCCCGGAAGGAATCCTCATCGAACAGAAAGCAACCGGAGACGCAGCAAGACGGACGCAGGAACTCCTCGCCGACAGGGCAACAACAACCCTCTTCGAGGCAACGTTCCGGCACAACGACTACACCGCGAAGGCCGACGTGCTCATCCGCAGGGACACCGGGTGGGAGATGGTCGAGGTCAAGTCGGCGACCGCAAAGAAAGTCGTTGACAGGAACGGGAAGGCGAAGAACTCTGCAACCAACCGCGACCTCTCGGACCTGGTCGACGACATGGCCTACACGGCCCTCATCATCGCGAAGAACGGGCTGGAGGTGTCGAAGGTCCGGCTGATGCTCGTGGCAGATGCGTTCGAGCTCGGGATGGCGCCGGAGAAACTCTTCCAGTGTTTCGATTTCACGGGAGAGGTGAAAAAGCGGGCCGCGGAGTTCGAACGACTGCTGGAGCCGGCGGCGAAGACCCTCGCACAGCCGGACGAGCCGGCGTTCAGGCTCATCAACGACTGCAAGAAGTGCGAGTTCTTTGAACACTGCATCCCGCCGGTGCCGGAGTGCACAATCTTCGATATCCCGCGCCTTTCGGAGAAGCAGCTGCTGGACCTGTACGGGAAAGGGGTTGTGCTGGTGAAGGATATCCCGGCCGACTACCCGCTCACGGATACGCAGAAAGCCCCGGTCGCTTGCATGCGCTCGGGAATGACGGTCATCGGTGCCGGCCTGCGGGACGAGCTCACAAAGGTTCGATGGCCGGCCCACTACTTGGACTTCGAGACAACGCAGACCGCGTACCCGCTGTACAACAACGTCCACCCGTACGAGAAGATCGCGACCCAGTACTCCGTCCACACGTGCAGCCGGTGCGGGGAAGTCGCGGGCCATAAGGAGTACCTTGCCGATCCGGCACGGGACTGCCGGCGGGAGCTTGCGGAGCAGCTCATCCGGGACCTGGACGGGGACGGCTCGGTGCTCAGCTACAGCAGCTACGAGGAGCAGGTCATCAAAGGGCTCATCGAGCGGTACCCGGACCTCAAAGAGCCGCTGACCGCGATCATAAAGAGAATCGTGGACCTCATCGAGTGCGCAAAATGCGTGAACCACCCGGAATTCCGGGGCAGCAACTCGATCAAGGTTGTCCTGCCGGTGCTCGTGCCGGCAATGTCGTACGAGGGGATGCCGATCGCGAACGGCGAGGACGCAATGGTCACGTTCGCGTGGATGGCCCGAGGATCCCGGAGGGCCATCGGGCCCGAGGGAAGAGAAGACCGCATCAACGTTCTTCGAAGATTTTCACCAGAAGAGTGCGCACAAAAGCGGGAGGAGATGCTCCGGTACTGCGAGCTCGACACGCTCGCCATGGTGCGGGTCCATGAGGTGTTCGAGCGGATGGCAAAAGGTGAGTAAAAAACCCAAGGACTATCCTGCCCTTTAACTTCAAAAAATGGTTATTCTCTCTCGCCGGCTTTAACGGCGGGTTCGAGGGCTTTTATGAGTTGCGGGATGTCCTGGGTCACCGTATTCCACACATCATCAAGATCGACTTTCCCGTATGAATGGATGAGCATATCCCGCATGCGTGCCATCGCCGACCATTCGACCGATTTGAAACGGTTCATGGTCTCGGGCGAAAGCCTTTTGGACACCTCCCCGATCACTTCAAGGCAGCGGATAACCGCATACTGGCACTGGCGGTCGGCTGCAAAGGATTTCCGGGAATGCTGTCTGGTAAAATCGCGAGCATCCTTTGCCATCAGCAGGATGTCAAGAAGGTACGCGTCATCACGCCCCATAAACCCTCTCCATGGACGCAAGGATGTTCTTTTTCCGGATAAAGTTCCGGCTCTCTACAACCGCTTTTTTCGGGATAAGATCGATGCGCCTGCCAAAGATCTTCTCGAGTTCCTCCTCCATCCGTGCAAGCTGAATGAGGGTGCGGTGAGTGCCAGGGAGAAAATCCACGACAATGTCGATGTCGCTGTCCGGGCGAAAATGATCTGTTGTGATGGACCCGAATACCAGGAGCTCTTTGATGTTCCACGCCTTGCAAAACGCTTCAATCTGCTGAGTGTGATCCTTGATAAGCGCGTGCATGGTTACCCGGTTCCTCTAATCAGTATTCGGTTCATGCCCTTCTTAACCATTGCTCCGGCTTCCCCCCCATCACCCTTATCCCCTCTCCCTCCCCACCGCATACACACACATGACCGGCCAGGATATCGACCCCGAAGACCGCGACTACCTCTCCTACAACTGGGGCTCCCTCGCGTGGTCGGCGTGGGTCCCCTTCACCGCGGACAAGCACACCTTCCACGAGATCCCGCACACCCCGGGAGTCTACCGGATCAAACCGGTGGGCAAAGACTTCCTCATGTATGTCGGCGAGACGGGCCGGACCCTCCACCAGCGGCTCAATGAACTCCGGCAGACCCTGAACCGGTCAGCGCTGATGCCATGGAACGATCCATATACTGAGGCACCTGCGCTCTGGGCCTGGTCCGAGAGGTTATCAAACCTCGAGGAAGAGAAGAATCCGGAGGACTCGGCGAACTCCGACTGGTCATCAGACCAGGAGGAAGAGAAGATTTCATCAGAAATCTTCGAGTACGAGTGCTCCGCGGCCCCGCTCGATGCATCACCGAATGTCCGGAAAGGCATGGAGAGTTCCCTGTTGTACCGGTACCGGCAGGAGTACGGGGAATCCCCGGTCTGTAACTTCGGCCGGTTCCACCCGCGGTACCGGAAATCCACAAACCGGAAGGAGGGCCGGCGGGGCGGGAGGCTTGAAGAGAACCAGAAGGACAACCCCGCCGGGTTCCCGAGCATCGAACCGCTCGAAGCGATCGGGAAGCCGGGCGATCCGGACTGGATGGGCCTTGAGTGGAGCGAGCCTGTCTCACTCGATGATGAGAATGTCCGGAAAATCTCTGCAGGGGCCGGATTATATCTCCTCTCGGACCTTGGATCGCACGAGATCGTGTACATCGGGCAGTCGGCGGATGTGATGAAACGGCTGCTCGACCACAGCCGGAAAACCTGGGATGGAATTACTCCGGGGTTCTCGTACCAGATCATCGGGCAGTCCGTGCTCCCCCACAATCTCCGGGAACTGGAGACCGACCTCATCGGGAATTATTTTTCACATCACCGGAAGGCGCCGGAGTTCCAGTTCAAAAACCATTAGAATTTTTTTTCCTTTCCCGGTTGGGCCGCGAACTGACTTTTCCCCACCTTCCCGCTACCCCTCCGGGCAGCCCCCGGTTCCCGGCCCTCCTACCTGCACCCCTTCGCACCCTGACTTTTGCCAAGGAATATGTCCCTAAAAGGCCCGGACAGAGCCATGGAAATTGCCCGGAATGGCAGGATCGTGATCAGGAAAAAAGAGGGCGCGGCAGGCAGGATCATCTCTGCAATTTTGCCGGGTACCGGTTCAGAAAACCAATTACGAAACGTTTATCGTGAATTGCAGAAAACGGACGGTGCATGGTTCAGGGGAATTTTTGCCCGAATTGTGGTGCCGCCCGAAAACAGGGAGCGCTCTTCTGCTCGTCATGTGGAACGAAATATCCGGATACGGCCGGCCCCTCCCCACAACAGGGCGTTGTCTGCAAAGCCTGCGGCAACCCGATCAAACAAGGGGACAAATTCTGCAGCAAATGTCTCGTGAAAGTCCCGGATGCTGGTGCAGTCCAACCCGCCCCGGCTGCAAAGCCGCCGGCAGCACCGGCTCCTGCGGCCGGCACGGGCCCGGCAGCTGCAGCCGGGGTTGTCTGCAAATCATGCGGCAACCCGATCAAGCCCGGGGAGAAATTCTGCAGCAAATGTCTTGTGAAAGTCCCGGATGAGGTACAGGCTGCCGTTGCTGCTGCCAAGACGGCGACGTCAGCCCCTAAACCCCTCGCGAAGGTGAATGCCAGCGCCATCCCGTCCGTTGAATGCTGGCAGGTTGCCGTGACCCGGGTGGCAGGCGCTGAGAAAAAGACTTCCCAGAACCCGATGACCGTTACCGAGGTCACGGAGCTGGTTGCAGACTCCGGTATCCAGGTACACCCGGTACCCCCTTCACCGGATCTACTCGCGTATCCCCGGATCAGCGATACAACGGTTGAGGGGAGATCGTGGGGCATCGGGGGGCTTCCCGTCCAGTCGTTCACCCAGACCGAACAGATGACGGTCATCCTCGACGCGGCCAGCAGGACCATGTACTGCGTCTTCGCGCCCGAAGTCGAGTACGTGCCCCCGGTCCGCGGCGTTACCAAATTTGCTTTTTCCATCGGGGACCGGATGCAGGTTATGCCCCAGGGCATTCCCAAAGTATGGTCACGATTCTCTGAAGGGGATTATATCACCAATTACCCTCACCTGCCGGTGCTGATCGGCAGGGATTATGCCTCCTTCTTCACCGTTGTCCCTGTTACTGCCGCCGGACCGGAGAAAAAGACCGGCCTGCTGGCTTTTGCCGGGGATCTCCAGAAAGGCCTGAAGGACACGCAGTACGTGCAGTGGGAAGGACAAAGAAACCCTGCCGACAGAATCACGCCCCTTGCACAGGTCCGGCCGACCCTTCTGCCCCTGCTCTCTTCCCCGGCGGCAACGACCGCCCTCGCGTACCGGCAGCGGGTCTGCGCTGCCTGCGGGTCCGCCCTCATCTTCGATCCGGATGAGAACGCCCTCTTCTGCTCCGGATGCGGAGCCTATACAACGCGGTACGGGGTGTCCCCCCGGGAGGCACGCTACCTAGACTACCTAATAAAATGCGAGAAAGCAGCCAACCGGGCCCCGGATGCCAACCTCCTTATGATGCGGCGGGCTGCGTTCTGCCCGCGGTGCTCGACCTGGCTCAAGTACGTGTTCATCCCGCAGACCCAGCAGTATGGCACCCCCGGCAACCATCTCTGGTACTGCCCCCACTGTGTTACGGAATGCACGGAGATCATGGACCGCCCGCTGAACCGGCCCCATCAGGTAGTATGCAGCCACTGCGGGAGTACGGACTCCTCCCTCCAGCGGGCCGGTACCACGGTATGCCCGTCCTGTGGCTCGCAGTTCATGACAGCGCCCTGGGAGGCACTGCCGCCGATGCCCGAGAGCGATCCGAATGAAGTGCCATGGGGATCGATGACCTTGGGCCCCTACTCACTCTACCGGCTTGCCGGACAGGGATAATTCCCCGGCAGCCATTTCATCGCCGGAGGCCGGACCCTGCCGTCTTCCGGGCATGGAAAAAGCGTGTGCTGCTCCGGCTGGGGAGGATTCCTAAAACGGATGCTGCATATGCCCGCGTCCGTTATGCCGGGGAACCCGTACGCATTACGCCGGGGAAATGATCCCGGTGTATCCGGCCGGCTCTTCAGGACCTTTCTTTTTTATCTGTCTCACCATCAGCGATGGCCGGGCCATCGTGAAATCTTTCCGTCGTAACCCCGGATCCGGAAAAACCCGCGGGCAGCTCGGCTGCTGGAAAAAAAAGTCAGGATAATTTCTTATGCCCGGGGACAGGTCCTCCTGTCCCGGGAGGCAACAGCCCGCCCCCTACCTCTCCGCCACCAGCAGTAAGTGCTCGGTTGGCACGGCAAGGGCGCCGGCCTGGGGGAACATGCGGCAGGACTTCCCGCTCACATCCCGAGCAGCGCCCGGGGGTCGTACCGCCTCGTCATCTCCTTTGCCTCATCAGCCGCCTTGTCCCGCCCGAGTTTCCGCAACACCGCTGCGCGTAACTGCCAGTAGGGAAATATCCGCTCGCCACGGCGGATGTCCTGGTCGATATCAGCCAGGGCCTGCAGGACACCCCTCACCGGCCGCCGGCCCGCGAATACGCCGCGTACCCCCCGGCCAGGTTCATCACGTGAGAAAACCCGTGCATCAACAGGATGCTTGCCGCAATGCTCGCCCGCTGACCGCCCCGGCACATCACGATGTACCGGCGGTCCGGGTCGAGCTCCGTGAAGCGCGACCGCAGGTCATGCCAGGGGATGTGGACCGACCGTTCCGCATGCCCGGCCTCCCACTCGTCCGGTGACCGGACATCGAGCAGTACCGCACGCTTCTCCCGCACGAGCGCACCCGCCTCATCAGCCGAAACCACGGGCACGGTCCCGACCGGGTACCCGCGCATGGCCCACGACCGGACCCCGCCGGCCAGGAACCCCACGACCCGGTCCAGGCCGACCCGGCGGAGCTGGACTGCCGCTTCCCCTGCCTGCTCCCGGCTCTCGGCAACCAGGAAGATGTCCTTGTCCGGCGGCAGGACCCAGCCGGCCTGCGTGGCAAAGTTCCCGGCAAGGTCGATGTGCCACGAGCCGGGGATGTGGAGCCCCGAGAAGGCGGGATAGCAGCGGACATCGAGGAGCACCGCATCGCTGCTGCCGGTCTCCGCACGGAAGACCTCCGGCCCGGTTGCAACCGGCTCCGGGAGGTGGGAGAGGAGGGCAGGGCCGGCCCGGTTGACCGCCGAGCACCGGGCAAAGTGGTCCGGCGCCGGTGGCATCCCCGAGGTCAGGGCCTTCACGAACGCGGCCTTCTTCCGGATCCGCAGGGCGTAGTTGGCGTGCTTCTCGTACCCGATCGTGCTCGAACGCCGGGCTGCAATGGCCCGGCCGCAGAGCGACCCCTGCCCGTGGGCGGGGTACAGCTCGCACTCGGCCGGCAGCGCCAGGACCTTCTCGTGCAGGCTGTCGTAGAGGGCGGATGCCAGCTCCTCTGCCCGGCCCGGGAAGAGGTCGGGCCTCCCCACGTCCCCGACAAAGAGCGTGTCGCCGGAGAAGAGCGCAACGGGCCGGTCGCTCTGCGAGGTGTCGGTTGCCACAAAGCAGATGTGCTCGGGGGTATGGCCGGGGGTCTCGATGACCGAGAAGCAGACATCCCCGCACCAGACCTCGTCGCCTTCGGAGAGGGGGATGTGCGGGAAGGCGCAGCCGGCGGCTTCCGGTGCAGCGATCGCCGCCCCGGTCTCCTCCGCAAGATCGCGGTGGCCCGCGATAAAATCGGCATGCAGGTGCGTCAGGAGGACGTGGGTGATCGCAAGCCCCTCTTCCTGTGCAGCGGCAATGTAGCGGCCGGTATCGCGGGCCGGGTCGATCACAACGCAGGCGGAACCGCCCGCAACAAGATAGGAACTGTGGGCGATCCCCGGGACGAAAAACGGGCGGATGATCATGGCTCTCAGACCATACATGCACGAGAGGGGAGATGAGGATTGCGGCCGGGTTGTGGGTTGAACGGGGATCTCCTCCGGCAGGGTCATTGCGCCACCGGAACGGGTATCGTTCACCGGGATTGCCCGCGAGACCGCCGGTCTTGTTGCGGTCCCGCTGCAGAAGCGGGGAGTACAGGTCGGGATCGAGCCGGTGAGGGGTGGGGGAAGAGAGGGTGCGGGTGCCTGTTCGCCGTTAACCTCCGGCGTCGGGTTCCGACCGGAGTACGAAAGACCGCCTGCCTTCCCTGCCGCCCGGGTGCCGGGTAAAAACTACTTATCCCCAGCACCCAAACGTCTCACGTAGACACGCATGCCGAAAGGACCGGGACACTATGCGGGAGATTGAGGAGATCATCGCTGCTGCTGAGGACGAGGCCGGGGATTACCCGGAGGATGAGGACCCGTCCTCGCTCACCTGGGAGATCGAAGATGAGGACACGGCGGTAAAGAAGACGGACCGGGCAGTATTCCTGTACCGGGAGATGCTCATACCCGCAAAGGTGCAGGAGTTCTTTTCCCTCGGGGACCTTCTGCCCGGTAAGAAACGGAAGGTCACGCTCCGGTTCCATGACAAGGAGTACCATGCGTTTTTCGAAAAGACCCTTCACGCCACGCCGAAAACGAGGCTGATCTGGGAGGGGCCGCTCGGTGTTGCACTGCAGCTCCGGTGCCCCGACTGGCTTGAGTATTTCCAGAAAAACCGGCAGGACCACGGTAATACCCCGTCGATGCGTTTCGTGAAGCGGCAGGAGCCCCAGTCCTATGATGTGGAGCTGGAGGGCGCTGCCTCGCATACCGCCGAACCGGTGGCATTCGATGTCCCGCTACAGCCCGGCGAAGTCGTCGACAACCATGCACTCCGGGCGATCTTCAGGTGCAGCCCGCAGGGAGCGATACGGAAGTCCCTGCATACGGACAGCCTCGTCCTTGTCTCGGACCACACCCGGTCAGCCTACGAGGACAAGTGGATCGGCAGGGTCTTCCATTTTACGGGGATGGGCCTGGTCGGGGAACAGAGCCTCTCCCACCCGCAGAACAAAGCCCTTGCCACGGCGCGGGAGAGCGGGGTCCGGCTCTGGCTCTTCGAGGTATTCCGCGAGGGCCAGTACGTGTACATCGGGGAGGTCTGCCTTGCCGAGAACCCATACCGCTCCCGCCAGCCCGACCACGAGAAGACGCTCCGGGATGTGTACATCTTCCCGCTGAAGCTCAGGGGGCACAACCGCCCCCCGCTCATCAAAAAAGAGCTGCTTGAGAACAAGGACGCGGCGGTCCGGAAGAAGACCAGCAGGATGCCGCTCGACGAGCTCGAGTTCCAGGCACGGTACTCCCTCAAGGAAGGCGGCCGGCGCGAGGTCGTCTCGGTTGTCTACGAGTGCGACCCGATCGTAGCGGAATATGCAAAACGGGTTGCCGGCGGCACGTGCCAGCTCTGCACAAGGCCTGCACCCTTTGCCGGCCCTGACGGGGAACCCTACCTGGAGGTCCACCACATCGTGCCGCTCGACGAGGGCGGGGAGGATGCGGTCGGGAACGTTGCGGTCCTCTGCCCCAACTGTCACCGGAAGATGCACGTGCTGTGCCTGCCGGCTGATGTGGCGAGGCTTAAGGGGATCGCGGCAAAGAGGAACTGACACGGTTATTGCCTGCTGCCCGGGTGCGGTCCCTCCCCTGACCGCCCGCAGGATCCCTGATCTTTTTTGCAACAAACCTTTAATGGAATACAGCTGAACGCTTCTACCGGAGAAACCTTCATACGAGCATACCGGATTTTTCAGGTGAACCGTTATGACCAATACCAGTCTCGATATCATTGACGAACAACAGCCGCTCGGGGCCGTGACCTTTGCCGAGAACCCGGAGCCGCGGTGCCCCTGCCTGCTCCTCCTCGATACATCGGGCTCGATGCAGGGCGAGGCGATCACCGAGCTCAACGAGGGGCTCAGGGAGTTCTACAACGAGCTCCAGAACGACTCGCTCGCGATCAAACGCGTCGAGGTTGCCATCGTCACGTTCGGCCCGGTCCGCGTCATCGCTGACTTCAACACCGCCGAGTGCTTCTTCGATCCCCAGCTCGTGGCAGACGGCGACACCCCGATGGGCGAGGCGATCAAACGGGGTATCGACCTGGTCCGGAACCGCAAGGACCAGTACCGGGCCAACGGCATCTCGTTCTACCGGCCATGGATCTTCCTCATCACCGACGGGGCGCCGACCGACGAGTGGCAGAGCGCCGCCGCGCTCGTCCGCGAGGGGGAGCAGAACAAGTCCTTTGCGTTCTTTGCCATCGGCGTGAAGAAAGCCGACATGAAGGTCCTGAAGCAGATCTCGGTCCGCGACCCGGTCCGGCTCCATGGCCTGAAATTCCGCGAGTTCTTCCAGTGGCTCTCCAACTCCATGAAGTCGGCGTCGCGAAGCAACCCCGGCGATAAGATCATGCTCGCTCCACCCTCCGGCTGGAGCGAGATATGAGGTGGAAGACCGCACACGCTTCGGTCACGGGAACGGCCCACAGCAGCCGGGGAGAGGCGGGCCAGGACTCCTGCCGGGCGGTCACCGTCCAGTTCGCTGACACCGATTATTTCATCGGCGTTGTCGCGGACGGCGCCGGCAGCACCACGGACGGCGGGAAGGGCGCGGAGATCGCCTGCCAGCTCATCGCGGACCGGATCACCGGGTCCCTCCGGGCAGCGCTCGATCTCTCGAAAATCGCCGACGATGACGTGAAGGCCTGGGTCACTGCTGCCCGCGACGCGGTTGCCCATGAAGCGGCAACCCAATCCAAAAAACTGCGGGAGTTCGCGAGCACGGTCATCGGCGTGGTTGTAGGGGGTGGGCGGGCGATATACTTCCAGCTCGGGGACGGCGCCATCGTGACCGGCCCCGGGCCGGCGTACCGCACCATCTTCTGGCCGGAGCAGGGCGAGTACGCCAACACCACCTTCTTCCTTACCGATGAAACGTATTTGCAGAACCTGAAGATCCTCCATGATGACGAGCCGGACTGTATCGCCCTCTTCACCGACGGGCTCCAGTCCCTCGCCCTCTCGTTTGCACAGAAGGAGGCGCACGCCGGGTTCTTCGCACCGCTCTTCCTGGCAGCCCAGAAACAGCCTGCCGACGGGATCGGCACACTCGCGCATGCCCTTGCGGCATTTCTGCGGCGTGACGACATCAGCGCCCGGAGCGATGACGACAAGACGCTGGTCCTTGCTGTCCGGACCGGCCGGTGATCACCCGTGGCCCCCGTCCCTGCAAGACCGCTCATCGACAGTTACGGGAACCGGGTGGTCCTTGGAAAGAAGATCGGGAGCGGTGGCGAAGGCGATGTCTTCGAGGTGCCGCACTCCCCCGACACGGTCGCCAAGATCTACAAAAAACCGCTCTCGGAGACCAAACAGGCCAAGCTCCTCCTGATGGTGCAGGGCTGCAACGAGGAGCTCAAGGCAATCTCGGCCTGGCCAACCGCCGTGCTCTACACCCGGCAGGGCGGCCCCGTTGCCGGGTTCCTGATGCCGAAGATCGCGGGCTGCGAGCCCATCCACAAGGTGTACGGGCCCACGCACCGCAAGGAGGTATTCCCCCATGCCGACTGGCGGTTCCTGGTCCGGGCCGCCAAGAACCTCGCCGCCGCGTTCCACGTCATCCACAAGTTCGGGTACGTTGTCGGGGATGTCAACGAGGGCAACATCCTGGTCAGCGACACCGCCTGCGTCCGGCTCATCGACTGCGACTCCTTCCAGGTCCGGTCGGGCGGCCGGCTCTACCCCTGCGAGGTCGGGGTCGCCCACTTCACCCCGCCCGAGATCCAGGCGGGGAAGTCGTTTGAGGTTGAGCGGACCAAGAACCATGACAACTTCGGCCTTGCCATCCTCACCTTCCAGCTCCTCTTTTTGGGGCGGCACCCGTACGCCGGCGTGTACGCGGGGCCGGAGGACATGCCCATCGAGAAGGCGATCGCCGAGTACCGGTTCGCGTACGGGAAGCATGCCGGCGCCCGGATGATGGCGCCGCCGCCGAACTCCGTGGGGCTCACGGTGGTCCCGTCGCAGGTTGCCGGGCTCTTCGAGAGCGCGTTTGCCGAGACCGGCGCCCGGCCGAACGGCCGCCCCTCGGCCGGCGAGTGGTGGGACGCCTTCGAGGCACTCGAGGGCCGGATGCGGCGGTGCAGTGCCGATTCGGTCCACACCTACTACGCGGGGCTCTCGTCCTGCCCGTGGTGCCGGCTCGAGGAGGAGAGCGGCCTCCTCATCTTCCTCTCGGCCGACAGCATCACGAAGATCGATCTCGCCCGCGAGTGGCAGAACGTCGAAGCCGTCATCCCGCCGGGCCCGATCCCGCCCCTTGGCCCGGACCGGTACCCGGCAATCCCCGAACCGCTCGCCCCGCGGCTGCAGCGCTCTCTTACCCTGCGGGGGTACCGCCTTGCCGCTGCAGCGCTCGTAACAATCGCCGGCCTCCTCCTGATGATCGCGGAGATGGTCACCGACCCGCTCGTGGTGCTTGCGGGAGTCCTTGCCGTCGCCGTCCTGTACCTGGCCCCGGACGAGATCAGCCGGGAGAAGGACCGGCGCAGGACCGCGCTGCGGAGCGCCCGGTACCTCTGGGACCTCTGGAACGGGAAGTGGGTTGCCGAGGCGGGCGATGCTGCCTTCCACAAACAGCTCTCCCACCTGCGGCAGCAGAAGATGAAGTACGAGAGCATCCAGCGGGAGTATACGGCAGGCCTTGCCCGGCTGGAGGGGACCGGCCGGGAGCGGCAGCTCGAGGAGTTCCTCCGGCGCTGGACCGTGGCATCCTGCCCCCTCCCGCGCCTTGATCTGGCGCGGAGGAACGCCCTCATCGCGGCGGGCGTGACAACGGCTGCCGCCATCACGCCCAGGACCCTCCGGGCCGTGCCCCGGATCGACTCCACGCTTTCCGCCGACCTCCTGGCCTGGCGGGAGAAGCTGGAGAAGAGCTTCCTCTTCGACCCGGCAAAGGGGATCGGCCGCGAGGGTTTACAGGCGCTCGTCCGCCAGTACCAGCCGCAGATGAGACCGGTCGAGCGGGAGATACGGGTCGGCACCATCCGGCTCCGCCGGATCCGTGACGATATCCAGAAGAAGCGCCTCACGCTGCGTGCGCCGGTCGAGCGGCGGGCAAAGGATTTGGCAAAGGCTGAGGCTGACTTCTCCGTCTTTTCCCGGACCATGGAGGAGATGGTTGCCGGGGATATCCGCAGGCTGCTGAATATCCGGTAATACGAAAGTGGGGAAGGGAGGGAATAGTCCCGGTTATTCAATAACAGGAAAATTGAGGTAATGATATTGATGAACGATGGGGGCTGATGCTCAAAGAGCGCTGAAGCGCTCTTCCAAGACCTGCGGTCTTCTCTTGTTTCAGGTCTGATGACCTTCAACATTCTCAAGTCAATCATCGCTGATGCGACGCTTGACTCCCCCATCCCCCCATTACGATGTCTGCCGCCGAAGTCGAAGATTTTCAAGGGAAAATCTTCTCCACTCCCTTCGGTCGTCCCCGCAGGGAGACTGCAGTGACCTGCAGGTCAGGGCAGTCTGGAGAAAAACCTGGAAGGTTTTTCGACTCGCCCCGCGGCGGCTTCAGTGACCGGAATATTAGAAATTAGATCGTGTATGCAACTCGTATCCCATAAACCGTCCTCCCCCGCCCGTACGACTGCCTGCCAGTGGCGGCAGTCGGTGGGGAGTGTTGAATCTCATCAGAGATGAAACACGAGAAGAACCTGAAAGGTTCTTCGAGGGGGTTGGGGGGCACTTGCTCTGTTCAATATCATGTATTCTCACTTCTGGAATTTGACCAAATCCTTTAAGTTACTTTATACTTCAGATATAATTTCGGATTTCAACTATGTAATCAACAATACATTTTCTCTTGATTGAGATTGAATTGCCATCAAAAACGCGAGAAGTTTTGGCAAGATAATCTTTACCAAGAGGAACGTCAGGCTGTTCTCTTATCAATTCTCCCGGATCACAACACCTCCCCCAGAGTAACCTTTATCAGTCATCTGAATAAGTTAGCAGATAATCTCCGGTGGACGTGGATTTTGTACTCAGTACTGTATGTCGATGACGAGCCCGCCCTCCTCGACCTGGCAAAAGAGTTCCTCGAGCAGACCGGCCAGTTCGTGGTCCGCACCACAACCTCTGCAGCCGATGCCATCTCCCTCTTGAAAGAGCGGGAGTACGATGCCATCATCTCCGACTACCACATGCCGGGCATGGACGGGATCGAGTTCCTGCGCCGGATCCGGATCACCGGCAACATGATCCCGTTCATCCTCTTCACGGGGAGGGGGCGCGAGGAGGTCGTCATCGAGGCCCTCAACGAGGGTGCCGACTTCTACCTCCAGAAAGGCGGCGACCCCGTCTCCCAGTTCGCGGAGCTCGCCCACAAGCTCCGGCAGGCTATCCAGCGCCGGCAGGCCGAGGCAGCCATCCGCGACCACGAACGGCTCGAGGCCGAGATCCTCAATTTCCTCCCCGACGCAACCTTTGCAATCGACACCGGCGGGATTGTCATCGCGTGGAACCGGGCCATGGAGGACATGACCGGCATCCTGGCTGCCGAGATCATGGGCAAGGGCGACTACGGGTATGCCATCCCGTTCTACCACGAGCGGCGCCCCCTCCTCATCGACCTGGTCTTAAAGAACGATCCGGAGATTGACCGGAAGTACCCGTACGTCCTCCGGTCCGGGAAGAAACTCTACTCCGAGGTCTTCCTCCCGGACCGGAACAGCGGGAGCGGGGCGCTCCTCTGGTTCACCGCATCGCCCCTGTACGACACGAAAGGCAGGGTCATCGGCGCCATCGAGTCCATCCGGGACATCACCGAGCGCAAGCGGGCGGAGAAGGCGCTGGTCGAGAGCGAGAGCCGGTTCCGCGACCTTGCCGAGCTCCTGCCGCAGGTGGTCTTCGAGGTGGACATTCAGGGAACCGTCACCTATGCCAACCGGATCGCCTTCGAATGGTTCGGCTACACGCGGGATGAGTTCGATGCGGGGCTCTCCGTATTCCGGATGATCGTCCCGGAGGACCGGGACCGGGCTGCTGCAGCGTTCCGGCAGCACTGCGAAGGCAGGTCCCCGGGCCGGATGACCGAGTACCGGGCGCTGGCAAAGGACGGCAGGACGTTTCCCATCGTTGTCTCGACATCGCCGGTCATCGTCAGCGGCAGGGTCATGGGTGTCCGGGGAATCATGGCAGACATCACCGAGCGGAAACAGGCCGAGGAGGAGATCCAGCGGACAAGCCAGGCCCTGAAGCAGCAGCAGAAGACCCTTGCCGTCCTCAACGGGATCGTGACTGCCGTCAACCGGGCAACGGACGCCCGTTCGCTCCTGGAGAAGGCCCTTGACGACACCCTGCAGCTGATAGACTACGATGCCGGCGGGATCTACCTGCTTGACAAGGGCGGGGAAACGGCAACGATCGCCTGTGCCAGGAACGTGCCGGCAGATTTCCTCGCCACCATCAGGACAATCAACGTCAGGGAAGCGCCCTACAATCTCCCCTTCGTCGAAGGCCAGCCCCTCTTCACCGACCAGTTCGACCAGGTGGCCCCGCACCAGGCACAGGCAACCGGGTTCGTCTCCCTGGCCACGGTCCCCCTGTGGACAAAAGACCGGATCGTGGGGGCGCTGAACGTGGCGGACAGGAAGCGGCATGCGATGACGGAAGAGGAGAAGCAGGCGCTCATCGCCATCGGGCAGGAACTCGGCTCCGGTATCGGGAGGATGGAGTCCGAGGAGCTGGTCCGGAGCCAGGAGCTCTTCAGTTATGTCTTCAACAATGCCAACGACGGTATCTTCCTGCTCGAGCAGGTGCCCGACGGCCCTGGCCGGTACCTGATGGTCAACGAGAAGGCGACCCGGATGCTCGGCTACAGCCGCGACGAGCTCCTCAGGATGTCTCCCCGCGACATAGTCCCGGCAGAGGTGGCAAAGAAGGTCATGCCCGCTGTCATCCGGCGGCTCCGGGCGGAGGGCGCTGCAACCTTTGAGTCCGTCCACCGGCGCAAAGACGGGAGCACGTACCCCGTTGAGGTGAGCACCTACACCTTCCGGTACCAGGGATCCTGGCTGGACCTCTCGATCGCCCGCGACATCAGCCAGCGCCGCCAGGCAGAGCAGGCGCTGCTGGAGAGCGAGGAGAAGTTCCGGCACCTGGTGGAGTTCGGCCTTGAGGGGATCCTGATCGTCGATTTCTCCGGGACTATCCTCTTTGCCAACATGGCCGCTGCCCGGACGGCCGGGTTCACCGATCCCGGCCAGCTCACCGGGACCAACGTCATGGGATTCATCGCGCCGGAGTTCCGCGAACAGGTCATCGCGGACTTCGCCCATGTCGAAGAGAGCAGGGACCCATTCCTCTCCGTGTACCTGGTGAATGCATCGGGATCGAAAAACCTCTGGATAGAGTGCATCGGCAGGAGGATCACCTATGAAGGGAAACCCGCCGACCTGGTCTCCTTCCGCGACATCACGGCGCGCAAGCAGGCAGAGCAGGCGCTGCTTTTGAGCGAGGAGAAGTACCGGAACATCTTCGAGACCATGGAGGACCTGTACTACCAGACGGACGAGAAGGGTATCATTACCGTCCTCTCGCCGTCCTGCACCAGCCTCACCGGCTGGAGACCGGAGGAGCTGATCGGCAGGCCCGTGACCGATGTATACAACCGGCCCGGTGATCGCACCGACCTGCTTGCGGCACTCAGCCGGGAAGGGTATGTACGGGACTACGAACTGCTCCTGAAGAGGAAGGACGGGTCGCCCGTTTCAGCCTCGCTCTCGGCCCACTTCATCCGCGGTGCCGGCCGGCGGATCACCGGGATCGCCGGCATCCTGCGGGACATAACGGAGCGGAAGAAGACGGACGATGCCCTGCGGATGGTCAACCGGAAGCTGACGCTCTTATCGTCGGTCACCCGCCACGACATCCGCAACCAGCTCGTGGCCCTCATGTCCTATCTTGACCTGGCCGGGGACGCTTTCAGCGACCCGGCGCAACTGGAATCGTATATTGCCGAGGAGCTCGCCATTGCCCGGACCATTGAGCGGCAGATCGGGTTCACGAAGGACTACGAGGACCTGGGTGCCGGCGCACCCTCCTGGCACGACCTGGAGGCGTGCATCCGGCGATCGGCATCCGGCCTCCCGCTCGGGGAGATCCAGGTACGGATCCGGATCACGGGGGTCCAGGTCTTTGCCGACCCGATGCTCGAGCGGGTCTTCTACAACCTCATGGAGAACTCCCTGCGGCACGGGGGGCCGTCACTGACCACGATAACCCTCTCCATAAACGAGCAGGATGACGGCCTCAACGTCCTCTTTGAGAACAACGGGGCCGGGATCCCGGAGGCCGAGAAGGAGCTCGTCTTCTCCCGCGGGTACGGGAAGAACACCGGCCTTGGCCTCTTCCTTGCACGGGAGATCCTCTCGATCACCGGCATCACGATCCGGGAGGACGGGGACCCGGCAACGGGTATCCGGTTTGTCCTTGCCGTGCCGGCCGGCGGGTGGCGGAAAATACCGGCGCAGCCGGGCAGCGTGCTGCCGGAGAAGGTTTAATGCCAACCGGAACCGAGAGCTCACAAAGCAGATCCCCGAGTCCCATGATCACGATCCTCTATGTCGACGATGAACAGGCACTGCTCCAGGTCGGCAAGGTGTTTTTGGAGCGCAACAAGGACTATTCAGTCGACATCGTCACCTCTGCCACCCGGGCACTCGGGATGATGGATACCAGGCACTACGATGCGGTCATTGCCGATTACCAGATGCCCGGCATGGACGGGATCGCGTTCCTCCATGAGGTGCGGGGCAGGGGGAACACCGTGCCGTTCATCCTGTTCACGGGGAAGGGACGGGAGGAGGTCGTCATCCAGGCCCTCAACGAAGGAGCGGACTTTTATCTCCAGAAGGGCGGCGACCCGCGGTCGCAGTTTGCCGAGCTCTCCCACAAGATACAGCTCGCCGTTGAAAAACGACGGGCCGAGGCCAGCATCCGCGATCACGAACGTCGTGAAACGGATATCATCAACTTTCTCCCGGATGCCACGTTTGCCATCGATGCAGCCGGCACGGTCATCGCTTGGAACCGTGCCATGGAGGAGATGACCGGTATCCCCGCTGCGGAGATGCTGGGCAAGGGCAATTACGAGTATGCCCTCCCCCTCTATCACGAGCGCCGCCCCATACTCATCGATATTGTCTTAAAACCCAATCCGGATGCCGAGAAGCGGTATCCGGCCATCCAGCGCCAGGGTGACCGGCTCACCGCGGAATTGCATCTTCCGCACATGAACGGCGGCAGGGGGATGCTGATCTGGTTTGTTGCCTCCCCGCTCTATGACACGGAGGGACGGGTTGTCGGGGCTATCGAGTCTATCCGGGACGTCACCGCCCGGAAGAGATCCGAAGAGGTGTTGCGGGATGCGGAGACCAAGTTCGCGAGCGTCTTTGAGAGCAATCCCATACCGCTGACGCTCGTAACGGCGGACGACGGGCTCTTTGCCAATGTCAATGCGGCCTTTCTCAAAAATACCGGGTATGACCGGGCCGAGGTCATCGGCAGGACCCCCTGGGACCTGGGCCTCTTCATCATCCAGGAAGAGTATGAGCGGCTGGCGGCCGAGATCCGGTTGAAGGGGTTCGTGAACGGGATGGAAGTCCGGTGCCGCCCGAAAGCGGGCGGGATCCAGTACTGCAGTTTCTCATCCTGTATCGTGATTATTGCCGGCCGGCCGCACATCCTCTCGACCATCGAGAACATCACCGCCCGCAGGCTTGCCGAGGATGCGCTGCGGGAGAGCGAGGAGAAGTACCGGGTCCTCTTCAGCAGCATCACCGATGCGGTCTTCGTCCACCAGCTGAACGGGGAAAAGACCCACGCGGGGCCCTTTGTCGAGGTGAACGACCAGGCGTGCAGGATGCTTGGTTTTACCCGGGGCGAGCTGCTCGGGCTTCGCCCGCAGGATGTCACCGCCCCCGACTCCGTTGATATCCTCCCCGGTATCCTGAAGAGGCACCTGAACGGGGAGGACGTGACCTTTTCGGCCATCCTGGTCAGGAAGGATGGGACAACGTTCGCTGCCGAGATCCATTCGCATACCTTCATGCTCGGCAAGGCACTCTCGGTCATCTCGATCGTCCGCGACATCACGGTCAGGAAGCAGGTGGAAGAGGAGCTGATCATGAGCCAGATCCGGCTCAGCCAGGCCATGGACCTTGCCCACCTGGTCAGCTGGGAGTTTGATGTGCCGACGGAAATGTTCACCTTCAATGACCGGTTCTATGCCATGTACGGGACAACGGCTGAACGGGAAGGAGGGTACCGGATGACGGCCCTGGAGTACGCGAAGCGGTTCCTTCCGGTGGAAGAGCAGGTGCTGGTTGCAAACGAGGTGCAGAAAGCCATGGGAGCGGCCGACCCGCAGTTCATCTCAAGGCTTGAGCACCGCATCATCCGGAGAGACGGGGAGATCCGGAATATCGTGGTCCAGTTCGGGATTGTCAAGGATGCTGCCGGTAAAACGGTCCGGACCTATGGGGCCAACCAGGACATCACCGAACGGAAGCGGGCAGAGGAGGCGCTCCGGGAGAGCGAGCGGAAGTACCGCACGCTCGTCGACACCGCAACCGAGTCGATCCTCATCGCACAGGAGGGCCGCGTGGTGTTTGCCAACCCGCGTCTCTGCCAGCTCCTCGGGGTGCCGGAGGCAGCCCTCGTTGGACAACCCATCGCGGACTTCATCTGGCCGGAGGACCGGGAGGTGGTTGTCAGGCGCCACTGGGACCGTATGGCGGGAGAGGATGTGCCCGCCACGTATGACCTGCGGGTGATCGGGGCGGGCGGTGAGATGCGGTGGGTCGCAATCTCGGTGGCCCTCCTCACGTGGCAGGGCCGGCCGGCATCGCTCAACATGCTGACCGACATCACCGGGCGCAGGAAGGCAGAGGAGGCGCTCCGCCAGGCGAACCGGCAGCTCCTGACGATGACCCAGATAACCCGGCACGACATCAGCAACCAGGCGCTGGCGAGCCTCGCGTTCCTCGAGCTCGCAAAGACGGAGCCGCTCTCCTTGCAGGGAGCAGACTACCTGGAGAAGGTCGGGACCGCGATCCGGACGATCCAGTCGCAGATCACGTTTACCAAGGTGTACCAGGACCTTGGCAGCCACGCGCCGCAGTGGATCAGCCTGGCGTCGATCGCGGACGGGCTTGCCGTCCCCGAGCCGATCTCGCTGAAGGCGGACCCGGGCACGTTCGAGGTATATGCCGATGCGATGTTTGAGAAGGTCTTCTTCAACCTGCTCGACAACTCGGTCCGCCACGGCGGGCATGTTACAGAGGTGCGGCTCTGTGCACGCGAGGCGGACGGGGCGCTCTCGGTTGTCTGGGAAGACAACGGGACGGGCATCCCGCCGGGGGAGAAGGAGGCCGTCTTCGAGCGGGGCTATGGCAGGAACACGGGCCTCGGGCTCTTCCTTGCCCGGGAGATCCTGGGGATGACCGGCATCTCGATCCGTGAGGTGGGCATACCCGGAAAGGGTGCCCGGTTCGAGATAACGGTCCCGGCAGGTGCGTGGCGGCAGGGCTGACCCGCCCCTCCATTTCCGGCAGGCAGTGCCCCTGCTGCAATACGTTCTTATCTCTCCCCGCCAGACTTTTCGATCATGCGGCCCGCGTACATCGGTCTTGCCATAGCCTGGATCCTGGTGACGGTCGTGACCAGCTACCGGCTCATGGTGATTGCCCCGCTGATCTTTGCGGTCTTCCTCGTACCGGCGGTTGTCTGCCTTGTGTACGGGATTGTTGCGCAGGAGCCCGCCCGGGCCGGGACGGGTGAGAATGCGAAAACCGGGGTCTCTGCGGTTCCGGAAGCGCCTCCGCAGGCACCACCGGCAGCCGGGCCGGCCGTGCAGGAGAGCGAGGACATGGACAGCGCTGCAGCGTATGCAAAGGAGGCGGTCTTCTCCTCCCTCCGGCGCTTCATCCTCATGGTCGTGGCAACGCTCCTCCTCGCCGTCCCGCTCGCGGGGTACCTGGTGAAGGTCCTGCAGGGCGATGGGCCGGATCTTGCCGTGGACCGGTGGGATGAGCTCGTCTTTGATGGCGGGCGGGCGCTCATCATCCCGCTGGCGTACTTCATTCCCGGCGCGTTCGTCATCGCGGCGGTGAAGGGCCCGGCCGGCGCTGCCCTTGGCGGGGCGCTCGTGATCGCTGCAGTCTTCCTCTGCCCGGCCGGCCTCCTCCGGTTCGCCCGGACCGGCTCGATGACGGCGGCGTTCGGGTTCCCGTTCCTGGTCGCCATGATCCGGCGGATCGGGTGGCTCTCCTACACGGGATTCCTGCTCACCTGCATTGCCCTCGGGTTCGTCATGATCGTCTTTGCCGCAATCCCGTACCTCGGGATCGTCATCCTCGTATCGTTCACGGCCCTGGTTTCAGTCTTTGAGGCCCGGTATCTCGCGATCCTGTTCGATCACCATCGGGGAGCTGATGGCATTTGAAGAACATCGTCCTCATCGGGATGCCGGGCGCCGGCAAGAGCATGGTCGGGGTGCTGCTGGCCAAGACGCTGAAGAAGAAGTTCATCGACACCGACCTTCTCATCCAGGAGCGGACGGGGCGTCACCTGCAGGAGATCATCGACACGGACGGGCCGGATGCCTTCCTCCGGATCGAGGAGGAGGCCGTGCTCTCCCACGACTTCAGGAACACGGTCATTGCAACGGGCGGCAGTGTTGTGTACAGCAGGAGGGCGATGCAGCACCTGCAGGCAGATGGTATCATCGTGTATCTGGAGGTCACGTTTGCCGCGATGAAGAAGCGGCTTGCGAACATCACCACGCGAGGCATCGTCGCTCATCCCGGCCAGGGCCTCCGGGACCTGTACAACGAGCGGGTCCCGCTGTACGAGCAGTACGCGGATATCACGGTGGACTGCACGGACGAGCACTTCGAGGAGATCGTGAGGACGATTGTGGAGGAGAAGAAGCGGCGGAAGTGAGGGGAAGGGATGAGCCGGGTGCCCGCCCGGTTCCCATCACGGCACGAACCGGAATTCCCGGACCACGACTTCGGTCTCCTTCCCGTCCGATGGCGGCTTTCCCCAGACCAGCCAGAGGTTGATGCGGGCGTTCTCGTTTCCGGGTGGCGGGACATCATCCCCCTGATACACCCATGACCGGATGATATCGGACGATGACGGTGAGGCCGAGTATGGGCCATAGTAACTCCTGAACGCGATCCGGCCCGGTTCCCACCGGAGCGTATGGGTTGTAACGTTTTCACCGGCATTGAGATCAAACCGGTATGTGTGATCCGGGAAGTCCCATGGCTGGAGGACGTACTGGGCATTGCTGTTCCGCTCGTTCTCCCACCGGGAGAACTCGATATCGATCTCGCGGTAATGGTACGCGGGGTCATCGTCCCAGGTGAAGAGCCCGAGCACAACGTTTTTGTCAAGTATTCCCGGGTCTGAAGCGAGGGTGAAGGCATACTCCCCATAGCCAAAGTTCTCCTCCGAGATTATCTCGGCACATTCCCAGCGGCCCCCCGTTCTCGTGATCTTCATGTGGAGCCTGCCCTGTTCATCAACCCACACGTTACCGGAAGTATCGGAGAAGATGTTCGGGCCGGGGCCTGCCGGAGAAGGTGCCGTCTTGACCTTCCAGTCATGGCCCGCGAAGGCTATCGTACGGGGGCCGGCAGGCGTCGGGACCGGTGTGGGCATGGTGGTCGGAACGGGTTCCGCCGGTATTGTGTGCACCTGCGACGGTGATACTGCCGGAGGGTTCCCGGGAGGTGTTCCGGTGCAGCCGGCAAGGATGACCAGGGAGCAGAGAAGGAGGAAGAAGAGAAGGGAGTGTCGTGGCATACTCCTGCAACTCCCGGTGCCTCACGCCGTCCGTTCATACAACCCGGCGATCTCCGTCTCGTTCAGCGGATGGTCGTAGATACGGAATTCGTCGATCCTCCCCGCATAGTTCTGGCCGAATGGCTGCCACGAGCCGATTGTCATCCCGTCACCAAATGCGAGGGGTTTTCCCGAGGCCTGGTACTGGCTGAAGGTGAACCCGTTCAGGTACTCGGTTACGTGAGTGCCGTTATACACCAGCACCTTGTGGTTCCATTCGGTGAAGGGCAGCGAGCCGGTTGACCGGGTCGTGGTCAGGAGCCGGATGGGATTGCCCTCCTCGTCCCAGAGATCGGAGCCCTTTGAACCCAGTGCCCATCCTGCCTGTGAGCCGGATCCGGCAATGGCGCCTGCAAGCCGGTAGTTGTGGGTGCTGTCGGGGACCGTGAACCAGAGCGAGAAGGAGACATTGGTCCTGCCGCCGGCCGGATCCGGGTAGCAGTACAGGTAGCCGGTACCGGGCAGCAGGACCGAGCGGTTGCCCACGATACCCGTGCCCTCCCCGATGAAGATGCCATTCGTCACGGCATTGTACTGGCTGCCGGACCGGTCATACACAATATGGGTCCGGCCGGTCATCCCGTCCTCGAAGTCGTAATGGACCAGGAGCCCGAACGGGTTATCGGTCCCGGATACCCCGACCGAGACGCTGTTCGGGCCGGCGCCCACGGACCGCTCGGTCATCGTCTTGTAGAAGAGGGCGGGCAGCGTGGGGATGTTGATGGTGTAGGGCAGGAGGATGCCAAGGACGATCGTGATGATAACAAGCCAGCCAACGAGCACCGCGGTGAACGTATCGTCATCGAAGTTCATGATGCCTCACGCTCCATGCGCAGCTGGGCGATGAAGGCTTTTGCCTGCCGGACAAGGTCTTCCCTGTCTGCCCGGGATGGATCGCCCATTGCATCGCTCACCCGGGTCATCAGGGTCTGGACATCGCTTCGCCGGAGCCATGGGGTATAGGTCAGGAGTTCGGATGCGGCGCGATACGCTCCGGGGAGGTCATCCTCGCGGATCGCGAGGAGGAGGAGGTGGCTGCAGTACCATTCGGCGCATGGCTCGTCCTTTGCAGCAATGCAGCGGGAGAGCCGGTCCGCGTACTCCTGCTTCAGGTAACCGGCGATCGCTCCTTTGAGCTGCCGGGCATCCGCATAGCGGTCCGCCGGGTCGCGTCTCAGGCACCGGAGGATGATCGGGTCGAGTGGCGCCGCCTCCGGGACGGTTGCTGCGGGTGGCTGCGGGTCACGGGTGG
Source organism: uncultured Methanoregula sp. (assembly GCA_964448885.1). GTDB lineage: Archaea > Halobacteriota > Methanomicrobia > Methanomicrobiales > Methanospirillaceae > Methanoregula. The sequence goes on along the minus strand of CAYVAQ010000006.1, from coordinate 61,736 downwards.
TCACCGCTGCCATGATCTCGACGATACTGGTCCCCGGGAAGGGGGGCGTGCCGGTCAGGAGCTCGGAGAAGATTGCGCCGGCCTGCCAGATGTCGGTGCGGGGGTCCTTGTGCGACCCGAGGACCTGTTCGGGCGCTGCATACTGGGGGGTGAACCAGACCTGCGAGAGCGTGACACTCGATTCGGTGATGACGCGCGAGAGTCCCCAGTCGCTGATCTTGTACGTGTCGTCCCGGACCAGGATGTTCGACGGCTTGATGTCCAGGTGCACGATCCCCCGGGCGTGGCAGTACGAGAGGCCCCGGCTGACCTCGTACACGATCTCTGCCGCTGCGAGCGGTTCGAGCGGCTTTCTTCGGTGGGCAAGCGAGGACTCGCAGTACTCCATCTCGAAGTACGGGACCGGCAGCACATTGTACTCCAGCACCTGCACGATGTTCTCATGCCGGAGCCCGGTCCAGTTGACGAGCTCCGCCGTGAATGTCTGCCCGGTCTTCTCGTCGTGCAGGAGCGGGACCTTAAGGGCAGCGACTGCGCCGTCCTTTTTGGTCACCTTAAAGACGCGGGCAAACCCCCCCTGGCCCAGGAAGTGCCAGTCCCGGTACCGGCCCCAAAGCAGCGTCGGGGGGGCTTCCGGGCCCTCCGGGGGCGATCCCCAGGGTACGGTGGGGCCCGGCAGGCCGGTGTACGGGTAGTCCTGGGAGATCGCGGCAGGTGCATCCTCCATCCTCTTCTTCGGCGGGTGGCGGGGCAGGTACGAGAGCTTGAGATAGTAAAGGCCGAGCGGGATGATGGTGTAAATGCCGGTGATCGCGAGCGCGATCTTCAGCCACCAGACATACTCGTTCATCCGCTGGGGTGCGTTGCGCCACTCGGTGAAGATGACGAGCGTGAGCGCGGTGTTCAGCAGGAACGTGACGAAGGTAATGAGATAGAATGGCAGTTCGGCGTTGTTCTGCGGATCGAAGATGGCACCCAGGCAGAGCACTTCGAGCATGGCAAGGTAGATCAGGTCGAAGATGAGGACCGGGGCAAACGAGCGCCGGATGGCAAAGAAGACCCAGATGCCACAGATGGCAAGGCCGATGATAAGCACAGCCCATGCAAGGGAGAAGACAGAGATGGTGAACCCGGCCATTACTGATCCTCCTGTCGGATGCTATAAAAAAGGATCTTCGGCCGGGGCCGGTGCTCCGTAACCCCGCCGATCCCTCCGGACAACCGACCGTCCTCCTCCCCCGTCACGGGCTGCGGCTGAGGGCTTGGATCTCCGAAGCACTCAGGGCATGGTCATAGATCCGGAAGTCGTCCATCTCCCCGACATAGTTATAGCCGGAGAACTGTGGCCAGCCGCCGACTGCCATTGCCACGCCCTGGCTCATCGGCTGTCCGCGGGCCTCCCACGTATTGATGAGCTTCCCGTTCGTGTACTCCTTCATCGTCTTCCCGTCATACACAACGGCCTCGTGCGTCCAGGAGCCCGGGACAAAGGCATTGTCCGCGTTCGGCTGGCCGGGGACGAGCAGGTCTTCAGGCCCGTCGTCCGCCCAGAATTCGGGCCGGTGGGTTGCCATCGTCCAGCCCGTGCCGGGGCCGCCGCGCCAGACAGCTGCGCTCGCTAACTTATAGTTCTGCGTCGGGTCGGCAGTCTTAAACCAGAAGGAGAACGTCACTGCCTTCTGTCCTGCGGCCGGGTTGTCCGGCGCCTGCAGGTACCCCTTTCCCGTGAACCGGATGCCCTTTGTGCCGCCTGTCCCCGGGGTCGTTGCCACGGTGCCCGTCACCACGCCGTCGCGGCCGTTGCCGGACATATCGATGACTTTTCCTGCACAGAGGAAGTCGTCCTCGAAATCGTACCATACGAGCATCCCGTCAACGTTCGGCAGGGCAGGCCCCGTTGCTGCGGCTGCACATGTCCGGGTATCCGGCACCCGGGTCACGACGGTGACCGAGCTCCGGGTTGCCCGGGTTGTCGGGTGGGCCGTTACGGTCCCTGCGGGGGCTTTGGTCCCGCCGGCAGGAATCAGGGACTCGGCTTTCCGTGCGATTGCGGTCAGTGCTGCGGCATCAGTATCGGTTCCGGCTGACGGGCCCTGTGTCCCGATGAGGATCATCTCGACAATGTTGTTCCGCGTGAAGATGATGGATGTCGCCACCGAGCCGGAGGAGGTCCCTTCCCCGTACGTTGTCCGGAACGCCATGCTCCGGTCGCCGATACCGGGATCGTCAAGCATGGTCACGGTGGTCCCGTGCGGGGTGTTCGTCCGGACCTCCTGGTAATAATATTCATAGAACCGGGCAGCCTCCCCATCCGGGAACTCGAGGATGAGGTGCACGAGGGCCTGCGAGGGTGCGCTCTTTTTATCAGCAAATCCGGCCTGGTAGCCCCGGGTGAACCGGTACCCGGAGATCGTATTGTCGCTGCTGTCAGGGTTTTTCTCCTCGAACTTCTCGTCCGCTGCGGTAAACGGGACATCGGATCTGCTGATCGCGAGACGGGACAGGTCGACAGCCTGCGGTCCCGGTGTTTGCGGGACCGGCGTGGGAGCCGGCGTGAGGACACAATCCGCCCCGCTGCACGGCACTCCCCCGCCACTGAGGCACCCGCTGCCCAGGACAAGGGCGATAAGGATGAGCAGGGCACCCGATGTAATGATCTTCATCATCATCTCCACTTCCTTTGCAGTTACCGGTACTTGTCCGGCAGGTATGTCAGTACAATATACACAAATCCGGTACAGAGTGCAAGCCCGGTCAGGAGCCCCCTGAGGGCATCAAAGACGATCCCCTGCGGCCCGCAGAGGATGATCAGCAGCGCAAGGTACATGACGCCCAGCGCGGTCAGCCAGCCATAGTGTCCGGAAAATTTCCGTTCGGTTGTTGCTTCCATTCTCAATCACCAGTTCCTTTCATGCCACAGAGGTCCCGGGAACAGGTGTCCGCCCCCGGCGGGCGGCAGAGACATGAATCCTGCTGCCCGGTGTTCACCGGATCTTCCTTCGCTTTCTGGCAATATAAAATTTTCTCCAAAATGGAGGATAATTGAAAAATTAAAAATTGGAGGAAAATTAATAAAGGTGAAACGCCAACATACTGCCTGATGCAGCATCTGTTGATCCTTGATTACCAGACCGATGCCGAGCGGAAACGCATAGATTATACCATCGAGAAGTGGGGCGCGAGACAGGACGTGACCGTCCGGAAGCCCCGGGGGGTGGTGGTGCTCTTTGAAGGAGACACCCTTGCAGGGTTCGTGGAGGACGTGTACTCCCGGATGGATGCCGGTGCACAGCCGCCCCGGGTCTATTCCCTGGAGGAGAACAGCCCGAACATCGAGAAGAATGTCCGCAGGCTCTCGTTCACAACAGAGCAGTCCGCGGACAATGTCGAGAACTTCCTCCGGTACCTGCTGGCCAAGCAGAGCGCTGCGTTCGAGTATTCGGACGGGAGCCGGAAGGTGTACTCCGCCCGGACCCGGAAGGGGCAGGTTCAGGTCACGACCGATATATCCTGCGGGAAGAACGTGCGCTGCCTGGTCACCGTGGAAGGGTACGGGGACGGGGTGGACTACATCGCGTCCCGGATCGAAGAGGAGATGAACGTATTCCTGGGAGGGGTACCATGACAACAGGAGATATTGCCTGCGCCGAGAAGCTCCTGCAGCCGGCACGGATGGTGCTGAAGATGGGGCTGCAGGTCCGGCACGAACCGTACGAGCGCCGGGTGGGGCTCTGGAATGATATCCGGACAAACCAGGACCGGTTCCTCCGGGAGGAGTGCGGGACGTTCCTTCCCGAAGTGGACCTGGACATGCGGGCACGGTCCGATGCAGCGCTTGCCCTCCTTGCTGTGGCGTTTGGGATAAATCACGAGGATTTTTCTGCCACCGCGGTTTTCCCGGAAGCCGAGTTGGATCTCGTCCGCAGGATCGAGCAGTACAACCGCATGGAGATCCTGACGCAGGACGAGATCCGGAACCGGATCATGAAACGGGACGCCGATCTCATCGGACTTCTGAAGGAGTACTACCTGACCATGGACCGGTACGTTGAGACAACGCTTGACGACCCCGGTATCAGGCTCACCCTGCGGTACTTCCTAAAACGGCGCTGGAACGTATACCGCGGGAAGATGGATAATGCAATCGCCGACGCGGTCACGCACTATGGCTGGATGCAGGAGATGGTCAAGGCATGGCAGCAGGAGAAGGAGAAGGCGTGAGAAACTCCCGTCAACTCTCACGGGGTGCCCACCTCGCCTGGAAGATTGCGGCGTATGAGGCGAGGCTCGCAGGTGCAGAGTTCATCGGGCCGGAGCACCTGCTGATCGGCATCTGCAGCCTTGAGAAGGCGCTTGCTGCCGACAGCTCCTGCGGTTGCACCCCGGCCTCGCTGCAGATCCTTGCAGAGAAGGAAGCCGTTGACTTGGTACTCGGCAAAGCCGGTCTCAATGCCCGGGCCATGAGGCGTGCCGTGCGGGATTCCCTTCTTGGGGATATGGCACCCTCTGGGGGAAGGGTCATCCACCGCGACGCAGCATGTAAGGACGTTTTTGCCCGGGCAGAGGATGGAAGGGTGATCGTGGAGGTGACGGTCGTCCACCTGCTCGCCTCCCTGTTTACCCGACCCGGAAAAGCTGCAGAAGAGGCGGCGGGAGGGACAGCAGCAAGGGTTGTTCAGGCAGCCGGGGAGTACCTTGCCGCCGCCGATCGCGCATCGCTCCTCTCTCTGGAGATCACCGGCTCACGCAACCGTTTTGCAGCAAAAGCCCGCGAGCCCGGTGAGGTCGGGGATCTTCGGCAGGAACTGGCGCAGAAATCCGCGCAGCTTGCACTCCTGTGCCTCGGGAACCGTGACCTTGAAACCCTCATCCCGGCGCTGCAGGACCTTGCTTCAGGGGATCCCGCGGCATACCCCCTCCTCCCGGGCATCATCCATCAGCTCGGGTACATGAAAGACGAGCGGATCATGCTGGACGACCGGACGGTTGCGATGCTTGCAGAGATGGTGAGAGCTGCTGGTACCGGCGGGGGGCAGCGATGACAGACCTCTCTATGGGCGCAAACCTGGCATGGAAGATCGCTGCTTTGGAAGCACAGCAGGCAGGTGCTGATGCGATCGGGGTTGAGCACCTCTTCATCGGGCTCATGAGCATGGGAAAGATGGTCAGTGATGATACGGCAGGTACCGTGGGATCGGCTGACACTGTTGCCGGAGAATGGGATGCCATCCTCTCCCTGCTCGAGATCACCGGCCATGACCCGGTTGTTCTCCGTCGCCTGATGCGCACGGAACTGAAGAAAGATGGTGTCGGACACCGCGGCGCGGGGATCATCCACCGCAGCCCTGCATGCCGGGAGTTCTTCTCCCGCGCCCGCCGGCATGCAGGGGGCACTCCCGTCACGGCAAACGACCTCTTCTCCGCGATCATGAGCGGACCGACCGGGACCATTGCAGCGGTACTTGCCGAGGGGCGACGGTGCGTTGCCGCTGACCGGAAGACCGATCTCCTCCTGCCAGCATCCCCCGGGTTGATGGACTCGGACCATATCACCCGGCAGGGGTTTGACCTTAAAGAAGCACTCACACACGACATCCGCCGGTACGCTGCCAGCCTCAGGAGGTGGCCGGAGGAGAGCCCGGAGTATGGCATCACGGTTGCCGCTATCCGGAAGAGAGCCGCCGGTCTCATCCGGCTCTGCCTGGATGATGGCGACCGGAAGCAGCTGCATGCAACCCTCCTGTTCGTGGCACCCCATGCAGGTGCACACGCTCAGGATTGTGTCTCTGCTGCACAGGCCCTGGAAGCTGAACCTGCCGGAAAGCCCCTCCGGGAGGAGATAAGGGCACGTATCGGAACAATAGCGGACTCATTGATCGCATGAGAGGGGACCGGTGAGCGGCTCACCTTTTTCATAATGGAATAATTTCAGAACCATTCAGATCTCGGTGTTTTTTTAACAAAATATGCCAGATGCCTGAAGGCATATCCCCATGACCCGTAGCAATCTCCCGCTGCCTGTGCCGGCATTCCCCCCGGTATAGAGCAGAACCGTGAGACCGGCAAAGCAACCGGCTACCGGTACTGAAGCGGATTTACCCCGCCCGTATCGCATCAAGAAATACGGAGCCGTACTTCGCGAGCTTGTACGGGCCGACCCCGGGAATCGCACGGAACTCGCTGGTGTCGGAAGGCCGGGTCCGTGCCATGACGGCCAGGCTCTTGTCCGGAAAGATCATGTACGGCAGGACCCGGTGCTTCTGTGCAAGACTTTTCCGCACCTCCCTGAGCCGGCAGAAGAGGGCATCCTCCGCTGCCTTCCCGGTCCCTGCCAGGCAGGAATCGCAGCCGCCACAGGTGTCACGCGGGTATGCTTCGCCGAAATACCGGAGCAGGTGACGGCGCCGGCAGCCGGGGGTTTCGCAATAGTCCCGCATGGCATCGATCTTTGCAAGGGCAGCCCGGAGGCTTCCCGGTGTATACCCGTCACGGCTGGCGAGGGCCCGGAGCCGCGCAGCATCGGACGGGCTGTAGAGGAGGACGCACTCGCCAGGCCGGCCGTCCCTGCCCGCCCTGCCGGTCTCCTGGTAATAGGCTTCGGGAGAGCGGGGCATACCGGTGTGGATGACGAACCGTACATCGGGCTTGTCGATCCCCATCCCGAACGCGATCGTGGCGCAGACGGCCTGGACCCCGCCTTTGAGGAACGCCTCCTGGACGGATTCACGGATGCCCTGCGGGAGACCGGCATGATATGCTGCCGCAGCAAACCCCCGCCGCTTCAGTTCGCCGGCCAGGTCTTCGGTCTCCTGGCGGCTCATGCAGTAGATGATGCCGCAGTCGTGCCGGTGCCGGCTGAGGTAATCCCGCAGGAAGAGCTCCACATTCTTCCTCCGCTCCACACGATAGGTGAGGTTCGCCCGGTCGAAGCTGCCGACAAACTCCTGCGGGTGCACAAGGTTGAGTTGCCGGGCGATATCCCGGCGCACCTCCGGTGTGGCAGTGGCGGTCAGGGCGACGAGGGGCACGTCCGGGAAGATCTTCCGGAGGGAGGCAAGCTGGCGGTACTCGGGCCGGAAATTATGGCCCCATGCCGAGATGCAGTGTGCCTCGTCGACAGCGATGAGCCGGACCCGCTGGTCCTGCAGTGAAGCAAGGAATGCGGGCTGTACGCACCGTTCCGGCGAGACGAAGAGGAGCCGGAGCGATCCATCCCGGAGCCCTGCGGCAATCCGCTCCCGCTCGCGGGCATCAAGGGCGCTTGTCCATGCAGCGGCAGGGATCTTCCGGCGGTTGAGGTCGTCCACCTGGTCCTTCATCAGTGCGATGAGCGGGGAGACGACGAGCGTGAGCCCGCCGAGGCGGAGGGCGGGGAGCTGGTAGCACAGGGACTTCCCGCTACCGGTTGCGAGGATGGCAAGGGTGTCGCGGCCGGCAAGGACCGAACCGATGATCTCCTGCTGGAGCGGACGGAACGAGGTATGGCCCCAGTGCTTCTGTAAAAGTGCTTTTGCTGCCTCCATCGGGAAATACCGCCGTAGTATACGTCATCGTTCGAGAGGGTCCTATAAAAAGAGGGGAGCGCGGGGGTTGAAAGTGAATGAGGCAGGGACGATGCGGGATTTACTCCTTCTTGGTCCCAACAATCTCCGACTTCGGGGCCTCGAATCTCGCCTGCAGGTGCGAACCGTCACACAGCGGCTTGTTCTTCGAGTGTCCGCACCGGCAGAGGAAACAGGGGGACTTCAGGGGCTTTTCACCATCATCGGTCTTCAGGACAAGGGTCTCATCGGTTGTGAGCTGGTAGGGCCCGTTGGGTGTTGCCGTGATCTTCATGGTCTGCATTCTGGTGCCTGAGGTTTATGATGCTTCCGGTGCGGCAGGATCCTGCGCGGGACCGTGTCAGCGGTCAGCGATCCCGGTGTTTCGCGGGATCCCCGATCAGAGGACGACAAACATCTCCGGCTCGTCCGGGTGCTGCATCTCGTAATGCTTGCGCAGGTGCATCTTTACATCCATGCTCGTCTTGAGGAGGAGGAAGAGGACCAGGACCGGCAGCACGGTCGTGATACCGAAGAATGACAGGACGAGGATCACGATCGAGCCAAAGAGGATCGTCAGGTGCATGGGGATGATGCGGTTGTAGGGCCGGAAGAACGCCCCGTTGATATATTTCACACCCTGCCGCTCGCTCCTGCGGTAGTAATACCAGGAGTACGCGTGGTTACCGAGGAAGAGAGCACAGGATGCCCAGACTCCCCAGCTGGCAAAGTCCGGGGGACCGAAGAGACCGCTGTCAACGATGAACGAGAAATACACCCAGTGGAAGAGCCCGTAGTGCAGGCAGAAGAAGCCGGCCATGATGATGAGGTAGAACTCAAGACCCCGCCCGGTCCAGACCGCTTTCTGCGGGACATCCGGATCGGGCCTGTTCATATCATCGAGGAGAGCCTTCCGGTCGCAGGTGAGGATCGAGATGACGGCAAAGATGCCGATGATGATGCTCTGCACCCAGTAGCTGAAGAGGACGGTGGCAAGGTCCCAGTTCAGGAGGATTGCAAGGATGATGGTGATGAGGTTTGCCACAAGCAGCCCGATGACCGGCGGGGTGTATTCACTCTCCCCGGGAAGGAGTCTTTTAATGGCGGGCGGGATCGGCATATCCGTATGCTCGTGTTGGCTCGGGTGCCTGATGGATGTTGTGGTGCGGCATGGTCCCCATCAGCGATCGGCAAGGGCGACTTCCTCTGTTCCCTCGAGCCAGAAGACCCGGATCACCGCTCCCTTCTGCAGATCCGGCAGGGGGAAGGATGGGACGAGGTATTCGACCGTGGTTGTGAATCGTGGTGAATACGGCGGCTGCACCTCCAGCTCGATCCGGATGAGCGGCTCGTCATTGACCTCGGTCCCGGTCGCGGTGATGTTCAGGATGGTGGCTTTTGCAGGGATACCTGTTGCCTTGATCCGCTCCCGCACTCTCCACGCCACGAAGAAGGAACCAACCTGCAGGAGGGCAAAGAGTATCGCGCAGGAAAAGAGTGCCGCAATCGCCGGGAGCGGCGGCTCCTCCTCTTCCATGATCGCAGAGATGGCTACAAGGGCCACGGCCGGCCACATCAGGAAGAAGAACAGCCATGATATCCGGCGGAGGCGCTGGTCCCAGGCCATGAAGATCACCCGTTTCCTGCAAATCCGCCCGGAGGGGCCGGGCGGGGTGCCGGTACTCTCTTCTTCCTTTCCGGGATGATGAAACCACCGGTCAACAGTCACCGGGCTGTGGACCATGGCCATTCGGGGTCATCAGAACCCGAAGAATTTTATCAGGCTCTCGTCCCGAGCCTGAATCCCGTGCGTGACAATATGCATCCGGATATCCATGAATGCCTTCAGGGCAAGGAAGATTACAACCATGGGCAGCAGCGAGGTGAAGCCGAGAACCTGCAGGAACGCAGTGACGAAGCCGCCGATGAGCAGCGTCAGGTGCATGGGGAGGATCCGGATATAGGGCAGGAGGATGGAGTTTGCCATGAAAATTCCGCCCTTCTTCTCGCCCTTCCAGTACCAGAGCATGGAGAAGAGATGGTTGAGGGTAAAGATGATGAGCGGGATCCAGATGACCCGCGGCGTAAGGTCGACAGCCCCGAATGACCCGCTATAGATGAACAGGATAAAGTAGAACAGGTTGAACAGGCCGTAGTGGATGACGAAGAAGACAGATACCCCGATCTTCATCAGCCAGACCCGCAGCCAGGTCTCGGGAGTACCGGTCCCCGTCCCTGCCCGCGCGGCTGCGACTTCGCTGAGGATGAGGCCGGTGTCGGCTGAGAGGAGTTTTACGATGGTGAAGAACCCGATGATAAGGTTCTGCAGCCAGTAGACCAGGATGATGGTGGTAAAGTCCCATCCTCCACTGATAGCGAGAGCGATGACAAGGATGTTTGAGACGATGAGGGAGATGACCGGTGGCGTGAGGACTATCTCGTCCGAAACAATGCGGGAAAGGGCCGAAGGGGACTGCATGACCGTATGGTGGTGGTTGGCGGGTGAGATGATGGGCGTTGTGGTGCATTGGAGAAGCTAGCTGAATGGTTACCGCACCAAACTGGTAAGTTATAGAAATCCTGATATTTTGACAGTCCGATTGGTCATCATGGATACTTCCCGGTGGTATGCCTTGTGAACAGACATCGCTTCCTTTCGGTCCTCTGTTTTTTCCTCATGGTATCGCTCCTCGCTGCACCCGCACTTGCAGCGGCCGTGACCTGCCCCGATTCCTGCTCCTGCCTGCTCCCTGCCGAAGCAAAGAAGGCAGGATACAGCGGTTACTGTAATGGCAAACAGGCAGTCTGCGCATACGATTCGCAGAAGAACGAGAAGTACTGCTATGAGAAAACGGCAGCCTCCCCGCTGCTCGTCCCGGTCACGACCACGAAACCAATAGTCTCAAGAACGACCACGAAAGTGACCGTGACAACAACGACCACAACACCTCCGCTTGTTGCCGGCCCCACGCGCATTACACCGGTGACCTGTCCGTCCAACTGCGAGTGTATCCCGGATGAGAAGGCGCAGGGAGCTGCAGTCCCGCTCTCACCCTGCGGCGGGACAAAGTCCTGGTGCGGGGATACTGCTGCCGGCGTTCCTCTGTACTGCTATTCCGTCCCACAGACCGTGACCACCACGCCGACCACGGCAGTCCTGCGCACCCGCACCGAGCCCTGCGGCACCGGCTGCACCTGCCTTTCGACGGACAAGGCGGATGCTGCCGGGCTGAAACAATGCCCTGGCACATCAGCCCTCCCCTGCGACTATGACCCGGCAGGCCGGCCGATGCAGTGCTACCTGCTCACGACGACCACTCCCACGAAGGCTGCGGCTGCAACGACACCATCAGAACCAGGAACTCCGGGCACAACCCTGATTCCCATGCGGCTCGACATCACGCCCGGGCCGACAACCGCTGCCCCCGCACCCGATGTCTTCTCCTCCTTTGGAACCTTCGTTGCAACATTATTCGGCGGCAGGGAAGCGGTGGGTGCCGGCAGCGGGCAGTCGCTCATCATCGCCTGCCCGTTTGGCACATCCGCGTGCGACGGGAGATGCGTTGACCTGCGGACCGACATGATGAACTGCGGGGACTGCCGGACGGTCTGCCCGGGCCAGTTGCCGCTGTGCTGTGGCGGTACCTGCACTTCCCTGTACAGTGCTGAAAACTGCGGCGGGTGCGGGAACTCCTGTTCGTCCGATGAACCCTGCGCCGATGTTGGCGGGGAGGCAGTCTGTTCTGCAGCCGGGTGCGAGGGGAACAGCCGGAGCACCGATTGCGGCACGGGAATCTGCGTAGATATTGACTGGGATGCGGATCACTGCGGGTCCTGCGGCCATGCCTGCCCGGCGCATTCGATGTGCATGGGTGGGAGCTGTATACCCTGCCCGGCCGGTTCGGACCGGTGCGGGAACGGTTCGATTGCAAGCGGCGGGGAATGCATCAACATCGTCTCCAACCCCCGGGCGTGCGGCGGGTGTGGCATCGTCTGCGGCCCGGACGAGACCTGCGAGGGCGGGACCTGCGTTGCCTGCCCTGCCGGGACGGTACGGTGCGGGATGAACTGCGTTGACCTCTCCACCAACCAGCTCAACTGCGGCACCTGCGGCAACTACTGCTATGACAATGAATTGTCCGGGGGTACGACCTGCTGTAACGGCCAGTGCACCAACCTGCGGACCAACGCGACCAACTGTGGCATCTGCGGGAACACCTGTGGGGAGAACCAGCGGTGCATCGGGGGTATCTGTGCCCTGATCCCATCCGGGACCGTGGAGGTTACCTGTCGGCTCGGCCAGACTGCCTGTGGCATGACCTGCACGGATCTTGATTCCGATGAGTCCAACTGCGGAATGTGCGGGCGGGCATGCATGTCGGGGAGGATATGTGCCGGGGGCGTATGTCTCCCGCCGGGTGGTGAGGATGGGTGTGGCCTTGGGCAGGCACGCTGTGATGGACGGTGCGTGAATTTGGAGACCAACTGGAACAACTGCGGCCGGTGCGGTCACCAGTGCCCGGCGTATTACACCTGCCGTGAGTCCACCTGCACACCGTTCTATTCTGGTGACGATACCGTCTGTGACGAGCCCGGCCTGGATTACTGCAGCGGCGACTGCGCCGATCTCCGGACGAGTGAGGAGCACTGCGGCCGGTGCGGCAACCGTTGTACCGGTGGTTCCTGCATTGACGGGACCTGTTACTACCTGAACTCCGACCGTTCCAACTGCGGGAGTGTCGGGCACCACTGCGGCTCCGGTGAAGTATGTTGCTCCGGAACATGCCGGTCGGAAAACACCGGGGATCCCGAGCGGTGTGCCTGTTCATCGACCCCCTGCCGTTCATCTGACGGCTACGGGTGCTGCAACGGGTACTGCTGGGCGCTCTCCACCGACAGCATGAACTGCGGGTCCTGCGGTCACGAGTGTGGTGACGGGGAGCGGTGCTGCGGCGGCCGGTGCACGGACATCTGGTGGGACGAGGACAACTGCGGCCGGTGCGGCCATGACTGCCCGTGGGGAAAGGAGTGCCAGAACGGGCACTGCTGCCTCTGGGGCACGCTCTGGAGCTGCGACTGATCCCTTTTTTTATGCCCGATCCATAACTTCCTAATAGCCTGCACACCCCCATTCTAACAGGAGAAACAAGACAGGAGCCGGGAGTATGGTGAAGGTTGGTGTCCACGTATCGATTGCAGGTTCGCTCGACATGGCGGTTGACCGGGCCATGGATGCAGGCTGCGACGTCTTCCAGATGTTCTCGCGTAATCCACGGGGGTGGAGCTTTGGCCCAATCCCGGATGAAGTCCGCGATGCATTCCGTTCGAAAGTGAAGACCACCGGCATCATGCCGGTCGACCACATGCCCTACCTGCCCAACCTTGCATCGCCCAAGGAGGAGATTTATGAAAAATCGGTCTCAACCCTGACCGCGGAGCTGGGCCGGTGCGACATCCTCGGAATCCCGTACCTGGTCACTCACCTCGGCCACCACCTGGGCGACGGTATGGCGGGCGGACGGGCGCGGGTGATCCGTGCGATCAATGCCGCGCTCGCTGACAGCAGCGGGAAGACCATGCTCCTCCTCGAGAACACCGCAGGGGAGAAGAACAGCGTGGGGAGCAGCCTCGAGCACATCCGGGGGATCATCGAAGGGCTCGATGACCGGAAACGGATCGGCATCTGTTTCGACACCTGCCATGCATTTGCCGCCGGCTACGAGCTCCGGACCGCGGAGGGGCTGGCGGAGACACTCGGGCAGTTCGATGAGATGATCGGCCTCCAGAACCTCAAAGTTGTCCACCTCAACGATACCAAAGGCGGGAAGGGGAGCGGCCTTGACCGGCACGAGCATATCGGCCTTGGCGGGATCGGTGAGGAGGGCATGCGGCGGATCCTTCACGAGCCCGCCCTGGCCCGGCTGCCGTTCATCTGCGAGACACCGGTTGACGAACGGCGGGACGACCGGGGAAACATTGCTGAAGTCCGGCGGCTTGCCCAATAACCCGATACCTTTTTGCCTTATTGCCCGTGATGGAATACTATCATGGCCCTGCGGTTCTGCCCGGCATGCGGTGCCCGGCTGGCGTTCTCGAACCAGCGGTTCTGCACCTCCTGCGGAACAACACTCCCGGAAGGTGCAGCCGCACACCCGCCAGTGGCAGCCGGCGCAGGGGGCGGCCTGAAGGTTGCGATCATCGCGGTTGCCATCCTTTTAGTTGTCGGAGGTGGGGCGTTTCATCTGTTCATGAACCCGGGCAGCGGAGCCGGATCATCCGTTGCCCGGGCCGGTGACGGGAATGGGGGGGCGGTCATCCCATCGCCCGCACAGACCCCGGTCACTCCGCTAACCACGGTTCCAGCAACCACGAAAACGATCCCTGTGCCATCGGCTGTGACCACAACCGTGCCAACGACCATCCCGACCACTACCCGGACGCCGGTCCGTACTCCCACGCGGCCCCCGACAACGGCAGTTACGATCCCGGCCATCGAACCTGAGGCGGCCACCACGTCAGCAATCACCCTCGCCGTGACGCAGGTCCCGGCCCAGCCGCCGGCCTCTTCGTACACCAGCAGCACGGAAGGTGCACCGTATATCAGTCCCCAGACGCTCGAGCGGCGGGTCCACGAGCTCATCAATGAACAGCGCCAGGAGAACGGCCTGTCGTCACTCTCGTACGATCCGTTCCTTGCCGATATTGCCCGCGGCCACAGCTGGGACATGGTGAACCGGAACTTCTTTGAGCACGAGAACCCGGATGGCCAGAGCCCGAGAGACCGGGGTGATGCCGCGGGGTATCCCTGTATCCGGGTCATGGGTCATTTTGTTTACAGCGGGATCTCCGAGAACCTGTACCAGGGGAACCGGGCCAGTTCGTATTACACCAATTCAGCCGGCGAGATCGTGTCGTATGACTGGCGGACCCTGGACGAGATCGCGGAGGTGGCGGTCACCGGCTGGATGAACAGCCCCGGCCACCGGCAGAACATCCTCACGTCGCACTTCTCCTACGAGGGGATCGGCGTTGCCTTCGCGCCGGACGACAAGGTATACATCACGGAGAACTTCTGCTGATCCGTGGGTATTGTCCTTGCATTGTTTCGCAGATACGGAGTCTTAGGGGTGTGTCCCTCCTGTCCCGGCTTCCTTGGTTGTCATGTCGGGCATTCCATGAACATTTCCCGGGTATCCTCCGTAACGGTTCAGTGGCTTATTGGATCCCGTGCTCCTGGTAAGATGGAATCGTCTCCACCTGTTCGTAGAACTCCGCGGTGTACGTCCGTTCCTCGACTGTTCCGACCGCCTTCTCAAGATTTTTTGTCAGCGCGAGGCAGCCTTCGCCGGCAATGCCCCGGACGCCGACATTTACCCGTCCGTTTTTGTCAATCGTAATTTCCAGTTCACGCATCTCCATATCCATCACTCCGTTTATGTCAGCCGGTGCACCGGCGCGTTCAGTTTCACCAGGGTCCCGTTCACGAGGTCGCGTGCCGAGAGACAGAGGTTGCGCCCGGCATCGAGGGTAAACGTACATTCAAACCGCGGTTCGCCCTTCCGTGCCGGCGGGTTCGCGACGAGCAGGGTCGGCGAGCGCTCGTTTGTATACACTGCTTTGCCGCCGGAACCCGCATCCTGGACCGGGCCGGCGAGACGGACGCCCCCTGCGGCGTCCGAGACCAGCTCGATGCCCCCCGCCGGCCCCCCGTTTGCGATCTCGTACAGCGGGATGCCGAGATGAGTCTGGCCGTCATATGCCGCACTGATGACGATCCGGGCAACCTGCCCGGCACTCGGGAACCGCGTCCCGCTGTGCACGATGAACCGGTAGTGGTGTTCCTGCAGGACCGGGTCCCAGTAGCGGAGGGCATAGGACCGGGCAATGCGGTCCTGTGCCGGTACCGGCCTGCTGGTGAGCACTGCCCCGCAGGCAACTGCAGCAACCGGGTGCTCCGCGTGGATGGTACAGGAAGGCAGGTGTGACCTCACCGCTTCCTGAACAAAGGGAAGGAGACAACCCTCCCCGATGAGGAGCGCATCGCGGATCCGATTGGGATCGCCACCCCGCATCCGCATCGCCGCTGCTGCCCGGTCGATACACCCGGTAAGGGCAGACGCTGCACCGTTGTCGGTGAGGATGCGCCTGAGATCGCTCCCGGTGAACGTGGCAGAGAAGGTCCTGCCGGATACCTCGTCATTCAGGCACACCGTCTCCCCGCCGGTCTCACAACAATGCTCACGGAGCCCCCGTGCTGCGTACTGGATCGCCGGCAGGAGCCGGACCGCCCGCGGGTCGCTCTCCAGGAGCCGGAACTTCACGAGCAGGTCCTGCACGATCCATCCGTCGATGGCGCTGCAGCCGGTCGTCCCCGAGGCTTTCCCGGTCTCCCGCAGTTTTCCGGGGGCATCTGGTTCTGGCACCATCACAGATACATCCATCCCCGCCATGGTCATGGATACAACCAGGAATGGCTCGTTTATGGCGGGGACATACCCGTACCCTGCCATCGCCGCCTCTTCTTCAGGTATCCATGAACAGGACACGGCGCCGGCCCTGCGGGCGGTCCCCGTCAGGAGTTCTGCATATTCTGCAGGAGCCCCGGCCGGAAGGGTAAAGACAACCTCTGCACCGGGGTACTGCCGGAACGCCGGGGCAAGGATGGCATGGAGGAGATCGGCAGCAGCGTCATCATACCTCACCGACCGGTCACCGCCGGCAGGGATCCGGACCGGGCTCCGCTCACAGACATACTTCCGGATCCAGCGTGCGGTTGTTGCAGAGCCCGCTTCGCCGGAACGGGCCACCTCGTCCCCAAAACTGAACGGTACGCCATCAGCATACCGGATCAGGGAGGGGACAGCATGGACGGGCATCTCCCTGCCAATGGTGCGGGAGATGCCGGGAATGGCAAGGGTGACCGGATTCGCCGGGGGGTCCAGGACCGCGATGACCGTTGAACCCGTGCCGAAATCCACCCCGATCCGAACGTTGCCGTCTTTCTGCCATTGCCCCTGCGTCATCTCTTCTTACCCCGCGATCTGGATATCATAGCAACCTGGCATATCGGGTGGCGGGCATATGCCGATCTCGCCCCGGAACCGTGCGGCAAGGAGCCGGGACAGGAATGCCCACTGGGCTTTCTCCTCCCCGTCAGAACTGCCGGGATGAGGGAGCGATTCCATACCTGCGATTTCAAACCGCGCGGGGAAGGGGAGCTGCGGCAGGGAGTGGAAACGGCACAGGCCGTCACTCCCGCTGGAAACGAGGGTCTCCCCTCCCGGCAGGAGAGCGAGTCCGGTGACCGCGCCGGCATGAGCGGGAACCGTCCGGATCAGGCAGCTCCCCACGATGGCATAGTATGCAATAATCCCGGTGTCGTAGCCTGCAGCCAGGATACAGCCGTCAGCGGTGAAGGCGAGGGCGGTAACGTTGCCCGGCAATCCCCCGATCTCCCCTGCCGGTGAACCGTACGGGAGCCGGAAGAGCGGGATCGTTCCACCGGCATTTCCTGCTGCAAGCAGGGTCCCGTCATGAGAGAGCGCGATGGCGCTCACCTCGCTCTTTCCCGCAGGGATGACGACGCCGGTGCTGTCCTCCTGCAATCGCCAGAGCCGGACCGTTGTGTCATTACTGCCGGTTGCCATAAATTCTCCATCCCGCGAGAGGGCGAGGCAGGTGACCGTGCTCGTATGCCCGGTGAAGGTCCTGAAAAGGACGAGATCGGGGACCCGGTAGAACCGGACCCTCCCATCCCAGCCGCCGGCTGCAAGCGCGGAACAGTCGGGCAGGAATGCGCAGCACCGTTCGGAGGTGGAACGGGCATTGCCTGCACAAACCAGGTCGCCTGATGCAGGATCCCAGAGCCGGACTGTTGCATTCGCGCCGGCGCTGGCAAGGTATCTGCCGTCAGAACTCATGGCCGCAGTCCGGATCTGCGGAGTGTACAGGTCAATCGTCCTGACGATACGACCGTCCGCGCCATCGATGACCCGGGCAATGCCATCGGCGGTAACTGTAGCAAGGAGGGTCCCGACAGGGCCTGCGAGGGTCACGATTGTTCCTTCGTGGGAGTCGATCGTTCGGATAATCTCCATGTGAGGGAGCCGCCAGAGTTTCGTTGTACCATCCCAGCTCACCGTGACGAGACGGGAGCTGTCCGGGGCAACAGAACATGAAATGACGGTTTTTTTATGGGCTTTCATCTCCCGGAGCAGTCTTCCATCAGGCATACGCCAGATCCGGACCGTGCCGTCATGGAATCCAACTGCGAGCACGCTCCCGTCCGGGGCTGCGGAACAGCAGGTGACGGACCGGCTGTAGAGCGGGAGGGTCAGCGGAGGTGTCTGCCCGGCAAGGTCATGGCACCGGATGGTATGATCGCTGCTCCCGATCGCAAACCAGGATCCGGCTGCCGGGACAGCAGTACAAACGACATGCCCGGACTGGCCGGCGATGGTTCGGGTTTTCCGGCCGGTCACCGGGTCGCCGATGACAGACTGGCCGTTCTCGTACACCATGAGACATGCAGTACTGTCCGCCGTGAATGCCAGCGAACGGACCGGGCTCCCGTTTCCCAAAAGAATGCGGGTATCCCCGTCATCGTTATACCGGGCAAACGAGACCGTTCCATCGGCATGCCCGCAGGCTGCAATGGTATCCCCGGTTGATACCGCGAGGACAGTCACCGGTGATGCGTGGAGAGCGCGGGTTGCCAGTCTCCGGCCGTCACGGGTATCCAGGGTTACCAAACGGCTATCTGTATCCGCAACCACGAGAATGGTGCCCTGCATGCCGGCAGCTGCGGCAACAGCGTGCAGGTCTGACTGCCAGAGGAGGACCGCATCGCTGATCCGGTGACAGCAGATCGATCCATCATCGCTGCATGAGAGGAGGGTGCCGTTGTCCGGGGTTATTGCAAGGAACCGGGTTGGACCTTTCCCGTTCCTGAATTCCGGTGCGCTCCCCGCGGACACCGTCCGGATCAGGGTGATCGTACCATCGCAGGAAGCGGTAGCAAGCAGCGTCCCGTCGGGGGAGAATGTGGCACGGGTCACCTGTCCTGCCGGTTTTCCGGTCGGGGGACGCGTGGGTGCTGGGGGTACCGGGTAGGTCCAGGAGCTGACGGCCGATGCGGCGATCTCATCCCAGAGGGGGCGATCATCTCCGGGAGGCGACCACCCGGCTGTTTTCAGGGCATGCACTGCGGTGACCGCCTGAGGGGGGGGTGCAAGCGGGGTGATGAGCCAGAGGTCGTCCCAGCGTTTTTCTGAAATAACGCCATTCACAATGACTTCCCATTCGCCAAACGTGCGGCGGGAAAGATCATCCGGGTAACCTTCCCCGGCCAGTGCCCGGCCGAGGGTGCCGCAGGTCCCGCTTTTGCGGGCTGCTTCCAGTACCCGTGCCCGGATTGTCACCGGTGCGGCAGCGTATCCCCGGGCAAGGAGAGGATAGTGCTCTTCCCGGTCCAGCCACCTCAGATCATCCATCCGTGACAGGAAGAAGAGGAAGAGCGCCTGCTCCTCCGGCGCCAGCGGCAGGTACCCCTGCTCCCGCGCGAGTTTTGTCAGGGTGGGGCAGTCGTGCAGGATGGTCTCATGGCAAAGGCAGGCAATCTGGTCCGGGTGGGTGAGACCGGAAAGCCCCCGTTCTGCACGGCTGCGGGCCCCGTGATCCCCGGTGGTGCAGAAGATCCGCGCAAGGTTCTTTACGACAGCGGTGTCTCCCGCGGCAGCCCGCGCTACCTGCCTGCTCACGGAGAGCCGGTACAGCCACGGGCTGATAAGGGGTATGCGGCCTCCGGGCATCACAGCTCACGTCCGGGCGGAATCAAAGGTCTCGAGAGCGATGGTGTGCCCGCCCGCGGGAGCCGGGGCACGGCCGGCCGGGCGTGATGCGCAGACCGCCCGCCCCTCCGCAAGGTATGTCCGCAGGGATGCGATCGTCTCGCGCTGGGAGATCGAGAGCGGCACCTGCTTCTTCATGCAGGTGAGGATGTCGGTCGTCGTGACGCGCCGCATGTTCTCGTTGAAGGCGCAATACATTGCATCGATGACGGTCTGCTCGATCTCGGCGCCCACGTACCCCTCGCTCTCCCGCGCCAGCCGGTCAAGGTCAAAGTCCGCGGGAACGCACTTGCGTTTCCGTAAGTGGACAGCAAAGATCTCGCGCCGTTCCTCCATGCTCGGCAGGTCGAGGAAGAAGATCTCGTCGAACCGTCCTTTCCGGAGGAGCTCCGGGGGGAGTGCCGCGATGTTGTTTGCCGTGGCCACCACGAAGCAGGGCGCGGTCTTGTCCTGCATCCAGGTCAGGAGGTGGGCAAAGACCCGCTGGCTGGTTCCCGCATCGCCGCTGCCGAATGCGAACGCCTTCTCGATCTCGTCCACCCACAGGATGCAGGGCGCGATCGTCTCGGCAAGGGAGAGTGCCCTGCGGGTGCGCTCTTCCGATTCCCCGACAAGGCTCCCGAAGAGTGCCCCGACATCGAGCCGGAGGAGGGGCAGGTGCCAGAGGTCGGCGATCATCTTCGCGGTCAGGCTCTTGCCGGTCCCCGGTATCCCGATGAGCGCAATTCCCTTGGGGGATGGCAGCCCGTACTCCCGGGCTTCCTCGGTGAATGCCCGTTCGCGGAGGCGCAGCCAGTCCTTGAGGACCACGAGACCGCCTACGTTGTCGGGTGTCTCGGTGAGGCTGTAAAACTCGAGAGCATCCGACTGGGAGAGGACATCCTTCTTGTCCGCGATGATCGTGTCGATGTCCATATCCGTGAGCGTGCCCCGCGTTACGATGGCTTTCGAGAACGACCGGCGGGCCTGGTTCAGCGTCATGCCGAGTGCCGCCTGGATGATCTTCTCGCGGCCGGCTTTGGTCAGGGTGCTCTCAATCCCGCTGGTCGCGAGCAGGAGATCGAGATCGGCCCCGAGTTCGGCTGCACCCGGCGGGGGGAAGTGCACCAGGACCGCATCGTCGCGGATCTCCTCGGGCACTTTCCGCGCCGGGGTGACGATGACAATCGAACGGCGATTGTACTTGAACTTCTGGGAGAAGGAACGGATCCGGCGCTTCACCTGCGGGTTGTTCCAGTACTCGTGGAAGTCTTTGAGGACGATCACCGCGTTCTCATCGGTCTTCTGGATATCGTCGAGAGCGGCGAGTGGATCGCGGGACTGGGTGTGGAAGTTTTTGTTCCCGGCAATAACGGAAAAGCCGTCGACCGCATCCCACGTGACACATTGCCGGGGCGGCTCCCAGGTCTCGCAGACCTCGCGGATCCGGGTGATCACGCGTTCCTCCTCCGGTGTCATCACAATGATCAGCGTGATGCGGGCACGCAGCGAGATGTTGAGTCTCCGGGAGAAGTCTGGTTCAGGGTGCTGCATCACTCCCACCTCCGCACAATGATGCGCAGGTTTCCTTCCTCGTCCTCGGTCTGCGATACAACCTCGAAACCATCGGCCTTCGCCTGCTCGAGCACCATCTTCTCTGCATATGCCTTCTGGATGGCACCGGCTGCCTGTGCAAGCTCCTGCGACATCTTCCGTTCATCCGTCCCCGCAACGCCCCACCAGTCGGCGACCATGTCGAAGGTCCCGTCCGCGCCCCGGACGAAACCAACGCCGTAGCCTTTCTGTTTTACCGCGATATCGACCATGTGTTCGCCATGGTGGCCTTTGACGATGGTGTCGGTCTCGACCTCGTACCCGAGCTGCTGCAGGCAGGCAATGAGCGCCTCGCGGTTATGGAACGTTGTCCTGACCCGGCTGTAATGGGACATCCTAGGCATCACCCGTCCGCCTTGCGAGCTGCTGTAAAAAAACCGTTTCGGGAAAGCCGGTGGTTGTTACGGTTCCGGCCCGGTCTATCGTGAACTCCATGGCAGCCCCGCGTGTTCCCGCGCCTGCCGCGGCCAGGGCAGTTCTTCCCCGGGCAGTGAGTGGCACGATGCGCTGGTTGGATGATCCCGCCATACTGCCGGAACAGGCAAGCTCTTTTCTGAAGGGGCCGGCAACCAGGATATCGGATACCAGGATGAGGTCCTGCCATGCCGGGTTTCGGGTCTCCAGCAGATCTTCGACAGGATAGCCGGTATAGGTGAGGATATCAAGGCCGGATCGTTTCAGGAGTTTCCCGAGATGGGCAAGGGGCCGGGCCTGGGCAAACGGTTCGCCGCCGGAGAATGTGACCCCGTCAAGAGCCGGCAGGGCAATAATCCTTGCTGCAAGGGCTCCGGCATCAGTCTGATCTGCAGAAACGAATGGCTGGAAATGCGGGTTGAAACAACCTTCGCAGCGGAACGGGCATCCCTGGACCCAGACAACGGCCCGGATGCCCGGACCGTTCACTGCCGACCTCGGCAGGAAACCTGCGAGGTTGATCGTTGTCATTGGTCGGTATCCGGGGTCGTTGTATTCGTTCACCATCATTTTTCCGCCGCTTATTGCTGCTGTCTGGAAAAATTATTCCGGTGTGGGGACCAGTGTATCCTATAGTATTACCCAGGGTTTCCCGGAATGGTGTTCATCCGCGGGGACGTGCAGTTTAAGCATACTTATGAGATACGATTGGACTATACAGGTTCGATTTTCCCCTTTTTATAGGCAACGATCCGGATTTTGTAATTCATAAGGATTCCATCCAATGGGTTCGTGCACGGGATCCCTGCTTTCCTGCCGCGCATCAGGCCACTGCGCAGGAATTCCCCTGTACCTTCCGCATCCCCCACCGGGATTATAATCTTCCGGGCATAATAGATCCGGCAGTGAAAGCGATTTTCGATGGATCCGTGATCCGCACGGGCAGGGACGGCCGGGCGCTGTACGAGCAGAGCGGGTACGGCCGGCCGGATGGCGACGGTCTCCGGCTCTCCCCGCAGGAAGCCCTCTATCTCCTCCACCGGCAGAAGATCGACGTCCCGGGTTACACGTTTGACACCCTCTTCTCCGAGTTCTGCGAACAGCCCGGCTTCATGCGCAGTTTCCTCGTATACCGCGACCTGCGCGAGCGGGGGTACGTGGTGCAGACCGGCCCGCACGATTTCCGCGTCTTCCGGCGCGGCGAGAAGCCGGGCAAAGGCGAATCGCTGTACCTTGTCCGGGTCCTGTCCGAGCGCGACCCGATCCGGTTCCCGAAACTGATCGAGGAGGTCATGGCGTCGCGCAACATGCGCAAGCAGTACGTGCTCGCGGTCGTCGACGACGAAGAGGAGCTCACGTACTACGAGATCAAGCTCCAGAAACTTGCTGATGCCTGTTCAACGCTCCCGCCGGTCACCCCGCACGATGCGATCCTTGCCGGCAGGTCGGCGATGGTGAGGACACCTGCGGGGTCCGACCTCGAACTGGCAGGGTTCGGAAAGCGGCTCGACCCTGAACGGCTGGTGCTTGCCCCCGTTGAACTCTGTTACCTGATGGAGCAGGGCACCATCACCCTCACGCGGGGGACCGCGACGGTCAGTCCCGCGGATTTCCTTGCCATGGCAAGCGAAAGCGACGCAGAACTCGCCGGCAAGATCGCGGTGTACAAGGAACTCCGCTCGCACGACTTCACGCCCCGGACGGGTTACAAGTTCGGCCACCACTTCCGGGTCTACTGCGGCAAGAACGTCCACTCCGATCTCCTGGTCCATGCCGTTGAGAAGGAGGCGGTCCTCCCGATGAGCATCATATCCCGTTCCGTCCGGATGGCCCACAGTGTCAAAAAGAAGATGTTCTTTGGCGCCGTACATTCATCAGGAATCCAGTTTGTCGAATTTGCCCGGATAAAACTGTGAGCCGTGAGTTGAGTTTTTACCATGCAGGAACCGCAGATCAACCCCTGGTCAAGTGCCCCGTCCCTTGACATCGAGAAGACCTTTGCAGAATTCGGCATCGACCCGATCGGGCCGGCAATCGCTGATCTTCCCGAGGTCCCGTATTTCATGCGACGGAATATCGTGGTCGGGCACCGCGACTATGCCCCGATAGCGCAGGCCATAAAGAACAAGGCCCCCTTCCATATCCTGACCGGCTTCATGCCGAGCGGCCACCCGCACCTCGGCCACCTGATGGTCATGAAGGAAGTGGTCTGGCACATACAGCAGGGCGGAAACGGGTATATCACGATCGCTGACCGGGAAGCCCATGCGGTCCGCGGCCTCTCGTGGGAGAAGTGCAACGAGTATGGCAGGGAATATCTCTCGTGTCTCTATGCGCTCGGGTTCGAGGGCCAGACCTACTTCCAGAGCAGGAACGACCGGCTCAAGGATTTGGCATTCGAGGCGGCAACCAAGGTCAACTTCTCGGAGCTCACCGCCATCTACGGGTTCGGCCCGGACACCGATCTCGCCCATGCCGACAGCGTCATCACGCAGGTTGCAGACATCCTCTATCCCCAGATCGACCGCGAACCGGCACCGACGCTGGTGCCGGTCGGTGTCGACCAGGACCCCCATATCCGGCTGACCCGCGGGATCGCCCACAAGATGCGGATGTTCACGGTCGAGGAGCGGGACGGGTACATCAGCGTCCGGTCCAAGAATGCCCCCGAGGCTGCCCTGGATGCGGTGAAGAAGGCATTCCCGCACGCAAAAAAATATGAGGGGCATGTTGACATCAAAGGGGCGCAGTGCGTTGATGTCAAGGCGAAGGTGCGGGAGATCGAGCGGGCGCACGGTGGATTTGCCTTCTTTACTCCCTCATCGACCTACCACATCTTCATGCCCGGTCTCACCGGCGGCAAGATGTCGAGCAGTATCCCCGAGAGTATCATCTCCTTCTACGAGCCCGAGAGCGTGGTGAGAAAGAAGGTGATGAGCGGGATCACCGGCGGGAGGATGACCCTGGAGGAGCAGAAGCGGCTTGGCGGCGAGCCCGACAAATGCTCGCTCTTCCTCCTCAACCTCTTCCACATGGTGATGGACGATGCAGAACTCGCGGAGATCCGGCGCAGATGCATGGCCGGCGAGGTGACCTGCGGGCAGTGCAAGAAGGATACAGCGGAACGCGTGGTTGCGTTCCTTTTTGACTTCAAGGAGAAGATGAACGCAGTACAGGACAGGATACGGGTGTGACATGGCGGAACTGACGCAGAACGAGAAACGGTTGCTCGCAACACTTGCACAGGAGAAGAAGGCGGACGCACCGCACCTTGCCGCCCTGCTGGGTGCTACCCCCGAAGCAGTGGTGCAGTGGGCTCACCTTGCAATGGACAAGGGGCTCATGACGGTGGAACGGATCGTGGTAAAGGAGATTGTCCTTTCGGATGAGGGGAAGGCATATGCAAAGGACGGTCTCCCCGAGACGCAGCTCCTCCGGTTCATCCTGCCGGGCACGAGCCTTACCGACCTCCAGAAACATGATGCATTTAAGATCGGGTTCGGGCAGCTCCGGAAGAAGGGGCTTGTCAAAGTCGAAGGTGCTGCGGTCACCCGGGTGCCGGGCGCCTCAACCGATGCCGATGAATCCGCCCTGAAGAACCCGTCTGCCGCCGACCCGAAGACCAGGGAGCTCATCCGGCGCGGCATCCTGCAGGAGTGCGAAACGGTCCGGTACGCCATCGCCATCACGCCCGAAGGTCAGGCAGTTGCAGCAAAGGGGCTCGACCTCCGGGAGGAGACCGGCACCCTCACCCGCGAGCAGATCCTCTCGGGCAGCTGGAAGACGGCAAACCTGCGCCGCTATGATGTCACCAAGCTCCCGAAGAAGGCGTACCCCGGCAAGATCCACCCCTACCAGCGGATCATCGGCGAGATGCGGGAGATCCTTCTCGAGATGGGCTTCACTGAACTGTACGGGGACATCGTCCAGCAGTCCTTCTGGAACTTCGATGCCCTGTACCAGCCGCAGGACCACCCGGCCCGCGAGATGCAGGACACCTTCTACCTCAGAGAGACGATGCCGCTTCCCAAAGGATACGAGAAGGTCAGGGACATGCACCTGAATGGCGGCGGCACGTCGTCCACGGGCTGGGGCGGGACCTGGAAGGAGGAGAAGGCCGAGCAGTGCGTGCTGCGGACGCACACGACAAGCCTCTCGATCCGGTACCTGGCAGAGAACCCGAACCCCCCAATCAAAGCCTTCGCGGTCGGCCGGGTGTACCGGCGCGAGACGATCGACACCACCCACCTTGCGGAGTTCGAGCAGCTCGAAGGGATCGTGATGGACGAGAACGTATCGTTTGCCAACCTCCTCGGGATCCTCCGCGAGTTCTATAACCGGATGGGCTTCGAGAGCGTACGGTTCAAGCCCTCGTTCTATCCCTACACCGAGCCAAGCCTGGATGCCGAGGTGTACGTTGACGGGATCGGCTGGATCGAGATGGGCGGGGCCGGTGTCTTCCGCGAGGAGGTCACGGCACCGATTGGCATCAAGTACCCCGTGCTTGCCTGGGGGCTGGGCGTGAGCCGGATCGCGATGCTCCGCCTGGGGCTCAAGGATCTCCGGCTCCTGCACAAGAGCGATGTCGCGTTCCTCCGCGAGACCCCGGCATGGCGGCCCACGAAGGGAGGGATCTGAGATGGCGGTCATCACGCTTCCCTACAAGTACCTCGAGCGGCTCACCCGCACAGACAAAAAGACGATCCTCGAGAAAGTCCCCCTCATCGGCTCCGATATCGAGCGGACTGAGGAGGATCATGCCGATGTGGAGTTCTTCCCGGACCGCCCCGACCTCTTCAGTCCTGAAGGGGTCGCACGCGCCATGCGGGGCTTTCTGGATATCGAGACCGGCCTGCCGGCCTACTTGGTAAAGCCGTCCGGGATCAAATTCACCATCGACCCGCAGCTTGCGGATATCCGGCCCGTGCTCGGTGCAGCGGTCATCCGCGGGGTGGAGTTTGACGACGAGTCGATCCAGAGCATCATGTCCCTGCAGGAATCGCTCCACTGGGCGGTCGGCCGCGGGCGGAGCAAGGTCGCCATCGGCATCCATGACATGGACACCGTAAAACCGCCGTTCCACTATATTGCCTCCCGCCGGAGCCGGGGATTCATCCCGCTCGATTTCAAGGAGAAGATGACGATGGACGAGATCCTCGAGAAGCACCCGAAGGGCCGGGACTATGCGAAGATCGTCAAAGACTTCCCGCTCTTCCCGCTCATCGTGGACGACGACGACCACGTCCTCTCGTTCCCGCCCATCATCAACGGCGAACGGACCCGGGTCACCATCGACACGAAGAACATCCTCCTGGATACGACCGGTACCGATAAGCGGGCAGTCAGTGTTGCCGTCAATATCATCTGTACGGCGATGGCAGAGGCCGGCGCAACGATCGAGAGCGTTGAGATCAACGGGGCCCAGACACCAACCCTGGCTCCGGCCGAGCGCCTTGTCAGCGTGAGCGAATGCTCCCGCCTGCTCGGGGTCAGCCTGACACCGGAATCCATGGCAGGCCTTCTCCGGCGGATGCGGTTTGGCGCGGAACCGGCCGGTGCGGACAAGGTTAAGGTCCGGATCCCCTGCTACCGGGCCGACATCATGCACGACTGGGACATCTTTGAGGATGTTGCCATTGCAATCGGGTATGACAAGCTCGAGAGCCAGCCGCCGAAGACCTTCACCCTGGGAAAACCGCACCCCGTGCAGGCCACGATGGCCCTTACCCGCACCCTGTTCACCGGTCTCGGTTATCTCGAGGTGATGCCGTTCACCCTCACGAACGAGGATGTGCTGTACCGGAGAATGCAGCGGGCTGAAACACCGGGCGTGCTCCGCGTGATGCACCCGATCAGCATCGAGAACACGGTGGTCAGGACCGAGCTGCTCCCGCTGCTCTTAGAGTTCCTCACCATCAACCGGCACCGCGAACTCCCGCAGCGCCTCTTTGCGGCCGGCGATGTGGTCACCAGCTGCAGGACGCACCAGCAGGCAGCCGGTGTCAGCACCCACCCCGATGCCGACTTCTCGGAAGCATATGCAACAGCAGATGCTGTCCTCCATGAGCTCTCGATCGATTATACCGTGAAGGAATCACCGGACCCGGCGTTCATTGACGGGCGGCGGGGAGACATTATTGCGGGCGGAAAAACGATTGGGGTATTCGGCGAGGTCCACCCTGCCGTCCTCCTCAATTTCGAGCTCGAGCACCCCGTGGCAGCATTCGAGATAGACCTCAGAGCCGTACCGGGATACCGCGGCGCCTGAGGTACTCCTTCACCTCTTTTACGGTGAACTCGCCGTAGTGGAAGACGCTTGCCGCCAGGCAGGCATCGGCCTTTCCTTTGGTAAACCCGTCATAGAAGTGTTCGAGCGTTCCCACGCCCCCGCTGGCGATGACCGGGATGCCTGCAGCATCCGATATAGCTGCCGTTATGGCAATATCGAAGCCGTTCTTCGTGCCATCGGTCTCCATGCTGGTGAGGAGGATCTCGCCGGCGCCACGGTTTTCGGCCTCCTTTGCCCAGGCTACTGCGTCGATGCCGGTCGGTGTCCTGCCTCCATAGATCACGACCTCGTACCAGCAGGTGCGCCCGTCTTCGAGCGTAACGGGGATCGCCTTCTCATTGGGTGTCAGGTTCCGGCGCACGTCCATGGCGCAGACAATGCACTGCGTGCCGAATGCCTCGGCACCTCTCGTAAGGAGCGTGGGGTCGTGGACAGCGCTCGTGTTCAGGCTCACCTTGTCGGCCCCGGCCCGCAGGATCTGCTGGATGTCATCAAGGGACTTCAGGCCACCGCCAACCGTGAGCGGGAGGAAAAGTTGGTCGGCCGCCCGCTTGATGACATCGACGATGATCCCCCGCTTCTCGGCGGATGCGGTGATGTCGAGGAAGACCACTTCATCGGCACCCTGCTCATTGTACCGTGCTGCCAGCTCCACCGGGTCCCCGGCATCACGGAGCCCGAGAAAGTTTGTCCCTTTTACGACCCTGCCGTCCTTCAGGTCAAGGCAGGGGATAATCCGTCGCGTCAGCACCATCTGCAAGAGTTTTGGGTGGCGGATACTATCTATATTTCCCACCCGGTTCCCGCGGAGTTTTTATGTCCCCGGGCGTCCCTATACATAGGGTAGTCAGGGTGGGTGGGCACAAAGAAGGCAGCCTCCCGCCTCACGAGGATATCCATGAGCTCAGGAAAGATGAAGATCGAATGGGCAGGGCAGTACATGCCGGTACTTGCCGCCATAAAAAAGCAATTTACCAAGGAAAAACCGTTCGAAGGCATGACCATCGGCATGGCGCTCCATGTCGAGGCGAAGACTGCAAACCTCGTCTCCACGCTTGCCGCGGGCGGGGCAGAAGTGCACATCACGGGCTGCAACCCCCTCTCCACACAGGACGATGTGGCGGAAGCCCTCGGGAAGGTAAAGAATGTTCACTGCTATGCAAAGAGGGCATGTTCGGTCGATGAGTACTATGGTGCCATCGACCAGGTGCTGGACGCGAAGCCGGTCATCACCATCGATGACGGGATGGACCTGATCCACTACATCCACACCAAGCGCCGCGACCTCATAAAGAAGGTCATCGGGGGTTGCGAGGAGACCACGACCGGTATCCACCGGCTCAAGGCGATGGCTGCCGAGGGCAAGCTCGAGTTCCCGGTCGTCGCGGTCAACGACACGCCGATGAAGCACTTCTTTGACAATGTCCACGGCACCGGGGAGAGCGTCCTCTCTTCGATCATGATCACGACCAACACCCTGATCGCCGGGAAGTACTTTGTTGTGGCCGGCTACGGCTACTGCGGCCGCGGCCTTGCCCGCAAGGCCCACGGGCTCGGGGCAAAGGTTGTCGTCACCGAGATCGACCCCCGCCGGGCACTTGAGGCTCACATGGACGGGTTCATGGTCATGTCGATGGACGAAGCAGCGGCCATCGGCGACATCTTTGTCACCACGACCGGCAACTGTGCTGTTATCGCAAAGAAGCACTTTGCAGCCCTGAAGGACGGCGCCATCCTCGCCAACGCCGGCCACTTCAATGTCGAGATCGACATTGAGTACCTGCGGAAGAATGCAACCCTGATCATCGAGCGCGACGGCATCGAGACGTTTGTGCTGGGCAAAAAGAACATCCACGTCCTTGCCGAAGGCCGGCTCGTCAACCTCGCCACCCCCAAGGGCATGGGCCACCCCATCGAGGTCATGGACCTCAGTTTCGCCCTCCAGGCGCTCTGCACGCTCCATATCGCGAAGAACGGGAAGAAGATGAAGGGCGGGGTCTATGATGTGCCGAACGAGATCGACGAGCAGGTGGCAAACCTCAAGCTCGCATCGCTCGGGCTCTCCATCGACT
The DNA here is from genome assembly GCA_964448885.1 of uncultured Methanoregula sp. Lineage (GTDB taxonomy): Archaea > Halobacteriota > Methanomicrobia > Methanomicrobiales > Methanospirillaceae > Methanoregula. The sequence continues at coordinate 31,978 of CAYVAQ010000006.1, read as the reverse complement.
CGCTCACCAAAGACCAGAAGAAATATTCCTGCAGCTGGGATATCGGCACCTAGGCCGTCTCTCGCAATTTTTTCGTATCTTTTTTTTATTCTTCTTCCCGGCCTGGTATGGTGTTTTGTTCCCGGCGGGGACTCTGGCAGAAGGGGACGGTAGTTACTCCTCCCGCCCCGCGTACAGGTACTCCTGCGCCCAGCCGCAGTACTCCCCGAAATGGCTGCGGGCAAAGGTGCGGATGCGATCATAGTCGCGGTGGGAGAGTGCCCCTTCCATCGGGAGATCCGGCAGGTAATGCTCCTGCATGATCCGGCGGATCCAGACATCGACCGGGAATGCCTCGTATTTCTGGAACGCGAAGAGGAGGATGCAGTCGGCAGCTTTCGGACCGATGCCGTGCAGGGTCATCATCTCCCTGCGCGCATCGGCATACGGCAGATTGCGGATCGTCTTCTCCCAGCATGCGGGATCGGTGACCCGGCAGGATGTGCCAAAGACGTACGGCTGGCGGTACCCGAGCCGGCACTCCGTGAGCCCGTCATGCCCCTCCTCCATGATCTCTGCCGGGCCGGGGAACCGGTAGTACGTCTTCCCCCCGGATCGTACAGGCCTTCCGTACTTCTCCGCAATGGATGCGATGCGCCTGCGTATCGTGGGGATGTTGGAGTTGGTTGCACAGATGTAGGAGACCGTGCACTCCCACGCGGGCTGCCGGATGAGCCGGAGCCCGCAGTTCTTCATCACGGTTGCGTGGATGAACGGATCGGCATCAACCGACTCCAGGATGCGGGGGAGATCGATGTCCAGCGAGAAGTAATGGCGGATGAACGGTGCCGGTGCACCGGAGAACGAAAGCGTGGTACCGTCCTGCCGGATCTTTATGACATGGTCGCCGGCCATCCCGTACCACCAGCCGCGCTCATCGCGCTCCCAGCGGAAGACCTGCCCGCAGGCAAGGGTGGCATCGAGACTGAACGGCTGGTCCGGGCGCAGGGCAAGCGTTGGCATGCGATTCTCTCGTGTACAGGTATTGTCAGCCGCGGTTATTAGCATGTGCCGGGGTTTTACCGTGGAAACGGAGTCATTCCCCGGAGACCATGCAGCTCATGGTTCATTCGACTCCCATACCACTGTACCCAATAATAGTAATTACATTGTACTGAGATCATAGCGAATAACATTTTAATATATAAATTAAATGCAGTGTACTATGGACTTAACTGCGAGTCTCAAGGAATTTGTGGAAGAAGGTGCGGACTGGGAGCGCAAGAACACATCGGTCAAAGGGGTCTCGATCATCCGGCTGCCCCAGTACAAGACCCGGCCGGCGTCGCTCGCCATCGATATCAACCCCATCGGGGAGAACGGCCTCCCGATGAAAAAGAAAGGGGTCATGATCATGAGTGCTGCAGAACTCCAGGCATTCCGCGAGGTCTTCAGGAACGACAAGCTTGACAACCTGATCAAGACCCTGGAAGACGTAACCGGAAAGAAGCCTGCAGGAAAACCTGCCAAGGCTGACGTTGTTCAGATCTGAAGACCGGGCGCGGAGTGGTGGAAATAAGGAGCTGGAAGGTCCTTTTTTACCTGTGTCTCATCACTGCAGTCCTCGTGAGCGGATGCACCGGTTTTAAAACACCGTCCGTTTCGCGTGCAGCACCGCCGGCCATCTTTGTGGACTACCAGCGCAGCGGGGGGTTTGCCGGAGTCAGCGACCGGGTGGTGATCTTTGACAATGGCGTGATGCTCCTTTCCGATGGGAGGAGCAACACCGAGTCATCGCTCAACCAGACCCAGCTGGAACGAATCGGGGCGGTCTTTGCCGCGGCGAAATTTGCCGAGCTTGAGGGGAACTATACCTCAGGCCGCGGCGGTACCGACCTCTTCCAGTACAGTATCAGTTATCACGGGAAGACCATCCGTACCGAGGACACCGCGATACCGCCGGCCCTCCAGCCGGTCATCGATGAGATGAACAGCATCCTTGCACAGGGGATGGCCGGTTCCCGGCCTGCCGGCAATGCCCTGCCCCGGATCGGGTCCTGACATTTTTTTTGAAGCCATTCAGCGGGCTCTTCTGTGCCGATGCGTTCACTGGCTTCCGTACAGATTAAAATCGCCGTGCGATAAAAAAAAGCGGGATTATTTGTTGTACATGCACGACTGGATGTCGTGCCCGAGCTTGCCGATGGCATCCGCCCTGCAGCGCTGGCAGTGGCGCATCTGTTTCACGTACTTGCTGCACTCGTCCTGCATCTTCCGCTTCATCTCCGGTGTCGGCGGCGTGATATTGGCGAACTTGTACTGGGCGATGAGGGGGATCACGTTGAAGGTATACACACCCATCTCGCCGACTTTCTTTGCAATAGCCGGGATATGGTCCTCGTTGATGCCGGGGATATAGACCGTGTTGATCTTGACGATCATGTGCCGCTTCACGGCCTCTTCGATCCCCTTGAGCTGCTGGGAGAGGAGGATCTTTGCCGCTTCAAGGCCGGTGTAACGCTTTCCCTGGTAGTCTACGTGCTGGTAGATCTTTGCGCCGATCTCGGGGTCGATGGCATTGAGGGTGACGGTGACGTTGCCGACATCGTACTTCTGTAAGAGGTCGATCTTGTCGGGCAGGAGGAGGCCGTTGGTGCTGATGCACTTGATGACGTTCGGGTACTCTTCATGAAGCCGTTTCAGGGTCTCGAAGGTCTCTTCGTTGGCAAGCGGTTCACCCGGGCCTGCGATCCCGACGACCTTGATGTAGTTGTATTTCTCGACAACGTTCTTGACCAGGTCCATCGACTCGTCCGGGCTCAGGACTTTGGTGGTGACCCCGGGCCGGCTCTCGTTGACGCAGTCGAAGTCGCGGATGCAGTAGTTGCACTGGATGTTGCACTTGGGGGCAACCGGGACATGGCACCTGCCAAACGTGTGGCATGCCTTCTCGGAGAAACAGGGATGCTCCGATATTTTTCGCATCTGCTCCGGGTCCCACTGGACTTTCTTGCCGTTGACCTCGGCAAACCGTACCTCATCAGCCATGGTAAACACCAGTAGTTTTGTGTTCGTGGTATAAATAGGGTGCAATTGTGATAGCAGGACAGGTTTTTCAGCCGGCAGGATGCGGTTCGGCACGTGTATATGCGATTGCGGTTAAAAATCTTGGAAGAGGGCTGAGGACGCTATGAAAAAGTCCGAGAAGGAGAAGGGGCAGCAGAAGGCAAAGGTCCAGAAGAAGCAGGTGATGATGATCCTTGGGGGTGCGATCATCGCGCTCGTGGTCATCACCATCCTCGGATATGTCTTCTTCAGCTCGCCCGGTGTGAAGACCGGCAACACGGTCGCGGTATATTATACGGGGGCACTCGATGACGGGACCGTCTTTGACAGCAACGTCAACAGCACACCGCTGGTCTTCATTGTGGGCCAGGGGAAGATCATCCGCGGGTTAGACGAGGGTGTGATCGGCATGCTCCCGGGTGAGACAAAGACCCTCCGGATCCCTGCCGACAAAGCGTACGGGCCCTACAATCATGTGCTCGTCCATGTCGTGAACCGGTCGACTGTTCCTCCGGACGTCACCTTCATCGTTGGCGAGCGGTACACGATCCGCCGGTCAGCTGACGGGGCAGTTGCACTGGTGAAAGTCATCGCCATGAACGAGTCCACGATAACCTGGGACGAGAACCATGAACTTGCCGGCAAAGATCTCACCTTCACGATCACGCTCGATAAGATTGTACAATAATCCTTTTTTTGCACACGGTCATCCGGTCTGTTGTATTCTTGTGACTTCTCTGTTATGCCCGCATGGATATGGACAGAGTCTGCCAGAAAATAGTCTGCTAGAAAATTTTCAAGCAGGGTGCGGTTGAAAAAGAAAAACCGGATCGTGATTGATCCATATCAAAATTTTGAATGCGACAGGTTCGCAATCCTGGAGCAGGAGAAGAACCGAAAGGATTCTTCGAATCGCGATCGTGATCGCGATTAAAAAAAGAAAAATCATAGTCTGCTTGAAAAATTCTGAACAAGATCTGCTGAAAAATTTTTAAGCAGAGTCTGATTGCGAAAAGTTCACCGGATCTGCAGCTTACCGCACCGTCAGAGCCCATAATTATTCATCAGGTTGTCGGGCAAGGTCCGGTTAAAAATTTTCAGGCAGGGTCTGCTTAAAATTTTTATAATCATGATCCGGTTGAAAAATTGAAATCGGATTGTGATTGATCCGGATCGAAAATTTGATCGTTATCGTGATCGCGATTGAAAAAGAATGCTCTGTAGAAATCTTGAAAATATGATTTGATAGCCCCCCTTGCGCCAACCCTGCCCCCGTTGGGGGCGGGGGCGCTTAGGATTCTGCAACATTACCTGTCATCAACCTCACCAATCTGTCTGCGTGTAATACGGCATCATCACAACCGGGGATGCCCCAGCGGCGGGGGCGGAGCCGCTTGGCGACGCCCCCAAGAGCGTCATAATTGATGGTTTTCTACAGAGCCAAAAAGAAAAATCAAGGTCTGGTTGAAAATTGTTGATCAGGATCTGATTGCGAAAAGAAGTTCTGATGGGAAAATATACCTAAAAAGAATGGGCCCGGCCGGATTCGAACCGGCGACCTCCGCCGTGTAAGGGCGACGTCATAACCGACTAGACCACGAGCCCGGTATCCTACTTATGTCGCCCTGCTCACTATTAATAATGCTGGTTTTTTAAAAAACCGCCGACGGGATGCGGGATGATGTACCGGTACTGAATATAACCCGAATAATCAGAAAAAAAAAGAATGGTCTTTTCCCAGCTGGATTACGCGGGGTCGAACTGCAGGATCTTCCGGCCGTCCTTGTTGAAGAAGAGGAGCTGGCCGTTCTGGATTCCATAGCTGTCCGACCACTCGAGGTCCGTGAAGTACGCGGACTCCTGGCTCATGACGCCGACCGGGGTCTGGCAGGTCTTGGTTGATACTGCCGGGCGCTTGATGAAGATGAGCGGTGACTTGCCGAACTCGTATGTCGTGGAATAGTCGCTGCAGCCGGAGAATCCCGTAAGCTTCCCATCAGCCGTGAACGTTGCCGTGATGGAGCTGCCTTCGGCGATCTTGGACCACATGCCCTTGGTGTCGTCGAACCACCCGAGTTTCCACTCGGACCCGACAAATGTCTGCGGGGCCGGAGCCGGTGCAGCGGTTGCCGCAGCCTGCTGGGGTGCCGGGGTAGCTGTCGCGGGTGCAGCAGAAGGCTGGCTGGTACAGCCGCTGATCAGGACGGCCAGGAGAACAAGGCCGGTTAAAAGGATGATGGAGTGTTTCATACTAATAGGGGGACACTGAGCATGAATAAATATAACGATTTGATTTTTTTCCCTGCTATTCAAATCCCGCGGGTTACGCGCGATCGGGATGCGGGCCGTTCAGCTGGCTGACCGCCCGGCCCATCTCCGCCATGGTGTAGGGTTTTGCAAGGATTCCTAAAAACCCGAACTTCCGGTGGTCCGCCATCACCGGATCATTGGAGTACCCGCTCGACACAATAGCCCGGGTGCCCGGGTCGATCGCCAGCAGCCGTTCAATCGCCTCCCTGCCCCCCATCCCCCCGGGGATGGTAAGGTCCATGATGACGCAGTGGTACGGATTCTCCTCCCGCTGTGCTGCCTGGTACAGGGCAATTGCCTCGTCCCCGTCCTTTGCAACGTCAACGTGGTATCCCAGGTGTTCAAGCAGTGCCTTCGCAACATCACGGATGGTCTCCTCATCATCCATCACGAGGACCCTCCCCTCTCCCGAAAGATTGCGGGACGGGTCGGGGGTTGCGGTCTTCTCCGGCAGGGACTTCTCGGAAGCCGGCAGCCAGATATGGACTTCCGTGCCGTTCCCGGGCTCGGACGCGACCGTGATGAGGCCGTTATGTCTTCGCACGATCGAGCGTGCCGTTGAGAGACCGAGGCCGCTGCCGCCCGGTTTTGTCGTGAAGTAGGGATCGAAGATCCGGTCAAGGCTCTCCCGCGGGATTCCGGCTCCTTCATCAACGAGGGATATCCTCACGTACCTGCCATCCGGGACCGGGAGATGCAGATCCCCGGTAACCCGGGCATTCTCTACGGTTACATGGAGAACGCCTCCGTCCGGCATTGCGTAATCGGCATTGAGGACGATGTTGTTGATGACCTGGCTCATCTGGCCGATATCCACGTCAACTGCCCATACGGACGGGCTGATGGCGAACTCCGGGCGGGTCTTTGAACCCCGGAGCATGAACCGGGTGCTGTCGGCAACAATCGCCGAGATATCGGCAGTCTCCTTGACCGGAGAACCGCCTTTGGAGAAGGTGAGCAGCTGGTGGGTGAGTTCGCGTGCCCGCCCAATCGCCTGCTCAGCCTCGGACAGCCGGTCAAATGGTTCGGATCCTGCATCCTGGTGGTTCTTTGCAAGCATGACATTGCCAAAGATGGCAGTCAGGATATTGTTGAAATCATGCGCAATCCCTCCGGCGAGCAGACCCAGCGACTCGAGGTTCTGGGTATGGATCAGTTCCTGCTCGAGTTTCTGCCGTTCGGTCATGTCCCGGAAGACGATGACACTCCCGATCACCCGGTTATCATGGTCGGTGATCGATGCCGCGCTCTGCTCAACCAGCAGTTCCCGGCCTCCTTCCGGAACAAGAATTCCCCGGACCGTCCTGGAGGGCTGGCCGTCTTTTACCATCATCCCGTCGGGACGTGTCAGCGCAAACGGCTGCCGGGTCTGTTCGTCAACGATATTGAATACATCCGCAAGGGGTCGCATGAAGGCCTGCTCGTGGCGGAGCCCGGTCAGGTCCTCGGCGGCCTTGTTGAGCATCAGGACCCTGCCCCGGATATCCGTGGTAATGACCCCGTCACCGATTGACCGCAGGGTGACTGCCAGCCGCTCTTTCTCGGCAGCGAGCATGTTCTCCGCATGGGTGCGTTCGGCGATCTCCTGCTTGAGGGTTGTATTGGTCTCCTCCAGCTCGCGGGTCCGTGTATGGACCAGTTCTTCGAGGTTCTCGTGATATATCCGGAGTTTCTCCTCCGCGATCATGACCTCGGTCATATCCATCCCGACCGCCAGAAATTCGCTGACATTGCCGTTTTCATCAAATATTGCCCGGTCGTTCCACCGGATCCAGCGCTGTCCGGAATTTTTTGTCTCAACGCGGCTGGTCATGGAGCCGACCGGTCGCAATCTCGTAAGGCCCATGAGATGGTTGCGGACCTTGTGCCGTTCGGCCCGGTCCGTAGAGGGGATGAACCGGGTACCGATAAGATCTGCTGCATCATGGCTGAAGAACCGGCAGAAGGCGTCGTTGACAAAGAGAAGGGTGCCGTCCGGCCTGAACCGGCAGATCAGCTCGGTCTGGTCCTCGACGACCGCGCGATAACGCCGCTCGCTCTCGTCAAGGGCATCCTTTGCATGGCGCACCCTGAGATAGGCAATACCCATGGCAGCCATGCTCAGCACAAGCCCAATCGCGCTGACTGCGGTTATGATAATGACCGTTTCCGGTGTGAGACTTGCTGGGATGACCATCGGCGGTTATCATCCACGTCCGCTCTGAACGCATATAAATTTACCAATTTGTGCAGCCGGAACCAGCAGCGAAAAAAGGGATTATTCTTTTTTGGGCGGGATTTTGATATCGATCCCGTATTTCTCGGCATTCCGGTCGGCAATAGCCTGGATTGCAGCAATCTCCGCCTCCTGCAGTTTTGGCTTGAAGAGGTGACGGAACCGCTTCTGGGTCTTGAGGTACTCGGTGACCGGTTTCCTTACCACTTTCTTAACCTTGGTGACCTTGCCGTCAACCATCTCCATGTTGACCCAGAGGCCGGTCTCGATGGCAAGCTTGGCGATGGCAATCGTCTGCTCGCCCTCGAATCCCCATCCGGTGCAGCAGGGTGCATGGACCTGCACGTAGCAGGGCCCGGGCGTCTCAATCGCTTTCTTTACCTTCTGCATGAGATCGGCAGGGTACGCGATCGATGCCGTTGCAACATACGGGGCGCCGTGGGCAGCGAGGATGGCCGGCATGTCCTTCTTGGGCCGCTTGTTGCCAAACGAGTGGGAACCCGCCGGGCTCGTTGTCGTGCTCGCATCGTACGGGGTTGCACCGGACCGCTGGATGCCGGTGTTCATGTACGCCTCATTGTCGTAGCAGATGTAGGTGAAGTCGTGGCCCCGCTCGAATGCCCCGCTGATACAGATCATGCCGATATCGAACGTGGCACCGTCACCGGCCATGATCACGATCTTCTCTTTCCTGCCCTGCTTTTTAAGTGCCGCATCGATGCCCGATGCAACTGCCGCAGTGTTCTCGAAGAGGGAGTGGATCCACGGGACCTTCCACGCGGTCTCGGGATAGGGGGTGGAGAACACTTCCATACAGCCGGTTGATGAAACCACAATCGTCTCCGGCCCTGCGGCTTCCATGACAAGCCGGGCGGAGAGGGCAGCACCGCAGCCCCCGCATGCCCGGTGGCCGCAATCAAACAGGTCACAGGTCTTCTTCTGTTCTGCCATTTCAGATCAACTCCTTGCGCAGACCATAGAACTGATCGCCCACGTCTTTCTCGCAGAGAGAGACAATCTCCTTGATGTCCTTCTTGCGGATGTCCCGGCCGCCAAGCCCGAGGATGTAGCCCCTGACCGGGATGGTCTTCCCGTAGAGTGCATCGCGGACTTCAATCGCGGTTGCACCGCCGCGGGACCCGAGCGAGACGTTCTTGTCCAGAACCGCGATCCGCTTCACGTGCGAGAGTGCCTTTGCAACTTCCTCAATGGGGAACGGGCGGAAGACGCGGATGCGCAGGAGCCCGACTTTCTTTCCGGTATCCCGCATCTCATCGACAGCGTCCTTGATGGTGCCGCACATGGAACCCATGGCAACAATCGCGGTCTCGGCATCATCCATGCGGTATGACTCGATGAACGCGCTGTAGTCCCGGCCGAAGAGGGTACCGAACTCTTTGCCGTACTTTGCAATCGCGGCTTTTGCCTTGTTCTGGGCCTCGTTGGTCTCGTACCGGAACTCGTGGTAGTAGTCCGGGGTCGCATACATGCCAAAACTCATCGGGTCCTTTGCATCGAGCTTTTCGGCTGGCTTGTAGGGCGGCAGGAACCTGTCAACCTGCTCCTGCGTCAGCATGTCCACCGGCTCGTACGTGTGGGAGAGGATGAACCCGTCGAAACAGACAAAAGCCGGGAGCTGGACAGTGGGGTCTTCTGCCACCTTGTATGCAAGGAAGTGGAGGTCGGTTGCCTCCTGGTTGTCCTCGGCATAGAAGTGGAGCCACCCGGCGTCGCGCAGGGAGATCGAGTCCTGCATATCGTTCCAGATCGAGAGCGGCGCTCCCATGGCGCGGTTTGCAATCGACATCACGATGGGGAGACGCATCCCGGCTGCATTGAAGACAACCTCGGCCATCAGCATCAGGCCCTGCGAGGTTGTTGCAGAGTAAACCCGGGACCCGGTGGCGCTTGCACCCACGCAGGCCGAGAGCGCGGAGAGTTCGTTCTCTACGGTGATATATTCGGCGTCAAGCGTACCGTTGGCAACAAAGTCTGCCAGCGCCTCGACAATGTGGGTCTGGGGGGTGATCGGGTAGGCGGAGACCACGTGAGGCCGGCAGAGCCGGACTGCTTCAGCGATAGCGTGCGATCCTTCGGTAATTTCCATCATCTTACTTCTCCTCCTGTTTCATCGTGATCGCAGCCTTGGGGCATTCGGCGGCACAGATGCCGCATCCCTTGCAGAACGTGTAGTCCGGGTCGAAGAACCCCTCTGCATCCTCGTGGATACATCCCTCCGGACAGAGTGTCCGGCACATCCCGCACTTTGAGCACTTCTCATGGTCAAAGAGTGGCCTGAAGACACGCCAGGATCCGGTCTTGTTGTCCCGCGATTTTCCGGGCCGTGCCCGGCAGCCAACTGCGAGTGCCATTATGCAGCCCCCTTGATGGTATCGAACGCAATCTTTGCAGCGGCGATATTTTTCGTTGCCAGTTCCCCGGGGAAGCGGTGCTTGAGCGCATTCTCAAGCGCTTCGAACTTGATCTCGCCCGATGCTGCAGCGAATGCTCCCATCAGCGTTGTGTTGGTGATCGGGATCCCGAGCGCCTTGAGCGCAATGGTCGTGGCATCAATGAGGATGAGCTTCACACCCTCCGGGACCGGGAATGCCGGTGTCTTCTCAGCGGTGTTGACAATGACGATCCCGCCCTTCTTCACGCCCAAAAAGACGTTGACGTCCTTGATGAGCGTGCTGTCCTGCACGATGATGTAATCCGGCTCGTACACCTGGCTGCGCTTCCGGATCATCTTGTTGTCAAACCGGACAAATGCCTGTACCGGCGCGCCGCGCCGTTCAACACCAAATGCCGGGAATGCCTGGGCAAAGACGCCGCCCTCAAACGCGGCGACCGCGATCAGTTCGGCAGCAGTGACCGACCCCTGGCCACCCCTGCCGTGGATACGTAACTCTCTCACAAAAAATCCCTAATAATCTTACATGATAAATCAATATAAATCTAGAGATCGGTTTCGAGCCCGAGGATGCTGCTCTTCCCTGAAAAGACATCGCGGGCGATCTTCACCAGCCCGCGGGAAGCGCACCATTCATCGTACACTGCCACATCGCACCCCAGCAGGCTGCGGACTTCGGGTGCAATCGCCGGAGCAAGACTCCCTGCAAGCGCGATCTTTGCTTTTTTGTTCAGGATGCGCATACTCGCGCATTCCATTGCCGAGAACATGGCAACCGTGCGGATCCGTTCCTGTTCGGGCTGGGAAAAATCAACGCCGGCATGCTGGAACGCCTCGTTTGCCGTCCATTCCCCGTCATCCACCTTACGGATCGCATCAACGTCAAGGGCACCGTGCTTTGATCCCGGAGCAAAGACGCAGGCATCTAAAGCGCCGACCAGTCTTCCCTTTGAGACAAGGAGCGTGACCGTGTTCGAGCTCACGTCCGATACGATGAAGTCGGTCCCGAGGGACCCGGCAACTTCGTACGCGATGCCAATCTTCTCGGGGCTGGTCTGGTGAGAGTAGGCCTTAAAGCGCGGATCGGTGGGGGACCCGCGGTGGAGCCCCGGCATCACGACGGCGGGGATCCCGCTCTGTGCAACCTCATCGTATACGCGGGTCCCGCCGCCAATGTGCTTGCCGGCACCCTCGCGGCTGACGATTCCGCGGTTCTTTACCTTTGAAATATCCGTGATCGCGGAGATCCCGTCGCCCATGGAGTAACAGAGCGCAATCCCCTCGATCTCGTCAACCGGGCAGATCCGCAACAGGTCCGCGATCCGGAACTTTCGGGCATCCTCCCGCGAGATCCGGAATTCCCCGCGCTCCCCGGCAAACCGCATCGCCGATGTGCCGTGATCGATCCCGATGAACATACCAGTAATCCTATAGGATGGATGACATATTAGGTAGTGATGTTTGATGTGGTGACGGGCGGCGCCGGTTTCATCGGCTCGCATCTGGTTGACTCCCTGGTAACCCGGGGGAAGGAGGTTGTGGTCATTGACTCGCTCGTGGCCGGTCGCAAAGAGACGATCGCCGGTCACCTTGAGTCGGGTAAGGCCCGGCTCGTCCGGAATGATTTACTCAAAGACGGGTGGCAGGAGGAGCTGAAGGGTGCTGCACGCGTCTGGCACCTTGCTGCTGATCCGGATGTCCGCCAGAGCGCTATGACCCCGGATCCCACCTTCAACAACAATATCGTTGCCACCTACCGCGTGCTCGAAGCAATGAGGCTGCATGCGGTGCCGGCCCTGGTCTTCACATCAACCTCCACGGTGTACGGGAACGCGGCGGTGATCCCGACCCCCGAGACCTATACGCCGATGGAGCCGGTCTCGGTCTATGGTGCCAGCAAGCTGGCCTGCGAGGCGATGATCTCGGCATACTGCCACTCGTTTTCGATGAAGTCCTGGCAGTTCCGGTTCGCGAATATCATCGGCGCGAGGAGCGGGCACGGGGTTATAACGGACTTTGTCCGGAAACTGCGGGAGAACCCGCAAAAGCTCGAGATCCTCGGCGACGGGAAGCAGACCAAATCGTACCTTGAGGTGCACGAGTGCATTGACTGTATGCACTTTGCCATCGGGCATTCCAAGAACCCGGTCAACACGTTCAACATCGGTTCCGAGGACTGGATTGACGTCAGGACCATAGCCGATGTCGTTGTCGAAGAGATGCACCTGAAGAATGTCCGGTACCGGTTCACCGGCGGATCAGTCGGCTGGGTCGGCGACGTACCGAAGATGCAGCTGGGGATTGGGAAGCTCAAAGCACTGGGCTGGAAACCGCAGAAGGGCTCCCGCGAGAGCGTGCGGATCGCCGTAAAGGCAGCGGTGAGCGGGGAGCAGTAAATGAAGACGATCGTTATCCTTGGCGATGGTATGGCGGACGAGCCGATCGAATCGCTCGGGAACAAAACGCCGCTCGAATATGCCAGCACACCAAACATGGACCTGATGGCACGGGAAGGGGCCTGCGGCATGCTCCGGACAATTCCCGACGGGTTCGAGGCAGGCAGCGACATCGCGAACATGGCAGTGCTCGGGTATGCCCCGGAGCAGTATTACACGGGCCGGGGACCGCTCGAAGCGCTCAGCATGGGTGTTGACCTTGCGCCGGACGATATCGCGTACCGGTGCAACCTGGTCACGATCGACCAGAACACCATGACCGACTTCTCGGCCGGCCACATCTCCAGCGATGAGGGAAAGGAACTCTTCTCCTCGCTCCAGCAGGAAATTCCGGGCGTGCTGCTCCGTGCCGGCGTGAGCTATCGCAACCTCCTGGTGGTGCATGGTGGCAAAGGCGCTGCAACTACTCCCCCGCACGACATCGTGGGGCAGGGGATCTCCCCGTACCTTCCCAAGGGCCCGGATGCGGCGCTTCTCCTCTCCTGCATGGAGACGAGCCGGCAGGTCTTTGACCGTCACCCGGTCAACCGTGCCCGGGCCGGTGCGGGAAAGCGCCTGGCAACACGGATCTGGCCGTGGAGTGGCGGGAAGAAGCCGGCATTTCCCCCGTTCTTCAAAAAGTATGCAAGGACGGGTGCCATGATCTCGGCAGTCGACCTGCTCAACGGGATCGGCCGGTGTGCCGGCATGGAGATCATCACGGTGCCGGGAGCGACCGGTTATCTTGACACGGACTACCATGCCAAGGCCCGGTACACCCTTGAGGCGATCCGTCGTTTCGACTTTGTGTACCTCCATATCGAGGCACCGGACGAGGCCGGCCATATGGGGAGTATCGAAGAGAAAGTGAAAGCGATCGAGCGGGTCGACGAGGTTGTCGGCATCATCCGCGCATCGTTTGACGGAGTGCTCGCGGTGCTGCCGGACCACCCGACGCCGATCCGGGCAAAGACGCATACCCGCGACCCGGTGCCCTTTGTAGTTACCGGGAAAGGGACCGACGGGAGCACCGTGTTCTCCGAATCAGCCGGGCGGGCCGGAGGACTCGGGATGCGGAACGCAACGGAGTTCCTGCCGTTCCTGTTCAGGAAATGAAAGGCGGCATCAGACCCCTGCTTCATCATGGATCAGTGGGGGTAACTTTCATCATCTGCCGCCCCTGACCCGTTCTTTTTGCTTTTTTGGAAGAAAAGGGTTTTTCCCGATACCTTCAGCATGCCCACGGTTTTTAATTCCAATGCAGTTATTACCGATGCGGTAAACCTGTACAGCAATGAAGAAGAACCTGCTGATGTGGGACGAATCGCTCTTCCGGGACCCGGACGTGCTGGAGATCGACTATGTCCCCGAGCAGTTCGAATTCCGTGACACGCAGATGCGCGAGCTCGCCTTCCAGATCCGGCCCGGCCTCCGGGGCGGCCGGCCGCTGAATACCGTCTGCAAGGGGCTCCCCGGGACCGGGAAGACCACGAGCATCAGGAAACTCTTTGCGGAGATCGAGGAGACCACCAAAAAACTCGTGCCGGTATACGTCAACTGCCAGATCGACAACACCAAGTTCGCCATCGTCTCGCAGATCTACAAGAAGTTGTCCGGCCACCTTCCCCCGTCATCGGGGACTTCCTTCAAGCAGGTCTTCGATGCGGTTGCCCGTATCCTCATTAAGGAGGATATCGTCCTTCTCGTCTGCCTCGATGATGCCAACTATCTCCTGTACGAGAACGAGATCAACAAGGTCCTGTACACGCTGCTCCGCTCGCACGAGACCTACGAGGGGACGCGGATTGGTGTGATCGTCATCATCAGCGACATGGACGTTGACCTCTCCCGTGCCGTGGATGCCCGGGTCGCCTCTGTCTTCCGGCCGACCGAGCTTTACTTTGCGCCTTATACGGATGCCGAGATCCGCGAGATCATGAAGGCCCGCGTGATGCAGGGACTCTTCCAGGGAGTGCTCTCGGAGGAGCTGCTCGACCTCGTGGTCGAACAGACCCAGAACAGCGGGGACCTTCGCGTGGGTATCGATCTCCTGAAGCGGGCAACGCTCTCTGCTGAGCGGGCGGCCCGGCGCAGCATTGAGCGCGAGGACATCTGCGGGGCATACGAGATCTCCCGGTACCTGCACCTGAACTTCACCGTCAAGACACTCAAGGATGAAGAACGACTCATCCTCCGTGCCCTTGCCGAGCGAAGCTCACAGGAGCACGAGATGAATGCCGGGGACGTGTACAAAGCTGTCAAAGAGAAGACCTCCATCGGCTACACCCGGTTCTACGAGATTGTCAAGAAGATGGATGCGATGCGACTTATCAACCTGCAGTACCGGGAGGGGAAGGGCCGGACCCGGATCATCACTCTCCGGTATGATCCGGCAAAGGTCCTGGAATATCTCGGCTGAACCTCAGGCAGATACCCCCAGATAACCATCAGAATGCGGGGCGGTGGGTTCCCTCCTGGTGAATAAACCCTGAATTATTTCCCATTTTCCGCCGGATGATTTTCAAAAATATTATCTGGTCATGCAGCATTTTTTATGATACAGGGGTTTTTCATAATGTTAAGTGTTAACGAACTGGCACTCGAGATTTTTGACAATCTGGCCGACC
The DNA here is from genome assembly GCA_964448885.1 of uncultured Methanoregula sp. Taxonomy (GTDB): domain Archaea; phylum Halobacteriota; class Methanomicrobia; order Methanomicrobiales; family Methanospirillaceae; genus Methanoregula. The sequence continues at coordinate 16,933 of CAYVAQ010000006.1, read as the reverse complement.
TTGCCGAAGAATTCAACTGCGCCTACCATGAGCTGGACAATGGCGCACGGATCGTTGACTGCGGTGTATCGGTCCGCGGCGGGTATGCAGCCGGCAGGGCTTTCACCGAGATCTGCATGGGCGGCCTTGGCGAAGTGAACTTCCGGAACGGGGAGATCAAGGGCTTCCCGATGCCCTTCATCGATGTCAACACCGACTTCCCGGCCATCTCCTGCCTTGGCGCACAGAAGGCCGGCTGGACCGTCAAGGTCGGCAACTTCTTTGCCATGGGCAGCGGCCCTGCACGGGCTCTCTCGCTCAAGCCCAAGCACACCTTTGAGGTCATCGAGTATGAAGATGACTACGATGTTGCAGTCATCTGCTTAGAGTCCGACCACCTCCCGAATGCAGAGGTCATGAACAAGATCGCCGAGGACTGCCACATCGATGTCGCAAACGTCTGCGCCGTTGTCGCCCCGACCTCGTCCATGGTCGGTTCGATCCAGGTAGCCGGCCGCTGTGTCGAGACCGCAATCTACAAGCTCAACGAGCTCGGGTTTGACACCAAGAAAGTCATCTCTGCGATGGGCACTGCTCCCATCCCGCCGGTCCGCGGCCCCAAGCTTGCCATGGGTGTCACCAACGATGCCACCATTTATCACGGCCGCATCAGCCTGACCATGAAGGCACCCGAGATCACGGATTATCTTGACAAGATCCCGAGCAACAAGAGCAAGGGATACGGCAAGCCGTTCAATGATATCTTCAAGGAAGCCGGTTACGACTTCTACAAGATCGATACTTCGCTCTTCTCACCCGCAGAGGTTATCATCAACGAGGTCAGCAGCGGATCCGTCTACCATGTCGGCGCTGTCAACCCCGATGTCACGCTGAAGTCCTTCGGGCTCCAGTAAATACCATACTTTTCTTAATCTCTTCCAAAGGAAGGAAAAATTCTTCGGCAGCAGTCCTGGGGATGAGTTGTATCCGCTGGAGATATCCGGCTCTCTGTACCCGGACAGGTCCTGCATGACACGGGCTGATGATGCGACAGAGTATCCGCCCGGCAGTTGCAACCGTATCGGGGATTGGAAATGTGGGAGACCACAGCGTATCAGAAACCGGATGATCGGGTGTATGGAACGTGAGAAAAAAAGGAATCAGATGAGTGCAGCGGTGATACCGAGCACACCGGACTGGATGATAACGGCAACTGCGATGATCACACCCGCCATCTCGAGTGCAACGGCAACATTGCCCTTCCTGAGCTCCTCGAATTCTTCAACACCCTTGGTGAGTTTGTCAAGGATGTTCAGCGCAAGGTAGATTGCACCGACTGCAAGGGCGATCCCGAGGATGAGCTGGAGGACAGCGAGCCCGATGGCGATCATACCGTCACCGGTCAGGAGGCCGACGCTGAGTGCCTTGCTGATCCCTGCCGAGAGCCCCTTGACACCGGATTCAACAACGATTGCTATTGCGACAAAGACTGCAGCAACGATGATACCGACGGCCGCGTTACCCTTAGCGAGTTCCTTCTCCTCATCAATGCCCTTGGTGATCTTGCCGAGCACCGCGAAGCCGATGTACAGTGCCACAACGGCAAAGACGATCGCAACAACCAACTGGAAAATTCCAACAATTGCGTTTTCAAGAAGCATGGTTATCCTCTTTTTGGTATATTGATTGCAATTATGCGGTAAAAAACGTTTCTGCCCCTGATAATCGGGCGGAATCCCGCGATACCGGCAATTCGGGGGAATTTCTGTGGGTGCCCGGTTCAGTTCATTGTTTGAGGGAACCGCGGGGTATCCCGATAAAAATGTTCAGGGATTTTTATCCCGCCCGAGAACGTACGGGATGATGACGAGGACAAAGACCATGATTCCCATGAACTGGAGGAAGAAGAAGAGGAGATCCTGCTGGCCCTGGGTATAGAACCGGCATTCGAATCCATAGGATTTCGTCCACTGGATCGTCGTGGTATTGTCAGCGTTCCTGGTGACATTTGCACCCGTGCTCAGGCCAGCGAGCAGAGGGCTGTCAACGCGGAACTCCTGCGGAAGATGCACCGTCACATTGTACGGCTTCTGGTATGCTGCCTTGAGGTCATTGTCCCGCAGGGCAGCGACATAGGTGATCGTGTAGTTCCCTTTCTCAAAGGTTATTGACGACGGGGCACCGAAGGGACGGGTCCAGTTGAATGCAGCACTCCCGTTCTCCCGAAAGAGGCTGACCTCGCCGACAGCAAGAGGCACGTCTTCTCCCATGAACCCCATGTCGGCAAAGGTATACCGTGCGGTATCCGTGATCCCGATGGTGGCCTGGTACGCGGTCCCGTTGGGAAAAATGGAATATTCTGCCGGGAGGGCAGCGGCCGGTCCTGCGAGTGCCAGCAGGACTACAAGTGCAGTGCAGAGAGCAGCGACTGCAGGTCCGCGTCGATCTCGGTCGGGGGTTCGCATTGCTTGATCACCGTGTCCGGGTCTTTAAGGAGGTGGCCGGTGACAACGCAGACGATCTTCTCGTCCTTGTCGATCATGCCGGCCTCGGCCAGCTTCCGGATACCGGCAACGGATGCTGCGGAGGCGGGTTCTACACCGATTCCCTCTTTTCGTGCAAGGTCGCGCTGCATCCGCAGGATCTCGTCATCCGTGACAGTCTCGGCAAGGCCGCCGGTCTTACGGATCGCGGCGAGGGCTTTCTCTGCATTGACCGGCGCACCGATCCGGATGGCGGTTGCCACGGTCTCGGGGTTCTTCTCCGGGACAACCTCGGGCAGGTTCTCACGGATTGCCCGGACCACCGGCGATGATCCTGCCGCCTGGATGCCGGTCATCATCGGGAGCCGGTCGATGAAACCGAGCTGCTGGAGTTCAAGGAATCCTTTGTGGACTGCAGAGATGTTCCCGGCGTTTCCGACCGGGAGGACGAAGCGGTCGGGGACTTCCCCGAGCTGGTCGAGCGCCTCAAACCCGATGGTCTTCTGCCCCTCGAGCCGGAAGGGATTGATGGAGTTTAAGAGGTAGAGCCCGTGGGAGAGGCAGAGGTCGTGGACCATCTCGAGTGCCCGGTCGAAGTTGCCGCGGATCGAGATGACCTTTGCCCCGTGCATCAGGGCCTGGGCAACCTTGCCAACGGCGACTTTTCCGGCCGGTAAGAGCACAACCGCAGGGATCCCTGCTTTTGCCGCATAGACGGCAAGGCTGGCAGAAGTGTTCCCGGTACTGGCGCATGCAACGCTCTTCTTGCCAAGCTGGATGGCCATCGATACCCCGACCGTCATGCCCCGGTCCTTGAAGGATCCGGAAGGGTTCATACCCTCGTGCTTGGCATACAGGTGGGGAAGCCCCATCTCCTTTCCCAAGCGATCGAGATGGTACAATGGCGTCCCTCCCTCCCTGAGACTGACCGGTGCGATCGTGACCGGGAGCAGTTCCTTATAGCGCCAGACCGAGAGCGGCCGGTTGTTCCAGGTCTCCCGTTTCACGGTGATGGTATCGAGAGGATATTGGACCGCGAGCAGGTGACCGCATTTGTTACAATTGTAAATGATCTCGTCAGCGGGGTATTTGGCTCCACAATTGACGCATGCGAGATGGTACATGGGGTACTATTGCACCTGAATGTTCATAATAACGTGTGGTTACCGGGATTGGTCCGGGCCTGACGGTCCGTCTGGTATGAGTGTCCGGTAAAGTTGGTTTTTCCGGTCACGGGATACGGGGAACGAGGAACGTGTTCCGCAAACTTCCGTGAGATCCAGATCAGAGAAGAGCAGCTGCTCGGAATCGCCGGCCCGGCTGATGATCGTGCCGTGCGGATCGGCGGTCATCGAAGCTCCGGCATAGGTGTCAGCGGGATTTTTCCCTGTCGTGTTCACGCCGATCACATACATCTGGTTCTCCGCTGCGCGTGCCCTGATGAAGAGTTCCCAGTGACGGAGCCGGCTTGCTGGCCATGCTGCAGGTACGAAGACTGCATGGACTCCCTTTGCCGCATAGGCACTGAACAATTCCGGAAACCGGAGATCATAACAGATTGCGATCCCGCAGGACAGCGGCCCGAGTTTGAATGTTGCCAGTTCCGTTCCCGGCACGAACCGGGCATCCTCTCCGGCAGGACTGAAAAGATGGATCTTGGCATAGGATGCGAGGATTGTTCCATCTTTTCCCATGACGACTGCCGTGTTTCTCATGCCTGCGGGAACCCGCTCACGGATCGAACCGATCACCGCAATGCCGGTATCCCTGGCCGTCTTCTGCAGGCGGGGAATTGTCCCGCTGCCCATATCCATGGCATTGAGGGTGGAACCGGGATCCCAGCCGGTAGCGAACTGCTCGGGAAAACAGATGATGTCGGCGCTGCTGGCAGCGGCATGCCGGATAAACGTCTCCGCCTTCGTCAGCGACTGTTCCGGATTCTCCCAGACGCTGGTCATCTGTGCACTGCAGACCCTCATGATCGTTTCAGGTCTTTGGCCAGTTCGGGCTGGGCTCATATTTTGTGTCATAATAGACGATGATGGCAGCGCTGATGACGATCAGGACTGCGGTGGTGAGGAGGAGGAACGGTGCCTGGGGGAGCCAGGCGCCAAGGAGGAGTGCAGCAATGATCATGCCTGCGACCGTGATGCTGCTGCCAATGAGCATCAGACCGATTGAGCTCAGATCCCAGTCGCCCTCCTCCAGTTTTGATAAATCCATTCATCCTCCTTTCAGGGCAGGGAATGCCAGCCATATCCCGTTAATGATGAACTGGACGGCGATGGCGATCAGGAGCATCCCCATGAGCCGGTTGATAGCCCGGTACTCCCGCTGCCCGAATCTTGACATGATATAATCTGAATGTCGCATCATATAATAGGTGATCCCTATCGAGAAAGCGATCGAGATGAGGACAACCCCGATGGCGAATGGGGAGATGATCATCGCTTCGTTCATGAGGACTATGGACGTGGTGATAGCTCCCGGCCCGGCGATCATGGGGATGGCGATGGGCATGATCGCGATGTCTTCCATGTCCCGCGACTCGTACTTCTCGGTTGCGGTCAGTTTGGTCCGCGAGGTCTTGGCATAGACCATCTCCATCCCTATACCGAAGAGGAGGATGCCCCCGGCGATCCGGAATGCCTCGAGGCTGATGCCGAAGAGCTGGAGGATCCAGGTGCCAAATACCGCAACGGCCAGGAGGATGATCAGGGCAAACCGGCAGGAATCCCGGACAATGGCATCGCGGGCATGTTGCTCAAGGCCTGTTGTGAGCGAGACGTAGATCAGCGTTGCCCCCAGCGGGTTTACGATGATGAGGACGGATGAGATCGCAAGAAGCGCAAAACTGAGGATGTCCCCTGCCATTATGGATAGTGCAGTGCGGGAAGGTAATAGAAGTTATGGTTATTGAGCCGTGGGCTGTCGGTCCTCATCCTGAGTGATACAATTCCCCATGCGAGGTGCGGATTCACTGCCCCGGACGCTGTTCGCTTACCCTGACAGCGATACGATTTTTGCCGTCATCGTTCTTTCAAAACGATCCAACCCGCCGCTCATGCGGGGAGGTCAGAGCCGGATTACGCAGTGCTCAAAACAAAAAGGATGGAAGATCAGTACTCATACAGCACGGATGCATCGATCCGCGTGTACTCGCAGACTTCCTGTGGCTTGAAGTGGATGCCGATCTCGCGGTTCGCACTCTCGACCGAGTCGGAGGCATGGATGACATTCCTGCCGATGTCGATTCCGAAGTCGCCCCGGATCGTGCCGGGATTTGCTTCCTGCGGGTTCGTTGCACCGATCACCTTACGGACGATCGAGACAACGTTCCTCCCTTCCCAAACCATGAGGAAGACCGGCCCCCCCATGATGTAGGTCTTGAGACCGGGGAAGAACGGTTTTGACAGGTGTTCCTTGTACTGCTCGGTGACGCGTGCCTCGGGGAGGTTCTCGAACCGGGCTGCCACCAGTTTTAAGCCTTTCTTCTCAAGTCGTGAGACGATCTCGCCGACAAGGCCGCGCTGGACCCCGTCGGGCTTGACCATCACGAAGCTGCGTTCCATGGAGGGTTACTCCTTGCCGAGCGCCTTCCTGCCGGCGTTTGTCCACTGGACCCGGCGGGGGACCCGTCCGAGCTTGTGGTTGTTCTGGCACTTGGTGCTGCAGAAGTAGAAGATGGTGCCGTCTTTCTTCACGAACATCTTGCCCGTGCCCGGCTCGATCTGGCTGCCACAGAAACTGCAGACATGCTGCTCTACCATCTGACCTCACCGCCTCGAGAGTTTCTTTGCTTCGCGTTCGGTCTCAAGGAGCATGATGATGTCTCCTTCCCGGATCGGCCCCACGGTGTTGCGGGTGATGATCCGGCCCTTGTTGTTGCCGTCGAGGATACGGCACTTGACCTGCATTGCCTCACCGTGCATGCCGGTTGAGCCAACGACCTCGATTACTTCTGCCGGCGTTGCATCGTCTGCCATGGTAAGAACCTCACGCCTTCAGCGCGGCGAGCTGCTTTGCAAGTTCGTCAATCGTCTCTTTTGCCTTGCCGGGCTTGACGACCGCTGCTGCGGCAGAGCCGACATCGAGGCCGCTTGCTGCGCCAATGTCGTTCTGCTTGTTGATGAAGATGTAGGGGACTTTCTTCTCATCGCAGAGGGGGCCAAGGTGCATCACGATCTCTTCGGGCTCGACATCGGCACCGATAACAACGAGTGCTGCAATGCCGCGCTCGATGGCTTTGGTTGCCTCGTTGGATCCCTTCTTGATCTTTCCGGTGTCCCGTGCGACTTCAAGGGCCTCAAGCGCCTTGTTCTGGAGCTCTTCTGGAGCCTGGGTTTTAACGTAGCCTTTTGACATAACTCACCTCATTCAGGAGTTGGGATGCTCCTTCATTACTCATCAGTCAGCAATGATGTAGCCATATCAGTTCGACAGGATCAGAAATAAAGGTTTGTGAACGGGGTGGATCCTGAGAGAAGCAGGTATCTCTCATCCGCATTCACGAGGAGCGGTATATGGTTGTCCCGCGGGCTGAATATACTGCCTCAAGTCCGGTTTCCGGCAGGTCTATGGTATACCGCTCCCGCTCGGGCTCGCCGACATACAGGAGCGTTGCATTGTATTTTTTCATCAGGGCCACGGTCTTGTCCGGCTGTTCGTAGACTGCCCGGATATCCGCGGGCCGTTCTGTATACCAGCCGTCATCGTTCCCCCGCCACATGAACTCATGGAACGGCTGGCCGACTATTGCCGGGATCCCGGTGAATGACGAGACCCGGGAATAGTAGGTGTAATCGCCTTTCTCCGCCTCCACGAGGACCTCGTTCCCGCCCAGCGTACGCAGGTATGCCACGGCACCGGCATCGCCCGGGTGCTGGGTATCAAGGTATGCAAGCCCGTCCAGTGTACCGGAACCGTAATTCACCGGCGATTCGATAACGAACGGGAGTGTGAAGAGCGATGCAAGGACGATGATGGTGATTGCTGCTGATACCTTTCCGGATACCCGTGGCATCTGCCGGAGGGATGAACACCACGTTCCGGCCATGACGAATGCGGCGGTCCCCAGCATCAGCCATGCCGGCAGGTAGCACTTGAAGACGGTGTTCATCCGGAAGAACGTCTCGCCCATGTTATCCTTCATGTATACGAGTTCGCAGGCAATCAGGATGGCAAGGCCGAATGCGGCAAGGATGTCGGGAAAGTCCCGGTCGGTCTTTGCAATGAAGTAGACCAGTGGGATGACCGCAATCGCTGCCGAGGTATACCCGGCTAGGGCGAACGGAAGGCACGCGAGCAGGAGCCAGGGCCTCCTGCGGATATCCGGTATTAGGAGCGCAAGGAAGATCGCGATAAAGAACCCGTTCACCATCAGGAACTCCTGGGGGGCCGAGGGTCTCTGCACGAGAGCAATTGCACCGGTGTGGGTTTTAAGCTGAATGTAGAACGGCAGGTAGGAGAGAATCGAAACCGGGGGTACTGCAAGCAGCAGGGCCCAGGTTGCCCGGTCAATGGAGGCCCGGTCTCTCCAGAGTATGGATACCGCGGTGATGAGGACCAGAGGTGCGTAAAGGAGGACATCCCATGTGTTGAAGAGTGGCATGGAGCCCAGGCTTACTGCAATAAGTCCCATGACAACCAGTCTTCCCCGTGTTTCCAGGGACTCCCACCGCCGGTATGTAAAGAGGAGGAGGAAGATGAGGAACACCTGGTTGAAGATCGATATGACATGCGCGTGGACATCTCCCCAGATGAACGAAAAGAGCGGGAACTCATTGATGGTGTTCGTTATCGTCCGTGTACCGAGCCACGAGAGGGATGCGTCGTACGCCGGGTTTACTGCCCTTCCGGTGATGATCTGGATGGAGAGGGCCGGGTTTGGCAGGATAAGCGTGACGAGAGGGAGCCACCGGAACCGGTCCAGCAGGAGCGTTCCGATAGCGTAGAGACTGACCGCCGACAATGCAAAGACTGTCGGGAGGGCAAGGTTGAAGGCAATATTCGATGGGACGCCGCTCACGATCGCAAGACACCCGAGCATCCAGTATCCCAGGTAGTAATAGACGTTCAGGTGTCCCCCGGCAAACCACGGGTCGAGAGGTGGGACGACCGGATTCAGGATAACCGATGCGAGGAACCCGTGGTCCATGAACTTCTCCGCGTACGATATGGTCGGGTTTGCGAACCGGACGTCCAGCATCAGGAGGAAAGCGATGAGAAAGAGGGCCTCCCAGTGCCATGCTTCTTTCAGTTCCGCAACTGAATATTCCCGTTTGTACAGAGAGTATGCGATGGAACCGGCAAACGGGAGCAGGGCGAGCTGAATTGGAAGCCGGACAAGCCCGCAGTACCAGGTTATGAGGGTAAAGAGCAGGACCGAGGCCGGGAACGCGGCCGGGAAGGCAAAGCTGCCAAAGGTCTTCTTCAGCAGGGGGTATACCGAGATCTGGAGCAGCACGAGGACTGCGAGCCAGCTGACGACTGCGATAACCTGCTCTTCCGGGCTCACGGGCCGGCGCCTCCGCCGAGTCGGGTATTCATTGCATCCTTAATGCTTGGGATGACCCAGTCCCCGAAGTAGTAGATAGAGACAATACCCCCAAGGAGGGTGACCAGGTTCTTTATCAGATGATCAGCAAGCGCGATGATTGCCGCTGTCTCGGGAGAAACTCCGCCAAGGATAAGCGTTGCTGCGACCGATGCCTCATAGGTTCCGATCCCTCCCGGGGTGAGGGGCACCGCCTTGACCAGGTTTCCGATGACAATGGCAAGGACGATGACGGCAAAGGGGACCTGCTGACCAAACATCAGGATCACCGCGAGACAGACGAGGATATCCAGCAGCCAGATCACCAATGACGAACAGCCGAGGAGCACAATTGACCGAAGCGAGAGGGATGCCCTTCGGATCTCGTGGAGCATCGCGAGGATCATCCCGAAATATTTGTTCCCGGTGGAGAATTTCCCGATTAACACCAGGAATGCAAAGAAGAGGATGCCGGCAGCAAGCGGGATGACGATGACCGTATAGAACCACGGGGGGGCATTCAGTACAAAGATGACCGATGCCGCTCCCAGGAGCGCTACAGTGAAGATATCGAAAACCCGTTCGACGACGATTGAGGATATTCCTTCAGTGTAACTTGTGCCATACTCATGTTTCAGGATGAAGACCCGGACAAAATCGCCGAGGCGTGCCGGGACGATCAGGTTCACGGTCTGGCTGACAAAGATACAGGCAGTCGAGACCATGACCGGGACCTGGTATCCCAGGCTCCGGAGGATACTATGATACCGCCAGCCCCGCAGTACCCATGCCGTGAGGCAGATGAGGACAGCAACGGCAAAATAGGCAGGTACGATGTGCTGGAGGGATTCGAGGAGGTCGTCCCAGACCGCGTACAGCATCCAGGCAATAATCCCGAAAGCAATCAGGGTCGGGATGACGATCGCGCTAATTTTCCGATACATGGATCTGCCACCATAACCGAAGGATCGATGATCCCATCGAGAATATATCCTTAACCCTGACGGTTGTCCCTTTTCCTGCTCTCCAGTGGACCGGGAACTCTGCCACCCGGTATCCCCCCCGCTGTACGCGGACAAGGATCTCCGTGTCCCAGAACCAGTGCCCGGAACGGATTGTGGGAAGGATGGGAAGGATCAGGTCTCTTTTGAAACCTTTGAATCCGCACTGGTGATCATGAACCCGGCTCCCGAGGAAGAGCCTGACAAGGAAATTATATCCCCGGCTTGCGATCTCGCGACCTCCCGTACGGGTTATGTCGCTTGATGGCAGGAGCCGCGAACCGGTTGAGATTGCCGCCCCATCCCTGATGGCAGTGACCAGCTCTTCCAGGTGCTGCATCCCGGTTGCCAGGTCCACATCGTAATAACAGACAATCGTGCCGTTTGCCTCGCGAATCGCCCGGTTGAGCGCTCTTCCCCGCCCCTGGCGGTCATCGCTGTGGAGCAGCCGGATCCTCGAATCCTTCGCCGAGTATTCCGTAACGAACCGGGCACTGCCGTCCGTGCTGCCGTCTTCGGCAACAATAATCTCAAATGAGGGTGTGATCCGTTCGAGGGTTTTCACCGATTCCGGGATCGCCCTCTCAAGTGATGCCCGGTCATTGAAGACCGGGATGATCGCAGTCACTTCAGGTCCGTTCATGGGCCCCCTGATTTGGTAACCGCTGCTGCTACCTCCAACCCTGCTCTGATCGAACCTTCCATGCTCCGCTCGGGATAATTTGTCCGGGAGAACATGCCGGCCATGAAGAGACCGTCCTGTTCATACCGGGGGATCAGCGAATGGTATCCCGTTGTATAGACCGGCCCGGCAAAGGGATCGACAGCAAGCCGGTGCCAGCGGATCTCGTCATGCCGGACCGAGAACCGGGAACAGAAATCCGCCAGCATCCGTTCATCTGTCCGCGGGGGGAGGGCTCCCGAGAAATAGGAAGCAAGGTAGACGATGTGCTCCCCGTACCGCTCCCGGGGAATGAAATTCGTGTGCGTGATGACAGCACCGTAGGGTGCCGGGTCCTTCATGTTCAGCCAGTAGATGCCCCCGGTGACCTCCCGCGACATCGAAAGGGTAAGGCATGCAGCACCCTGGTAGGGAATATGCGGGATAGCCGGCCCCCCGGACCGCTCGAGTTCCTGGGGGGGGATTGTAGAAATTACGGCATCGTATTGAGCCCCGTTGATCCTCCAGCCCACGGAAGTCTTCTCAACAGCGGTGACTGGTGTCTGGGCATGAATTTTGCCCCCTTTGGCAGTAATGGAAGTACTCAGTGCGTCAATAAGGCAGTGGAAACCCCCGGCGAGATACCCGAGTTTCTCCCCCTCGACGCCGCGGTTCGACCGGATCGCAATCCGTGACAGGAGCCATGCTGCCGAAACCTCTCTCCTGCGGTCCCCGAATTTACTCTTCAGCAGCGGTTCAAAGAACGATGTGTATACATTCATGCCGAGGTTTTCAATGATGAACTGGTCGGCGGGAATGTCATCGAGCGTGGAAAGATCGGTCTTCCCTGCATTCAGCGTCAGCCATCCCAGCCGGGCTTTATCGGTGATGCTCAGTTCGGGATACCGGAGGATCTCAAGGGGCCTCGTGAGCGGATATATCGTCTCACGGGAAAAGGAGCCGGTTGAACCGTTCCACCACTCGAGTTTGTCTGCAAGGCCAAGTGTCCTGATAAGGGAAAAAAGCGCTGTGTCAGAGGAAAAACAGTGGTGGTAGAACCGCTCAATCCAGTAATCATTGATATGGTAGGATGAGAGGCACCCGCCAAGATACGGCATCTTCTCAAAAAGCCCGACTTCGTTGTCCTGTGCAAGGGTATGCGCAGCAACAAGTCCTGTCAGGCCGCCCCCGATAATCCCGATCTTCATGATTGCTGATCTGTACTATTTTCTTGGTGAAATGAAAAAGGCTCCGCAAAAAGGCGGAAATTTTTCCCTTCTTCCTCGGTGATCTTATAAGAAAGTTTTTGTATTCTCTCCAATAAACGTTCATACGAGCAAAAGGACTTAAAAGAATTAAAATAAATTACATATCTGTTAGCCCATTGGACGGTGTCACCAGATGCGGGTATTTTTCATAGGTTTTGGCCAGGCGGGCGGCAAAATTGTCGATATGTTTATCGAGCAGGACAAAAAGCTCGGGACGAACAGCTTTCGGGGAATTGCCGTAAATACCGCAAGAACCGACCTCATGGGTCTGAAGAACATCGAGATGAGAGACCGGATCCTGATCGGCCAGACTATGGTGAAAGGTCACGGTGTAGGCACCGATAACGTGACCGGAGCCCGCGTAACTGCAGATGAGATCGACAGCATCATCAGTGCCATCGACTCGCGGGGCACACACGATGTCGATGCGTTCTGCATCGTGGCAGGTCTTGGTGGCGGAACCGGCTCCGGCGGTTCCCCGGTCCTTGCCCGCCATCTCAAACGGATCTATCGTGAGCCGGTGTACGCGCTGGGAATCATCCCCGCACCGGAAGAGGGACGCCTCTATTCCTATAATGCTGCCCGCAGTCTTACTACGCTTGTGAATGAAGCAGATAATACCTTCATCTTTGACAACAGTGCATGGAAGAATGAGGGAGAAAGTGTCAAGACCGCGTTCGCGCGACTGAATAACGAAGTGGTCCGCAGGTTCGGGGTTCTCTTCCGTGCAGGCGAAGTGGGTCGCATGGGAGTTGGCGAGATGGTCGTCGATTCCAGCGAGATCATCAACACCCTCCGTGGAGGAGGGATCACCTCTGTTGGTTATGCGATCAGTGAAGTGATGAGCAAGCAGACAAAAGACAAGAGAGGACTTCTTGGTGGGATCAAGGATAAGTTTGGTGCCAAGAAAACCGCAAACGAAGAAGTCCTGCTGGGAGAGGACCGCTCTGCAAAGATCGTCGCCCTTGTCAGGAGGGCAATGCTGGGCAGACTGACCCTTCCCTGCGACTACTCTACGGCAGAACGTGCACTGGTCCTCCTTGCCGGACCTCCGGATGAAATGGACCGGAAGGGTGTCGAGAAGGCCAAGAGCTGGGTGGAAGAGAATATTGCCGGTGTGGAAGTCCGGGGTGGTGACTACCCGGTCAACAGCGAGTATGTTGCAGCGGTCGTCATGCTGGCAACCGTTGGTAATGCTCCGCGAATCAAGGAGCTTCTCGATATTGCCAAGGAAACAAAAGAAGATGTTATAAAGTCAAAAGAGAAAAAATCCAGTATGTTTGAGGAGGGCATTGAGCCCTTATTTGAGTGAGGTTGATGATGAAGGGTTTATTGAAGTGGATAGTTCTCGGAACAATTCTGTTATTCCTTGTCCCGGTTGTATCGGCATTTACCGTTTCTAACCTGAATATCGAACCTTCAGGGTCGCTGACGCCCGGCACAGCGGTCATGGTCTCGTATAAACTTGAGTTCTCCTCAACCGGTGACCTGACATTCTCCGAAGATAATGAACTCCAGATGTCAACCGATCTGGAGAAACCGAAGTGGACCTGGACCCTGATCCTTGATGGTATCGAGACTCCCCAGCCCCAGGAATCGGGTCGCATGCTTTCCCTCTCCGGCTGGGTCCTTGGGTATCCTGCATCGCAGGATGAGTCGGTCCGGGTAACGCTTGAAGGAACCGTTCCATCCGTTGATAAAACGACAAACAAGACCATCATCAGGATCCAGGAAGTGGACTCGAAGAATAACGTTATTGAGAGTTCCAAGGTCGAGCGCACCCAGATGGTCATCAATATCCAGGAGGTCGCAGCAGCAATTGCAGCCAAGAAGACCGACCTTCAAACATTCCGTACCCATATTGACGAGAAAGCCGCCATTGGTATCGATACATCGGCTGCCGAGACAAAATACAACGATGCCAATGCCAAGATCGCTGCAGCTGCGGCATTGCCCTCAACCCAGTACATGAATGCCCTCAGTTACCTGACAACCGCAACCACCCTGATGAGTGAAGGTGAGGTCGCGCTTGACAAGGCATGGGCAGAGAGCGAGGTCCTGAGCTCCCAGGAACCGATTGTCAATGTTGATAAACAGATTGCCTGGTTCAAGGGGAACAAGAGTACTGCAGAGCTCCCGGAACTACAGCCAATCATCTCGAAACGGGAGATTGCCGTCAGTTATATCTCAACGGCAAATGATGAGATCGCATCCGGTAATTATGCGCTTGCCCGAACAAAGGCAGCTGAAGCATTCTCCAAGGGTAATGAGTCCTATACGGATGCCCTGGCCCTGAGGAAGAAACATGAGAACCAGGGCTGGTTCCCCACTATCACGCTCCCGAAGCTGCCGGGATTCCTCCCGATTGTCATCGTCATCGTCATCATCGTTCTTATCGCTGTCGGTGTGATCATCTATCGGAAGCGTTCCCGCTGGGACGAGCTGGGATAAACCCCTTTATTCTCATCAATCCCCCTTTTCTCCACCCCCATTCTGTGATGTTCTATCCCTGTTTTGTGTTGATGGTCGTGTGCTCCCCCGGCTCCTGACAATCGGAACCGCTCCGGAACATAATGCAGATCCATGCAGTATCCCATGAATCTCGCGCTGTTTCGGGGAGTTTAACCCCAGTAAAAAGGAAGAACCAAAAAGAGAATCGGATCCGAAATTCCGTATTCAGGACGCTCCCGTCGGCGTGAAGACATCGATGTTGATGCTTCCCATCTTCCCGTCCCGGTGAAGGTAATAATCGGGCAGCCGCTTGTCATTGTCATAATAGCTGAACCAGTAACTGAGCTTGTAGGTCTTCTTCTGGTAGCCGGGGAGTGATGGATAGCTCTCGGTGTCGTGAAGGATGATCACACCCGGTTTGTTCTCTGTTACTTTCTCTTCCGTCTGGCGATCACCGTAAAATTTGATCTTATTCCAGCGGTCTCCGCGGTAATACCAGGGGAGGGGCCAGTAATCCTTGGAAGCAATAACAACCCTGTCCGACGCATCCATTAACTGCATCACGATCCGGAGGTCTTCGGAGTTCTGGACCTGAACAACAGGTTCGTTGATATCTGCAGGGACAAATGCGATGTGCCAGGCCATGATGATCAGGAAGATACATCCGGCTAGGGCGATGATGGTCTTCTGCCAGTTGAGCTGGTAGGTTGCAACAAAGCACATGGGCAGGAGCTGGGGGATGATAAGCCAGGGAACCTTCTCGCCGACATAGGCGTAAAAGGCCATCGTGAGGATCATCCAGTAGATACACAGGCGGAAGAACTCATCCGATTTTGAGAAACCGGCTTTCCTGCTCCGGAACTGGTACAGGCTGATGGCTGCCAGTTCCCCGGCGGGAACCGGGCCGCGGCGATACCTGATGAATACCCTGGCCCGCATCAGGAAAAGCCGGAGATCAACCCCCCTGAAGAGGAACTGCAGGGTGCCTGCAAGAGCAAGCACGAATATCGGCAGCTCGTAGAGAAGGTAGAGCGGGATATAATAGAACCACGGGCCGCCGAGTCGCTGCTGGTTGTGCATTGCAGTCCAGTGGTCAATTGCCTTGTACCAGCCGGCTGTCTTGTAATCGAAGGTCACTCCCTGGAGTGAAACCTGGGTCTTTTCTCCGATAATCGAATCGGGGTGGGCTCCGAATCCGGTATAGAGGATAAGCATCAGGCCGATGACGATGAGGATACCCAGTGCAAGATCCCGTTTCCATCTTTTAGGGAGCGCCATTTTTCCCATCCAGACCGAGATGACGAAGAACGAACCGATGATCAGGATGATGACCGGCATCTCCTCCTTACAGCAGAGGGCTCCGGCAGCAGCAACCGCTGCAACGAGCATGAATCGCGTCTGTCCCCGGTCGAAATAATACAGGAGTGCAACGACAAGGAGGAACGTGAAGAAGAGCATGAAGATGTCGTGCCGGAGGAACCGGGAGAAATAGATCATGTCCGGTGATATAGCAATGAAGAGTGAGACCAGGAGCGTCTGGGCTTTGGTGATATAGTCAAGCCGGTAAACGCAGTACACGAGGGGGATGAGAAGTAACCCGAAGAGGCAGGGCAGGAGACGTGCGACCAGATCGGAACTCCCGAAGAGAGCAAACATCCCCGCGGTCACAAAATAGAGGAACGGCCCGTGGTAACTTGGATCGTATTTCCATGCCCCTTTTGTCAGGAGTTCATAGGAGAACCATGAATGGATGGCCTCATCGTGGTGGAGAAGTTTCAGGTCGATGAACAGGAATCGCAGCAGGAGTGCAGCAATGAAAATTATCAGGAAAACTCGTTCAAAAGTAAAAAAATTTCTTATCTGGGAAAATCCCGCGGGCTGCTGCACGCGGCACCTTCAACTCTCAAGGACAATCTCAATGCCGATATCTTTTGGCACCTGAATACGCATCAGCTGGCGGAGTGCCCGCTCGTCTGCGTCAATATCGATAAGGCGCTTGTGAACCCGCAGCTGCCAGCGGTCCCATGTTGCGGTCCCCTCTCCATCGGGACTCTTGCGGATGGGAACTACCAACCTCTTGGTTGGAAGTGGTATCGGACCGGCCAGATTCACACCTGTGCGTTCTGCAATCTCCCGTATCCTGTCACAGACCATCTCTACTTTGTTGAAGTCTGTCCCTGTCAGGCGAATTCTGGCTTTCTGCATGGTACCACCAAAAAATTAGAGCATCTGTTTTGCCTTGATGGCGATGCACATGCCGGCTGCAATCGTTGATCCCATATCACGGACTGCAAACCTGCCGAGCTGCGGGAGCTCCTTGACATTCTCGATGACCATCGGCTTCGTCGGCTTGATGACGACAATAGCTGCATCTCCTGACTTGAGGAAGGTCGGGTTCTCTTCCTTGACCTGTCCGGAGCGGGGGTCGAGTTTCTTCTGGAGTTCCATGAAGGTGCATGCAGTCTGGGTGGTGTGGCAGTGGAAGACCGGGGTGTACCCGACGGTCAGTGCGCTCGGGTGCTGGAGCACGACGATCTGTGCAGTGAACTCGTCTG
>CAYVAQ010000005.1:0-110020 GCA_964448885.1 uncultured Methanoregula sp. | reverse complement strand
CCTCGTGACCTCCATTAAGGAACTTGAAGGACTCGATCCCAAGACGCAGGCGGTCCGGATCGCGGCCGGCATCGGCAACCTCAAGCGGGTTGCACTCCAGGATGCTGCCCAGGCGAAGGGTCTCAAGATACTCAATGCACGTGTCGTAAAGACCAAGACCACGAAAGCCCCGGCCAAGAAGGCAGCCAAGCCCAAGGCAGAGGCAGCCGGGAAGACCGAGAAGAAGGCCCCGGCCAAGAAGGCAGCCAAGCCCAAGGCAGAAGCAGCCGAGAAGACCGAGAAGAAGACTCCGGCCAAGAAACCTGCAGCCAAGCCCAAGGCAGAAACAGCCGAGAAGACCGAGAAGAAGACTCCGGCCAAGAAACCTGCAGCCAAGCCCAAGGCAGAAGCAGCCGAGAAGACCGAGAAGAAGGCCCCGGCCAAGAAACCTGCAGCCAAGAAGACCACCAAAACAGGGGTGAAGAAGAATGAGTGACGTTGCAAACCAGAAACGCATCGCTTCTGCCCTGCTGAAGTGCGGTGTGAACCGCGTATGGTTTGATCCCTCCCGCCTCTCCGATATCGAGAATGCAATCTCACGTGAGGACCTTCGGGGTCTCATCACGGACGGTGCAATCAAGGCACGCCAGAAGAAGGGTGTCAGCCGCGGGCGGGCACGGGCACGGATTGCCCAGCGCGCATACGGCCACCGCAAGGGGGCCGGGAAGAGGAAGGGTGCAAAAGGCGCCCGCAACCCGAGCAAGACCGCATGGGTCCAGAAGATCCGGGCAATCCGGAAAGTACTCGTTGAACTCCGCGATGCCGGCACGATTGACCGGCACATGTACCGCATTCTCTACCGAAAGGCGGCCGGCGGCCAGTTCAGGAGTGTAGCGCACATGAAGGCGCAGATGGAGATCCTCGCAGGGAGGATGAAGTAACATGGCAACAGGATCACGGTATTTTGTCCCCTTCCGCAGGCGGAGGGAAGGCAAGACCGATTATTACCAGCGGACCCGCCTTGTTGTTGCTGATGTACCGCGGATGGTTGTCAGGAAGAGCAACCGCCACATCATCATCCAGCTCGTCACCGCAGAGATGGAAGGAGACAAGACGCTCGTTGCAGCCAACTCTGCCGAGCTCGAGAAATACGGATACAAGGGCTCGACGTCCAACACCCCCGCAGCATACCTTACCGGCATGCTCTTTGCCGCCAAGGCAAAGAAGGCGAACTATGACAGTGCAATCCTCGATATCGGCCTGAACCGCGCAACTCCCGGAGCCCGGGTATTTGCCGCACTGAAAGGTGCAGTCGAGGCAGGCCTTGAGATCCCCCACGGTGAGGAGATCCTCCCCTCCGATGAGCGGGTCACGGGCGCCCATATCGCGGCATACAACAAGAATGCCGGCGATATTGTCAGCACAGTCGAGCAGGTAAAAGCCGCCATCAAGAAGGAGATGGTATAACATGGCATATGAAAAACAGGAGTGGCACCCGGTCACCGGCCTTGGCAAGCTCGTCGCCTCCGGCGAAATCAAGAGCATTGACCAGGTCCTTGAGAGCGGAAGGCCCATCAAGGAACCCGAGATCGTGGATGCATTCCTTCCCGAGCTCGAAGACGAAGTCCTCGACATCGCCATGATGCAGCGGATGACCGACTCAGGCCGCCGTGTCCAGTTCCGTGCCGTCGTCATTGTCGGCAACCGGAACGGGTACATCGGGTTTGGCCAGGGCAAGGATGTCCAGGTTGGCGACGCGATCAAGAAAGCGATCGTCAAGGCAAAGATGAACCTCGTGAAAGTCCGCCGTGGCTGTGGCAGCTGGGAATGCGGGTGCAACGTGACGCACTCCATCCCCATGCAGGTCACCGGCACGGCCGGCAGTGTCAAGGTCACGCTCAAGCCCGCCCCGCAGGGTACCGGGCTTGTCACGGGAGATATCAGCAAGAAGGTGCTCGAACTCGCCGGCATCAGGGATGCATGGACGTTTGCCCGCGGGCAGACCCGTACTACCATCAACTTCGCCAAGGCGACCTTCAACGCACTCCAGCAGACCAACATGATCCGGACAGGGAGGTCAGAGTAAATGTACGCAGTCGTTCAGGTCCGCGGTGTTGTCAAGACCCGCAAGGACATCAAGGACACCCTCAAGATGCTGCGTCTCCACCACATCAACCACTGCGTACTCGTGCCCGATACTCCTGAGAATCTCGGCATGATCCGCAAGGTGAAAGACTATGTGGCATTCGGCGAGGTGGATGCACCGACCGTTGAAACCCTCCTGCAGACACGCGGCAGGGTCATCGGCGATGCACCGCTGACCGATGACTACATCAAGACCAACTCCACGTATGGCAGCATTGCGGAGTTTGCAAAGGCTCTTGCCAGCGGCGAGACGAAACTGCGTGATGTCCCGGGACTCAAGCCGGTCCTTCGTCTCCACCCCCCGCGCAAGGGATACAAGACCACCAAGCGGACCCACCCCCAGGGCGGGGCGCTCGGGTACTATGGCCAGGAGATCAATACCCTCCTGTATAAGATGAGGTGAAGACGATGCCAACGAACAAGCGTTCAAAGTACCGCGGGTCGCGGACATGCGGTGGCGGCACCCACAAGAACCGGCGTGGCGCCGGTAACCGTGGCGGCCGGGGCCGGGCAGGTATCAATGCCCACCACTTTGTCAAGTGGTATAAGGAGATGGGTGGCCCGGTCTTTGGTAAGGACGGGTTCTACAACCAGACAACAGCGGATGTTACCATCATCGATGTTGGTGTCCTGGACCAGATCATCCCGTCGCTCCTTGCCCAGGGAATCGCAAAACAGGATGGAGATGCCGTTGTGATCAACGCTGCTGACATGGGGATTGAAAAAGTCCTTGGCAGCGGCAAAGTCACAAAAAAGATAAACCTCTCCGCCTCAGCTTTCTCTGAAGCTGCCAAGGCAAAGATCGAGAAAATGGGTGGCAAGGCACTCGTTGTCTAGAGTGCAGCCACTTTAAAAGAGAATTTTTTGGTGAAACAATGGGAAACCTGCTGGATCGAATGGAACCCCTGCTCGCTGCGATGCCCGCAGTGAAAAGTCCTGAGGGGCATGTTCATTTCAAGAACAAGCTCCTCTGGACACTGGGTATTTTAATCCTGTATTTTGTTCTGACGAATATCCCGCTGTTCGGCATCACACAGTCGTCCCAGGATCTTTTTGAGGCCTGGCGCGCTCTGCTTGCCGGCGCAAGCGGTTCGATCGTTCATCTCGGCATCGGGCCGATCGTCACGGCATCCATCGTCCTCCAGCTCTTAAAGGGTGCAGACATCCTGCACATCGACACCAGCGAGACGCGCGGCCAGGTCATGTACATGGGGCTCCAGAAGATCCTCATCATCGTCATGATCCTCATCGAGGCAGCACCGAACCTTGTCGGAGGATTTCTCCAGCCAGACCCGGTCATCGCCAACCAGTTCTTCGGCGGTAACCTGTTTGCGGTCTCGTTCCTCATCTTCATCCAGATCTGCATCGGCGGCCTTCTTGTCGTCATGATGGATGAAGTAGTGACAAAGTGGGGCATCGGCTCCGGTGTCGGTCTCTTCATCATCGCCGGTATCTCCCAGGCGCTCATCAACGGGTTCATCAACTGGATCCCGGTCACCGACCAGTACCCGGTCGGTTTCTTCCCGAGGCTTGTTGCAATCGGTATCGAAGGAGGCAATTATCTCACGTATTTCAGCACAGATCTCCTTGCCTTTGTGACAACGATTGCCATCTTCCTCATCATCGTCTATGTTGAATCCACCCGTATCGAGATCCCGCTCGCCCACGCACAGGTCCGTGGGGCTCGGGCACGGTTCCCGGTCAAGCTCATCTATGCAAGCGTTCTCCCCATGATCCTTGTCATGGTCCTCCTTGCCAACATCCAGATGCTCGGTATGTTCCTGTCCAATGTTGGTATCACGACACTGGGTACCTTCGACGGTTCGTCACCCCAGAATGGTATCATGTACTTCCTTGCCCCCATCAACGGTCCGCAGGACTGGATGTGGTGGATGACCGATCTCGGCCATGCTCCATGGGAGGTAATTTTACGTCTGGGCATCAATATGACATTCATGGTGGTCGGTGGTGCGATCTTTGCACTCTTCTGGATCAAGACTGCCGGGCTTGACAGCAAGGATGTTGCCCGGCAGATCCAGCTCTCTGGCATGTCCATTCCCGGCTACCGCAGGAACCCGCAGGTGCTCGAGAAGTACCTTGACCGGTACATTCCCCGTGTGACTATCATCGGTGGTGTCTTCATTGGTATTCTCAGTGTCGTCGCAAACCTCTTTGGTGTCGTCGGGTCGGTCAGCGGGACCGGTCTCCTGTTAACGGTCAGCATCACGTACCGTCTCTACGAGGAGATCGCGAGCCAGCAGATCATGGAAATGTACCCGTTCATGCGGACGTTCTTTGGTAAAGAGTAATTGGTAGGGAAGGATTGCGGATGGCAGGAAAGAAGGTCATCATCACCGGAGTGCCGGGCGTCGGAAAGACGACGGTCATCAACGAGGCACTGAAGAAATTAAAGGAACAGGGTATCGAATACCAGTCCCTCAACTTCGGGACGTTCATGTTCGAGGTTGCACAGAAGGAGAATATCGTCAAGGACAGGGACCAGATGCGCTCCCTTGACCGGGCAACGCAGAAAAAGCTTCAGCAGCTTGCCGGTCAGGCCATCGGAAAATTCTCCGGCAATGTCCTGATCGATACCCATGCTTCCGTGAAAACCCCCAAGGGATACCTGGCAGGACTCCCGGAGTGGGTACTCCGTGAGATCATGCCGGATGTCATTGTCCTTGTCGAGACCGATGATGACCAGATCCTCATGCGCAGACTTACCGACGAGACGCGATCGCGGGACAAGGAAGGCTCGCGTTCGATCGCAGAGCACCAGCAGTTCAACCGCTCCATTGCTGCAGCATACGCGATGTTGACCGGTTGTACAATCAAGATCATTACCAATGCCGACTTCCTGCTGGATCGCGGTGCATCCGATCTGGCAGAAGTCCTCAGGTGAACCAATGGATCTTGCGAAGACCTGGGACAAGTATGGCATCTGGATAGCCATGTGCTTCATGATGCTCGTCATGTTTGCCTATTCCATCGAATGGCTGCGGGTTGGCGTCGGCAGAGGGATCGACGCGGCATTTGCACCACTGGTCGATGGTTTTAACATCCCGTTCTACATCCTCATCGTCATTCTCTCGGCATTTACCGGTCTCTACTCATCGATTATCCAGAAATACACGATCGATTATGACAAGATGACCGAGTCACAGGAGCGGATGAAGGAGTTCCAGGTCGAGTATCGCGAAGCCCAGCTCTCCCAGGATGAGAAGCGGATCAAGAAACTGGATGCGAAGAAGGACCGGGTGATGCGCGAACAGCTTGAGCTCTCCCAGCAGCAGTTCAAGCCGATGGCATACATCCTCATCCTGACGGTCCCGATCTTCTTCTGGCTGCTCTTCCGCCTTGCGGAGACGACCAGCACGATCACGATGCCCTATTGCGGGACGCTGAACCTCAACGCTGCGGCGGTCTGGATCATCCCCGCGTGGATCCTCTGGTACATGATCTGTTCCATCACGCTCAGCCAGGTCATCAGGAAAGCCCTCAACATCGGGGGTCTCTGATGCGAATAACCGTGAGCGGTCTGCCCGGGAGCGGGACGACCTCCCTCTCACGGTACCTGGAAAAGAAGCACGGGTTCACCATGATCTCGGCGGGAGAGGTCTTCCGCCAGCTTGCCAAAGAGCATCATATGGAGCTTGCCGAATTTGGCCGGCTGGCCGAATCCGACGCTTCTTATGACAAGATGATCGATGCCCGGCAGAAAGAAATTGCGGAGAACCAGGACAATATTATTGTCGAAGGACGGCTTTCAGGATGGATGGTCCCGCAGGCAGATCTCAAAATCTGGTTGCATGCACCGATTGGATGCCGGATCAAGCGGATTGCATCCCGCGACCTGGTTTCCGATGAAGAGATGGCAAAGAATCTCACGCTCGAGCGCGAAGCCTGCGAAGCCGGCCGGTATCGTGCATATTACGACATCGATATCAACAATCTCCTGATCTACCATCTCGTCCTCGACTCCGAACGCTGGAGTATCGAAGGGCTCGGTACGATCGTGGACACCGCGCTGTCCCAGCTGAACCGCTGATGCCCCTGTTTTTGGTCCGCTGCCGGGCATTTGTTTTACCGTTCACCCCCGCGTGTCCCCCGGGTGGTATCGCCTGCCCACAGGATTATTAGGATTGCTGCGAGTAACCTACATTACGCAAAAGGACTTTTCATGAACGAGGAGGTTACGGTTCGGCTGGTGCGGGAATGGGACGCGCACGAGATAGCCGATCTCTACCGTGCCGGCGGATGGTGGAGAGAGGACTATGCGGAATCCGGGATCCCGGCACTCATCCGGGGAAGTTTTCTCTTCGCGGTTGCCGTGGATCGCACCAGTGGCCGGGCGGTTGGCATGGGGCGGGTCATATCCGATGGGGTGTCGGACGGCTACATCCAGGATCTTGTCGTGCTTCCGTCATGCCGGGGTGCTGGTGTTGGAAGAGAGATTGTCCGAACGCTCCTTACCGCATGCGGGCACGCCGGGGTTACCTGGGTAGGCCTGATCGCTGAACCCGGGACCGAAGCGTTCTACCAACCGCTGGGATTTCATCCCATGACCGATCATATACCGTTGATTTTCCGGGGTGACAGCACGTGATCTCCCAGGAAGATTTCCGCCCGGTGACCCTGGAGGACCGGGCGTTCTTCGACCGGCATTATGCACAATACCCGCAGGTCCACAGCGACAACACCTTCTCGAACATGGTCTGCTGGAACCACTATGCCCATTACACGTTCGCATACCTTGAAGGAAATGTCATCCTGGCAAGCACCATCGACGGGATTACCCGGTTCCGCGTCCCTGTTGGCCCCCGGAATCCGGTCCTCCTGAAGGAGCTGATCCGGTTCTCATCCGATGTCAGCGACAACGAACCGATCGTCCTGATTAACCCGGACGATGCAGCATGGATGCGTTCGGTGATCCCAAAAATTATGCTTGTTCCGGATCGCAACCATTTCGAGTATGTGTACCGGGCAGATGATCTTGCCGGCCTTCCCGGGAAGGACTACCTGACAATCCGGCGGCAGGTCAATAAATTCCGGAAGAACTGCGCAAGCCGGACCGAACCGATCACTACTGATAACCTTGAGGAGGTCAAGCGTTTCCTCATCCAGTGGTGTGAATGGAAGGGCTGCGAGGGCGATCCGGTCCTTGCCCACGAGAAGGAGGCGGTCTTCTATGCCATCGACCATTTCGAGGATCTGCCTCTGGAAGGCCTGATGATCCGGGTCTTCTCCAGGATTGGAGCGATCGCGCTTTTTGAGCCACTCAATGCCGATACCGCCCTTGTCCATTTCGAGAAAGGGCTTCCTGACTGTGAAGGGATATACAAGGCAATCAACTCAGAGACGGCGATACACCTCAAAG
The DNA here is from genome assembly GCA_964448885.1 of uncultured Methanoregula sp. Lineage (GTDB taxonomy): Archaea > Halobacteriota > Methanomicrobia > Methanomicrobiales > Methanospirillaceae > Methanoregula. The sequence goes on along the minus strand of CAYVAQ010000005.1, from coordinate 102,519 downwards.
ACCGGTTCCGGTACATCAACCGTGAGAGCGACCTGGGGGTTGCAGGACTCCGGGAAGCAAAGATGCGGTACCATCCCGATCATATGGTCGAGGTGTTCACGTTCAAAAAAGATGCAGGGTCACCGCCTGCCGCGCCGTTCATCTGATCGTCTCTCATTTACCCGGTTCTTCGTTTATACGCCGGCAATATATGCAAGCACTCCCGATGCCATGATCTGGACGGCGAGTGCAGCGAGCAGCATCCCGAGGACCTTGCCCATGATATCCGTGATGACGTCACCGAGGATCCGCTGGATGGTATCGGAGAAGTACAGGATGAGCCATGTCGCGATCAGGACAAGGGTGATTGCGATGAACGGGATCAGGGTGCCGTAATCTTTCGAGAGGAGCATGACCGTGGTCATGGTCCCGGGTCCGCAGAGGAGTGGCGTACCGATGACCACACCCGCGGCAGTTGCCGTCCTCTCCTTGTGGTGACCAAGCTCGATGCCGAGCGCCTCCTGGATGCCCAGCAGCAGGAGGAGGATCCCCCCGGCTATCTGGAATGCGGGCAGTTTCAGGCCGAGGATATTGAAGATTGCCGTGTTGAATATCAGGACCAGATACATCAACCCTCCAGCCACCGCAACCGCGATTAATGCCTGTTTATGGATCTCTGCCGAGCTCTGCCCCCGGGTCATCGCAGAGAAGATCGGGACCGAGAGCAGCGGGTCGAGAATGATGAACAGTGCTGCAAAGCAGAAGATAATTCCGGGTATCAGTTCCTGCATAATCTGAAAAGATATTCGATCTGCAGGTGGATATACCTGCATGCCCGGGGAGGATGGGGGCTGGCGCGTCCGCATTTTGCAGTATCCATAATTTATATCTGTCACTACTGGCTATGTTCCCGTATATCCGGCGTGATCCGCACCGGGACAGGGAAGGACCGGCCGGAATGGAGTTGATTCATGGCAAAAGTGGTAGGCACGACAAAAAAGAGCAGCATGAAGAAACCTGCTCCGGTAAAAAAGACAACCGTCCCGGCTGCAAAAAAGAGATCTTCAACTGCGGTAAAAAAACCGCTGACAACGAAGAAACCTGCTGCGGCGAAGAAAGCACCGGTGATTAAGAAAACCGTGGCAAAGAAAGCAGCACCAAAGAAGGTTGTGAAAAAACCAGCCGCCCGGGCAAAGAAAGGAGCCGCGGCAACGGTTTCCCGTTGCCGCTGCCGGCTCTGCGGGTACATCTACTCGCCTCTCCGCGGCGAACCGCACAATGGCATCCCGGCCGGGACGGAATTTGAGGACCTCCCGGACAGCTATGTCTGCCCGGTCTGCGGCCAGCAGGGAAAAGGGAAGATCGGCAAGTGGGGCTTTGAGGAATGGCGCCCGACACGCTATGTCTGCTCCATCTGCGGGTATGTGTACGACGAGAAACGGGGCGAACCGCATCGCGGGATAAAACCCGGGACGCGGTTTGAGGACCTCCCGGATGATTATACCTGTCCGGTCTGCGCGATAGATCCCCGGATCAGTGTCCGGCTCGGCAAGGTCTTCAAACAGGGATTCGAGCCACTCCAGGTTTAGCACATTTCATTCCCATACCACGCATCCTTTTTTATCATTTCCCGCGAATTTCATCCACCTCTTTAGGATACACCCATGGCTGCGAGGACCGGTTATCGTTCGCAAATCTATAAGCATGCACGGGGGACACACTCTTACCGGTGATCCCTATGCATTCTCTCCCGATACGATGGTTATCCCGTACCTGTCTTGCCTGTCTGCTCTGCTTTGGCATCCCCTGCCTGTTCTTCCCCCCAGCTGCTGCTGCTGATGAGAGTATCCGGGCTGAGCTGGGAGACACCATCAATCTCAAGGGTGTGTTGTACAAGGGCGACCGGGTGTATCTCTTCCTTACCGGCCCGGGCCTCCCCGCCAATGGCGTGGTTCTTACCGATATATCGAAGCGGGCTGACCAGGGGCAGTTTACCATGGTCGACGTAGACAGTAACCAGGAATGGTACTATAAATGGAACACGGCACGGATCGAGAACGAGATTAATCCCGGCACGTATATCGTGTATGTGACCAATGAGCCTGTTGACAAGGCACATCTGGGGGGCTCAAGCACCTACAAGACGCTCGAGGTGTTCCTGGACGAGTCTACGACGTCACGGGTTTCTGTCAGCAGCGGCCCGTCCTACACGCTGAACCCGGAGATGCACTCCTCGGTCCATGCACCGCAGATTGTCATAACCTCGCCAACGCCGACACCGACAACGGTCCCGGTGACAACCACACCTGCCACTCCCCCGCCGCCCGCGCCTGTCACAACAACCAAATCAGCTTCTCTGCCGGCTGCCGCTCTCGTATCGGCGTTTGCAGCAGCAGGTCTGTATATCAGCATCCGTAACAGGAGATAATCATCTCTTTTTCCTCACCGCAAGGTATTATCATACCCTGTGTGTATGGTAATATGAGTGGTATGGACGTACCTGCTTTGCTGGAAAAGGCGCATCACCAGATGAAGGTGGGACGCTATGATGATGCAATCTCGCTCTATGACCGTGTGCTGGAGGCGAACGCGAACAATACAACGGCCCTGGAGAACAAGGGCAAGTGTTTCTACTACCTTGGCCGGCATGAGGATGCAATAGCCTGTTATGACAAGGCGGTGAAGATCAATCCCAGCCTCATCACTTCGTGGTTCGAGAAGGGATACACCCTCCGGAAGATCCGCCGGTATGAAGAGGCGATCATCGCATTTGACCGGGCACTCGCCATCGACCCGGAGTATACCTTCGCACTCGCGAACAAGGGGTATTGTCTCAACGAGCTCGGCCGGCACGAGGAGGCGATAGTGTGTTTCGATACTATCCTTGAATGGAGCCCCAAGAATATCCGTGCGATGACCGCAAAAGGGATCGCCCTGCGCGAACTGGGAAGAAATGAGGAGGCACTCACGTTCTTCGACAATGCCATCAACCTGAACCCGGTCAACTCCTTTGTCTGGTATAACAAAGCCATCGCGCTCAGGAACCTCGGGCGTTCCCGGGAAGCAGACGAGAGTATGCGGATCGTCAACTTTCCCCTGGGAACGCAGTCAGCGCCGGACAATCACACGAAAAAATGAACCGCGGGTAACATCTCTTTCTTTTTCTATTACCAAAACCCTTTTGAGAAATCCTGCGCAATTCGAAAAACTGCTGCGCAGTTCTTCTCATCCTCGAATCTCGCTTCGCTCAATTCTTCGGATTTCGGAGAAATTCTGATGGTTTCTTCTCAAGCTCGAGGTCTTCGACCTCTCGGAAAAAAAAATTAAATGAGTTTGAAGATTGGGTGGCTTGGTGCCTTGCACTCGATCCCGAGCTGGCGGGTTGCCTCAAGGACGGTGATGTCCGTGTAGGCCTGTGCGGTGATCATTGCTTCGACGTTCTCGATAGGTCCGTACATGATGAGGTCTGCACCGAGAGTGGAGGCAATCATGTTGCAGCCGATATCGGGTGCGGACCATGCAGCCTGCTTGATGCCTTCCATACCGCCAAGGTAGTGGTGGGACATCTGCTTGAGGAGTTCGTCCTTGCCCTTGTAGCCCTCTGCGAGCACGGAGGGGGTCTTGGAGGTACCCTTCCAGCGCTTGAGCCAGGTCCAGGAGACGGTCATGTTGTGGTATGCACCACCGGTCGGGTAGCCGTGGATTGCCTTGCATGCAAGGATCTCACGGTATGAGCCACCGGAGCCGAGGCCGAGCGGGGTTGCTGCAGTGTCAAGGATCGGGCGGGTGATTCCGCATTCCTTGGCGATATCGAGCATGCCCTTTGCCTGGCCGGCGACACCACCGGCTGTCAGAACCTTCTCGCGGCCGGCAACGGACGGGTCGCCGGGGTTGAATGCGAGGACGATTGCTGCGTCGACGTCACTGTTCTTGAGTGCTTCGATGTTCTCCGGGGGGATGGACCCGTTGATCGAGTTATAGATTGCACGCTTTGCAAGACCGACCTCGGTCACGTACTTGCAGGCGTGGGCAAGTGCTGCGGGTGCTGATGAGTCCATCAGGAATGCAGTCTTGTTGTCGATTGAGTCGAACCAGCTGAAGTAGCTCTCGAATGCAGCGCCGTATTCCGCAATGATCTGGATGAAGTGCGGGATGCCGGTTGCATCGGAGAGGACCTGGCAGCGGTTCCAGAGAGCCTCTGCCTTTGCCTTGTCGATCTTTCCAGTGTGGTCGTCAAGAACACACTCGTGCTTGTTGTAGAAGATAGAAGCACCCAGTACAGTCGGGTACTCGCCGGGCTGGCCACCGATCATGGTGCCGTTGAAGTCCCAGACACTCTGTTCTTTTTCAAATCTGAACATATTCTCTTACACCTCCGTTATACCATCGTCATAAGTTTCTGGTACAGGAACAGCATCATCACAAATACGGTTAACCCCGCAACGAGGCCGTAGAGGATACCGATGTCCCGTCCGATCTTTCGTCCAACACGCTGAGCAACCTCTGCATCTACGAACTCGAGCTGCTTCTCGATCTTGTCGAGGCGCTTCTCGATCTCGAGGAACTGCGGGTTTGCACTTGCAGCGGCAGTTTCTGCGCCACCAGCGGCTTCCTTGACTTCGACGACCATCGCGTCGCCAGAGAACGCGCCCGGGTCCTTGCCCTTGAGCTCGTTGATCTTGGCCTTGATGGCGCCCATGTCCTCGGACTCCATGATGTTGACGATCTCGACCTGTTCCTGGAACCGCTTGAGCGCAGCATCATTGAGGTTTTCGATGAAGGGGATAGCGCCTTCAGCGCCGACGACACGGCCTTCCTTGACACCGCCCTTGTGGAGGGCGACGAGGGTCTGGCCGGAGAGGTGACCTTTCACTTCAGTACCGCAGAGCAGGACGAACCTGATGTTGGGGTTGGCGATGACGTTGGCGACAACTTTTTCGAGACCGAGGTTTTCGGTCTTACAGGAGCCGCAGAGAGCAGCGCCTGCATCGCAGATGCCCTGCTCGTCGAGGTGTGAACCCATGGTGACGACAGCGACGGGGCTGTTAGCGTCTCCCGAGTGGAAATCTCCCTTGATGAGCGGCCAGCCGCTTGCTGCTGATTTCTTGTTTGCCATCTTCTTCACCTCAGCCCATGATTAATGCCGGCACCACGATCAGGATCAGGGCAGTAAGTAAGCCTGCCATGAACCCGAAGAGGCCGGATGCAGTGACTGCAGAGTCGATCTTGTTGGTCCTTGCAAGGATCTGTGACTTGTAGCGGATGTTCTCGACCATGTTGTCGATTGCTACCATCCTGATTGGTCCGGTTGATTTTGCTTCTTCTGCCATCTAGATCACCCCAGCATAAGGATACCCACGAGGGCAAACGATATGATCAGACCGATCATCAGGCCTTCGATCTTCCCTGCATAGACGCCGGCGGCAAACTTGTCGCGGTACCCGATGTCAGTCACCATCTTCTCGATGACCTTCATGCGGGCGGTGATAAGCGCCATCTCGCCTGAGAGTGGGCGTGCCTCGCCTGCGGCTTCCTCGCCACCACCAGCGGCTTCCTTGACTTCGACGACCATCGCGTCGCCAGAGAACGCGCCCGGGTCCTTGCCCTTGAGCTCGTTGATCTTGGCCTTGATGGCGCCCATGTCCTCGGACTCCATGATGTTGACGATCTCGACCTGTTCCTGGAACCGCTTGAGCGCAGCATCATTGAGGTTTTCGATGAAGGGGATAGCGCCTTCAGCGCCGACGACACGGCCTTCCTTGACACCGCCCTTGTGGAGGGCGACGAGGGTCTGGCCGGAGAGGTGACCTTTCACTTCAGTACCGCAGAGCAGGACGAACCTGATGTTGGGGTTGGCGATGACGTTGGCGACAACTTTTTCGAGACCGAGGTTTTCGGTCTTACAGGAGCCGCAGAGAGCAGCGCCTGCATCGCAGATGCCCTGCTCGTCGAGGTGTGAACCCATGGTGACGACAGCGACGGGGCTGTTAGCGTCTCCCGAGTGGAAATCTCCCTTGATGAGCGGCCAGCCGCTTGCTGCTGATTTCTTGTTTGCCATATTAGGCCCCCTTGATCAGCTGGAATGCTATGATACCGGCAATGAAGAGGCCGACAGCAAGTCCATACCAGAACGAGGTGATTGTACCCCCGATAGCAAGCCCGTGTTCCCTGTTGGGGAACGAGGCGAGGAGGTTACCCTCTCCTGAGAGCATGTCGACGAGGTCCTTGCTGGTTGCCTCGAGCACTGCGACTTTCTCGATGACTGGCGAGAGTGACTCGCCGGCAGTAGTGACGACACCGACAACCGGGTCAGCCACGAGGCCGAATTCCGGGAGAACCTGAACGTATCCCATGTTAGTGTCCCTCCACTTCTGGAATCGGTTTTGCATCGAGCCATGCCGCTGCATCGCGCTTGGACAGGATCATGTACTGCTGGTAGGTGTATGCCCACCCGATGACTGCAACGAGCAGCGAGATGATTGCCGAGCCTGCGCTGATGAGTGCAAAGGACATAATTGCCGCGACAATCATTGAGAGGAATGCACACTCTGCGGTGAGCATGAGCATGCGGTCCTGCTTCCAGCCGGGTCCGAGGCACGCGTTGAACGGGTGCTGGATGGCGATTGCACCGAGCAGGAATGCCACGGCGATAAGGCCACCGCCAATGAATGACTGCTGGTGGGTGAGAAGCGTCATGCCGAACACGGAGACAGTCCCCGTGGTGAGCCCGGAGAATCCGAACCCGCCGGTGATGAGCGCTGCGAATCCCATGAGGGTGAGCGCACCGACGACTGCCATCTCGGTAAGAGCCTGGACCATTGCCGGGATCTTCATGTTCAGGACATCGTTGGCGAGATACCCGAGGATAAGACCGATGACTGCTGCAAGGACGAGTGCAACGATGGGTGCGAGAAGGATGTTTGAGACCCTTGTCGCAAGCAGCATTGCGATCACACCTGAGCCGAATGCGATCATACCTGCTGACGGGACACCGGTTCCGATACCATAGCTGCACAGCACCTTGATGGTGTGGCTACCCCAGACTAATGCCGCAACAACCGCGAGTCCGCCAAAGAACGAGAACATCTCGGTCTTGGTGATCACGTTGAGGTAGGTGAGGTAGATGCACAGGAGCGTGCAGACGACGCCCGCGATCATGATATTATTGTGCGGGACGCCACCTTCGATTACTTCTACTTTGACTGACATCTTCTACACCTCAGATCGGCAGGGGTACCACGATCAGGACCGCAACAAGGCCGCAGAGTGCGGATGCACATGCGGATGCAACGATCGACCGGGGCCAGCGCTTGAATTTCGGGTCGTGGGGTCCTTCGATAGTACCCGTGATGTTGTATGCAGTGAGCACTGCGTTCACGAGGAAGAGACCAACGGCGAACATACCTGCAGCGGAGACTGCAATTGGCATAACCTGTGCAGGGGTGACATTCATTACACCGGGAAGCGTCTGCTCGTAGAGAGTCAGGAGCTCGATGTAGATGAGGGTACCGCCGGCACCACCGAGGAGACCGCCGATCACACCGCCAACGAATGAGATGAATGGCAGGCCGTGACCTTCCGTTCCCTGGGACTTGTATTCTGCCTGCGTGTCTCCGGTGATCGGGTCCTTAGCAACCTTACCGGATGCTGAGGGGATACCCATGCCGAAGACATAGACGAAGTTCACCATCATACAGGTGATTGCCATCATCAGGCCGCCACCGACTCCACCGGTAACGACTGCGACGACAAGGCCCTGTTCTGCTGCCCATGCACCGCCGAACAGGCCTGCAAGACCTGCACCGGCTGCGAGCATCGCAACACCGGTAGCGATACCGGGGGCCTGTCCCATTGCAGCGGGTGCACCGCCGACCGGGACGAAGTGGGTGCCGAATCCGATCAGGACACCGCCGATGATGACGCCAATGAGGGCCATCAGGCCGACGCCTGGTGAGACGGCATAGCAGACGCCGAGCAGGATTAACGTCATGACGACACCGACAGCCATTGCGGCCGGGTTCATCGCCCCGCCAGCTGCCGGCTTTGCTGCAACTGCGCTCATGCTTCTGCCTCCTTGGGTGCCGTGTAGGGTCCGTAGTTCTTCCGTGCCCAGACCTCGATATAGCGGTCAACGACAGTGAAGATGAGGATCATCAGGACACCGACAATGATTGCATACCACGGGTTGATCTTTTCGAACACGACGGTACGCCAGAGTTCGAGGAAGACAATAAGACCAAAGCAGATACCGGATGATGCACCGCCAATCTTTGCAGTGAACCAGCCATTGTCGATTGAGTTGCGCTCGCCTGCTTCGGCGTAGCGGACAATGTTACCGGATGCTGAGATCGGGACACCGGCACCGAACTTCTGGTTCTGGTACTGGCGTTCTTTGCCGTAGTACGGGTTGCCTGTTGCAGATCCTGCTGCACCGAGTGCAAGACCCCAGATCAGACCGAGCAGCGGCAGCGGGAACGGGTGTCCAAGAGCTGCGTTGATCAGGTGACAGAGTGTTACGGTACAGAAAATTGCAATAAAGGCATGTGCCATGGTAACCGTTGTCATGGACTTGAGTACGTCCACGTACACCGGCTGCCCGAACTTAGCAAGACTTGCGGTCCTGCCTACGTAAGCGGTTGTTGCATAGACGCCCTGGACGAATGTTGCGAGAACACAGCCGAGGACAATTGCAAGAACCGGGTTGATCTGCATTGCCATAAAAGCCCACGCGAGACCTGCGCCCAGTGCACACCACAGAGCGTATGCCGGGGGTTCGCCAGCGACCGCCTTGTTGAAGATGCGGTGCAGGAATCCCATCTGCGGTGCGAGCTGAACCTGTGAGTTCGGGTCACCCTGGGACCCGATGTTGGATTCAGTATCTTCCGCAGCACCGGCTACGGTGGCAAGAGCTCCTGTCAATGCAGTAATTCCAATGCCAAATACAATATGTTCCATTTAGCCTCCTCCCTGCGTGCGAATGCACGAGAGTATTCAAAATGCAATGCCACGCACATCGAGTACATAGTAAATACTCTTTGTGGTCAGTGTAACGTTGGAAGGATCTTAATTAAAAGGTTTCGAATTTATTCCGCCGAGCGGTGAGTATATTAAGCCCCTTTTAATAATCGGACGTTTTTCCGGGTTTTTTACGCATCTGGATTTGCGTTAAGGAAAGTCTGCTTGTGTTGCGATCAGGTGGAATTGTGTTTCGGGCGCCGGGATGGGACACGTGGTATCGCTCACCTGCTCTGCAGCTGCCGCTCAATCCGGTCGAGCCGCTCCTTCAGCTCTTCGTTCTGAACGCGCTGTGCCTCAAGGGATTTCTTGATGGCCTGAAGGCTGACACCCGGTTCGGTGTCATTTCCGCCACGGCTTTCCCCTTCATCCGGAGCAAGGAGTTTGTTTGCAATGAAACCGGCAAGGGTGCCGAACAGGCCGACGCCCATGGTCATGATCATTATCCCGACCAGCCGGCCGGTGTTGGTGACCGGGTAATGGTCACCGTATCCGACCGTGGTGATGGTTACATATACCCACCACATGGCATCGGATGCCGAGGTGATATTAGCATCCGGTGCACCCCGCTCTGCCATGAGTACCAGGAACGCGCCGCTCTCGATGACCAGCATGACACAGAAAACGACGATGAAGAGGACGCTCTCGGCCCGGTGTTTCCGGAGCTGCCCGAAAATGTTTCGGGCGCCATACCGGTTGAGCAGGCGGTACGCTTTGAAGATCCGGAAGAGACGGAGGATGCGGAGTGCCGGTACGCTGGCCAGCAGGTCGGCCCAGCCCCAGTTGTGGATAAAATAGTGTGCTTTTGATCCTGCGGTGAACAGGCGGTAGGTGAAGTCAGCGAGGAAGATGATGGTCAGGAAGAAGTTGATGACCGTAAGGACTTTGACGGCATCGGGATCGAGCCCCGGTATCCACGAGACGATGAGGTTTCCGACCGAGAGGAGGGATACGAGCAGGATGAAGATCTCGTACCCCGGGTCCTTCAGATCCTGCAGGTCTGCCGGGAGTTCCTGTGGAGGTGAAGCGCCAGTACTCATTGGGGAGTGTTTCTCTGTAAGAAGTAAAAAAGGAGCCTGCTTTGGATCATCGCCCCGCGGGGTAGCAATCTCTTTACCGGTGCTCCTGGGGATCCCCCGTTACCGGTGCGAGATCTCCCAGAGATACAGCGATGCAACCGAACCATACGGGGAATACCGTTTCCGGTACTGTTCAAAATCCGGCCCGCGGATCTCCTGTTTGCCATAGAGGCGCATCATGCCACGCCGGATCGCCAGGTCCCCCCGGCTGACAACATCAGGGCGTTCCATCGAGAAGATGAGGAGCATCTCGGCGGTCCAGACACCGACGCCCTTCAGACAGGTGAGGTGTGCAATCACGTCATTATCAGGCAGCGTGTGGAGCCTGGCCAGGTCGAGGCTGCCATTTATCACCGCGTTCCCGATCCCCCTGATGTAGCCGGCCTTTCTGGCTGACATCCCGCACTGCTGTATCTCGTCAACGGTGACTGCCGCGATTGCTGCCGGGGTGATCTGCCCGAACCGGGCCTCCATCCGCGACCATACCGTTTCAGCAGCTTTTGCCGACACCTGCTGGCTTGCGATGCTGGCCACCAGGGCTGCAAAAAGATCCGGGTTCACCTCCCGTTCGATCATCCCGATCTCATCGATCGCCGCACCGAGTTTCCGGTCGCGGCGGCTGAGGTGCCGGATCTCCTTTTCCCCGTAGCGGAATACCTGCATGCGTTTCGTGCCGATATATTGGCTGGAACTGGTGATGCAGGTTTCGGGTGGTGAGACGTTTTTTTGTTTTCGGTGCCGGTACGCAATTCCCAAACGTTATCAGAAAACGACACCCTGTACTATCCATGGAGCGGATAACCGCCAATGCAAAGGGCCGCGTACAGGGTGTGGGGTACCGGCACTTTGTCTCCGAATGTGCGCATGCAACCGGTGTCCACGGGTATGTCCGGAACCTCAGTGACGGGACGGTCGAGATCGTTGCCGAGAGCTCCCCCGCGGGCCTGGACGATTTTCTTCGTCTCGCCCATGCCAGGGACGATCACATCATCCGGGTCGATGAGATGGTGGTGAAGCGCGGTCCCGCAACCGGGGAGTTCCACGGGTTCCGGGTCGCGTGGTGACCGCTACTTCTCGACGATTGTCCGCACCAGGTCCATGATACCTGCTTTCTTCTTTCTCATGGCTGGCATCCCGAACCCCATTCCTGACGGGGGTTCGGCAAACATCTCGTCGTTGAGCCGATCGCTGATCTCGTCAAAGATCCGCCGGTATGCAGCGCAGTGCGGGTCGACACCGTCAAGAGATCCGCCCGAAGGCGCGATTGCATTGTACGGGCACCCGCCCCGGCAGTACCTGATATGCCGGCACTCTTTGCAGGCGGTATTGACATATTCGGCGAATGCCGTCATGCGCCTGCCTGGTTCCGATGCCATCAGCTGCTCCTTTGTGGGCCGGTTCCGGACATTTCCCATCACCCATTCCGGCATCCCGACGAACCGGTAGCATGGGTATATGCTGCCATCGGGGCCGACCGCGAAGGTACTCCCCATGCAGTCCACGAACGTGCAGACCGAACCCCGGCGCGTGAAGACGCACCGGCAGAGGTCGTTGATGTTCATCACCTCGACCTTCCCGAGGTTGTCGAGCACCTTGTCGAGGAGATAGACCAGGAGTTCCCCATACTCCTGCGGTTCAAGTGCCCATTCCTTCGGGTTCTCCGAACGGAGGGACGGAAGCGCCGGGTGGAGTTTCAGGACAAAACCCTTCTCCTTAAAGAAGTTGAAGATCTCCTCCCGGTGCTTCACCGATTTGTTCGTGAACGTGCAGATGAACCGGACGCTGAGACCTGCAGCCTTTGCGATCTCGTAACCCTTCATGCAGCGCTCGTAGTACCCCTCGCCCCGCTGCGAATCGGTGATCTCTTCCGGCCCATCAATGCTCGAACCAATCGGGACATGGTACTCGGATAGAACCTCTGCGATCTCCGGCGTCATCCGCCAGAGGTTGGTCTGCATGGCAAACTCCGGGTGCTGATCGGCAAGTTCCCCGGCAATCATCGGCAGGGCATCCCGGTAGAAAGCTGCCCCGGCAAGCAGCGGCTCGCCGCCATGGAACGTGAATGTGACGCGGTCGTTCTCAAACCCCCTGAGCCACTCGACCGTTTCCCGGAGTGTGTCGATCGTCATGATCGGGGATCCTTCCTCCGAGCTCCAGCAGTATTTGCACCGGCCGGGGCATCCGAGCGTCGGGATGATCATGATGTGGAAAGGGTTTTTCATATACCAGAGGTTCCCCCCGGCAGGGAAAAAGAGTTCGGATCGCCATCCGGAAGAAAAACGAGAAGAAAAATGTGGCTATGCTGATACCGTCGGCAACGATGAGAGGTCGCCGGTGAGGATGAAGAAGAAACCGGCAAGTATCATGGGAGAGCTCAGGAAGATGATGGTGATCCCGCAGGTCACTGCGGCAAACGACTTCGTGAGGTCCCGCGGCAGGTGGTAGGCGCCTAGGCCGACGAGCCCGAAACCGATCCCCCCGGCAACGGCAGGGAGCAGGACGCCGGGGTTGAGGAACTGGAAGGAGTAGCTTATCAGCGAGTTGAAGAGGGCGAACATGAAGGTATAGAGGCCGAGCGGGATAAAAAATCCGTCCGTGATCGACAGGGTCTGGAAACCGTCCAGCAACACAAAGACCGGTACCATGATGGCAAAGATGACTGCCACCCCTAGCAGGAACCGGAAGAACATTGTAATCTCGAATCCCTCGATGATAAGGAAGAGGAACCAGGCGATCAGGAGTGACTGGAGAAAGACTACCGCTACCATGAGCACATCCAGCTTCCCGAACGAGAGGACATCGGGCATCACCGAGTATTGTTCTCTATCTGCGAATTCGGTCATGGATATCACCACGCAATAATGGGCAGGGACACGAAGGGGGAGCCGGCCCATCCTGATCGATCGTTGGAACGCCCGGTATATAATCCCACTGAAAAAATTCATTAAAACGCGTATCAGATGATTTTACATTGAGTATTAAAAAATGCATGTTTTAAATAGTACTTAAGTAGGATGTCTTTTTAGCACCATGCGGCGCGGGTATGCTATCCCCAATAAAGCCGGGCACAAACCTCATCGCGTTGCACATGCGATAGTGTTGTACATGACACCCCGGCTCACCCTGACCGTCCTTGTGGACAACTCCGCAATCCTCGACAATGACCTGCTGGCCGAGCCCGGTCTCTCCTTTCTCCTCACGACTGCCGGGAAAAAGGTGCTGTTCGATACCGGGCTCTCCGGCCTCTTCCTTACAAATGCAGGGAAGCTCGGGACGGACCTGCACGATGTGAACAATGTTGTCCTCTCTCATGGGCATATCGATCATACGGGCGGACTACCCGCGCTCGCAGATCAGGTGGGCGGAAAGGGTGACTGCGGGAGAGCGGCACCTGAGCTCATCGCCCACCCGCGCTGCTTCTGGCCAAAGGAGAAGAAGGGGAAGATGAACGGGTCGGTCATGACCGGGCAGGAGGCTGCGGACGTGTTCCGGCTCAGGCTCTCCGATCAACCCCTCTGGATAACGGACGACCTCGTCTTCCTCGGCAGGATCCCGCGGAAGTTCCCGTTCGAGCGTCCCGACTCGGACGGAAGGCGGATCCACCTTCCCGGTGGGACGACCGAACCCGACCTGCTGCTGGACGATTCAGCCCTGGCGTTCCGTTCCGGCAGCGGTCTTGTGATCATCACCGGCTGCTCGCACAGTGGCATCGGTACCATAACCGAATACGCACGGGAGGTATGCGGGGAGAGCAGGGTGCGGGATATCATCGGTGGTTTCCATCTCCTGGTTCCGGAACCGGAACGGTGGGAGAAGACCGGCGGGTATCTCGCCTCGCTCTCGCTTGAAGCACTGCATCCCTGCCACTGTACTTCCCTTGCGGCAAAGCTTGCCCTTGCCCGGACCTGCCCGGTTCAGGAGACCGGCGTCGGGATGAAATTCACCTGGTAGCCCGGCAGGCCGGACGGTACTGCCCGGAATTATTTTTCACACAGAACATATTCAGTGCCCTGCGCCCCCAGTTTTCTGGTTATGATACCCTGGCGTTCAAGGGATGCGAGGATCTCCCCGACTTCGGCTCTCTCCAGGCCAGACCCTTCGGCAAGCTCTGTACATGTCGATGGTTTCCGGCTGAGGATCGCCCGGACAATCTCCCGGGGCCCGGTCTTCTCCTTGGTAGCCTGGGAAACATGCGGATGTCTCCCGACAATCTCTACGGGACAGTCAACGGGAAAAGATCCAAGATGGGTGCTGACCTGTTCCAGTTCCTCGTCTGTTGCCCGGGTGACCCAGGGCTCAGGTGCAGGCCGGTCGAGCCGGTTCAGCTGGACAAGGTCCGGACGAATCCGGTGGATTGCCGCCTTCAGACCCGCGAGTTCTGCATCTGAAGTATTAATCCCGGGTATGATGAAGACCTCGAGCCAGAGCTCGCCCGTATACTGGTCGCGGAACCTCACAAGGCTCTCGATGATCGTATCGATCCTGAAGAACGGGTGGGGGTGGTGGATGCGCTCGAAGGTCGTCTGGAATGCCGAGGTGAGGGTCGGGACCACCCTCCCTGCGGGGAGGAGCTCGCTGCAGACCTGCGGGTCAGAAAGAAGACTGCCATTCGTGAGGACGCTCACGGTATACTCCGGGTATTCCCGCCGGATCCAGGAGATGACCGGCCCGAGGGAGCGGGCAAGCGTGGGCTCTCCGGACCCGGCAAAGGTGATCGAATCGAGCTGCGGACGGGACGAAAGGACCCCGGCGAGTTCCGCACAGACCTGCTCTGCCGGGATGAAATCCTGCCGCTCCATGATCGTGAAGGGATATGCCCCGCACTCGCAGTACGCGCAGTTGAACGAGCAGGTCTTGAACGGGATGAGATCGATCCCAAGCGAGAGGCCGAGCCGGCGGGAGAGGACCGGACCGAAGACTGACCGGTGAGCCATCAGGCGGTTCCCGCCATCGTACTGGTGTTCGTCATGAACGGTACCTTTTCTCTATACTCCACGCAAGTCCACAAAAAGCCCGCGGGTATCCTGCTGCCCGTTGCTCTGACCTGTTGCCAAGGATTTTATCATCTCCCAAGAATACTGTTGATCATCATGGCAGCAAAGGAAGTCTTCCACGGTGTCCCGGGCATCCTGCGACCGTTTAAGGAGTTTGTCGAGAGCAAAGGTCTCAAAAAGGGCGACCAGATTGTTTACTACGGTGTGCCGGGCACCTGTACGCCGTTCGTAGAGCTCCTCGGGTTCGCCCTGCGCTCGCTTGAGCTCGAGCAGGTCTTTGTCCCGTTTGTCGATGAGTCAAAGGCAAGGAAGATCGGGAATGTCGAGCATGTCGGCATGCAGGCTGGTACACCAGCCGGCACACTGAACCCGAAAGCCATCGTGGTCATGGGCGGGCTCTCGATGCCGAATATGCCGGTCAATGCCGGTCAGGTAAAGGCGGTCATCGACCGGCACGCCGGAACCGCCGTCATCGGTGTCTGCTTCATGCACATGTTCGAGAAGGCAGGATGGCTCTCCATGGTCTCCTTCGACTGCCTCATCGATGCGAACATCGACCCGGTTGAAGTGACACGATAATTCCTTTGCTGATTTCTGGCATTTCCTGAATGGAGCAGGGGCAGGGTACCATTCTTTTTTTTGGTTTTTGACATGCGGGCAGGGTCCGGTTGAAAAAAAAATTTCCGGGATCGTCCGGGCGATGCGATCATGTCCCCTGCCCGACCCCCCTCAGGTTCCACTGGGGCTGATATGCCCTGATTTTCCTTCGTATTCTCCACAGGAAATACAGGTATTTTTTGCCCCCTCGAAACAGGGGGTCGGGCAGGGGACAAATGGTTTTGGAACCGGCCCGGTTAAAATTTTTTAAACGCGATCGTGATTCCAAAGAATCCTTGGGGTTTCTTCCCAAGCTCCCGGTCGCAGATCTTTTGTGGAATGAATCCGGTCTGGATCAATAATGGATGAATTCCCTTTTGCAATCAGGATCTCATTTGGTTTATACTCACATCCGCGATCGGAAGTCGAAGAAACCTATGGTTTTTTCTCGTCCTCGAGGTCTTCGACCTCTTCGGAATTCGAAGTGGGTGAGGTTTGAAAAACCTCGACAATGAGAAGAACGAAGTTCTTCGAACCTGTCGAAAAAAACTCTGTTGAAAATCACTCTGTTGAAAGGAGCATGAACCGATAGAGTTCATGCCCGTTTCGCCTCGGCAGAAAAATCCCGTTATTTTACTGGAATCCGGGCGAATCCGGCCTGTCAGTGTTCTCTTTCAGGACCCGGTTAAAAAGTTCGATCGCATCTGTATCGGTGAAATTATGGAGCACGTTTTTCTGGGTTGTTCCGGGTATGCTTTGTACCGGAGCGCTTTTTTTTGGGGGGGATCTCTGTGTCACGAGATACCTTCTGATAATCCTTCGTTGAGGTTTTTCTACGGTGATCTTCTCGATACGTTCCACCCGGTATGAACAGGGGAAGAACGGTCCCTGAGAAATCCTTCGTAAAAATCCTGCGATTGCGGGTGCTGATGACTCATCCAGATGAAAATAGGTCCGTAGTTCGTAGACCGTCACCCAGCGTTGTTTATCCCCGGATTCTTTCATGAACTTTTCCAGGAGGGGCGGGATATCCGGGTTACGTGCCATGAATCTCCTCCAGATGCTCTGTCAACTTCCTCACGGTCTGGTATGCCCTCCGTTTCAGCAGATACCGGCTCTTTTTGGGATCAGAGGGTTTTTCACCCGGTTCCTGTGCAATTTGGGTAACAATAAACGGAAAGCGTCCAAACGGCCCGGCATTCAGCCGCCGCAGGAACGCCGATACGGTATTGCTCTGGTAGCGCGTCAGGCCAAAATGGTCCCGGAGCTCATGCACGGTGATCCACCGTTCACCGGAGGTATTCCCCTCCATGTATGCCTCGAGCAGTTCCGGGATGCCGGGGTATCTTCTCATTCTTTTCAGAATCCTTTTTTCGTGACGGTTCACACCCTGTCAGGATTCAACCCGTTTAATGAGGTTTTCCATAACCGCATCCACGGCTTTCCACGTGGGTGTATCGGCATGGCGGAGGACATACGGGCGCCCTTCATCTCCGGCTTTCACCATGGCCGGATCGAGGGGAATGGAGCCAAGATAGGGAACACCCAGTTCCTTTGCTGCCTTCTCGCCGCCACCCCTGCCGAACATGTCGATTACATCGCCGCAGTGAGGGCAGACCATCCCGCTCATGTTCTCGATGATCCCGATGACCGGCAGGTCCAGTTTTTCCACAAACTTCACGGCCTTTGTCGCGTCCATCACCGCAACATCCTGGGGTGTTGTAACAATGACCGCACCCTGGACATTGGGTGCCAGCTGGATGATGGAAAGGGCTTCGTCTCCAGTGCCGGGTGGCAGGTCTACGATAAGATAGTCGAGTGCCCCCCAGTTCACTTCGGAAAGGAACTGCTGGATCACTGCCATCTTCATAGGGCCCCGCCAGATGACCGGCGAACTGGTATCCGGGAGGAGGAAGGCCATCGACATGACCGCAAGGTTCCCGGTGACATGGACCGGCTCCATGCACGTTTCGAGAACCGCGGGTCGCTGGTCTTCGATCCCAAGCATCTTGGGGATATTCGGTCCATGAATATCGAGGTCGAGCAGCCCGGTCTGACGGCCGTGCGCCGCGAGGGCGGAGGCAAGGTTGGTGGAGACCGTGGATTTCCCGACTCCTCCCTTGCCGCTCAGTACAATGATTACGTGTTTCACATCGATCTTTGCCTTGGGTGGCAGCCCTTTTGGGGCAGGGGACGCACCCTTCATTTCCGGGTGACCTTCTGGTTCTGGTGTCATACGTGTCACTTTTCTTAATCAACCCGGGAAAAAAAGCCGGTGGGGGCTCAGGGCAGGATGCCGGGCATCATGCCAGGGAAACCGGGTTGTGTTCTCAGGTTCCGTGCAGTTGATGAAGGTAGATGTATGGGGTCAATGCCCGCTGCATTCATGGTCAGGGCCATGGGAGCAGCTGCTCTCGCCTTTTGCGAGCGTGCCGTTGACAAACGCCTCAATAACGGCATCAATCGGCCCGGCAATTCCCAGGTACACATCAATATTGTTCTGGCAGAAAAGATCGACGGCACGGGGTCCCATCCCGCCAGCAATCACGTGGGTGACCTTGTGTGATGCAAGAAACGGAGGCAGTTTTCCGGGTTCGTGGCCGGGGCTCCGTAAAATTGATTTATTGGTTATTTTGTTGTTCGCAATCTCAAAGACTGCGTATTCCGTGCAGTGCCCGAAATGAGCAGACACTTCGTCCCCTTCCTTTGCAATAGCAACTTTCATGGTAAATCCTCTGATTGTTGATCTCCCGGTCTCATTCCGGGCATCATATTTACTCATATGCGCATAAATGGTTAAAACCTTTTGATTGCGTACCGAAAGACTCCGGAGACCATGGTGCTTCCTCCACCGGGACAGAATAGAACTGGCGTCATAGTCCGGGAGAAAATTGGGACAATATGACCGGCTGCAGATGCAGGATATCCGGGATCTGCCCTCACTACGATTCAGCCAGAGGTTGTTGTCAGCCCCAGATCGGGTCCTCACCGAACCGGCTCATCCAGAACTCCCGTGAATCGTACCCCGTGCCCTTCCGGATATCCTCCGGCCTGAACGATATCTCGTAATTAAGGCAGTAATCTACCAGGATATCATACGCGTCCTTGATCCGTATGAATGTATCGTGGGACAGGCCGGGGTCATGCTGCGAGACATCGGGGTGCCATTCTTTGGCAAGTTCCCGGTACCGTGCATGGACCTCGTTCAGGCTTGCCCCGCCGGAGAACCCGAATACCATGGCGGCTTCCGGGACACTCATGGAGGATTTTGCGGTCATTTATGGACTGTTGGTGTGTATATATGATAAAAATACCAGGGTTGTACGGGTACGAATCTGTACTTTGCCCCGTTGCGGTCTTCCTCCTGCATTATCCTCCCGCATTATTTACCTGGAGTACTTAGATACCAATTGGGAAAATGAAACACCGGAAGGCCCGATAGAATACTGAATGCATTCTCCCCCGGATCTCTCTCTTTCACACTCTCCCGCAGGTATCCGCAATACCGGTAACGGGATATTTCCCATCCGCATCCTTATCTGCTGATTACCGCTTGTATTGGATGGTGAGCAGGGCACCAGAAACGCGGATTCCATCTCTCATCCATCCACGTTTCGATGCGAGGATTGCCCGTGCCGGTAATTGTTTTGTATGCCGGTCATCCATCCAGACTGTAAATTGCTCGGAACTCTCAAGTCGGAGCCCGTTATTCTCCAGCCAGCCGTTTATCTGTCCGGCAGTATGACGAAACAATGTGACAGACTCGTCCGTGCCGGTCTGTTCCGGGCCGGCAATGATCTCGGACGGTTCTTCTGTGCTGCGGTCACCGGTCACAAAGGCGAACTTCCCCCCTTCGTGCAGGATACGGGTGACCTCGTGAAAAATCAGGTCAAGATCGGGGAAGAAATGGAAGACACCGGTAGAGATGACATGGTCAAAAGAACCCTCCGTGAAAGGGTACGGGAATTCTGTCAGGTCGTGACAGACAAGGCGTTCTGCAAATCCCTTCCTACGGCAGACATCGAGCATGCCCTCACTCACGTCCATGCCTGTGATGTGAAGTCCTGCCCGAAAGAACGGCTCCGAGCCAAGGCCGGTTCCTATCCCGATGTCAAGGATCATCTGGCCTGGCCGGGTGTGCCGTGACAGAAGGGCAAAGACCCGTGCCGGCCCCTGCCAGCCGGTTTTCTGTGCTGCGTCATCGTATAATCCGGCCTGTTCGTGGTCTTCAGGCGCTTTGTGTCTATCAGCCTTCCGTTTCATGTCTCATTGCAGTTATTCTCACCCTGCACTGAAGAAATCCTTTGAGACCGGTTTTTTACCCCGTTGCTCCTAATCATATGCATGCCGGGTATCCTCATCTGCAAGGGTCGGGGCAATCAATTCCTTCCAGACCCCCGCGTCCCATGAGCCGAGCTTCTGGTGAGTTGTATAATATTTCTGGGGGATAGGGTGCGTCCCGACCACGACATCCATGCCGTACTTTTCTTTGATGAACCGGGTGAAATACGAGATCCGGGGGCATGGCGGATAGCCGACAATAAGCCCGGTTGCCAGGTGAATAACATCAGCACCGTTGTTCTTCATCTCCTGCGGCACATACTCAACATTGCCCCCGGGACACCCGTTACAGGTGGCAAACCCGACCAGTTCCACGTCCTTTCCCTTATACCGCTCAAACGCACCCTCCCGGTTTTTGAGCGCACGCAGGCATTTGCCCCCGGCGCAGGTCCGGTACCGGTCGCAGATGATAATCCCGATCCTTGTTATTTCATTCATTGATGGTCCTCCTCAAGACTTCTCCACCATTACCTATGCCATTGACACAGGAAATATACTTTGATGTGCCCCGGTAATTCCTGCAGGGGGGACACCCCCCAAAAGAACCTGACGGTATGGCTGGGAAAACAGGGGGGGTCCATCTCCTGGTGCCGGATTCCCGAAATCAGATCTTCTTGTAGCAGAGATACCAGTCTTTGCACTCGTAGCCCTCGGTCGGCCGCTTCTCCATCTCGGCCGCGGTCTTCGGAGCCGGGACAACCACCTTGTCGCCCGGCTGCCAGTTGGCCGGCGTCGCGACCTTGTACTTGTCTGATGTCTGGAGGGCCTTGACAAGGCGGATGATCTCCGGCATGTACCGCCCGTTCTGCATGGGGTAGTAGAGCATCGCCCGCATCATCCCTTTGTCGTCGATGAAAAAGACCGTCCGGATCGCGGCGGTCGAGCTCTGTCCCTTGTGGATCATCCCGTACTTGTTTGCCACGGTCATGGTCAGGTCGGCGATGATCGGGAACGGTATCTGGATCCCCATCTTCTCCTTGACCGCATGCACCCAGGCGAGGTGGGCTGATATGCTGTCCACGGACAGGCCGACCAGCTGGACATTGAGCGCTTTCAGCTCGTCGCTGATCGAAGTAAATGCAATGAATTCGGTTGTACAGACCGGCGTGAAATCCGCCGGGTGCGAGAAGAGGACCACCCATTTGCCCCTGAGGCCGGACAACTTTAACGGTCCGTGGGTGGTCTCTGCTTCGAAATCCGGTGCCGGTTCCCCGATAACGGGGAATGAGTAACATTCTGATGGTTCCATGGTCTTCCTCCATTCACTTCATTACTTCATCCAGCTGTGCTTTGCCGTAAACATACGCAGGCATGCCGGCAAGGAGGAATGCGACCCGCAACCCCTCTTCGATCTCGGCCTTGGTGACGCCGAGGTTCTTTGCGCCCGCCAGCTGGGCATGCACGGCATGCTGGTCGCGGAGGGCTGCTGCAATTGCTATGGCAATAACCTTCTTGGTCTTCCGCGAAAGGGCGCCGTCATCCCAGACATGCCCCTCCATCCCCATCACAAGCCGGAACATTTCCGGCTCTTTTTCTGTCAGCTCCCTGAAGAACTTCGGGACTTTCCCGATCTTCTTCTCCAGCGTTTTGAGTTCTTTTTGTGTCTTTGTCTCCGCCATAGTAAACCCTCGTTCAATCATTACAGAGATACACAACCCGGCTCCACGACATGTGTAGTGGCCATGATCGGGAATGATCCAGACTCATGCTGTGCTGCCTTCCCGGGAAATTTGCCGGACGAATGATTGTCCCTTCTGCAGTGCCATTCCGGCATTCTCCAGGACAGGATTGACTGCATCAGTATGCACGAGTGAGTTTGAACCCTTCCTGATCAGGAGATGCCGTGCGATGAACACCGGGCAGCCAAGCCTCTGATGGAATTGCAAATCTCCTGATTTGTTCTCCTATGCGCACAAATAGTTAAAATTTTCTATAGGGGCAAAATTAAAAAAAAAACCATCACTGATGACAAGGAACCATTTTTCCTTTCAATGAATTTTGGAGATTCTTCCAAGCCAATGAGAGTCCCCAATACCTATCTGATGCGGGCCGGTAATACAATATATTAAATAAGCGGTATTGTCCATTCTGCATTATTATGAGGTGCTGCTGATGGTGAAGGATACTCATGAAAAGGACAAGGTGGTCTTTGCAGCCACGATGGCCTCGACCTTTGAGCCGGACTCGATGACCAATGACAAGATCGAAGCCGCAACCAAAGGGCATGGCGCACTTGTCATACCGGTCTTTGCTGCTGCAAATTCCATTGCCGATGATATCTTCTGCCCGATTGCCGGGCCCGAGATGAGCCTGATGAGCCGGATGACGGTTGTCGATGCATCAGTGGGTGAGCTCCCGCTCGACGTCGTTATCAGGAAAGCGGTCCAGGCAGCGATGAATGCCGGGGCCGCCCCGGAGAATGCTGCACTGATTGTCGCATCACTTGCATATTTCTCGGGATCCTGCGCCAGATCCGGTGTCCCGCTCGGCAACCGGAAACTCGGTGCCATCGCACGGATGCATTCGGGCGCAGCGCGGACGAGTGCCATCGCGCTGGTCACCGGGAAGTCCACCCACCGGCTCCAGTCCTTCCCGGCATACCTTGCCATCTACCAGGCAATCATGGACAAAAAACTTACGAAGGTGGACGGGTCCATGCTCCCGTCGTTCATTTCAGGAGGGGCGATCTATGGCCATTCCGCCCTCGGCGAAGATTATAATATTCCCGAACTGGCGTATAATGCCGCACATGCCGGCACCCTTGCGATGATGAACAGCATGGCCGGGACCGGCATCACTCCTCTCGCGCTATGGCCGGCCCTCATCGCATCTGCAGTGACGATGGAAATCGTACACCCGGATGCACTGCTTGGCGAGGAGTTCGGGAAGTTTGGCAGGGTCGATTCGTCGTACCTTGCCGGGAAAGGGGCCCGCGATGCGGCGAAACTGCCGGAGAAACTCCATATCCGCGGAACCCACGAGGAGTTCGATACGGCAAAGGTGATCGGCGAGTTCGGGCTGATCCTCAAGGATATCGGGGGTCCCTCGGTCATCGGTTCGATGGCCCTTTCCGAGATCTTCGCCGCGTTCGAGGAGGCGCCGATGATCGGGGCCGGGTTCTCCGGCGGGCCGGTCAATCCTCCGCTCGGCCATCTTGAAGGAGACTGTGTGTCAGCCCTTCGGCTCCTGATGAAGTATAACGGAGACATCTTCGCAGTGGCGGAGACCATACGGGAATACAAGATGAACTCGTTCATCGATCCCGAGATGGCCCTCTGCGGTCTCAATACGATCTCACGGAAGGCGGAACAGGTGACCCGGGGGAAGATCACGAAGGCCTGTATCCTTGCCTCCGAAGGTGTGAGGGACCGGGCGATATACCGGCGGGCAGCCCACACGTATGATATCATCACCGGCGGCAGGTCCGTGGCGGATGCAACCCGCATCCTTGATGAGGAGCGCCGGGACTATGTTGAACAACGGGGTTCGGTCATCCTGTCTGCATTTACCGGGAAAAAAATTGCTCTCAAATTTACCAGTATCAAGCCCCATGGCAGGCGTACGGATAAGTTCACCGCACGGTACTGGGGATTCGACTCGAATGTCTCGTACGATGTGACGATTGACGGGAAGAAGTACCATGTCGAGAACCTGAGCGGCAAAGAAGTCCCCGACTTTGCACTGAAAGGAAAGAACCGCGACAATCCCGACTGGCCGGTCGCACTGTTCTGCGGGGCGGTCCTGACACAGGAGCTTCAGTATATCGGCCATACGATCATCAATATCACGGTCCCTGCCGCAGTCGCGGCTCTCCTCGGGATGGAAGCGACCGAGGCGGCAGACAAGGCCGAGGACGGTGCGTTCCTGACCCGGGCAATTCCGGGGGCCGGTGACAAGGCAAAGGACGTTGCCCGGCTTGCACAGACCGTATTTGCCAAGATCAACGAACCGTTCCCGCCGCAGTAAATGAACGCGATACTCCTCGACCCGAGAACCGGAGGAATATCCGGAGACATGCTCTGTGCGGCCCTTGCCGACCTCATCGGTTCGGTGAAACCCCTTCAGGCTGTTGCCGAAGCGATAGCGGAACTCCCGCGCTGTTCCTCCTTTGAGATTGCTCTCGAACGGGTGGAGAATCCGTGCAGCGCAGCGTTCATCTCCATAACCCTTGAAGAGGAACCGGGGGATTCAGATGAAGCCATCTCACGCGAAATGGATGCCATCATGCAGGGGATCGGGCTTTCCCCGTCGGCAACGGCAAAGGCGCATGCCATCCTCGGCGATCTCATGCAGGTCAGGAACCGGCTTCACCCGAAAGCTGCCCCTGGCTATACCCTTGGATCGGTCGATACGATCTTCGATATCATCGGCCCTCTTGCCCTTCTTGAGGATGCCGGCCTGTCCGGCTGCCCGGTCTATACAACACCTCCTGCCCTTGGCGGCGGAACGATTCGTACTCCCGGCGGTGAGATCGGTGGTCCTGCCCCGGCAGCTCTGGAGATCTGTGCACGGCACCGGATGCCGGTTTCTGAGAGTTCGCTGGACATGGAACTCACAACACCGACCGGTGCCGCCCTCCTTGCCAACCTTGCCAGTGCCGTGACCAGCTTTCCGGCCATGACCCCGTTGCGTATCGGGTACGGCGCCGGTTCGAACAGGAACCATACCGGTGCAAACATTCTTCGGGTTGTGGAGGGCGAACTCGATGACCTGACCGAGGAGCGGATCGTGATCCTTGAAACCAATCTCGATGACGTGGACGGTGAAACGATCGGGTATACCCGTGAGAAGCTGTTCGCTGCAGGTGCAGTGGATGTCTTTATCACGCATGCATCCGGCAAGAAAAACCGTCCCGTGCAAATTCTGGCTGTCATCACGACGCGGGACCATTACTTTCCGCTCGTCAGGATCCTGATGGACGAGACCGGAACCCTGGGGGTCAGGATCCGGGAAGAGCCCCGTCTTGTGGCCGACCGATCGAACGAAACAATCCCCGTCACGGTAAAAGGGCACCAGTTTATGGTCCGTGTCAAGACCTCACGGTCTGGTAATCAGGTTATTGCGGCCAAGCCCGAATATGAAGATATGAGGGAGATAGCCCTGAAGCTGGGAATCCCGTTACGACGTGTGACCCGGGAGGTATACCGCCAGATACCGTTCATTCCCTGACGTAATGTCAGTGTCAGGCGGGAGATTTTACATTTTCCATGGGTTTCTTTTTCGGCAGACCGGTATGCAGGTACTCCCCCTCAAAGATTGCCCGGTCCAATGCACTTAAGAATATGTGAATATATATTCATTTGGTGAGGCAACACGTATGCCAGGATTCGATCAGACAGGCCCGGCCGGCTTTGGTGCCGGCACGGGGAGGGGTATGGGCCCCTGTGGAAGAGGTATGGCGATGGGAAGAGGATTCGGCCAGGGTGCCGGCCGGCGTTTCGGCCGTGGCCGTGGGGTCTGCTGGAATGCATATCCTGAACCCGAACCATTGAGCAGGGAGGCACAGAAGCAGCTCCTTGAAGCCGAGCTCAAACGTCTCGAAGCGGAGAAGACTGAAATCACAAAACGGCTTACTACTCTTGAGTAATGCCCGGAAGACGACGCTGCAGGAGGGTGGGCCACCCGCCCGCCTTCACTGCCTTCAGCCCTGCAGAAACGAATAATGCGGCTCCTGAAGAGGCCGTCCTTTCTGTTGATGAATTTGAAGCGGTCCGGCTCAAGGACCTGGAAGGGCTCGACCAGAGCGAATGCGCTGAACTGATGGAGATCTCGCAGCCAACGTTTCACCGGCTCGTGGTTGCGGCACGGAGAAAGATAGCCGATGCCCTGACGCACGGGAAGACGATTAAAATCGAGGGCGGGCATTACCGGTTCTGATAGTCTCTTTACACCACACGCCCTGGTCTTTCAAAAACAAAACCCCGAATACCTCCCGGGGGATTGTCGTTATCACCAGCATAACGGGGGATAATATGGACATGGCAATGCATCACCCGCTGGTCTGCCGCTTCACCACAATTAATGACGATATTGTAACCTTCGGGTGAGAATTTTCCATCAAGGATCTGTTTGCATCCGATGAGCATAGCCGGCAGGGTGGCCTGTTCTTCCGTGGTGGTGTCAAAAATGCCGGTACAATGGCGAAACGGGATAACCAGCAGGTGCCCGCGGGTTGCCGGGAATTCATCCCACCGGGCATACCAGAATGCATTTTCAATAACAATATCCTCTTTATCCGGGGAACAAAAGGGACAGGGTACCGAATCCATTCTCAGAACCTCAGGAAACTTTAGGATCCATTTGCTGTTGTCGCACGATAATCTTCCCGGAATGGTTCCATGGCAGGGATATGTCTCGTTAATACACCGGTGTTTACTGCAATCATTTACTTTTTCATTGTTTACCCTATCATGGACAACCGTTGGTTTCAATAATATCAGTACGCTTATTCTGACTTGAATGGAAATCCCCAACCCATCAGAAATTATTTTCCCCGCATCGGGGGTATCAGTCCCCCTCCTTTTTGAACAGTGCAGTCCGGCTCCGCAAAATGAATGGAGTGCCAACCTTGCAAAACCCCGCTGCTGCTGCCAGTGCCAGGGTCTCTTCAAACTCATCAGCGGGAACCTCGTGCTTCGGTTCAGCGATCAGGAATTTCCCCCCTGGGGATATCAGGGAGAATACCTCATGCATGAGCCGGGCCGGGTCCGGGACTTCATGAATTACACATAATCCAAGTGCAATATCAATTCGCCCCGAATATTCGAGGGCAAGTGATTGTGGTCCGGCTTTGTGGAGACAGATGCGGCCGGCAAGTCCCTCCTCTGCTGCCCGGTGCATAAGGATCTCCAGCATCCCTTCCTGGAGATCCACCGCGATCACCTTCCCGGTTGCACCGACACGCCGCGCACTGGGCAGGGTAAAGAGTCCCGTCCCGCACCCGATATCAAGCACGGTATCGCCCGGGCGGACATACATGGAGACAAGCCAGTCCGGCTGGTATTTGAGCCGGCGCCGCCACCCGTCAAGGTACCTGGCACGGGATACCGGGAACACTTCGTGACTGCCGCTCATGGAATCGCCGCGGGATCTTACCTGTCTGCATACTCGAGTTGCAATCCTACACCGGTCTCCTGCAGTGGGGCTACCTGCGCAAGTGCGACTTTTGCGGCAAGTCCGGTACAATGGCAGGCATGGAGCACGTCCGGATGTAGATCTTTGAGATATGCAAGCGTACCGTCAAGCTGGTTACCCGTCTTCTGGAGGTGGAGCCCGCCTACAATGTCATGAACCCGGCTCTCCCCGCAGACCTTCTTTGCATACTCTATGGTATTGCAGATCCCGGCGTGGGCACAGCCGGTGATAACAACCAGCCCGTCACGGCCCCGGAACGCGAGGGAGGTGTCATCCGCAATCCTGTCCGCCGCGACCGTCCCGTCCGGCAGCACAATACGCCGGGGCCCCGGATCGGCAACTTCGAAGGAAAATTGTCGTTCGATCTCACCGAGGAAGAAGAGGTTGGGCGTCAGGTTTACCGGGCCAGCTGAAAGTTCCAGAGGAATAGCCCGCTGGACAGCATCCGATGTAAGGATGGAGCCATTGTCAGCAATTGGCGGTTTTGGCCGGGGGAGGAAGCATCCGGGATGCGCGATGAGCCGGGGGAGCCGGTGTGCCGTTTTTTCGATTTTCGCTTCCATGAACCGGTGAAGCAGATGCCAGAGCCCGCCGGTGTGATCGAAGTGCCCGTGGGAGAGGACGATGTAATCGAGGTCCAGAAGATCGATCTTCATCTTCTGTGCATTCTCAAGGAACGCGGCAGAATAGCCGGTGTCGAAGAGGATCTTTTTTCCTTCCGCTTCGATATATGCTGAAAAACCGTGCTCGGCAATAAACATCCGGTCGAAGAGTGCGGTATTGTCTGTAAGGAGGGTAACTTTCATTTTGTTCCCTCCCTGCTCTCAAGATCCAGGCCTATCGCGTAAAAAACCCCGCGTGTTCCGCGGTGGGACGTGACCTCGCCCCCCCGTTCGAGTGCTCCAAGGATCTTTGCCACCTCCCCGCCGCTTAACCCGGTTGTACGGACGAGATCCTCCACCGTGGACGGCCTGCGGCAGAGTGTTGCCCGTATCAGGTCAGCAGTGCCGGTTTTTCCCTGTGCTTCCGGGGAGGCCGGGGGTCTGTCCCCGGTAATCCCGGTTCCCTCCCGGCCAAGCACCCGCGCGACCCGTTTGAGCTCAGCATCGGTTGCGGCCTCCACCCAGCCTTCGGCAGGCGGCCGGTCGAGCGTGTTGAGCTGGACGAGATCGGGATCAATCCGGTCGATTGCATCTTTCAGCCCAACCAGTTCTTCATCCGTGGTGTTCAGGCCGGGGATAACGAACACTTCGAGCCAGATTGCACCCGTATACCGTGAACGGAACCGGACCATCCCGTCGATGATCTCCGCTATCTTCAGCGATGGGTGGGGGTTGTGGATACGCTCAAAGGTCTGCTGGGATACCGTTGTCAGCGTCGGGATGACCCGGTCAGCAGGCAGGAGTTCCTCCACCACATCATTGCGGGTGAGGAGACTGCCATTGGTAAGGACGCTGAGGGTATATTCCGGGTAATCCTGCTTAACCGATGCGATGACCGGTCCCAAGGAGCAGGCAAGCGTTGGCTCTCCTGAGCCAGCCAGTGTGATCGAATCGAGGTGGGGGCGGGATGCGAGAATCCCGCGAAGTTCCGTAATTACTTCCTCTGCGGGAAAAAAGTCCTGCCGGGTAACGGTCTTACAGGTGGTGTGGCCGCATTCACAATACGCGCAGTCATAGGAACAGGTCTTGAACGGGATCAGGTCAACGCCCAGTGAGAGCCCGAGCCTCCGGGAGAGGACCGGCCCGAAGATGTGTTTTTGGGGCATGGCGGTTCCTTCGTGGTGCTCCGTAACACTATGCCTTTTTTGCAGGGCCGTCCTGGTCGTGATCCGTCATCCTTGGACAGAGACCTCCCCCGATCTTCAGGCAGAGTTTCTCGTTCCGTTTCGGGCACTGCCCTTCGAGGCTGCGCGTACATCCCGCCATCTGGATTGTCTTGCCGTTAATGAGGGCATCAGCAATCTTTCGCCGTGCCTCGTGAATGTCCCTCCAGATGGTCTTTCGGGAAACGCCCAGTGCAACTGCTGCCTGCTCCTGTTCCATCTGCTTGAGATCGATAAGGTTAATTGCCGCCATCTCTTCCGGCAGCAGCGAGACAATATCGCCCTTCTGGTCCGAGTCGCACTGGGGGGCATAACAGCGCCCTGCCGGCCCGCCTTCGAGCGACCGGTTCACCCGGGGCCGTCCCCTCCGCCGGCAACACTCCTCCCCCTCACGGTTGGTTGTCATGGTGCTTCAGTTCCTGTTCAAGATATGCTGCCAGTATTTGAATGGCTTGCGCTGCCGGGGATGCGCCGGCGTCTGTAACGGGAACCCCGTCTCTCACCGAAGCGATGACCGCGGGATCGAAGGGGATCTTCCCGACCAGGTGAATGTTCTCAGTGCGGCACCAGACCTCGATCTCACCCGCCAGCGCCAGGTCGAGGTCAAAGCGGTTGATCGCGACAAAGATACGGGGCCTGAACTGCCGGCATACGGCAACGACCCTTTTGAGATCATGGAGCCCCGAGATGCTCGGTTCGGTGACAACCAGGACCGCATTAACGCCACTGACCGTGGAGATGAGCGGGCAGCCGGTGCCGGGAGGACCGTCGATTAAGAAGAGATCACAGGATCCGTCACGCTCCATGGCTGTTTTCTTCACGGCATGGACGAGCAGGCCGGAATTGCCTGCACCTGGTACAAGACGGGCATGTACAAGGTGCCCCCGCGCGGTCTCTGAATACTTGATCTCGCCGGTCTGCCGCGGCTGCATGCTGACGGCAGCAGCAGGACAGGCAACCGTGCAGACGGCACACCCCTCGCACCGGAGCGGGTTTACGCGGTATGCACCATCGTCGTCCCGTTCAACCGCACCGAACCTGCAGTGAGTCTCACACTCTCCGCACCGGACACAAAGGGCAGAGTCGATGACTGCACATTTCATCCCCATAAACGGGTCGATGCTGAGAACACGCGGGTCCTCTACCAGCTCAAGGTTCGCTGCATCCACATCACAGTCCGCAAGGACGAGCGATCCGTTGAGCAGCCGGGACAGTGCAGCCGTTATCATCGTCTTTCCCGTGCCACCTTTTCCGCTTATGACCGCGAGCCGGATCATTGTTCTCTCCCGGCAAGTGCCTTGCTCTTGAAGAAGAGGGAACAGAAATCCTTCTGCCACTCCGGCCGGGCACGGCAGAGGAGATCGCCCCTGCTCTGGATGGAAGCGATCTCCCGGCTGAAGGGGATCGTCATCATGATATCAAGGTCATGATCGGTACAGAACCGTATTGTCTGATCATCCTTCCCGTCGCTGCGGTTGATCACAACGCCTGCAGGAATGCCAAGCCGGGCGACAACATCGGCGGCAAGTTGCAGGTCATGCAGCCCGAAAGGGGTGGATTCGGTGACCAGGATACAGGCATCGCACCCGTCAACCGCTTCCACAACCGGGCATGATGTGCCCGGCGCGGTATCGATGATAACCGTGGTATCGTTGACTGCCGTTTTCTTTGCTTCACGGATTACCGGTACCGCATGCGGGCTTCCGGTGTCCAGTGTTCCGGTAATGAGCCGCAGGCCCTGCATGGGTACCGATGTGGACAGCGTGCCAATCCTCTTGGGAACTTCCCGGATTGCATTTTTCGGACAGACCAGCATGCACCCCCCGCAGGAGTGACAGAGTTCGGGGAAGAAGAGAACGCGATCGGGCAGCACGGTAAGGGCACCGTACTGGCAGAACTCTGCGCATTTTCCGCAGTGTTTGCAGGCAAACTCCTCGATGGACGGCACCGGCATGGTGATGTCCCGTGTCATAGCCGGAGCCGGAAAGAAGAGATGGAGGTTGGGCTCCTCAACGTCGCAGTCAATGAGCGTGACTTCACCTGTCCATGCAAGGGTGAAGGCAAGGTTTGCCGCCACCATGCTCTTGCCGGTACCGCCTTTTCCGCTCGCTACTGCAAGTTTCATATCGTTACCTTGTCGTGATTATGGCATTTGTCCATATGAAGGAAGAACGAAGAGGAGGTTAACCAACCTTCTGGAGCGTATTATTCTTAAATTCTGCAAACGCGTCCTTCACCGTTCCGTTGGACCGGTACGTGTACTGGGCAACCCCGGCAGCGTCAAGAACCGCCTTGGCGTTTCCCCCGAGAAGCCCGCTGATGAGCGCGCCTGCCTTCCTGTCAAGGATCAGCTGGGCGGCTTTTGGTCCCACGCCCCCGGCTCCGTCGGCATACGGGTTTGCAATGGCCTCAAACGATCCCGTCTCGCTGTCCATGAGAATGAAATAGGGTGCGCGCCCGAATCGTTCCTCAACCTTGGACTCCGGTGTCGCACCTTGTGCGGTAATACAGACTTTCATGGTATTCCTGACCTCACTTTATTACTCATATGCGCATAAATCATATAAACCATCGCACCGTACACTGGTTATCCAGCAATACAAAACCCTGCCATCCCCGAATTATTGGGGGGAAGATCCGGTTTTACGCTGCAGAAAAAAACCAGGAACTCTGCCATGAGCAATCCAACGATTATTGACGATCTCATCTCCCGCCTGCCGGTTGAACCCATCCCTGCCCGTGTTGTCCAGGTCGGGGCTCACTGGACTGCCGTATGCAGTCGCCACTGCGGGCTTGCAACAACCGTCATGAGTGACAAAACCCATGATCATGCTATGGTCGTGCGTGATGCAGGGCGCCTGCATACCAAAAGCGCACAGGAACTGGCACTCCTGGCCCGTTCAGAGAACTCACTGGAAGCCGGCATCGGCATTGCAGCCATCAACTCGCTCCTGGACGTGAACGAGCAGGATGCGGTCGAGATGAATGCATCCGAGGTGCTGATGAAGCGGGGCGCGGGTAAGAATGTGGCGCTCGTGGGGCACTTCCCGTTCATACCCCGGGTGCGCACCGTAACAAAAAACCTCTGGGTCATTGAGCAGCACCCGAGGGATGATGAATACCCTGCCCCTTCAGCAGCGGAATTCATCCCGCAGGCTGATGTTGTGGCACTCACGGGGAGCGCGCTCATCAACCACTCCCTCGATAGCCTTCTCGCGCTCTGCAGGCCGGAAGCGCTGGTCCTCATCCTCGGGCCCAGCACTCCCCTGTCCTCCGTCCTCTTCGATCACGGTGCCACGATCATCGCCGGGGCACGGGTCGTGGATGAACCTGCGGTGTTACATGCTACCGGCCAGGGAGCGAACTTCCGGCAGGTGACCGGTGTGCGCCTGCTCGCGTTCACGCGGCCGGGTGTGTCCCCCCAATAATAGGAAGGATCTGTGGGGTGGGAACGAATAAGCCCTTCACCGGAAACGCCATCCACACTCCGCACTAAACCTGCGCGTTTTTGAATTCTCCTGTGCGATGAAAACCGGCAATTACGGTCACTCTCACCAAGCCGGATCCCGAAGAATGGCGGATGGATGCCAGTGTGAAATGTCTCTCTTATTCAATTTTTACAGCCTGAAGAGCGTCTTTTACTGAGCCTGAACCTGCATAGGTATGGATGGGAATACCGGCTCCCTTCAGGAGATACCCTGCATTCTCCCCGATCTGTCCGGTGATCACTGCATCAAGCCCGTTCATCTTCAGCAACTTCACGGCGTTCTGGCCGATCCCCGTATCGCTAAGGACAAAGCCATTCCGGATCGCATCGATAGCGCCGGTCCGGGTATCGTAGAAAATGAAGTAGGGGGCACGGGCGAAATGAGGTTCGAACGCAGAATACAGGGTCGGACCCTGGGCCGTAATACAGATTTTCATGATTGCACTCCTAATTATTACTCATATGCGCCAAACCATGTAAAGGGTCGCATCCTGCCCGATGAATCGGGGATATTTCTCTCGTCTCACCCTTTCTGAACTCTCCGCACGGCGCGTATCTCAGGGATAGTATCTCCTCCCAGCGCCTCAACGATTGACTGGACATAGGGCTCCTGCCGGGTCATGCTGGGAGATGACCGTTTATTCAGCCGATCTCCTTTCCGGCCCATCTGTGCAGAACCGGTGGCGATAAAGTGCAGGAAATCTTCCCTGGGGAGACCCCAGCGGGTGTTGATCTTCAGGTGGACAATGTCGTGGTTCTTCGGGTTGGGATACATCACGGCCCGCGTCCCGGGCAGCGGGACTGCATCCCCATGATTGGATCCGGATAACTCCACGACCAGCGACCACAGGGTATCGCATGCAAGACCTGCGTCCGGGCATTGCCGGCAAAACCTGTTGGAGGGCGGCAGTGCATCTCCCCGGTAACGGGTACAGAATGTCACGTCCATACAAGGGTACTGATGACTGACCGATAATGAACGTATGGATGGGGATCTGGCGGGGAACCGTCAGACCCCTTTTACCAGGTTCCGCTGCTGGATTATCTTGGTAAACCCGATGAACAGGAGGCTGACGAATATGAGTACCAGGATGTCAAGCCAGAACGGGTACACCGCGTCTCCGTTCAGTGCTGCATGGAACAGGTCGACAAGGTACGTGAGCGGGGAGAGGGATGTGAGGATAAAGAGCCAGCCGGTCAGCTGGCCAAGCGGGATGAAGATGCCCGAGATGAAGATGAGCGGGAGGCGGACAAGGCTCGAGAGCATCATGATGTTCGAGGGATTGTCCGTTGTCGGTGAAGCAAGCAGGGTGCCGAGCGCTGCAAAGGTGACCGAACCGAGCACGAACGCGATGAGGAGGAGCGCTACGTTTGCGAGGGGGATGGGGAGGAGCAGGCTGCATGCAGTAAAGACGATGAGCGAGATACCAATACCAAAGATTGCGCCGGCGGTAATATCCCCAATAACAATACTCTCAAGGATGACGGGGAGCGATACGAGCCGCTCGTATGTCTTCTCCCGCTTCTCCCACGGGGTGATGAGCGGGCCGACCGAGGAGGCGGTGAAGAAGAGCATCATGCCAAGGAACCCGGGAAAGAAGAGGACGAGGTCGAGGTCGCGCCCGATGAAGAACGTCAGGAACATGATGAGGGGAAAGAGCAGGCCGAATATGACGACCGGGCCCTTGAAGTAATAGATCCGCATGTTCTTCTCGGTTATGACAAGAATGCTCCGGATAAAGAGGTTCCAGTCCATACCGTTAAACCCCCCCCGTCAGTTTCACGAAAGCCTCCTCGAGCGTCGGGTTCGAGGTCGAAATGGAGACAATGGTCAGATGCTGTTTTTCTGCAACGGCTGCAAGGTGCTTGACCGCACGGTCAGGATCGTCACAGTACAGCCGCCACTTGTCCCCACGGGGTTCAGCGCTCGTGATACCGGGAGCATTGAAGATGTCCGATCCCACGGTTTGTTCGAATGCGATCTCGACATACCGTGAGGTGTCGAAGGTACTCTTGAGCCGCTCCGGGCTCTCCGTTGCCACGATCTTCCCCTTATTTATGACACTGATAATCGAGCAGAGCGCATTCGCCTCCTCGATATTGTGCGTGGTGAGGAGGACCGTACTGCCCTCCCGGTTCATGCGCCTGACTGTATCGATGACGAGCCGGCGGCTGTACACGTCAAGTCCCGTTGTCGGTTCATCGAGGATAAGCAGTGGCGGGGAATGGACGATGGCGCACGCGATGCTGATGCGCTGGCGCATGCCCTTTGAGAAGGTGCGCACGAGATCATCCCGACGGTCCGCGAGCCCGAGCTGGTCAAGGATCTCATCTGCCCGTTCTTCCCGCGTGGCACGATCAATGCCAAAGAACTTCGCGGTCAGGAGAATATTCTGCACTGCCGTGAGGTCGCTGTATACCGTGCCGCTCTCAGGGATGATGCCCATCCTCAGCTTGGCGGCGAGCGGGTCATCGTGCACGTCCGTCCCGAAGATCCTTACCGTTCCGGCATCCGGTATCAGTACGCCGGTCAGCATCCGGATCGTGGTGGTCTTGCCGGCGCCGTTGGGGCCGAGGAACCCGAAGATGCCGCCCTCCGGTACGGTGATGCTGACCCCGTCGACCGCGGTGACGGCGCCGAATGTTTTTTTAAGGTTTTCTGCAACAACTGCATCCATTGTGTGTTGTTCCGGTATCAGGGTTTACAGGAATACCTGAAGAGGGTATCTGTTTATTCCGGGTGAATTGTCCATTCATCAGGTGCCATCGGGACACCTCCCCATCCTACGCTGCCCTCTCCAGCAGCACGGCACGGCACAGTGATAGGGCCGGCTGCCCTGCAACCCGGAAGCCGGCCTGCTTCGCGGCAGCCAGCGTTGCGGCAAATGCCTCGTCAGTCACATGGAAGACCGGTTCGACAACC
Source organism: uncultured Methanoregula sp. (assembly GCA_964448885.1). GTDB lineage: Archaea > Halobacteriota > Methanomicrobia > Methanomicrobiales > Methanospirillaceae > Methanoregula. The sequence goes on along the minus strand of CAYVAQ010000005.1, from coordinate 67,145 downwards.
AGGTATTTTCCGTCCGGCTTGAGGAGTGTAAAGACTTCACGGAACAGCCGGCTCTGGTCCGGCACTTCGTGCACCATGTAGAAGGAGAGCACGAAGTCGGCAGCTGCCATAATCCCGAGGGTATCCGGTCCGCACTGGTGCCACGTGATGGGGGCAGCGGACCGGTCGTTTTTGCATTTGTCCTGCGCATGCAGGAGCATCTCCTTTTGCAGGTCGATGGCGATAACGCGCCCGCTCTCACCGGCCATTGCTGCCATTGCCCGCGTAAAATCTCCCGGCCCGCACCCGATGTCGATTGCCGTCATGCCGGGCCTGATGTGGCCGTCAAGGATCTTCTTTGGGTCCTGGAAGAGACGCCGGAACGGGTTATCGAGCATCAATATATGCCAGAAGGTATACCCGCAGACTTCCTGCCGGAACGGGGCCGTTTCTGCTCGTGGCATGCTGCCTGATTCATCACGGATATCAGCCATAGTCACTCACCCATTTCCTGACATTCCCGGGATCCGGGTGCATCCCCGGCCATTCTCATACCGGGCTGCAGCCACCATACCCGGCCAATAGAACCGATGCAGATGAGAAGGAACAATCCCGTCATACCGGCGAACCCATGGAGTGAGGTTATCACAGCCTGAGCGGATTCTGCATCAAGCCTGCCGATTGGACCACTGACGGAAAAATCTGCCAGGAACAGTGATGCAACAATACTTGAGAATGCAATGAGAACCGAGAACGCGATGAGTGCCGTGCGCCCGGCAGTCCCGAGTGGGCTTCTCTTGTCCCTGTCCGTTTCCTGTGCCATGCTGTCAATCGTAAGCGTGATGCCCAGCAGTGTCAGGACGAGTGCGGTCGGGAAGACCGTTTCATTGCCGGTCAGGAATGAATAACATGCGACAAACGCCGGTATCACGAATTTTCCTCTCCAGAGGAGTTTTTTATCAATCTTCAAACGCATCATCTCCCTTGGTGTGGGGGCAGGGTGTTGTTTTCATTTTTCACCTTTTTGTTAAGCAAATTAACAATTCATCTCTCCAAAAAAATTATTCCGGCCCGGGGCCGGATTCGTCAATCGTCTTTTCGATGGCAGCAAGGAACCGGAGGATCAATGCCAACTGTTCGCCAGAAAGGTCTCCGACATTCCGGTGCATGGCTGCGTAGATCCTGGCATGGTGCTGCTCGTGGCCGAGATAGGCAATCGTCCCGCGGGGGGTCAGGCGGATGAGGACTTCCTTGTCATTTGCCGGGTCGCGGTGCTTCTCTACCAGGTCTTTTTTTGCAAGCCTGCTCACCATCTGCGATATCGCGCTCTTGGAGATCCCGAGCAGCAGGGACAGGTTCGTGAGGTTGATATCCGGGTTCTTCCCGATTGCCATGACCGTGTGGATTTCAGAGCAGTGGAGCAGGTCTCCCGACCCGAAGTCTCGGGGGCACTTTTCGTGGGCTTCCATCTTGTTGAGGACACGAATCCATGCTTCTGAAATTTTTAACAAGTCCGAAGGTCCGACCATACTTCCTCCCCGTACCTTGTGGTATGTGCCATATTTAGTTAAGCACATTAACTATAAATCATTTTGTGGGAACCTGGTAATCGGGAACCCGGGTCGATGCAGAGAATCTGTCGCTGATCAGGAAACGGGGCGATTCAGCAAATATTCCTGTATCTTATCGTGCCCTTGGAACAACCGCCCCACTATTCAAATTCGGGTAAACGGTAAACTATCCGGGTAAGACCCCCCGTCTGGGGGTGAGAAGAATTTTCGCTCACAATCAAAGGCAACCCGTTACTTTTTTGCCAGTTTTTTGAGGCTTGCTTCCGGCAGCATCTTTGCAATGCTCATCTTTGTCGGGCAGCGGCCCAGCTTCAGCCCGAGTTTCTTTGCCTCTTCCTTGAGTGCTTTTGTCTCAATAGACTTGATGAACTCGCTCAGTTCTTTTGGTTCCATTATCGATCAAAGGCAGATATTCGTGAGAAACGATAAGGATTATGCCTGGTTGTGATAGCGGAACAGCAGTTCGGTCACCTGCCGGATCTCGGCACCCTGCTGCTTCACGGCTTTGATATAGGCATTGAAGACCTGGTCGGTGGTGACATGCAGGCCCGGTTTGTACATGTCAGCCTGCAGGGTCAAGTCAAAACACCGCGCCTCCGCCTCGGTGAGCCCCAGTGTACGGTACTCTCCTTCATGGGGGGTAAAGACCGGGTTGGCATCTTTCGGGGTGCGCAGGACAAGCGTTGCAAGCGGTGTGGAAGGGATCGGTTCGGCAATGCTGATGAAGACGTCGTCAAGCGCCTGTTCTGCGATGAAGTTTTTCGACTGCTCGTAATCATCGGGTGTCTCGGTCGGGTAACCGACAATGAAACTCCCGGCAACATGGAGCCCGTGCGCCCGGCACCGGGCGACAGCATCCACAACCTGCTTAACCTTCACCCCTTTTCCCATCTGGTGAAGAATGGACTCGCTTGCGGATTCGATCCCGAAGAAGACCCAGCCGATAGTATATTTCCGGATAGCATCAAGCACTTCATCATTGATACAGTCCACCCGGATGTCGGGTGACGAAACGTTCTGGCGCCCCATCACGCCGGCAAGCGCTTCGAGCAGTTCCACGAATGCCGCCGTGTTGACCTCCCCGCTGCGGGTCTTGTAGAGCGAACCCGTGCCGCCACTGACTGAGAGACGCTGTGCGCCTGCTTTTTTGAATGCCTTTACCTCTTCGATGATGGCCGGGATCTCCCGGCTCCGTATGGAGTGGCCGAAGAACCTCGGCACCTGGCAGAACGTGCATGCCCCCGAGCAGCCCCGGTGGGTTTCGATATAGGCACTCGCGCCCCGGATACTCTGCGAGCCGATATCGGGAGGGATGAACGGCAGCGGGTGCTCGATCGATGCCGGCGGTGTGGCGGGTCGTTTTGTGATGGTTCCCCGTTCCCTGAATGCAATCCCGGTTGTCCGGTCGGCGATACCGCTGCGCGCAAGGGAGAGGACGGTCTCTTCACCTTCGCCAAGGACCACAGCATTGCAGTCCAGCTCGCCCAGGACAATCTCCGGGTACGAGGAGACCGGGCCGCCGACATAGCAGGTGCCCCTGTTCTTTTTGTGGTTGCTGACAAACGAGCGGACATCCGGATTGAGGAGGTGGAGGGTGGAGTACAGGCTTAAAAAGACCGTGCTCTTCGGGACCGCACGGAGCTCCTTATGGAGGGTGACCTTGTGCCCTGCTTCCCGAAGTATGCCGGCAATGAGCATCGCGCCGTAAGTATACATGCCCGGAGAGATGACGGTGAAATGCATGTTCTGACTACTACCAATAGTGTGGCACTCATCCTATAGAAAATACCGGATATGGATTTTTCCCGACTGAAAAAATGATCTATGGGAAAAGAAGACTACCGGTTTGTACGGTCCCGGTTCCTGAGTTCTTTTGGCGTGCTGTTCCATTCGGCGATATCATCGAGATGCTTCTCATCAACCCAGCCGCTTTTGACCTCATCACGGTGATCGAACTGCCGCACGTAGGGTTTGATATCAATGAGTGGCGTCCCGTCAAGGACATCCACACCTTCCACCTCCAGGATGTTTCCCTGAACGTTGCGGAGCTTGACAATTGAGAGCCCCAGCGGGTTGGGACGGTTGAAATGCCGGATTGCGAAAATTCCCCGCTCCTTCTCCCCGTCAAGAAATGGTTTCTGGAGGAGGCAGACTCCCGTTGCACGATCAAAACAGTACAACAGGTACAGGTACGTGAACGACTCGATGTCCCGCAACCCCTCGGTGTATTCCGGGAAAAGTTCGACGTAGCCGACGGACGGGTTGAAGACACCCTGGATGGGTGTGTTCTCCTGCTCATGGTGTTCGGAGTGGATGACCCCGATGGGACGAAAGACAATATCCTTGTTATGCCAGTTCTTTGTATGCGTGTCAGGTAATTTCATCATCAGACCTTCTGCAGTACGGTAATTGGTTCTCGGGAACCCGTCACGGGGCAAATTTTCATCCTGGAAAACTTCCGGCTGCCGCTGACCTGTGCGACTGCGCAGGAATCCCCGTGTGCAGGTTGTGGAAACCCGATTTTTTCAGTCTCATTACCATTCAGCGGTGATTAACATTATTTTATTGATTGTGAACCATTGTGCTGCGGTTTACGACGCCCCCTGTCAATGGTAACGGGAGTGATTTTCCCGGGCCCCATGGATGCCACAACCCCAAACCCGGGAATGATAGCATCTTTTGCAGTATCAAGCGTGAAAAAAGGGTTTGCTTCAGGTTCTTAATCACATCTGTTTAACCCCTTGCTACAACCGGATCCGGTTTTTAAAATAAAAATCGAGATCCGGTTTTCATGGTGCAATCGCGATCACGATCGCGATTAAAATTCTGTTTTAAATCAATCAGGATCTGTTTTTTCCGATCGCACCTGCGATAAGGATCATGATCGGAATTCGAAGAAACCTTCGGTTTCTTCTCATCCTCGAGGTCTTCGACCTCTTCGGAAAAAAAAAGAAAAAAATTGGTTGGGGATTCGTGCTTACCTTGCGGGGATGATGAGCGAGCGCTCGCCGGCTGGCATGAACTCGCGGATAGCACCCTTGGCAAACTCGCGGCGGGGTTCGGCAAAGTCGAACTTGAGCGACGGGTCTGCGAAGGTGATCTTGATCAGCGGGGACAGCGACCATGCATCGCCGCGGCCATAGTGCGAGCTGCCGACGATTGCGGCGTATTCGCCCTGGTGTCCGACGTTCATTGCATAGTTCGGGTAGTTCGGTCCACGGAGTTCGCCGATACAGCCCTCGTCGGGCCGGATGGCCATACTGTTTGCGGAACCGCACTGGTCCTGCAGGTCGTAGCCGAAGAAGCCGAGACGTGACCAGCCTTCCTTGTGGCAGAGCATGGACATGTACCAGCCGTTCAGGCCGGCGTTGGAGTTGGCCGTTGCAATACCACAGGTAAGACCTGATGCTGCTGCAAGGACACCGGCACGCTGGGAACCGCCGAAGTGGCTCTCGAGAGTGGTCGGGAACTCCTCGTACTGCTCCATACCGTAGAGGGTGACCTCGGTTGCGAGCTCGTTGATAAGGTCCTGGGTCGGCTTGACGCGGTCCTTGGGGTTGGGGTTCTTCCAGTCAACCTTGTAGTTCTTCTTGATGTAGTCCATACCGTAGTAGGTGAAGTCATCAAGGATGTTGTCGGTGTATGCAGCGGTTGCATACTGGGTGAACCCGACACCGCCGGACATGTAGCTGCCGAGCCAGATCTGGTCGAACAGCATGCAGCCACCAGCGACGATCTCAAGGGATGACCTGACAGGGTCGTTGGGGTACTTGCGGTCGGACTGGATCATGTCGGCGAAGTGGCCGAACTTGATGCCACCGGGCTCGTTCGGGCCACGTGCACGGCGTGCCGGCAGGATGTCTGCCATCTGGATGACACCGGCGTGCTTTGCCGCGAATGCGAGGTCAGCGACTGCTGCCTCACCGGCGCACATGTGGTAGGCACCGATGAAGGACATACCGATCTGCATTGCAGACCACCGGGAGGTGGTACCGCCATCGCAGGTGCGGGATACGGTGGTCGGGATGTGGACAGCCTGCCACATGGACTTGCCGACTGCTGCCTTTAAGGCTGCTGCCTGCTTTGCGGGGAAGAGCTTGTCGAGGTTCAGGACGAACTGGGGCTCCAGGTCGTCTGCCATCTCGTCGTCGCCAGTGAAGACCTTGACGTAACAGTCGTCGACGAGTGCCGGGTGGGTCTCGACCATGTGTTCCTGGACGACTGCGCCGCCAGGCATTGCGTGGTTGAGCACGTGGAGGTACTCGTTGATGGTCTCGGGGGTAACTTCCTTGCCGAGGCGCTTCTGGAGGGTGTTGTGGGCGAGGTCAAGACCGACGATGATGGTCCTCCTGATGTCGTCCCACATCTGCTGCATGGCAGAGTTGTTGACGAAGTGGAGGTCGTCGCCCTCGACAAAGACGCCGGTTCCGCTGACCTCGTAGGTCATCAGCTGGCGCTGGCCGAGCGGGATACCACCGAGGTGGCAGCGCTTGGGGTCGTAGGCGGCAATACCGCGGTCCATCTCGACCTTCTTACCGGCCTTGAGGAACTCCATCTTGCGGTCGGACTGCTCAAGTCCCTCGCGTCCGAAAACGGTTGAGGTTGCTGAGGGGTCTTCTGCAAACTTCTCCTTCATTGCCTTCAGGAAGAGCTTCTGGGTCCTTTCGATTTTTGCTGCTTTTGCCATGTCTTATCACTCCTTGGGCATGAAGCCGTATTTGACACGCAGCGAGTGGATGCGCTGGATGTATTCGATGAGCTCAGGGTCGTCGCGGTAGGCAGTGCCCACGAGCGAGTGGTAGATCGTGGTGTTTGCCTTGAGCCACTTGTTGTCCATCGGCTTGCCGACCTTGACTTCTGAGTCGAGGGGCTCACCGATCTGGTTCTTGACGTACTTGACAACGCCGGCCTTCTTGTCGAGGACACAGCGCTGGAGCATGTCGAACATCATGCCGTTCTCGTCGAGACGGAGGGAGTGGCCGTGCACGGTTGCACCACGGATACCGCAGAGTGCGGGGTCGAAGAGCTCGGTGTTGACGAGTTCCTTGGCGTACTTCTCAAGGTCTCTCTCACGGCATTCGATGATCTGACGGCCGGAAAGGGTACCGGGGTCGATGCCGCGGAAGCGGTATGCCTCGAGGTAGGACCGGAGGTAGGGCTGGCAGGGTGCGTTGTACATCGAGTCAGCGAACTGGATGTAGCGGACGCGGTCGCCGGCCTTTGCGCCGTCGGTCGGGGTCACCATCTTGCGGACCGGGCAGGCGGGTTCCTGCTGCTCGGACAGCGGGGGGTGTGCACTCTTGTAGGCTGAGCCGGGTGCACGGTGTCCCATGATCAGGACAATGTCCTTGTCGGTGACATCCCGAAGCTTTGCAAGCTTGTGGTTGGGGTCCATCTGCTTGCGCCTGTTGGCGCCGACAGAGGTCTGGCCAGCACAATACTGGGGTTTGTATGCCATTATTTTATCACTCCAATGGTTTTTTCTGTTTCACGATTCTCATCACGGATGAAATGACTTCTGCCATCTTCTCGCGCGTGGGGGTCTGGCCCCGTGTTACGCCACTCACAATGGACATGACCGTTCCTTTGGTACGGATCCTGTCCTGCTGCGGCATCACGACCGAGGTCTTCACGCCCTCCTTTGCGAGGTCCTCATAATCGACCGGGGACTGGGAGACAACGACTGCCTTCACATCACAAGCCTGAAGGATAAAACGGACCTTGTGCACCACGTGGGAACGTACGTTCCCGTGGTGGAGGATGGCAACCTTATGTTTCTCAATCTGTGCGATCTCCTTCGGAGTAAGCCCGAAATACGCGCCAAGGACACCCCCGCCTATTTTGGGTGCGTCCGGCGGTACGCCGCTGCCGGAATTCAGTACCAGCGTGCTGATGCTGTATTCGACGCCCTGCTGTCGTAAACCTGAGGTGATATCACACACCGGTTTGGTCACGTGGCGGCGTCCGGGGGACATCCCGACCACAATGACGTCCGGGTAGCGGCATTCGGAGATGGTGCCCCGCTGGGCAAGACCGCCTCCTTTACCCATGCCCATCGCCTCGCGGCAGTCAACAACCTGGGTTACTCGTCCAATCGGCATGACTATTTTATTCCCTGGATGATTATCGGCCGGGACTTGCTGTTTGGATCAGCAAGGCCGAGCATTGCCTTGTCCGCATTCGGTCCGAATTTGCAGTAGTCCACAAGTGACGGAGAGGTTTTCATATATTTTCCTTCCTGGATCCGGAAGGTGAAATCCGTAAAAACCGGTTCGATTGCGGCCTTCAGTGCCGGGATCACTTCGCGGTTCTCGAGTTCCAGAAGAACGGTGCCAACGTGGACATTGAGGGCAATGTCCTGGTCGCCGACATGGATGGTCTTCCTCATCGGGTGAGGGTTGGCCTGTCCTTTTGCCGGCCCGTAGGGAATCGTTTCCGGGAGGCGGGGTCCGTTAAGGACCATCCGCCGGACCCCGGCAACGCTTACAACTTTGTTTAAAAGTTTCTCCGTTGTATCGGGACTGAGCAGACGCTCGGTGATGATTCTGCACTGGGGGAACGTGGCTTCTGTCATTCGTATCCTTTGAGGGGCTTAGATGCCCTTTGCAATTGCCTGGATCGGCTTCTTGAACGCGTCAAGCTGGCCGAAGGTGTCCTGGTAGATCTTCGAGGTGTGCTCGGGTCCGAACATCTGGGTACCGGCATCGAGTGCACAGGCTGCGACGATACAGGGGATACCTACACCGGCTGCATGCCTGGTTACGACGTGGTTACCGTTGAAGACACCGGGGCCGCCGCCACCATAGATCGAGTGGCTGAAGAACGAGAACCCGACTGCAACACCCATTGCACGGCCGAAGTCTGAGCCGGGGAGGCCGGTCTCGTGCTCGAGCAGGTCGTTGAAGTAGAGCAGGGTTGCGGAGACTGCCTGGGCGAACCGTCCTGCACCACAGTTGACCATGGTTGCTGCCATGGTACCGGCAGATGCATAGGCGTTCCAGAGCATCGGGTCCTTGGTCTCGTAGAAGATGAACCCGCTCTTGCCCTTCTTGCCTGCCTTGATGACCTTGTCCTCAATGGCACGCTCGACGAGTGACTGGACGACAGTACCGATGGTACCGGTCTTGCCGTTCTTCTTGACCAGGTCGTAGACGATGTTGTTACCGTTGAGGCCCTGGTATGCGTAGAGAAGGAGCTGGGCGCGCTCGAACGGGCCGACCGCGTTACCCATCTCCCACATGCCAGCCTGCTCGAAGGTGGATGAGAGTGCTGCACCCTGGAATGCGTTCCGGTGGGTCATCATGACCGCGTGGTTTGCCGGGACATTACGGAGTGCATAGCCGAGGCCTTCGTTGTTCTGCGGGATGGACAGAATCGAGACGACATTGCCGCCCTGCATGTCCATGGTCTGCGGGTAGGTACCCCAGACTGCCGCCTTGATGTAGGAGCCGTCGAACATGTCGACCTTGTACTGGTCGATGACTGCGTAGGTGGTTGCTGCTGCAACAACGGTGGATGCGACATCGTAGGTTGCTGCTGCATTGATACGTGAGGTCGGGCACTCGACAAGGAGCATCTTGCCGCCGCCGACCTTGGTGATCTTGGTGTTGTCGCCTGCCTCGACCTGGACCATGTCCTTGATCTTGGCTGCGAGTGCATCACAGTCCTTGACACAGCTGCAGTTCATGCTCCGGCCAAGGATCTGGTTGGACTTGCCGCCGACCTTTCCGGTCTTGAGTGCGTCCTCGATGCCACCAAGGTTGACTGCAACCGTCCTCTTGGTGAGGTCGATAACATTCAGTGCGCCCTTGTTGACAACCGGGCTGATCTTGTCAATGGTGACATTGCTCTTTAAGAGCTTACCCTCATCGTCGTAGAGGTCGATCGTGTCTTTGTATTTTGCCATTTGAATTCCTCCAAATTGTTCAATTAAACCGCGGTACAATACTGTCGCTGAGAGAGAGCGTGTCCTCTTGAGGAACACGAGTCATGAGTGAAAGTCGCTATTGCACGTCCCCTTAAGATGGGACATTCAATAATTCCCAATTTCGCCATATAAGTATTCCTATTTTATATCGAAAATCAATTTTATTAAAACAATCCAATATAATTAAAAAATGAAGGAATGTTCAAATACTACATAAATTTCCCAAATCATTATTTTACGCAGTACTACGGAATATTTTTTTTGTAATACGGAATCTTATATCGGGTATATAAATTTTCGATTTTCCGGTGCGCTCTGTTATAAAAAATGTCCTTTTGAGGAAACGGGATCCGGGCAAAAAAAGGGAGAGCACGGATCGCTGTTCTCCGTCGTTGTCTGATTTGCAGTGCTTATATCTGGTGAGATTGGATCTCTCTCACAAAGTGATGGTGCGGGGAAAGGAAATCCCCGCATGTCTCCGTTATATCTTCTCTGCTTCTTTTCGGATCTCAGTGATCGGGCTGGGGCCGAGTTCGCGGACCATGTTGACCACATCAGTAACAACGGCTCCCCACTTCGCACCTTCGGATGCCGAAACGAACGTCATCCGGAAGCGGCGGTCGTCAAGGCCGATGCTCTTCATCAGGCGCTTGACCATGAACATCCGCTTTGCTGCCTTATAGTTGCCCTCGAGGTAGTGGCAGTCACCGAAGTGACAGCCGGAGACGAGGACCCCGTCCGCGCCGTCGGCGAATGCCTTGAGGACGAAGAGCGAGTCGATACGGCCCGTGCACATGACACGGATAATCCGGATGTCGGGCGGGTACTGGATACGGCCGCCGCCGGCAAGGTCAGCACCGGCGTAGGAACACCAGTTGCAGACGATACCCTGGATCTTGGGCTGCCAGATGCCGGGGCCTCTCTCGGGGATGGGGAAGTTTCCTGGTGCAGACATTTACTGCTCACCTCCGAGCAGGAACGCATCGATCTGAGCAACGATCTGGGGAGTGGTGAAGTGCTGCATCCAGATTGCGCCGCCGGGGCAGAAACCACCGCAGGTACCGCAGCCTTTACACTTGGCCTCGGTGACCTGCATGACGGTCCTCCCGTCTTTCTCAACAAGGGAGAGCGCGCTGTACGGGCAGAGGTTGACGCACATGCCGCATCCTGCGCACTTCTCCTCGATGCACATGGCGAAGTATGGTTCGAGTTCGACCTCTCCCATGTGGATCGGGATGGATGCAGCGGATGCTGCACCTTCTGCAGATGCTACGGTGTCAGGGATATCCTTGGGGCCCTGGCAGACACCGGCAAGGAAGACACCGGCTGTGGTGGTCCCGCACGGGTTCAGCTTCGGGTGGGCTTCGAGGAGCCATCCGTCCATGGAGCAGGAGACACCGAAGAGCTTGCGGGTCCTGTTGGTGTCCGCCTTCGGCTGGACTGCTGCTGCGAGCACGACCATGTCAACTTCCATGTCGATCGGGCGGTTAAGGAGTGTATCGTCGGTATAGACATGGAGGTTCTTCGTCTTGGGATCCTCCAGGATGTTTGCTACCCGGCCGCGGATGAACTTGGCACCCTCGTCCTGGATGCGGTAGTAGAACTCTTCGTACATCTTACCGAATGAACGGATATCCATGTAGAAGATGTACGGGATACACCCGGGGATCTTCTCAATGACCTGGTGGGCATGCTTCAGTGAGTACATGCAGCAGAACCGGCTGCAGTAGGGTTTGCCGTTCCCGGTGTTGTCACGGGATCCTGCACAGAGCACGAACCCGACACGCATCGGGGTCTTGCCATCGCTCGGGCGGACAAGGTGGCCGCCGGTCGGGCCGGATGCACAGATCAGCCGCTCGAACTCGAGGCTGGAGATGACATTCTCGTACTTCTTGTAACCCCACTCCAGTTTGTTCTCGATGGGGAAGATGTCATACCCGGTTGCGAGGATGACCGTTCCGACCTTGACCTTGATGAACTCATCCTTCATCTCGAGGTCGATTGCACGCTTCTCGGGACCGCAGGCGGTCACGCAGAGCCCGCACTTGACACAGGAGTCAAAGTCAATCGTGTAGATGAGCGGGACAACCTGCGGGTGGTTGATGTAGATTGCCTTGCGCGGCTTCATCCCGATCTCGAAGTCATTGGGCTTGATGACCGGGCAGACCGCTTCGCAGTCACCGCAGCCGTTACAGCCGCCGCCGACGATACCCTTGGCTTCTGCTTCCTTGGGTGTCATCACACCGCGGGCCTTCTTGCGGATGGTAACGTCGAAGTTACCGATGTAACCTTCGACTTCGTGGACCTCGGACCAGGTCATGAGCTCGATCTTGTCGCTCCTGCCGACATCCACCATCTTCGGGGTAAGGATACACTGCGAGCAGTCGAGTGTCGGGAAGGTCTTGTCGAGCTGGGACATACGTCCGCCGATGCTCATGTCGGATTCAATGAGGTAGGTCTTGATGCCTGCTGCGGCAAGGTCAAGGGCTGACTGCATGCCGGCGACACCTGCACCGACGACCATTGCGGTCGGTTCCACGGGCACTGACTTCGGGTGGAGGTCCTGGAGGAGTGCTGCCTTTGCAACAGCGATACGGACTGCGTCCTTTGCCTTGTCGGTTGAACCCTCGCGGTCGTGCATGTGGACCCATGAGTTCTGCTCACGGATGTTAGCCATCTCGAACCGGAACGGGTTGAGACCGGACTCCTTGGTGGCAGTCCTGAAGGTCGGCTCGTGGAGACGGGGTGAACATGCTGCTACGACGACACCGGTAAGCTTGTTCTCCTTGACCGCCTTGTTGATGACACTCTGCCCGGGCATCGAGCACATGTACTTGTAGTTGTCAACATAGGAGACGTTCGGCAGGGTCTTTGCATATTCCTGGACCGCTTCGATGTCCATCGAGCCGGCGATGTTGGTACCGCAGTGGCAGATGAACACACCGATGCGTGAGTCCCCCTGGCTGGTGGTGCTGACGGCCGCTGCTGCCTTGGCTGCCGGTGCTGCTGCCGCCTTTGCGGGTGCAGCTTTTGCCGCCGGAGCGGGTGCCTGCTTCTTGACTTCCTGTTTCACGGGAGCTACCTTCTTAGTGTCCTCTTTCTTGGACGCGGTTTTCTTGGTGGTTGCTTTCTTCTTTTCAGCCATTTTTGCCACCTCACAGCACCTTCTGCAGGAAAGGTTCGCAGCTGATACCATGGAGGTCCAGCCCGAGGTCCTGCGGGCTCATTCCCTGTGCAAGGCCGAGGAGTTCAGCGAAGTGAAGAACCGGGAGGTTATAGGAAACGCCGAACTTCTCCTGGATCTCGATCTGGCCGCGGTCGAACTGGAGCTGACAGAACGGGCAGATATCCGTGAGTGCATCGACACCGACTTCCTTGAGGTTGATCATCTTCTCGTTCGTGATGTCCAGCGAGTGAACAAGGTCGTACCCGCGGACACCGCCGCCGGCACCGCAGCACTGCATCTTGTTGCGGTACTCGACCGGGGTTGCCCCGAGGGCTGCAACGAGTTCTTCCATCCAGACCGGGTGCTCGGTGTTGAGCATGACCTCATCTTCAAACTCCCTCTCCTTGTGGGGCTTGGTCAGGTGGCAGCCGTAGTGGACGGCGATGCGGGCACCGGTCAGGGGGTTTGTGATGCTGTCGCGGACTTTTTCAGGACCGACATATTTCGGGTTGTACAGGAGCTCTGCGATGTGATACACATTGATTGAGCCCTTGTATTCCATGTCGATTTCCTTGAGCACTTCGTTGACGCCGTCGCGGAGATCCTTGTTGTGCTTGAGCTTGTGGTTGACCTCCCAGATCGACTTGTAACAGCCATTGCAGAGGAGGGCGATGTCCATCTTCATCTGCTCGGCAAGCACGAGGTTCCGGGCTGCCATTGCATACCAGACGTTCAGGTCGATGGACCCGAATGCGCCGGGGGCAGGACAACAGCTTGCACCCTTGAGGGGAAGGAGCTCAATACCGAGTTTCTTGCAGGTCTTGATTGCTGCAGATTCACAACCGGGGTACCGGTTCGGGGCAATGCATCCAAGGTAGAATGCGAACTTGAATTTTGCGCCTGATTCTTCGGACATAATCTAGCCCTCCCGTTCCTTGACAATGCGGTCGGCATTTGCTTTCAGCTTGTAATGGTTGAGGATTGTCTGGATGCCTTTCACATATTCAGGATACATGTGGGTGGTTGGCGGGTCGCGGGTGAGGCCGAGCTTCTCGCGGGCTGCACGGTTGACGTCGTTGTTCGGGACACCGTGACCTGAGCTGTAGATGGCCTGCACGGTCTTTAAGAAGTTGACCGGGACAATGTCCCTCTTGAAAGCGAGGTTCCTCATGGCCATGATGACATCGGTCGGTGCAATGTCCCGCGGGCAGCGGTCGGTGCAGCTGTAGCAGGTGGTGCACAGCCACAGGTCGGGGTCGGTGAGCGCTTCGTTCTCAAGCCCGAGAACCGCTCTCCGCATGAAGTTGCGGATGCGGTAGGAGCTGCGGGGTGCTGACGGGCAGGAGCCGGTACAGGTACCACACTGGTAGCACATGTGGGCGATGGTGCGTGAGATCTTCTTGACGTTCGCGGTGAACTCGGGGTTCGAGTCCTCACGGGAGTACCGCTGGTCGCGGAGTTTCTTTTCCAGTGCTTCCGGATATCCTTTTGTTCGTGCCATGGGGATCACGCCTTCTCCATTACTTTGATGCTGACCTGGCCGGCAACATCCTCCTTCACCTTCGAGGTCCTCGTGGTGCAGAGTTTTGCCTTGATCTTCTTGAACAGGTCGGTCTCAGTTCCCTTCACGCGGACACCGGTCCTGGTCAGGACGATGATGTCTTCGCCGGGGCATGCATTGACACAGGCACCGCAGAGGATGCAATAGTCCTTGTTGACGGCGATGGTGGGCTCAATGCTGTCTTTCTTCATGTCGGCTGCGGGGATCGGGGTCGGCAGGTAGATTGCATTCGCCGGGCAGATCTCTGCACAGGTCGAACAGCCACCGGGGCACTTCTCGGCGTGGAATTCAATATCGCCTTCAAAAATCTTCTCAACGGTGATTGCCTCGGTCGGGCAGTTGACCGCACACCATCTGCAGGTGCAGCAGTTGTCCTTCTCGATGGTGACCTTGCCGTCAATCTTGTCGGAGATGATCTCGCGCTCAACGGTGATGCACTCCTCGGGGCATGCTTCGACACAGACCTTGCAGGCATCGCACTTGGTCTCGTCCCAGATGACATCACCCTCAACCTTGCCGGTCTCCGCCGAGAATTTCTTGTGCTTCACGGTGATGGCGGGACAGAGTGCACCACACAGGCCGCACAGGGAGCACTTCTCCTTGTCAACGGTAAATGTCGTCTTCTTCTTCATTGCGGCTGCCTTGGGCTTTGCACCGGCAACCGGTCCCTTGTAGGTTCCTTCGTACGCCGGGACATTGCGGTCGATTGCATCACGCGGGCAGACCTCTTCGCAGACCGTGCACTTGACGCATTTCTCATCGTCAATATCCGCAACCATGTCATACTGCGGGAACCCTTCCTTCTCAAGGATCGGGAGTCTCTCCTGTCCATCCACTTTCAGAGTCAGTGCATTGAACGGGCACATGATGACGCAGACGCCACAGTATGAACACTTGGTCTCGTCGACATCGATGGGGGCAGCGTAGTTGATTGCGCCACGCCTCGATGCACCGACAAGCCCGAGGACGATAGCCTCCTCGGGGCAAGCGTCAACGCATATGCCGCATCCCGTGCAGGTCTCTGCATTGAGTATCAGGTTGTTGACGTTCTGAAGGAGTTTCTGCTCCATCACGACGTTAACACCGTCTTTCTTCTTGGAAAACTTGGGAAACAATGCCATGAATTAACCCTCACGCTGTTTCTTATTGCATCTCTGCCACTGTCTTTTGCCCCCGATTAATACTTAGTATATATCTGAGGAACCGACAGGACATGCAACCACACAATTATTACAGCCAGTACAGCGATCCATGATTTTGTGCACTGCAAATGCCATTCGTTTTTCACGCACCAGCTATGATCGATTCTAAAAATCGACTAACAAAAAGTGGTAGAAGAATGTAGATAAATGTTCTGAAATTTATCGGGTAAGGCACGCCCGAATATTCTGCGACCTTTTATTTTTATTTATATAGTTTATAAGTAAGTTAAGCTGGTTAATTGTACCGGTATCATTTTTTTTCACGCGCTCTCTTACTGCTCTCGTAATGAGAAAACCCGGCCGTTTTTTTAAAAAAACATTTAGAAAATTTATTCAATCCCAATCATGGTACCTTTGTAGTACCGGAGGTTATTTTATGGAACTCAACGGCGTTACTATTGACGATACCTATGCAGAGGCGTTCCCGACCTGGGTCTGCCGCATCATCATCACTGCAGTCACCAGCGAATGGGCACGGAAAGCAGCAACGGAAGCAACCGGATTTGCCACATCAGCCATCGGCTGCCCCTGTGAAGCAGGGATCGAGGGGGATGTCCCGGCAAGCGCCACACCCGACGGGCGACCCGGGGTTGCAATCCTGATCTGCGCCAGCAAGAAGAAACTGAAAGAGCAGGTTGTCGAGCGCCTGGCAGAGTGCGTCCTGACCGCACCGACCACTGCAGTCTTCAACGGCATCACCACTGCAGAAGAGAAGATCCCGGTCAAGCTCCACTTCTTTGGCGACGGCCACGAGTACCAGAAGGAAGTCGGCGGCCGCAAGTGCTGGGTCATCCCGATCATGGAAGGCGAATACATCGGAGAGGAAGAGTTCGGCATTGTCAAGGGTGTTGCCGGTGGCAACTTCTTTGTGATGGGCGAGAACCAGATGGCGGCCCTCATGGGTGCAGCAGCAGCAGTCGAGGCAATCGACGGCGTAGCCGGGACAATCACCAGCTTCCCCGGCGGGGTTGTGGCAAGCGGCTCCAAGGTCGGCAGCCTGAAGTACAAGTTCATGCCGGCATCCACCAACGAGAAGTACTGCCCGACCCTCCGCGAAAAGGTTTCGGACAGCAAGGTCCCTGCAGGGATCAAGGCGGTTTACGAGATTGTGATCGACGGTATTGACGAAAAGTCCGTTGCCGCTGCAATGGGCGCCGGGATCAAGGCAGCAGTCAAGGTCCCGGGTGTCAAATTCATCTCTGCCGGTAATTTTGGCGGCACGCTCGGACCCTTCAAGATCGACCTCAAGTCGGTCCTCTGATCTCTTTTTCTTTTCTCTGTTTCAACATCGATTCCTATAAATACCGTAATTGCCGATAATCTTGTTAACGAAATAATCGGCGATAACATGATCACCCTTAAACCCGAAGAAGTGAAGTCCAGGTTCGGCCCGCTCTTTGCCCAGAAATTCCTGGTAATGGTTGATGAACCGGCCGGAACCGCGGAGATCCTTGAGCAGTGCCGTGTCCGGGGGACTATTGAATGGGATGCGATGAACCGGAAACGAGCCGGTGGTGCAGTACAATCCTGCGAGGTTGAAGGGTCCTCGATGGTCATCCGTGCACGGCTGGGAAAATACGCGGTGAACTTCGGGTCCGCTGCCGGAGATATCGGCGGCCAGGCGCTTGAGTCGGTGGAGGTCAGCGGAGATGAGGTGATCACCACTTGGGCAGGCATCGCAGGAGCCGGTGTCGGCGTCGCGGCATGCCTCCCGCAGGCTCCGGGCGTTCTCCGGACTGAATATCCCACTGAAGATGACCTCAAGGTGGGGGGTGCCCGGACAAATCATGTCCGGATCATATCTCCCCGGTACGAGAAGATCTGTATCGGTATCGATGACACGGATACGAAGACCGAGGGGGCGACCTGGGTTATGGCGCTGAAGTGCGTGGAGGCCTGCAGGATGGAAGGGGTCGAGTTCCTCAGCATGCGTCTCATCCAGCTCAATCCCGCGGTCCCGAACAAGACTACCAACTGTGTAAGTACTGCCCTGAACTTTGCAGTCCGGCCGGGAAAGATCCCGCACCTGCTGGAGGCAGTCCGGCAGTTTGTCGAAAAGAACACCTTTTCAAAGGATACCGGAATCGCATGCTACCAGGGGCTGTCCGCGTTTGCTGATGCCCCGGTTGCCCGAAGAGTGAAGACCGAGATCATGACCCGGGATGAGGCAGAACGCGAAGCGGCTGAGCTGGGAATTGTCTATCTCGATACCAGCAATGGGAAGGGAAGGATAGGGGCCCTCGGAGCTGTTGTATGGGGCAACCGCGGGACCGAGGCGGCGGGACTCTATGGAGAACATCTCTGATCCCTACGTGATCCATTACCCCCGGATCGTGGCGATATCCGACAAAGCCGGAACGGCCGTGGAACTCATCGAGTTCTTCGATTGTGTGGGTGGTGCGATGTGGTCGAAATGCCACTATGCCCAGAGCCCTCTGGTTACGGAGGTCCGCTGTGTCGGGGCCACGATGCGGTACCTCCTGAAGACCGGGACGGTTGATCTGGCACTTGAGGGATCACGGTTCCCGGCCGGGATCTCATCGTGTAGTGTCATTGGAGATGAGATTGCGGTTACGTATATCGGTATGGGGGGCGGGGGTGTTGGTGCAGCGGCCTGCCGCTCTGATGCAGTGGGTGTATTACGGAGCAGGAGTGATCCTGCCGGCGGCGGGAAGGTTGCCGGTGCAACCATCTGGCTCCCCCGGATGCAGCGGGTGCTCATCGGTGTGGACGACACTGACACCCCGGAAGAAGGGGCGACATGGACCCTGGTCCACAACATTGCCCGGGCAGTTGCGGACGAAAGGACGGTATACCTCTCGCATACCATAGTACAGCTCTTCCCGGTCCCGTATCGTACCAAGAACTGTGTCGGGCTTGTCGCAGAGTTTGCCACCACCGAACCCGAAGCACTGGTATCCCGGTTCCGTGAACTGCTGGAGAGGTACACCCTCTCCAGAAAGACCGGCATGGCAGTCTATTCCGGCTTTTGGCCATCGGAATCACTCAGGGAGTACGGGTGGAACGTCAAGAGAGGCGAGGTTGGTGCAGGGGACCTGGAATCGGTCCGGGATCCGAACCTCCGCATCATCATGAACGGGCGGGGGATCGTTGGTGCGGCTGCGGCAATTCCCTTCTTCACCAGATATGAGGAGGCGCTTGAATTATGCAATGGAAAGAATTGAAGAGCCGGCTACTGGAAGCCGGATCGGTGAATGTTATCGGGGAGCCCGCGGACCGGTACATTGCCCGATCCGCTGCAGGGCCGGGTGCCGGCGGGAGCGGGGCGGTCTTCTTTGCCATGGGGGGTCACCGGGTCAAGCTGGCAGTGGATCCGTTAAGCCAGATCGAGATTGCCCACCGCGGTAATGGTACCGCCGATTTGTACTTTGAAGGGAAACTGATTACCGGAAGGCTGCTCGAGCCCGGGTTCCATTGCCCGGACCAGGCATATATCACGGTGACCGGCAGCTGCATCTTCAACTGTCGGTACTGCACTGTTCCGGAGACTGGTGGCCGGCGGAAGTCGATCGAGGAGATCCTGCAGATGGTGGAATCGGTCCGTTCCCGGATCCATGCCATATCGATCACCAGCGGAGTGCTCAGCAGTATTGAGGAGGAGGAAGCGTACGTGCTTGAGGTGGTCAGGTGCCTTGCCTCATTCCAGCTGCCGATAGGTGTCTCGATTTACCCGACCATGCAGACCCCTGATAAGCTCAAGGCTCTTGGTGTTGCCGAAGTGAAGTTCAATGTCGAGGCTGCAACACCCGAACTGTTTGCCAAAATGTGCCCGGGTCTTGACTATGATATCATCTGGCAGGTGCTGTATCATTCCGTTGAACTCTTTGGCAGGAACCGGGTCTTCTCCAACGTCATCATCGGCCTCGGGGAGACCGATGCCGAGATGGAGGCCTGCATCAGGAAGCTGACGGATATCGGTGTCATCCCGGTCCTGCGCCCCCTCAACCCGGTTGCCGGGCTGGCCGGTATGCCCCGGCCGACTGCAGAACGACTGACGTCCCTGTTTGCCATCCACAGCGAGGCCCTTGCGGACGCCGGGCTCGATCCAACCCTTGCCCGGACCATGTGCACCAACTGTGCCGGTTGTGATCTTGTGCCGGGGAGGGACGAATGAAGGGCGTGGAGGCGATCGCTGATGCGCTCCGCCGCTCCACGGACCGGCAGTATACCGTCCCCGGGTTCCCGGTCACGGACCTTGGGGCGATGACCGGTGCCGAGATGGTCATCAACGAGAAGACTGCCCTTGAGTATGCGCTGGGCGACTCTCTTGCCGGGCGCCGGGCCGCCGTCATCATCAAGAACGTTGGTGTCAATGCCTGTGCAGACCCGCTCCTGCAGGCAACGGCGCAGGGGCTCGTCAGCGGCGTCGTGCTGGTTGCCGGGGACGATCCGGATGCCCTGGGGTCCCAGACATCGCAGGACTCCCGGTATTATGGTGAACTTGCCCAGTTGCCGGTCATCGAACCGGATTCCGCGTCCTGTTACTCCGGTGTTGAAGCAGCACTGGCGGCCTCGGAACAATTCTCAAGGGTTGCAATGCTCCGTGTCACGCCCCCGGTTCTCGATGGAGAAGCGGAATGCAGTCCCGTAGCCCGTGCTGATAAAAAAGGCAGGCTCTCGGACCGGAGCTGGACCATGAACGGTCGCGTAACGGCAGCAGAGGAGCTCTACCGGAGCATGTTTGCATGGTCCACAAAATCCCCCCTGAACCGGTGGGAGGGTGAACCCGCAGGAGCGGGACCATCCCCGGGGAAGACACGGATCGTGACGGTAAATCCTCTCCCGGAACAGGCAGCAGGTCTTCGTGATGTGCGGGAATACGGCAGGGCGTTCATCCGCGATCACTGCGGGGTCCGGCCACCCGAGCCACAGAAGGGGCCCCAGACCATGGAGGAGCGGGGATTCTCCCGGACGTTCTGCAGGGACTGCCCGTTCCGGGCCATGATGGATATTCTGAAGGAACGCAGGATCTCCCTGATCTGCGATGCCGGGTGTTCGATCCTTGGCATGACCCGACCGTACGAACTGGGCGTTGCCAGTTATGGAATGGGATCGAGCATTGCTACAGCCGCCCGAAGCACGAAAGTCGCCCTGATTGGTGATTACGCACTCCTTCATTCCGGCCTGAATGCCCTCATCGATGTGTACGAGAAACGACTGCCGCTTCTCTGTATTGTCATGAGTAACAACTGCACTGCAATGACCGGAAAACAATCGTCCTTCGATCCCCTCCCGTATTTAAAGTGGGCGGATCCGGTCGTTTGTGACGCGGGGGACCGGGAAGTACTGAACGCCGAGCTCGTGGTACCGGACAGGCCACGGACGCTCGTCATTGAAGGAGCATGTCCGGAAGGGAGCAGCCATGAAACCATTGCATATTGAGATCTGCGACGTCACCCTCCGGGATGGTGAACAGACCCCCGGGGTCTCGTTCTCCTGTAAGGAGAAAGTGGACATTGCATCCAAGCTTGACGAGATCGGGATAGATGTCATCGAGGCCGGGTTCCCCGCGGTCTCCGCCAATGAAAAGCAGTGCGTGAAGACGATAGCAAACCTCGGTCTCGATGCCCGTATCTGCGGCTTCTCCCGTGCCCGTGAGGGGGATATCCAGGCGGCTGTCGATTGTGGTGTCGACATGGTGAGCATCTTCATTCCCACCTCTGAACTCCATGTCCGGGTCAAGTTCAGGAAATCGCGGCAGGAGGTACTGGAGGACTCCCTCTCCATGATCGATTTTGCCCGCGATCATGGGGTGCAGGTCCGGTTCGCTGCCGAGGATGCATCCCGGACCGATCTGCCGTTCCTCAAGGAAGTCTACCAGCGTGCGGTAGATCACGGCGCCATCCTCCTCAGTTTTGCTGATACGGTCGGCTGCCTCATCCCTTCCGAGATGTACCGGATCATGACGGATCTTGTTGCATCCGTTGACCGGCCGTTCTGTGCCCATTGTCACAATGATATGGGCTGTGCCGTGGCAAACACCATCGCAGCAGCAGAGGCCGGTGCATTCCAGCTCCATACCACGATAAACGGTATTGGTGAACGGGCGGGAAATGCAGCGCTCGATGAACTCCTGGTTGCCCTCCGGATGAAGAAAGGGATCGACCGGTACGATCTCTCGCACCTGTCCGGACTCTCCCGCATGGTTGAGAGCTATTCCGGTATTACCCTCCCCCGCAACAAGCCGGTGACCGGCGAGCTCGCCTTCTCTCACGAGAGCGGGATTCACATTGCGGCGATCCTTGATGACCCGGCAACCTATGAGTTTTTCCCTCCTGACATGGTCGGCGGTGAGCGTCACTTTATCCTTGGGAAGCACACCGGGAAAAAAGCGCTTGAACATGTCGTGGCATCGATGGGATGCGAACTCTCGGAGAAAGAGATCTGCCGGGTGCTTGACCTGGTCAAGGACCATTCCGAGCACAAGTGCAACATCACGCCTGAAATCCTGAAAAAACTCATCCGCAAGGCCAGGGAGACCACGCCATGAGCACGCTCTCCGAGCGAATCCTTGGTGCACCTGCCGGGGAGTACGTTGATCGCCGGGTGGACCGGGCATATGTCCATGATGGCACCGGGGTCCTGACGCTCGCGACCTGGAAGGAGATGGGTGCGGCCCGGCTCCCGGATCCCTCCCGCCGGTACGTGCTCTTCGATCATATCGTTCCCGCCAACAACAGCACAACGTCAACGCTCCAGCATGAACTCCGGGAATTTGCACAAAAAACCGGCCTCACCTTCTCCGATATCGGTGGCGGTATCTGTCACCAGATCATGAGTGAAGGCGTTGTCCTTCCCGGTGAGATTGTCGTTGGAGCGGACTCCCACAGCTGCACGCCGGGCGCGTTTGGTGCGTTTGCCACCGGGGTTGGTGCAACGGATATGGCAGCAATCTGGATGACCGGTGAGACCTGGTTCCGGGTCCCTGATTCCATCGGGATCCATCTCTCGGGATCGCTTGCCGGTGGTGCAGAGGCAAAGGACCTTGCCCTTACCTATGTGAGCAGGCTCGGCATGGACGGGGGGACGTATCATGCCCTCGAGTTTATTGGCAGCGGTGTCCGAAGCCTTGAGATGGACGACCGGCTGACCCTGACCAACCTTGCCGTAGAGACGGGTGCAAAGACCGGGCTGTTCTATGCTGACGACGTTACCCGGAAGTACCTCGCGGCGCTGGGTCACGAGGTGAAAGAGCAGGAACCGGAAGCCTGCACCTACCCCCGCGAGCTGGACCTCGATCTGGGGGATATCCAGCCGGTCCTTGCTGTCCCGCACCGGGTTGATACGATAAAATCCGTATCCGATCTTGCCGGCCTTCCTCTCGATCAGGTCTTTGTCGGGACCTGCACCAACGGGCGGTACACCGATCTTGCCCGGTTTGCCCGCATCGTGAAAGGGAAGAAAGTCGCCGTACGTACAATCATCGTCCCGGCATCGCAGCAGGTTCTCCGGAAGGCGATCCGGACCGGGGTGCTCCTTGACCTCGTCGAGGCCGGCTGCACGATCGGGACACCCGGCTGCGGCCCCTGCCTCGGGGCGCACATGGGCGTCATCGGTGAAGGTGAGGTCTGCCTCTCCACGGCAAACCGGAACTTCAGGAACCGGATGGGAATCGGCGGGGAGATCTACCTCTCGTCCGTCTCGACCGCTGCGGCAAGTGCCCTTACAGGGGAGATCTCTCTGCCGGGGGTGGCGTGATGCAGGGCAGCGGCCGCGCCGTATGCCTCGGCCCGGACATCGACACCGATCTCATCATCGCGGGCAGGTACCTCCGGACCAAGGACCACAGCCAGTGGGTCGCCCATATCTTCGAAGATTTGGACCCGGCTCTTGGGCCCCGCCTGCAGGGATCGGTCATCGTTGCGGGAAAGAACTTCGGTTGCGGATCGTCACGGGAGCAGGCCGCGATCGCCCTGAAAAAGGCAGGTGTCGCTGCGGTCATCGCCCCGTCGTTTGCCCGGATCTTCTTCCGGAACGCGATCAATATCGGGCTTCCGGTAATCGAATGTGACCTGTCCTGCCCGGAAGGTGCCGAGATCCGCTTTGATCTCTCGGAAGGCTTTATCCTGTCCGAAGGGAAACGACACCCAATCCGGCCGCTCTCTTTACGGATGCAGGAGATCCTTGCTGCCGGCGGGCTCGTGAAGTACTGGAAGGGGCGCCAATGATCTTCCCGGAGCACTGCAAGTACGTCGGCCATGCGTCCACGAAACCGTGCGATGACAAGGTCTACTTCCTGAGCCGGTACCTCCTCCGCGATACCGGCGCCGGGTACGAGGTCCTGGCAGTAATTCCCAACCCTGAGGAGAAGGGGATGATGCGGTCAATCATCTCCACCCGCGTCCTTGCACCGGCTTCTGATGTATACCTCTTCCCGGAGAAAGTGAATTTGTATAACCGGGCACGTCTCGTTGAACTGGCAAAAGATTCCGGCCGCCGGTGCACGATCTTCACGGGCCATGACGAGCACCAGACCTTTGTCCTGGATCCTGATCTCTCCGGGTTTTTGAAGATCCATGTCTATGATGTCAGTCCGCCCCGGCCGAGCCTCTCCGCTTGCATCCGCGAACTTGAGGCTGCCGGTATGTTTGGCAGCCTCTCGGTTCATTTCTGTCACCACATCCGTGACATAACGGAGGTCCATGCCGATGTCTATCCCTGCCGTGCAGCGGGATTTCAGCGGACGCTCGACGCGGATACCATGACCGGTGGCGAGCAGGTGGCCGGCTGCCTGACCGGATCCCAGCTCTACACGGAGTGTTACGGCCAGGATTTCCGCCTCGTGAACATCTGCCCGCTTGAGTGTGTAACCGAAGAACCCTTCATTGCCCGCTGCTGCAGGGCTGAACGGGAGGGCCTGCGGGTGTGGAATGGCAGGACCGGCGCGATCGTCCACTGGGGAGCTGACCCGGTGAAGATTTACCAGGCAGTCCTGGACCTTGCCGCACGCCGGGGGACACGATGACCAAGATCGCGGTTGTCGAGGGGGACGGGATCGGCCACGAGGTCATCCCGGTTGCCCGCAGGATCCTCGAGCTGCTCCACCCCGAGTACGAGTATTTCATGGTCGATGTCGGGTATGGCAAGTGGGAGCAGACCGGCTGCCCCTGTGCCGACCGGGACCTCATGGAGCTCAAGACTGCCGATGCCATCCTCTTTGGTGCTGTCACAACGCCTCCCATGAAGGACTACCAGAGCGTTGTCCTGCGGATCCGGAAATCCCTCGACCTGTACGCAAACCTCCGCCCGGTCCGTGGCGACGGGTTCGACATCATGATCGTGCGGGAGAACACCGAGGGGCTCTATTCCGGCATTGAAGAGAGGACTGCTGAACAGGCAACCACCCTCCGGGTGGTGAGCCGGGCCGGGACCGAGCGGATAGCCCGGGCAGCCATCCGCCTGGTGAAGCAGCGGAGCGGGCACCTCACCATCGGTCACAAGGCAAACGTCATCAAGTCCGATGTCTTCTTCCGGGAGATCTGCATCGCTGAGGCCACAACAGCGGGTGTCCCGTTCAATGACAAGTACATCGACGCCCTCTCACTCGATCTCCTCCAGCACCCCGGCTCGTACGACGTGGTCGTAACGACCAACATGTTCGGGGACATCCTCTCGGACGTTGCCGCGTACCTTGTCGGGGGGCTCGGCCTCCTGCCCAGTGCCAACATCGGCGATGAATATGCACTTTTCGAACCGGTTCACGGGAGCGCGCCGGATATCGCCGGGCAGAACATCGCAAACCCCATTGCGGCAATCCGGAGCGCTGCCATGCTCCTTGAATATCTCGGGGACGCAGGCGGGGCGAAACGGATCGATGCCGCAATCCGATCGACCGTATCCCGGGGGATATGCACGCGGGACCTCTGCGGAACGGCCACGACCCGGGAATTCGGGGATGCGGTCATCAGGGAGATCGGCAGGTCCTCCCTGCAATCCTGAACAAGCCGTTGCCGTTCCGGCGCCTCCGCTGGAGAGGTTATGGGTTGCAGGACAATCCTGGTAAAAAGGGAGAGGCACCCCCCGGGTGGAAGGGCTGGCTGGTTATTCTGAGTATTCCCTCAGTTTCTTGACAAGATCGAGGCGGTGCTTTGCCTCTTCCTTCTTCTCCTGTTCGATATTGTCCATAATTTTGGTGATCGGTTTGGAGAGGGTGTATATCTTGACCGGGCGGCCTTTGCTCATCGCTTTGCTCTCGCGGCTCTTGAGCCAGTCGCGTTCGTACATATAATTCATGGCAATGCTGACTTCCGGCTGGCGGAGATCGGTACCCCGTTCGATGTCACGGGAAGTTGCCTCGTCAACATTCGCGAGGAAGACCAGCACCTTGGCCACCGTCCGGCGCATGCCGATCTCGATCAGGAGGTTAACAAACTCCTCTTCACGTTCGGTAAAGTATGTTACACTCTGCGTTCTCATGATTCACATCCACATAGATGTTGAATAAATCTTATAGTATTGAAATGTGATGGTCATACTCACCGAAAAACGGCACTTTTATCACTAGCGGTAATATCAGTTCCGGAATAATAATCCGCTTTCCCCGCCCCTGATATCACCCCTTTCATCACCACACAACCCGGTATCCTTTCCGTGTCAGAATTCCGGCTATCGTCTCCTCCCAGAGCCGTTCATCGGGGATATCCAGCCCGGCACACGTCCCGAGCCAGAACGCATGAAGGTCAGGGTCGGTTGCAGTAAAAAACCGTGTCCCGTCCATTACCCTCCCGATCCGGTCTCCGTTATCGTTCAGGACGAGGATCCGGAAACAGCCGTACTGGCGGCAGAGATCTGGGCGGGATCCATGAACGGTGCAGATTACCGGTCCGCCCTCCGTTCTTCTGAGGAACGGGCATGCCATCCCGGACGGTGGAGGGGAAGTGGTGTAGAGCTCCCGTTTGTCCGGATCGAGGATCACGGTCCGTTCTTCTCCTGTCGCCGTGAACCAGATGCGGAACCGGGTATCGCCAAGCTGCTCCCGCACAGCGATGATCTCCCCCATGGATCCGCAACATTTCCCGCACATCTGGCATTCGAATGTCATGGTGGACACTGATTATATCCGGATTGTCTGCCTTTGAGATAAAAACACCCAGTATGTCGTTTTGGTCTGCAAGCCCTGGACCAGCCGGCCTCCCACCTCGCCAGCTGGGTATTGCCTCTCCGCTGCTAGCAGGCCGTTTTGTTTCGCAAACTATTCAATATGGAACGTCAGATCACTCCGGACAGGGGTTGACAACCATAGGGCTCGGTCTTACCGGGGCTGCTGCACTCATACCGCTTCTCATCCTGGCAGCCAGGATTATCGAGACCAGTCTTGAGACGGTCAGGACCATCTACATAGCCCGCGGCCATGCAAACCTGGCCGCATATATCGGGATAGCCAAGACCGGTATATGGCTGCTCTCGACCGGGCTCGTCCTCACCAACCTTGCAGACTTCTGGAACCTCTTCGCCTACCTTGCCGGGTACGGCATCGGGACCCTGCTGGGAATGGAGATCGAGAAGATGATCTCGCTTGGGCATGTTATCGTCCGCCTCATCACGCCCGATGATCCCCAGCCGCTCATCGCGGATCTCTCAACCCACGGGTATGGAATGACCCGGATCGAGGGCTCGGGGAGTTTCTCCAATACAGTTACCATCATCTTCATGATTGTGCCCCGCCCGGAACTTGGCAGGCTCCTGAATATTATCTCGAAGGATTATCCCGGCGTTCTGTATACGGTCGAGGATGTCCGGAACATCAAGGAGGGTGTGCGAATCTTCCACAAGGATTCGAAGGGTAGCATCCTGGGATTCTTCGGGCTCTGAACCGTGATCTGCCGGGGCCGTCCCGCCTCAATGCAAAACTCTATCAGGCTCCCCGGCTATGTTCCGGCAGGTGAAACGGATGGAGGAGACTGGCAGTACAGTCCGGCTGGTGCCGATCTACGATGCTGCTACCGGAACAGTCAAGCAGGTCCCGGTGCTCACTCTCCCTGATGAGGAGTGGCAGGCCCGGCTCACCCCCTTCCAGTTCGAGGTGGCACGGAAGAAAGGAACCGAATACGCCTTTACCGGGAGATATTTCCGGACAAAGGAGCCGGGTATCTACCGGTGTGTCTGCTGCGGGACGGACCTGTTCGATGCAAAGGCAAAGTTCGAGTCGGGTACGGGCTGGCCCAGTTTCCTCAAACCCGTATCCCCCCTGAATATCCGGACCCGGGCAGATACCAGCGGGAACATGGTACGCACCGAAGTGCTCTGTGCCCGGTGCGGAGCGCACCTGGGGCATGTCTTCGATGACGGGCCCCGGCCGTCCGGCAAACGGTACTGCATGAACTCCGCTGCACTCGACCTGAAAAGGACGGGCAGCGGATAGAGCGCTCCCCCTTGAGGAGAACACACGGTATCATGCGCATCGGCTATCCCTGCATCAACCGTTCGATTGGCTGCTCACCATCACGGACATTCCGCCTCGCCTCCTACTCCGATGAACGCTTACGGGACACCGTTGCGGCGAACCTTGCATGCCTGGACAGGATCCTTGCCTACAATGCTTCCCGGGGGCTCCTCTTCCTCCGGATAACCTCCGATCTTGTACCGTTTGCCACCCATCCGGTCTGCACGTTCGCCTGGATGGAGCACTTTGCTGAAACGTTTGCCCGGCTCGGCGAATTCTGCCGCGATAACGGGTTCCGGATATCGATGCACCCGGATCAGTTTGTCCTGCTCAATACCCCGGATCCGGATATCCTTTCGCGGAGCATCGCGGAGCTGGAGTACCAGACAGCAGTCCTCGACATGATGGGGCTTGACCGGGCCGTAAAAGTCCAGATCCACATCGGCGGGGTCTATGGCGACAAGGCTGCGAGCATGGAACGGTTCGTGGAAGCGTACCGCAGGCTCAGCCCTGCAATAAAAAACCGTCTCGTTATCGAGAACGATGAACGGCTCTACTCCGTTGCTGACTGTTTCGCCCTCCGGGAACGGATCGGGATTCCGGTGATCTTCGATGCCTTCCACCACGCGATCCTGAATCATGGAGAACCGGTCCAGGAGATATTCCCCCGGCTTTTGGCATCCTGGAAACGCCCGGATGGCATCCCCATGGTGGATTACAGTTCTCAGGAACCTGGAAAACGGACCGGCGCCCACGCTGAAACGATGGACCGGCAGGACTTCCAGGCTTTCCTTTCCGGTACGCGTTCCTGGGACTTCGACCTGATGCTGGAGATCAAGGATAAGGAGCGGAGTGCAGAGCAGGCAATCGCGCTGGCACGGGGGGATCCGCGTCTCATAACCCGTCCGGAAGAAAAAAGGAGGTCCTGAAAAAGGGGTCTGACCCTGTGCAATCGTTCAGTCATCTTCGGGTTTCTTCCAGACGTGCAGCACCCAGAGGAAGGAGACGAGCGTTGCGATCACCGTGGAGCCGGCAAGGAGTGGTACATACCACCACTGCTGCGCCATCGTGCCGCCCATGATGCCGCTTCCCGCGATTGTCGCGATGGTGTTGGGGACGAGGAACGCCGTACCCAGCACGGTGAGGTAAGCAGTGACCAGGGCAAAACGGTTGTTCAGGTGCTGGAGCTGGTTGTTGTAGATGCTCTGCATCACCTCGAGCCCGGAAGCGAGCACGTTGGACATCTGTTCCGAGAGCTCGATATGACGATCAATATTGTCGGAGAGGATACCGATCCGTCCCAGCAGTTTCTCATCGTTCGTGATCAGGTCGGCGTCGCCATACCGGAGCGAGTCCACGACATCCTTGGTTGCCCACAGGACGTTGAGGTAGTCGATCAGGACATGTTTCATCCGGTAGATGTCATGGGCAACCTTCTTTTTCGATACGCTCTCCTCGATGAGGGACTTGCTGATGGCGTCCCCGTGCATCTCGATCTCGCGGAGGTACTCGAAGTTCCTGTCATTGTTCTCATCGATGATCCGTTCGAGGGTAAGCGTGATCTTGTCCGGTGTTGTCTCCCCCGCGATGCGCTTGAAGAACGGCTGGGCATAGCGGGAGAACCGCAGGAGACGGTTGATCTCCTCGGAATGGACAGTCAGGACAAGGTTCTCCCGGATGAGGATGAAGAGCGGGTGGACGGACATCTTCTCCGCCTTCACCGTGACCGAGGGAAGCATGATACCCAGTTCCGTGTCATAGTCTTCGTAGGCTGAGTAGAACCCGTGGGTGAGTTTGGGGATTGGGACCTTGGCAAACCCGGCTGCATGGGCGATCTGTTCGATCTCCTTCTCACCATCCCTGAGGCTGCAGTCAATCCATGCGATGGTTGCACCCTGGACTGCCTGCAGGTACTCGTCGAGCGGACGTTCCGATAACCGGTTTATCTTCCCGTCAGGCGACAATGTTATGCAAAAGCTGAGCGGGTTGGGGCCGGAAGCGAAGGGTGACTTCCCGGTGCTCTGCATCTTCATGATATCCCTCATGCGGCGCGGCACACCGCTGGTGCCGTATACTATACGATTGATTGATACCCGGAGGGTAAATAGGTAGTCTATGGCACCGGATGACGGAGATACTACATTATGTCACCATCCCGCGGGCGGGTACGGCTGACAACAGCCAACCTTTATGACCCATCGTGCCGGTCTCTTCTCTATGCATAAGAACCAGATCCTGTTCTTCGCGCTCATCCTTGCTGCAGTCGTTGCAGTCAGCGGGTGCAGCTCGACACCCGCTCCATCCGCTCAGGCTTCAGCGACATCAGCGCCGGTGACGGGCGGACCAGCTGGCAGCCATACACCCGCCGCTGCCGATACCGCCTCTGCCGGGGGACTTTCGGTGCGTGTCGGGGCTCTTGTACCCGGATCAGCACTCCCGGACGGACACACCTGTAAAGGAGCCAGCGAGTCCCCCGGGGTATTCTGGGACGGCATTCCCGCAGGGACGAAGAGCCTGGTCCTGATCCTCGATGATCCCGATGCCCCCGCGGGTACGTTCACGCACTGGATCGTCTATAATATCCCCCCGCAGAACGGTAACCTTCCTGCGGCCCAGCCGAATGCCAAAGTCCTTGCAAACGGTGCCAACCAGGGGGAGACCAGCGCCGGTTCGCGGGGGTACTACCCCCCGTGCCCGCCCGTGGGATCGACCCACCGGTATGTCTTCCGGCTCTATGCGGTGGACATGGACATCACCCAGCCGACCGCCAACCGCGAATCGATTGACTGGGCCTTAACCGGTCACACCCTGGCAAATGCGGAGTTTGTCACCCGGGTGACCCGCTGATATCCTCTGATTTCAGTGATTGTGCCAGCCCGGCCCCTTCCCCCTTTTGGTAATTATCAGTTCATTTTGCCTGCGTTCGTCTTCTTATGGCGGCTCATCGGGACGGCCACTCCTGTTCAATCTCACGAACTTTTTATATCATCCTCTCTTACGGAATGATGAGGAAGAAGAATGAAGACCAGTTATGGGCTGCTCCTTATTGCCCTTCTCGTAAGTATCGTTCTTCCCGTATCAGCGGAAGAGCCGGTTGGCGGTGACCAGGGATGGTATGTCATCCACTGCAACGTGTATGACGCCAAGGTATATCTCGATGACAAGTATGTAGGCTCGACCGGTATGGGTACGCTTACCGTCCCGGTGAGCACGACCGGGACCCCCTATACTGTCCTCCGGGTGCAGAAGTACGGGTATGTAACCTATACCGAGAGCCTGGCAACGAAAATCCCGGCCAAAAGCCAGAGTATCGACCTGTATGCCACACTCAATCCCGTTCCGGAGACCACGACGACCCTGATCGGCGGTGATATGGGCTGGTACGTTGTTCACTGCAATGTTGAGGGGGCAACGGTCCTTTTCGATAACTCGAATAAAGGGGAGATCTCTCAGGGAGCGGTCTATGTCCCGGTATACTCAACCGGGACTCCATACCGGACGGTCACCGTGAAGAAAGACGGGTATTCGACCTATACGGCCAATCTGGAGGAAGTACCTGCAAAGGGCCAGACAATCGATATCACTGTCTCGCTGAACCCGGTCGCTACTACGGTTCAGACAACACCGGTTGCGATAGGCGGAGATATCGGGTGGTATAAAATTCACAGCAACGTGAACGGCGCAACGGTCTCCCTCAATAACGAGGAGAAGGGGAAGATCACCGATGGCAGCCTGACGGTCCAGGTCTACGTGACCGGCACACCGTACCGAACGTTCACCGTGTACAAGGCCGGTTTTGTGCCCTACTCCGGCAGCATCGACAAGTTCCCCAAGAAAGGGGAGACCATCGACCTGTACGCAACTCTCAATCCCGCAGAGGAGACAACGGTGATACCGGCGACTACGAAGTCCCCGCTCCCTCCGGTGATACCGGTGCTCGCGCTCTTCCTTGCGTTCATCGCCCTGGCGGTATCCGGCAGGCGATAAGAAATCTGCTTTACAGCAGATCTCATTTTTTTTAGGAGCACTGGCAGCTCCTACCCCCCCACCCCCCTGGAGGGGGGGGTCAGATCGTTTTGAAAAAAGAAGGTGGGGGGGTTACCGGGATACCCCCCTACGCGGAAATGAGTAACGCACGGTTTTTCGCATAAGCAATCATCCTGGTTCGTGTGGAACCACCTCCTGAATGGAGAAAAAACCCGGCTACCCGTAAATGAGTAGGGGGGTCAGATCCGGCCTGAGGGGGGAGGGGGTCGGCCGCATACCCCCCCACCCCCATGCCAGGGGGGGTGGGACGGTTTTGAAAAAATGTGGAGGGGGGGTGGATCGCCGTACGGGCCGTGATTCCCCCCGCCCCATGTTCGGGGCCTGGCAACCGGGGCCCGGACGAGTACGGTCGTCATGGAGAACGGTCCACCATAAGACCCGGATTGCCTTTTTATTCCAGCGTTCTCCTGAATGTCATTATCCCAAGGGCGATGGATACTGCCGAAAATACCAGGAGGGCAAGAAGATCAGGGCCGATCACCTCAAGGCCCTGTCCCCGGAGGATGATGCTCCTGAGTGCATCCACGGCATAATATTCCGGGTTTATCACGGTGATCCACCTGAGCCAGTCGGGCATCCCGATTGTCGGGTAGAATGCCCCGCTTGTCATGAACAGGATGAGGCTGAAGAATGCGGTCACCGATGAATATTCCTGCTGGTTGGTAAAACGCGACGCTATAGAGACCATCAGGCTCGTGACGCCCATGCTGGTGATGAAGAGCACCAGGAGCACCAGGAAGAAATCCTCGATGTTATGAATGATGATACCCGTGATGAGCAGGTCAACAATAAAGATGACGAGGCCGGCAAAGAACGCCCGGATCGTCCCGCTCCCGATCATACCCAGGATGATGCTCGACCGCTTGACCGGGGTGACAAGGTATCCCTCCACGATCCCCACCTCCCGGTCTTTGATGAGCGCAATCCCTCCGCCAAACATGGTGGTCATGAATATTGCCATGACGATGACCCCGACACCAAAGAACTGGATGTACTCAATATCGCCATAGATTTTGTTCACGGCAACCGGGTTCGTGACCCGTGCCTGCGCAATGACGCTTTTCACTCCCGATTCGATGACCGTTGGCGTGACGTAATCAGAGCTGTCAACATACACCCGGATCGGGCCGCCCGGATCGACCGGCGATGGAAATACCACGACCCCTTTGATGCGACCTTCCCGGAGCTCCTGTTTGGCATGCATCTCGTCATTGTATACGGTTACATCGAAAGTGCGGGCAGTGTCGCGCTGCGCGATATTGTGCAGTGCTTCGGTGGTTGTGGAGAAGAGCAGGGGAGTAGTTACATAGGGCTCTTCCTGGACCACCCCTATCGGGATATGGGTGATCGTCCCCCCCATGGCGTTCCCGAAGATCACGAGATACATGATCGGCATGAAAAGGGTCATGATGATGATGAACGGGTTGCTGAGGAACTTTTTGAAGTCCCGCGTGAATATCGCAAGGGCGCCGCGCATCATACCGGCATCTCCCTCCTGTTATTGCTGGTCTCATTCGTGTTCCCGCCGCTCAGGTCCTTACCCGTGAGATAGATGAAGACGTCCTCAAGGGACGGGGGTCGTATGGCAATCGAGGTCATGGGGACATTGTGACGGTCGAAGACTGCCACGATCCCCGGCAGGATCCTGCTCCCGTTCTGGGCCGTGATGCGGAGGATCTTATGGCTGTATTCGACCGTATGGATGAGACCGCTGGTCTTCAGCTCCCGGATAAATTCATCGCTGATCTCAGCGACCCCGATCTCGATGAGATCGCCCGCCGGGATCTGGAGCCGGAGGTTTTCGGTCGTGTCCAGGGAGATGAGTCTTCCCTTGTCCACAAAGGCGATACGGTTGCAGAGCCGCTCGGCCTCATCCATGTAATGGGTGGTCAGGATAATGGTGGTGTTCTCCTGGTTGAGGGCTGCAATCTGCTGCCAGACCTCCCTGCGGGCTTCCGGGTCAAGCCCGATGGTCGGCTCGTCCAGGAAAAGGATAAGCGGGCGGTGAATGAATGCACGGACGATCTCGAGTTTTCGCCGCATTCCCCCGGAGAATGTCCCGACGCGGACATATGCACGGTCTTCGAGATCCACCATCCGCAGCAGTTCCCATATCCGCTTGTCAAGGAGCGTGTCGGGTACATTCACCAGTTTCCCGTAAAATTCCAGGTTGTCGTACGCCGTGAGTTCAAGGTCAAGGGTGCTGTTCTGGGGGCAGACACCGATGATGCTGCGCACGCGTTCGGGATCGTCCAGGATCCCGAAGTTATTCAGGTATGCGGTCCCGGAGGTTGGCCGGAGGAGCGTTGTCAGGATCCGGATGAGCGTGCTCTTCCCGGCCCCGTTGGGACCAAGGAGACCGAAGATCTCCCCACGCATCACATCGAAGGAGATATCGTCAACGGCAACCACCGTTTTAGTTTTGTTCTGGAACACCTTGGAGACATGGTCGATGACGATGATACGCTCATCGGACCGGGCTGCCGGGCCTTCTCCCTGCGTCACTGCCATAGCCACCTCCCTACACCGTGCTGCGCCATCTTACCCCTCCAGTTTGGCAAAGATCCGCTCAAGGTCCCCGAGTGCTGCCGACAATTCCCGGATATCACGGGGATCGAGTCGGGAGATCCGGTTCCTCACGTCGGCGCGGAAGATGGCAAAGGCCTGTTGCAGGTGCCGCTTCCCCTGTGGCGTGATCTGGATCCGGGTGATCCGGCGATCATCCGGGTCGTTCTGTCTCCGTACCCAGCCGTTTTCGACCAGGCTGTCGGCAAGGATCGTCATGGAGGGCTTCGAGATGAAGAGCTGCCCTCCCAGTTCTGTCATCGAGAGCGGACCGCGTTTCATCAGCATGCCCAGTGCCCGGTACTGGGCAATGGTTATGCCGGATACCTCTGCCGTTGTCCGGAGAAAATACCGGTGATAGACCGGCATCAGGGCGAGGATCCGGTCCGCTGCCACATCAGTCGGATCTTTTTTCATGGATGTCTCCTATTGGAGAATATAGTTTACGTACTAAATAGTTCTATTCATGAACAATTCAAAAAATGAATCAAGCAGGCCAGTCCCCGCGGTGCATCCCGGAAGCTGCGGGAGTTCATGCCTGCAATGGTTTATCATCTTCCTGGCTCTTCATTATTCAGGAGACCAGGATCTCACTGGCGGGGAGGAAAAACCATGATATCGCTCCGGTTTTACCGGATCTATGACATCGGGCGCGAGATCGACCTGAACTGGCTTGAAAAAGCCCTGGCACAGAACTATTTTACCGCACGGACGAGTTTTGTCCGGGTGAAGCCCAAGTCAATCATGCTCGAGGACCCTCCTCTCATGATCCAGATGAACCCGATCCGGGTCGAGCGGGATGGAAGGAACTTTGATTTTACCGTCCAGGCAAGGGTCTTCGATATCGGGGCCATCAGTTTCTGCCTGGTCTGCGAAGACCCGGAGGGTGACAGTGCCACCCTCGAAGAGATAGGGCTGCTCTTTGCATGGCAGGAGGGCCTGACAGAATTTTATGTCCAGTACCTCAAGACGCTCGGGGAGATCATCCGCCCCCACATCAAGGGGTTTGCCATCAACCCGGATTTCTTTGAAGATTATTCCGTTTTTATCACCGATCGCCGGGATGACTCGTTCGACCCGGTACCCCTCCTGATGGGCGAACGGGTGAACATCTCGCCGCAGATACGCGAGGAGATCATGAAAAATTCCCTGAGTTATACGAAGGATGATGTTGCGATCCTGTCGTGGGACGCAGCCGTTCTCTGCAACCCCGAGAGCCCCACCGATCTCATCGATCTCATCGAGTTTGCCAACGTGCAGGTGTTCGAACTCCGGTATTACGACCGCGAGCTGACCCGCGAGATGGAGAAGATGTACGACCAGATCGAGGATGCTGACCGCTCATCTGCTTTCCGCCGGAGCCGGCAGTACCATGCCATCATGTCACGGCTCATGGAGACCTCGGCCGAGGTCTCGGAGATCCTCGAGAAGGTTGATAACCTGATCAAGGTCACCGAGGATGTCTATTATGCCCGGGTCTATGCCATGGCCCTGCGCGTCCTCCGGAGCAACCAGTGGAGCGAGAGCGTGAGCCGGAAGATCGAGGTGATCCAGGAGAACTACTCGATGCTCTCCGATGAGGTCCGGATCCAGCACTCGAACACGCTTGAGTGGATCATCATCATCCTCATTGCCATGGAATTTGTGTTTGCCATCTGGCAGACCTTCCGGTGATCCAAGTCCGATGCCGTTTGAGTGTTTCCGCTGCGGGGACTGTTGCAGGCAGCTGGGGTATGTCCATGTCATCGAGAAGGAGTACGGGGATTACCGGTTCCTTCTCAGGAACACCTGTACCGGTGAACGGGACACCGTCACGGTGGACCCGGACAAGCGGGTGCTCTTCGATGAGAAGGGGATATTCGCTGAACTGCCTGATACCTGCCCCTTCTTCCGCAGGGGACCGGAGCAGGGCCTTGCAGCCTGCACTATCCATCTCACCCGGCCCGGGATCTGCCGGGAGTACGGCTGCTGGCGCCTCCTGGTCACCAACCGGCGTGGTGTCCCTGCAGGCAAGGTACGCTATCTCCGGGACCTTGTCACCGATGACCAGTACCTGAGAAAAATCTGGGATGAGTGTATTGCCGGGGTTGCAGAACCGGACGAAGGGCGCTGGGAGGAGATGATGACGAGGATCCTTGTGCGGGCCGGGTATTCGGTAAGGAGATAACCGGAATATCGCCGCATCTCCCCGTTGCAGGATGTGTATGGTGTCCTGCCGGTATTCTTGTTACCTGATCCATACACTCACCCCGGTCTTCACTTTCTCCCCGCGCACTCCCGGGTTTATATTGCCTGTCATTCAGGGTTGTACTAATCTATGATCGGGAAGAGCGCGTACCTCCGCCAGCTGACCGCTGCAACCCTCCCTATGACATCGGTTCCCATGAGCACGGAGCTTGAAGGGAGCTCCCCGCCCTCGGTCTTCATCGGGAGCTGGAATTATCCCCATGTCTATGCAGGGCCGCTCGTGACCCCGCAGCACGGCGATACCGCGATCATGGACACCCCCGAGGACTGGATTGCCGGGCAGAAGACCCAGGAGGAGATCATCGGGTACCGTCTTGGCCTGATCCGGGGAAAACAGATGGTCAGCGCCACTGACCTCTCGACCCGTTTCGTGGAGCAGCTCCAGGAGATCAGCCTCTCGGAGAGATCCGTTGAGAGCGAGGTATCCTTCACCAGCGCGCCGGCCGGCACCTCGTTCTCCGAGGAGCACACGCCCTTTGGCCCCAGTGCACCCCTTGAGCGGTTCGAGACCGAGGCAGGGAAGTGGAACCCCGGCCTTGAGAAGGTCTATTACGATACCGACCTGCGGGCAGCTGATGCGGTGATGGAACTCCATACAAAAGGTGTCCCCTTCTCGAACATCCAGAAAGCGTTCTCAACCGGGACCATGGGAAAGGGGACCGGCCGGCGCCTGGTACCAACGCGGTGGTCGATCACCGCCTGCGATTCACTGATTGCCGATAACCTCCTCGCCCGCGTGAAGAAGAACAGCGTCATCGACACCTGGCGGGTTCACGAGTTCTCGAGCCTCCACAACAACTACGCGGTCATCCTGATGCCGACCGGATGGCAGTACGAATGGTCGGAGGCATTCCTCCGGGTGCTTGGTGATGAGGAGCTGGTCTTCTCCGATCACGAGGGGAACCGGAAGAAGACGGAATACTCCCCGCTCGGGGGATGCTATTACTCCTGCAAGATGGCGGTCCTCGAAGCCCTTGCCCGGGAAGGGCTCCAGGCGGGTGCGATCATCCTGCGGGAGGCACATACCGGGTACGTGCCGATGGGTGTCTTCAACGTCCGGGAGAATGTGAGGAACGCCATGCGCGAGCCCGGGAC
Source organism: uncultured Methanoregula sp. (assembly GCA_964448885.1). Classification (GTDB taxonomy): domain Archaea; phylum Halobacteriota; class Methanomicrobia; order Methanomicrobiales; family Methanospirillaceae; genus Methanoregula. The sequence goes on along the minus strand of CAYVAQ010000005.1, from coordinate 29,382 downwards.
GGAGTTCGAGGACCTCCCCTCCGCCCTTGGGCATATCGGGAGCCGGTTCACCCTCCCGGTCCAGCGGTTTATCGAGAGCGGAGAACTCCTCCGGACCATGACCCGCCAGCGGCAGAGCACCCTGAAGGACTTCTTCGGTGTGGTGAACTAAAAACCATGACCGCGTCGCCCTGCACCCCCCCGTTTGCAGACCGGGTATCCGCCGGTTCCGCACCGGATACAGGCCGCATCATCCTCCACGTGGACATGGACTCCTTTTATGCGTCGGTCGAGATGCAGCGCCGGCCGGAACTCCGGGGAAAGCCCGTGGTGGTCGGTGCTGACCCGAAAGGCGGGCACGGGAGGGGTGTTGCCTGCACCTGCTCATACGAGGCCCGGGCATACGGGATACGGTCGGCGATGCCGGTCTCCCGGGCATACACCCTCTGCCCGCATGCAGTATTCCTCCCCCCCGATTTCGACCACTATGCATCGGTCTCCCGGTCCATCATGGAACTGCTCGCGACGTTCGGATTCCGGGTCTGTCCGGTCAGTATCGATGAGGCGTATCTTGACATCACCCCCTGCGGGTCATCTGACAAGGCAGCGGAGATCGCCCGGGACATCCAGGAGTCGATCCGGCTCCGGACCGGCCTGACCTGTTCTGTTGGTGCCGGCCCGGGAACAGGAGTGGCAAAGATCGCCTCCGACTACCGGAAACCATCGGGGCTTACCATCGTGGACCGGCAATCGGCCCGGTCGTTCCTTGCCCCGCTCCCGGTCCGGAAGATACCGGGCGTGGGGAAGCGGGCTGAGCAGGCACTCCTCGAACTCGGGATACGGACCATTGGCGAGCTTGCATCCGCCGATGTCCAGGTCCTCATCGGCAGGTTCGGCCGCGGGGCCGTCACCCTTCACCAGCTGGCGCAGGGGATCGATGAGCGTGATCTTCCCGGGTACGATAGCGCAAAGTCGGTGTCCCGGGAGACGACATTTGAGACTGACACGGATGATCCGGCGGTCCTCGCTGCAACCCTGGACACCCTGGTTTCCTCCGTCTGCAGCACCCTGGAAGGCGATCAAATCCGGTGCCGGACTGTTACGGTGAAGGTGCGGTACCAGGGATTCATCACCCGCACAAAGTCACGCTCCCTCTCTCATTACACCCGTGAGCCCGGCCCGGTCCGGGCTGCTGCATCTGCATTATTGCGGGAGATGGCGGACGGGAGGAAGGTCAGGCTTATCGGGCTCCGGCTCTCCGCCCTCGAAGAGCCGGATCGCACCCAGATGGTTCTCGGTGTCTGACATCACGGCTCCCGGTTCCTGAAGATTGATAACTACCGGGACCGGATCTTCTCATAATACCCCGATTTCGGATTTTTCCGGATAAGGGCGGAATAGTATCAATGGGTGTGACTTCCATGCAGCGGTTACGGTTCAAGAAGATCGACGCATTCGTGAGTGGCAGGTCCCCGGGAAATCCCGCCGGGTGCATTTACCTTGACCGGCCGGATGGCCTGACGGCGGACCAGATGCAGCAGATAGCCCGCGAGATGGCCGGGTGCGTCAGCGAGGTTGTGTTTGTCTCGACCGAAGAAGGGCACACAACCCTCCGCTTCTTCTCTGCGGAACGTGAAGTTGCCTTCTGCGGTCATGGCACGATTGCTGCGATGTATGACCTGGTCAGGACCACGCCGGTGCTGCAGCTGGATCCGGTCCTCCGTATCCGTATCGGGGGGCGCGAGATGCTGGTCAGAAACGAGGTCGCAGGAAACGATGCCGTCTTCATCAGTGCACCCCTCCCGCAGGCGGTACCGGTCACGCCGGGCCTGAACCCCGATGCCATTGCAGCAGCCCTCAGGATACCCCCCGGGGATATTGCGGATCCGGCAGGGATAACCGCCATCAATGCCGGGCTTGCAACCCTGCTTGTCCCGCTCCGGTCGCTGTCTGCGGTCCTCTCAACCCACCCGGATCCTGCGAACCTGAAGGAGTTCTGCCTGAAGCACGGGATCGAGATCGTCCTTGTCTATACCGCAGAGGTTTCGACGCGGGGAGCGTCGTTCCGCACGCGGGTATTTGCTCCGATCTTCGGGTATCTCGAGGACCCGGCAACCGGGTCCGGGAATGCCGCGTTCGGTTACCTGCTCCTGGCCCGGAACCTCTGGGAGGGGAAGCTCATCAGTATCGAGCAGGGGAAGAGCCGCGACCACCCGAACATCATCCGCCTCACTGCCGATGCATCCGAGAAGCAGCGGACGGTCTTCTTTGGCGGGAACGCGGTTGTCCGGATCGAAGGCGAATATCTCCTGCAATAACAAAAGATCAGGAGCGTCTCCGGGCATGGGCTGCAAACCATGCTCCGGCATCCTCCGGTTCGGCGGCAAACGCGGTGATCTTCGCAGCAAGGATCGCCAGGTCGCCGGTGTCAGCCGGATCGATCCCGTACTGCTCCCCGTCCAGGACCGCGAGGGAGAGCTCCATGGCGGTTGTCTCGTTCCCCTCGCGGAATACCGGGTATGCAACAAGGGTGAAGAACGTAAATGCAGCCCGCGGGACAACCTCCTCAATCCGGTTTGCTAAAAAGACCAGCTGCAGGAGGTTTGCTTCGGAGATGACCCGGCTGTCGAATCCCTCGCGCCCTGCCCGTGCCCGGTGAAGCGCGATGATCTCATCTGCCTGCAGGTCTTTCATCAGGATATGTCTGTCATACCGGGATGCAAATATTACGATCCGGCTGCAGCGGGAAATTGCCGCCCTGCACCAGACCAGCACCTTGATTATCGGTGCAGGAACACCCTGTACAAAACCGGCGCGTAATGGGAGATGGTATATGAGCGGGATGAACCTTGAGGTCTTTGACCGGATGAGTGATGAGGACAAACACCAGTACCTTGAATTCCTTCTCTGGCACTACCGGGTCGTTGACGCCTTCTGGTTCATCCGTATTGTCGAAGAGTACGGGCAGCCAACGGCAGAGAAGATCAACGAGCAGGTCTGGGGGAGGGTGGCCGGTATGGCAGCAAAGGACCTTGTCCGGCGGTTCAGTATCACGGAAACGGGGCTTGCCGGGTTCGTCCGGGCACTCCGCCATTTCCCGTGGGCGATGATCGTCGGGTATACGGTCATCGAACGGGAGGACGAGGTGATCATCGAGGTCCCGTCCTGCCCCACGCAGGAAGCCCGCCTCCGCCGGGGACAGGGGGAGTATGTCTGCCGCGAGATGCACCGGGCAGAGTTTACCGCGTTCGCACAGGAGATCGATCCCCGTATCCGTGTTGAATGCGAGTTTGCGCCTCCTGACCCCCACCCGGCTGACATGTACTGCCGGTGGCACTTCACGATCCGGGAATAACCCGGGCTCCAGGCGATGAAAATGGCTGCTTCAACCGATCCCGTCATAGTGCTGTATCTCGGCATGAACCTCCTTGCGTGCCTGGTCTTTGTCATGGACAAGGTAAATGCCCGCAGGAACAACCGGCGGACCCCCGAACGGACGCTCCTCCTCCTCGCCGCGCTGGGTCCCTTTGGCGCCCTGTGCGGGATGGTGCTGTTCCGGCACAAGACCCGGCATGTGAAGTTCCTGCTCGTCTGGATCTTTGCACTCGTGCACGCGGCAGTCCTTTACTGGCTGCTCTCGACCGGCCGGCTCTAGGATCCTTTGAGGGATGTGCAATCAGCGGGGCTGGCGGACCGGCACATAAATCTCCATGCGGATTTCTTCTGGCGGCACCTCACGCGGGTCGTTGGGGTAGACCTCCCGGATCGGGCCGCAGATGGAGAGCCCCTTCTCCTGGATCCACTGGAAGAGATCGAGGTAGGTTGGTTCGCAGGATTCGTACGGCCCCTTGTGGATTGCATGGGCCATGGTACCCCCCGGCAGGGTATACGCCCGGATAATGCCATTTCCCCTGACCCTGCCGTTCACCGGCCACGCAACCTCCACAACGGCGTTCCCCTTCTCCTGCGCCTCCTTCACCGCTTCTGGCGAGCACTCGCTGCAGAGGAAGATCGGCGGACCACTCACCGCGATCTTCTTCTCACTGATGTAGTTCCAGACCTCCATCAGGAGTTCCGGGATGATGGTATACGGACCGGTCCGTGATATCCCGAGGACGTTCATCTCAGGGACGTTTTCGAGAGTTACTGCTGTCATACGTAACACCAACAGAATGTCTGCGTCCCGGTTTAAGGGCCGGCGGGTCGCGCAGCGTGAAAGTGATTCCGGGCAAAACCCACCGGTTTAATACCGGGCATTGCCAAATACTGGGAGTACATGCGGACCAACAGGCACCAGTATTTCCTCGACCTTGCAGCACGGTGTGCCCGCCAGGGCACCTGCCTCCGCCGGAATTTTGGCGCGATCATCGTAGATGAGTTCAACACGATCGTCTCAACCGGCTACACCGGTGCTCCGCGGAAACAAATGGACTGTACCGAGCTCAACCGGTGCTGGCGCAAGGACCATAATATCCCCTCCGGTTCCAACTATGAGCGGTGCCGGAGCGTCCATGCCGAGATGAATGCGCTCCTGCAGGCAGGAAAGAACGCACGGGGATGCACCCTCTATCTTGCCGGGTTCGATGTCGAGACCGATGCCATAACCCAGATCTGGCCATGCTTCCTCTGCTCAAAGATGATCGTCAACAGCGGGATTGCCAATGTCATCATGCGGACGGCACCCGAGAGCTATAAGGAGATGGACCCGATGGTCCTCTACCAGATGCGCAGCCGCGAATCGCTGGGCGACGACGGGAAATAATCCTCTTTTTTGGGATGCGGACCGGCAGCCGGTTTTGCCTCATCCCTCTCTGCCGGCAAAAAAGCGGAACGCGTTGTGGGGGATGAGGATCTCGAACCGCACACCTTTTCCCGCTTCTCCGGTCTCCCGGATGGCAAGGCCCGTGATCGCAAGGATCTCGCGGGAGAGGAAGAGCCCGAACCCGGTGTGTTTGCCATATCCCCACTCAAAGATCCGCTCCTTCTCATGGGGGCCGACACCCGGCCCGTTGTCGGTATAGATGAGGGTCAGGCCGGTATCCGAGAGCGCGAATGAGACCTGTGCCACCGTTGCACCGTTGCCATGACGAATGGTATTCTCAAGGAGGGTGAAGAAGACCTTTTCGAGCAGGGGATCGGCGAAGAGCTCGAGATCTCCGGTCTCGACCGAGAGGAGTATACGCTCCCGCGGGAAATCCTTCCTGATCTTGTCCAGGATCTGTCGTACATTCTGCCATGCCGGTGCCTGGACCCCGACATTCTGGTACAGGCGGGTGAAGAGCATGTGCCGGTCAATCACCTCTGCAGCTTTCTGGGCGGTGAGCAGGTACTGCCGGGTATTCTCATCATTGGTCTGGTCACTTGCGAGCTTGAGGTAACCGGTCATGATCGTCAGCTGGTTGAGGATATCGTGGCGGGTTATCGAGCTGAGCAGGTTCAGCTTCTTGTTTGCCGCCCGGAACGCCTCCTCGGTCTTCTGGAGTTCCGCGGTCCGCTGTGCCACCCGCCCCTCCAGTTCCGTCGAGAACTGCCGGACCCGCTCCTCTGCCTGCTTCCGGTCGGTGATATCGGAAAAGATACCGTCGGCGAACAATACTCCGTCAATCTCATACACCGAAGTTGACCGGTCATGCAGCCAGATCCAGCGCCCGTCCTTTCGCTGTATCCGGTACTCAATGTCGATCATCTTCTTCCTGAAGAGGGATGAGAACTCCGCTCTCACCATCGCGATATCGTCCGGGTGTATCCGGTCGAAGAAGAGTGCCTGTCCGGCAGCGTATACCTCCTCCGGGGTGTACCCGTATACCCGCCCGACATTCTTGCTGATAAAGACCGTCCTGCCCTCCTCTGTCGTGGTCCAGACAACGTCCGGTATATTCTCGATCAGCATCCGGAACCGCTCCTCGCTCTCCTTCTCCCGGCGGATGGTTTCGTTGAGTGTCTGCACCATCGTGCTTACGCTCTCGGAGATGGCAGCAAACTCCGCGCCGGTTACCGGGGACATCGGGTGGGCGAGATCCCCCTGCGCGATCCGGTTCACATCCGAGACGATGGTGGATACCGGCGCGGAGAGGAACCGTGAGAGGAGGATCGCCACGATGACACCGAGCAGTACTGCCACAAGTCCCGTGAGCAGGTGGGCAAGCAGGAGGTCGTTCAGTCGCTTCTCGATGAGCGATATGTCATACGTGATCCTGACGATGCGGCTGACATCGGAACCATAGCCGGGGTCATACAGGTCGACGAAGAGATAGGCGGTCCTGGACGTCCGGTCCGGGCTGATGATCTCCATGCCCCTCCGTTGTGCAATGACCTGGTCGAGGGATGCATTGGTTGCGCTGTCGGGGAAGCCCGCGGAAAGGTTGACCGGTCGCCTGGTGACATCGTAAATCGCAATATCCCGGATGTAAGGATTCAATGCAACGATCTGGTCCATGTTCTCCTGGTACATGCCAAAGGTGTGCTGCTCGCCGTAAAGCGGCCCCGTCAGCCCGATCTCAAAGACATACTTGTGGTCATCGGTAGGCATGTAGGCATACTTTCGCAGCTTTCCCGTGGTCAGCTCGTTTACGACCCGGTCGGAGAAGTACCCCTCGGACAGCCGGACCCTTGTCAGGTAATCGTAAAAGTACGGGATCTCCCCAAAATCGAGCCCGAGCTCGGGCGGGTACGTGGTGTATTCGATGATGCCGGACTCATTGATGATATAGAGATCGACATTCCCGCCGATCCGTTTCTTCACCCGCGCGAGGTCCATGGCGGCAGGGTTCCGTCCGGCAAGCCGGTACTCCTCCATGAACACGGTAAACCCGTCGATCATCTTCTCGTTCTGGCTGTCATCGAAGAGCCGGAACCCGGCGTCAATAATCCGGATAGTCTGGACGATATTCTCCTCGGTCTGGGTCTGGAGCAGCGCAGCATTGCGCTCGTAATCTGCCCTGGCCTGCAGGTAATCGACCACGGTTATCCCCGTGGCAATCAGCAGGATGAGCAGGATCATCGAGATGAGCAGGTAGTGCGAGAAGGGGCGATGCTGTTGTGGTGACCTGTCCATCCGTTCATCGTGTCCCGGGATCATTTCATCCCTGCAGGATTCGGGTGGGGTGAACTGTATCGCGTGGAGATACCAAAGAACACACCCGTACCGGTTACCGCACCGGCCAGCCGATGAAATCTCTGTTCTCTTTTGTATTATTTATATAATGTCCTGTTTTGCCCAGACGGGCAGTCCGAAGGAGCCGGAAGGCGCGGGAGTGCATGCCGGTGGGTGCTGGCAGGATACGTGCGGGGATACGCGCGTTACGAAACGGGAACCGGAAAACAGCAAAAAAAGAAGATTAAAGATGATTGAACCTTAGAACCGGGGCTTCCGGTGCTTCGGGAGGCAGTCGCGGCAGTATACCGGGCGGCCTTCGGTCGGCTTGAACGGAACTTCGGTCTCTTTTCCACAGTCTGAACAGGTGCACTTGGTCATTTCACGGGGGCCGCCGAAGTTTCTGGGACCTCTGTTGCCACCAAAATTATTTGATCCGAACATAGTTGTTTCTCATACAGTCGTTTGTATAACTGTTCTATAATTGTCGCTGTCAGAGTATAATAAGCAGTGTGTTGGTGCAGGCCCGGTTGCCCCGCGTGCCCTCCAATTGCCCGGGCAAGCGCGCGCCCGGGTGTCAGTGGCTGCGGATCTCGTTGTAGAGGATGACCAGCGAGAGGCTGATGAGGTTTAAGGTCGTGGCCGCGTACCAGAACAGCATTTCGGTGCTGTCCAGCCTCGTGATCCACCCGAGCCAGAGCATCGAGCAGATGATACTGAAGGTCACCAGCGTGTCGAGGGCCAGGAAGACCATCGGCATATTGACAACCCTGCCCACCTGCGCGATGGTGCAGAACTCGAACGGTGCCTTCCTGCCCACGATATCCAGGGCACACCGCCCCAGGTTCATCAGCAGGTCGGCCATTGCCCATACCACAACCGCGCAGCCGAAGGCGAACAATCCCCGGTCGCCGCTGGTCCCCAGGTTAAATGCAACCAGGCCGAAGAGGAGCTTGAAGATACAGAACGGGATCCCGATCGTTGCCGACAGGAAGAGGGGGCGCCTGAAGAACCGCTGGATGGCATCCGCTTCCCGCGCGGCAGGACATTCCGGCGTATCACTCGTATCAGGCGGCATACTCGCGGGACTTCCTGATCGTTCTTGCACCGGCTCGGTTATTAAGGGATAGGCTCCTGCTCCGGCGGGGAGGTGTGCCGGCCAACAGAAACCAAGAATTACCAGTACATCCAATAATCAGGAAACCTTTACCAAAGGAGAATCAGATCATGGGAATTTTTGACAGACTTACCGGCAGCAAAACCGTAACGCTCACCCCGAAATCCGCGATGGTCCTCTCGGCCATCACGGTCATCGCCGCTGATGGCGTCATCGACCAGGCAGAGATCAACGACCTTGCCAAGATCGTCCGTGGCGACAACGCGGCCATCAACACCGCGATGGAGGTCTTAAAGGCCAACAAGTTCCCCGCGGTCATCGACCTGATTGCGGCAACCCTCGACGAGAAGCAGAAGCTTGCCACCCTCGCGATCCTCTGCGATCTCGCGATGGCGGATGGTGTCCTTGCCGGCGAGGAGAAGGCAATCCTCCAGATGTACATGGACAAATTCGGCGTCCCGGAGGCAACCCTCAAGCCGATCATCGAAGCGATCGCGATCAAGAACGACTTCTCGATCTTCAAATAACCATTTTTTAAAAAAATTTATTGCTGCCTGCCGGCTGCGAACAGGGCCAGGCCGGCAGCGCAGAACACCGTCAGCAGCCCGAGGGGGGATTTCTTCGTGGGTACCGGCGTTGCGGTTGTGGTCGGGACCGAAGTCGGGAGTTCTGTCGTTGGCGGGACCGTCGTCACCACGGTCGTCTCCGTGGTGATGGGGATGACCGGGGTCGGCACCATCGTTTCCTCTCGTGCCCCTATTGCCATGGTCGGTGCCCTGCGGACGTGCAGGGTGATATCGACCAGCAGGCGGTCGCTGTCAGCGGAGTCGGGATTCTCGACCTTGACGGAATACTCGCGGAGGCCGGTATATGCCGATGTGGTGAACTCGACCACCGCAACACCGGTCTTGTCGGTGAGAACCTTTGCATAATAATTGGTGCAGGACATCGTTGCCGTAGACGGGGCCACGTCGTCCAGGATCGTCCGCCCGTCCCCGTTGTAATACTGGTACGAACCGATGACGTACGGGCCCCCCTCCGGATCCTTGCTGACCCCCTGCTGCGAATCGATGATGACCGGGGGCTGGTCATACCGCTCGCCGGTCATCGTGAACGTGCGGGGCAGCCAGATATAATACGAGGTGTTGGGCAGCCCGGTGATCGTCACGGTGAACCGGCTGCCCCTGGTGAGGGTGCCGTCAATGTCCGCCTCCGTGCTCCTGGCCGCCGAGGCCGGGATGACGAGCAGCAGCGTTATGACGATTAAGATGAGGAGGGCTATTGGCAGAACGCGGGATCTCATACAACCATCTCCGGAAGTCTCTTTCAATTGGTTTTTTGCGCTCCCCTCTAATATAATGGAGCATGTCCGCGGCGGGGCCGGTGCCCCCTCCAAAGGTTTATCCCCGGCAGGGACTATTCACTCCCTGATGTGATACCGATGGGAAATCTGCCTGAACTCTCCCTTGTTGCAATCAGGAAGCCCGATGATGTGAATTTCATCCTCGGGCAGGCGCATTTCATCAAGACGGTCGAAGACCTTGCCGAAGTCGTAGCCGGGTCCGTCCCGGCAGCGAAGTTCGGCCTGGCGTTCTGCGAGGCTTCCGGCGAGTGCCTCATCCGCATTGAAGGCAACGACGATGCACTCCGCCTCCTGGCACAGGAGAACGCACGCGCGATCGGGGCCGGCCACTCCTTCATCATCCTGCTGCGCGACTGTTACCCGATCAATGTCCTCAACGCGATAAAGAACCTGCAGGAGGTATGCACGATCTTCTGCGCGACAGCAAACCCCGCTGAAGTGGTTGTTGCGGGTTCGCTGTCCGGCCGGGGGATCCTCGGCGTTATTGACGGGAGCAGCCCGAAGGGGACCGAAGGGCCTGCTGAGGTCAGGACACGGCAGGAGTTCCTGCGCCGGTTCGGGTACAAACGCGGGTGAGCGGGACGGGTGTCTTTTGATCCGTCTCTTTTATTTCCCGGGAGCGGATCACTGATTATGTCACCACGCAATGCAAGCACTGGCGGGAAACCGCCCCGGAAAGCGCCGGTGAAGCAGAGCTCCGGTATGGACCGGGCCCGTCACCTCGAAGATGCGAGGCACCACCCGTCCGATCACCCGCTGCCCCATCCCCCGCACAAACCGGTCAAAAAACCTCCCCTCTCCAAAAAACACACGCCGCACACCCACCCGCACGGTGAGGCACTCGGGCCGCATACCGACAAGCCGTCGCCAATAACCCCGGCCAAGCAGGGCACGCGTACCGGAACAAAGCGATAACGGCGATCCCTTGGCGTACCCGGAACCGACCATCCCCTTTTTTCCTGCTGCCGGCACCTGCACCGGCATATCGTTCTCCGGTCTCCCCGTCCCTTGTTCACTCCATGTGGTCCTCCCGGGCGGGTATTTTCATAAACCTGCTCCGGGTTTATACTGGGATTGGGAAGGTATATTCTGTTCCAATAATGCATGCTATGCATACCCGATGCCGGTTATTATTCATTGAAAAACCGAAAATTGGGGGAAGCTGTAGTAAGGTACGGAAGGGTGTTCCGGTATTCCCATGGTAGTACGTTTCCCCCGGAACCTTACCGGAAAATCAGCACGGGATCCCCTCTTTTCAGGATTTTATTATATTTCCGTGGAAATCCGACCGATCCGAGCAATTGATCATCCTTTTATACCCCTTTCCTTCCACTGGAAAACCGCTTTTAAAGCCCCCATTTAATCCTTAAAAGCCAGACCGTCGTTTAAAAATTCCGTGTGGTTTGCAGGGTTCCGGTCCGGTTCTCCACAGGAAATTGTCCTGTGTCCGCTCCGCGTTGTCTGATCGTGTCCGACCGGATCCCGGGATTACCCAACCGGGCGCATCCCCCCCATCCCCGTTCAGAACCGGCCAGGCCGGCCAATACCATCTGCGCTGCCTTTATAATCTATTCACTATTACATGGACATGGTCGCTCGTGAAGGTCAGTACCAGAACCCAGGCAATCCTTGCAGCAGCAGTCTTCCTCTTTGTCGTCTGCCTGTTCATCATCGCGAATGCCTTCATCCAGTCCACCTACGCTCAGATCGAGCTCCGCCAGTCCGATACGAATACCCGGCTCGTCAGCGAGCAGTTCCGGTTCGAGGCTGAAGAGCTCGGGAACCTTGCCCGTGACTGGGGGGTCTGGGACGACACGTACCAGTTCATGGAGGACAGAAATCCCCATTACTATGAATCGGTGATCAACGCATCCACAACCTATGAAAGTCTCCAGATAACCGGCCTGGTGTATTTCGACTCCATGGGCAGGGTGGTTGCCGCGAAGGGATATGATCCTGAGACAAAGACCATCACCCCGCTTCCTGAAGAGACGGTCCGGAAGATCTCCGGAAGCCTGACTGCCATCTCCAATATTCGGGGCGGTAAGAAGCGGCAGGGGGTCTTCCTCCTTCCGGAAGGACCGATCCTGGTCGGCATGCATGCCATCCTGCAGACGAACGGGATGGGCTTCGGTCATGGCACGATCGTCATGATCCAGCCGTTCGATGAAGCGCATGTCGAGACGGTACGGCGCCATCTCCATCTGCCCATCAGGATCTGGCGGATCGATGCCCCCCTGCCTGCCACAGCTCCCGGCCTGGACCGCCTCTCCGGCAGCGATGCACCGTACGGCATCAGCCGGATCAGCGACGCGTCAACCATGACCGGGTATTTCCTGGTCACGGATCTCGCGAACGAACCCGCGCTCCTGGTGGGTGTTGAGACGCCCCGGGCCGCCTCCCAGCAGATGTACGGGACCCTCCTGTACATGATCGTGGCGTTTGCCGCGAGCGGGATCCTCTTCATCATCATTACCGGCCTTTTGCTCCGCCGGTTTATCATCACCCCGCTCACCGACCTGGACCGGGCGATGAAGGATATCGCCCGCAAGGGGGACCTCTCGGCCCGGCTCCCTGCCACGGGCGATGACGAGATCGCTTCGCTGGAGGGGTCCTTCAATGCCATGATGCGCGAGCTTGAGGAGAAGGATGCCGAGCTCCGGGACCAGGGATTGCTCCTTGCCGGGGCCCACCGGAAGGCAAACCTGTACCTGGACATTTACCTCGATGTCCTCACGTACGAGATCCTCAACGTCACGATCTCCCTCCAGGCATATGCCGAGCTGATACGGGAGAGCGGGGATGCAACAACGGTTGAATATGCCGACCGGATTACCGCGGCACTCAACCGGAACCTCAACGTGATCCGGAACATCGAGACCATCTCCCGGATCTACAAGAATCCCCCGGGCCATTCCCGGGTGAGCCTGAAGGCGATCGTGGAAAAGGAGACTGAAAAGTTCCCCGGTGTTGACATCCGGGTCATGGACAAGGACACGGAGGTGATTGCGGACGAGATGCTGGGAGTGGTCTTCCGCAACCTCTTCCTCAACTCTGCCAAGTTCGGCCGGAATGACCTGGTGATTGAGGTGACCACCCGCGATCCTGGCAACGGGACCGTGGAGATCTCGGTGGTGGACAACGGTATCGGGATTGCGGACGATATGAAACCGCTCATCTTCGACCGGTTCATGAAAGGATCCGACAAGCGGAGCAGCTATGGTCTCGGCCTCCATATCGTCAAGATGCTCATTGAGGCATATGGCGGAACGGTCCGGGCCGATGACCGCATCCCCGGCAGGCCGGAGATGGGCGCGGCAATCCGGTTCACCCTGAAGAAGGGGTAAAAGCCCCCCGGGTATCAGGACCGGATCCGGTGCTCCTCCAGGCCTCCGTCAACGTATACCCTGACCACGATCTCGCCGCCGCCCTTCTGGAACTTCCTGAGCCGGTCGTCATAGATCTTCTGGACATGGCGCAGCCGGTTGCGGGTGAAATAGTCCTGCATGTACTCGAGGAATTCGATCTCCTGGGTGAGGAACGCGTTCTCGTACTCTATAGTCTCGCGGGCGATCGCCATGCTCTCTTCATCGTGGATGATGGCGTCGTACTCGCCGTGTTCGTTAAGGCCCGAGAACTGCCGCCAGTCAACCGCCCCCGTATCATCGGCTTCGCGGTGGAGCATGTACGGGTAGATCCGGCAGATAGCGAAACGGCGGTCATAGATGGTGCACCGGCCGTCCTTGAGGAACCAGCACGACCCGTCCGGATCGTCCCGGACCTTCAGGGCATATCCCGATACGTAGAAGACCCCGTTCTGGTCGCAGAACTCGGGTCCCGGGGCCGGCTGGAGGGCGTCCGGGTCGATCTCCCTGACTGCCCTGACCTCGCGGTCAAGGAGGAAGACGTGCCCGTTGAACCTGCGGGTGCAGCACTTCGCGCACGAGGTGCAGCGAAACCCGATCTCCCGGATGATCCCGGCCAGGCGTTCCAGCGGGTACTCGTACAGGCTGTTGCGTTCCGCCGTCAGGGCGGTAATCCGGAACGGGATCGGGGTTAAGGAAATGGTGCACCGTCCTTGTTGTGTACTGCTGTTCCCCGGCGGGCATTAGTTTTTTTGGTTGCTTATGAGCAGATTTCAGGCATATCTTTGCATGAACAGGGACTGCCACATCCAAAAATGCGTAGTATTCAGGCACTCCCGGATTCGGATTCAGCCTTTGCGAGCCGGTACGACCAGACCGTGATGTACACGATTGCGGCGATGATGGTCCCGATTGCCAGGGGTACTGCCCAGGTGCCCACTGCCCCGCAGATCACCGAGAGAATGCCGGCGACAACAAAGATTTTCCCGCCGTGTCGGTGCGTCTCATTCCAGACCCGCTCGCTCCGGATTGTCCATGGCAGGCGGATGCCCATCGTCGTGTTCCTCCTGATAAAGGGCATCAGGCCACCGAGCACGATGAAAAATCCCCCCATGAGGAACGGGAGGGCGGATGCCATCGAAATGCCGTACCCCGCGGCCGAGAGGAGCGACATGATCTCGATGCCAAACATCAGGCTGATAACCGCGAGCGAGACGATCGCGTAGATGTCCCGCGAGTCTGAAATCCCCCGTTTCATCCGGTCGAAGTGAGGGATGATGGCGAGGAATACTGCGAGGACGGTCATAATGACCGGCAGGCCGAATGCCCCGAAGAGCCGGCCGGCAAACCCGTCCGGTTCGCCATAGATGTTCCAGTGGACGGGTATCTCGTCCGGCAGGTGCGGGAGGGCTGCGACGGCGATGATCCAGGCAAGCCCGGTGATGCCAACGGTAAGGTACGAGAAGAGCCGTGCCCGGCGCTCTACCGGGCCGGCGTCATCGGCATCCACCTGTGACGATGAGGGTGGGCCCTCCTCTTTTCTCTGCTGTGCGGCGGCAGCCATCGGGCACCAGCCGGCGTACTTCCGGAGGGTATCCAAAAATTGCATGATCAGGCTCCCCCGTGGGCTGCATGCGGGCACCATCCGGTGAAACGCTGAATTATGCCGGTAACCTGCACCATTACACCCCCGCTGCCCGGCGTATCGCCGTACAGAGTTCTTCCGGTTCATCACTACCGATACGGATGGTCGTGCCTGAGAAGAACCGGACCTCAACCGCCCGGAAGCCCGAGACATTGTAGAGAACCCCGTGCGGCGTCCAGTGTATCCCGAGACCATAGTACCAGGGATTGGTGACCGGAACCACTGACTCCACGTCTGCAAGCGGCCAGCTCTTCCGGATCAGGCCGACCGGCCCGAACCGGATGGACAGGGCGTCAGGCCCGACCGTCACGGTCAGCGTTGAGCAGACAAGGAGCGCCCCTGCAAGGACGATGAGGACGAAGAGGGTGACCCAGACGAAGCCTGCAATGTGGACCGATGCCAGGATCAGGAGGATAGCAACCGAGAAGACCGCGATCATCATATCCCCGCGCTGGGTATGCTCATACCTGCCGCCCGGCGGAATCCCTTCCCCGCCGGGACCCTGCTGCCCGCGCCTCTCCCGGTGACGGGAGCCTGTACTGAACGCCCCGCCTGCAACCGCTGTCCTGCGGGTCCCCGCTGACCCCGCGTTCGGGCACCAGCCCAGCCATTCCCCCATCTTCTCAGTAATCCGCGTCATCGTTATACCAGTGCCTTGACCTTTTCAAACAATTCTTCTGCCATCCCGGTCGGGTCGGCGGTCTTCCGGATCCGGATCCCGAGCTCGGCCGCATAGTCCCAGAGGAGCTCGATGCACTCCGTGTACCGCTGGCAGCTCCCGCAGTCGCCGTCATGCTCGTACCAGACCTGCACCCCGTGCTTCTTTGAGACGAAGATGATCGCTGCCGTGTTGAGCGGGACGGATCTGCCCAGCAGCACCCCGCGTTCCGGGTTGATCTTTTCGATCGCGATCTGGTTGGCGTTTGCCATCTCCCGCAGGGCTGATTCGACCCGCTGGTCCATGAGGAGGAGCGCCCGCGAGACCGCCTGCCGCGAGATGCCGAGCTGGTTTGCGATGGTGATGTTCGGAACGCCGCTCCGCCGCATTGCCCAGAACCCGAACTGCTTATCATCCGTGGGCAGAAGCATACGTCAACATATTGATGTTGACGCCATAAAAGGTTTGTGTGCCGGGTCCCCTGCCGGTTCACCTTCACCCCGCAGGGCAAACGCTGGTATATCCCCCGGACCAACGGAGCCGTATGCCCTGGGAAGACCTCATCATACCCGCTGCCGGAGCCCTCATCCTGGGTTTCATCCTCGGGTACCTGTACGTGAAGGCACAGGTGAATGCTATCGAAGCACGGTACCGCGCCGAGCTCGAAGCCTGGAAGAGCGAGGCTGCCGGGGCGATCCGCAGGGACTCGGTCAGCCGCTCCCGTTCAACCCTCAAAGGAAAGATCGCCGAGCAGATGGCCCCCCTCCTCCCCGGGTTCGCGTACAACCCGGCCGATGCCCGGTTCATCGGGTCGCCGGTCGATTACCTCATATTTGACGGCCTGACCGACGTTGCCGATGACCGCAGCGGGGAGATCCGGATCATCTTCATGGATGTCAAGCACGGCACGGCCAGCCTCACCCGGACCCAGCGGGTGATCCGCGATGCGGTGAAGGCCGGGAAGGTCTCATGGGAGACGTTCCGGTCCGGTTGCGGGGAGGAGGACCCGGGCAGTGGATAGCAGGGAAAAGGACTTATTACCTCCTTCCTCCTATCCTTGGTAACCGGAGCGTGCGACAGGGATCATGGAAGCGATTGTCAAGGTTATCAGTGTTTTTATCGGGTTGTTCGTCTTTGCCAACGGTATCTGGGTTGCATGGCAGCCCCCGCTCGGGGACGAACCTATCGGGTACACCATCATGGCCGTGGGTATCGCGATACCCGTCATCACGCTGTATTTTGCACAGATGACCGAGAAGAGCTATGATTAAAATCCTTTTTTAAAAAAAAGTTAGTTATAGGTCCTGAACGGCACGTAGTCGTCGAATATCTTGACCTGGTCGCCCTGCGGGGTTGTTGCCCAGACCTCGACCCTGTTTACGTTGCCCATCTGGGACGTGACCGGCAGCGAAACAGAGTCACCGACCCGGTACTGCTGGTTCCGCGGGATCGATCCGGTCTCGACCTTGCCGTCGGCACGGGTCACCCGGACATCAACCTTGAGGATGAAGTTGAGGCCTTTTCCGCCCCGGATGGTGGTGATGACCTGCGGGTCGATTGCCTGGCCGTTGCCTTCCACCTGGACATCCAGGCTCCACATGTCGGGCAGCGTCTGGGTGGGCTCGGGCTTGTCCGAGACCGTGGTCGGCACCGGGGTTGCGACGGTCATCTCCTCGGTGGGTTCGGGGGTCGGTTCCGGCGTTGCCACCGGCTTCTCGTCAGTCTTCTGGGTGCATCCGGCAGCGAATGCCAGGGCAATGCAGAGAGCCAGTACTCCTGCGATCATCAGGATCCGTTTCATACCGCTAACATTTCACGGGAGACCATATCAGATTTGTGCCGTGGAGGCTGGCGGCTGGATATCCCCTGAAATCCGGTGCTTTCGAAATGGTTATCAGGCAGAAAAATGAGGTATTCCCATGAACGAACCGCACCCCGCCCGCTGGAAACCGGTGATCTGCCTTGGCATCGCCAGTGTCCTTGTCAGCCTCTTCCTGCTCTTCTTTGCCGAGATGGCAGCAGAGCTGGTCACCGCGTTTGCCGGCATTGTCATCATCCTGCTTGCGGGTGTCTTTTTAACCGAAGGGATCTTCCTTGAATCCACCGGGTGGCCCCGGTGGGTGATCCTCGGCATCGGGATCATCGGGATCATCGCCGGTCTTCTGGCGATCATCGTCCCCTCGCTCGTCATCGTATCGGCCGGCATCCTGCTCGGGACATTCCTCGTCATCTACGGTTGTGGCGAACTGGTTGTCGGGATCAGCGTGGTCTTTGCGGAGACGATGGTGAGGATGGTCTTCATTATGCTGGGGCTCTTCTCGATCATTGTCGGCACCTTCTTTGTCCTGCACCCTGCCCGCGGCGCAGACGTGCTGGTGGGGCTCCTGGGCCTCTACCTGCTGGTGCTCGGGCTGATGCGGATCGCCCGGGGGCTCAACGAACGCGAGGCGGAAGGGTCGATGACGATCAAGCGGTTGTGAGGGAAGTTGTATCTTTTTTGTATGGGAGAATATCCAATTTCATGGGAATGATACTGGGATAATTGTTTTTCAACAGAGGAACAAATCACCATCATTTTAATCATATGAGCGGGTGCCCCCCAACCCCCTCGAAGAACCTGACGGTTCTTCTCATGTTTCATCTCTGATGAGATTCAACACTCCCCACCGACTGCCGCCACAGGCAGGCAGTCGTTCGGGCGGGGGAGAAACGTTGACAGAACCGGGATGAGGATTCTGGTTGAATGTTTTCGTCAATGAGGCCGCCGCGGGGCGTCCTTCGGGGCGGCGGCAGTGCTCGTCTTTGGGGGTATGGGGGCATCAGCCCCCATCATTATGATTGAAAATTTATCATTTTTCCAAAACTAACCAGTATCTGATTTCCTTGCTTTCTGGCAATTCAGAATTTTATTGAGTAAAACTGGTTTGTTTGTGTGTTCACATCCCTTGGCGAAATGGTAGTTTACAAAATCGAATGATTCTCAAAAAAAGGTAACAGGTGCCGGCCATCCCGGCCCCTATCCCGCCTCACCGGCGCTGCTGCTTGCTGCTTGCCGGCTCGATGCCCGTTGGCTGGTTGCGGATGGTCCGCTCCTTCATAATGGTGAAGACCTCGGCGGCGTGCTCTTTGGGGATCTCCACGAACGAGCAGGTATCGAGGATGCGGATGGCGCCGATGGTCTTGCCGGGGATGCCGGTCTCGCCGGCGATCGCCCCGACAATGTCCTTGGGGGCGACCTTGTGGCTCCTGCCAACGGCAAGGTAGAAGCGGACATACCCGGGCTCTGCCCCGGTGTCCTCGAACGCGATCTCCGCGGGCTTCTCCTCCTTTGCCGTCCTCCCGCTGCCCTGCTCCATCTGGAGCTTGAGGAGCGCAGCCGCGATCTCGACCGGGGAGAATGCGTCCTCGCCCTCCTCCTCGATGATCCGGATGTACGGCTCGAGGCCGCCGGTACTGACCGCCTCGCGGACCTTCTCGAGCATGGCCCGGATCCGGGTCTCGGCAACATCGCTCTGCGAGGGAGCGGATATCCGGGTGATCTGGACCTTTGCGTACTTCTGGATCTCGTGGAGCTTGGTGTAGTCCCGGTGGGCGACGAAGGTGATCGCCTTGCCGCTGCGCCCTGCCCGGCCGGTCCGGCCGATGCGGTGGACATAATACTCCACGTCCTGCGGGACATCGTAGTTGATGACCATGTCCACGTCATCGACATCGATGCCACGGGCAGCGACATCGGTGGCGATGAGGATGTCGATCTGCCCTTTGCGGAACCCGCCCATCACGCGGTCGCGCTGGGACTGCTTCATGTCGCCATGGAGCTCGTCCGCCCGGTACCCGCGTGCCCGGACCTTGCCCGAGAGCTCCTCGGCCCGGCGTTTGGTGTTGCAGAAGATGATGGCAAGCTGCGGGTCCTCGAGATCGATGAGCCGGCAGAGGACATCGAGCTTGTCCCGCTCCCGGATCTCGATGTACGACTGGGCGATCTGCGGGACCGTGAGCTCGGCATACTGGACGCGGACGAACTCCGGGTTCTTCTGGAACTTTTTGGAGATATCGATGATCGGCTGGGGGAGCGTTGCCGAGAAGAGCAGGGTCTGGCGCTCCTGCGGGATCTTCTTCAGGATGAGCTCGATGTCATCGCGGAACCCCATGTCGAGCATCTGGTCTGCTTCGTCGAGGACGACCGTCCGTATGTCCGCAAGCGAGAGGGTGCGGCGGTCCAGGTGGTCCATCACCCGTCCCGGCGTGCCGATCACGATGTGGACGCCGGCCTGGAGGGCCCGCAGCTGACGCTCGATGGGCTGGCCGCCGTATACGGGCAATACCGTGACACGTGGCATGTGGGCAAGGAGGCTACTGAACTCCTCGGCGATCTGGATACAGAGCTCACGGGTCGGGCAGAGTACGATTGCCTGTACGGCCCTGCGGGAGGGATCGATCTTCTCGATAACGGGGATGCCGAACGCGGCGGTCTTGCCGGTGCCGGTCTGGGCCTGGGCCGTGACATCGCGACCGGCCTGGATGAGAGGGATTGCGAGGGCCTGGATAGGCGAGGGCTCTTCAAAGCCCATATCTTCTATCGCTTTCGCGACCTCTTTGGTAAGGTTGAGGTCCGAAAACTGGATTCTTGTATTCATACTGGAGCACCATTTGGCGTGTGAGCTCATAAGATGGCGCACTGAGGATGGCCGGTCACTGCCTTTTTAAGCCGCCATGCCAAAAAACCCTGTAAGGTGTACCATGAAAGTCGTTGCATTCAACGGGAGCGCACGCAAAGACGGCAATACCGCGATCCTTGTCGAGACGGTGCTCCGGGAACTCAAACGGCAGAAGATCTCCACCGAACTCATCCAGCTCTCGGGCAAGAAGATCCGGGGCTGCACTGCCTGTGGCAAGTGCTTCACCAACCAGGACCGGCACTGCGCCATAACAAACGATATTGTCAACGACTGCATTGACCGGATGCTTGCAGCCGACGGGATCATCCTTGCCTCGCCGACCTACTTCGCGGATGTCTCCACCGAGATGAAAGCCCTCATCGACCGGTCGGGCTTCGTTGCCAAGGCCAACCAGGACATGTTCCGGCGCAAGGTCGGGGCAGCCGTTGTGGCCGTGCGGCGCGGCGGGGCTATCCATGCCTTCGATACCATGAACCACTTCTTCTTCATCAGCCAGATGGTCGTGCCCGGCTCGTCCTACTGGAACATCGGCCTCGGCCTCGCGCCCGGCGACGTGAAGAACGATGACGAGGGAATCATGACCATGAAGACCCTCGGGCTGAATATGGCCTGGCTCCTGAAGAAACTCAACGAATAATCTTTTTTTCTTTGAGCAATCTGAAAATTCGCTGATGGGGGTTGAAACCCCCATACCCCCATTGGGATGCCTGCCGCCAGTTCAAAGAACCTGAAAGGTTCTTCGAGTCAAGGGTATATTCGAAGATTTCCTTAAGAGAATTCTTCTCATCCTCCTGGTTCTGATGAACCAGTCGGAGGCGCAAGGGGGGAGCAATTTTTGGAAGCAGGAATTCTCCACAACACTTTTTACTGAAACGGTTTGACAAAAAACTATCTTCAATACATTTAAAAAAACTGAGGATTTCGATAAAGGACTTTTGTTAGACCTCGATCTCCAGCCCGTCCGTTGCAGCAATGAGCCCCGGGCAGATCTTCCCAAACTCGTCCTGCACGGCCCTGCGCTCCGCGAGATCTTTATAGATCTCCGCCCCGAAGTGGACGAGCGCGAGGCGCTTTGCCCCTGCCCTCTTTGCCATCCCGATCGCGTCCTGGGGGTTGAGGTGCGGCCAGCCCGGGCTCTCCTCCCCGGGCCGGAGGGCGCACTCGGTGATGAGGAGGTCTGCCCCGCGCCCGAGCGCGACCACGTTGTCGCAGACGCCCGTATCGGTGCAGAACGCGATGACCTTCCCGTCGATCTCCACGCGGTACCCGTAACAGGGCGCCGGGTGGACGAGCGGCCGGCACTCCACGCTGAACGGGACCTTGTGGACACCCTCCTCAAGCTCGATGGTGCGGACCGGGTAGGGGAGATCCGCGAGCGGGACGGTGAACGGCTTCCCGACAAAGGTGTGGAGGAGCGCCGACCCGCCCGGCATGGTGTAGATCTTCAGGCCTTCACGGAACCGGTACTTGACCAGCGTGTGGAGCCCGACAATGTGGTCGATGTGGAAGTGGGAGAGGAAGAGGTGGACCGGCTTCTCCTGCGAGATGTACCGGTCGGCTTTCGCTATGCCGTTGCCGGCATCGAAGATGATGTCGCAGTCCTGTGCCTGCACGAGGACGGAGACGGTGTTGCCGGACTCGTTGTCGAACCAGCCGTTGGTGCCAAGGAAGACCACCTTCATGGGTACCTGTTGGGCAGCGGGAAAAAAAAGGGTGGTGGTTCACTGGGTGGCGGTGTGCCAGCGGATTTCCAGCCAAACGGACACCCCGGTATAAATAGTATAAAAAGAGAATTCGTGCATGGAACACAGGAATCTCGTTTCCCTCGTTACTGCAACCCTCATCTTTGTCCTCCTCGTGATGCCTGCCTCCGCGGTCATCCAGGAAGTCACGCTGAAGGGGACGGTCTCTGCCGTCAGCCAGAAAGATAACACCCTGACGCTTGACAATGCCGCCCGGTACGGCTGCACCTACCCGGCTGACGGCAATCCCGTCTGCTCATATGCAACCCCCGTCGACGGCCCGGTCAAGGGGATCGTCCCCACCGGCAGCACCTACGATATCTTCAAAAAGGACGATACCGCAGTCGGTACGAGCCTGGGTGGTACCGGCGGGACGTGGATGACGCTTGCAAAGCTCGTTGGCCCTGGCGCGAATGAGGAGTTCGTGACCGACATCGTGGGCGACCCGAACAGTGTCGTGACGCCAATTGCCGGCGGCTACGCGGTCACCTATACCACGGAACCTGACTGCTCGACCTGTTACGGGACGACCTGCACGGCCGCCTCCGCGACCGTCTCGCTGAAGAGCGACGGGGCCGTGGCAATGAAGAAGACGCTCCTGCCCCGGCAGTCGTTCACGTACAATGCCCGCAACGACGGGTCCAGTGTCTCGGTGAGTTTTGTAAAGGGTGAAGCCCCGTCGCTGACCTGTGCATCGGGGCAGTATGGCATGACCGGCCCGCAACCCGTCTCGGTCTTCGTCATCAATGTCGTGCCGCCGGTCGGGTTTGCGCCGGCCACCCCGGCACCGACTGCCGCACCCACGGAAGCACCAGCACCGGTCCCGACCACAAAATCAGCAGCACTGCCGTTTGCGGCCATTGGTGGAGCCGGCCTTGCCGCGCTGGCATTCCTGGCCCGCAGGCCATAATCCTTTTTTCCGGACAAGAGCACAACGTATCAGAGCCCCTCCGCCCTTCTCCCGGGTATCGGGGAAACGCTCATGTACACGCCGCCCTGCACAAAGCACGGCCGCACCATCGTCTGCCTGCGCTCGTGACCGGCATTGTGGCCTGGTGCCCGCAGCCAACGCCGGGTGGCTCCTGCTGCGGAAGAAGGGCAGGGCATGATTTTTCCCTCAGGCCCACCCAATTTTTTGATCCCCCGCGGCCTGTCCTGTTTGCAAATGTTTTTATCCCGGCAGCAGGATTGATTTTTTGTATTTTTTTCTGGACCAGCGGGAGGTGTGGAACAGATGGCACGAGCAGCAAAGAAGGGAACAGGGACCCGGGCGGCAAAGGCAGCGCCGCGCCAGGGCCCGCGTGACCCGCGGGAGGCAGCATGGGACCCCCGGCACCCCGGGGAGGACCCGTACCAGGATCTCCGGGTACCTGAAGACGATATGCAGGACCCGGCCGCGGACGATTATATCTGGCCGGAATTCGAAGAGGAAGACGAGGACCGGGTCTGACTTTTTGTAACACCTGCAGGGCGGGACGGCAGGCAGGACGTTTTTTACTCCGGGACAGTTTTTTGGGATACTTTGCTCTGTAGAATAATTGAAAATTTTTAACGCTCTTGGGGGTGTCGAATCTCATCAGAGATGAGACTGGAGAAGAACGCGATAGCGTTCTTCGACTTTCATGATTCTGCAGTCGAAGATTTCACCAAGAAATCTTCTCCTCCTCCTGGTTCTTTGAACCAGTCGGACCCCGCCGCTGATGCAACCCCCGCTTTGCGATGACGACGTATTACTGTTAACCGAACTCGTCTCATCGCACTGCGCCCCGGGTCGAAGAACGCGAAGCGTTCAGGAGAAGATAATGATCTTCTCCTGCGGAAGGACTAGCGTCCTCTCCGCATTCTCCTGCTGCGGGTCTGAAGACCCACAGCATCCCCCACGGGGGAAGACTGCTCTTTTCAAAGAGCAGGCTGGAGAAGAGCCTCTGGGCTCTTCGATTTGCCGAATCTCGTAGAGATGAGGCAGTTGAGGATTCGAACGAATCCTCAACTCTGGTGGCGCAAGAGGGGGGCATCGCTTTGCCAATATAGGTTTTCTACAGAGCAGGATACCTTTACGATCTGACTGAGTGCCCGTTGTCTTTTCCGGTTTTCGTTTACGATAAACGGGGGAGAGTGCACAATTTCATAGGGAAAAATCGGAATTACCCTGATCTGGAAATAGTGCAGACGGCGTTTTCGTCATTGATGTCGCCCGGGAGTGTCGGAGAACCCGTGGGTATTCTCTTACATCTTGGACTGGTCGCGGGGGAGCGCGGTGCCGTGCGCCTTTGGCCCCTTCGCGCCAAGGCCGAGCATCGGGTCGCGTTTCTTCTTCTTTCCGTCGTCGCCTGCTTCGGGTTCCGGTTTTTTGGCAAGGAAGCATTCGACCGGGTCCTTCCCGCCGGGACAGGTCCGGTCCAGAAACTCGCTGCACTCTTCGCAGACCGGCACCTGGGTCGGCAGGAGCCCACAGAAGTGGTTCTTCCAGAGCGTGGCGTCGATCTTTCCTTCTTCAAGGAACCGCCGGATGTGCCGTGCCGTGTACTTCATGGCTATGTGGTGGGCGGTTATCGGACTTATGCGCTTTGCCCCGTTCACTCAGGCCCCGCGGCACCGGATCCGTATCTTTTTCCCCCGGTCTCCCCTTTTTTTGGCATGGAGGAGCAAAAGACCGCTCTCCCCCGGGCACAGAAACAGGTGTTCACCGTCGCGATCATCGAACCCGGTGTGGAGATGGCACTCATAATCCTCCTCATCCTCGTCCTTGGCAGGGCGGCGGACGGCATCACGATCCTGGTCGTGCTCATCCCTGCCGTCATCGGCGGGGCCTGCATCACGCAGATCACCAGGAACGACCAGCAGCGATCCGGCGAATAGGTGCGGGGAAGCATGTCCTCCTTTTTTGGGAGCATTGATATGGCCTTTGTACCAACCGGGGATTATGCACGCGAAGAAGATATCCCTGTCAGCCCTGCCCCTGGCGCTCCTGGTCCTCTGTTTGCTCGCGGCCGGCTGCACGGGAGATTCGGCATCCCCCGCACCGGCGCCCGCAGTGACAGCCTTGGTTACGACACCCGCACCGGCCCAGGTTACCACGCCCGTCACGCCGGAACCGGCCCGGGCCATTGCGACAACGGCCGCCCCGGTCGCCACCATCGGCGTCGTGACGGCCCTCCCCGCCGGTGCAGACAGCGTTGACGGCCTGCTGAAGAACCGGGTGTACGAGAAGGAGATCAGCGTCTGGGGCGAAGCCTCGGAGGTCGGCGCCTCCGACCGCCCCTGCTTCATCCTCACCCAGAAAGGGATGAGCGTCTATGTCTGGTATGACGGGATGGTGAGACCGGAAGGTACACCCATGCCTGCACTCTCCATCAAAGGACTCAAAAACGAGCAGCGGGTTCTCGTGACCGGTGTCCTGAAGTCCGGGACCGAAGGAGGGTCGCGCAACGACTTCTGGGCATCGTCAATATCCATCGTTGCGGGCGGCTGACCTCTTTTTTTTGTTCCAGTCCGGCGGCGGTGTCTTTATTACTCCTCCGGCACACGTTTGACCACGCATGGATGTTGACCGGTATATTACGGAGTCGTTCTTCTTCACCCGCGACGCGCTGGTCCGGGGCTGGCAGCGCTGGCTCGTCCTCGTCCTCCTCGGGATACCCTGGGCGCTGCTCACCTCCCTGCTCACCTCCCGGGGCGTTTATGAGGGGATGAGGATCCACTGGAGCCTCGTGCCGTGGACCGAGTCCGCCCTCATCATCGTCTCCGGGATCGTCTGCGACCTCCTCCTCACCGGCTACCTGGTCCGACTGCTCCGCGGCGGGAAGACGGTGCCGGGGTTCGACCGGCCATCCGGGCTCCTGCTCGACGGCATCCGGGCCGGCACCATCCCGCTCGTCTGGATCTTCGTCCCGCTCATCCTCTTCCTTTCCGGCACAACGCTCGTTGCCGCCGGCTATCTCGGCTCGTTCGCGGCATGGGTCGTCCTTGCCGCGCTCGTGATTGTCGGGATCATCCTCGTCTTCTTTGCGGTCAACTACATCGTGATCGGCACGGTCCGCTTTGCCCGGACAGGGAGCGTCCGCGAGGCCTTCAACCTGCCCGCCATCAAGGGCATCTTCGACCGGATCGGGCTGGTCAACTACTACATCGGGCTTGGCGTGATCGCGCTCGTCTTTGCGGTCGTTACCGCATTCCTCAACCTCCTGGCGCTCGTCCCGTATATCGGGCCGGTCCTAATCCTCCTCCTCTCCCCGCTCCTGACCGTTTACTGCGCCCGGTTCATTGCACACTTCTGCGACGAGGACCTCCAGCCGCTGACCCGGCAGGCGGAGGCGCTCCCGCCCGGCGCCTGGATTAAGGAGGTGGCGGTCTGGGGCATCGCGCTCCTCGTGCTCACCGTCCTCTGCTTCACGCCGCTCGTGCTCGTGCTTGGCGCGGTCGGGAACCTGGTGCCGTGAGGTGCGGGCCTTTTTTTATCGTGAAATAACTTCACAAAATATTTAAAAAATTATGAGCATCCCCACCCCCTTCGGGGGTCGCCCGGCCGCCTGATCGGGGCCTCGCTGGGCAAGAATGTTGGTGAAAAGTTTTCAATTTACTGGGGGGTCAATGGGCTTCATCCCTTGGTTTGTCTCCCCCCTCTCTCCCCATTTCTGTCGGGTGCTGCCCGCGGATGTACAGGCCGGCTGCAACCGGGATGAGGAGCATCGCGGTGTAATACACGTACACGTCCCACGAATAGTAGTGCCATGCATCGAACCGGAAGACGATGAACGGGATATCGAGCACGATGGCGATGAGGCTCCACGCGAGCCCGACGCCCGCATAGTACTGCAGGGAGAGCGTGCGGTCCGAGAAGTACCAGAACGCGAAGACGGCAGCACACGGGATGTAGAGTGCGAGGACGACCTTTCCCCAGAAGTCGTAGTCAAGCCCCGAGAAATAAACCGCCATGGAGGCAAGGTAGCCGGCAGCCCAGAGAGCGGCGCCGGTGTACGCGGTGTCGCGGAGAAGCTGTTCCATACCAGCCACCTGTTGGGGATGCGGGGTATTGAGGCTTTCTTTGGTTTTTGTAAAAAAAGGGAAAATTCTATGCTCCCCCGCGGCACATTCTCCATTACCTATGAACGAGCTCCTCCCGCGGCCCTGGGACTCTGTTGCCTACGGGGCGGTCTGCATCGTCTGCCTGGCGATAGCGGTCTTCAATATCGGGTTCCTCTCCTCGCACTGCGAGTGGGTGTACGAGACCACGCATATCGAGGGCGCCTGCGGCCTTGCGGTCCCGTTCTGGATCCTCTTTGCTGTCGGGTTCCTTGCCGTTGCCGCGTATTCGGGATGGGAGCTGTACCGCACCCTCCGGGAACGGGAAGGAGCGCTGTAAAAAAAGGGTTTTTGGGGGTTTTGTCCCCCGGTATTATTCCCGCTTGAGCGTGTCGATCGCAACGCTGAAGGGCGTGGCGTCTTTCGCCCAGGTGATCTCGATCTCGTCCGGTGCGATGATAGCGCCCTGCGAGTATCCGTTGTCCTTCTCGGTGAGCGTGAACGTACTGCCGTCGCGGCTGATGACGCCTGCCACCGGGTAGCGCGATTCGGTGCCGGTCATGCCGAAGGTGAGGTAGCCGGCAAAGATCCTGCCCTGCTGTTCCGTGATGACCATATACATCGGTGTTTTGTTGTAATCCGAGAACCCGGAGCCCTCGTCATATCCCTGCATCGGGCCGGACCAGGTGCCGATGAGGTTCGGTGTGACGGCAGTGACGGAGGCCGCCGGTGCCTGAACGGGGGTTTCTGCTGCGGTGGTGACCGGTGCTGCCGGTGGCTGTGCGGAGGTGCAGCCGGCGGCAGTGAGCGCGAGCGCGAGTACAAGGAGCATGGTGAATGTGATTGGTCTCATGCCAGTGGGGTTGGTGCATTTCAGGGATAAATGCCGCGGGTCCGGGGGCGGGAACCCACCTGCGGGATGAAAACGTTACCGGCGGGGAGATGCGAAATAGTCCCGTGATTGCTTCCGGAAATTCTCCGGCGGATACCTTCTGCCGGAGGATGAAAAAAAAGGGAAAAAATCCCGGTTCACACCCGCTTCAGCGTGTCGATGGCAACACTGTACGGGTCGGCGTCGTCCATGTGCGTCAGCTCGATGGTATTCCCGCTGACTGTGCCGGTGGTGTACCCGTTGGCGTTCTCGACAATGGAGAGCGATGTTCCGTCAGCGCCGATGATACCGGCAAACGGCAGCTCGATCTGGCGGGTCTGGAGCACGAAGACATAGTGACCGGAGAAGATCCTGCCCTTCTGTTCGGTGACGACCATGCTCATCGTGTCTTTGCTCATGTCCATGTACCCTTTGCCCTCCTCGTAGCCCTGCATGGTCCCGTTCCAGGTGCCGACCAGGTCCGGGACCGCTGCTGCGGGAGCATGTGCCGGTGCGGCCTGCGTTGCGGCCGGGACAGGTGTTGCCGCTGCCGGCGCAGCGGGCTGCGATGCCGAGGTGCACCCGGCTGCAAGGAGCGCGAGGAGCAGTACAAGGAAGATGGTGAATGCGGTCTTTCTCATGGCATGTGTGTTGTGAACGGCAACGGATAAAGGCGGTGGATCCGGTCCCCCATACCGATCACTCCAATACCTTTGAAGGTAAAACGGAGATCTAAAGAGGAGTGTTCATGGAACCACTGATCACAACTACGGATGGGATCACCATCATCCCGCTGGTGCCGCGGTTTGACGCGGCCAGCGCACCGGATGTCGAGGCCATGATCCGGGCGATCCCCCCGGAGAAGATGCACCGGGTCATCTTTGACTTTACCGGCACCACCTATATCGCGAGCGCCGGCCTGCGGGTGATGCTCAGCGCAAGCCGCGTGATCCTGAGGGGTGGCGGGACCGTTGCCCTCTGCTCGCTCGCCCCGCAGGTCCGGCAGGTCTTCGAGATTGCCGGGTTCACGAAAATTTTCACTATCTGCGGGACGCGGGACGAGGCCCTCGTGCTGCTCCGGAAATAATTCTCATTTTTCTGCTATCGAGAACCGTGCACCAATGGGTGTTCACCCGGGAAGCGTGAAAATTGTGTGGTTATCGGAGGGCCCCATTCACTCTCCGGGTGTAATCGGGTCCCCCGATTGCGTTTGAAATTTTTTGCTCTGTAGAAAACCTATGTTGGTAAAGCGATGCCCCCCTCTTGCGCCACCAGAGTTGAGGATTCGTTCGAATCCTCAACTGCCTCATCTCTACGAGATTCGGCAAATCGAAGAGCCCAGAGGCTCTTCTCCAGCCTGCTCTTTGAAAAGAGCAGTCTTCCCCCGTGGGGGATGCTGTGGGTCTTCAGACCCGCAGCAGGAGAATGCGGAGAGGACGCTAGTCCTTCCGCAGGAGAAGATCATTATCTTCTCCTGAACGCTAACGCGTTCTTCGACCCTGGGCGCAGTGCGATGAGACGAGTTCGGTTAGCGGTAATACTTCGTCATCGCAAAGTGGGGGTTGCATCAGCGGCGGGGTCCGACTGGTTCAAAGAACCAGGAGGAGGAGAAGATTTCTTGGTGAAATCTTCGACTGCAGAATCATGAAAGTCGAAGAACGCTATCGCGTTCTTCTCCAGTCTCATCTCTGATGAGATTCGACACCCCCGAGAGCGTCAATAATTTTCAATGATTTCTACAGAGCAAAATTTTTCAATACGTTCCCGGAAGTTTTCCCGTCTCACTGCTTCTGGTCCTTGTCCGGGCGGCTCTCTTCCCGGAAGAAGTCCGCCCATGCCTCTTTTGCC
>CAYVAQ010000004.1:0-112295 GCA_964448885.1 uncultured Methanoregula sp. | reverse complement strand
TCGGGCCGGTTGTCGGGATCGTGCCGTTCAACTTCCCGCTCAACCTCGCCTGCCATAAGCTGGCACCGGCAATCGCGGCGGGCAACTCCGTCATCCTCAAGCCGGCCTCGGCAACGCCGGTTTCGTGCCTCATCCTCGGAGACATGGCCCTCTCGGCGGGTCTCCCGCCGGAAGCGATCAGTGTCGTTCCCTGTTCGGGTGGGCGGGCCGAGCAGCTGGCAAAGGACCCCCGGGTCGCTTTCCTCTCGTTCACCGGTTCCTGCACGGTCGGCTGGCACCTCCGGGAGATCGCAGGAAGGAAAAAGGTGGGCCTCGAGCTCGGCGGCAACGCTGCCGCCATCGTCCACGAGGACGCGAACCTGGACTACGCGGCAGCCCGGATCGCCACCGGGGGATTCGTGAATGCCGGGCAGGTCTGTATCTCCGTCCAGCGCGTGCTCATCCACCGTCCGGTCTACGGGAAGGCGCTCGAAAAGATCCTTACGGCAATCAAAACCCAGAAAGTCGGCGATCCCCGGGATCCCGCAACCGATGTCGGGCCGATGATCGATCGTCTCAAGGCAGAAGAGGCGTACCGCAAGATCCAGGATGCAAAGAAGCAGGGCGCAACGGTGCTCTGCGGCGGCAACCTGGACGGGACCATGTTCGAGCCGACCGTTATTACCGACACGACACCCGCCATGCGGGTGAACAAAGAGGAGGTCTTTGCGCCCGTGATATCCGTTGCCGCCTATGACACGTTCGATGAGGCACTGCGGATCGCCAATGACAGCGAGTTCGGCCTCCAGGTCGGCCTCTTCACGCAGAACATCAACCGGGCCATGCAGGCATTCCGGGAGATGAATGTCGGGGGCGTCATCATCAACGACATCCCGACGTTCCGGGTCGACCAGATGCCCTATGGCGGGGCAAAGGGCTCGGGGCTTGGCCGCGAGGGCCCGCGGTACGCGATTGACGAGATGAGCGAGCACCGGCTCATGGTCATCAACCGCGACGGCGGATTGATGTGACGGGCAGGTGCCCGGCACCCTCGTTTACTGTTTTTCCCTTCCCGTTTACCGTTTCAGGAGGCAGGCCTGCAGGTTCTCCTGCGAGGTCGAGCAGGAGTGCGGGAGGACCTCGATGTCCATCGCGCTGATCCGCTCGTACAGCCGGCGCTGCTGGATGATGGGCCAGAGCTGGTACAGGTGGACGGTTACCGGTTCCCACATGGCAACCCACCCGGCCACCATGAGGGCGGTTGCGATGAGCTGGGCTGTGGGAGAGTCCGGGAAATGTTCCGCAACAGCGTTGCTTGCGATGATCGCGATGGCAAGGAACGTCAGTCCGACGATGATGGTGAACTTCCCGTACACTGACCGGTCACGGTACTTGTGGTTCTGGATCAGGGCCCGGTATTCGAAGTGCCTCCGGATCGCCTTGGGGATATCCTGCGCCTCTTTTGTAGTGGCAACGGCATCGGGAAGGTAAACGATGATCCTGAATTTTGTCCTGCGCGGGAAATCGCTGACAACATCGACAATGTATTTCTCCGCATAACTGTCGAGTTCCTTCTCGTGGAACGGTGCGGGATCAAAGGAGTTGAAGAGCTGCGATACGGAAGAGAGGTTCAGCTCGATGAGTACATGGCCGTCATCCTGCCGGTACACGGAATCAAGGCCTGTCATGATCGCTAAAGGAGAGATGGGGCTTCGTCCCGTTTATGCTTATGGTACGCAAGTCGGATTTTAGCGTCGTCAGTCGCTCCGGAGCCGTTCCGGGAGGAATGACTTCATGAGCTGCTCGATATGGGTGAAAGCCTTCTTGTGGTCGATGTACACCCGGAACGAGCTCTTGTCCTTCTTTATGACGGTCATGTAGCCGGAGAGCAGGACCGGCTTCTTGAGTTCAATGGACTCGACATCGTCTTTTGCTGCGGTGAAGACCTGGAGTTTCTCAAGCTCTGCTACCGGTTTCTGGCGGGAGTCGACCGTTGTCCCGAAGAGCTCGTCCATCATCAGCGCACCGAAACCCACGCCCTGGGCGCTCTCGGGCGACAGGTCAGGGTTCCTGATGACGAACAGGCGTTTACTGGTCGCGTATACCCCGAACCCCCCGGTCGTTGAGCCGATCGCCCCGGCGATTGCACCCCCCATGCCCTCTCCGGATAATTTCAGCGTGATGCTCGATATCCCGCCAAGGTAATCCTCGGTCTCGGGTACTGCCTGGGGCTCGCCGACCGTGATCGCCTCGATGGCGGCGATGAGGGCGCCGTTGGCATCATACACCGGGGAACCCTTGGCCCACAACAGCATCGGTTTTCCCTGGATCTTCACATGCTCGACGTCGCCGATGAAGGTGTCGCCGACCCGTTTTATCGCGGGGAGCTTCTCTGCGCTTGCCTCAGGAGGGGAGACGATGTGGTCGATGAGCATGGGGGCAGGCTTGCCATAGAACGGTACCGCATACTCCCGGCTGCCCTTCCCGAGCATCGATGCCGCGGGGACACCCGTCAGCTGCTCGAGTGCGTGGTTCCATGCGATGATGATCCCTGCCTTGTCGATGGCAAAGACCGGGTTGTCGAGCGTCTGGATGGTCTCGACAAGCCCCTTCCAGTCTGCCGATCCATCTTTCGCGGGTGCAGGGGCTGCCGGGGCAACGGATGGGATTGACCGGGGGGGATATTCGGGTTCATCGGTCTGGATGAGGCTTGCGGTGTCCCTCCCCCCCACCTGGTACTGGCTGATGACTCCCCCGCTTCCGAAGAACCCGTGGAAGTTGCTCTCGAGCAGGACGACCTTTCCCTCACCGTTCCGGATCCGGTGCTCGATGAGAATGTCCGGTCGTACCGGGGAGAGTGCGCCGAGGGCTTCTCTCACCAGGGGCTGGTCGTCATCCGGGATGGCGGCAAAGAAGTTTTCGCCAAGAATCGCGTCATAGGACTTTCTGAAGAACCGGAGCCCGGTCTCGTTTGCGTAGGTGAAGGCGCCGTCAGGGGCCAGCCGGCAGATGACCTCGTTCTGGCTCTCGATGACCGAACGGAAGAACTTCTCCCACTCCTCGATCTCGCGCCCGGTATTCCCTCCGCTGATTCTCTGCCGGATGAACGCGGCGAGTTTCCGGGTCTCCGGCCCGATGTCAGTACCCTTCTGCACGTAATAGTCTGCGCCGGAGTTGAGGGCGTCGATGGCGATATGGGCGAGCCGTTTTGCCGTTATCACCACAAAGAGGGAATTGCAGCCCCGGGACCGGATCTCCTGCAGGAGTGAGAGGCCGTCCATGCCCGGCATGGCATAATCGGAGGTGATGACATCGAAATAGTGCGTATTCAGGAGTTCGATCGCCTCATCCACCGTCGTTGCGGCAGTGACGGCGAACCCCTCCTGCTCAAGTAATTCCTGGAACGAGTCAAGGAACAAAGGCTCGTCATCAACGCAGAGAATGGATATGGTATCGGACTGTGGCATACATGCCCTCTTATACTATCGTCCATTCTACACGCTTAAAGTAAAAAATGATTCCGTAATCGTCTCCAGAACGGATTACCATCACGGGACACTCTGTATCTCCCGCGTAGTGGAAACGGAGAGCGGCAGAATCACGTCACCGGGGCACAGAAGGAATCTCCGACAACCGGGGGCCTGCCGTGGCAGCAGCCGGTATCCCGGACCTGCCCGGTTCCCTTCATATCCTGAAGATCCGCTTCGGGTTCTCCTGTGCAACCTTCTGTGCGGTCTCCGGAGGGAGCTGCGAAAGGAGGGATGTGTGATCGGTCACGAATCGTATCTCGTCCGGTCGTATCCCGAGTTTGACGTCCGTCCCGATGACGAAACGGTCCGAATAATCCGTGATCAGGGCTTTCCACTTCCCGGAAATATTCCCGGTGTCCTTGTTCAGAATACCTCCCTGCGACTGCCGCTCGCCCGTCCGGATTTTGATACTCGAATACAGGTTCGCATGCCTGTCCAGCAGCAGCCGGAGTGCATCCGGGTTCATGTTCTGGGTATGATCGCCGGCATGGTCCCAGAGAATGACCGTTTTGGTGTTGTGGTCAAGAAGGCGTTCAACGGCTGAGATGTCGCAGTCTCCGGCCTGCAGGTGAATGTCGAGCGGGACGCCATAGCGTGCCGCGGTGTCGCTCATGATGAACATCCACGGGTGATCGGCCGGGACCGTGATGTCATAGGATGCCGGCATACCAGGCGGAGGGAGATGTCGCAGGCCAATCTCGCCGATCCCCCGGTATCTGCCGGAAGCCAGTGCCTCATCCAGGAGCGTGGAAAATTTCTCCTCCTGCTCCTGCGTGTATTTCCCGTTCTTTGCCGCAGCATAGAGGAGCGGCAGGGCATCCCCGCTGTAGAGCACGGTGAACCGGTCCGGGAACCGCTCTGCAGCTTCCGGTATGCCATAGGCTGACGACGGGGTGGAGGAGATCCAGCGGTCACCGGGTGGCTCCATCACGACCATCCGGTCTATCCCGTTCTCGTCCATCAGCCTTAGGATCTCATCGTACGTCATCGCTCCCGGCCGGATATGGGCATGAGAATCAATGAACGTGCCGGCAAAGGGGACCGGTGCAGCAGTGGCAGCTGGCGCCGGTGTTGCCGGGGAGCCGGATGGCGCTCCTGACACTTCAACGGGGGCCGTGGTCATCGCGGTCTGCATGGTTGCAGGAGCAGTGGCCTGCTCCGAGCACCCGGCCCCGAAAGCGATCGCACTAAGCAGGAGAAGCAGGACAAAAATCCGCATGATCCTCCACTGTCGCGCAATGGATAATAATGCCTCCGGTCACCCCGGGCGTTTTCCGGGAATGATCGCCACCGAAACCTGATTATGACAACACGCCCCAGTGCTGAGCATGCAGATAGCGGTGATCGGGGCATCGGACTGTACGGCTGATGAATACGCGTGTGCCCGAGAACTCGGCAGGCTCATCGCACAGCAGCAGGCAACCCTGGTCTGCGGCGGTATGGGCGGGGTCATGGAAGCCGCCTGCCGTGGTGCGCGGGAATCGGGGGGAAGGACCGTCGGGATCGTGCCGGATACCGGCAACGGGAACCCGTATCTTGATGTTATCATCCGGACCGGCCTTGGCCATGCCCGCAATGTCATCGTTGTCCAGTCCGGGGACGCGGTCATAGCCGTAGGGGGAAGTCACGGTACCCTGTCTGAGATCGCCATCGCCCTCAAGATGAGGCGACCGGTCTTCGGGATCCGGTCATGGGACATCCCGGGCATTGTACCGTGTGCAGGGCCGGAGGAGGCCGTCAGGAGGGCGGTGGGGTCACACCCGTAACTACATCCCCCGCCTTCCCTGCTCCAGCCCCCTCATGACCATCACCCTTAACCATCCTCCCCCCAAACACATTCCCCATGCGTATCGCGTTTGTCAACTCCCGGCTGGACCCGGCAGGGGTTAACATCCGCCACCATCTCGAGCAGCTGCTGGCTGATCCGGCCGGGGCATGGAAGGGGTCGGACCGGGCGTACACCTTTTACGACACCGGGGACCGGCTCATCCATGCGGACACGATCGACCGCGAGGCCGGGGACGCCGAGCTCATCATCTTCATCTCCCGGCATGCGAGCATGAACCCGGTCCCGGTCCTCACCGTGCACGTCACCGGCAACTACCGGGCCGCGGAACTGGGCGGCAGACCGGAGACCCTCACGCCCGCTGCCCCGGCCATGATGCAGGCAGTCCTCCGGTCGCTCGCCCGCCACTGCCCGGAAGGATACCAGGTCGCGTACGAAGTGACGCACCACGGCCCGACCGGGCTTTCGCACCCTTCATTCTTTGTCGAGATCGGGAGCACGGATAAGGAGTGGACAGACCCTGCTGCCGGCCGGGCAGTTGCCGAAAGTATCCTCTCTGCCCTCCCGGCCAGTGCAATCCCCCTCATCGGTTTTGGCGGCACCCATTACGCGGTCCGGCAGACCGACCTCTCGCTCTCGACCCGGGCGGCATTCGGGCATATCGCCCACACGCGGGAGGTCGCCACCATAACTCCCGCCATGATCCGCCAGATGCAGGAGATGACCGGTGCCGTTGCCGCGTATATCGACCGGAAAGCGCTTAACAAGGGAGATCTCAAACGGTTACTATCCATGCTTGGTGAACTTGCCATCCCAACGCTTTCGGGAAGCGAGATCCTCGCGATGGGAAGTCTCTCCTGGGAACGGTACCGTGCCGTCCGGGAGCTGGCTGAAACGATAACACCCGGCGCACGGTGTTATGTGCACGGTCTTCCTGAAGGGCCGGGTCCGCTTGCCGTTGTACGGGCAAATCACGATTTAATTGCCGAAACGGTCAAAAGCGACGAGCCGGGGCTGATTTCAGATCTCGATAATCTGCCCGTTGTTCACGTATCCACCAAAGATAACCGGTTGTTAGCGGATTTTATCACCAACGAGAGCGATTCAGCAAAAATAATAAATGATTTAAATACATTGTGCGTAAAAATCATACGTAATAAAGAGATCACTGCAACGGAGAACGATCACTTAGTGATTACTAAGGTACGGTTTGATCCTGAAAAAGCGCGCAATCTCGGGATCCCGGCCGGACCCGCCTACAAGCAGCTGGCCGCCGGCCGGCAGGTTGAGGTTGATGGCAGGGTGATCACCCCTGACATGGTGTCCTCCTGCAGTGAGACAAGACTCCACATCCCGGGGTTGGAGAAGTATTCATGAGGTCCATTGTAGAAGAGGCACTTACGAAGGCAAGGGACGAGCCAGCTCGCCCCTCGCAGAACAACGAAGACCTTGACCAGATCCTTGCCGAGCTCAAGACCGAGATCACGGTCATCGGCTGCGGCGGGGGCGGCTCGAACACCATCTCCCGCATGATGGAAGAGGGCATCCACGGCGCCCGGCTCATCGCGATGAACACCGACGCCCAGCACCTCATCCGCACCCATGCCGACCAGCGCATCCTTGTCGGCAGGCAGCGGACCCGGGGCCTCGGCGCCGGCTCCATCCCCCAGATCGGCGAGGAGGCTGCGCTGGAGAACGAGCAGGAGATCCGTGCCGCGGTCTCCGGCTGCGACATGGTCTTCATCACGGTCGGTCTCGGCGGCGGTACCGGTACCGGTGTCGCCCCGGTCGTTGCAAAGGCAGCCCGGGAGGAAGGCGCCCTCACGATCGCCATCGTCACCCTGCCGTTCGCTGCGGAAGGTGCCATCCGCATGGAGAACGCGGAGGCAGGTCTCGAGCGCCTCCGGGACGTAGCCGACACGGTCATTGTTGTGCCCAATGACAAGCTCCTCGAAGTTGTCCCCAAGCTCCCCCTCTATGCCGCCTTCAAGGTGGCCGACGAGGTCCTCATGCGTGCGGTCAAGGGAATCACCGAACTGATCACGATGCCCGGTCTGGTCAACCTCGACTTTGCCGATGTGCGCACGGTCATGGAACGCGGCGGCGTCGCCATGATCGGGATGGGCGAGAGCGATTCCGAAGACAAGGCGGCCGACTCGGTCAAGAAGGCCATCCGTTCCCCCCTCCTCGATGTCGACATCAGCGGCGCAACCGCGGCGCTCGTCAACGTGGTCGGCGGCCCGGACATGACCATGGAAGAGGCAGAGGGTGTTGTCCAGGAAGTGTACAACCGCGTTGACCCGAACGCCCGGATCATCTGGGGTGCCCAGGTCGACCCCGCCATGCAGAACAAGATGCGGACCCTGCTTGTGGTGACTGGCGTACGGTCGCCACAAATATATGGTCGTAATGAGAAGCTTACCCCCAAAGTACAGAAACAGTTTGAGATCGATTTTCTCAAGTGATAAAATATGGAAATTTCAAAGCCTGAAATCAAAACGGACGTCATTCACGAGGAGTTATTCCGCAAGTACCTCCGGGTCCTCAAACTCGCGCGCACCCCCACCCGGGAAGAGTTCACCAAGATCGCAACCGTTGCAGCAGCCGGTGTTCTCGTTGTCGGGATGATCGGTTTCATCATCTACGTAGGCTTCGACCACAAGACACTGCTCGGGTTCTAGAGCGATGCTTATGACGCAGCCAACACCCCCCGCACCCGGGACAACGCCAGCTCAGGCAGCCCCGGCTGCACCCGGTGCTCCGGTAGTGCCTGCAGCGCCGGAGGTCTTCAAGAACCGGATCTTTGCCATCAAGACCACCTCAAAGCAGGAGCGCACAGTTGCCGACAATATCCTCAAGGCCATCGACACCAAGGCAACCGATATCAAGGTCACCTCCATCATCGTCCCGAATGAACTGCAGGGCTATGTCCTGATCGAGACCCCGGAGGAGCGCAACCGTATCGAGCAGCTGGTCGAGATGATCGCCCACGCCCGCGTTGTCACCAAAGGCCAGACGAACCTTGCCGAGGTCGGCCACTTCCTCATCCCGAAGCCGGTCGTCTCCGGCATCGAGGAAGGCACGATTGTCGAACTGATCGCCGGCCCCTTCAAGGGTGAGAAGGCGGTTGTCAAGCGCGTGGACTCCGGCAAGGAGGAGATCACGGTCGAGCTCTACGAAGCCATCGTCCCGATCCCGATCACCGTCCGCGGCGACAATGTCCGCGTGGTCGAGAAGTTCTCCGACCAGAAGTAACCTTTTTTTCTGATTGCCGCAAGCGGCTGCGCAGTCCTGCCCGGATCAGCAGCCCCGCGTCTTGGCAGCGATCTCCGGGTGTCCCAATAAAATTCCCGCTATTTCCCCGCGATCCGGTACGCTCCTTTCGGGATATGGATCTCGAACCAGGCACCGGCCTTCCCCTCTCCCGTCTCCGCAATCGTGATGCCGGTGATCGAGAGGATCTCGCGCGAGAGGAAGAGGCCAAGGCCGGTATTCCTGCCAAACCCCTTCTGGAAGAGGTACGCCCGGTCGGCCGGGTTGATACCGGCACCGTTATCATGGTACGTGATGATGAACCCGTCCTGAGTCTCGTCACCCGAGAGGGTAACTTCCGTGACGGTGCCCCCGTGGCGGAGGGTGTTCTCGAGCAGGTTGTAGAAGACCTTCTCGATCAGGGGGTCCGCGTACACCCGGACGGGAGGCACCGTGAGATTCACGGTTATTGCGCCAAGATGAAGCTGGGATTCTGCAGACAGGAAGATCTCCCGTACATCCTGCCACTGGGGCGAGGTGATCCCGAGCTTGTCATACACGCGGGTGAACTCGATCTGCCGCTGGATTGCCTCCGCCGCCTTCTCCTGGAACGAGATGAACCCCAGGACCTCGGGGTCGGTTGTCTGCTCGCGTGTCAGCTCTAAAAACGCCCGGAGGGACATGAGCTGGTTGAGGATGTCGTGCCGGGTGATGGAGGAGAGCATGTTGAGTTTTTTGAGTGCCTG
This sequence comes from uncultured Methanoregula sp., assembly GCA_964448885.1. Classification (GTDB taxonomy): domain Archaea; phylum Halobacteriota; class Methanomicrobia; order Methanomicrobiales; family Methanospirillaceae; genus Methanoregula. The sequence continues at coordinate 103,002 of CAYVAQ010000004.1, read as the reverse complement.
CTGGAGGGAGAGCAGGATCTTCTTCCGCTCGGTAATGTCATGGATGATACCGACAATGAACATCTCGCCGGCCGAATTGACGTACCGGGTCTTCTTGGTGACGATGGTATGGGTGACACCGGATGAGTCGGTCAGGGTCTCCTCGTTCTCGCTCTCTCGTCCGGTCAGGAACACCTCTTCGTCTTTCTGGCGGTAGACGTCTGCCTCCTCCTTTTTGAAAAAGTCATAGTCGGTCTTCCCGATGAGCGATTCGCGGGTCAACCCGGCGAACTGGCAGAAGCTGTTGTTGACCTTGACGAACCGGTGCTCCTGGTTCTTGATGAAGAGGGGGTTGGCCATCGTGTTGATGACCGCATCAAGGTATGTGCTGGACTCTTTGAGTGCCCGGGAGATCGCTTTCTGGTGGGTAACGTTACGCAGCGACTCGATTGCACCGGTGATCTCTCCTTCCTTGCTGAAGAGAGGTGTTGCCGTGAGCCAGAAATCAATGGGTTCCCTTCCCGGTCGCGCTGTCACCGCCTCGGCAAGGATGATGTCCCTGTGCTGGCGGAACCGCGGGTACGCAGTCCGTATCGCGTCCATATCCCCTTTGAGTACCATGTCGATCAGGACCGGCCGCTGGTCCCCGTAAAACCAGACCGAGTATTCGTAATCGCCTTTCCCCAGGATCGTATCTTTCGGTATACCGGTCAGCTCCTCTATCGCCCGGTTCCAGGCAACGACATTCCCGTTCCTGTCGATAACAAAGGTCGGGTCGGGTAAAAATTCGACAATATCGCCAAGGCGCCGTGTCGTGTCCCGGAGTTCATCCTCAGCCTTCATCCGTTCAGTGATGTCACGGCCGATCACCTGCATACCGACAAGGTCGCCCCGCGAGGTGACCGGGGCCCCGAAAAACTCGATCACCGCATAATTGCCGCCTTTCATCCGGCACCGCAGGGTCACCGCGTCTTTCATCGGCCCCAGCCTGCTGTCCGCCACCGCTTTATCGATCAGGTGCACGTCATCAGGGTGTAAAATATCCTGAGGGGTCTTCCCGATGAGTTCTTCCGGTTCATACTTCAGGATCTTCCGGACGGATGGCGAGACATAGGTGATCCTGGCCGCGGTATCGGAAAGAATGATGAGGTCGGAACTCCGCTCGACAAACCCGCGAAAGCGGGTTTCACTCTCGCTGAGCCGCAGGGTCAGGAACGAGACGGTGGCGGCAACGAGGATAAAGATGACAATCCGCCCGACGATTGAGGGGATATCTGCGATGTGGAAGAGCAGGCACCCCGTTCCACAGTAGATGATGGAGAGCGCGATGGTGAAGAGGACACCCCTCCTCGGGAAGTAATATGCAGTGATGATGATCGGGATGTAGAAGAGGTGCGGCAGGACCGTGGTGATCCCCAGGGAGAACCCGTACGCGTTCAGTACGATAACAAGAGCAGAAATGACAGCGATGCCCACGGTGAGCATCGTGTCACGGTTCATGAGGTTCCCTTCCGGCAGCTGCATGCCCGTCACACTCCGGCATGGCAGCCGGTTCTGCGAATTATCCCGCCCGGGACTACCGCTCCGATAGTCTGCATCAGACCTCACCGGCCCCGATGTGGTACTGCCCCTCTGGTACCATAATCTCGAACCGCGCCCCCTTCCCGGGCTCCCCGGTCTCGCGGATCGTGATGCCGGTGATGGCAAGGATCTCCCGTACAAGGTAGAGGCCCATGCCGGCTTTTCGCGGGTAGTCCCGCTCGAAGATCCGCTCCTTTTCGGCCGCCGGTATCCCGGGACCATCGTCCTCGAAGAGGATCGTTATGCCCCGTCCCTCGTTTCGCGAACTGATCCGGACCTCGCGCGATCCTCCCCCGTGGATGAGGACATTTTCCATGAGGGTGACAAAGACGTCCTCCAGGAGCGGGTCGGCAAAGATCTCGAGCCTGCCCAGGGCTGTCTTCCGGGAAACCCGGGAGGTGTCGAGATGGGAGAGCGCGCTGATGAGCACCAGGTTGACATCCTGCCACCGTGGCGGATTGATCCCGAGGTCCTGGTATTTCTTGGCTACGTTCATGGATCGTTCGATGCGGTACAGCAGGTCCTCGCCCTTTGCCAGGAGCGTTGCAGAATCCTGCCCTGAATCGGTTTTCCGGGCAAGCTGGAGGTACCCGCTCAGGGAGAAGAACCCGTTCCGCAGGTCCTGGAACGCGAGCGTGTTGAGCTGGCTGAGTTTCTTGCGTGCCTGCGTGAGTGCACGCTGGTTCTCGGCAAGTTCGTCATAATTCCGGCGAAGCTCCTCGCCGGTCGCCTGCATCTCCTCGTACGCGGCATTGAGCTCCTCGTTCTTCTGCTTGAGCTCAATTTCTGTCCTGGTGCGGGTCCGGATCTCGGCCTGGAGCTCTTCGTTCTGCCGGGACAGTTCGGCAGTCTTCCTCCGGACCTCCCGCCTGAGGACATAACTCATGGCAACAAAGAGGATGGCAATACCGGCCGCACCGGCAAGCCCCCAGAAAAGCCAGGGTGGAATGGTCGAACCGGCCTCGATACCATACCACTTCTGCATCGCCCGGTTGTACGGGGACGAAGGACTGCGTTTCCCTTCGGCAATGCCACGGTCAAGGGCAGCGAGGAGGTCCGTGTTCTTCCCGTTCCGGACAGCAAAACTCATCTGTACCGGGTTGAACATCACGGGAGTAGCGGTAAGACCGTACGTCTTTGCATCGGCATCTCCCGCGGTATTATACACCACAAGGGCATCTGCATCCCGGGATGCAACGGCAGAAAAGATCTCAGCCGGAGTATCTTTCTCCAGGTACGTGGCATTGACGTCAAACCGTTTTGCGTAATCCTTCAGCCCGCTTCCGCTCGAGGCGCCACGGACCATCGCTACCGTCCTGCCGTCCAGGTCAAGGATCGTATTGATGCCGGACCCGGGGCGTGCATACACCTGCGACCAGACCGAGAGAGCCGATTCATTACCAAAGTCATACAGCACCTCGCGTTCGGGCGTACGGGAAACTGCCGGCATCAGGTCGATCTCGCCAGTCGAGAGGCGTTCCCAGCTCCGGGAGATGGATCCGCTCACCCAGATGACATTCCAGCCCTCACTCTGTGCAACATCTTCGACAATATCAACAAAAAAACCGTCCGGTTCTCCCTGCTCATTGGTAAAAAGTGAGGGCTTGAGCTCGGTTAAGGCCACTTTTACATCGCGTGCAGCACCGGCCGGCTGGAAGAGCGAGAGAAGGAGGAGCAGGGCTATTGCGAGCAGAAGAACTGTCCGTATGCTCCGGGAGCGGGGAGCGATAATCCGATTGGCGGGTTGCATACCTGGGCCGGATTACTCTTCCTGCGTATCTGAACAGTATCGGAACCCGGTGCATGAATGAATTGTTTTTATGTACTTATTCTTTGTGGCGGGGTTGGGCTCACGGCCACACCGGGATCAGGACCGGGGCTTCGAGGTTCTCCTTCTCGTGTTCAGGGCATCCCTCTCCCGTGCTGCTGCGCCAAAGACCCCCTGGAGGGTTGCAAGTGTACGGGCAAACTCCGTCATATCCGTCTCCCTTCCGTTGATCGCGGGGGGGCCGTAGGGGATATTCCCGATTGCGGAAAAATCGTCATCGGCGACCTGGAGCGCGAATGTCCTGCCGATTACGGGTTCGATCACGTCATCGAGCGGGTTCTCGCCGCGGACTTTCACATCGATCGCGAGTGCCGCTTCGAGCTGTTCGAGCGTAGTTGTTGCAAGACCGACAACGATGATCTCCCGGGGGTCGAAGATGTTGATGAATGTCAGCAGCCGGGCACTGCTGCCCTCGGCTTCCTTTCCCTCAACGCCAAAACCTGTGGTGTGGAACCATGCCCGCCGGAAGTCTTCGTAGGTCTTTCCCTCTTTCAGTTTCCGCGTGAGGATAGAGACGGTCCGGATGAGTTCCTGCTTCTCTTCTGCCATCGTAAAACACCTTCCGCCGGTTGGGTGTCCCGGCCGGAATATACCTGATAATAATCTCCGGAAGGTAAAAAACAGCGCAAACGCATGGAGGTTATGAAGGCAGCCGAACACCGGCCAATCCGTATTTTTCAACTCCTGCCTGCCAAGGAATATATAAATTTTAAAAACCCACGTTTAAAAACTGAAGTGCCATGGAGAAGACCTGCCCAAAATGCGGGAGCAAGGCTCCGGAATGCAAGTCGCAGTACTGTGACAAATGCGGCACAAAACTACCCGAGCGGGCGGTCTGCGAGAAGTGCGGGAAACTTGCGCCATCCTGCAACTCGCTCTTCTGCGACCACTGCGGCACGCCCTTCCCCGCCACTCACCCGCAGCACGTGGGGAAGGTCTGCCCCTCGTGTGGCAATATCGCCCCGACAACCCAGTCGGTCTTCTGCGATATCTGCGGCGGCAGGCTCACGACCATCGCACCCGGCATGTTGGCTGAGGAGCAGCTGAAAGCGAAGGTGAAGGAAAACACCCGGTACTCGGTACCCGTCCTCATCTTTGCGTTCATCCTCGGTATCGTTTCCTTCTTTATCAACCCCCTCAACCTGGTCATCGTCATTGTGCTGAGCGCGTACGCGGTGTATAACGATGCAACCGAGCTCCGGGCCGGGAGCCTTTTTGAGAAGAGGGACTGGAGAAGACCGGTCACCTGGCGCCCGCGGGCATGGGGGCTCCTCGTCCTGGTCGTCTGGATCATCGGGCTCCCGCTGTACCTGGTGAAGCGGGAGCAGCTCCTTGGCCTGTACCTGGGGGAGATCACCCCCGAATCGCTGGTTTCTGCACCACCCACCGTGGATGTCCCGGCCCCGGTCGTGGAACCGGTCGTGGAACCCGTCGGGGGACCAGCCGACCCGGTTCCCCCCGAACCCGCGCCGGAACCGGCCCAGGAATTGGAATCATTACCGGAAGCACCACCGGAATCAGCACCGGAACCGGCTGCAGCCTCTCCTGCAGCATCGTTCCCGCTGGTTGCCGGCGTGCCCGCCCCTGAGATGGCCGCAGCACCGGAGGGTGTTGTGGCAGCCCGGCAGCCTGGGGCTGAACCTCCCGTCATCACGGAGATCCCCGGCATCATCACCGGCATCCCCGGGATGGGAACGGAGGCTGCCCCCCAACCGGTGAGCGATGCCACACCGGAGCAGAAGCCCGGTTCACCGACCCGGCTCTCGCTGATTGCCGGAGTAATCGTGCTCATTCTGATCGTGATCGCCATGCTCTTCCTCTCCGGTGCTGTCCCGGTGGGCAGCATCCTCCCTTCAGGAAACTTCACCGCAAACGCCACCATGGCCGCAACCTCATCCCCCTCAGCCGTCCCGACAACTCCGCCCCCTGAGATCAATATCGTCAAGGCTGGCGACAGTGCAAGCGACGGCCGGCAGAAGCTGTCGGTGACCCAGATCGCGTTCCTCGATACGATCGGGACAACAAAACCCGGGGATCTTGCCGAGGGGGACGCGAAGAACAAGTTCCTTGTTGCAACCATTTCGGTGGAGAATGTCCAGCTGCTCTCGAACCTCAAGGTCTCCGAGTTCTCGGCAATCGATGGCGAGGGGTACCTCTATCCCTCTCTCCAGGTCGATGGCACCGAGGACCCCTTTGACAGCGGGACCGAACTCGGCCCCCTGGAGAAGCGCAGCGGCAACCTGGTCTTCTCGGTCAAACCGGGCGTGACCGGGCTCCGTCTGATGAATGTCCAGCCGGACGGCGAGATCGCGCTCCTTCCCCTCAACTGATACCGGTCCTCCCGTCTCTTCCCCTGGCAGGTGCCGGTACCGGAAAATCGTTAATCTCCGGCACGCTACCTTTGATCATCACTCTTCCGGAGCTGTCGCATGGCCTTCTCCCTTGCAACCGATCGCCTGGTCCTCGATGACCTCACCCATGATGACCTGCCAAACCTGCAGCGGATCGCCCGCGATCCCGATTTCCTGAAGTACGTGCTCGTCTGGCTCGATACCGATGAGCAGATCGCCGGGTTCCTGCGGAACGCGATCGATGAGGCGGGTTCGGAGGACCGGGTGGACTACATCCTGGCAGCCCGGACCAAGGATACGCATGAGTTCGCCGGCCTCACGTTCATCGAGATCGACCGCCAGCACCGGACCACCGCGGAGATCGGGATCGTCCTGCTGCCGGAGTTCTGCAGGGATGGGTACGGGACGGAGATCCTGCAGGAGTATATCCGGTTCGGGTTTGGGACGCTCGGGATGCACCGGGTCTTTGGCAAATGCGATGCGCTCAACACCGCATCGGTCCGGTTGATGGAGCGGTGCGGGCTCGTGTACGAGGGCTCGATCCGGGAGCACGTCTGGCTCCGCGACCACTGGCGCTCGACAAACTATTACGGGATGCTTGCCGCGGAATATTCCCGGCCGGATTCCTGAGGGGACTTTTTTCAGAGCCGCCCTTCCGCGATCTGGATCCACCCGTCCGCGGGCTCCCGGAAGAAGGTGTTTGTGCCGGTCCGGTGGCGCTCAATATCGTGCATCGAATGGTGCAGGATTGGTATACAGCCGGCAGGAGCGAGAATATCCCCGAGCTCGTCCGGACTGTAGGTGATTGTAACCTGCCGGTTGCAGTCGCGGTTGATGACCCGCCAGACACCGCGGGGGTATTGCTGCCGCTCTTCGTTCACGAGCCGGCACGGCAGCATGTAGTCGAAGATGATCCGGTTCACGCGATCTCTTGTGGAAAAGAGCGAGACCATTCGGGCAAGGAGGTTTTGCGGGATGTAATACGAGATCCCTTCGGGGATGATGCATGACGGGACTTTCGGGTCGTACATGCCGGTCCTCCCGATTGCCGTTGCCGTTTTTGGGATGTCGAACAGGTCGGCAGTCACGCACCGGATCTTCTCTGCATGGCGGGGGGCGGCCTTCCGGTACAGTCCCGCCTTCTCTTCCATTCCCTGGATATCGATCTCGATCACGGAGGCTATCATGTCCCCGCAGTCGTCCAGCAGTTCAAGGGCGAGCGGGGACTTGCCGGCAGCCGGCAGGATGATCTGACAGGGCCTGCCGGTCTCTCTGATGAATGCACCCGCCAGCCGGCGGATCCAGAACTTCCGGTTCAGCGTCACCTGCGCATACCAGGGGCAGGCCCGGTTGCATGCATCCCGCATCGCCTCCCCACAAGAGAGATCGAGCAGTGAATAGAACCGCCTGGCACTGCCGGTTTGGTACAGCTCGCCCGACCAGAGCATGACAAGGGCCGCGGTGGGTTCGAGCCGGGTGTGGTCGTCCATGGGGTACGAGATACAATGCATGGCCGGGTTTTTTAAGGTTTCCCGTGCGAGAGGGTGTACCGGCCCTTCGGAAACATTCACCAGTAGTGGAGTGTGGGGGAATCTGGCGGTGTACTTTGTCCGGGCCGGAGAAGGGGGCCGGGCTTCTTCCCGGAACCATTCCGGTGGAATTAACTGTCCTCGCTACCATTCATCGAGTATGAAGGGAATTTTTGGAATCATTCTCCTGGTACTGGTAGTACTGGCGTGCGGGTGCACGGGAACTTCGCAGGAACCGCCGGCCGCCGTGCAGACAACTCCGGAACCTGCAGTCACAACCGCGCCTGCAGCTCCTGCGCCCGGTACTATCCTGACAGAACTTTCACCTGCACAGCCCAGCGCTGCGCTTGTGCTGCAGCCCGGGACGGTCATTGTTTCATTCACAGCTGATGAACCGCAGACCATGACGTTCAGCTTTACGGGAGGAAGCGAGTACGCGGAGATGTCAGAGATCAAGCTGACCGGGCCGTTTTCCGGAATGCTCGCATTCGGCCCCCCGGCTGCGGCTGAATACCAGCTCAACATCACCGGCACCGGAATCTGGTCTGCACGGGCCGCACACCGGGATACTCCACTACCGCTTGAGATACCGGTAAACCTATCGGGCAGCGGAGTTACGCTAACACCGGATGTCTCGCTGGAAAAAGGAGAATATATTTTTTCCCGGGACGAGACCGGCCTCTTTTCGCCCGGCTACGAACTCAGGTTCGCAAACGGGAGTTACCTGATGGATGCAGACAACTCCTGTGTCCAGCCGTGTTTTAAGCCGGATTCGCCCGACACCTTCCATATCATCAAAATCCCGGAAAGCGGTACGTATTTCCTGAGTGCTTTCCCCCGGTCCAGCCCGCACCCGTGGAACGTTTCAATCGCCGCGGTCCCGGTCATCCCCGCTATGGGTCCGGGCCCCGTGATGCCGCAGGACGCGCAGCTGTAGCCGCGTCTTGCCGGGTGACCCCACCTGCGGGTCTGTAATTCCGGGAGGGGTTTTCCCCTGTTGGATCAATGGTGAACGGGGGGCCTGATCCGGGCCCGTATAGCGCCCGGATTGCCCTTCCGGCAGACCCCGGATCTGAATTTTGTGCAAAAAGGGGGTATTTTCAGGCAAGTGTTTTGCATCCGGGCATTTTCCTCAGGATTCAGACGAATCCGGGCATTTTGTGTGGCTGTGTAAAACCCTAATAGTGCCATAATAGCCGGCAGATCTCAGGCCCGGGTGACCGTTGGGCTTGGTGCGATTTTTCAGGCCCGCAGAACGCGGATACGGGCGTCTTTTTGCAGGGTGATTTTTGGCGGATTTCGGATGGTTTGGGGAATTAGGTGCCGGGAACGAACCGGCTGCCGCAACGCTGCCAACTATGGTTTTTTCCGGGCGCGATTTGCCTGGTTTTGCGCCGATCAAAGACCATTTTGGGCGAATCCGGAAATTGTGGTGTTACTTTTTCTCGTAACTGTGTTGTCCAGGCCGGAAAAATGGGGAAACGGGGGCTGAAATGACGCCGGATGAGAGACAATGCCCTCGGGGATGTGGGGCGGGCGCCCACATGCTGCGGGGGATTCGCTCGGCCGGGCGGTGGGTTACAATTTTTTTATAAAATTTTTCCTCTCGAATCCTTTTGATGGATGATGGGGGCTGATGCCCCCATACCCCCATTACGATGTCAGCCGCCGATTCGAAGAACGTTGTTGCGTTCTTCTCACATCTCATCCCTTCAGGATTCGATGCCCCGAAGGACGCCTTTGCGGCGGCATCAATTTCTGTTTTTATGAAAACGATATCTTAACTGAACGTCCCATACAGGTAATACGGAGGCATCGCATGCGCCCCCTCCCCCAACGGGGGAAGGGCTGGCGCAAGGGGGGCACAGTAATAAGGAATGTTTTTGGCAAAAAATTTTAAAAATTTTTTTTACGCGCTCAGACCAATTTTGTTTCAGATACTGAAAAGCCGGTGAGATCATAAAAATTTTTTTAAAAATTATTGTAATTGCAATTCTCCTGACCGGAATCATTTGCCGCGGGCTGTCGATTAGGATAAAAAAACCGCCCGAGTTCGTAGCGGGAGTCCCATTGGATATCCGGGTATGGTGATTGGGTCCCCCACTAACGATCACCTTTATCACCTTCCCCACCAAAAATTACAGACCCAAGCTTGGACCCCTCTGTACAGAGGGACGGCATGGTGCAAAGACTATGGCAGAAGTGGTCGAGGTTTTAGTACCCGGCGGAAAGGCAACGGCTGGTCCACCCCTTGGACCGTCGCTCGGGCCCCTCGGTATCAACGTGAAGGCCGTAGTCGACGAGATCAACAAGAAGACCGCATCCTTCAACGGTATGCAGGTCCCTGTCAAGATCGAAGTCGACGCAAAGAAGAACTTCACGCTGACGGTCGGCATCCCGCCGACAACGGCACTCATCAAGAAAGAGGCCGGTATCGAGAAAGGTTCTAAGGAGCCCAACGCCATTGTGGCAGGCAACCTGCCCTTCGAGGCCGCTGTACGAATTGCCAACATGAAACTTGAGGGCATGCTCTCCTACGAGCTCAAGACCGCGGTACGCGAAGTCGTGGGCACGTGTGTCAGCATGGGAGTGACCGTCGATGGCAAGAAGCCCAAAGAGGTTCTCCAGCTCATTGCTGAAGGCAAGTACGACAGCAAACTCGCAGTGAAATAACAATTGCGAAAACCATAGGAGATCGGGAAAGGTCCGGTCGCAGAACTATGGAGGAAACAGATGGTTGATAGGGCCAAAATTTTGGACGCCGTGAAAACGGCGATTGAGAAAGCGCCAAAACGCAAGTTCTCCGAGAGCATTGATATTACCATCAATCTCAAGAACATCGATATGGCGCAGCCGAAGAATCGTATCGACGAGACGGTTCTTCTTCCCCACGGTTCCGGCGAGAACGTCGGCATCTGTGTCATCGGGAAAGGAGACATCGTCACGCAGGCAAAGGATGCCAAAGTCGACCTGATCATCGGCCCTGAAGAAGTTGAACGGCTCGGGGGAGCACCCCGCGAGGCACGGAAAGTTGCGTCCAAGTACCGCTACTTCCTTGCCGAGACCGCGGTGATGCCCCAGGTCGGTCGGTACCTTGGTCCCCGGCTCGGTCCGCGGGGCAGGATGCCCATGCCGATCCCGGCCCAGCAGGATATCCGCCCGATTGTCGAGCGCCTGCGCAACTCGGTGAAGATCCGTACCAAGGACAAGACGGTCTTCTCCATGAAGATAGGGTCAACGGCAATGAAGCCGGAACAGGTCGCAGAGAACATCGAAGCGGTTGTCAAGAGGATCGAGTCCGTCCTTGAACAGGGCCCCCTGAACGTCCGCTCCGTCTTTGTCAAGACCACCATGGGTCCCGCAGTGAGGCTGGAATAATGGCGTTATACACCCACCACCTCCCGGCGTGGAAGAAGGACGAGGTCGCTGACATCAAGAAGAACGCAAAGGAGTACAAGCTCATCGGGCTTGTCGACATGTACGGTATTCCCGCCCAGCAGGTGCAGCAGATCCGCCGGAACCTCCGCGGAAAGGCTGTCATCAAGATGACGAGGAACACCCTCATCAAGCACGCGTTCGAGGAGATCGGCGGGGACATCAAGAACCTCGCGAAGTACATCTCCGGTCACTCGGCGATCATATTCACCAACGACAACCCGTTCAAGCTCTACAAGCAGCTTGAGAAGACCAAGACCAAGATGGCCGCAAAGGCCGGCGAGAAGGCGCCCGAGGACATCGTCGTCCCCGCAGGCCCGACAAGCTTCAAGCCCGGCCCGATTGTCGGCGAGCTCCAGCAGGCCGGCATCCCGGCAGCCATCGAGGCCGGCAAGGTCAAGATCCGCGAGACCAAGATGGTTGCAAAGAAAGGCACCGTCATCTCGGCAAAACTCGCCGTGGCACTCGCCAAGCTCGACATCAAGCCCATGGACGTCGGTCTGCTCCTGCAGGCAGCGTTCCACGAGGGCAGTGTCTACGAGCCGTCAGTGCTGGCAGTTGACGAGACGGTCATCCTCGGACAGATCGCGCTCGCAAGCCGGCAGGCAACCGCCCTCTCGATCGAGGCAGGATACCCGACGAAGGACACGGCAGCGGCAGTCATCACCAAGGCAGTCCGCGATGCCCGTGCAGTTGCCATTGACGCAGCGGTCTACGAGAAGGACGTTGTCGATGCGATTATCGGTAAAGCGCAGAGAGAAAGCCAGGCTCTCAAGAACCTGGTAAAATAATATTTGAGATTCAACAGGTGATTTGAAATGGAGTATATCTATGCAGCACTTCTCCTGCACAAGGCAGGCAAGAAGATCGATGAGAACGGCGTCAAGGCAGTCCTGACCGCCGCAGGTGTAGCAGCAGACGAAGCACGCATCAAGGCACTCATTGCAGCGCTCGACGGCGTCAACATCGAGGAAGCAATCAAGGCAGCCGCAGCAGCACCCGTTGCAGTTGCAGCAGCAGCACCCGCAGCAGCCGCAGCAGCAGCACCCGCCAAGGAAGAGAAGAAGGAAGAGCACAAGAAGGAAGACGAAGAGAGCGGCATGGCAGGGCTCGGTGCCCTGTTCGGCTAATCTTTTTTACACTTCTTCTATTCTAAAAACTACCATCTGAATTGTTCTGTTTTAAAAAAATATTATCCGGTCACCCAACCCACACGCCAATCGACGGGAAGAGTTTTGCCATGTAGGCAAGGTCAGGCTGGCCGGTGGCCACGTGAAGCGAGGCTACGAACCCGAGGAGCGCCAGCTCCACGTAGAGCGGGTAGCTGATCCCGCTGTACGGGATCTCGCACCTGCCGATCCGGTGTGCCGACCAGAGCGCCTCTGCCGTTGCCAGGGCCCAGATCCCGATATAGAGCATGCGGTTGTATGGAGTTACAATGTATTCGAACGAGACGAGCAGGAACGCTAAGAAGAAGGTGATGCCCTTGATGGTGTTCCCGTTGTAGAACTGGCCGGCGCCCACCCCGATGCAGGAGAGGAGTGCGCTGAGCCAGAGTTTCGGCAGCGAGACGACGAACTCCTCCGGCTGATCGGTCGAAGGGGCATCGAGTTCGTTCAGGTCCGAAAAGCGCTTGTGGCAGGCGCGGCAGAAATACTCGTCATACGAGACCATCGCCCCGCAATACGGGCAGTGCCTGCCGATCTGTTCCTTCCTGCTGCCCATTATCCGAAATATAATTTCAATAAGAATAAAGAGTTTTCCACCCGAATGAAAAAAAGGGCAATGCCCGGGTCACTCGATATAGATGACCTGTTTGAGGGCCTGCATGTTCATGCCATTGTACAGGCCGGGCTCATACAGCATGGTGACGACTTTCTTATCGATCGGGCTCAGTTTCGCGTTGGAGTTGTCCGCTGCATAGAAGAGACTGTCCGTATACTCGTCCGTCTCGCCGGTCAACCCGAGCTGGTAATAGAGGCTGCGCATGATGGTGTGGTTCCGGACGTCTCCTTTGAGGTTCCCGTTGATGTACATCGTGCCGCGCAGGATCTTTGCCGAGGTTTTTCCGTCCCAGGTCAGCTCCTTCCTGGTCAGCGCCTCGGTCACGGAACCGGATGACGAGACCTCGTTCAGGTTGATCGCGTCAAGCCCGCTCGCCGGCAGCAGCTTGATGACGATGTCGCCGTTGCTGCTCTCCTTGATGTTCTCGGAGAGCTTGACCGTGTTCGAGAGGCTGTTGAACTCCTTTGCGGCCGCTTCGAGCATGGCGATGTCGGTCTCGGCAGGGGAGACAACCGATATGACGACGCGGTCCTGGCCGGACGCATAGTTGAGCCGCTCAATCTTGTTCGTGGAGGCATAGGCAACATTGATGAAATGGTCGCCCACTTTCTCTGCCGAGAGCGACTGGGGTGCGGGTGTCGTTGTCGGTGGGGTGACCGGTGGAACGGTCGTGGTCACGGTTGCCGGTGGCGTTGTCGTGACCGGCGCAGCGGTTGTGGGTTCTGGTGTTACCGTGGTCGGGGCCGGCGTGGGCGGCATGGTGGCGGCAGTTATGGGGAGCGGGGAGGTCGGTACTGGCGGGGCCGGGGCAGCCGGTGATCCGGCCATCCCGCCGTTCAGGACAAAGGCAACGCCGATGGCGATGATGACAAGACCGAAGATGAGTGCAGCGGTTGTACCCTTCATATACACCGTATTGCCCGGCGTTCCATAAATATTGCGTAATACTCCGGGCCCGGATGAAAGAAGGCCGGGATCAGACCGGCGTGGCCGTGTAGATGTTGTGCTTGGTTGCCACGATCTTCACGCGGAGCTGGCCCGATTGTTTCGGGCAGTTATAGACCGAGACCACCCGGTTGTTGGCGACACCGAGCATCTCGCCATGGATCCAGCCCGGTGCCCGGATCTCCACGGTCACCTTCTCGCCTTTCTTCATGGTGAGGGGGACGAACTGCCGGCGCTCGTTGCCAAAGTCCTTGTCCAGGTCGAGGCGGAGCGGGATATTCGCCTCCTTCTCCCAGGCTTTGATGTTCCGGTTGAAGAACTGCCACCAGCTCAGCGCCTTCACTCCTTTGGGCGTGCGCCCGTACCGGTAGTGCTCGAACTTCTGGATCCCGAGCGGGGGGAACCGTTTCCCGGCCCCGATCTCCTGCGCAAACCGGATGAGTCCGGGGATCTCGGCGTCGTTGATCCCCGGGAGGTGGACCGGGGCGATGAGGAGGTCCATGGGCCCCTGCGCAACCGCCCGTGCCGCGTCCGTGACCTTCCCGACATCGTACCAGTCCACCCCCGCAAGCTCGCGGGCGAGCGCAGGTTCGAGGGCATGGAGGGAGAGGTTGACCCGGTCAAGGCCCGCCGATTCAAGCGCGGCGATCTTCGCGGCGTCGAGCAGGGTGCCGTTGGTCTGGAGGGAGACGACCCGGACCTCATCGATCGCCTTCATCGCGGCGACGAGCTTCGGGAGTTTGTGGTACATCAGGGGCTCGCCAGGCGAGTCGATGTGGCACTCAACCCCGGGGCCCTTGAACCGGGCGATCTCCTCCACGGCCTCGAGCAGGTACTCCATCTCGACCTCGTAGCTCGAGGCCCGGGTCTTCGAGCCCGGCCCGGCATCCACCGAGCAGAACGGGCAGCTGATGTTGCAGCTGCAGCTGGGCCGGACCTGGAGCAGGCTCGTGCCCCGGTCGATGACCCCGAAATAGAGCGAGCCCACGAGCGGGATCTGCGACTCGCGGGTGATCCGGATGTGTGCCATAAAACCGTTATGCGCCGCCCTCTTTCAGGCGGAAACCGACCCAGTCGCCCCGGTCCATGGCGGGTGCCGGGTTCTCCATCCGGGAGAGGACGAACTCGAACGCGTCGCGCTCCACCGGCTCCCTGCCCGTCCGCGTGCAGTAGGCGAGGAAGGCGTTGAACATGGTGTCGTACGGCACACGGGCGGACGGGTCTGCAGCGAGCATCTCGGCGTGGAACCGCCAGATCCCCTCGAACTCACGGTCTTCATCGACCTGTTTGCGGGCGACCGTTGCATCGACAGCCTCGATAGCATCCTGCCTGCGCGACACCTGCTCGAGGTCCTTGTAATAGTCGGCCACCACCGTGAGTCCCTGGCGCAGATCGTTGAGCTCAAGCTCAAGGTTCCGGATCTTCTTCTCCTGATCAGGATTCTGGTCAGCCTCTCCCGTTCCCATTGATTCATGATTTTGTTTTTTGGATGATAAAGTGCTTGTCTCGTGGCAGGAAGGACTATTGACGGCTCTTCAGCAGAGCCCCGGCATACACGCACTGGCCGAACGAGACGCACCCGTCCCCGAGCGGGTAATTGCTGTTGATGATGCATTCCCGGCCCCGGGAGATGATCTCGCGCCGGATCGTCTCGCGGATCGCGTGGTTGTATGCAACCCCGCCGGAGAGCGCGATCCGCCGCATCCCGTCGCGATCGGCAGCATGGACTGCCATTGCGGCAATCCCCCGGGCCAGGTTGAACTGGTACGAGGCGGCGATGTCGCAGGCAGCGCTGCGGTCGCCCGCACCCGCATCCTCAAACCGGTCGAGCGCGGTGGTGATGAGCGCCCGGGTCGAGAGGATCTCCCCCTCCGGCGTTTGGGAGATCGGGAGGTCCCAGGTCTCTGCCGTGCCTGCGGCAGCCGCAGCCTCGAGTTTCATGGCCGGTTCGCCGTCGTAGGTCTTCTCGCGGCAGATGCCGAGCAGCGCCGCGGCTGCATCAAGGGCACGGCCGGTGCTCGTGGTCATGGTGACATTGAACCCGCCCGCAACCTGTTTTGTCAGGACGCCAAGCTCGATGTCGCCCCAGCCCCGGGCGGAAAGGAGGGAGAGGATCCGCTCGTCCGGCAGGATCCCGTACAACATCCGCTCGGGGAACTTTGTCGCAAGGTCGCCGCCCGGCATTGCGACCGGTTCGAGATGGGCGACCCGTTTCAGGTCCGGGACCTGCCCGCTGAAGATCTCGCTTCCCCAGACCGTGCCGTCATCCCCGTAACCAACTCCATCGATGGCGATCCCGATGCAGGGCTCCGTGGTTGCAGCGGCGATATGGGCGCGGTGGTGCTGGACGGGGATGAGGTCAAGTCCATGACTGCCGGCAATCTCGCGGGCGAACCGCGTGGAGAGGAACTGCGGGTGGAGGTCGTGGGCAACCACATCGAACTTCGCGCCCAGGACCCGCTGGAGGTTCCGCACCGTCTCCTCGAGGTACTCGAGCGTTGCCGGGTTCCGGACATTGCCGACATGCGGGGAGGTGATGGCAAACCCGCCCTTGTAGATGGTAGCGTTCGCGTTCAGCTCAGGTCCCACCGCGAGGATACAGCGGCTGCCCAGGTCGATTGCGGTCCGTTTCGGGGCGATCCCGCGGGAGAGCCGGATGATCTGGCCATCGCGCATGACCGAGTCGTCGCAGCGGTTGACGATCGTACGGTTGTGGGAGAGGAAGTAATCCGCGTCATTGTGGAGCCGCGCCATGGCGTGGTCGATGTCCGTGATCATCGGGTAGCCGGGCATGTTGGCGCTCGTCATGATGAGGAGCGGGCTCTTCAGGTGTGAGAAGAGGAGGTGGTGGAGCCCGGTGTATGGCAGCATGCAGCCGATGGTATGCAGGTTGCTGATCCCTTCATGGGCGGTGAAGTCGCGCTTCTCCAGCACCAGAATAGGGTGGACGGGGCTGGTCAGGAGCGCCCGCTCCTCCATGGATACCCGCGCAATACGATCGATATGGTCGGGCCGGACCATGATGGCGAACGGCTGCTCGATCCGGCCGAGCCGCTTCTTGAGCTCGCCGGCCGAACTCTCGGTGCAGGCAAGGTGGAACCCCCCGATCCCGCGAATGGCAAGGATCCGTCCGGCATCGAGCAGTGCCGCAGCCTCTTTCACCATGTCGGGGCAGGCCACGGGACGCCCGGTCCGGTCGACCAGGGTAAGTCTCGGGCCGCAGGCAGCGCAGGCGATGGTCTGGGCGTGGTGGCGCCGGGAAGCCGGGTCGCCGTACTCTGCAGCGCATGACGGACACATGGGGAAGTCTGCCATCGAGGTCCGCTCGCGGTCGTACGGGATTGTCTGGATGATGCTGTACCGGGGCCCGCAGTTGACGCAGGAGGTGGCCCAGTAGTTCTCGTACCTCCCGCCTTTTCTCCCGATGTCCCGGATGCATTCATCGCAGATCGCGATATCCGGCGGGATCATGCCCGTGAACGACCCGGTCCCGGACGGCAGGATGGAGAAACCATCCGGCACCGGGCCGGCGATATCCGTGACCGTGACCGAATCGATCCGGGCAAGGGGCGGCCCGCGGGAGACTGCCGCAACGAACTCGTCGAACCGTTCGCCCCGGGCAAGGATCTCGACCTCGCTGCCGAGGTTCTTGACACTGCCGGCGATTCCGAGGCTGCGGGCATTGGCAAAAACGAACGGCCGGAACCCGACCCCCTGCACGATGCCCCTGACCGCGATCCTGCCCTGCTTTTCCATGATTGTAGTCGCAAAAATTTATTGATACTCGCGGGGATATATGTATAGGGTTTTTACCGTGCCGGGCCACATTCGCATTGTCAACGATCCCGTTGAACTCGTTCCTCTCCTGATGACATTCAACGACCCCTCCTTCAAGAAGGTCTACGAACTCCTGAACAAGTCCTGGATGACCGAGGAGGAGATCCGGGCACACGTGGATGAAGAGTTTGTCCCTGTCTGCATCCAGATCCTCAAGAAGGGGAACCTTGTCGAGGAGCAGTGGCGGATGCCCAAGCCCGGCAAGAAACCGGAACGGGAGTTCCGGGCCACCTACAATAAGTTCCGGGCAAACTTCCAGTGCAACCTTGCCGACCTCTCCGATATCCTCTACCTCTCGCTCAGTAATGACGAGAAACTCCGGGAGACCGTCGAGCGGATCGAGGAGGAGCTGGGAAAAGGGAACAGTTCCATCAACGACCTGTCGCGGAAGATCGGTGTCAGCCCCATCTTCGTCAAGGGGCTTGCAAAGCGGATCCCCCACATGGACGTGAAGGGGCAGGGACTGGTGCTGCTTGACACAGCCCGCTAAAGATCCCCTGTATTCGATTTTGCGCAGCAAGCGCGAGGTCTCGCGCCTGCAGATTTTAGTGGAGATTGCCGAGCACCAGCCGGCGGTCCGCCAGCAGGAGATCGCCGAGAAACTGGGTGTCACCCCGCAGGCGATCTCCGAGTATATCCGCGAGCTTGTCGAGGAAGGCATGGTCTTTGCAAGCGGCCGCGGCAACTATGAAGTGACCAAAGCCGGCATCGAATGGGTGCTCGAGAACGCCGAGTCGCTCGAAGCCTATGCCCGCCATATCCGTCGGGACATCATCCAGCAGGTCTCGGTCTGGACCGCCCTTGCTGCCGAGAACATGAGGGCCGGCGACGAGGTCGGTGTCTTCATGAAAGACGGGTTCCTGTATGCCGCAAAGCGGACCGAAGCTGCCACGGGTACGGTCATCGCCGATGCGAAGAAGGACGAGGATGTCGGGATTGCACGGCTGAGCGGGATCATCGACCACAAGGAAGGGAAGGTGCATGTCTGCAAGGTGCCCCGGGTGCAGAACGGGGGATCGCGGCGGGTGAAGAAGAAGGAGCTCCTCGAGGTGTGCGGGGGCTCCGGGATGGTTGCCGCGGTCGGGCTCGAGGCCTTCATCGCCCTGAGGAACGCAGGCAGGAAACCCGACATGTTCTTCGGGGCACGCGAGGGCGTGATCGAGGCGGCGTTCCATGGGATCGACTGCACGATCGTGATCGTGGACGAGGAGTTCACGGATTTCTTAAAACGCCTCGAGAGCGTGCACCTCTCCTACGTCATCCACGATCTCATTGCATCATGAAGATCCTCATCCAGCCCCAGAAGCAGGGGAACTACAAGATCATCTATTTTGACGGGCGCAACACCCGGGGCGCGGGTTTTGTCGAGCTGATGGAGACCCCGCGGGGGCCGCGTCCCACGAAGTACCGCGTGCGATGGGGGACAAAGAAGGAATACCGCCATACCCCATCAAAGGAGTTCATTGCCAACCTCCGCGAGTCCGAGGTCCTGCTGGTGAAGCGGGACCAGCCGTTCGAGACCTTCCTTGCCGACTTCCAGGTAAGGAACGGCCCCGTCCGGGCCTGCCGGATGTGCCTCATTGACGACAAGGTCACGCTCCTTGACGACCAGACCACCATCCAGTTCGGGAAGGGCGAGAAGATCTGCCCCGACTGCGCAAAGCGGGAGCTGCGCCGGGAGGTCGCCCACCTGGGGAAGCTCGGGCGGGACGGGATCGCCCATCTCGAATCCCTCCTCCTCCAGTTCCGGAACCTGGACCGGGTGCTTGCAACACTCGAACCCGGGAAGCTGACGATGGGTGCGGCGCTCTTCGACAAGCTCGAGGCACACCCCGTGATGAAGACCACGCCGGTGAACGAGCTCCCCCTCCCCCGGCAGTTCATTGAGGCAAGCGGGGTTGCGCAGCTGATGCCCGCCCAGCAGCTCGCGGTCGAGGCAGGGCTCCTGTTCGGTAAGGACCTGCTCGTTGTCGCGGCAACCGCGAGCGGCAAGACCTTCATCGGCGAGATGGCGGGGATGAAGAACTACCTTGAGGGCCGGGGCAGGACGCTCTTTTTGGTCCCGCTGGTCGCCCTTGCCAACCAGAAGTACGAGCGGTTCAGCGAACGGTACGGGAAGTTTGCGAAGACCGG
This sequence comes from uncultured Methanoregula sp., assembly GCA_964448885.1. Lineage (GTDB taxonomy): Archaea > Halobacteriota > Methanomicrobia > Methanomicrobiales > Methanospirillaceae > Methanoregula. The sequence goes on along the minus strand of CAYVAQ010000004.1, from coordinate 83,599 downwards.
GCTCCTTACGGGCGTCAGCCGGCTCAACCTTCCCGAGACCCGCAGGGTGGCGGACCGGAACCCGCAGGCACCCATCATCGTTGGCACGTACGAAGGCGTGGACAACATGATCCGGCGCGGGCAGCGGATGGCCAATGTTGCAACGGTGGTCATCGATGAGATCCAGATGCTCGAGGACAAGGACCGGGGCCACCGGCTTGACGGGATGATCGCCCGGCTGAAATATCTCTGCCCGCAGGCCCAGTTCCTCTACCTCTCGGCAACGATCGGCTCCCCGAAGATCCTGGCAAAGAAACTGAACTGCACGCTCGTCCAGTATGCCGAGCGGCCGGTGGGGCTCGAGCGGTATCTTCTCTTCACCGAACGCAAGCAGAAGATCCCGACCATCAAGCAGATGACGACCGAGGAGTACAAGCGGACGTCAACGAAGGGCTACCGGGGCCAGACGATCATCTTCACCAATGCCCGGGCCCGGTGCCACACGATAGCCGAGGCGCTCGGCCAGCGGGCAGCAGCGTACCATGCCGGGCTCACGTCGCAGGAACGCAGGGACGTGGAGACCCGGTTCGAAGGCGGTAAACTCATGGCCGTTGTCACGACCGCGGCGCTCGGTGCCGGCGTCGACTTCCCGGCATCGCAGGTCATCTTCGATGCCCTTGCCATGGGCCGGGACTGGCTCAGTGTCCAGGAGTTCAACCAGATGGCCGGCCGGGCCGGCCGGCCGGACTTCCACGACCTCGGTCGTGTCGTGATCCTTGCCGAGCCGGGCGGGAGCTATTCGCGGGAGGCCCCGGGGACCGAGGAGGAGATCGCCATCCGGCTCCTGAAAGGCGAGATGGAGGAGGTAGCGCCGGTCCATGACATCGAGCAGAGCTCGGAAGAGTACGTGGCGAACGCGGTTGCCTGTGGGGGAGAGGAGGCGGAGATCAACCGGATCGGGAGCATGATGGTGGGGAGCATGGAGCCGGTGCTCCCCGATCTGGTTGCCCACCGGCTGGTGGAGAAAAAGGGGACAAAACTGGTCATGAGCCCGCTGGCAAAGGTGATGGCCGAACACTTCATCGGGATGGAACGGCTGCTGGAGATCATCCGGCTCACGAAGGTGATGAAAGAGCCGGAGGATATCATCGCAGAACTGGAGAGCGAGGACGTGCACAAGGAGAAGAAGACGGAGCGGGAGAAGAAGCGGGAGAAGCCCGCCCCGCATGGGGGGAGGAGGGGCCGGTGAACCGAGCCGGTCCGGATTACGTACTTCTCCGGGAAGTGTCACATGACCCGGCCACGCAGCGGTTCTGCGGCGGGAAGACTCTGCCTGTCTGTCGCAGCATATCCGGCAAGCGGCAGCAGAACCGGGCAGGCAGCCCGGATTAGGAAAAGAGGCAATTTTTGCAAATATCCTGCAGGAGAAATTTCTCGATAATATTGCCGAAATGCGCTCTGTTTTCAAAATAAAAATAATATATTGGATTTCTCAAAAGAGAAATGTTTATATTGTGCGACAAACCATTAGTGCATATGGAACAGGTGGAAGAACAGGAGATCCAGGTCAGGCGCGATCTCGCCAATCTCTCGCGGGCACTTACCCGGGAGAATATCAATACCGACCTGATGTTCGCCCGCACACGGGGCATCCGCTCCTGCACTCCCACCTTCGGGACAACGTCCAAGTCAAGCGTCTCGGTGAGCGAGCAGCTCAGGCGTATACGGATGCCGGGAGAGTAAACAGTATTTCCACGATTCGCCCTCACTTTTTTTAATCCTTGCTGTATTGAGTAAATAATCCAATTTTTAATACCCTTAAATTGACAGTTCTGTCTCCAGCAGATTCCAAAAAGTAGTAAATTTATAATTTAACAATTTAATTTATTCAAGGTTTGTATAATGCGACAGGTTTTTTCCAATATTCTTCTCCTGGTCTTTTTACTCTCTGTAATAATTCTTCCCGTAAGGGGAGCAGACCCGTCTTGGACTTGTGCAACGGATAACGCAGCATTCTCTCCGCGGGCGCACTTCTCTATGGCTACGTTTGATAACAGGATGTGGATTATCGGGGGGATTGATGAGAGAAATACGTATTTTAATGACGTATGGTATTCCACTGACGGCATCAGATGGACCGCCGCGACAACATCCGCCCCGTTCTCCCCGCGTTATTCGCACACGACGGTAATCTTTGATAATAAAATGTGGGTAATCGGGGGGTATGATGCAAACCATCAGTTTAAAAATGATGTCTGGTACACTTCCGATGGAACTCATTGGGAACAGGCAAGAACAAAGATCATCTTCTCGCCACGGCTTTGTCATACATCCGTTGTTTATAATGGTAAAATCTGGGTCATCGGTGGGGAAACATCCGATAATCCCTGGAAATATACAAACGATGTCTGGTATTCCCCGGATGGAGTGACCTGGCACCAGGCTGCGTCAACAACAGCATTTTCTCCCCGGATTGGAATGCGTTCAGCAGAACTGAATGGAATGATGTGTTTATTCGGAGGAGTGGGTGACGAACTTGGGCATATTCGTTATAATGATGTCTGGTGTTCATATGATGGTAAGTCCTGGAAAGAAGTGAATGAATCCTCCGAATTTCCGCCCCGCTATTATTTCACTTCACAGGTAATTGATGGCAGGTTATGGGTGTTTGGAGGGAATGCATATTCTAACACATTAAATGATGTATTCTCTTCTCCTGACGGTAGGATTTGGACAGAATCTGCATCAACACCCAGATTTACGCCCCGGATGGGTCTTGACTCAACGATCTTTGATAATAAAGTGTGGATTGCCGGAGGCTTTTCCGCTTCCAGAATAGCACATAATGACGTTTGGTCTTTTACTCCAATAGATCCGATTCCATCCGGCGAGCGTGCCATCATGGTCAATAAAACCATCGCACCGTGGTCGATCAAAGAGGGTACAGAATCAGAAGTAACGATCACCTTCACCAATACCGGAACCACGCCCGTTCATGATATCGAGATCATGGATACGCTGATACCGGAATTCACGCTCGTCTCCGGGGCAACGCGAATCGCCACACCTCAGACCCTCATGCCGAACGAGACCCGCGTTCTGAGGTATACAATACGGGCAGATAAAGCCGGGGAGTTCACGCTTCCCCCGGTAACGGTCCTCTATGCGGGAGAAGACGGGAATTATGACAAAAAAACATCCAATGCTCCCCGTGTTACCGTAATCGAGCCCCTTCTCTCCGAAACATCCGGTCCGGGAACGGAACCATCACGGATTGTTGACGACTTCCTGAAGACAATAGCCGCATTTCTCTCCCCGGGAAAACGATAATTAGGGGGGAAAATCCTTTTTTGGGAATCCGACCCGGAATTTGCAAAAAAGAGTTACACTTCCGAGACCCTGCACACCCAGAGATCGTATATCGGGTCTTTCGGGTTCTCGACAATTTCGACCGTCCGGTCCATCTCGGAACCCCACCCGTGGATGAGCTCCGTCTCAGGTTTTGTCCCGACCGTGATGAGCGTGTCCTGCGTAACGACCAGCAGCTGCCGGACGATCTGCTCCCACATCTCCTGTGAGAACGAATTGATCTCGCCCATCATAATACCGATGCCCCGCGGGACCGGCTCGACGTACCGGGCCGCGACCTGCGCATCGAGGCACATGGTCTCCTGCGGGAGCAGGCGGCCGGCGGCAAGACCGCGGGAGAGGAGGGATGCATCGTTGTCATACGAGATCGGGACATACCCGAGGCTGCGCAGGACCTGCGAGCCGACCCCCGACCCGCAGCAGCAGTCGATGCACTTGCCGTGGTAGCCCCGGCCCCAGTGTTCGCTGATCAGGGAGCTCAGTATCTCAAACCGGCGCGGGTTGAGATCCTCGATTGCCGGGGGGACCTCCTGTGCCAGGCGTGTGCTGAAGTATTCCCGCATCGCCGCCGTGAAGACCGGGCGATCTTCCTGCAGGATCTCGCCGTTCATGCTCTCGAACTGCTCGATGAGCCGAACAGTCGGGTTCCGGTACAGGAACGAGGATGCCATCCACCCGTTCTCCCCGTGGAATGCGATGGCGATCGGCTCACCATCGCCATCAACGAGAAGCCTGCCCTCCTCCCCTCCGGCGCCGGCCATTACGTCGTTGAAGATGTTGTCGGTCTGCGCTGCATATTCCGGTTCCACGAACCGGACTTCGTCCACTCCCAGGATATCGTTCACTCGCATTGCAGGGTCACCCGCCCCGTTCGATACGGAGGCCGTGGGGGGCCTCGATGGTGCCGTCGATCTTCGCGTCCTCGTGGAGGACGATCGATTTTGCCCGGACATTGCCGAGGATACGGGCGCCCTTCTTCACGTACACGGTTGATCCGCTCTCCACGTTCCCGTGGACGGTGACGCCGCTCGTCACCCGGACCTGGTTCTTTGCCCGGAGACTGCCGAACACGACCGTGTCCTCCGCGATCTCGATGGACCCGGCCCGGATGTTACCATGCAGCCGGCAGTTCTTCCCGATCTTCATGGTCGAGGGGACGGCGAAGAGTTTCATGTCCAGCTTCGACCGTGCCGGGATCATCAGCGGGATCTCGGGTTTTTCATCCTCCTCGCTGAAGAGCTCGTCGATGATCCGGTCGAGTTCCTTCTCGCTCTCGATATGAAGCAGGGTCATCAGGTAGATGATGATGAAGAGGTAGACGGGCATCGGGTTGCGTATAGCGATGTCGCCTTTGGCCTCGAACCCTTCCCTGATCTCGACCTTCTCGCCGATGTCAAGCGCCCCGTGCACCTCAAGCTTGCCGGTGATCTTCACGCCTTCGCCGATATACGCGTCCCCTTTGGCGATGACGTCGCTCCCGATCAGGCACCAGTTCCCGATCCGGGCGTCGCCGCTGGCCCAGACATACTCGCGGATCTTCGAGGACTCACCAACGTACACGTCGGCACCCCGCAGCCCGTAGTCGATCTGGCAGAACTCGCCGATCACGATGTTCCGGTCGGTCTTGATGCTGTGCTCCTGCAGCTCGGTGCCGTCCGGTAAGAAACAGTGCCGGTGCCAGTTCCTGACAGTTCGTTCCTTCACGCTATCCTCCGCCCTTCAGGCCCCGAACTTATGCGCCTTGTTGACCAGGTCGAGCGCGATGTGGAGCGGGTCAACCCCGCGGATCCGGCAGAGTCCGCCTCTGGCGCAGGAGAACTCGTCGTACCGCACTACATCGTCCACCCGCACGCCCTCGCCCCGGATGAGGATGGGGACCGGGTCGGCCGAGTGGTCCTTGATGCAGCACGGTGTCGAGTGGTCGCCGGTGACGATGATGATCGTGTCTTTGAGTCCGAGAAGGGGTTCGAGGAGGGGATCGATCTTCTCGATGAATGCCTTCTTCTGCTCGAAAAGCCCGTCGTGGCCGGACTCGTCGGCGCCCTTGATGTTCATGAGGACGAAGTCCCTGGTCTTCAGCTCGGCGATCGCCGCGTCCACCTTGCCTTTGATGTTGCTGTTCTGCGAACCGGTGATACCGGGCACGTCGATATGGGGCAGGCCGACCGCCCTCCCGATCCCGGTGATGAGGCTTGCTGCGGATATGACCGACCCGGACATCTCGTATTTCTTCTGGAACGGCTCGAAGTCGCCCATCTCCCCGGCGCCCCGCATCAGGACAACATTGGCCGGGTTCTGTCCCGCCTTCAGCCGCTCCTTGTTGACCGGGTGATCGAAGAGGATCTTCGTGGACTGCTTCACGAACTCGTTGCAGACCGCCGCGGTCTTGTCTTCCTTTGCGCCCTGCTTCAGCGTCTTCACGGTCAGCGGGGCAACGCCTTCTTTCTTGGGGTCGTTGGAGGATACACAGTGGCTGAGCCCTTCGCCTTCAAGCGCGAGGGCGGCCCGGTGCCCTGCTCCCGACCGGAAGATGAACTTCACACCGAACTTCGAGAGATCGACGCCGTCCTGGATCGCCCTGCTGAGGGCTTCCGTGTCATGGATCCGCCCGGCACGACGGTCGATGACCTTGCCCTGCGGGTCGATGGTCGCGTAGTTGCAGCGGAACCCGATCATCCCGGCCTTCATGTCGATGCCGGTGCCCACGCACTCGAGCGGTCCGCGGCCCGTATAATACTTGTACGGGTCGTACCCGAGCAGCGCAAGGTGTGCGGTATCGGATCCGGGGCGGACACCGGGCGCGATGGTGTCCATGATCCCGCAGATCCCTTCAGCGGCGAGCTTGTCGAGAACGGGCTTCTTCGCCGCTGAGAGCGGCGTTGCCCCGCGGAACTCCGGGCACGGGCGGTCGGAGATCCCGTCAAGGACGAGAAAGAGGATCTTTGTCGCGGTCATGAGTAAGAAGTGGTTGGGCGGGCGGGGTAATATGGTTTCTTAGTCATGGAAAAGGCATCATAGCCGGTCCCTTGGATCAATGCCGGTCTGGATATGGGTTGCCGGCGGTTTCGGAACTTCTGATCATCATTAACGATATCACTAGTGATTGTAACGGTGGATTTCCGGGCGTCTCTCACATCCCCTCCCGGTACCTCTCCAGGGAATCAGCTGGCGTTAAAACCTCCGCATCCGCATCCCGGAAATGCCGGGCATTGCCGGTCACAACCGGGACCCCGGCATGACGAGCAACCTCAACAAATGGCAGGTCGCCGGGATCCGGCAGGGCATTGGCCAGCGGAGCCGGTGCAACAAAGATGCCCTCCTTTTTAATGAACCCGAGGATGTCATCGACCGCATCCGCCGGGAACCCGAACTTCTCCCGCTGCAGCACATCGGCATACTCTTCAAAGATCCTTGTATCCAGGACAAGGATCACTTCTCCGTTGACGACCAGGTTGAGGATACCTGCGGGAGCCCCCCTGCCTGACAGCATACCGGATACCAGCACGTTGGTATCGAGGACGATCTGGGGAATACCCGTGTTACCGCCCCGCACGGACCTTCTTTATCTCAGCGTTGATCTCGCTCTCTGTCAGCGTATCGGTTCCTTTTTCCCGGGCCTGCATACGGATCTTCTCCAGCGCAGTAACTGCCCGGGCCCTTCGGACTGATGAGAGCGTTGCCTCAAGGTCCTCCCCGACCGCGACAACAATCGCCCGCGGCTTCCCGTTCACCGTGATCACGGCCTCATCGCCCTCCTGAACTTCCCAGAGGCAGGCCGGGTTGGACCTGACCTCGCGGCTCGATATGAATTTCATGCTATGGCTCCCGGAATGTCCTGCATTATGTCATGCGTTATGTGAGCATAATGGTTGCGTTTTGCGGGATCCCGTGTCTCATAACCGCCCGAGAAAAACGAGAACTTCCAGCCGCATGGCATCCAATTCTCCTGATTCCAATCCTGCCAGAAAATTTTTCAAATCCGACAGGTCAACGAACCTGGAGGATGAGAAGAACGTAAAGTTCTTCGAATCGCGATCATTTTCGCGCCTGAAAATTTTCAAACGACTCCCGCGCGATCCGGCAGATCCTTCACGCCGGTGTTCCGGAAAATCAGTAAAGTACGTTCAATGATAGCCGGGTAATTACCCGGAAATAAAGAGCGTACTTTACAACCAGTTATCGCGATTGAAAAAAATCAGCGGGACTCATCCCTCCTGACGTCCGGCACAACTGCCGAGAGTACGAGTGTAATGACCGAAAGGATAAGTCCGACACCCATGGTGAACCGGAACCCGTTCATAAAGACTGCCGGGTCGAGATCGGTAAAGGCAACAATCCCGCCAGGACCTGCGGTTGCGAACGTAAAGAGTGTTGCATAAGCGGCAGTCCCGACGACCCCGCCGAAATAGATGGCCGTGACCATCAGCGACGATCCGGTATTCTCTTCACCTTGGGGTGCACTCTCGATGACCCTGCTGGCGGCCGGCCCGGCTGCTATCCCGAGCGCAGCACCCATCAGGACGAGTCCGGCAAGCAGGGGAATCGTGCCGGATGCAGGAGTCAGGATCATGAAGACCGCACTGGTAATGACAAAAAAACCGCAGGCAGCAACGGTAAATGCCCGCCGTCCTTGCTGGTCCGACCACTTCCCGAACGGGATGCTGATGATAGCAATAACGAGCGGCGGGATCAGGAGGCAGAGACCGCTAGTTGCCAGATCGAAATGCATCTCCATGGTGAGGTAGAACGGGAGCAGGTAGATGATGCCCATGAAGATGGCGTTGATCAGCAGCAGTGCGATGAGGACTGCAAAGAACTGCCACTTTGAGAAGATCCGGATATTCACAAACGGTTCCGGTGTCGTGAGCTCACGCCAGGTGAACAGCCCCAGGCATACCAGGCAGAGCATGCAACATGCAATAATCAGCGGGTCCATTACGCCCCGTGCTGCAACCTCTTCCAGCACAAATGTGCAGAAGACCAGGGTACAAAAGAGCGTGACTGCCCCCAGGTAATCAAACGATACGGTACCGACCTCCGGCTCATCACGGGGGATCACGCGTGCGGCAAAGAGGATCCCGATGATGCCGATGGGGATGTTGACGAGGAAGATCCAGTGCCACGAGAGGTACTGGGTCACGATACCGCCAATTGCCGGTCCTGCTGCAAACCCGATGGATGCGGTTGCAGCGATCACGCCAAGCGCTGTCCCGAGCATGTCGGGAGGCAGGTAGCGGATACAGAGCAGCGGGGCAACAGCCGCAATCATTGCGGCCCCCAACCCCTGGACGAGCCGGGCGGCAAGCAGGATATCGAGCGCAGGCGCGATCCCGCAGGCCGCGGAGCTGACGGTGAAGACAACGAATCCCAAAAGGAAGAGTCTTTTTGTAAGTCCCCGGTCAGCGAGTTTACCGAAGATGAGGCAGAATCCCGCCATCATCAGTATGTAGGTTATGATCACCCACGCGATCGTGCCGGTGTCCGTACCGAAGTATGCGGCCATTGTCGGGAGCGCCACGTTCACGATGGATCCGTCGATCCCATCCATCACGACGCCGAGTGCAACTGCTCCAAGGAGCAGTCTCTGCCGGAACGGGTCCGTGATGATGGAGGACATGGGGTACTGGTTGGTGCGGGAAAATCATGAATGTTCGGCAGACCGGAGAATTGCAGGAGTTCTTCGACCGGAATACCGTCTCCCGTAAGGGTCCTGGAATGATGAAAAAGAAAAAATTAAGCGGTTGAGATCGGAGCAGCGATCTGCTCAACCTTGCTCTTGATGACCTCGACCCTGCGGGTGGGGTAGATGGTCTTGACCGCCTTGAAGAGATCGCGGGAGATCTCGCCCGAGACGATGCCGTTTAAGAGGGCGGTGAGGTCCCATGCCTGCGCCTGGGCGTTGAGTGCCTGGGCGATCGTAGTACGGATCGCGTGCTCCTGGGCAATGTTCGCCCGGGCAAAGGTGTAGCAGCAGATGGTCAGGAAGACCTTCTTGCCATCCTTAGTCATGACCGGGACATGGCAGTCCACGCGGGAGCTCCGGCGCTTGACGAGCGAGCGGAGGTAGTCGCGGGTGACCTCGTGGCCGACGAACTCGGTGTATGCCGCGTCGCCGGTCACGGTTGCGATCTTGAAGCTCATCTTGATGTGCTGCTTGGCGTAATCGTTGGTGATCTCGCCGAGCGTTGCCTGCATGACCCTGCCGACAACGCTCTCAGCATCGTTTGCAATGGTATCGCCGATGTACGCCTTGCCGAGGACGTCGGGGACGTGCACTTTGTACCAGCTCTTGGCTTTCCAGCCTTCAACTCTTCTTCCAACCTGTTTCTTCTTTGCCATAATATCACCTGTATGTCGGTTATTCTGCCCGCGGAAGCACGCCGGTTGCGTCTTCCGCTGCCTGGAGGTTCATCAGGTAATCGTCAGTGGATGCAATGATCGACCGGAGCTGTGTGCCGGTGATCCTCGTCACTACCCTGTCGCCGTCAGCGACCGTTGTCATGTTCGGGAGGTTGTCCGGGTTCACGGAGCCTGCGATGCAGCCGGCACGTTCGTGCCGGGTGGTGATGATCCCTTCGATCTCCATCATGATGCGAGCGCCTCCCGCCATCCCTGTGCAAATGCCCCGATCTTGTCGCAGGGGATTGTTGCCCCTGCACGGAGCACGTGGCCCCCGCCGCTGCCGCCGCACGACTCCGCCAGCCGGTGCACGATCGGGCCGATGTTGGCCGGTGTGCCCTTTCTGGCGCGTGCCGAGATGTGGCAGCCGTCTTCACCCTTCGCGTAAACCAGGACGGGTCCTTCTGAGCGGGTGATGTCCCGGGTGAGGATGTCGGCAACATCGCTTGCAAGCGTTGTGCCCTGCACCTCGAATATGCCGGGAGAACCTTCGAGCGGGCGGGCGGATTGCACGGCACCGATGACCTTGATCCGGTGCTGCCGTGCGATCTCCCATGCCCGGTCGACATCAATGGACGACCGCAGGCAGAGCGTTGCGCCGATCTCGCCGTTGCCGGTCTTGCCGCAGGCATCGATGATCGCGGTGAGGGCATGGGCGTCCTCGATCACCTCGCGCTGGAGGTGGAGGGTGTCGCCGTACACCGAGCAGATGCTTGCGGCAGCCGTGCCCTTCGCGGAAGCAAGGACCACCTGCGAGAGCAGGGAGTCGAGCCGGGGACCGTTGCCGGCGACCTTCGGGTCGTGGGCAGTATCGATGATCTCCGCGATCCGGGTCTCGTTGCCGCTGATGCCTTCGAGGTACGGGCTGGTTGCCATGTACCATCGCTCGGTCATGTCACGGCCCGGGACAAGGAGCCCGCGGTCGGGGACGATGATCCCGTTTGCGACCGCATCGTTGAAGATCTCAAGGTTCTTTCCCACAAACTCCTGGCCGTCGCCAAGGATCCCGGGGATGACCAGGCCCGCAAGATCGCGGTTGTCCCCCAGTGCCTGGGCAACATAGTAGGCCATCCCTGCTGCGGAGAGTTCGCGATCGCCGTCGATACCGGCAAGCCGCGGGTTGGCCTGGAACTGCCCCCCGAACCGGACAAGGTGGTGGTCCACCACCATCGTGGTTTTGGGGAGATCGTCGCGGCCTGAACCGAGGTCGCAGAGGAGATAGGCGGTGTCACCGGTGAGATCTGACGGGGTAACTTCGTGTCGCACCCGGAGCCGGAACCGTATGCCGGAACGGAGCATGGCATGGCAGAGAATAGCGGCGGCTGCAATGCCGTCTGCATCGTGGTGAGCGAACACCTCGACAAACTCCTGCCTGCGCATCTCTTCGGCAACAGTGCCGGCTGCGGATTCAAGCGACATGGTAGTGTGGACGATTACGTGCTGACTTACCGGGAGAGCAGGATCTCCGCGTTCTCGGGCTTGTAGACGAACTCCTTCGGGAGCTTCTTGCTTGCCGTGTAGTACTTGACGAGCCGGCGGACCTTGCTCTCGACCAGCTGGAGCTGGCGCTTGTTGTGCAGGTCCTTCTTGTTCTCGGAAAGGTGCTTCCTGAGGCCCAGGGCCTTGACCATGAGGTCACGGAGGTCCTCGGGGATCTCGGCTGCAACCTTGTTCTCGCGTAAGATCTGTCCGATGCGCTTGCCAGTGGCAAGTTTCACATCCGGAACGCCGTAGCGGTCCCGGAGCGCCAGTCCGATCTTTGCGCTCGATGCGCCTTCCTTTCTCAGGTCGAGGATGATCTTCTCGATTGCCTTGGTGTCCGTAACGGACCACGCGGGCGCCTGTTTCCGGTAGGGGCGCACGGAGCATGACTTGCCCCTTCTGCGGGCGTGCATTCGTGCCATTGTATAGCCTCCTAGATAGACAACAACGTAAGTCCAGAAAAGTCGAGCATGGTGCTACTGACTCTCTGTAATCCCAAAGCCTGGTTAGTTTTGAGGCAGTGCGGTTGTATCGCACGTCGGACTTACATCTGTCAGCACCGTTAAAGTGCTACTCATGATTCGATGGGAGGGGTATTAAGGGTTGTGCCCGAAAGCGATCCCTCATGGACCGGACGTGCCTGACCCCTCCGGGCCGTAGCGTGACTGCGAGACGTGGATGACGAGGAGGAGCACTGAGAGGAAGAGGAAGATGCCCGGGATGAGCGGCGACCGGTCCCCGCCAATATGCGTCCGCTGCAGGGTGAGGACGGAATCGGCAGCAAGGAACGCCCAGTAGCCGGTGCATACCATGATGGCCCGAAACGCCTGGTGCGGGTACCGGGAAAGCAGGTATGCGCTCCCGAGCGCGGCGACCGCCTTGATCGCCAGCAGGAAGAACGCGGGCAGCCCGGCCAGTTCAGCGCCAAGAAGGGTATCCCGCCAGTCTATCAGGAGGAGGAAGAGGAAGACCAGCGCGGTGCAGACAAGGGCAAATGCCAGCCCAAGGACAAGGACGATCCCGGCAGTCCTGAGGTGATCGGGCATGTTCATGATGGTGCAGCCTTCGCGTGTACAGTGGTTTCCCCAATTCTCTTTAAATGCTGCGGATTGCCGGGTGGACCGTGGAGGAACCGGAAGATGCGGGATCACCCCGCCACCACTAAATATCCCTGCCGACCATCATTCATCACGCATGACACCCGAAACCTTCACGCTCCACTCCATCGGCACCGTGCGCTCGCCCTACAAGAACCGGGGCGATTCCCCGCGGCAGGGCAGGCTCACCGATACGGTCTCCGAGATCGAGGTTTATGATCAGTTCCGCCCGGCACTGCACCGGATCGACACGCAGAAACACCTCTGGGTGCTCTGCTGGTTCGACCGCGCAGACCGGTCCGTGCTCCGGGCAACGCCACCCGGATCGACCGCCGAGAAGGGGGTGTTTGCCATCCGCTCGCCCGACCGGCCGAACCCGGTCGCCATCAGCATGGTCGACCTCCTCGGGGTCACGGAAGGAGTCCTGACCGTGCGCGGCCTGGACGCCCTTGACGGGACACCGGTCATCGATATCAAGGTCCACTCTCCTGAGATTGACTGCGTGAAGCAGGGATGAGGTTTGTCCGCACCCTCGCACCCTGTTTGCAAACCTTTTTTTTCTCCCGTACCAAGGGACTGGTATGAAACGCGTAACGGCCAATGCGCTGGTCGACATCGGCCTGGTTGTCACGTTCATCCCGGCCCTCCTGACCGGGCTGGTCCTGTACTTCTTCCTTCCCTCCGGCGGGGGCAGGGGCGGCAGCTGGGTAACCTGGATGGGGATCACGCGGCATGACTGGGTCCTGTATCACGATATCTCCAGTTTTGCATTCGCCGCCCTGCTCATTATCCACCTGCTCCTGCACTGGAAGTTCTTCCGGTATATCAACCGGGCGATCAGCCCCGGGGCGAATATCGGGTGCGAGAAGGGAGAATAACCGCCCCTGCCGGCATCATCACCTTTATCCGTTTCCAGAAGAACAGGCATCATGAGGCATGAAGATGAAGATCACCGATGTTGCAACGGTGGTGTCGGGCCCTAACCCCCACCACGTGGATGCCCGGAAAATTTATGACTCGCAGCACGCGATGGCGGTTGTCATCACCTTAAAGCCCGGCGAGGCGCTGAAAAAGCACATCACTCCCGTTGATGTTTTCTTCTATGTGCTCGAAGGCACCGGCGTGATCGAGATCGGGGACGAGCGGCAGACCGTGACAAAGGATATGCTCGTTGAGAGCCCTGCACGGATCCCGCACAAATGGTCGAACGAGTCTGCCGGTGTCTTCCGGGTGCTGGTTGTCAAGGTGCCCAAACCCACTGAAGAGACAAAGCTCCTCTAGATCCCCCCTTTTTTAGGTCCCCGGGTCAGGACTTCCCGGGTGCTGACGTGAACCGGTACGCTCCTTTCGGAACGCGGATCTCAAGCAGTGCCCCGGAACCGTATGTTCCAATCTCCCGGATGGTCATACCGGTAATGCCCAGGATCTCCCGCGAGAGGAAGAGCCCGAAGCCGGTGTTCCTGCCAAAGCCCCGTTCGAAGATCCGCTCCTTGGTCTCATTCGTAACGCCAGGACCATCGTCCCCGACCGTTATGACAAGCCCCTCCGGGTCTTCGGCTGCCGCGATGGTAACCCGCGAGAGCCGCTCTCCCCCGTATTTGAGGGCATTGTCGACCAGGTTGTAGAAGACCTTCTCCAGCATCGGGTCGGCAAATACCTCTATCCCGGCCAGGCTCACCGTGATGGTAACACTATCCCGTGACAGGGGCTGGATGGTCCAGGGAACGATTGCCCCAAGGTCCTGCCAGACCGGAGCCTTCACCCCCATCTGCTGGTAATCGCGGGTGAAGGTGATCTGCTGGTCGATGATGGCTGCAATCGACTGCTCTTTTCTGACCAGGTCGATCATCTCGGGGTCCTTTGCAATGTCAAGGGAGAGCTCCAGGTACGTCCGCAGCGCGGTGAGCTGGTTGAGGATGTCGTGCCGGGTGATGCTCGAGAGGAGGTTGAGCTTCTTGTTTGCCTGGAAGAGCGCCTCCTCTGCCCGCTTGCGGCCGGTGATGTCCCGGGTGATCCCCATCACCGCGTACGGGACATTGTTCCTGTCCCGGAGCGGGACGAGGAGCGTGTCGATCCAGCGTTCCCCTTCGGGCAGCGGGAGGTTGCTCTCGATAGATGAGGGCTCCCCGGTGGAAAGGACATGCCGGATATTCCGGAGCTGCCTGCCGCTCTCTGCTGCCGGGAAGAGGACGGAGCGGGGTTTGCCGACGAGTTCTTCCGGCGAGCGGCCGACCGCGGAGGCAGCGTACTGGTTGAGATACTCGATACGGTCGTCCATATTGATGATGTAGATGAAGTCCTGCGCCGACTCGGCCAGCGTCCGGTACCGCTCCTCGCTCTGCTGCAGTTGCACCCGCGATTCGGCAAGCCGGGTGAAGACCGGGTCGATCTCGAGAGCGAGCCGGGCAAGTTCATCGGCTCCGTTGCCTGCCGCACCATCCCCGCCTTGCCCCTCTGCAGTATTTTTCCGCACGGTGCCGATGATCGCATTGAGCCGAGAGAGGACGATCCGGTCGATGAAGAGCAGGACGAACGCGATGATGAAGACCCCGGCAAGGCCCAGGGTCGCGATGAACGTGAAGATGGTTTCCTGCCCCTCCTGGTAGATTGTGCGGGGCTCCGATACCCTGAGGTAATAGGCCCCCGGGGTCTGCACACTGTCGAGACGGGAGTACCCGGATACCGTTTGGGTATCATCCGCGACAACAACGACCGGCTGACCGGGGGTGATGCGGGCGATGATCCCGGCCATGGCAGGATCCCCGGCAACCTCCCGGGCGGATATTACTGCAACGGTCTTTCCGGTACGGGAGGAGATATCCGCAAGGTAATGGTCATCGATCCTGCGGATGAGGTTCAGGGTACCGGCCCCGGGTCCTTCAAAGTTGTCGGTGAGGATGGGGTGGGTTGAGACGAGGTACGGGCCGTCCGGGCCCGCGAGGATGATGCTTGACCCGGTTGTTGCATTGATCCGGTCTCCCGTTATGGTTATCGCCCTGATCTCCTCCTGGATGGACAGGGGGATATCCTCCTGCGTTTTTGTGCCGGAGTTATATCCCGTTGAGAAGAAGACCGCACCGGAACGGTTGAGCACCATGAGGCCATACAAGCCGAACCGCTGGAAAAAGTCATTCCCGGTATTGGTCTCCTCCCACGACGGGTTCTGGCCGAGCGCATACTGGTAGGTATCCGTCCATGCCGCATAGTCCCGGGTGACCGACTCGATGCTCCGCTGGTCGGTGTGGAACGAGCTCTGGGCACGGGTGATCGTGGTGTTCACTTCCTGTGCCTCGAGCGAGCGGAAGCTCTTCTCCATGGAGATGTAGGAGAAGGCTGCAACGAGCGTGAACGTGACGATCAGGGCAATGCCGATACCCAGCAGCAGTTTTGTACGGAGGTTCATTCAGCCGTCCATGGTTTGGTAACCCGGTTGATAGTCTTGAATTCTGAATGGTTCAATTTAAATATTTGCTTCATTATCTCCAAGACTGGGATTACGTCGAAAAAAGGGAGGGATCCCTATGCATTCGCGATGAGCCGGGCAATGTAATACCGGGCCCAGAGGAATGCCACGGTCCCCCCGAGGATATCCCCGGCAACGATGCCCCACCAGACCCCGTGCTCACCGAACCCGAGCACGATCCCGAAGAGATACGCAAACAGGGCGATGAAGAGGAGGTTGCGCAGGATCGTAATGACCAGGGATGTCATGCCCCTCCCGGTTGCCTGGAAGACCGATCCTGACATGATCCCCGGCGGGACGAACGGGTAGAAGAGGCACATGGTCATCAGGAAGAGGGCGATATCCGGAGCCAGGTGCGCGCTGTCAGCGGAGTACGTGAAGATGACTGCTATCTGGGAAGCGAAGAGGAAGGTGATGATGGATATGGCGACCGAGATGATCACACCGATCGTGATCGAGAATGTGTGGGCGGTCCGGATCTTCTCGTACTGCCGTGCACCGTAGGCTGCCCCGGCAACAGAGATGAGCGATGTTGCAATCCCGACCAGCGGGATGATGGCAAAGAAGATGACCCGCCACCCTGCGGTATAGACGGCAACGGCATCGGTGCCCGCGGTAAGGACAAGGAGGCTGTTGATGAAGATGGCGATCGCCGACATGAGGAAGAACTCGACACTTGCCGGCAGGCCGACACCCAGGATATCCCGGACCGTCTTGCGGTCATACGAAAAGTCCCGCCACGCGAGCGTGACATACGTGTCCCGTTTGATGAAGAACCAGTAGAGGATCACACCCGAGACAGCGATGAGGGAGATGATCATCCCCCATGCAGCCCCGGCAATCCCCATGCCGGCCCCGTAGATGAGGATCGGGTCGAGGATGAGATTCAGGACCGATGATGCGCCCATCGCGTACATGGCCCGTTTTGTGTCACCCTCGGCACGGAGGATTGCGTACCCGACGTTGGTGAAGAGGATCAGGGCCATCCCGAGGAAGACGATCTGGCCGTAGGTGGTGGCAAGCCCGGCGGTCTCTCCTGCGCCAAAGAGTGTAACGATCGGGCCGGTCAGGAGGATCAGGGGGATCGTGAGGACCGCGGAGAGGATGGCAACGATGAGGAGAGCATGGATTGCCGCATTGTCCGCACTGGTCTTGTCTTTTGCCCCGATTCGGCGGGAGATGACCGACGCGACACCGGCACCAAGGCCGTTCCCGATGCCGATCATGACCATGAAGAGCGGGGTGACGAACCCGACTGCGGCAAGGGCATCTGATCCGAGCCCTGCCACCCAGATGGCGTTGACGATGTTGTATGTCGACATCAGGAGCATGGCAACGATCATCGGACCCGAAAGTACCAGGATCGCCTTCTTCGGGTCGCCCATCAGGAGAGCAACGCCGTCCGTGACCCCCTCGTCACGCGGGTTTCCGGGCCCCGTGCTGCCGGAGGTCATTGCAGCTCCCCATCCCCGGGCAGGGAGCAGCTGTTCCTGGCAAGGGTTTGCATGAGAGAGCGGAGCTGTCTGCTCTCGGCAGGGGCGAGGCCGGCCGAGACCCGCCGTTCCCATTCGCGGTTCATCTTTCGGAGCTGCGGGGTCACCTTCTCGCCCTTCTCCGTCAGGAAGATGCGGACGGCGCGGCGGTTACCGGGATCGGTGATGCGCCGGATATACCCGGCGTCCTCGAGTTTTCTCACGGCACGGGCGATGGTGCCCTTGTCGAGGCGGTAGTGCCGGACAAGCCGCTCCTGGGTGATGTTCTGCTCGCGGGCAAGGAGCATCAGGACCGGGTACTGGCCGGCAGAGAGCCCGAGCGGCCGCAGGCAGTTGTTGAGGAAGACAAATCTCCCCCGGCTCGTCATGGAGATCAGGGGGCCGAGGGGGATATCGTCGCAGGGAACCGATGGCATGTGAACCACTAAAGGTAGCAGGGCCGGGCGATAAATGTTGTCAATGCAACAATCACCTGACTAAAAAGGAGATGTGGTATCAGATAACTGTCACGGTGACTGTTTCGGAACTGAGTTTCTGGTAGTTGCCGGTCGGGTCGGCAAAGGTCGCGGATGCAGCGCCCAGGGTATATGTCCCGGCCTTTTCTGCCGTCACCTGGTACGTGACCGTGTAGGTCTCTCCGGCAGCAATAGCCCGGTCGGCTTTTCCCGTGACCGGTGTCCCGCTCAGTCCGGATGGCAGGTCTGCATCCTTGATCTCCACGTCAGTAAGGCTGCCGGGGAGGTTGTTGGTTATCGTGAGGGTGACCGTGGTCTTCTTGTCAACAACGATGCGGGTCGGCGACGCTTCCTTGGTCAGCTGGACAACATTGGTTCCTTTTCCTTCGAGTCTGATGGGGTTGATGATGATCGATGCCGACTTGTAGAACTCTATGTCCTTCGGGTCGGAGTATTCGGCAGCAACCTCGTCGCCGATGTTCTCAATCGCGACCTCGGTCGGTGCCCCCTTGTCAACGATATCAGAGACATCGAACTTGTAAACATATGCATTGCCTTCAAGGATGTGGTCGAAGAGTTTCGGGTTGTCATAACCGACAAAATCCGGTGAGAAGAACAGGTACCATGCCGACATATTCGTGCTGTAGTATGAGCTCTTGAAACCGTCCCCATAGGTGAAGTTCAGCTTCTTGTTGACGAGCCGGGGCGCAAGGATCTCCTTTCCGTTTACCGTGATCCGCATGAACGAACGCCCGCCAGAGAGTTCCTTTGCATTTGCCCGGGCGGTCATGGTAAGATAGACCTCCGAGGTTGTCGGGGCATCGAGGGTCACTTTTGCTATCTCACCGTACGGCACGGTCACCTGCTGGATTGATGGTGTAGCCGGCAGCGGGGTTGTCGGGGCGATACGTTTCTCGCCGGTACAGCCTGCAGCAAGGACTGCAGCGACCAGCACAAGTGCGAGAGTGCACACAAAGAGAGATTGTTTCATGAAATACTCCTGCGAGGATGAGGGTTGGAGAATATAATATATATAAATCGTTATTTGATCTTAACAAAAAATTTTATAAAATAATCACATTTTTAGAAATAATCACTCTTGAAAGAAACAGAAAAAAAAAATAAAACATAATGGATCATCCAGAATCCCCCTACCCTTTATCCCCTTCCGAGCGAAACAGAGGTGTACCCATGGAGAAGATCCCCCTCGAGATGAGCGGCGACGATGAGACAATCCGGTTCCGGGACTGCTTCAGCGTCCGTTATATCCAGTCGGCAGCAGTCCTCTGCCGGCTCGGGTACGCGATCGAGCAGGAGTATCGCGACAATCCCGATATCCCCTCCGACATCCGGCTCCGGCACGAGGCGTTCATGCTGAACGCGGTCCTCTCCTCGGTTGCGTTCCTGGAATCGACCATCAACGAGCTCTACGCGGATGCAGCCGACGGGGCTCCCTTCTCCGGTGACGACCGGGAGGAGGTCCTGCTCCGGACTATTGCCGGGCGCTGGAAGAACGAGAAGAACTTCGACCGGGCCCCGCTCCTCACCCGGTACCAGAAAGTCCTCTCCCTTGCCGAGAAGCCGCCGTTTGAGGAAGGCGACCGGGCGTTTGACCATGTCCGGGACCTGATCGGGATCCGCAACCACCTGATGCATTACCGCCGCGAGTGGGTGGAGGTCAGCCCGAAGGGCTCGCCGTCCACCCATAAGGAGACCGCCTCGGAGAAGTTTGCCCGGATGCTCCGGCGGAAGTTTGCGGTCAACCCGTTTGCGCATAAGAACCTCCCCTTCTTCCCGGACCAGTGCCTTGGCCACGGCTGTGCCGAATGGGCGGTGATGAACAGCATCATCTTCACCGATGCATTTTTCCGGAAGCTCGAACTGCCGCCCCCCTATGACGGTGTACGGGAAGAACTGCTGACCCGGTGAACGCGGGTTTTACGAGGGACCGGCCTTTTTTTATTTCCGGCACCAGAATACAGCCTGCATGTACGAGAGCCAGAGGATCTCGGCGACGGCAAATCCGGCATTGTGGAAATTCTGCAGGTGCTCTGTCACGGTAACGGGAAAATATTCCCGGTCGAACCTGGCCAGATGATTACGGACTTCTTCTTCGCTCCGCCCGGCCGCACGCTGGAAGTCCCCCCAGTACCCGAACGAACAGCGGATCCCCTCATCGGAAAACGGGCGGATGTTTTCCGATGTGATGAAAAGACCGCCATCGGCAAGCAGGTCGTGGCAGGCCCGGACCGCAGTAAGGCGCTCTTCTTTGGAAAGATAATGGTGGCACTGGATTGCAGTGATAACCTCAAATCTCCTGCCGGTTTTTCCCAAAAGATCTGCTGTTCCGCAGGTGCCCGCAACGGAATACCTGCATCCGTCAAGGTTCCTGCCTGCCTGGGTGAGCATGGCAGGTGACGGGTCGGCAATAAAGAACCCGGTGTCCGGAAACATCTCCCGAGCTTTCCTGACAAAAACTCCGGTACCACATCCGGTGTCAAGCCATGATCCCGGGTGGGGATTCTGGACCTTTACGAAACGCAGGATCTCCGTATGGATAGAATCATAGTGGGGAATGGTCTTGCGGATCTGCCCGTCGTATGCATCAGAAGAATGCGAGGTAAAATTATCCTGCCCGGGCATATGGAGTATTCAGAACTGGGTCGGGAAGAGTCAAAACTTTTTTTCACGCAAAAAGGGGATTATCTCTTCTTCCGGTGCTTTCCTTTCGAATCGTCCTTTGCCATCGACATCAGGTCGATGATATAGGACCCTTCCTTTCCGACGCTGACGATCCGCTCGTCGCCTTTTGCCATCTTTTCGAGGTTCAGTTCATAGGAGCCGGGGGCAACGATCCGGATCGTCTCGACCCGGTCGTACATCTCGACTTCCTTTGGCCCCTTCTGCTCCACGACCTCGAGGACCTCTTCTTTCTTCTCCTCAGCGATCTCGGTGATGGACTTCTCCTCGAGGACATCGTCGTGGATCTCCCCTTCCCGGACGTACAGGAACTTCTTGTTGCCGCAGCTGCCGCATCCCTTCAGGATCTCGGTGGACCCGTCGGGATATTCGCGCCCGCATTTTGTGCACTTGTGCGGCATACCGGATCACCCGAAATATTCGATCATGGTCTCGTACAGGTCCTCGACATTGCGGCCCTCAAGCCCCGAGATGGCGACAACGGGGTGCTGGGGGAACGCGCTCCGGATCCGTCCCGGTGCGGCATCGGGGAGGTCGATCTTGTTGGCAACGATGATGACCGGCAGGTCCCGCGCCTCGATGATCCCGATCATCATGATATTGACCTGCATGAACGGGTCGAGCGTCGAATCGAGCATGTAGATGACACCGTCGATGTCCTCCCGCAGCCAGTGCATGGCCTCGGCAACGCCCTCGGTTGCCTCGCGGGCGCGGATGATCGCCTCGTCCTTCTCCATCCCGAACTCGAGGAACTCGTGGTAGTCGATCTTGGTCGTGACGCCCGGGGTGTCGACGATGTCGAGCGTCACCGTGTTCCCGTTGGCGCCCGAGATGATGATATCCTCCTTCTTTCGTGCCCTGCGGGTCTCATGCGGGATCTCGCTGACCGGGCCGATCGCGTCGCCTGTCCAGTCGCGGGCGATCCGGTTCGCGAGCGTGGTCTTCCCCGCATTCGGCGGGCCGTATATGCCGATCCGGGTCCGTTTCTTCCGGAAAAACGTGTTGAGGAAACTGGAAAATTTCTTCTTTACTTTCCCGTATGTCTGGGTAAAAATCTTCAATTGACACCTCGGTTCCCCGCGGGTTGTGCCGGGTACTGCATCATTGCCATAGGATACAGGTACTGTTTAGAGTACGCACTTTATTATGTTTCTCGTAACGGAAAAAATCCCCGTTCCGGCGGTTCCCGGATCCCGTGTGCCGGCACTCCTATTACCCGGGAGCATCAGTAGCTGCCCCCGCCACAACGGATTTATACAAGGGCGGGGGAGTATGCTATTTGTAACAACATCATCAGCAAGGCACTTCAAGGAGGTGACTCATGAAAAAGACATCCAATGCGATCCGGTTTGAGACCAAAGTCCCCCTGCGGGAAGTCATGATCCGCGACCCGACAGCGCTCGAGCTCGGTGCCAATGTCGCCAAGGCGGCAAAGACCATGTGCAAACAGGGCGTGGGCAGCGTCATCATCCTCGAACACAACAAGCCCATCGGGATTGTTACCGAGGAGGATATCAACTGCAAGGTGGTGGCAAAGGACCTCAAGCCAAGTACAGTGCGTGTGAACGATATCATGAGTACGCCACTCATCACGGTGAGTGCGGACGAGACGGTTGGCTGTGCTGCCAGGTTAATGGTGAAGCATAAGGTACGGAGGCTCCCGGTTGTCGACACGAACGAGAAGGTTATCGGGATTGTGACCGTCCGTGACCTCCTTACCGTCTCGAGCGCAGTGAATGACATCCTCGAAGAGCTTATCGAGATCAACCGGGAGGATACGGTTGACCCGGGGATGTGCAGCCGCTGCGGGCAGATGGCTGATGACCTCAGGCGCGTGGACAACATGATGCTCTGCGCCCGGTGCCGGGAGGAGGAAAACCTCACATGAGGACAGCACAGGATTTCATCGTCGAGATCCCTGTGCTGAAAAACACCGACCTGCTAACCAAGGCCCGGCAGATCCTGCGGGACGACCGGTTCCGGGAAGTCTATGTCGTGGACAGGAAAGAGAACCTGCTCGGCTACATCGACATCACGGACGGGCTCAGAGTAACGGCGACCAAGTCGAACGTGACCGTGGAAGGGTTTGTGAAAGAGGCACCGGCGGTCCATGGCGGGGACTCGATCGAGGATGTGGCGAAGATCCTGCGGCATTACCGCACGGACAGTGCGGCCGTGGTCAACAGTGAGCCCCACGTCATCGGGGGGGTCCTCCTCGCGGACATCTTCCCGGTGATCATCTCGAGAAACGAACTCCACGGGCTCGTCTCGGACCAGATGTCCCGCCGGGTGGTAACGGCAGCACCTGACGATGAGATCCAGAAGGTATATACGATGATCCTCGAGAGCGGCTTCTCGGCGTTTCCCGTCGTGAAGAAGAAACGGCTCGCCGGGATCATCTCGCGGCGCGACCTGATCAGCACCCGGCGGGTGCGGTCGGCGATCGCGCAGCACAACCAGGCCCCGGTCGAGACGGTGATGATGCGGGACGTTGTCACCATCGCGCCGGACGAGCCGATTGGCGCGGCAGCAGAACTGATCGTTGAACACGATGTCAGCCTGCTGCCGGTGATGGACGGCGACCACCTTGCCGGGGTCGTGAACCGTCACGATGTGCTCCGGGCCCTTGTCTGAACCGGGGATTCGAAGCAGCAGAAAACCGCGGCTGGTGCGGCACAAATGCCGGACACAGGCCAGCCATCAGGGGAGAAATAATGCACCAGAACAACCGGGGCATCAAGCAGGGCGACAGGCTCCTCAAGATGCAGGGAAAACTCGACCGGGGCCCGGTCGAGTTCAAGTCCCATGTGGCAGTCCAGGAAGGAGAGATCATGGCGATAGCAACGCAGGACGTTGTCTCCGCCCCGCCAACGCAGACGATCATCGCAGCCGTTGGCCAGATGACGAAGTGCGGGTTCCGCCGGCTGCCGGTCACCGATCCGGGGACCGGCCGGCTGCGGGGGATCATCACCTCGGGCGATATCATCAACTTCATGGGCGGGGGGGACAAGTACCGGCTCGTCCAGGTACGCCACGGGGGCAACCTGATCGCTGCGGTCAACGAGAGCATCCGGACGATCATGACCCAGCAGCCCGAGACGCTCCCGCACGATGCCCGCATCAGCGACGCGGTCGGGGTGATCCTCAAAAAGAAGATCGGAGGTCTCCCCATCGTTGACAAGGAGGGCGTCCTAGCCGGGATCGTCACGGAACGCGATGTGCTGCATGTCCTTGCAGCGGAACGGAGCCCGCTCAATGTCGAGGACGTGATGAGCTCCGCCCTCCGCGTCACCGCGCCCGACTGCCCGATCGCGACCGTGACCCGGGACATGACGAAGCACCGGTTCCGCCGGTTGCCGGTCGTGAGCGACGATGTCCTGTTTGGGATCGTCACTGCAACCGACATCATGCGGTATCTCGGGAGCCGGGACGTCTTCGCCCGGCTCGAGACCGGCAATGTCGCCGAGGTGACCGGCCTGCCCGTGCGCACGCTCATCGCGGGCGAGCTTCGTACCACGATACCGGAGAAGAAGATCAACGAGGCAGCGCAGGAGATGCTCAAGCGGAACATTGGGGCGCTCCCCGTCATCGAGGACTCCCGGCTGATCGGGCTCGTCACCGAGTTCGACCTTGTCCGGGCATTTGCGGCGGGGTGATACCCATGTATGCACGCGATGTGATGACAACGCCGGTCTTCATTGTCGGGCCCGATGCCACGGTTGCCCACGCACGGAACCTGATGGTCCGGTACCGGATCTCCCGTCTCCTGGTCATGGAGGAGGGAGCCCTGCGGGGCATCGTGACCAAGAAGGACCTCGCGTACCGGCTCCAGCAGGCGGAACCGGCCTGGCGGCGGCGGCCGCTCGACCAGGTCCCGGTGGGTGCACTGATGACGGAAGGTCCCGTCACGGTGGCGCCCGATACCGGGATCAAAGAGATTGCCCGGATATTCGCCAGGAAGACCATCAGCAGTGTCCCCGTGGTCGGGGACGGGACGGTTGTCGGGATCGTGACCAAGACCGATCTGATGAAGTCCGCCCTTGTCCGGCAGCTGAGCTGCCCGGTCAGGGACGTGATGGAGGATGTGGCAGCGGTGAACCGCCACCACTCGCTCGACCATGTGATCACCGTGATGCGGGAACGCCACGACAAGGCCATCGTCATGGAAGATGACGGGACCGTTGCCGGTATCATTACCGAGACGAACCTGGCGTTCTTTTCCGACGGACAGCAAGGGTCAGGTGTACAGGAAAAAGAGATAACAATAGCACGCAAACGGAGAGCGGACGGGCCGCAGCAGGGTGCCCTGCTCGCGGTCCCGGCGGTGACGGCAGGAGACGTGATGACCCGACCGGTCATCACCACCGCGCCGGACACCCCCCTTCCGGCCGCTCTGGCACTGATGGGAAAACACCATGTCAACAGCCTGGTAGTCATGGAGCATGACACCGTTGCAGGAATCCTGAAACGAGATGATATCATCAAGGAAGTGGCGAAATGACCAAGGAAGTTTTTATCAAGGACGTAATGACCAAGCCAGCAACCATCGCAAAATCCGCAAAAATCACTGAAGCACTCGACAAGATGCTCGATGCGGGCATCGATCCGCTCATCGCGGTCAATAACAATACCGTTGTCGGGACCGTCTCCCGGCAGGCCATCGCAGAGAAGCTGGGGAGCAAGCAGAATGCAGGCGTTGCCCCCACTGCAATCCATGTAGCCAGCGTCGTCCGGGAGGACTTCACCAGTGTCTATCCCGATGAGAGCGTCAATGTCCTCATCCCCCTGCTCCAGCAGTACAAGCTGGTGGTCGTATACGACAGCGACCACAAGCTCATCGGGCAGGTGACTGCAGGGGATCTCCTCAAAAAGTACCAGCCCGATGACGGTATCGGGAGTGCCATCGAGAAGGTTCTCACCATCAATGCCGACGAGCGCGTCGTCCACCTCCGCCGCCGGATGCTGGACGACAACATCACCCGCTTTGTCGTGACCGAGAATGAAAAATATACCGGGATCGTGACGGAGACCGATGTTGCGATCGCCATGCGCAAGTTCCGCGAGGCGGTCGAGGGCAACCACCAGGACCACCGGATCCGCAACCTGATCGTCAAGGACATCATGAGCTCGCCCCTCATCGCGGTGGAGAAGAATGCGGCGGCAACCGATGTCATCGCAACGATGCTCAAGAAGAACATCAGCGCCGTACCCGTCATGGAGAAGGGCAAACTGGCGGGGATCGTGACCCGTCACTCGCTCGTGAAGGCGCTGTGATTCTCCAAACTCCCTTTTTTCACACGTTCCGGACCTTTATAACTGAATACTGTCCAGAGTCATACTAACGGACGGGCCCCGGGGACCGGATTGGTACTGGCATGAGTGAAGGATCACCCCCAATGGCACGACAGCGGCAGGCTTACCGGCTGGTTATCCTGTTTGGCATCGTTGCCGCTCTTGGCGATATCGTATACGAAGGTGGCCGGAGCGTTGCCGGCCCGTACCTGTATCTCCTCGGGGCGTCGGCATTCACCGTTGCATTCGTGGCCGGGTTCGGGGAGTTTGCCGGATATGCAATCCGGATCGCGACCGGCTATCTTGCCGACCGCTCGAAACAGTACTGGCTTTTCGTCATTGCCGGGTACCTGATGATCGGGGCGATCCCCCTGCTCGTTCTTGCAGGAAGCTGGGAGATTGCAGCGCTCCTCCTTATTGCGGAACGGATTGGAAAAGCCCTGCGTTCGCCTTCGAAGGATGCCATTCTGTCGCATGCAACAGCTTCCATCGGTCGGGGCTGGGGGTTCGGCCTTCACGAGGCCCTCGACCAGATCGGTGCAGTTGCAGGGCCGCTCCTCTTTGTGGCGGCACTTGCAGCGGGAGGGAATTACCGTGGCGGGTTTGCCCTGCTCACCATCCCGTTTGTGCTCCTCATCCTTGCACTGGCCGCGGCATGGAGGAGTATGCCGGATCCCCTGCAGTTCGAGCAGGCGGATCGTGGGCCGGAATTCCCGGTACCGGGAGATGACGACCACCGGAGGCTACGGCTCTATGCAGTATTTACCGCCCTGACCATGGCCGGCTTCATCGTCTTTCCCCTGCTGGCATACCATTACAAGGTAACCGGTATCATCCCCGATGTTGAAATCCCGGTCTTCTATGCCATCGCCATGGGAGTCGATGCCGTTGCCGCACTGGCTGTCGGCAGGGCTTACGACAGGGTCGGTCTTACGGTCCTCTACCTGGTTCCACTGACCGGATTTCTCATTGCCCTTGTGGCCTTCTCTCCTTTATTTCCCCTTGCGCTTGCCGGAGCAGTTCTCTGGGGGATCTCCATGGGAATTCAGGAGACCGTGCTCCGGGCCGCAGTAGCCGATCTTACAAACGCGGGAGGGCGGGGGTTTGCCTATGGGATCTTCAATACCATTTATGGTGGTGCATGGTTTGTCGGGAGTCTGGCTATAGGCGCCCTGTACATGGCCAGCCCGCTTTATGCGTCATGCTTTATGATCCTACTGCAGGCAGGCTCCCTGCCGTTCCTGTGGCTTCTCGTGAAAAAGAGGGATGGGAGGGGAGGGATTTAATGATGGCTCCGGTTTATTCCCGACATCCCGTATCCCCGGATCCCATGCCTGCCTGAACGAGATCCTGGTGCACATGGACTCTTACGCCGGCTTCAGTGTCCCGCCACCGTTGAGCGTGTAGGTCTTCCCGCCAAGGGCGCTGTTGCCGGCAAGACTGCTGTCATAGGTAACGGTATGACCATTGCCATAGATGTTCGTGATGCTCGTTCCCGAGATGCCTGCAGTATCGGAGAGCGTCTTCAGGGCCGAGTCACCCGTCACGATCCAGGTACTTGTCGCATCCAGGGTCAGCGATGCCTTGTTGATCGTACCGGCCAGCGATGACCCACCTTTCAGCGTTGCATCGATCGAACTGATGCCGTCCGTGACCAATGCACCGCTGAGGGCGGTATTGTCTGCTGTGAACGTGACGGAGCCCCCATTCTTCCCGGAGGTGCCCCACCGGTCCGTCCCGGCTGCCTTGATCAGGGTGTCGGTGAAGCTGTTCATTTTTACCCCGGAGAGTGAGATTATGGCGTTTGTATTGGTGACAAAGAATGCAGGGCCCGCGGTGACGGTGTAGGATCCACCGTCCATGGTGAGCGTCCCGGTGCCGACATCGGCGTCTCCGGACATGCTCTGGTAGATCATCGTCCCACCGGTCTTCTCCACGCCCCCGGTCAGGGTCGTATTCTTCAGTACGATACTGTTGAAGCCCTCGATAACCGCTGCCTCGGCGCCGGTTGCAGTAACGGTAGCATCGGTTACGGTGATGATGCCGGTCGAGTAGATGCCCGGGGAGTCGCGGCCGGACGCGAGGACAGTACCCCCGGTGGCTGTTACCGTCCCGCTGCCACGGTCGGTTGCCAAAGGTGCTCCGTTGGCACCGGTGGTCTCAAAGTCCATGTCGGTGATCACAAGAGTTCCCCCGTTCGTGGCCATAACTGCGTGGCCGCCACCCCCGGTTACCCGGATCTTTACCCCATTCAGCACGATGGTTGAGCCGGAACCTGTCGGGAAGGCCCCATTTGCACCGCTCCCGCTGGTCGAGATTGAGCCGCCGTTGATCGTCACACTGCCTCCCGAAGTTGCAAGGACCGCCGCGTTCAGACCGTAGAAGCTGCTGGCATCATTCGATGAAGTCTCACCACTCGTCTCGATGGTCGGAGCGTTCAGGACGAGTTCGCCGCCATTGGTCACATAGACCGCGGAGACATCTTTGGTACCGGATGTGTAAATCCTGTCTGTCTCGGTCTTTGATGTGCCGTCAACCGTGAATGCGCCGCTGAGCGTGTACGATGAGGAGCCGGAACTGCCGCCCGGCATCCCCCCGGAAGGGGGAGCACCGCCGGGTCCGCCCATGCCGCCTGAAGGTGCGGTCATATTACTGCCTGGCCCCATACCTCCCTGCGGCGGGATTCCGCCAGGACCCCCGGCGCTGCCGGATGACCTGCTGGTATTGCCACCCATTCCCCCTGGGGGAGCACCGCCAGGCCCGCCCCGCGAGCCGGATGATGCGCTGGTGTTCCCCCCCGGCAGTACCGGGGATGTGCCTGCTGTCCCGCGATCTCCCTGAACCGGATTCTGCAGAGACGGGCTGTCCGATACAGTCCCGGACGCAGCCTGACCGGTGTTCGTTCCTGTTGTCCCGGTACAGCCGGCTGCCGTGAGGGCTGCGACAAGCAGTGAAAGGACAGATACAATGACGATGAACCTCTTCATGGGATGATTCGCTCCTCCTGATCAGGGTCTGGTTGCAGATACAGGATAATATATTCGCACAATAGTGCGGGTGAAATACTGCACCGGGAACGCGAAGGATTGCACTCGCACAGGTACTATATCCGGAAACGTGGTCGCCTTCGGAGCAACGGGGGAGTCTTCAAAAAAAATTTATCGTCAGCTGTATGTAGTATCCCCGCCAATATCCCGTCACCTGGTGTGCACAATGGAAGGAGTACATATCCGGAAGATGAGAGAGGACGAGCTGCCGGTTGCCGTTGGATGGGCAGTCGCCGAGGGGTGGAACCCGGGCCTAGCTGACGCCGAGTGCTTCTGGCTGGAGGACCCCGACGGGTTCTTCTGTGCCGATATCGGCGGGAAGATGGTGGGCTCGGTCTCGGTGCTCAACTACGACGACCGGTTCGCGTTTGCCGGGCTCTATATCGTGAAGCCCGAACTCCGCGGAAGGGGTGTCGGAATGGAGCTCTATCGTCATGCGATGCGCCATGCGGGTACCCGCATCGTGGGCGGTGATGGCGTTGTCGCTATGGTGTCCAAGTACGAGAAGTACGGCGGGCTCTTCCTGCACTACAACAATGCCCGGTACGAGGGTAAGGGCGGCGGGAAGATGCCGGAGGGCTTAACCCCGATCCGGGATGTGACGTTTGCCGACCTGCTCGCGTACGACACCGCTCATTTCCCCGCAAAACGGGAGAGTTTCCTGAAATTCTGGATCAGTCACAAGGACCATACCGGGTATGCGAAACTCGGCAGGGACGGGAAGATCGAGGGCTTTGGTGTCCGGCGCACCTGTCATACCGGGTACAAGATCGGGCCGCTCTTCGCAAAGGACCGGAAGACCGCGGAGCTCATCCTCGACGGCCTCATTGCCGGCATCCCCAATGAACCATTCTATCTCGACATCCCCCGGCCAAACGCGGCCGCAGTCGCGCTGGTCGAAGACCGGAAGATGGTGCCGGTCTTCTTCACCGCCCGGCTCTACTCCACCAGAGATCCCGTGCCGCTGCCGCTTGACGAGATCTTTGGCGTTACCACGTTCGAGCTCGGGTAACCACCTTTTTTTATGACCGGGCAGGCATTGCCTTCCGGATTGGTATGTTCAGAGGGGGGAGTATCCTGTGCCATGAAACCCGCATATTCCCAATGCCAGAGTTTTTGTATTTCCTGCATACATTATTGCGTGAAACAGCCCCCGGCAACCCCCGCCTGTGCGGGGCGGGGGACTGAATTGCCCAATGATATATCATGAACCTGAGAAACCGGTCTCTCCTGATCCTCGGTCTCATCTTCTTCATCTTCTTCATAGTTATCGCGCTGGTCTCCCTGTCTGTCACCCTGTCCGGTCTCGACCGCATCGAGTACCAGGACATGACGATGGCAACCGGGCAGGTCCGGTCAGCGCTTGACAGCGAGTCACAATCCCTCCTGAGCACAACCCAGGACTGGGCCTGGTGGGATGAGATGGCTGCCTTCACGCAATCCCCCGATCCCGGTTTCATCGATCGCAACGCCCGTCCCGAGCATCTTGCCACCATCCGGGTGAACCTCTTCGTCATCCTGGACTCACGGGGCAATGTGGTCCACAGTGTCCTCTTCTCTCCCGATTACTCACCAGAGTCCCCCGCACCCCCGGGATTCCTTGCCATTGTCCGCAATACCCCGGGTATCAGCACATTTACCGAAACTGACCCGGGGACTGCCGGCATCATCCACCTGCCTGACGGCCCCATGGTCCTTGCCTCAGCGCCGGTCCTCCTCTCGGACCGGACCGGGCCGGTAAGGGGGACGGTCATCATGGGCAGGTACCTGGAATACGGCCCCCTCCAGGAGATCGGCACCATGACCGGTTATACTATCCGCCTCACCTGGCCGGAAGATGGAGATAATTACCTGAACCTGCCCGAAAACGTGCGCAGTCTGCCGGGTGGGGGTGCGATGGCAGTCATGCCGGAAAACGAGAGCATGATCACCGGGTATTCACGGATAACGGACCTTGCCGGGGGGCAGCCCGTCCTTGCGGTCACCCAGTCCCGAGATCTGTACCGGACCGGGTTCGACAACATTGTCACGTACCTGTCGCTCCTCCTTGTATGGGCTGTCGTGACCGGTATCATCATGGTCATTGTCATGGACAGGGTGGTTCTGCGGAGGATCGTTTTGCTCTCCGAGCGGGTGCAGGCACTCCCGGCCGGCAAGGCTGATATCCAGCAGCCGGTCCTCTCCGGCAACGATGAACTCGCCGCCCTTGAACGGATAATCCTTGCCTCGCGGGTCGACCTTGTTGTCCGCGAACGGCAGCTCCGTGCCTTCATTAATGCGCTCCCGGACCCTGCCGCCCTGTACTCGCGGGATGGTGTTATTCTCCTGGCAAATACCGCCTTTGCCCAGACCCTCGGGAAAGCACCGGATGAGCTGGTCGGGACGCCGGCGGGCAATCATCTTCCGGCAGATGATTTCGAGGTGTTCCGGCAGCAGGCGAGGGAAGCGATCCGGCGGAACGCGGTTGTCCAGTGCGAGCTGGAGGTTGCCGGAAAGACGCTCATGGTCTCCCATTACCCGATCGCCGATTCGGAAGGAGAGATTATCCAGGTCGGCCTCCTATCCGTCGATATCAGCGAGCGCAAGCGCCTCGAGAATGCGCTCCAGAGAGTCACGAAGAAGATCACCCTCCTCAACACGATCATCTTCACCGATATCCAGAACAAGATCTTCGTCCAGCGGGGTTACCAGGAACTGCTGCGGAAAATCACTCCTGACAAGCAGGTCCGGGACTACCTGGAGCGGGAAGAAGCGGCGGTGAAGGAGATCCAGTCCTTGCTCCAGTTTGCCCGCCAGTACAACGACATGGGCGCCAACCCGCCCCGGTGGCAGAACGCCCAGGAGGTCCTCCTGTTTGCCATCTCCCATCTCGATCCCGGCAACCTGCAGCGGCAGTTTCGGCTCGGGGGGCTTGAGATCTATGCGGATCCGTTGCTCGAGCGGGTCTTCTTCAGCATTGTGGAGAATACTCTCCGGCATGCCCCGAATGCAACCGTTATCCGGGCCGGGTATCACCAGACCGATGCCGGTCTGGTAATAACCTTTGAGGACAACGGACCCGGTATCCCGACGGCTGATAAGGAACGTATCTTTACCAAGGGGCAGGGCTCTTCCGGTGGCGTGGGACTCTTCCTCTCCCGCGAGATCCTCTCCATCACCGGTATCTCCATCACGGAGAATGGCGAACCGGGGAAAGGGGCGCGGTTCGAGCTGCTGGTTCCCCCGGGCGCATTCCGCCTCTTCGGGAAGTGAGCAGACGGGGGTTCAGGTGCCCTGCGGGCTCTGCATTGCCAGTGATCCCGTGGCGCTGCACCCTGGATGCGATCGCTGGCCAGCCTTGCGATAAGGCCTGCTCATTTTTTTCCGGAAAAATTTTCAATCGCGATCATGTGCGCGATTCGATCGCGTCCCCTGGCCGACCCCCCTCGGATTCCAGTGGGGGTAAAATTCGGTAATACTCCAACGACATTTCCACAGGAAACAAAGGTGTTTTTGACTTGTGGGAAAAGAGGGGTCGGGCAGGGGACATTCATGTTTTTTCTTTTGGGTCTGCCGGCCCGGAAAGAAAAAAACCTGATTTTTTCCGGGAATGGGATCATATTCTCACCGGAAGCAGGGAGGAGGGCCCGGGTCAGCGAGCCCGGGGCCGGGGGCTTGCGCGAAAGGCCTGACCCTGGCCGACCCCCACTTGCGCTTCGGATCGCGCATGGGCTGGAGGCAGTCCCCAGTGCAGGAACTGTTCATAGAATTGTTACATGGTTCTGGAGATATCACCGGCATCGGATCTTTCCAGTGATTCCCTATAACCCCGCTCCGTTTGACCATCGCCCTGCTGCTTGCCGGAGCGGTGGTGCTTGCGGCGGGGTGTGATGAGTGTATCTACGGAACACATTCAGCTGAAGATGTGGTATTTACTTCTTCTATTATGCCACCGGCATGATAGTAATATACGGAATATGGAACCCTTCACAATCTACGCCAATGAGGAATAACAGTGACAAATGTCGATACCCTGTCTCGTAATCCTCACCGGTTTTCCCTGCAGGTGGAGTGAAAACACTTATTACCCCTTCCATACCATATAATAAAGCACCATTCATGGAGCGACGTTTTGTTTACGTCGCGAGTGTCTGAGAAGATGCGAGATTCCTCTGTTGAGGTAGCCAAGCCTGGTATGGCGCAGGTTTGCTAAACCTGTGTCCCAAAAGGACTCGAGGGTTCAAATCCCTCCCTCAGCGCTTCAAGAGAAAATCTCACAATCGAGGGGATTGGATGGCTCAGGAAGAAGAGATAAGATATTTCGTGAGGATTGGGACCACGGATCTCGATGGTACCAAGTCCGTGAGGGTCGCCCTCACCGGCATCAAGGGTGTCGGCAGGCATACCTCAACGGTCATCTCCCGCATGGCCAAGGTGGACGAGTACGCGCAACTCGGACGTCTTGAAGAAGCCGCGGTTGACCGTCTCCGCGTGGCTGTTGAACAATACGCATCGAAGATCCCGCAGTGGATGGCAAACCGTCCCAAGGACGTCTACACCGGCGAGAAGAAGCACCTTTTCGGCGGCGACGTTGCTATGACCAAGGACGAGGACGTCAACCTGATGCGGAAGATCCGCTGCTACCGCGGCATCCGGCACGAGACCGGCCAGAAGGTACGCGGCCAGCGCACCAAGTCCACCGGAAGGACCGGTTCGACCGTCGGTGTTAAGAGGAAATCGGCCGGAGGCTCGTAATCATGGGATACCCAGGCAAGAACCACAAGTCCTACCAGACCCCCAAGCGCCCGTTCGAGAAGACCCGCATCGAGGCCGAGACCCGTCTCGTCATCGAATACGGTCTCCGGAACAAGCGCGAAGTCTGGAAGGCACAGAGCCTCCTGCGGAAGTACCGGACGGCAGCCAAGAACCTGCTCGCCCTTGGATCGAACCCCGCACACAAGGCGCAGTACGACACCAAGCGGGAGGAGCTCATCGGCCACCTCCAGCGTGCAGGCCTCCTTGGCGGCGATGCAGGGATCGACGAGATCCTCTCCTTAAAGGTCCAGGCCCCGCTCGAGCGCCGGCTCCAGACCATCGTCTACCGCAAGGGCCTGGCACGCTCGCCGAAGCAGGCACGCCAGCTCATCACCCACGGGCACATCGCAATCGCCGGCCGGCGCACCAGCATCCCCGGTTACCGCGTGACCCGTTCCGAGGAGACGCAGGTCGAGTACTTCGGCAAGTCGCCGTTCACCTCCGACTCACACTCAGAGAAGCAGCGGATCGCCAAGCCCGCATCCAACCCCAAGCCCGCAGCAGGCGGTTTTGAGGGCGGCTACCGCGGCGGCCGCGGAGGGAGGAGATAACCCATGGCAGCAAACGAGAAAGAGAAGTGGGGTATTGCCCACATCTTTGCGTCATTCAACAACACCATCATCACCATCACGGACCTTTCCGGTGCCGAGACCGTGACCAAGTCGAGCGGTGGCATGGTTGTCAAGCAGGACCGGAACGAGAGCTCGCCCTATGCAGCAATGCAGATGGCAAGCAACGTTGCCCAGACTGCACGTGAGAAAGGAATCGTCGGTGTCCATGTCAAGGTACGGGCACCCGGCCAGGGCAAGCAGCGCAGCCCCGGGCCCGGTGCACAGGCAGCCATCCGCGCACTCGCCCGTGCAGGCATGCGCATCGGTCGCATCGAAGACGTAACGCCGATTCCCCATGACTCGTGCCGGCCCAAGGGCGGCAGGAGAGGAAGGAGAGTCTAAATGGAGATCGAGTTCGCCAGTCTGGACGACTCCCTCGCACGATTCACCCTTTCGGGATCGAGCACCGCGTTTGCCAACGCCTTCCGGCGGGCAATGATCGGCGAAGTGCCAACCCTCGCCATCGAGGACGTGCGCATCTACGACAACACGAGCGCACTCTTTGACGAGATGCTGGCCCACCGCCTCGGGCTCATTCCCATCAAGACCGATCTAGCCACTTACACGACCCAGGACAAATGTTCGTGCGGCGGGGCAGGATGCCCGGCCTGTACGTCTACCTACACCCTCAGCGTCGAGGGCCCCCGGATGGTCACCTCCAGTGACCTCATCCCGCAGGACCCGAACGCCGCGCCGGTGTACGAGAATATCCCTATCGTGAAGCTCACGAAGGGGCAGAAGCTGGTCATCGAAGCCCGCGCAACCCTCAACACGGGTCGGGCGCACGCAAAATGGCAGCCCACGCTGGTCTGCGGGTACAAGAACTACCCCGTAGTCACCGTGAGCGACGTCTGCGACGCCTGCGGCAACTGCGTTGACGAATGCCCCCGCGAGATTCTCGAGACAAAAGGGAAGAAAGTCGGAGTAATAAACGGCAAACTCGCCGACTGCTCCATGTGCCGGCTCTGCGAACGGGCCTGCCTTGCAAGCGGTATCGGTGACGTGCCGGCCATCAGCATATCCGCCGAAGCCGACCGCTTCATTTTCGTGGTCGAGAGCGACGGATCGCTGCCGGCAAAGGAGATCATGAACCGTGCACTGTCCTTTATCAGGGAACAGGCAGAGGAGCTGGAACAACAGCTCGGCGAATTATCAGGGGATGACAGGAAATGACAAGAGTAGTGGAAAAGACGAACCCCCGTCTGACCAACCTCATCTCGCTCCTTAAGAACAAGTCACGCGAGAACGAGGCAAAGATCTGGCGCGAGATTGCGAGCAGGCTTGAGACCCCGAACCGGAACTACGCGGAGGTCAACCTCTCCAAGATCAACCGCTACGTGAAGAACGGTGAGACCATCATCGTCCCGGGCAAGGTGCTCGGCAGCGGCGTCCTGGACCAGTCCGTCAAGATTGCGGCGCTGAACTTCTCGGCATCGGCAACCAGCAAGATCAGGGATGCGAAGGGTCAGTGCATGACAATCGAACAGCTCATCAGCGACAACCCCAAGGGCAGCGGTGTCCGGATCCTGAGGTGAAGAAGAAATGGTTACAGTAATCAACGGTGACGGTCTCCTCCTCGGCCGGCTCGCCAGCATCGTCGCGGTAAGGAGCCTTGCCGGCGAAGAGATCGCGATCGTCAACGCAGAGAAGGCGATCATCTCCGGCAGCCGCTCCCGCGTCCTTGGCAACTACAAGCACAAGCGCGAACGCGGTGCATCCGGCTCCCACTGGGGACCGTTCGTCCCGCGCCGGCCCGACCACCTCATGAAGCGGACCATCCGCGGCATGCTCCCGTACAAGCGCCCCCGCGGTGTCGAGGCAATGAAGCGGATCAAGTGCTATGTCGGCGTCCCGGTCGACTTTGTCGGAAAGGAGATGGAAGTCCCCGAAGATGCGCACATGAACCGCCTGAACAACCCGAACTTTGTCACGCTCGGTGCAGTCTGCACGTTCCTCGGAGCAAAGTTCTAAGGAGGCATCACGCATGGTCAAGATCATCAACACAAGCGGAAAACGCAAGACGGCAATTGCCCGGGCAACCTTCAAGGCAGGCAAGGGCGTCATCCGGGTCAACTCGGTCCCGCTCGACGCTTACGGCTCCATCACCACCCGGATGAAGATCTCCGAGCCCCTCCTCCTGGTCCCGAACGCGGTGAACGGCATCGATGTGATCATCGACGTCGCCGGCGGCGGTGTCATGGGGCAGGCAGAGGCGGTCCGGACCGCGCTCGCCCGCGGCATCATCAAGTGGCACAACGACCCCCAGATGAAGGACATCTACCTGGCCTACGACAGGACGCTGCTCGTCAACGACTCGCGCCAGAAAGAGACCAAGAAGCCCCACGGCCGTGGCGCACGCAAGAAGTTCCAAAAGTCTTATCGTTAAGACAAAGAATATGATGAGAGGTTAAATGATACCCGTACGATGTTTCACCTGTGGAAAACCCATCTCCACCGCGTGGGAAGAGTATAAGGCACGTCGGGAGAAAGGCGAGGATCCCAAGAAGATCCTCGACGATCTTAATATTTCCCGGTACTGCTGCAGGCGCATGCTCCTGACTCACAAAGAGATCATAGACGAGCTGAACCCGTACCAGTAGAATTGTACCATGAATGCGGGGTCGTAGGGTAGCCTGGACCATCCTATTGCGTTCGGGACGCAGTGACCTGAGTTCGAATCTCAGCGACCCCATTTATTCCAATTGCACAAATCCACGAGAGACCAAAAATCCACGCTAGAGGAGAAGAATGCAGACGCAATCATACACCCGGTACGAACGGGCAAGGATCATTGGAGCAAGGGCTCTGCAGATATCAATGGGTGCTCCGCTACTCATCACTACTCCGAAGATCGATCCCCTTGAGATCGCCATCGAGGAGTATTCCAACAACACCATCCCCATTACCGTAAAGAGGAAGTAGATAACGATGACGACCATTGAGGTAATTGAACTTCGGAAGATCCTCGACAGCAGGGGCAACGCGACTGTCGAGGCCGATATCTATACTTCGGGCGGATTTGGGAGATCGGCGGCACCGAGCGGCGCCAGTACCGGCACCTTTGAGGCGAAGGTACGGCCGGTCGACGAAGCGATCGAGAACGCCCTCGAGAACATCCTCCCCGCGCTCATCGGCATGGACGCGTCCGACCAGGAAGGGTTTGACGAGCAGCTCCGCGACATTGACGGAACCGCTGACTTCTCGGAGATCGGAGCGAACATTGCCGTAGCACTCTCGCTTGCCAATGCAAAGGCCGCAGCGTCGGCGCTCGAGATCCCGCTCTTCCGCTACCTTGGCGGCATGTATGCCAGGGAGATGCCGCTCCCGCTCGGGAACGTCATCGGCGGCGGGGCGCATGCAGCAAACGCCACCGAGATCCAGGAGTTCCTGGTCGTCCCCGGCGGCGCATCGGATACCGAAGAGGCAGTGTTTGCCAATGCTGCCGTCCACCGTCACGTCAAGGACCTCCTGAAGAAACACAAGAAGTCCTGCGGCAAGGGTGATGAGGGTGCGTGGGCACCGCAGATCGACGATGCCCTCGCATTTGAGCTCATTGCCGAGGCGACCGGAACGGTTGCCGACGAGACGGGTGTAAAAGTCGACATGGGCCTTGACGTTGCAGCAAGCCAGATGTGGAACGGGAAAGCCTACAAGTACCGCTCCACCACCCGCTCCACGGAAGACCAGGTCTCGTACATTGCAGAACTCGTGGACAAGTACGAGCTGGCCTACGTGGAGGATCCCCTCCATGAGGACGATTTCGACGCATTTGCCGAACTCAACAACCAGGTCGGTGACCGCTGCCTCATCTGCGGTGACGACCTCTTTGTCACGCAGGTTGACCGCATCCAGCAGGGTATTGAGAAGGATTCGGCGAACTGCGTGCTCATCAAGCCCAACCAGGTCGGGACGCTGACGGACACCTTCGAGGCGGTCCAGCTCGCCCACCGGAACGGCATGGATACCGTCATGAGCCACCGCTCGGGCGAGACAACCGATACGACCATCGCACACCTTGCAACCGCATTCTCCTGCGTCTTCTTAAAATGTGGTGTCGTGGGCGGAGAACGCATTGCAAAATTAAACGAACTGATACGCATTGAGGAACAGCTATGACAGCAGCAGCAAACGAAATGGAAATTGAATTAAAAGAGCCGCTCATCCCCGTCGAGGAGTACCTTGCAGCCGGTGTCCACATCGGCACCCAGCAGAAGAGCGAGGACATGAAGAAGTTCATCTACCGCGTCCGCGGCGATGGCCTCTACATCCTTGATATCCGGGAGACCGATGCACGGATCAAGACCGTTGCAAAGTTCTTAAACCAGTACGAGGCACCCAACATCCTCGTGGTCACCTCCCGCCAGTACGGCCAGTACCCGGCCAAGAAGTTCGCCGACACCGTCGGCGCAATGTCCGCAACCGGCCGGTTCATCCCGGGCCTCCTGACCAACCCCGTCCTTGACGGGTACATCGAGCCGCAGGTCATTGTCATCACCGATCCGATCGGCGACGCCCAGGTCATCAACGAGGCAGTCCAGTGCGGCATCCCCGTTGTTGCACTCTGCGACACCAACAACATGACCAAGTTCGTCGACCTCGTCATCCCGACCAACAACAAGGGCCGCAAGGCGCTCTCGATGATCTACTTCCTCTTAACCCGCGAGATGCTCAGGCTCCGCGGCATCTCCACGGCACTCACCCAGGAAGATTTCGAAACCGATTTCTGATCCCGGTCTCTCCCCTTTTTAGTGACCGATATCTGGATATAATAGAAGGACCAGAGGGTTGATCCGATGAAGATGCGTACATGCGCAGTAGCCGGCATGTTCTATCCAAGGGATCCGTCTCATCTGGAACAACTGCTGGAGAAGTTCTTTACCGGGATCAAACCCTCCGGTATCAATCCGCTCGGGATCGTCTCCCCCCACGCGGGATATATCTACTCCGGGCAGGTCGCGGCGCACGCGTTTGGCGCGATCAGCCCTTCCTTCTCCGGGACGTTTGTCATCATCGGGCCGTCACACCGGGGGTTCCTGACGAGCGTATCCGCGGTCCCGTGGGAGACGCCGCTTGGCGTCGTCGACACGGATGAGGAG
This sequence comes from uncultured Methanoregula sp., assembly GCA_964448885.1. Lineage (GTDB taxonomy): Archaea > Halobacteriota > Methanomicrobia > Methanomicrobiales > Methanospirillaceae > Methanoregula. Next base: position 44,322 of record CAYVAQ010000004.1, on the reverse strand, counting down.
TTCATCGGGGCGCTCGGTATCGGTGCCGACGAACTCTCCCATCGCGACGAACACTCGATCGAGGTCCAGGTCCCGTTCATCAAGTACCGGTTCCCGCGGGCACGGATCGTCCCGGTCATGATGGGCCACCAGGACCCGGAGAGTGCTGCCCGGCTTGCCGGGGCGATTGAGGGAGCTATCCGGAAGACGAAACGCGAGGTGCGGATCGTTGCCTCAAGCGACTTTTCGCATTATGTCCCCGCGGATAAGGCGAAGGATGATGACCTGTATGCCATCGCTGCACTGAAAAACCTCGATGTTCCCGGTTTCTATACGAGGGTGAAGGAACGCGGCGTCTCCGCGTGCGGGTACGGGCCGATTGCGGCAATGGTCACGACCTGCCGGAGTCTCGGGGCAACGACAGGCGAACTGATCAGGTATGCGACCAGCGGCGATGTGACGGGGGATAACCGGGAAGTCGTGGGATATGCCGGTATTGCGGTGATCTAGGTTGGCAACATGGAGTGCGCCGGGCAAGGTGTTCCTGTTCGGCGAGCATGCAGTGGTGTACGGGAAGCCCGGCATCGCGATGGCCATCAAGCCGAGGGTCTTTGTGACTGTGCGGGACACCAAGCGGCCCCACCGCGCCAAATCGCCGTACATCGATGGGTGTTTCGAGAAGATGGGGGTCATGGGCAGCGTGTACATCAACTCCCAGATCCCCAGCTCCTCCGGCCTGGGATCCTCTGCTGCCGTCACGGTCGCAACCCTCTCGGCCATCAATGATGAGTTCCGGCTGAACAAGACCCGGGAAGAGATCGCGGACATGGCTTTCGAGATCGAGAAGACGGTGCAGAAAGGGCGGGCGAGCCCGACGGATACCACCGTCTCCAGTTATGGCGGCATCGTCCTCATCAGCGGGGGATCGCGCCGCCGCCTCCCGCCGCAGAACATGCACCTGGTGGTCGGCGACTCGCTCGTCTCGCACAGCACCGCAAGGATGGTCGAGCAGGTGGCGGAGTTCAAGCGGGTCCACCCGGAGATCGTTGAGCCGGTCCTCGATGCCATCGAAGGAGTTACGATGAGTGCCATCCACCAGCTCAGCAACCCGAAGGAGCTGGGCCGGTACATGAACATGAACAACGGGCTCCTCGAGGTGCTGGGTGTGGGCCACAACCAGCTGGGCAGGATGATCGCGGCAGCGCGGCTCGCCGGGGCATTCGGGGCCAAGATCACCGGTGCCGGCGGCGGGGGGAGCATGGTAGCGCTCTGCCCCAAGCAGCTCAAGCACCGGGTCGCCCATGCCATCGAGGCCTGCGATGCGCGGGCGATCGTGACCGGCATCGACACGGAAGGTGCACGGAAGGAGAAGAATGTCTGAAGCGTGTATCCTGAAACTGGGCGGGAGCATCATCACCGATAAGGGGGCGGACTGCACGGTCAACCGCGAGGGGCTTGCGGCAGTGGCCGCCGCAATAGCGGGTGCCGGGACCGCCGGCGGGATCGTGGTCATCCATGGCGCCGGGTCCTGCGGGCACCCGGAGGCGAAACGTTACCACCTTGACACGGGTGCAAAGGCGGGGGAGACCGCAGGGATCTACGTCACCCACCGGGCGGTCAGCGGCCTCAATGATGAGGTTGTCCGGACCCTCCGGGAGAAGGGCGTGCAGGCCCTCGGCATCCACCCCCTCCATACGGGGATTGCTGACAATGGCAGGCTTATCGGCTTTGAGACCAGACATATCATGAAGATGCTCTCTCTCGGGATGGTCCCCGTGATCCACGGCGACGTGGTGATGGACCTCTCGCGGGGGGCCTGTATCGTCTCGGGCGACCAGCTCGTACGGTACCTCGCGGCGGGTCTTGGGATCCGCCGTGTCGGGCTCGCCACCGATGTACCGGGAGTGCTGGATGGGAAGAGCGTTGTGCCGCGGATCACCCGGGGCACGATAGCGCAGATCCCTATCGGCAGCTCGTCGCATACCGATGTCACCGGTGGAATGAGAGGGAAGATCGATGAACTGCTCGGCCTTGCCGATGCGGGCATCGGTTCGGATATCTTCCATGTGTCCCGGGTGAGCGACTTCCTTTCCGGGAAGCCGCATGGCGGGACCATGGTCAGGAGTGAGTAACCAGTCATGGCCGACAAGAAGAAGTTAACATCATCGCGCAAGCTCGACCACCTTCGGATCTGTGCAGAGGAGGATGTCGAGAGCGGCGATCCCGGGTTTGCAGACGTTCGTTTTGTCCACAACGCACTCCCCGAGTGCGATATGGGAGCAATCGATCTCCGCACCCGTTTCCTTGGCCATCCGCTCTCCTCGCCCCTCTTCATCTCGGCCATGACCGGGGGCCATCCCGGCACGACAGAGGTCAATGCACGGCTTGCCCGTGCGGCGGAGGAGTATGGGCTTGCTATGGGTGTCGGCTCCCAGCGTGCCGCCCTTGAGAAGCCGGCGCTTGCGGATACCTTCTCGGTGGTCCGGGACAATGCGCCGCGTGCGTTCCTGGTCGGGAACCTCGGGGCGGCCCAGCTCCGGGACCACGGGATCGAATGGGCGGACCGGGCGGTTGATATGATCGAAGCAGATGCCCTTGCCATCCACCTGAACTTCCTGCAGGAGGCCATCCAGCCGGAGGGGGACCATGACGCGACCGGCTGCCTTGCGGCCATCGCGGAGCTCTGCCGTGACTTTAAAAAGCCGGTCATCGTCAAGGAGACCGGCTGCGGCATCTCGGCGAACACGGCACGGCAGCTCTGGAGCGCCGGGGTCTCTGCTATCGATGTCGCCGGCTGGGGCGGCACTTCGTGGGCAGCGGTCGAGAGCGTCCGCGCCCGCGAGAGCAGACGGGCAGGCGACACGGTCCTCAGAAGCCTCGGGCAGGACTTTGCCTGCTGGGGTATTCCCACGGTCGTCAGCCTCGCCGAGGTCCTTGCAACGGGCAGCCCCGTCATCGCATCGGGGGGCATCCGCAGCGGCACGGACATCGCCAAGGGCCTTGCATTCGGTGCAGACCTCTGCGGCATGGCGCTCCCGCTCCTGAAACCGGCCATGGAGAGCGACGACGCGCTCCGGCAGGCGATCGGGACGGTCCACCGCGAGCTCACCGTTACCATGTTCCTGACCGGCTCGGCCCGTATTGCGGATCTCAGGAAAGCGCAGGTCCATATCACGGGTAGGACCCGCCAGATGATCGACAAGGACAACCCGGCGCGGATCAAGCGGTAACCGGACAGACGGCACCAGATGGTGCGATCACCTCCAGAACACGAAGGAGATACTACATGGATATTGAGATAATTGCAGTGGGCGGGTATGACGAGGTCGGCAGAAACATGACCGCCGTCCGCTGCGGAAAGGAGATCGTCATATTTGATATGGGGCTGCGGCTCGACCAGGTGATGATCCACGAGGACGCGGAACTCGAGAGCATGAGCCCCGCCGACCTCGTTAAGATCAAAGCAATTCCTGATGACACGCGGCTTGGCGAGATCGATGGTACGGTCAAGGCAATCGTCTGTTCGCACGGGCACCTGGACCACATCGGGGCAATACCGAAACTGGCGCACCGCTACGGCAGTTCGCCCATCATCTCCACCCCGTACACCAACGAACTGATCCGGCAGCAGATCGCGGGTGAGCAGAAGTCTGCCGCCACCAACAAGCTCGTTGCCCTCCGGGCCGGCCAGCGCTTCACGATATCGCAGAACCTGGTCCTCGAGTTCGTCCGGACCCAGCACTCGATCATCGACACGGTCACCCCGGTGCTCCATACCCCGCACGGGGCGATCGTCTATGCCCTCGACTTCAAGCTGGACCGGAGCCCGGTCATCGGCGAGCCCCCGGACTTCGCCCGCCTCCGCCAGATCGGCAAGGAGGGCGTGCTCGCCCTGATCGTGGAGTGTACGAACATCAGCCGCAAGGGCCGGTGCCCGAGCGAGCGGATCGCCCGCGACCTGGTGCGGGACACCATCACGAGCTACGAGGATGACAAGAATGCCATCGTGGTCTCCACCTTCTCGTCCCACATCTCGCGCATCAAGACGATTGCGGAGTGCGCCCACGAGATCGGCAGAAAACCGGTCCTCCTCGGACGGTCCATGGAGAAGTACACGGTCACGGCCGAGCAGATGAAGCTCGTCTCGTTCCCGGAGACCACGAGCGTCTTCGGGAACCGGCGGACGGTCGACCGCACGCTGCGCCGGATCATGAAGGGCGGCAAGGACAAGTTCCTCCCCATCGTGACCGGCCACCAGGGCGAGCCCGGGTCCATCCTGACGCGGATCGCCACCGGCGACACCCCGTACATGCTCTCGGGTGGGGACAAGGTCATCTTCTCGGCGAATGTCATCCCCAACCCGATGAACTACGGCCAGCGCTACATGGTCGAGGCGCGGCTCAGGATGGTCGGTGCGCGGATCTTTGAGGACCTTCACGTGAGCGGCCACGCGTACCGCGAGGACCACTACGAGTTCCTGCAGCTGCTGCAGCCCGAACACATCATCCCCGCCCACGGGAGCATGGCCATGACCGCAGACTATACCCAGTTTGCCGGCGAACAGGGATATACTGCAAATTCGACGGTCCATATCCTGCGCAATGGCCAGAGGATCAAGATCAAGTAACGAGGAAGAGAAATGTCAGACCTGCCACCGTACCTGGAATCGGTTGCCAAGACCATCGATCACATGATCGACCGGTATTTCACAGATAAGACCGGCGAACTGAACAAGGCCTCCGCCCACCTGCTCGCGGCGGGGGGAAAGCGCCTGCGCCCGGCGGTCGTGATGCTTGCCGCGGATGCGGTGAACCCCGGCAGCTCGGACGAGATCCTGCACGCGGCCCTGGCCCTCGAGGTGACCCACACCTTCACGCTCGTCCACGACGATATCATGGATGACGATCGGCTCCGTCGCGGTGTCCCGACCGTCCACACGAAGTGGGACATGCCGACCGGCATCCTTGCCGGCGATGTCCTCTATGCCCGGGCATTCGAGCACATCTGCCTGGCGAACGCGAAGGACGACGCGAAGGTGAAAGCCGTGACCATGCTTGCAAAGGCCTGCGACGAGATCTGTGCCGGCCAGCACATGGACATGTCCTTTGAGACCCGCACGGACGTGACCGAGGGCGAGTACCTGGAGATGGTCCGGAAGAAGACCGGTGTCCTCTATGCTGCTGCAGCCGGGATCGGCGCTATCCTTGCTGGTGGTAACGGGGTCCAGGTAAAGGCACTCTACCAGTTCGGGCTGAATACCGGTATTGCATTCCAGATCCAGGACGACCTCATCGACCTCCTGACCCCGGCGGAGAAGAGCGGCAAGGACCAGGCCTCCGACCTCCGCGAGGGCAAGCAGACCCTCCTCATGATCAAGGCACGGGAGAAGGGGCTCGACCTGAAGAAATACCAGAAGGACCTCTCCCCGCAAGAGATCACGGCAGCTATCAACGAGCTGACCGATGCCGGCGTGATCGATGAAGTGAAAGGCATTGCATCCGGCCTTGTGGCGGATAGCAACCGCCATCTCTCGATCCTTCCTGCATCGAAGGAACGGCAGCTCCTCATGGACATCGGCGAGTTCTTCGTCACCCGGAGTTATTAGGATGGCCGGGGACGATCCCAAAGAGATCCTCTTTTTGTGCGCACTGCAGAACTCGGTGAAGCACGGCGGCGTGCCGCAGGCCGGCGCGGTCATCGGGATGGTCATGGGCGGCCACCCGGAGCTCCGCAGCAGGGCAAAGGAGGTCTCGGCCCTGGCAAAGGAAGCGATTGCCGATGTTGCTAAGCTCTCTGCTGAAGAGCGGGTCGCAACCCTCCAGTCCCGTGCACCGGAGATGGTTGCCGCGCTCTCCGAGAAGCACGAGCACAAGAAGGTGCTCCCGGACCTTGAGAAAGCAGAGAAAGGCGTTGCCATGCGGTTTGCGCCCAACCCTTCCGGCCCCCTCCACATCGGGCATGCACGGGCGGCAGCGCTCAATGACGCGTACGTGAAGCAGTACGGCGGGCGATACATCCTCCGTATCGAGGACACCGACCCGAAGCGGGTCGATCCCGATGCCTACGAGATGGTGGTCGAGGACCTGAAATGGCTCGGGCTCGGTATCACCGAGACGGTGACGCAGAGCGACCGCCTCTCGATCTACTATGATCTCTGTAAGCAACTGATCGAGCGGAAGGGTGCGTACGTCTGCACCTGCGACAACGAGAAGTTCAAGGAGCTCAAGATGGCAAAGCAGGCCTGCCCCTGCCGTGACAACACGGTTGAGAAGAACCTTGAACTCTGGGCAAAGATGCTCGACCACACCTTTAAGGAAGGCGAGGCATCGGTCAGGATCAAGACCGATCTTCTGCATCCCGACCCGGCCATGCGCGACTTCCCGGCATTCCGGACCCTTGATGCGCCGCCGCACCCGAAGGTGAAGGCGCACGTGTACCCGCTGATGAACTTCTCGGTGGTTGCCGACGACCATCTCCTCGGCGTCTCGCACGTTATCCGGGGCAAGGACCATATCGCCAACACCCGCCGGCAGAAGTACATCTACGACCACATGGGCTGGGAGCAGCCGGTGTACCGCCACTATGGCCGGATGGGGATCGAGGGTGTTGTGCTCTCGACGTCCCAGATGCGGGTCGGGATCAAGGAAGGCCTCTATACCGGCTGGGACGACATCCGGCTCGGCACCATGCGGGCGCTTGCCCGCCGGGGGATCAGCCCCGAGGCCGTGAAGAACGCCATGCTTGCCATCGGTATCGGGGATACCGACATCTCGTTCTCGTGGGACAACCTCTTTGCCGAGAACCGGAAGATTGTCGATCCGGTTGCGAACCGGTACTTCTTCGTGCCGGACCCGGTGACCATCACCATCGGCGGTGCACCGAAGCACACCGCCCACGCCATGCTCCACCCGTCCGATGCGTCACGCGGGAACCGGACCCTCGAGTTCGATGGTACGGTCCTCATCCCGAAGAGCGAGATCGCGGAAGGCGTCACCATGATCCGGCTCAAGGACCTCTTCAACGTGAAGGTGACCTGGGACAACGGGACTCCGTCGTTCACGTACGGCGGGGACTCGCTTGCCGATGCCCGTGCCGCAAAGGCCCGGATCATCCAGTGGCTTCCGGTGCAGCAGGCGGTGCCCTGTACGCTCCTGACACCGGAAGGGGATATGACCGGCTCCTGTGAGCCCCTGGTGAAAGGGGAACTCGGCAGGGTAGTCCAGTTCGAGCGTGTCGGGTTTGCAAAGATCGATGCCGTTGATGCGTCCGGTGTCCGGGCGTATTTCACCCACAAGTAACTCTTTTTCGTGACGGCCGTTTCTGGTTTTTCCTGTGATACCAGCCGTCGACGGTATCGCAGGTTTTCCGATGAAGTAAACTGGTGATACCAGAAATTTTTCTCCTTTGGAGAAATCCTTTGAAGAGATGATGGGGGCTGATGCCCCCATGCCCCCCGGGGATTACTGCCGCCGCCCCGAAGGGCGCCCCGCGGCGGCATCAATTTTTTTTCTAAAAACAATTCCATGTCGGAGTATCCCATTCAGGTAATACGGCGGCATCATATGCGCCCCCGCCCCCCCGGGGGCAGGGCTGGCGCAAAGGGGGGAAACAAATATCCGGACGGATGTTTTCTACAGAACAGTTTTTTCTTACCTTGCGACCAACAGGTAGAGACGTACATCATGACAGCGGAAACAACCGGGCTGGAAGGACCCCATTCTAAAGAGTCCCGCGAGAAGCTGGTCTTTACGGGCCTTTGCATGGACCTCTGCATCCTGGTCCCGGAGATCGCAGCGGTCATCCTCTCGGGATCTGCAACGCTCCTCTCCGATGCCATCAAGTGCGCAAACGAGATGCTGGCATCGTCCTTTGCCCTCCTCGTTATCCGCAGGATGAAAGCCGGCGGCAAGTTCACGTACGATTACGGGATGGGAAAGTTCGAGACCCTGACCCGGATCATCACCGGCGGCGTGATGGTCATATCCCTCTGCATTCTCGTCCTCTTCACCATCCACCGGCTCATCGAACCCGAACCGTTCATGATGAGCGCCGCCATCATCGGTATCCCGCTCATGCTCATCGCGAGCATTACCGACTACCATCACTGGCACAAATACTATCACCGCGCCCGGGAAGACCCGTCCCCGATCATGGAGGCGCAGTGGCGGCTCCGGCGGGCCAAGACATTCTCCAACCTGCTCGTCCTCTTCGCGCTCACCGTCTCGGTCCTCTTCGCGCACCAGAGCTGGGCCCATTATATCGACCCGGTTGTCTCCTTCCTGATCATCGGCTTCCTGCTGTTTGCCGGGTACCGCGAGTTCTCCTCCTCCCTTCCGGACCTCTTTGACAAGACTCTTGACGAGGAGCTCCAGATCGTCATCCTCCGGGAACTTGCCTCATCGTTCGACCAGTACCATGAGTTCCATGGTGTCCGCTCGCGCCGGTCCGGGAGCAGGATTTATATCGAGATCTTTTTAGGTTTCGACCCGGACCAGAGGATGAAGGATGTCCACGAATACGCGACATCCCTCAAAAAGTCACTCGAGGCGCAGATCGCCGGCAGTGTTGTCTCCATCGTTTTAAGCCAGGAATAACCCTGTTCTCCCTCCATGAGAACCTGAATCCGCTTACCGCTGATGAGGCAGGCTACCGTATACACCTCTCGTTCTGTCTGACGGCTTTCAGCCGTATTCCCGTTTAGCCGATTACCTTATATACCAATGAACCATAGTAATAGTAGGTATCTTGTGATGCAAGATACTGTGTTAAGCACTTAACACACAGATGCCCGAACCCTACCCTCTGGATCGCCCGGCAGCAGGCACACGAGCACCCCTCCAAAGTAACCTTTTCCGCTGCCGGGCACGGGCAAGAAGTACACTGACCAGGGAGATTTCATGAATATCCAACTCAAAAAAGGCGTTCTGGAGATCTGTGTCCTCTCTGTTCTGGCGCACAAGGACTGTTACGGGTACGAGCTGGTTAATGAGATATCCAAACGGATCGATATCTCGGAAGGCACGATCTACCCGCTCCTCCACCGTTTAAAGGACGAAGGGTATGTCACGACATACCTGCAGGAGTCAGCAGGCGGTGCGCCGCGTAAATACTACCGCCTTACCGAGAGCGGAAGGGACGAAGAACATGCACAGCGGGAAGAATGGATGCAGTTTTCGGCATCGGTAAACGCACTGCTTGCGGGGAATACCCATGCTGATGAATGAACAGGAATTTATCCGGATCCTCCGGAACCGGCTCGAGGGCACGCTCGCCCGTGACGAACTGGACGATATCGTTTCCGATTATGCCGAACACTTCCGGGCAGGAAAAGAGAGCGGTCGTTCCGATGAGGAGCTCTGGCGGGCACTCGGGTCTCCCGATGACATAGCCCGGGAGATCCGGGCAATGCACCTGGTGAAGAAGGCAGAGAGCGTGAAGTCCTGCGGGAACATCTTCCACGCGGTGCTTGCAACACTGGGTCTTGGCCTCTTCAACCTGGTCTTTGTCCTGGTCCCGTTCATCCTCCTCGTCGTGATGCTGCTGGTGATATTCATGCTGGGTGTCGCTTTTGCCGTCATTGGGCCGGCTGCGTTCGTGTTTTCGGTCCTGCAGCTCGCCGGGAGTCCGGCGTTTGCCATCTGGCTGAACCCGGTGGCCGGGCTATTCATCTCCATCGGCATCACCACGCTCGGTCTCCTGATCATCATCGGGGACTATTACCTTGCCCGGTTCTTCTACCGGGCAGGTATCAGGTACCTGAAGTGGAACATCGGTGTGATCACCGGCACGGAGGAAGCAGAATGAAGGAGAACAAGCCTTGTGACGACAGGTTCGCCTGCTTTGTCCAGAAGCTGAACTTCTCCGGCCTGACCGGGACGAAGATCATTTTCTGGCTTGCTGCTATCATGATAGCATCCTTTGTTATCGGTTTTGGGATCCTTGCTGTAACCGACGGGCTGTCGGGCACTTCTCCCGGCAAGAGCACCCCCTTCCGCCATGGTTCAATGCTCTCCCCGAACATCACGGCGATCCCGCTCGATGGGGCAGCCGCGGGCAGAATCGGAATAACCATGGGAGCCGGAGAACTCTCGCTCTCTGAGGGGGCACCGGCCGGAACGCTTGCCGAAGTCACGGTGTTCAGCAGGGCACCCGAGTGGCAGCCGGAGTACAGCCAGTCGCTCAACGGGACTATCAAGGCCCTTGCCATCACGGATCCCGGGCACCGGGGGAAGGAATGGTTCTCGGTAGATTCGCCCAACCGCTGGGACATCCGCGTGACCGATCAGGTCCCGGTCGAGCTCTCCGTTGCCCTGGGGGCCGGTGACAGCACCCTTGACCTGAACGGGCTCACCCTGAAGCGACTCTCGGTCAGCAACGGGGCCGGCGAGACGACGATCGATCTCGGGCGCTACAGCAAAAGCCCGTTCACCGCCGATATCCATAACGGCATCGGTGACCTGACCATCCGGATCCCCCGCACCAGCAGTACGCGGATCAGCGTCCACCAGGGAGTTGGTGACATCGATGCCAAGGGATTAGTACAGCATGATGAATATTATTCTACTAATAGCTACAACCCGTCCCTGCCGGCCAACGAGATCCTGATCAACCAGGGTGTCGGGGATATCAGTATCGAGACGGTGTGAAAACCCCAAAGGAACGAAAAACCATGAAACTGAGCACGCTTGCAATCTTCATTGTGGCATTCGTCCTCATCGCCTTTGCCATCCCTCCGGCACAGGCAGACGAATCGCCGACTGTGACCATCACCGATTATAAGGTCAGCCCCTCTGTCCTCATGCCTGACAGTAAGGGCACCATCACGATTACCGTCAAGAACACCGCATCCACAGCATCGGTCAGCGAGAAATCCGGCCAGTTGTCATCCGACGTCTATGCGGTTGTCAAGACAGCAGACACCCCGGTCAACATCGAGAGCGTTCATCTCGAGAGCAGCGGGATTAAAGTCCTCTCAAACCGTTTCGACCGTGTTGGCGCGATCGGCCCGGGCCAGTCGCTCACCTTCACCTTTGCGATCCAGGCGCCGCAGGCAAGCGGCATGTACTATCCCGAGGTGTGGATCGATACCACCGGCGGCAAGAGCATGCGTTACCCCATCCCGGTGAACGTGAACACCGCGCTGGGCATCCAGAAGAGTGCGATCCTTATCATGGACAGCACCCTTACCGGGAGCCAGAACCCGGGTGACGAGATCCCGGTCCTGATAACCGTCAAAAACTCCGGCGAGATGATGGCCGATGACGTTACCCTGAAGATCGGTAATGTCAGCACCACGGTCGCACCCAAGAATGCCGACCTTTACCACCTCGGGACAATCCCCGCCGGCGAACAGAAGACTGCAAACCTCGTCTTGCTCTCGGACAAGAAGATGAGCGCCGGTCTGGTGAAGATCCCGACAACCATCACGTACAGTGCGATGGACGGGGCGGTCATGAACCAGGTCTCGAGCATCGACATCCTCTTCAAGGGCAAGGCAGAGCTGGGTTTTGTCTCCGTGGATACAAGTCCTGCCCGGCTCATCGCCGACACACCGTATGACCTGACCATCCGGATCGAGAATACCGGCACCGGGGAGGCCAAGCAGGTCTCGGCAACGATCGACCTCCCGGTCGATGGCAAGAAAGAGGCGTTCATCGGGAAGATCAAGCCCGGAAACGATGCCCCTGCACTCTTCCTCCTGGAGGGGACATCCTCCGGGAACCACCCCTACACCCTGACCGTGGTCTACACCGACGATATGGGGGAACACACGATGAAGCGGGATATGAACCTCTATGTGCCCCCGACTGATATGTCCGCAACCATTATCGCCGTGATCGTGGTCGTCCTCATCCTCGGGTTCGTTGCCTACCGCTACTGGTATCTCCCGAAGGTCAACGGTGAAGTGAAGTTCCCATGGGAAAGAAAGAGCTGAAGGTCGCGTTCCTGCTTGCCCTGCGGTCGCTCCAGCGGGGCAGCAGGTCAAGCGTGATCCTCACCGTACTCATCGTCGCGATGTGCTTCACCAACATGGTCTTCCTGCCCGGTCTCTTCAACAGTATCGGGCAGGTGATCACCAAACAGGTGGTTGATTACGAAGTCGGCGATGTGCTTGTCAGCCCCAAGTCCGGGGAACAGTATGTCACCGACCTGGATGCAACGCTCGACCTCATCAACAGCATGCCGGGCGTGGAACGGGCTACCCCGCATTACTCCAAGGCCGCGACCCTGAAATACCACCAGCGGATCGTGGGCGTGACTGCCCGGGCGATCACACCCAACGACGAGAAGCTCATCTCCCCCCTGTACTCCAAGATGGTAGCCGGCAGCTACCTGGGCGACAGCGATACCGGGGAGGTCATCATCGCGAAGATGATCGCGGGTGACCCGGCGATCAAGGAGGAATACGAGTTCCAGGCATCGCTTGGCGGGGTCCGTGTCGGTGACTCCATCACGATCGAATGGGCGAACGGTTACACGAAGGACTACCGGGTCAAGGGGATCTACTCCACCGGCTGGTGGAGTGCCGATACCACGGTCTACGTGACCAAGACGGATATGGAACAGGTGGAAGGAAAGACCCTTGACTATGCGGACTATATCACGGTCCGGGCAAAACCCGGGTATTCGCAAAAGTTCATCAAGGACGAGCTCCAGCAGTATGGTGTTGCCGCAAAAGTCCAGACAACCCAGGACCTTCTTGAGAAGAGCATGGGGCGTGCGCTCCAGAGTTACGCGATCATCAACATGGTCTCGCTCATCGTGGGTATCATCATCACGACCGTCGTCCTCTTCATCGTCATCACCATCAAGACCCTCAACAGCAGGAAACAGATCGGGATCCTCAAAGCGATTGGGGTGGACAAGGAGGTCATCATGCACAACTACGGGTTCCAGGTCATCATCCTTGCCCTTCTCGGCATCAGCTGCGGGGTGATCATGACCTGCATCCTGATGGTGTACATGGCGTACAACCCTATCGTGACACCCGACTGGTCGGCATCCCTCTATCTCACCCCGATGGATCTCCTCTCCAATTCGCTGATCCTGTTCACGGCAGCCGTGATCGCCGGGTACGTCCCCGCATACCAGGTATCCCGCGAAGATATCCAGAGCGCCATGAGGTCCTGATATGATCCACATTCACGAGCTGACCAAGATCTACCACATGGGGGATGTGGAGGTCCGGGCCCTGGATGGTGTGTCCATGGATATTGCCAAGGGGGAGTTCCTCGGGATCATGGGTGCAAGCGGGAGCGGCAAGACCACGCTCCTCCACATGCTCGGCCTCCTGGACGACCCGACATCCGGGGAGATCACCATCGAGGGCAACGATATCATCCACCTGACCGATTACGAGAAGACCATGTTCCGGCTGTACAAGCTCGGGTATGTCTTCCAGGACTATGCGCTTGTCCCGGACCTGACGGTCATGGAGAATGTGTCCCTGACGGCAATGCTCCGCAAGGACCGCACCGAGCAGGAGATTATCGAATCGAGCCATGAAGTCCTCAAAAAGGTCGGCCTGTTCGAACGCAGGGACCATCTGCCCCGGGAACTATCGGGAGGCCAGCAGCAGCGGGTCTCCATTGCGCGGGCGGTGGTGAACAAGCCGGATATCCTCTTTGCCGATGAGCCCTGTGCCAACCTGGATTCCGAGAACTCCCGGATGGTGCTGGAGCTCTTCAAGGAGATCAACGAAGAGTTCCAGCAGACGGTCGTGATGGTCTCGCACGAGGACTGGCATACGGAGTACTTCCACCGCATCATCCGGCTCCGCGACGGGAAGATCATCAGCGACGGGTTCAATGGCAACACGAAAAAGCCCCACGGACCCGGTGCTGCCTGACCCTTTTTCTCTCATGCGGTACGAGTATTATTTGGCAGAAACGTACCCATGCCCGAGATTCCCGTTGAAAAGATCGTCCGCTCTCGCAGGAAGACGATAGCCCTTGAGATCACCCCCCAGGCCACACTCGTCATCCGTGCCCCGAAGAATGTCCCCTTCGCGTATATCGAGCAGATGATCCGGAAGAAACAGGCCTGGATCCTTGATAAGTTCACGGAGATGAAGCGCCGGCCCCCGGTGGTAGTCCACCAGTACGACGAGGGCGAGGTCTTCTGGTTCCTGGGCCGCTCCTACCCCCTGCAGTTCACCGATACGCCGTCGGGTTCGATCGAGCGCACCGACCGGCTGTGCGTTCCCGAACGGTTCAGGGAGGGTGCGGAGGGGCACATCCGGCAGTGGTACCGGCAGGAAGCGGCAAAGGAGATCCGCTCCCGGGTCATGTGGTTCTCGATGATGACCGGCTATGCGCCGGAGTCGGTCCGGATCTCCGGTGCAAAAGCACGCTGGGGTTCCTGCACCCACAAGGGCGGGCTGAATTTCAGCTGGCGGCTTATCCAGGCGCCCCTTGAGATTGTGGACTATGTCATCCTCCACGAGCTGGTCCATCTCCGGCAGATGGACCATTCCCCAAAGTTCTGGCAGAAGGTGGCTGAGCTGATGCCGGACTATGACCGGCGCCGGCAGTGGCTGCGCGAGAACGAGCGGCTGCTGCGGGTGTGAGCGGTTATCCGAAGATCGCCCCTCCACAGATCCCCGCCGCGTACAGTACCATCGCCACATGGAAACAGGGGAGCACCTTCAGTGCAGCGTCGGGAGACTTCTCCCGCAGGATAACCGTATTGGCATACAGGAGCAGAACAAGCCCCGCGATGATCCCGGCCCGGGCAATCCACCCGAGCGCGGTCATGAAGAGGCCTGCGGTCACGATATGGATGACCGAGAAGCCGGCGATCCAGTATGCAGTTCCTGCATTGCTGAAGATGACCGGGATGGACTTCATGCCCCGTGCCCTGTCGTTTACTCCATCGACAAGGTCGTTCACCCCGAGGTGGGCGAGAGCAAACGGGTAGAAGAAGGCAAAGAAGAGCAGCGCGGTCATGTCGGGCCGGCCGGCGCAGAGATACCCGGCAACCGGGAAGAGGGCAAAGTCGATCCGTCCGATGAGCTGGGCATACGGGTGCTTCTGCTCCCGCTTCTCCTCCTGGTAGAAGATCTCGAGGGCATAACAGAGGAACATCAGGATGAGCACCCAGACCGCGTTCGGGTACGGGAGGGTGAGGATGAGCCCCGCGGTGAGGGTGACCATCCCGATCACGAGCCCTGCGGCAATCCGGGGGGAGACGAGCCCGTCCGGTATTGGCCGGGTGCCAAAGAGGCGCCAGTACTTCGTCAGCCGGTCACGTTCGATGTCCTTCCTGTCATACTCGCGGTCGATATAATCGTTCAGGACGAGCCCTGCCTCGAAGCCGAAGAAGCCGATCAGGGCAACCTTTCCGAGCACGAACCACGAGAACCCCCCGTACGTGGTGGTTGCCAGCAGGTAGCCGGAACAGAAGAGGAGGGGCCATGCAAAGAAGAACTGCAGCCGGCAGAGGTCGATATATGCACGGAGGGTCTCGTTCATGATGAAAAGATAGGCGCTTTTGGATTTTTGAGGTTTCCTTTGCAGTATTTTTGAGGTTATTGTGTGGTTTCATGTACATCTCTTATCAACCGCCCCGTTCAACATAGTGAGATGGATTCCTACATTATCCGACCGGAACTTCCGGAAGATGCCCCTGCCATTTTCGAGGTACATCTCCAGGCTTTCGGGCAGGACGGGGAATCACGGCTCGTGGATGCCCTGCGGCACGACGGCAATATCAACCCCGATCTTTCCCTTGTTGCCGTGCATAAAGACCAAATCATCGGGCATATCCTCTTCTGTCCTGTCACCATCGTCTCCGGTACCTCCGAGACCCCTGCGCTTGCACTTGCGCCGCTCGGTGTCCACCAGGACTACCAGTGCATGGGGATCGGGGCATCCCTCATCGAAGAAGGGCTTGAGGAGTGCCGGCGCCTCGGGCACCGTATCGTGATCGTGGTCGGCCACCCGGGCTATTACCCCCGTTTTGGGTTTACTCGTGCAAAGGAGGCCGGGATCGTACCCCCGTTCTCCTGCCCGGACAATGCCTTCATGGCCCTCCCCTTAGAGCCCGGGGCGCTGGATGGCATTGGCGGGATTGTCCGGTACCCGGAGGCATTCGACGCCACCGGGGCTCACACGTCCTAGGTTCTGGTATCACTTCGTAATCTTTCCTGCGGCCGCAAGGTAGATGAGGAACTGGCGGTCCCCGTCAATCCCGAGAATGGCATTCATGGCATCGTCTTCGAATGCTGCAACAGCGCAGACCCCGCAATCAACCGCTTCGGCTGCAAGGTACAGGTTCTGGCAGACATGGCCGGCATCGAGGTGGAGATCGCGATAGCCCCGTTCACCATAGCGCCAGGTCATCCGGTACGGGACCGCGGTCCAGAGGAAGACGACGCCGCACCTGAGGATGAACTGCTGGTCGAAACACGCGGCAGTGATGCGGTAGGGGATGGTGGGATCGATATCGATCTGCTGGAGTTCATGCGGGAGGGCAAGGTACCGGTACAGCCCAAGCTCCAGCCCTTCCACCGCGTTGACGAGCAGGTATGTCTCGAACGCGTGACGTGCCCCGGCAGAGGGAACGGTGCGGAAGGTCCATTGTGTACCCTGGACTCTCTGGACCCCTTGCGTACACCAGAGGAGGAATGCCAGTTCATCCCGTGTCAGAGGCTCGTGTGCATAACTGCGGATACTGCGCCGGTTCTCGATTGCGGCCCTGAGATCGGCCGGTGGGATCTGGATGTTCTCCGGGGATGGCAGGGCAAACAGGGGGAGGTCCTTGTCCGGCGGAAGTTCAAGCGGGGGCTGGGGAAATCCCCGCTGCTGGTCGCTTTTCGATGTATGCGTATTTTGTCCTCTCCATGAACTCCCGGCCGGTACCGGGGGATCGTCCCTGCATCTCCTCTACCCTCATGATTGCACTGCTCCTGAGATTGCCTTGGCACCCTGGTATGTTCATGGTATCGGTGGTGACACCCCTGCAGGGGATGCCGGCGCACTCTTATACGATTGGCCGCCAACCTCTCTAACGAGACCGTGTCATCCCGCAGGAGAACGACGAGCCCCGGCCCGGCTGAAGCACTGAGCGCGTTCATCAGCCCTGGCAGGGTTCGCACGCAGGTGGATTATACCCATCATGGTCCTGCTACGATCCCGCGGTACACGAACGAGTTCTGGACATCCCGCCAGCGACAGGCTTCATCTATCCACGAGGTCTCCTACCGGGCCTGCTTCAAGCCCCAGCTCCCCCGGTTCTTCATTGACCTGCTGACAACGGAAGGCGACTTGGTCTATGACCCCTTCGCCGGCAGGGGCACGACCATCATCGAGGCAGGGCTTGCCGGCCGCCATGTTGCTGCCAACGATGTCAACCCCCTCTCCCGGATCATGACCGAACCCCGGCTCCTGCCACCGGATCCCCGGTCCGTTGAAGAACGGCTCGCAGGCATCCCGAAAGATGGCGACCGGGCGGACACCGACCTCTCCATGTTCTACCACCCGGCAACGGAGCAGGAGATCGTTGCCCTCCGCCAGTACCTGATCGACCGGCGGGAGGCGAACGAGGCCGACCGGATCGACCGCTGGATCGCGATGGTGGCAACGAACCGGCTGACCGGCCATTCGCGGGGCTTCTTCTCGGTCTATACGCTGCCCCCCAACCAGGCGGTATCTCAGGAAAGCCAGAAGCGGATCAACCGGAAGCGGGGGCAGGAACCGGAGTACCGGGACACGCACACGATCATCCTGCGCAAGACCAGGAGCCTCCTGCGGACGGTGTCTGCGGAAGAGCAGAAGAATCTCCGGGACGCCTGTGCATCCGCCCTTTTCCTGACCGGCGATGCCCGGTCGACCCCGCAGATACCCGAAAGCAGCGTACGCCTCACGGTGACCTCCCCGCCGTTCCTCGATATCGTCCAGTACCGGGAGGACAACTGGCTCCGCTGCTGGTTCAACGGCCTCGATGCAACGTCCATCGGGAAAGGGATCACGATGGCCCGGAACGTGGAGGACTGGGGGACGGTCATGGAGGAGGTCTTCTCTGAGCTCTACCGCATCACGAGTGACGGCGGGTATGTTGCGTTCGAGGTCGGGGAGGTGAGGAAGAAGACCGTCCGGCTCGAGGAGGTGGTCATCCCCCGCGGCTGCCGTGCGGGATTCTCCTGCGGGGGGGTCCTCATCAACCAGCAGGTCTTCACCAAGACCTCGAATATCTGGGGCGTCAACAACAACACCTGCGGCACCAATACCAACCGCATCGTCCTGTTCAGGAAATGACCCGGCTTCTCTGCGTCCGTGGATCACCGGCAAATGTTGATATTGACAAAAAAACGATAACCTAATTGCGATTACGACCGAAGCCTGCGGCGTACCCCGCACCGGGCTCCCGCAGGGCTTTTTGGGGGGAATTCAGAAACGGATCACCTGGTATACAAATTCACGGGCCTCCTCATTCTGTTCCTGCTCCTCCTTCCTCCGGCAGCGGCTGTCGGCGACACGCAGATCAGCGACGGGGAGGTCAGCATCCGGCAGGCGCACCTGGCATGGGTATCCCTGGTCCGGGAGACAGAGATGGCTGCCGCGATCACGTACATCTACCCCCTGTACGGCACGGACACCGCCCGCCTGGACAGCCTGCTTGCCGAATTCCGGGAACTGGGGTCAGAGATTCCCGGGACCACGACACGGGATGGTTTTGACAACCTTACGCAGGCGATGCGGAACACAACGGCACAGTTCCGGGACGAGGCTGCGATCCAGATGACAGCCGGTCACGGTAAGAGTGCCGATCTCGCTGCACAGGCAGCAAAGGCCACTGCGGGCAACCCCTGGATCGAAGATAAGAGGAAAACCTACTGGACCGTCCGGAAGACCAGCCAGCTTGCCGCGTTCGATGCATGGGCCGCGGGAGCCGAAGGATCCCTCGATACTCTGGAGAGCCGGGGCTACGATATCTCGCGTGCCCGCCGCACCCTCGATGTCATCGTTGCAAAGCGGCCTGATCTTGTTGCAGCCCTTGATTCGCAGCGTGAGGACCGGATCGCCGCAGCGGATACGGTGATCTCGCCCCTGATGGAGCAGTTTATGGAGCAGACCATCGAGGCACAGGGAGCGGTCTCCGAAGCGGAGCGGATGCAGTTCATGATCGACCAGGGATACCGTGCGGTATACCGGGCAGATTCCATGAACGGGGAACTCCTGCCGGTCCTGCTCGACATTGGCGAGGCGGAGGACGCGACCAGGAAGCTCAAGGGCGACCTTGCCGTGGCGAACCGCTACCTTGCCACCGGCAACCTGGCATCAGTGAAGAACCCGCTCCGCCTGGTCAAAACCGACCTCAAGGACCTCTCGATGGCCTACCGCGACATCGCAAACACGGCAGACCTTCCTGCCGGCACGACGTCGGCGCTCCGCGCCCTCGTCATCACGCTGGATAGTGCTGCCGACCAGGTGGTGGACTAGATGCGCTCCCGTACCGTGTCATTCGCCGTAACGCTGGCACTCATCCTCCTCCTTCTCTGCGCAGGTTGTGCCACCATCCCCGGCCCTGACGTTACGTTCACGCCGGTCCCGACCAAAGCAACCCTCCCGGCTACCCCCCAGGTCAAGACAACGACCCTGAAACCAACCCCGAATCCAACCGTTCCCGTCCCGGTATCGGTGACCCGGATGGCAACCTTCACCCCCGCCACGACGCAGCAGGCGGCCGGTGAGAAGTCTTCCTGGACGCAGTCCTGCGGGGAGCAGGGAGGATCTGTCGTACAGCCGGGCCAGATCTGTCCCGGGACCTGGCTTGTTGCCGCGGATACCCTGAACTGCTGCTCGGCGGTGCCCGTCCGGGCCACACAGCCCAACGCCACCGTGACCATCGCCCCGTACGACCTGGTCATCGTGATGGATGACGACCCCGGCAGCATCGTCCCGTGATCACCCTGTGAGTCCTGATGGAGCCCCGGGGCCCACCCCCATTTTTCAGAAGTACGCCTTAAGTATGACCAGAACCCAACAGTACTCATGGTCACCCGTATCAGGCGATATGCGCAGATCGTTGATATTTTAAGCCAGTACGGTTTTGGCATTGGCCTTGAGAAGATGTTCCCGGGCAAGGCCCGGTTCAGGCTCCCTTCGACCGGCAAGGCAGACGATGCATCCACGGTATACGAACGGATACGGCTTGCCCTTGAAGACCTTGGCCCGACATTTGTGAAGTTCGGCCAGATCATGAGCACGAGGACCGAACTGCTTCCCCCCGAGATGATCGACCAGCTCAAGAAGCTGCAGGATCATGCAAAGCCGGTCCCCTTCTCCGAGGTCATGGAGGTCATCCACGAGACCTGCCCGAACTGCGAGCAGTTCTTCTCAGAGATCGATGAGACACCAGTCGCGTCCGCGTCGATCGGGCAGGTCCACCGGGCGGTCCTGCGGGACGGCACCGTTGTCGCTGTCAAGATCCAGCGCCCGGGCATCCAGGAGATCATCGAACTGGATATCGGCATCCTCCAGTCCATGGCAGAACGGATCGAGACCGTGTTTCCGGAGATGCGCCTCTATAACCCGGCGGGGATGGTCGATGACTTCGCCCACCAGATCGTAAAAGAGCTCGATTTCACGCGGGATGCAAGGAACGCGGACCGTATGGCCCGGAACTTCCGCGATACGCCGGGGATACGGTTCCCGAAGATATTCTGGGAGTTCTCCAGCCCCCGGATGCTCGTCATGGAGTTCATCGAGGGCGTCCGGATCGATGATCCCGAGGCGATCATGGCAATGGGCCACGACCCCCACGAGATCGGTGTCCGCGGGTTCCATGCCTACCTCAAGATGATCTTCGAGGACGGGTACTTCCACGGCGATCCCCACCCGGGCAACCTGCTGGTGACAAAAGAAGGGGATATCGTATTCCTCGACTTTGGGATCGTCGGGATTTTGCGCCCCGAGAAGCGGCAGAACTTCATCAACCTGCTCTTCGCCCTCTCCATGGACGACATCGACCTGATGATCCGGTCGCTCGAGGGCTTTGGGATCGTGATCGCCGAGGTGGACCGGGAACCGCTCCGCGACGACCTCTACATCATGATGCACGACTTCGGCGGCGGGGAGTCCGATGTCGGCCAGATGAACTTCCGGCTCGTGGTCACCGAGCTCACCGAGTCCATGCGCCGGTACCGTCTGAAGGTACCGATGAACCTCATGCTCCTCCTGAAAGTCTTCATGATGGTTCTCGACATCGGTGTCCGGCTCGACCCGAAGTTCAACTTCAGCAAGGAGATCACCCCCTACCTCACCAAGCTTGCCGACGCCAATATGCTCTCGGCAGGGTATGTCAAGCGTGCTTCCATGGCACTCCTCGAGGGTGCCGATGCCCTCCTCGACATGCCCCGCAACATCAACCTGATGCTCCGCCGGCTCTCTACGGGGACCTTCAAGCTCGAGATCGAGGATGCGAACCTCCAGAAGGTCCAGATGGCGGCTGACAAGGCAAGCGATAAGCTCATGATCGGGATGGTCGTTGCGGCGCTTGTAGTAGGATCATCGCTTGTGCTCCAGAAGAGCCCGGTCGAGCTCCCGTGGTGGATCTCGTATATCGCCCTGGCCGGTTACACGGCGGCAGTGCTCACCGGGTTCTATGCCATTTACCACGTCATCTTCCTGAAGTTCCGGATGGAACGGTAAGGGACGGCGGAAGACCCGGCTCTCCTGTTTTTTGAGGTTTTTCATTCGCTTCGGCACTCTTTGCACCGGGTTTTTGGATATACAATCCCCCGGTTCAGGATTCCTGCAGGATTGCTGACCACTGCCGGATCTTCTCTGCCACGGACATCCCTGCATGTGCCGGGCTTGTCGAGGGAAGCACCAGGTACGGGATGGGAACCGCCCCCGCGATGCGGGCATAGTACCTGCCTGCGGTTTTCCCGTTGAGCGCAACCAGCCGGAGGGTGGGGTGGGCCGCAGCAAAGCCCGCGATATCGTTGAATGCCGGACCGGTGATACGGGCATCGGCGCTGCCGGGGCGCGAGCAGGAGGCAACCACGTCCCAGAGGGCGATACCGTGTGTTTTGAGTGCAGGTATCCGCTCCTCGTATGGGAGGGCGGGATCGATCGCGAACAGTGCCTCCATAACGGCCCAGAAATGGTTCCTCGGGTTGCCATAATACCGGGCGTGTGCAAGCGAGAGCCGGCTCGGGAAACTTCCAAGGATAAGGATTCGCGGCTTTGGACCGGCGACCGGCAAAAGGCCGCAGCCCCGGGGTCCTGCAGCGGTCTCTCCGGGATATCTCATAGGGAAAAATCAGGTCTTTTTAAAGAAGAGGTTGCAGTGGCACTGGCCCCGGGTCGCAATCTCCTCCTTATGGTATTTGCAGGGGCACTCGATTGCCCGGTCCTTCTCCTCGTCACCGCTGCGGAGGCGGCAGGGACAGTAGGGCCGTCCGAATTTTCCCTTGTTCCGCACGAGCCCCCGGATCACGGTCCCAAGCTGCTTCTCGTCGGTATTGAGGACGTATCCCTGCTTATGGGCATATGCCTTCACCCACTTGAGCATATCTGCTTCATCTGCTGGTTCTTCAGTCATGGTATCGTACCGGGAGAATTTCCTGACACGTTATTTGCATACGAGACGTTAGTCTTTGCGCTTCTTTGATGCCTTGGTTATGCGTGCCGCAACGCTGTCGTAGATCTTCATGACGTCGCCCTTATCGAAGCGGTACACATCCTTGTCGAGCGACTCGCCGGTCTTCTTGTCCCACAGGCGCATCGAGTCCATGCTGATCTCATCGCCCAGGCAGATCGTCCTGCCCCGGCGGCCGAACTCGATCTTGAAGTCCACGAGCGTGATTCCCTGCGCTGCAAGGAGTTTTACGAGATGACGGTTGATCTCCAGAGCGATCTTCTTCATCTTCGTAAGCTCGGCAGGGGTGGCGATCTTCAGGGCAACGATCAGGTCGTCGTTGAGCATCGGGTCGTGCCGCGAGTCATCCTTGTAGTCGATGACAATGACCGGCGGGTTGAGTTTCATCCCTTCCTTGAACGGGTAGTTGCGGACGATGGAGCCGGCCGCCAGGTTCCTGACGATGACCTCGAGCGGGACCATCTGCAGCTCGTCAACGACCATGTGCCGCTCATCGATCATCTTCACGAAATGGGTCTTTACCCCGTTCTTTTCGAGGTATTCAAAGAAGAACCGCGAGACCGAAGCATTGTAACTGCCCTTGTTCTTCAGGACGTCCTTCTTTCCCCCGTCGAATGCCGTGATGTCGTCGCGGAACTCGACGATGAGTTTGCCCTTGGTGTCGGTCCGGTACACCGACTTTGCCTTGCCTGCATAGAGGAGTTTCTTCTGTTTTACCATACGCCGCTCCTTTCCTGTACTGTTTGGCTGAGCCGGTTTATTAGGAGTTGCAAACCCGGATCGTACCACCCGCGCTCAATGAACTGCGGGTAGATGCAGAGCCGTTCCCGCAGGATGGCATCGCCGGCGATCCGTTTCAGCTCCTCAAACGCCGGCCACGGGTGCTCCGGGTTGACATAATCGATGGTCAGCGGTGAGACCCCCCCAAGGTCATCGACCCCGCAGGCGATGAGCGAGGAGGCATCGATCAGGTTCGGGGGGATCTGGACCGCGATATCGGGCTGCAGGATATCGTTTGCCATCTGGATCGTGACGCAGATCTCGTCAGTCGTGGGAACGGGGCTTTTTGCCAGAGGCGTGCCAGGTTTGGGGCAGAAGTTCTGGATGATGATCTCCTGGATATGGCCGTACCGCTTGTGCAGGTCCCGGATGACGAGGAGCGAGTCCTCCCGGTCCGCCATGGTCTCCCCGATCCCGAGGAGGAGGCCGGTGGTGAACGGGATCTTCAGTCTCCCTGCGTCCTCCATCATCGCGATCCGCACGTCCGGGGATTTGCCCTTCGATGTGGCATGCGCCGGGATCTCGGCGGTGGTCTCGAGCATCAGTCCCATGCTCGCGTTGACCGGGCGCAGCCGTTCCATCTCCTCGTATGTCAGGATACCGGCATTCGTGTGGGGGAGGACACCACATGCGATGCTCCTTTTGCACATCGCCTCGCAATAATCGAGGATTGTGGCATACCCCGATGCACGGATGATCGCATCAAACCCCGGCTCCTCTTCCGGCCGTTCCCCGAAGGTGAAGAGCGCCTCGGTACACCCGAGTGCCGCCCCGCTCTTCAGGGTTGCCTCCACGGCATCCTGCGGCATGAGGCACCCGGGCTGGACCGGGGTCCGGAAACAGCAGTACCCGCACCGGTTCCGGCAGACCGTTGTGAGCGGTAAGAACACGTTGCGGGTGTACGTGATGGTCCGGGGCGTTGTCATGGAGAGAAGGTTGTTCCTCCCGGCTATTGAAAGATGATCCCCTGTCCGTGAACGGACAGAAAACTTACATAAGTGATGTGAGAAAAACACCATACCAGAACAGGAACCGTGTTCCGTGTTCCCGACCTACCATTATGCCCTCCGATGAAGAACCTGCCGGCGGAATCGTCCCTGACTGCGAGGCGCTGAAGAGAGAGAATGCCAGCCTTAAGGCCCAGGTGGAATTTCTCAACAGGAAACTGCAACTGGTCGGCAGCATTACCCGGCACGATGTCCTCAACCAGCTCACGGCCGTTGTCGGGTATAACGAACTGATGGGCATGATGGTCCAGGACCCGAAGCTGAAGTCGTTCCTCGACAAGGAGAAGATGGCGATCGACAAGATCCGGCGCCAGTTTTCGTATGCCAAGGACTACCAGAACATTGCCGTGGAACCCCCCCGGTGGCAGAATATCCGCAACACCGTCACCCTGGTGAGCGAGATGCTGAACCTCGGGGAGGTCAAAGTGGTAGTTGAGACGGGAGATGCCGCAGTGCTCGCCGATCCCCTCTTGATCCGTGCGGTATTCCACCTCTTCGAGAACACGCTGCGTCACGCGGAGACCGCGACCACGATCCGGGTGACCATCACCGCAACCGCTGACGGCGCCCTCCTCGTCATCGAAGATAATGGCAGGGGGGTGCAACCGAATGACAAGGAGAAGATTTTCGAACGCGGCTTCGGGAAAGGGACCGGGTGGGGCCTATTTATTGTCCGCGAGGTCCTTGCCGTGACCGGCATGACTATCCGGGAGACCGGGACACCCGGGACCGGTGCACGGTTCGAGATCCTCGTGCCGAAGGACCGGCTCCGGATGAGCGGGATCGAGTAACGCGTTCTTCTCTCCAGGATCCCGCGAACCGGATGGTCCCCATCGGGCAGGCGCCAGCACCGTTCCGGTTCATGGTGCCGGACCCCTGCTGCCCCGGAGAGGGGAGAAGAAGGAACTGGTCACCGGGCCGCGAGCCCGTCCAGTTTTGAGGGATCAACGGCAACGAATACATCGATCTCCTTGTTATCGGGCCGGGTAAACCGCTGGTCGTACACCTCGAAATCGAACGTGTACGTACGGGGGAGGTCGGAGAGCCAGACAGAACCCCAGATCTCCATGAGTTTCTGGGGCATCTCACCGCGTGCCACAAAATGTGCGTACGTCTGTGCCGGAATGCGTCGTGCCATCATGCCTTCTGGTACAGATGGTGCCCGGGTCACGCCGCACCCGATCAGGAAGTTATACTCTTTTGTCCAGTCCTTCTCGTAATCCGAATAGACCGCATACATCACGGGAGGAACCGTCCGGTTTTTTATCTGGGCCATGGCGTTTCTGGTCAGGAACTCGCGCCAGACCGCGGGAATATCCTCCACGCTTCGTCCATCGGCATTGCAGGTCCTGCGGGCAAACCCGACAACGGTGAATCCGCTTATCTCCCTGAGCTTGTAGGTAATGCCGCTCGGTTCAGGAAGTGCCGGGCCATCGTCCGTCTCGATCGGCAGCCGGGTCGTGAGGGTATAAACAGGATCATCCATCCCATGGAGGTTGGACTGCCGGCATGTTAAACCGCACGATTCCGGGGCAATATCAGCATCTTTTTTGCATCGGGCGGCAAACCCGGGTATATCATGTGTCCGCACGCCCTGATCCCGTATAAACCAAAGAATCCCAAGACCCGCCTGTCAGCAGTCCTCTCCGAGGAGGAGCGGGAGGCTTTTGCCCAGGCGATGCTTGAGGACGTGCTGAAAGCCATAGCCGAGAACTGCTGCATGCCGGTCGTCGTGGCAACCGAACTCTTCGACAGCGAGGTTGTCCAGATAACCGTCAAGGATGCGGACCTCAACGCGACCTTAAACGAGATCCTCCCGACGACCTCGCGCGACCTGCTCATCATCATGGCAGACCTCCCGCTTGTGGATGAACCCTCCCTCAAGCGCGTGCTCTCGACTGACAAGGACATGGCGATCGTACCCGGGCGCGGCGGCGGCACCAACGTCATCTATCTCAGGGAGCCCTGGAAGTTCCGCGTCAACTACTACGGGACGAGCTTCATGAAGCACCTGCAGGCAGCCAGCGACGCCGGCCTCTCGGTTGAGGTCATCGATTCGTTCCGGTTGCATACCGATATCGATGAAGAGGACGACCTTGTCGAACTCCTCATCCATGGCACCGGCAGGAGCCGGGAATACCTCGAGGGCCTGGGATTTACCCTCTCTGACGAGAAGGGCCGGGTCCGGGCGCTGAGGAAACGATAAGAACCCCCTCTGCACTATACTCAACTATCGTATGAAGGGTGAAGTCAGGCAGTCACTCATCAGTCTGTTGCGGGAACCGGTGCCGGATCTCGACCGCATCATCCCGTTTTTCATCTCCCGGTACAACGCAGTCTATGGCGATCCGTCCGCCCTCCGCTGGGATGTCACGAAAGAGGACTGGCAGCGGTACGAGTTCCTGGGCGACCGGGTCCTCTCGCTCACCATCGCCCAGGCGCTCTTCGTCCACCACGACGCCATCCTCTCTGAAGGTGCAATGACCGAAATCCTCGCGGGAATCGTATCGAACCGGACCCTCGGTGCCCTGGCGAGGACGCACCCGTCCTTCAGGCTCCTTGTGCCGTTGGCATTTGGGGAGAGCGTGGTGTATGGCGACCGGATCGCCGCGGGTGCGTTCGAGGCATTTGTCGGTGCGCTCTATTGCGAAATCGGCTTTGACGATGTCGCGGTCTTTCTCACGGCTCTCTTTGCCGGGCAGCTCCTTGCCTGCGTACCCTGCACGAATCCCAAGGGTCTCCTCCAGGAGTATTTCCAGAAACGGGGATTTCATCCCCCTGTCTATTCGGAGAAGAAACGGGAGGGCCCTGACCACCGCCCTCTCTTCGCTGTTGCGGTAAGATTGAATGACGGGAGGGTTTTTGAGGGGTCCGGCCCCTCGCTTGCCGAGGCCGAGAGGATGGCTGCGGCTGCGGCGCTCGATTATATCCGGAAAAATCCCTGAATGATTCCACCCGAATGGCATCCGCGGGAATCCCTCCGTCGCCCCGCGTATACGCTGTCCGCAACCGCAGTTTTTAATAGCCTTCATCCCGCTATCATTTTTCAAGGGGTCGGGGAGTCATCATGTTCGAGCGGTTCTTTGCACGCGATGCTGCGGGAATGGTAAAAGGGCTCACCCTGGAGTGGAAGTGCCCGGACTGTGCCGGCCTGAACTTCCGGATCCTCGGGATCGGGGAGCGGGTGAGTGGGGAGTACCCCTCCCACTGCCGGTACTGCAGGGCGAAGTTCCGGGTTGCTTTTGAGAAAGCCACGGGGCCGGTGAACGGGGAGACGGAGTTTTACGATCTTCTTGACGAGGAGGACTTCACGGAGAGCGAACGGACGGACATGATCCGGGATTTTGCCGAGATCGCGTCCCTGAAAGCGGACCGGGCAGCGCCAGGAGTGATACAGGAAAAAGAGAAGGCGCTCCAGGAGAAGATCGACCTGGCCAAACGGCGAAGGCGCTGACTCCACCCTTACTATTTAACGACAAGGACACGGCAGGGTGCCGAGCGGATAACCGTTTCGGCAACGCTGCCGAGCAGGAGGCGTTCCAGGCCTTTCTTCCCCTGAGTGCCCAGGACGATGAGATCGATTGCATGCTCTGCCGCGTACCGGAGTATCTCTTTTGCCGGACTCCCCTCAAGGATTGCAGTCTCCACCTTCATGCCGTCACTCTCTTCAACAGCCTCGTGGAGCGCTGCAGCAGCTTCCTTCTGGAGCACGGTCCAGACGTCGCACCCCGCGCTCTCTCCCGCAACAGACTCGATGGTGCTGTTCTCGATAACGTACACGGCATGAATCTCTGCTCCGCATGCCCTGCCGAGCCGGAGCGCTTCGGCAACCGCCGGCCTGTTCTTCTCAGAACCGTCAATGGCGACCAGGACCTTTTCAAACAGTTGTGGTGTCATGGATATCTCCTTTTATCGTGGTTTTTCCAGCTCATTATTTCCTGCGCCCGGCCCGTGGATCTCGTGTATAAAATGTTCGCCCCGCATGGCACAAAGGACCGCAGCGATCAGTGACAGCACTGCGCCGAGCATGAAGGTCATGGCAAGCGAAGGCATGAAAGCCACGCCAAGGGTTGTCGGGAACCATGTGATACCGGTCAGCGTAGCGAGCGTTGCCGGTGCAATCCCTGCCGTGACTGCGGCCGGCAGGCTGGTCAGGATCATCTCGACCGGGTTGTACCCGAGGAATGCAGCAAACAGCGCCCCGGTCGGTGGGATGACGCTCATGGGCTGGATCAGCTGGGGGGCACCAGCACTGGTGAGCGATGCAGCAAGGGCCGCGGGGAAGTGCTGCGTGAGCCCGACCACGATGATCGTGAAGAACATTCCCATGCTGATGACGAACCCCGAGTTCATCAGGGTGGACATCATCCCCGAGGCTACCCCGCGCTCTGACGGGGGCACCGAGTTCATGATCGCGGCCGAGTTCGGGGACGCGAACATGCCGTTGCCCACCCCCATGATGAAGAGGGCGATGGCAAAGGGGATGAAGTCGAAGTCGTATGGCATGAGGGCGAGCAGGACAAACGATAGTGCCACGAGCAGCATCCCGGCCGTGCTGATCCAGCGGGGGCCGTAGGTGTCGGAGATCAGCCCGGAGACCGGTCCCATGATGACAAACCCGATGGTCAGGGGGAGCATGTAGACGCCGGCCCAGAAGGGGGTGGATTCGAAGCTGTAGCCGTGCAGCGGCAGCCAGATACCCTGCAGGAGCATGATGAGAATGATCATTACGCCGCCCCGGGCGATTGCCGAGAGGAAGCCAGCGGCATTGCCAAATGCGAAGCTCCGGTTCTTAAAGAGGGCCATATCGAACATGGGATCTTCCACCCGGGTCTCGATGATCGGGAACGCGAGGAGGAGGAGCAGGCCGGTGGTCATACAGGCGATCACGAGCGGGCTTCCCCAGCCCATGGCATCCGTCCCGTACGGGACAAGAGCGTACGTGATCCCGATGAGGAAGAGCGTCAGCCCGCCGATGAAGCTGAGGTTACCCCAGATATCGATCTTCCGGGCTTTCACCGGGTATGCCGGCTCCTTGAGCCGCATGAATGCCCAGATAGTGCCGATGATGCCGAACGGTACGCTGATCAGGAAGACATACCGCCAGTCATAGATCGCGAGGATTCCCCCGAGCAGAAGTCCGATGAACTGGCCCGAGAGGGCGGCGACCATGTTCAGGCCGAGTGCCTTGCCCCGCTCCCCCGGGGGGAAGGCATCGGTGAGGATCGCGGCACTGTTGGAGAAGATGAAGGCAGCGCCAACGGCCTGCACGAGACGGAAGGTAATCATCTCGATGGCCCCGGCGTCTCCCGTATCCGGAGTGAGGAAGAGGAGGATCGACCCGAGGGTGAAGATGGCAAACCCGATATTGTAGAGCCGCACCCGCCCGTACATATCGGAGAGCCGGCCGAAGCTGAGCAGAAGCGTTGCAGTGACGACACCGTACCCCATCAGCATCCAGAGGAGGTACTGGAAGGAGGTGAGCGGGTTGATGCTGATGCCGTTGAAGATCGCTGGCAGGGATATGAGGATGATGCTGCCGTTCACCGTTGCCATGAACGTGGCGATCGTGGTGTTGGAGAGTGCTATCCACTTGTAGTGGGGATCATCCCCGTGGGTCAGGGGGATATGCCCCGACTGCGGTATCTTCTCTTCCGCCGTTCTGGTTCACGGGTCCTGCACCCTGTCCGCCCGGATACTATGGCGTGCGGGGGGTGCTGTTGTGCTCAAGAATTGCAGAGTCTGACCATAAAAAGGTGATACTGTCCGAAAGGATACTATGAAACCGGTCAGGACGAATTACTTCCGGCCCTTCGCAAACACGCCCATGAAGAGGCATTCATCGGCGGCGATGGAGTCCACGCCGATCAGATCATCGGATATCGGGAGGCCGAGCCCACGGACAATAGCAGCGGGGGTGCACTCGTCCGCCTCGCCCATGACCAGTTCCGCGGCAGAGGTGATATTGTCGGCCACCGCCCGCTTCGTGACCTCGAGTTTCCGTCCGAAGAGATCGCTCCTGCCCCGGTCGTCAATGACGGAGGGGATGCCGGCGCAGCCGATGGCAACGCCGCTGCACCCCGACCGCATGGCATGGGTCCGGCTGTCGGCGACGATGACCCCGATCGTTTTGCCCGTTGCCTTCCGGATCTCGTCCCTGATACGCCGGGCACTGCCTTCCGGGTCTTCCGGGAGCGGGGTGACGCAGCCCGGCGGGGCGTTCGATGCATCGACACCGGCATTCGGGAGGAGGGTGCCCGCCTTCATGCAGAGGAGGAACCCGGGGATCCCGCCCACAACGGTGTTGCTCTCGCGGAGGACAACCTCGACCGTTGCGGGGTCCATGTCGTACTGTGCGGCAAGTCTCTCTGCCTCTGCCGAAGGGGTTATGTCCGCCAGCCGGATGACATTTCCTTCCGATGTTGCAACAGCAGTCTCGGCAAGGACCAGGATGTCGCCGTCAGAAAAACCGCCGCATGCCCTGGTTGCGGCAACAATGACGCGTTCAGAAATGGATTCGCCCTGGCTGATAATTCCGGTCGAGAGCCCGAAGACCTCGAACCGGCTGTTCATGACCGCTTCACCAGCCGGTTGAAGACCCGGATCGTATCAACAGTCTGCGGCACATCATGGGTCCGCACAACGGATGCCCCTTTCCTGAGCAGTTCCATGGTGACGGCTAGGCTGCCCGCGAGCCGGTCGACCGGCTCCCGGTTGACCACGTCCCCGATGAAGCTCTTCCGGGAAACGGCGGCAAGGATCGGGCGGTCATACTTCTGGAATGTCTCGTAGTTCCGGCAGAGTTCCCAGTCATCATCAAATGAGCGGAGCGGTGTCCAGAGGCCGACGGCCGGATCGAGGATGTAATTGTCCACGCCGGCATCGGCACAGCGCTTCACGATGGTGGCAAGGGCTTTGTGGGTTGCGTCAAGCCCCACCGGATCGCCGGGCTGGTAATCCGTTGCCATGAGGATCGCGGGAAGGCCCGCATCGGCTACCCGCTTTGCGTATGCAGGGGAGGCGAACCCGGCGATATCGTTTGCCGCATGAACATCGTGCTTTAAGCAGACATCAAGGACCCACGGGCTCGTGGTGTCGACCGAGACGGTGATGCCGCTGCCATCGAGTTCCTTTAAGGCAGCATCGATCCGCTCGGCTTCGGTTGTCTGGCTGATGGCCTGTGCATGGGGAGCCGTGCTCCGGGCGCCAAGGTCGATGATGTCGGCGCCGGCGGCAACCATCTCATCGGCTTTTTTCCGGACATCGGCAGGAGCGATATATGAGTCGGTGTAGAACGATTCCGGGGAGCAGTTGATGACGCCCATCACCCGGACGGGGAGGTCGCCCCCGATAACTACCTTGTTTATCGTGCACTGTCGCATGAGCGCTCCTTCGCTGCCCGGAATGTGTTCTCCATCAGGGTAGCAATCGTCATGGGGCCGACGCCGCCCGGCACCGGGGTGATTGCCGAGGCGATATCCTTCACGGCAGCAAAGTCCACGTCGCCGACCAGTTTCCCGTTCAGCTGGTTGATGCCCACATCGATGACCACTGCACCGGGCTTCACCATCTCCGGTGTTATGAAGTGTGCCTTCCCGACCGCGGAGACGAGGATGTCCGCCCGCTTCAGCTCATCGGCGATGTCCTTTGTCCTGCTGTGGCAGATCGTCACCGTGGCATCGGCATTCAGGAGCAGGGCTGCCATGGGCCGTCCGACATCGATGCTCCGGCCGGCAATGACCGCCCGTTTACCGGCAACCGGGATCTTATATTCGGCGAGGAGAGTCATGATACCGGTCGGGGTGCAGGACGAGAAGCGGGGTTTGCCGGAGAAGAGGAGCCCCATGTTCTCCGGGTGGTAACCGTCCACGTCCTTCGCCGGGCTGATCGCATCGATGATCCGTTCGGTGTCGATACCCTTCGGGAGGGGCAGCTGGACAAGGATACCGTCGATATCCGGGTCGCGGTTCAGTTTCCGGACCGATTCAAGGATACTTTCGGTAGTAGATTCGGCAGGAAGCTCGATCCCCACGGACCGGATCCCCACCTGCTCGCAGGCACGGTGCTTCATGCGCACGTACATCTGGGAGGCGGGATCGCTTCCGACAATGACCGTTGCCAGGCAGGGCTCGATCCCCGTGTCCTCGATCTTCTCCTTCAAGAGTTCCAGCAGCTTTTCGGATGTCTTTTTCCCATCGAGGATCGTGGTCATGGATATGCACCAAAAAAAGGGTTAGTCGGGATAAAGCGAGAACTTGGACGAGAGCGCCTCGACCTTGCTGCGCACGTCGCTCGTGTTCTTCTCGTTCTTGCAATCCTTGATGACACTGGCAATCCAGCCACCGATGAGGCGCATCTCGGCCTCTTTCATGCCCCGTGAGGTGACTGCGGGGGTGCCGACGCGCAGGCCGCTCGTGACGAACGGGCTCTTGGTCTCGTTCGGGATGGTGTTCTTGTTGACCGTGATGCCGGCTTTGCCGAGGGCGGTTTCGGCCTCAAGACCGGTGATGCCCTGCTCGGTCAGGTCGAGGAGCATGAGGTGGTTGTCGG
Source organism: uncultured Methanoregula sp. (assembly GCA_964448885.1). Lineage (GTDB taxonomy): Archaea > Halobacteriota > Methanomicrobia > Methanomicrobiales > Methanospirillaceae > Methanoregula. The sequence goes on along the minus strand of CAYVAQ010000004.1, from coordinate 11,398 downwards.
TGCCGCCCGAGACGAGCCTGAGGCCGTTTGCCATGAGGGTCTCGGCAAGGACCTTGGCATTTTTGATGATCTGTTTGTTGTATTCCCTGAACGAGGGCTTGAGCGCCTCCTCGAAGCAGACCGCCTTTGCCGCGATAGTGTGCATCAGGGGGCCGCCCTGCATGCCGGGGAAGACCGCCTTGTCGATGCCAACGCCGAGGTCAGCGTTGCACATGATGGCGCCGCCGCGGGGTCCGCGGAGGGTCTTGTGCGTCGTGGTTGTCGTATAGTTGACCACGCCGACCGAGGTCGGGTGGAGTCCGGTTGCCACGAGACCGGCGATGTGGGCAATGTCCGCGAGACAGACCGCACCGACGTCGTTGGCGATCTCCTGGAAGGCCTTGAAATCGATGGTCCTCGGGTAGGCCGAGGCACCGCAGACAATGATCTGGGGCTTCTCCTTCTTTGCCATCTCTGCTACCTGCCCATAATCGAGGGTCTCCGTTTTTGGGTCGACCCCGTATTGTGCCACCTGGTAGAACTTCCCGGTGAAGCTGACCGGAGAGCCGTGGGAAAGGTGGCCTCCCTGGTTGAGCTTCATGGAGAGGATCTTGTCTCCCAGCTTGATAGACGCAAAATAAACCGCCATGTTCGCCTGGGTTCCCGAGTGTGCCTGCACGTTGGCGTACTCTGCGCCAAAGAGTTTTTTCAGCCGGTCGCGGGCAAGGTTCTCGGCCATATCATGGAACTCGCATCCGCCATAGTACCGCTTGCCAGGGTAACCCTCGGCGTACTTGTTGGTCATGATGGACCCCATCGCCTCGAGCACCGCATGCGAGACAACGTTCTCGGACGCAATCAGCTCCAGCCCGTTGACCTGGCGGAGCCGTTCCTTCTCGATGATATCGGCAATTGCCGGGTCGGCCTTTGCCAGATAGGACATTTGTTTTGCCGGATCGGACATATGCAAAAGCGTTCGCGCTTGAAAGGTATTACCCTTTGTGCAGTAGCGATAGTATGTACGAGTAAATGTGCGATTGAGGCTGCACCGCAGCCTGCCTGACCATCCACGCGTACCCGCCCTTGGATCTCTCGCCCGGTGCGCGAAATGGCGCGGGAGAGCAAAAAACGGGTAAATGTGGGGGTATTTCCCCCCGGGAAGGATGTGGTGACCGTTTTTGAAATTCATTCCTCCTCAAGTTCCATCGGACTTTCGGGACAGCGAAGAATTCCTGCGGAATTCTTCTCGTCCTCGGGGTTTGACCCCTTCAGACCACCACTATTATTTAAGGAGGACGTCGCACATAATGCTAAGGACTCCCGCTCGCGCAAGTCTTTATGCAAAGATCAAAGACCGGGCACCCGATGCCTGGAAAGGAGACCATGATAGTGATGATGGAAACCGGAAGCGGCGCTGCAACCGAGGACCGGATTGCAGCCCTTGAGAAGAAGATGAAGGAGATGGAAGCACTCGTCAAGGGCCTGACCCAGGAGTTGCTCGATCTCAAGTCCATTGCCATGAAGATGTCCAAGCAGACCGAGGAACGCAGCAGGCAGGAGCTCAAGCGGGCCCCGATTGTCCAGCAGCAGACCTCCCAGCCCCAGGCCCAGCCCGCGGCAATGCCATCAGGAGGCAGCACCGTCATCCGCCCGAAGGGCAAGGCAGAACCCCAGGCTCCCCCCGAGCCGGTCATGGACTGGATCATGCAGCCTGACGGCACCATGAAGCAGGAGCCCCGGCGCGGCGATAAGGACTACATTGTTGCATCCGCAGGATACGGAAGGGGCAAGAAGGGGCAGAACAAGCCCAAGCAGGGCGATCTGATCTACGCCACCGAGGAGACCAAGGATCCTGCAAAGAAGTAAGGAGCCGGATCTTTGCATATCACAGAACTGGAGATCGATAATTTCAAGTCTTTTGCCAAAAAGACAAAAATCCCCTTCCTTGAAGGATTCACGGTGATATCCGGGCCCAACGGGTCCGGCAAGAGCAATATCATCGATTCCATCCTGTTTGTCCTTGCACTCTCGAGCTCCCGCAATCTCCGGGCCGAGAAGCTGACCGACCTCATCAACGTGAACTCCGGCCGGAACACGGCCGAGGTATCGCTCGCGTTCTCTGACGGTACGAAGATCCGCCGGCGGATCAAGCGCACAGGCAACGGCTACTACAGCTACAACTACCTCAACGAGCGGCTCTGCAAGCAGAGCGACATCGTGGACCACCTGGCAAAGTACGGCATCAAGCCCCACGGGTACAATGTCGTGATGCAGGGCGATGTCACCCGCATCATGGAGATGAGCGACGGCGAGCGACGGAAGATCATCGATGAGATCGCCGGCGTTGCCGAGTTCGACATCAAGAAAGCCCAGTCGCTTGCCGAACTCGACATTGTGCGTGAGCGGATCGAGCGCGAGGAGCTCCTCTTAATCGAGCTCCAGCGCCGGGCCAACGAGCTCAAAAAGGAACGGGAGCATGCCCTCGAGTACCAGAAATGGCAGAAGGACCTCGCGTTCTACCAGAACTGCCGGGCCGCTGCCCAGCTCCATGACCGGGAGAAGGAACTGGTCACGCTCCACCACTCGGCAGAGGACCACAAGCTCCAGCTCACCCGCCTTGCGTCGGACCGGGGGCTCGAGGAGAACGAGCTTGCGTACCTGCAGGCGGACTTAAAGGACGTTGACGAGCTCATCAACAAGAAGAGCGGGGCAGACTACCTCAAGCTCATCGCGGAGCTCGAAGAGGCCAAGAGCGGCATCAAGCTAGCCGAGAGTACCATCGTCCGGTACCGGAAGGAGAAGGAGGAGAACCTCGAGGCGATCAACCGCGTGTACATGGACACCAAGCGTGCCGAGGGCAGGATCGCCGAGTGCACTTCCCAAATCCAGTCGCTCACCATCGACCGCACGAACATCGCCATGGAGGTTGCGACGGCAAAGGCGCAGGCGGAGAAGATCGAGACCGAGATCCGGCAGCACAGCCAGGACACGGAAGGTGCCCGCGAGATGCTCTTCTCCCTCATCCAGCAGGGCGAGGAGAAGAAGGGTGTCCGGTCCGGCATCCTCCGGGAGCAGGACCTCTGCATCGAGAAGAGCCGGATGCGGACGAGCGAGCTCGAGCGCCTGACCGGGCTCCTGCGGCAGCTTGACGAGGAGTACGCGGCAAAGCAGGGGCAGCTCTCCGACAGCGAGAAGAGTATTACCGATCTGCAGTCCCAGAAGAAGGAGCTGGACCGGAACCTCTCGGAGCTCGAGGGGTCGCTCTTTGCCCAGCGGAACACCCTCGAGAAGATCCGCAGCGAGATGCGGGAGTACGAGCAGGACGCGATCCGGCTCGAAGCTGCTGCCCAGGCCCGCGGGGAGTCGGGGGGCAAGGCGCTCGAGGCAGTGCTGGGGATGGAGGGTGTCCACGGTACGATATCCGATCTCGGCAAGGCCTCCCGGGAGTACACGACCGCCCTCAACGTTGCAGCGGGCAACAAGCTCCAGTTCGTGGTCTGCGACGATGACCAGATCGCATCGGATGCGATCAAATTCCTCAAGGAGGAGCGCTTGGGCCGGGTTACGTTCCTCCCCCTGAACAAGCTCAAGCCTCCGGTCCTTCCCCCGCTTAAGGAACCGGGTGTCATTGACTATGCGGTGAACCTCCTCGAGTACGACCCGAAGTACGACCGGGCGTTTGCCGTTGCTCTCGGCGGGACGGTCGTGGTGGACACCCTCGAGCGTGCCCGCAAGCTCGTCGGGAAGTACCGGATGGTCACGCTCGAAGGCGAACTCCTGGAGAAGAGCGGTGCGATCACGGGCGGATCGGTCAGGAAGCAGACCGGACCGAAGGGTTTCGGTGCCGCTGTTGACGATGAGATCATGCGCCTGCGGTCACGGCTCGGTGAGCTCGCTGGCGAGGCATCCACGATCGATGCCGCGGTCAAACGGCTCACGGAAGAGGTGGACCAGAAGCGGGTCCTGAGGGGCGAGATCGACCAGAAGATCGCCCGCTACGGGATGTTTACCGAGGAGTTCGGGAAACGGTTCGAGGCGATCACGGTCGAGAAGCAGACCATCGAGTCGGCAGTTGCCCGCCAGCAGGAGGAGACCCGGAACGGCGCTGCCGAGCTTGCCGCCCTTGAGGCAAAACTGGATGGCATCACCACAGAGATCAACGCCCTCTCTGCCCGGGTAGACGAGATCAAGAAGCGGCTCGACGACACCAACATCCCCGCCCTCACCGAGCAGCTCGAGAAGAAGCGCAAGGAGATCGAAGAGTCGGAGCGCCGGCTGCGGAACAAGGACGCCGACATCAACGATGCCCAGCGCGAGCGGCAGCACTTCAACTCGCGCCTGACCGAGCTCTCGGAGGAACGGGGCCGGCAGGATGAGCGCAACCGGCAGATTGATGCCGGTATCGCGGGGGCGAACGAGCAGATCGCCGCCCACAAGGCCCAGATCGCCACCCTTGAGGAACGGCAGAAGGAGTTCTCTGGCGAGCTCGACGAGCTGCGGAAGAAACGCTCCGAGGTCACCCAGGCGATCCACGAGTCCGAGCTGAAGCTGATGAAGTACGATGCGGAGAAGGAACGCGTCACCGTCCAGATGACCGCCATCGAGGAGCGGGCCGCGACCCTCGGCATCGAGATCGAGATGCTGAAGCAGCAGGTGGGGGAGACGGTGACCGAGCTCTCGCTGAAGGAGATCGAGGGGAAGATCGCGGAGGCCGACGGGGCACTGCGGAAGATCGGCGCTGTCAACATGCTCGCTATCGAGGAGTACGAGAAGGTTGACCGGCAGGTGGTTGAGCGCAAGGAGCGCAAGGAGACCCTCTCCACCGAGCGCGAGACCCTGATCTCGCGGATCGAGAAGTTCGAGCAGATGAAGTACGAGGCGTTCATGACCGCCTTTAAGGCCATCGACACCAACTTCCGGGAGATCTTTGCCCGGCTCACGAGCGGGAACGGCCACCTTGTGCTTGAGAATGAGGAGGACCCGTTCACCGGCGGGATGACCTTTGCCGTCCAGCCCCGGGACAAGAAGGTGCACCTCCTCAACTCCCTCTCGGGCGGAGAGAAGTCGCTGACAACGCTTGCCTTCATCTTCTCCATCCAGCGCTTCATCCCCGCCCCGTTCTACGCGTTCGACGAGGTCGACATGTCCCTCGATGGGGCGAATGTCGAGCGGATCTCATCCATGGTTACCGAGCTTGCCCCGAGCACCCAGTTCATCATCATCTCCCTCCGGAAGCCGATGATTGAGGCAGCCGAGCGGATCATGGGCGTGACACTCCGGCCGGACAAGAGCACGCTTGTCACGGGAGTGAAGGCGCATGGCTGACGGCGGGGAGGAACGAAAGGAACCCGTTGTGGAGAGCCCCCCGGCTGTGGAGCAGATGCCGGGGCCTGAGCCCCAGGAGACCCCGGATATCCGTTCAGCAACCGGGGCGATTCAGGGAGAACCCGCGGGCAGTTCCCCTGCACCCGCGGGGCTTGTCCAGCAGGCGCCGGTCGAGGACCCGGTCGAGATCCTGGTAGCCATGGCCGAACGGGGCGAGATCGACCCCTGGAACATCGACATCATCGAGGTCACCGACCGGTTCCTCTCCGAACTTGAGCGGAGGAGGGAGCTCAACCTCCAGGTATCGGGCCGGACCCTCTTCTTCGCGGCAACCCTCCTCCGGATGAAGTCTGACCAGCTCGCCATCGTAGGTACCGCGGAGGACGACAGCGAAGGCGAGGGGGAGGACGACCTCTTCGGGGACGCGTTCAGCGCCGGTATGGACGAGGAGATCGACTTCTCCAGCCGCCTCGGCCCCATCGAGCGCCTGGAGCACGAGATCCAGCGCCGCCTCGACCGCAAGAACCTCAGGAAGAGCCCGGTCACCCTCTTCGAGCTGATCGTGGAGCTCAAGAACCTCGAGAAGGCGGAGCGAAGGCGCCGGCGGATGGAGGGCGGCGTGGACTTCTCCGACTCCCTGATCGATGCTGACGACGTGGTCAGCATCGCCCACGAGGAAGGGTTCCAGGAATCGGCCATGGTCCGGCTCGCCGAGTATCTCGAAGGGCTGGAACTCGACGAGGAGATGACGCTTGCCGAGCTCTGCGAGCGGATGGAGTGGGGAGTCCCCGAGGTCTTCATTCCGCTCCTTTTCCTTGCCCTTGACGGCCGCTGCACCCTCCGGCAGGAGGAGTTCTACGGGGACATCTGGGTGCGGATCTGCCGGGCAGAGAGCGCGGAGCTCATACGGGATGCTGCTGCGGAGTAACCCCCCAGATACCTTCGTTTTACCCATGCATTGCCTGGCAGTCTGGTTGTGCGGAAACCCTCCCGATGGTCGGTCTTTTTTGGATTCGATGAGAGTCCGGCTACGCCAGTTCCTTTACTCCACCCGCCCACGCTTCCACCCGCTCGCGGATCTTCGGGTCGCGGTATCCCGAGATGCTGAACCGGTCCCGGGCGATGTTGAGGTAATAGAGTTCGCCCGAAGGGTCGTGGCACTGGAGCATGACAGAGAAGAGATCCCTCTCCGGCAGGTGGCGCGGTTTGCCCCGGTGGGAGGCGATGTTTGCCATGTTCGAGATGACCGAGGCGATACCGGTCTCGTACCCCTCAACCGAGTCATACATCTCGATGGTTGTACCGATCCGTTTCCCCTCCGGGTTGCGGTACTCGAACTTCGCGGTGTACATCTCCCGGGCCTTCCGGACCGGGGGGAAGCCCTTCCTCCGGTGACCGTAGCGGGTGCAGCCGAGCGGGTTGTTGTACAACAGGGTGCGGATGAGGGTGTTGAACGCGGCGATATCGGGTATCGGCGTTTTCAGCGTGTAGGCACTGGTTGTGGTGCCCGTCTTTGGTTTGAAATCCGGCATGTGGCATGGGAGGTTGTCAGGGTCAGCCATATGCTTGGTGGTCGCGAGGGGGTCGGACGCGGTCAGCGATCGTATCGCGATCGTGCCGGAGCAGTGATGAAACAAGGGGGTGCCGCCCCCGGGTTCAGGGAGAACTGCCAGCATTTTCTGGTGTTCGGGTGCTGAATATTTCATGCCGCGATCGCGATGCGTGCGCACAAAAAAGGCACTGCCCCTGCCCGACCCCCCTTTCGGCACGTGTCAAAAATAGCTCCATTTCCCATGGAAATATCGACTGGATTTTACCAAATTTCCCTCCACTCGAACCTGAGGGGGGTCGGGCAGGGGACAAACGCTTTTTTTGTGAACGCGATTGAAAATTGTCCGGCCGGGCATTCCACAATCTCTTTTGCCGTTGGGAATTTACCGATAGAATTGTATGGCAACCGTTGTCCTTGTCCATGGTGGCAATATGTCGACCGATACCTGGAACCGGCTCCGGGGGCGCAACGACTACCCGCCGGGAGGGCAGCTGGGCCCGAAATACTGGAACGGGACTGTTGCATACCTTGAGGCGCACGGCCACCGCGCCTTTGCACCGGCCCTCCCGGATGAGCACACCCATGACCTTTCGGATCATATCGGGGTCGTCTGCCGGCTGATGGAGGATCACGATCTCCGCGGCGTTGTCCTGGTGGGCCACAGTTATGGGGGGATGGTGATCACCGGTGCAGCTGAACGGATACGGGCGCGGGTGAGGAAGCTGGTCTACGTTGATGCTGCCCTGCCGGACCCGGGCCAGTCGCTCTTTGACCTCTTCTCTGCCAGCGGTGCCGACCCCCTCTCGTTCGCCGGCCTTGAGGCCGCCTGTGCATATACGCAGAAGCTGCAGTACGATCCCGGGAGGCTGCGGGGTATCGGACGGGTTTATATCCGGTGCACGGAAAGCGATTTTGCCGGTGTGACGCGGGCTGCGCAGGCGAAGATTGCTGAAGGTGGGGCGGGGCAGTGGGATTACCGGGAACTGCCCACGTCGCATGTTCCGATGGCGACCATGCCGGAAAGGTTTCACCGGATGCTGCTCAATGCGGCGCTCCGCTGAAATGGGGGGGCGGCGCGTTCCCGCTGGTAAGCAGGGACCGGCTGGCGCGGGCAGTGCGGCACCTGCCGCAGGATCGCGGGAGATCCGGCAAAAACGATGCGCGCCCACAGGCCCGGAAAATTGGTAGAAATTTTGCTATATAGATAGAGTCTGAAGACCCGGTCTTTTACACTATAGTATATGTAGGAAGATCACGGCTGATGGTGCAGCCACCGTGCGCGTTCTGCACAGTTCGCGCGGGCGCCGCTGGCTCGAAAGACGCTCCCGGAAGCATCTCCGCCGGAGATGCTGTTACGGTCGTACCGCGCTCTGCGCATTTTTTCTGCAAAAACCCGGATTTCATCCAGGACGCGGACACATGACACGGAATCCGGAAAAAACCGTGCCGGAGGTGAAAATGGTGCAGAACATGGTATCCGGAGCGGTTTTCGGATTATCCGGGCATGGTATATTTTTACGGGGATACTTGCCGGAAATGCTGCTGCATTCACGGCGTAGATCAGCTTTAAATGTCCGGGTGATCAATAATGTGATCCACAAAATCTGATGACGAACCGACGAAAACCGCCCCGCAAGGGACCGGTGTCGGTCCCGAGGGTGGGAATGCAGGCAACAAGGTATAAATAATCCTGAAACCTACATTGTAAGCCCGTGAACGCGTGAAACAACACGACGAAGTTCACATCATCAGGCATCCTTTATGAAGGGTCAAGACGCCGGTTCCGCCGGTTTGACCCCGATGGAAAATAACGCATGCAGCAAGGTATAAATATCCTTGAAACATACGTTATAAGCCCGTGTTCAGACAGAACACAAGCAAGAAAATTCTCTTTGATGGAGATCCAACAATACCCGGCATGACCGGAGTTGGTTCTGACGTTGGCATTGGCAATGCGGAAATTTGTTTAGTAACCGCTCAATTCCTTAGAAAGTTCAGATAGTGTGCGTATTATATGTGAATTCTGGTTGATCCTGCCAGAGGCCACTGCTATCGGAGTTCGATTAAGCCATGCGAGTCGAGAGGTGTAAGACCTCGGCATACTGCTCAGTAACACGTGGACAATCTAACCTACGGAAGGGGATAACCCCGGGAAACTGGGGATAATACCCTATAGACTATGGATGCTGGAATGCTCTGTAGCCGAAAGGTCCGCCGCCGTAGGATGGGTCTGCGGCCGATTAGGTTGTTGTTGGGGTAACGGCCCAACAAGCCTGTAATCGGTACGGGTTGTGGGAGCAAGAGCCCGGAGATGGATTCTGAGACACGAATCCAGGCCCTACGGGGCGCAGCAGGCGCGAAAACTTTACAATGCGGGAAACCGTGACAAGGGAACTCTGAGTGCCCGTAAAATCGGGCTGTCCACCAGTTTAAACAACTGGTGAAGAAAGGGCCGGGCAAGACCGGTGCCAGCCGCCGCGGTAATACCGGCGGCTCGAGTGGTGGCCACTATTACTGGGCTTAAAGCGTCCGTAGCTGGATTGTTAAGTCTCTTGGGAAATCCACCGGCTCAACCGATGGGCGTTCAGGAGAAACTGGCAATCTAGGGACCGGGAGAGGTGAGAGGTACTCCAGGGGTAGGAGTGAAATCCTGTAATCCTTGGGGGACCACCTGTGGCGAAGGCGTCTCACCAGAACGGCTCCGACAGTGAGGGACGAAAGCTGGGGGAGCAAACCGGATTAGATACCCGGGTAGTCCCAGCTGTAAACGATGCGCGTTAGGTGTATCGGTGACCACGAGTTACCGAGGTGCCGAAGAGAAATCGTGAAACGTGCCGCCTGGGAAGTACGGTCGCAAGGCTGAAACTTAAAGGAATTGGCGGGGGAGCACCACAACGGGTGGAGCCTGCGGTTTAATCGGACTCAACGCCGGGAAACTCACCAGTTAAGACAGCTGAATGATAGTCGGGCTGAAGACTCTACTTGACTAGCTGAGAGGAGGTGCATGGCCGTCGTCAGTTCGTACTGTGAAGCATCCTGTTAAGTCAGGCAACGAGCGAGACCCACGCCAACAGTTGCCAGCTCGTCCTCCGGGATGGAGGGGACACTGTTGGGACCGCCTCTGCTAAAGAGGAGGAAGGAATGGGCAACGGTAGGTCAGCATGCCCCGAATTATCTGGGCTACACGCGGGCTACAATGGGTGGGACAATGGGTATCGACACCGAAAGGTGAAGGCAATCTCCTAAACCCATCCTTAGTTCGGATTGTGGGCTGCAACTCGCCCACATGAAGCTGGAATCCGTAGTAATCGTGTCTCAAAATGGCACGGTGAATATGTCCCTGCTCCTTGCACACACCGCCCGTCAAACCACCCGAGTGAGGTCTTGATGAGGCCGTCGTATCCGCGGCGGTCGAATCTAGGTTTTGCAAGGGGGGTTAAGTCGTAACAAGGTAGCCGTAGGGGAATCTGCGGCTGGATCACCTCCTAACGAAATTTCAGGGAAAAGCGGTTGCTAAACAAACTGTAAAGTTGCCGATGTCGACAAGAAAGGTTCAGTCGCCAGGAATGGGGCGAATGACCGGGTTCGAATCCCGGTGAGCCGGTTTAGATGCACCTCGAGATGTGAATCACGAGGGAAGGGCTGAGAGTCAAACCAATGACTCTTAGAGGCCGTGTAAAGGTTGCACTCAGGACGTTAAATGGGTTTAGCGGAGCATTAGTATAATCCTACCATTGGATGGCTCGGTTCGAGTGCCGACGAAGGGCGTGCCAAGCTGCGATAAGCCCCGGGTAGACGCAAGGAGTCTTTGATCCGGGGATTCCCTAATAGGACATCCTAGCACTTTTGTGCTGATCCGTAAGGATCGGGAACGCCCCGAATTGAAACATCTCAGTAGGGGCAGGAGAAGAAATCAACCGAGATGTCGTTAGTAGAGGCGATCGAACACGACAGAGTTCAAACTGAATCCCGCAAGGGAGATGTGGTGTTGTAAGCCCACCGTACGGACCTGGATGTGAAGCGGAAGTTGCCTGGAACGGCACACTACAGAGGGTGATAGTCCCGTACGCAGAAGCAGACAGGTTCAGGTGGAGTCTTGAGTAACGCGGGTTGGAATTCTCGCGTGAATCCAGGGGTCATCAACCCCTAAAACTAAATACAACTCGAAACCGATAGCGAAGTAGTAGCGTGAGCGAAAGCTGAAAAGTAACCCTGAAAAGGTGGTTAAAAGCGCCTGAAATTGGTAGGAGATCGCGAGTTGCGGCCCGAAAGGATCTTGCATGCGAAGGAACCCGTCGCGAGGCGGTAGTACGGGCATGCCTGCCAGGGTCGTAACGTACGTTTTGAAGAACGGGCCAGAGAGTTTATTCTGTTGGCGAAGGTTAACCCAAAAGGGAAGCCAAAGGGAAACCAACAAGTCCGTAGCAGCAATGTGTGGGACGGCGTATTAAAAGTGCGCGGAGTCAGCAGGATAAGACCCGAAGCCGGGTGATCTATGCGTGGGCAGGTTGAAGCGTGACGAAAGTTGCGTGGAGGACCGCA
>CAYVAQ010000003.1:0-113359 GCA_964448885.1 uncultured Methanoregula sp. | reverse complement strand
TGTTCCACAAGGTCACTTCCGTGTTGTCCGGTTGGAAGTTCGTACCAACGATCGTATAATTGACTGTCGTGTTCCGCGCCCACACGCCGGCAGGAGTGATCGACGTGACGGTCGGTTTTGCCACGTTTCCGATGGTGAATGCTGCTACTTTCCCTCCACTACCACCGTTATACGTCTGGACTGTCACGTTATACGCCGTCTTCGACGATGCTTCATACGGTACTACAACCGTCCCGTAGATCTTTGTCGGTTCTACAAGCCACACTCCAGCGCCGGATGTCGCATTCAGCTGAATGCCGCTCGTGTTCCACAAGGTCACTTCCGTGTTGCCGGGCTGGAAGTTCGTCCCCACAATCGTATAGTTCACCGTCGTGTTCCTCGCCCACATACCGGCCGGGGTAATGGACGTCACCGTAGGTTTGGCAGCACTTCCCACAGTAAATGCTGATGCCTTACCGCCTACTCCTCCATTGTAGGTCGAAACTGTCACATTGTAGGCTGTCTTTGATGAAGCTTCATACGGCACTACAACCGTCCCGTAGATCTTTGTCGGTTCTACAAGCCACACACCGGCACCGGATGTCGCATTCAGCTGGATGCCGCTCGTGTTCCACAGGGTCACTTCCGTGTTGCCAGGCTGGAAGTTCGTACCAACGATCGTGTAATTGACCGTGGTGTTTCTCGCCCACATACTGGCCGGGGTAATGGACGTCACCGTAGGTTTGGCAGCGCTTCCCACGGTAAATGCTGATGCCTTACCGCCTACTCCACCGTTGTAGGTTGAGACCGTCACATTGAATGCGGTTTTCGACGACGCTTCGAATGGAACAACAACTGTTCCATAGATCTTTGTCGGTTCTACAAGCCACACACCGGCACCGGAAGTCACATTCAGCTGGACGCCGCTCGTGTTCCACAGCGTCACTTCCGTGTTCCCTGGCTGGAAGTTCGTCCCAACAATCGTATAGTTCACCGTCGTGTTCCTCGCCCATACGCCGGCTGGTGTGATCGATGTCACGGTCGGTTTGGCAGCGCTTCCCACGGTAAATGCTGATGCCTTACCGCCTACTCCACCGTTGTAGGTTGAGACCGTCACATTGAATGCAGTTTTCGACGACGCTTCGTATGGAACAACAACTGTTCCATAGATCTTTGTCGGTTCTACCAGCCACACTCCAGCGCCGGAAGTCACATTCAGCTGGACGCCGCTCGTGTTCCACAGGGTCACTTCTGTGTTGTCCGGCTGGAAGTTCGTCCCAACAATCGTGTAATTGACCGTGGTGTTCCTCGCCCATACGCCGGCTGGTGTGATCGATGTCACGGTCGGTTTGGCGGCATTTCCGATGATGAACGCTGCCGATTTCCCACCGACTCCGCCGTCAGAAGTTGTAATCGTCACATTGAATGCGGTTTTCGACGATGCCTCATACGGGACCACAACCGTTCCATAGATCTTTGTGGTTTCAACAAGCCACACACCGGCACCGGATGTCGCGTTCAGCTGAACTCCGCTCGTATTCCACAGCGTCACTTCTGTGTTACCAGGCTGGAAGTTCGTACCGGCAATCGTGTAGTTCACGGTATTATTCCGGAACCAGGTGCCGGCAGGAGTGATCGAGGTCACTGTTGGTTTCGGTACTGCTGAAACGGTGAACGCATTCAGTTTTGTGACTTCTCCGCCATCGGTTGTGACCACCCGGATGTTCCAGCTCCCGGTCACCGTGTTTGCCGGGATTGAGATGTTCCCGTCAATCCGCGTAGCGGTAACGGTGAAGAGCGTGGCGGTGATCAGGCCGGTCGACTGGTTCCGGAATTCAACCGTTGTTCCGCCGGCCTGGAAGTTCGTTCCCGAAAGGGTAAAGTTCACGCTGGTGTTCCGGAACCCGGAGACGGGATTCACCGCCGTTACTGTTGGAGGAGGCGTGATGGGGGGGGGCGTGGATGACAGGTTTATTGTCCGGTTACCCGAGATCGTCTTCCCGGTTTCGCGGTTGTTCTCAAGCATGTTGTTCAGGGCAGACCTTGCCGTGATATTATACCGGCCGGTCGGGTAGATCCCGTTTCCGGTGCCCCAGATCGCGCCTGTTTCGTACACGGATGATGGCATACGGATGCGCAGCGACGTGACACCCCCAGACACATTGGTCAGCGAGGTATAGACCGTCCCATCCGGACCAAGGACATGGATAACAACCGGTGCTCCATCAACACCGCGTTCGGTTACGTTTGCAAGGTTGCTGACAATCGTGAACTCAATCTCGTCACCGATAGGGATGATTTTCCCGTCCGCATCCTTGCCGGTTGTGGAGTCCGTCACAACGATATCGATGGCCGGATCGGTGACATTGAACGCAATGGGAGATGTGCCCAGCGTCTGGCCGGGCAGCCAGTAATACCAGGTTCCCTGCCGTTCGTTGAAAATGCCGGGTTCAACATAGAAATTCGTCTCGTTATTCGTGAAGAACACGACTTTATCCGGTGTATCGGTTTCGGGAGGCCTGCCCTCCTCGAACCATGCAAGGCTGTGTGCGCCGATAATGGTCTGGGTAATGTTCAGGCTCGATTCTCCGACATAAACCAGATCGCCCGGAGAGATCACCCGTATTGCAACGGTCGTCGGCTCCGGGTCGACATTGATATACCGGGTCTTGTTCTCTGACCTGGCGCTGAACGAGTTCGATGCCGTCATATTGACGGAGAAGTTCCCGTAGGCAGTGTAGGTATGAACCGGGTTCTTCTCGGCTGAGAATATCCCGTCACCGAACTCCCAGTACCAGGTATCGGGGACACCGGTCGACGTATCGTTGAACTGCACGGTCATGGGGGCGATCCCGAACGTGGCGTTTGCCGTGAAACTGGCAGCCCAGGGGAAGGTCGTGATATAGGCGCTGCGGGTCCGGTTGTAGATGCCGGTCGCGTTACTCACTTCCAGCCTTACTGAATAGGTTCCGATCGTTGTGTAGGTGTGGACAGCATCTTTCTGGAGCGGGTTGGCAGTGGTGAATACTTCCCCGTCACCAAATGTCCAGTTCCACTGGGTGGGTGTAAGGACCGTAGATGTGTCGGTGAACTGGACCGCAACCGGGACGATTCCCGAGGTTGTGTTGGCCGAGAAGTCGGTAGCAACGGGGGTCTTGTTCCCCATCCACCAGTTGTAGGCATAATTGAGGAGGGGGATATACTCACCGGTTGCTTTCAGGTTGCCCGCCTTCGTCGGATGGTCGTCGCTTACTGATGTCGAGTACCTGCTCGTATTGAACGCATAATCGACCTGGTGCTGGATGGCGCCGTTCCACCAGCGGTGGTGGTTTCCTCCGCTGGAGTTGTAGTCATTGACCGCTGTTGATCCGCCGTTCGTAGTCAGGACGTTATAGAAGTCGAAGACAAAAATGTTGTTGACCGGGTAATCGTCCAGCCAGTCGTTGACCAGCCATTCATTGAAAGCCCGTGCATTGGCGGTATAATCACCGGATGCAAGCGGGGGTGCGGTGACCACGATGAACAGGGTGTCCGGTTTCGTGCTGAAGTACTCGAGAAGGTCGATGTAAATCCCCTTGGCATTGGCAACGGTATGGTATTCCGAATCGGAGTTATTGCCCCTGAGCAGGTTATCCCCGATAAGCGGGACCGGATCGGTTGCATTGCCCCGGAGGTTGGAGTTCGGGAAGCAGGACTTGATCATGATGATCGTGTTCTGTCCGCCGGGATCGGCTGCCAGCCGCTGGTAGACCGGTTCGGTGTGCTGGCCGGACTCATTATACAGGTCGGCAAGTATTGCCGGGGAATCCGGACTGCGGAACCAGGTCCACCAGTCGCCGATATCGGTATGGTCCCCGATCTCTGAGGGCCCCCAGTCGTAGTTGGTGTCGCTCACGAAGTAGTTGTTATTCTTCAGCGAGGTCCCGAGTCCGCCGTTCGCATCGAGAAGCCAGTTGGCCCCGGTCGAGTGGTGGACGAAGATGAGTTTCGTGGCGTTCTCGGGCGGGCGGGCAAGGGAGGGTGACCTGCTCACGTTGATGTACAGGGGTTTTTCCTCGCTCGTGATCCCACCTGCATGGGTTACCGTGAGATTCACCGTGTAATTGCCCGGCCGGAAGTAGGTGTGGGTCGGGCTCTTCTGTGCAGCAAGGGTGGTTGTGAAGACCTCGCCATCGCCGAAAGACCAGTTCCAGAGGGTGGGCGAAGAGACTGTTGAAGAGTCCGTGAACGTTACCGCAAACGGAGTCTGACCCTCGGTCTGGTTCGCGGTGAAGTCGACTTTTGTCGATGAAGCGGTATACGCTTTTATACACACATTGGCATCCGTGATATATGTAGTCATGTCGGACCATGTCGCGCCAGTACTGCTGACATAACTCTCACCTGAATTTGCAGTCACATTTGAAGAATAGCCCGCAACAGGATATTCTATGGGGATAGCATTAGTGAGGTCAGGGGTCGTTGCATCGACCACAATAGAGAACTTCTGTCCTGTGGTCAGGCTGACATCCGGGACCGTGACCATATGGTAGCCCGGGTACGCCAGCGTCCCCGAGGTTGTTGCAGCAAGTGTTCCTGATGTCGGCCCGCTTGTAGCTGATTTGTAGACTTTCACTGTATAAGCGGTATTGCTGGTCGGGGCATAGAGCATGACCGCTTTGAGAGTCTCATCTGACCTAGCTGTGAAGATGTTGGCATAATAGGACCGGGTCGTGCTCCAGCCCCACTGCCCGACTTCCCCAAGCGGGTCATAGCTATATACTCTGTCTAGGTCTGTTGTCGCATCAGCAGTATATACAGCCGTCCAGTCCCCAACGGTCTTGTCATAATAAGAGATGTAGAAGTATCCGGCATTGCCCCAGGCTGTCCCCCAGGAGTTCTTTGCGATGAACGCACCGTCACCTGCGGGTGTTGACGCAAAGTTTGATTTGCTGTAGGTGTCGTCCCACCCGATGAGGGTGATTGCATGGTTCGTGCTCGTTGTCCCGCCATTGTAGAAAGCGACAGTCCCTGAATTATAGTAGGATGAGTGCCAGTAAATCGATGCCTGGACTGCACCGAAATTCGTCAGAGCGTATTTGATATTGTCATTATCGGTTGCAGATGCCCGCTGCGGCAGCATGTATACGTGCTGGATGTGCTTGGATGCAGGGATATTATAGGGGGAGACTCCCGACGTATCGTCATAGGGGTCCTGAGTTTCGGTGATCGGCCCGCTCCACCGGGTGAGGTATGCTGACGACTGGTACCGGTTGCCGCCATCGTTCCACATACGGTCGAATCCTTCGCGGTTCATCGTCCCGTTGGGGAATGTGCTGGCAAGAACATTTCGCATGTTCTTCTCGGAGAAGTCCCAGGATTCTGCTGTCAGCAGGTTCGATTCGAGGGATGCTAGTGCGGCAAACGCCCAGCAGGAGCCGGCATTACCCTGATCCTTCACCGACGACACTTTTCCTGCAGTCCTGAGGTCGAACGTTGGGGTATAGGTATCAAAGCCTTGGAGCGCACCGGAACCGGGAGATGACAAGGTAAGATACGGCTTCTGACCTGCTGTATAAGAGCGATCCATGGGTTCCGGAATTATCCCTTCAACGAAAACGTGATGATCCGAAGTTTCTGTGCCTTCCAATGATTCTGTAGAACTGAGGGACCGTCTGGTTATTTCGGATGGCGATGTGCTACCGCTCCGGATGCGGTTCTGGTATTCGATGAACTCGGCGCTCAGCGGGGCAAGCGCGGGTCCGGAGGACGGGATCGGGCCTTGTATTGATTGTGGTGCCGTCGCCGGTGTCGTTGTTTCGCCGGGGGTTTCGGTCTCTTCCGGCACAGGTGTCCCTGTCACCTTCGGGGTGACTTCGGGCGTTTCCTTGGGAGTTTCCGTTGTAGGCGGTGTATCAGTCACATCAACCAGTGGCGTTTCTTCGGGAGTGATTTCGGGGGATACGGTGGCTTCCGGTGTAATAGTCACGGTCAGTTCAGGAGTTACGGTAAGTGTGGGTGTCAGGGATGCAAGAACCTCGTCGAACGCGGTCCCGGTAACACCGGAATCCCCGCTGCTCTCGGTAGCAATCGCACCAGGCCAGAGAATGCATAATCCCAGCGCCAGCAGGATAATCAGCTGTACCGGTACGCCTCTGCCATTGCGCAGAGAGATCACGAGCCATCCCCCCGGAATGAGACAAACATACCATCAACAACAGGCACACCGGACATTAAATGTCCAGATACATCTCTCCACAGGTACATCCTCATGATCAGCCACACTCCCCAACTGAAAAAAATATCCGCACTGAATTGGGTAAATACCTAATTTTCCTTCCCGGTATATATATCGATCTTATTCGGAAAAGATGCGTTTTATTGATTTTTTAAAGATATTTTAAAAATCGTATGAATAAAATAAAACTAATGAAATCGGTATGGCATTCTCCCAAAAAGGCAGCCGGCGACCCGGCCGGAATGCTGCGGGCTGCAATCCTCTCATTTTCAACCCGCACGCTGCCCGGGTTATATACAATCGGGCACCATCACAGGGAACGGGAAGATCCTTCGCGAAACCTTATCGCATACCATTGCCTACAATCATGTTACCCATGATCCCGTGGGAGAACCCATGAAACCAGAAAAACTGACCAGCGGAAACCCGGCACTTGACGCCCTCCTGGGCGGGGGTCTCGAACCACGGACCGTCACCCAGTTCTACGGGGAGCCGGCAAGCGGAAAAAGCACCCTCTGTATGATCACCGCAGTCGCAGCACTCCGGGCGGGTCTTTCGGTTGTCTATATCGACACTGAAGGGTTCAGCATCGAGCGGTTCCGCCAGATCGCCGGTGCAGATACGGAAGCGATCGCAAACCGCCTCTTCCTCTTCGAACCATTCGATTTCGACCACCAGGGGCAGGTCATCGCCGAGTGCGAGAAGGTCTTAAAAGCTCACAAGCCCGGCCTCCTGGTCATGGACTCTGCAACCGCCCTCTATCGCACTGACCTTGAGCGGGGGAGGGACGCACTCCAGGTGCTCACGAAGCAGATGATCCACCTGCTCGGGTACGCCAAGCGGTACGATATCCCGGTCATCATCACCAACCAGGTGTACATGGATACGGCAAAGAACACCTGGTACGGCCTTGGCGGCTATGCGCTCGAACACCTCTCCAAAGTGATCGTGCGGCTTGAGAAGGGGCAGGGCCCAAAAGAGCGGCGGGCACGGCTCATCAAGCACCGGTCCCGCCCCGAGGGTGCAACACTCTCCTACGAGATCACGGAAGGCGGAATTTTTGTGTCAGCAGCGCCCTGATCAGCAGCCGCCTGTTCCAACCAAAAGATGATAAAAGCGGCCGCCCATGTGAGAGGTACCGACCGATGGCTATCAGCAGGGATATCTCCGATCGAATCAAGGACCTCCTCCGGTCTCATCCGGAAGGTCTCAGTATAACCGACATAGTGAAGGTCGTTCCCATCAACCGGAATACCGCCAGCCGGTATCTTGACACGCTCCTCGTCTCCGGGCAGGTCGAGATGCGCCATTTTGGGATGGCAAAGATATACACCCTGTCCCAGCGCCTGCCGGTGGCATCGGTCCTCTCCATCTCATCCGAATACATCCTCCAGGTCGACCAGAACCTCCGCGTCATCTTCATGAACAGGCCGTTTCTGGATCTGCTGGGACTCAAAGAGCGGGATGTCATCGGAAAACGGATGGATTATACTCCTGTGCCAGCGATCTTCGACGACGAGTATGCCAAACTCCATTGCTGGATCACGGAAGCACTCTCCGGTCTTGAACGGCGAAATGAACTCCGGCTGCCGGGAAAGGAGCGGATCCTTGCATGCAAGGCAACCCCTGCGGTATTTACCGAGGGGCAGAAAGGAGTCTCGGTCATCCTGGAGGACATCACAACCCAGCGGGAGGACGAGGAGCGCCTCCGTGAGAGCGAGGAGAAGTTCCGGACACTCGTCGAGGCATCTACTGACGGGATCCTGGTCAGCACCCGGGAGGGGATGGTAATGGTATGGAACCAGGCCCTGACCCGGATTACCGGGATCCCCCGGGAAGATGCCCTGGGAAAACCTCTGACGGAAATCATGGTCCGGTGCCTTGTCCCGGAGCGGAGATCAAGGCAGACCATCGATGCCATCACAACCGGGATGCGGACAGCCATCCGTACCGGGTATTCCCGCACCTTTTTCCAGCCCATGGACATCGAGATTGTCCGCCCTGGCGGGGAGCACCGCTTCATCCAGATGACCACGTTCCCCATAGAGACGAGCAAAGGAGCCCTTGTCGGTTCCGTGATCCATGATGAGACTGAACGCCGCCAGATGCTTGCGGAGATCACGGAACGCGAGGAGCGGTTCCGGGCACTCTTCAATAATTCAGCAGACATGATCACGCTTCACGGGTTCGGGCCTGATGGCCTCCCCTCGCAGTTCATCGAGGTTAACGAAATTGCAACGCGCCGGCTCGGGTATACCCGCGAGGAGCTGCTCCGGATGTCTCCCAAGGACCTGATCGATCCCTCATGTCTGCAGACCATGCAGGAGAATGCCGGGAAAGTGCGGGCAACCGGTTCTGCAGTCTTCGATCTGCTCCATGTAGCAAAGGACGGCCGGAGGATCCCGGTCGAGATCCGTTCATCGTTCATCGAGTACAAGGGAAGTTCACTGGTTCTCGCGCAGGTCCGGGACATTTCCCGGAGAAAGGAGGCAGAAGCGGCGATCCGCGAAGGCCAGGAGCGGCTCGAACTGGCACTCTCCGGTTCCGACACGGGGATGTGGGAGCTGGACATTCCCACGATGACAGGGAGGATTGACGAGAGGGCTGCCCAGATCCTGGGTTACCAGAAGGTGGATATCGGGACGAACAAGACGGACTGGGACTCCCTGACCCATCCGGATGATGTCCCCCTGATCACCCGGCGGCTTATGGATTGCCTGGCCGGACGGACCACCAGCTTTGAGTCCGAACACCGCATGCACCATGCTTCCGGTGAATGGATATGGATGTCGGGGAGGGGGAAGATCACCCACCGGCTCCCGGACGGGTCCCCGCTGCGCATATCAGGCACCCTCCAGGACATTACCAACCGCAAACTTGCCGAGGCTGCCCTTGAGACCAGCGAGGCGCACCTGCGAACCATTATCCGGACTGCTCCTGTGGGGATCGGGATGGTGGCCCGCCGCGTTCTGCTTGAAGTGAACAACCAGATGTGCGGGATGACAGGCTATACTGCAGAAGAGCTCGTCGGCCATTCGGTCCGGATGCTGTACCTGTCCCAGCAGGAGTTCGACCGGGTCTGGGCAGAAGCCTACCGGGGCGTCCCGGCCGGGGGAACGGGATCGGTTGAGACGGTCTGGAAACGAAAGGACGGGCGGACCATCGATATCCTCCTCAGCCTCACCTCGCTGAGCCCATCCGATCCCGAAACCGGCTTTGTCTTTACTGCGCTTGACATCACCAGCCGGAAACGGGCTGAAGCAGCGATCCGTTCAAGCGAGGAGCGGGCCCGCAACCTCCTCGAGCGATCCTTTGATGCCGTCATCATCCACAAGCAGGGAACGATCGTCATGGCCAACGATGCTGCACTCGCCCTTGCCGGGGCCGTATCGCCCGAAGACCTCGTTGGCTCCGATCTTGGCCGGTTCATTCATCCGGACTCACGGCAGCTCATTCAGGAACGGATTGCAGAGATGCTCAGGGCCCCGGGTACGACGATGCCGCTTGTGCGGGAGAAATTCCTGAAGCTGAACGGCGAAACCCTCGAGGTGGAAGTGATGGCCACGGGTTTTCTGGATGAGGGGGTGCCGGCCATCCAGGTGGTATTCCGGGAGGTAACCGATACCGTACGGATGGAGGACCGGCTGAGGAGATCGGAAGAGATCTACCGCACGGTTGCCGAGTCGGCAACGGATGTTATCTGTGTCATCGACCCGGATGGCCTTTTTGTCTATGCCAACGCCTCCTGTGCCAGGATGCTGGGGTTCAGCCAGGATGACCTCACCGGCCGGCGACTTGAGGACCAGGTCCCCCCGGAGATGGCCCGCAGGCACCATGAAAATGTCCGGAAGGTGATAGCCACCGGCATTCCCTACGAGCACGAGGAGATTTTCCCGACCGCTGCCGGGGAAAAACGGCTTGATATCAAACTCTCCCCGATAAAGGGACCTGACGGGACGGTAATCTCCGTTGTGGTGATCGCCCGTGACATCACCCGCAGGACGACCAGGAAGCAAGGACGACCCGGCAGGAAAACAAGCTGATTCAGCCTTAATTCGTTGCTTTGTACAAGAGTTCGTTCTGAAACGAAAATGGAATTTATAAATTAAGATAAAATCAATCATAGACAGATTATGCCCGCCGATCCGGAGCCGGAACCATTGATAATCGGCAGGGAGATTGCCCAGTCCCTTGCCCATTACCGGCAGATGGCCGAATTTTCCCTTGACGGGATCGTTATCACGGACCCTGAGGGCAGGATCCTCATCGCCAATCCCGCAGTCCTCTCGATGCTGGAGATCGACTGCAAGTCGGCAGCCCGGCCACTCACCGTATTCGAATTCATCGCCCCGGAGTCGATCGAGACGGCCCGCCAGGATTTTTTCGCTATTCAGCCCGACAGGAAGGCGGTTATGCGGACATACAAAGCCACCAGCGCGAAGGGGAATGTTCTGTATGTAGAAGTTATCGGGAACCGCATCACCTATGATGACAATCCTGCAATTATCATCTCAGTCCGGGACATTTCCGGGCGCAGGGCAATGGAAGAGGCACTCCGTACCAGCGAGCGGAAGTTCGAGCTCCTTGCAAGGACGTCCATCGATATCATCAACTACCATGATCCCGACCTTACCCTGACATATATTTCGCCGGCAGTCAGGGCAATACTTGGGTACGATCCCGCCGAGATATGCGGCAGGAACATCATGGAGTTGGCCTATCCGGATGATCAGGCTTTCATGCAGGAGATCCACAACCAGTTCATGAAACGGGAGCGTGACTCCGCCGCACTCGAATACCGCATGCTGCACAAGGACGGCCGCATCGTCTGGCTGGAGTCTACGGTCAACGCCATCGTTGATCCTTCAACCGGGCAGGTCCGGGAATTCTACAATATCACACGTGACATCACTGCGAGGAGGGAGGCCGAAGCGATTGCCCACCGGCGGGACCGCGTCCTCCATGCCTTTGCCACGGCATCCGGCTTCCTCCTGACCGGCAGGCTCCCCGACCCAATCCCCCGGGTGCTGGCAACCCTCGGCGAAGCACTCGATGCCGATGTCGCCTACATCTACGAGGACTCCCTCATCAGGGAAGGGGACCGGCATACCGCTGTCCGCAGGTTCCGCTGGGCCCGTGAAGCCACGAACACGGGATCGGGCAGGACCGGCTCCTGCAGGGACGGCCACGCCTTTCCGGCCGAATGGTCTCACCGCCTGGCTTCAGGAGTCTGGATATCCGGCTGTATCAGCCGCATCAGCGGGCAGGACCGCACTGTCCTTGAGGATCTCGGTATCCATTCGATCCTCCTTGTCCCGATCTTCGTCCACGAGGCGTACTGGGGCTTCATCGGCGTAAGCGACCTGAGTGTTGATCGAGTGTGGGCGGATACCGAGATCGAGATCCTGATGACGCTCGCCGCGACCATCGGCCTCATCATCGAACAGCGGCCCGAGGTCTTTTCTGACAAGGGAGACCCGCAGGGGATCAGAAGCTGATGGTCCCGGCAAAGACCGTTGTTGCCGGGCCTTCCATCTTCACGGTCTCCTTGACAAATATGGTGAGGGGACCTCCCCGCGTTTCCACATCCACGATATCACCAACAAGCCCGGTGCGGTTTGCAATAACTGCTGAGGCCACGGCGCCTTCACCGCAGGAGAGTGTCTCCTCTTCGACACCTCTCTCGAATGTCCGGATACGGATGCTGCTCACGCCTGTCTTCTCGACAAAGCTGACGTCCGCTCCCGTGGGAAATGTCTTGTGATGGCTGATTCTGGGTGCAACCGCAGCCAGATCTACTGCATCAACGGAATCCACGATAATAACGGCATGCGGCCCGCCCGCGTTCACGGCATGGACCTCATACCCGGCGATCTTCTCGAGATATTCGCCCGACCCGGTTGCCGGGATATCCTTCCGTTCGAACTGCGGGGTTGCCACCGGGATCATCGCAAGGAAATCCTCATCCCGGTATCCCATCACCAGATCGATCTTCCCGGCGGGGGTCTCGATCGTGCCGGCCTCCTTCACGTACCCGGCATCATACGCATACCTGGCAAGGCAGCGGATCCCGGTTATGGCAGTGTCGGGTTCGCTCTCGTCCGGCCTGAAGAGGCGCATCTTCAGATCGCAGGTTGCCGATTTCATGAGATAAACAACGCCGTCGGCCCCGATCCCGAACCTGCGGTCACAGTAGATTGCGGCGAACTGCGCCTTCATATCGTCCGGAATAATCGTCTTTTCGAACTCGTCGATGATAATATAATCGTTGCCGTTCTCCTGCAGTTTGCTAAAATGAATCTCCATACAAACCCCCCGCCGGACATGCAGGTTCGTGATGAGCCAGCCGCACCCTGCCGTCTTTATTGTTGATGAGGGTTCTGCCGTTCCATAAAGGCATCGGTTGTGATTATGGAACTGAGATCTGCCGGAATCACCGGCATGCGAGAAAAGGAGAGAACGGGGCCAGTCCCGCGCCCGATCTTATTGCTTTTTCTTTGCGGACGGGACAACTGCGGGGGCCTTCTTCCTTGCAAACCGGGAGAAGTCCGACCCTTCGAAGTCCAGGGTGGCGAAGTAATCGTTGACGGTCTCTGCCCGCCGGATCAGCTGGAATTTCCCGCCCGCCTGCAGGAGAAACTCTGCGGACCGGAGTTTGCCGTTGTAGTTGAATCCCATTGCGTGACCGTGTGCTCCGGTCTCGTGAATGACGACGAGATCGCCGGGCTCTATTTTTGGGAGGAAACGCTGTATCGCAAACTTGTCGTTGTTCTCGCAGAGGCTGCCGGTCACATCATACACGTGGTCGAGGGGCTTCTTCTCCTTGCCCATTACCGTTATGTGATGGTAGGCACCATAGAGGGCGGGACGCATGAGGTTCGCCATGCAGGCATCCAGCCCGACATAGTCACGGTGCTTGTGCGCAACGTGGCGTACGCGTGAGACCAGGTACCCGTATGGCCCGGTGACTGCCCTGCCGCTCTCCATAACGATACGGATCGGTGCAAGACCATTTTCAACAATGGTTTCCTTATAGGCCTCATGCACTTTTCGGGCAAACACCTCAATGTTGACCAGGTGATCCGCCGGTGAA
The DNA here is from genome assembly GCA_964448885.1 of uncultured Methanoregula sp. Classification (GTDB taxonomy): domain Archaea; phylum Halobacteriota; class Methanomicrobia; order Methanomicrobiales; family Methanospirillaceae; genus Methanoregula. The sequence goes on along the minus strand of CAYVAQ010000003.1, from coordinate 100,070 downwards.
TACGGAATCCCGATGCCTCCCCCGAGATTGATGAACTCGGGCCGGATGCCGGTCTCCTCGTGGATCTCAACAGCAAGGCGAAACAGCAGCCGGGCTGCATCGGCGAGGATCTCCTCATCGCGCTGGTTGGAGACGATCATGGCATGCAGGCCAAAGCGCGTTGCACCTTTCTTCTTGGCGAGTTTGTACGCTTTGAGGATCTGGTCGTGCGTAAGCCCGTATTTTGCTTCGCCGGGGTTACCGATGATCGTGTTGCCGTGGCAGTACTCCTCCCCGGGATTGTAGCGGAAACAGATCAGTTCCGGGATTCCGGCGGTCTTCTCCAAAAAATCGATGTGGGTGATGTCATCGAGATTGATGATCGCACCGAGTTTTTTTGCCAGGAGGAACTCATCTGCCGGGGTATCGTTGGAGGTGAGCATGATCTCCTCCCCTTTTATCCCTACTGCGTCCGCCAGCAGCAGCTCGGGAAGCGAGCTGCAGTCAGCTCCCATGCCCTCTTCATGCAGCAGGTGAAGAATGTACGGGTTGGGAAGGGCTTTGACGGCAAAGAAGTTCTTGAATCCGCTGTTCTTTTTGTCAGGTCCCTTCACCCACGAGAATGCCTTGTACAGCCGCCGCGCTCCTGCACGGATCGCCTCTTCGTCATAGATATGGAATGGTGTCGGGTATTCCCTTTCAAGCCCCTCGATCTGGCGCCTGGAAAAGGGAACCTCCTTTTTTATGGGTTTTTCTCCCTGCATGCATACAGGTACGCTTTCAAGGAATTTATTGCTTTAAGGCATATGGGGGGATGAGTGCAGGGGATCTGTGTTCCGCGGGGGGTTCCTAAAAAATTCCCCCAAACGGGCCGGAATGATTGGGCTCTCTCAATGAAACCGGCGAATCTTCGGCCTTACCGGAACTCGCCGATATCCCACCCGAGGTATTCCCTGATGATCACAGATGCCATCTGGGGCGGGATTGCTCCCTGCTCGGTGATGATGAGATCGATAAATTCCGGCGCGGTTACATCGAATGCGGGATTGCGGACCGTGACATGCGGAAGAGTTTTTGCAATCTCGTCCGGCAGCACCTCGTTTCCCGGCCGCTCCTCAATGGTGATCAGGTCCCCGACGACCGTCCGCGGGGCGAACTTGTACGTCTCCGCAGCCACGAGCATGTTCACCCGCGCCTCGGCAGCGGTGTGGGCTACCTGGGACGTGCCGATCTTGTTCACCACAGCCCCGTTCACCGTGACCGCATCGGCCCCGACGATGACGAGGTCGATATCGCGGATGAACGACCGGACCGCAGAGTCCACGATGAAGTTCGTCTTAATGCCAGCGTCGTTGAGCGTCTTTATCGTGATGTGCCCCTGGTTCCGGGGCCGGACCTCGGTTGCAAAGACCTCGATCTCCCTGCCGCTCCGGTGCGCCTCGATGATGCAGCCGAGCGCCACTTCCGAGTTGCAGTGGGTGAGGATGGTGTCGCCGTCACGGATATGGCGGGCGCCGAACTCTGCGATCCGCTCAACGGCATGCTCGGATGACGTGATGAACTTCTCCGCCCGCTCCACGATCCCTGAACGGGCTTCGTCCGTTGTCCGGGTGCCCGGGAGCCCTCTCATCACGAAATGCACGGCATTGGGGAGGGAGACGGCGGTAGGACGGGTTGCGACGAGCGTCTCTGCCGCCCGTTCCATACCGCTCCGGAACTCGTCAAGCGAGGGTGCCCCGAGGGTCATGGCATGGTCCCGGAGGGCGGCGGCGGCAGCTCGCGCTATCCGCCCGGCCCCCCGGATCTCCATGCTCTTTATCTTCTCTGCGGTATCAGATACGATCATCACTATCAGTGACTGAACTGTGAACGCCGATCCTAAAAGAAGATTGGCATGGGTGTATGCATGTCCGTTGCCGTGGTCTTTGACAGCGCCGGAACACTCCTGAACACCTACCGGGTTGCAAAGGACGTCTGCCATGCAAAACTCCTGCCCGGTATCGAGACCACGACCCTGACTTACAGTTCTCCCGATCGCGTCCTCATCGTCCTGCCGGTCCATTCCAAGGACCTGATGGCAACGCCGCCGGAGACCCTCCTCTCGGAATACCTGGTCCGGAAGAGAATCAGTTTTGGAATCAGCTGCACCCGGAAGATCACGACTGCAGAGGAGATCGGCGACATCCTGTACACGGATACGCGGTGCCGTACAAAGGACCTCCAGGAGTGCATCAGGAATGTCTGGAGTGTCTGCCACGGAGAGGAGATGCTGACCCTCAACAGCGGCGCCATCATCAACATGGCACGGGGGGGGATCGAGTTTACCGTCACTGCGGGCGGCTGGCCGTTTGAGGGGGCGAGGGAGACCATCAGCGCTCTCCACCGCATGGGCGTGCCGGCGTTTATCGCTTCAGGAGACCGGGTGGCAAAACTCGAGAAGATGGCCGACCACCTCGGGATCCCCCGCGACCGGGTGTACGGCGTCGCAACCCCGACGGTCAAGGCCCAGATCGTCAATGACCTCCGCCAGGAGTACGACCGGGTCCTGATGGTCGGGGACGGCATCAACGATCTCTGTGCAATGCAGAACGCGGATGTCGCGGTCCTGACCATCCAGCAGCCCGGAGAGCGGCCCGAGGCGCTGTACCATGAGGCGGACCATGTCATCAGGAAGGTGAGCGAGGTGGTTCCTCTCGTGCAGGCACTCCTTTCCGCGGCCTGTGTTTGCGATCGTGACGAATGACGTACAGCATATAAAAGGTAATATGCGACTTAGGTTACATTAGTTACAAGGGTACTATGAAGGCTCCATTGATCACGGTCGAGAACCTCAGCATGGATTTTGATGGCGAGAAGGTCCTCAAAAATATCTCTTTTGAGATCGGGGAAGGCGAGATCCTCGGAATCATCGGAAGAAGCGGGTCGGGTAAGACGGTGCTGATGCACCTTATGCGGGGTGTGGAGCAGCCGCCGACCAGCGGCAGGATCCTCTACCACATGGCTGCATGCCCCTCCTGCGAGCACATGGACGTGGGAAGCGCCGCAGGCAGGGAATGCCCCCACTGCGGGGCGAAGCTCACCCCGCTCACCATCGATCTCTGGAACGAGAAGAACGAGGCACTCAAGCGCCGCGTCATGCGGCGGACCGCGATCATGTTCCAGCGGACGTTTGCCCTGTACGGGGACGACCGCGTCATCGAAAATGTCCTTCATGCACTTGACGATATCAACTACCCGCCCGACAAAGCCATCAGCAGGGCGGCAGACCTCATCGACCAGGTCAAACTCTCCCACCGGATGATGCACATCGCCCGTGACCTCTCGGGTGGCGAGAAGCAGCGGGTCGTGCTCGCCCGCCAGCTCGCCAAGGATCCCGTCATGCTCTTTGCCGACGAACCAACCGGTACCCTCGACCCCGGTACCGCCAAAGTCGTCCACGCCATGCTGACCGAGGCCGCAAAGGCCAACAATATGGGGATCGTGGTCACATCCCACTTCTCGCAGGTCATCGAGGATGTCGCGAACCGGGCCATCCTCCTCGTCAACGGCAGCATCGCAAAGATCGGGACCCCGAAAGAGGTCATTGCAGAGTTCATGAAAGGGTACGATGACCACGAGGAGTTCGAGGAGACCGAGCTCGGGGAGAACATCGTTGTGGCCCGCGATCTCATCAAGCGGTACATCTCGGTGGACCGCGGCGTGGTCAGGGCGGTCAATGGCGTGACATTTGACGTTGCCGAGAAGGAGATCTTCGGGATCATCGGCAAGAGCGGGGCCGGCAAGACCACCCTCTCGGGCATCATGGCCGGGCTCGTTGAACCCACCAGCGGCGAGATCAATGTCCGGATCGGCGATGAATGGATCGACATGACCAAACCGGGCATCGACCAGCGTGGCAGGGCAACCGGGTATATCGGCCTCCTCCACCAGGAGTACGACCTCTTCCCTCACCGGACCGTGCTCGACAACCTGACCGATGCCATCGGCCTTGAGTTCCCGAAAGAACTGGCGATGAGAAAGGCGCTGGTCACGCTCAGGATGGCAGGTTTTACCGAGGAGAAGAGTACCGAGATCCTCAACCGGATGCCTGCCCAGCTCTCCGAGGGGGAGCGGCACCGCGTTGCCCTTGCCCAGGTGCTCATCCGCGAACCGCGGATCGTCATCCTCGACGAGCCGACCGGCACGATGGACCCCATCACCAAGATCGATGTCAAGCACTCCATCATGCACTCCCGCGAGGAGATGGACGAGACCTTCATCGTCGTCTCCCACGACATGGACTTTGTCCGGGATATCTGCGACCGGATCGCCCTGATGCGGGGCGGCAAGGTCGTCCAGATCGGCAAGACGGCCGAGGTCCTCGCAGCCCTCACCGAGGAAGAACGCAAGGTCATGAGCCAGCCGACGGCCTGAGGCCGGCCATGGTCACCATTCTTATCGACGGGGAGAGGTGCGAGGTCCCCGACGGAGCCCGGCTCTCATCCCTTCTCAAAAATGTTCGCAGCGGATGCGCTGTTGGCATCATCCGCCCGGCAACCACCGAGCAGTCCGCAACGGGAAGCCTTGCCCTGAGCACGACCGCCGGCGAAGTAATGGTAGAGTCTGCGGCAGGAAAAGCCGATACCCTGTCCGTGGAGAATACCGGGAAGCTCGCCCTCCACTGGAGCGACCGGTATGCAGCAGCGTTCGGGCCGTTTTCTGCCTCGTTCACTCCTGAACGCAAACCCCACCTGTACGAGCGGGGCGATGTTATCCTTGGCTGCGGGGGGTACGACCCTGCCCGGTCGTACATCATCTTCTCCAAGAGCCGTCACTCAGCGGATCACGGTGCTGCGACCGGCGGCGGGATCATCGGGAATGTCGTGAGCGGCAGGGGAGTGCTCGACCGGTGGACCACCGGCGACCGCGTCACGAAGATCGAACCGGTCATCAGCTGGGCGGATACGAGCCGGTCCTTCACGACCACCGACCTTGAGACCGTTGCCGAGGAGGGGATGCAGGTTGTCACGTATATCGCGATCACTGCCCAGGGGTACACCCCGGGTAAGATCACCACCGAGGCAGCCGGCAGCGTGGAGCACCTTCTCCTCACCCTCCAGCGGGGGGAGTTTGTGGTCGGGAGGGCGACGAGCACCCATATCCTCGACCCGCACCGTGCCGGAACAGAGGGCGTTCCCCATGATCTCCGCCAGCCGCGCCGCGAAGGGACCGTCACGGTCCGGACGAGCGGGAAGACATCCGGGGGGATCTATATCTACCGGGCAGATGTCCCCTCAAGCCTCGTCCACAGCGTTGTCGGGCAGGTGGTCCACGGGATCGAGCTTGCCCGTATTGCAAAGGAGGGCGACCGGCTCGCAGTCCGTATCGAGCCGCAGCGGATCGACCTGCTGGGCCTGCCGCTCGCCCATGCGCAGGATATTGCCCGGGCCCGCGGCATTGCCCTCTCAGTGGACAAGGAAGGGGACGGCCGGATCATCGTCTCCCAGGAACCGGGCACCACGCTCGACCTCCTCTTCGAGAAGGCCGTCAAGGTGACCACCGCCCCGGCCGAGAAGGTGATCGATATCGAGCTTGACGATGAGCATGCACCGGCCAGCTGCGAGGTCTTCCGGCGGTTCACCGGCCTCCGGGAACACGATGCGGGAATGATGCCAGTCTTCTTCAAGTTCGAGGACGTGGTTCTCTTCAAGCCCAAGATTGCCCCGGGGGTCAAGATCACCCCAGAGAACCCGCCGGTCGATGAGTCCCCGGCTTCTGCCCTCGCCATGACCAATGACTCGCGGAAGGGGTCCGGCCTCGTGGGTGTCCGCCTCTCGGCAAACCGGGAGTTCGGCCCCACATCGGAACCGTTCGAGGGGACCAACATCATCGGGCGGGTCATCGACACGGACAAGCTCAAAAAGCTCAAAGAACGGGAGACCATCTATATCCGGGAGAGGCGGAAATGACCGAATATACGCCGGTGTACGAAGGCAGCGTGACAAAATACGTGATAGTCGAGTCCTTCGAGATCACTCCCTCGGACCTCGCGATCCGGGCATACGAGATCGCCAGGGGCGTGATGATTAAGGAGACCTGTTTTGGCCTGGTCATCAACGGGAAGGAGGAGGACGTTGACCGGATCATCGCCGAGCTCCGGAAGGCGGATCCCGACCATATCTTTGTCAAGGACCGGGGGTTCCCGCCCGGCGATGCACGGCGGTGCCGGGCAAACCTTGGCGGTGCCCGGCCCGGCTATCACGGGATCGAGTACGAGATGCAGGTCATCCCGTATGTCTCACACGGCCTCGAGGAGATCAGGAAACGCGATGCCAGTTCCGTCCCGGCACCGGCCGACCCGCTGGAACACCACGCCCTCGATATCGAGAAGCTGAAAAAACTCATGGAAGCACAGGAGTCCTGAAAAATCATGGCAAAAGTCTTCATCTACCCTGCAACGAGTCTTATCCTCTCTGACATGGTGGCACGGTTCGGTCACACCCCGCTCTCGTCCGCCGTGGCTGTCCGCGAACGTATCCAGACACCGGGACTCGAATCCCCGCCGCTCCAGATCACTCCCGAGGAGCCGAAGAAGGGGCTGAAGTGGGCGGCCGTCGAGGTCCCGGCCGGCGTGAGGGGGAGGATGTCCCTCTACGGCCCCATGATCGAGCAGGCGGAGGCGGCCATCATCATCAACGATGCGGACTTCTCGTTCGGCTGCATGGGGTGTGCCCGGACGAACGAGCTCATCAAGTTCCTGCTGCGGGAGAAGGAGATCCCGAAGCTCGACCTCAACTACCCGAAGAACGAGGACGAGGGTGTCCGGTTTGTTGCCGCCATTAAAAAATTCCTCGAAGGGCTCGGAGGAAAGCCATGACCCCGCCCGTCCGCATCGCCCAGCTCTCCTGTGGTCCCGATTACTCCGGCGTGCAGCACGAGATCGACAGTGCCGCAAAGGAAGTGAACGGCGAGATCTTCTTCCCCGATATCGCGCTCAAGGACATCCGCAGGGACTTTGACGCATTCGGCCTCGACGTCAGGAGCCCGGACCTGAAGCTCGCCATAGCCCGGGCAAAGGCCCTCGTGGAAGGGCGTGTCGATGCCGACGCGGTCTTCATTGCCACCTGCTTCCGGTGTGCCGAGGCGGCGATCGTCAGGAACGAACTCCGGCGCTACATCCACGAGAACTCGAAACTGCCCGTGGTCAGCTACTCGTTCACCGAGCGTACAACCGCCGGCACGCTCCTGACACGGATGGAGGCACTGACAACCATTGCACGCCGGCGTGCTCTCCTTGCCCGCGAGGAGCAGCAGGGGATCACCCTTGGCGTGGACTCAGGCTCATCTACCACAAAAGCCGTGGTAATGAAGGACAACAAGATCATCGGGACCGGCTGGACCCCGACCACCGAGGTGCTGAAGAGCGCACACCAGGTCATCGACAGCGCCCTCAAAGAGGCCGGCATCACCATGAAGGAGGTTGAGGCGATCGGTACGACCGGGTACGGCCGGTTCCTCATCGGCAAGGATCTCAATGCCGACCTCATCCAGGAGGAGCTGACCGTCAACTCCAAGGGTGCGGTGTATCTCGCGGACCGGCAGCACGGGCCGGCCACCGTCATCGATATCGGCGGCATGGACAACAAGGCCATCGCGGTCATGGACGGGATCCCGGGCACCTTCACCATGGGTGGCATCTGCGCCGGCGCCAGCGGCCGGTTCCTCGAGATGACCGCGAAACGGCTCGGGGTCGACATCACCGAGCTCGGGCCGCTTGCCATGAAAGGTATCGGCCGGCAGGTGCCGATGAACAGCTACTGTATCGTCTTTGGCACCCAGAGCCTGGTCAATGCTCTTGCCGCAGGTTCCAGCCGCGAGGACGTTGCCGCTGCCGCCTGCCACTCGGTGGCCGAGCAGGTCTTCGAGCAGCAGCTGCAGGAAGTGGACATCAAGGAGCCGGTCATCATGGTCGGCGGCACATCGCTCATCGAGGGGCTCGTCCATGCCATGGGCGAGCTGCTGCAGGTGAAGGTCGTGGTGCCGCACCATTCGCAGTATATCGGCTCCGTCGGTTCCGCGCTGCTGGCTTCCGGGTTCATCAAGGGTCGCTAAGATGCTCGCCATTGAGTATTTCGAGGTCGAATGCCCTGAGGCGAAGGGGGCAGAGTACTACAAGCAGATCGCAAACGATGTCCTCCTGGATCATAACCTCCTCAAGGTGATCGACCGGCTCCACATCTTCATCGACCCCAAGGTACCGATCTTCGTTGCCACCGGGACGCTCAAGAGCATCACGTCGCGGGTACGGGTCCGCGACTTTGCCAACGTCAATCCCCAGGAGGGGAAGATGACGCTGGTCATCTCCGAAGAAGCATACCTTGCCCCCATGCTGAAGATCTTCTGGCAGCACTTTGGCAAGGAGCACGTCGAACAACCCGACCGGTTCACGGTCATCCTCTACGATGTGAAGGAGGACCCGAAGGTGATCGAGGATCTCATCGTTGCCGACCCGAGCGAGAGCCTCTTCAAGGACCTCATCTACGCCTTCAAGTGCATCGCCCCGGAGGGCTTCCGGCTCCGGAAGGAGAAGTACGGGGAGGGCAGGTTCTCCTTCGTGGCGAGCGAGAACACCCTCCCTGAGGACGTCGACGACCTCGTTGCACAGAAGTTCGCGCTCCTGGGGGTGAAGGTATGACACTCGTCCCGGTCACCTACAAGGGGGGCATCTACCAGCACGACATCGTGACCGACCTCATCGAGGACCTCGGGGGATACATCGTCCAGAAGCATGTCCTTGCCCAGGAGGTTGTGCTCCAGTGCTTCGTCCCACGGGACGACATCGACCTGATCCGCGAGATCTCCCGCCCGCTCTTTGGCGAGGTCACCGACTCCCCGCTCGTGGGGACCGAGATCGCCATCGTCTCCCCGAGCCTCGAGATCCACCACCTTCCCCACCCCTCCTGCGACATCGCGGAGTACACCCGGCGCCTCGGCGCCAAGAGCAACATGGTGGGGATGGCACGCGGCGTGGGGAAGCGGATCGCCATGATCAATGACGAGGAGCGGGATGTCATCAACGAGCACGACATCGCGGTCTTCGGCCTCGGGAACTTCGAGCACTGCATCGAGTACAAGATGCCCAATCTCCGGCGCGGGATCGAGGTCCCGATCGTGCTCTGCGGCGGGCCGGATAAGGAAGCACTCCAGAAGATCGTGGACCCGCCGGTCGACGGTTACGTGGGCAACGTGGGCCGGTTCATGCACCGGACCAAGGAATCAGAAGAACTCGGGAAACTGGACGAGATCATCGCGGAGATCACCCGGGTGCTCGAGAAGCGCCGGGAGGAGATCGCCAAGGATCCCCTCTCGGTCGCCCCCGCCCGGCTCATGAACCTGATCCGGGAGAAGGTGCCGGCCATCAACGAGGTGACATCCCCGACCCCGCTGACAGTGCAGATGAAGGGCCTCCGGGTGAAGCTCCCGTACGATACGTTTGCGGATGCAGTCAGGAAGGTGGAGATCGAGGACGGCATCACCATCGGGGATGTGTCCGAGGTGCTCCCCTCCCGGATGCGGGACTACATCCTTGTGCGGGTGAAGCCGTTCTCCGAGACGAACGTGGTGGTATAGATGGGCAGGTCAACCAAGGTGAAGTTCGAGGACAAGCTGGCGCGGATCGTTGAGCAGGGTGCCGACGTAACCGCAGAAGAGTGGATGAAGGTCATCGAGGAGGAGTATGGCAGGGTGCCCCTCATCTTCAAGCGTATGAGCGAGCGCCCCGAGGTGCTCATCTCCCACCTGCTGTACAAGGGCACCGTGGCTGAGACGAGCCCGCTCGACCCGAAGTACGTGGAGCTGATCAGCATGGCGGTCGGGGCTGCCCTCAAGTGCCCGCACTGTACCGGCTACCACATGCAGGCGGCGATGCGGATGGGGGCCACCCGGGAGGAGATCCTTGAAGTTATCCTGCTATCCGGCATGATATCGAACTCCTCGGTCCTTGCCAATGCCTACCGTATCATCGACGACAAGCTGGAGCGCTGCGTGCCGTGCGAGATCAAGGGCGTGGCGGCCGGGACGGGAAAGGCAGGCAGGGCAGTGGTAAAGTCGAAGCCCGCAACGAAGGCGGCAAAATTACGATAATCTTTTTTCTGCACCACCCTGTCGGGAGAAGATCCCGGTTCTTCCCCGTTATTTGAACCTTTACCATCCTAGCTATTCATAAAGAAATTCCGGTAACCGTGTAGGTGCATACCATGGAGACCGGCACCTGTTCACCCGCACCTGCAGACCTGCCTGCCCGGCAGTCGTTCCCCGACATATTATCCTCGGACAAGTTCATCCTCCCCTTCAACACCTTCCTCGAGTACGCAGGGGCAGCGCTCGGCATCATCGGGTGGCTCGGGGTCCGGCAGATCGGAAGCCCGGGCGCCCAGATGATAGGGTTCCTCCTCTGGGTGATCGGCGGCATGACCCTCGTTGCCTGGGGTTACTATACCAGGGCACGCGGCATCATGGTCATCAACCTGGTCAATACTGCAATGGCAGCATCTGCACTGGCAGCAGTGGTGTAGGCAGTCCCCAGAAGAGCGGCTGACTGCCGTGGTTTCCTCGTTTCGCATCTTTTTGCCACTCGTTACCGGGACATGACCCCCGCATATACGAGATGGTCCTCCCTTATCCCCCGGCGCAGCAAGGGGGTGAAAATAATTCCTGTTTTTCCCAAACCGGTACGCTTTAATAACATCCATCCGCATAGGAAATTACCAGAAACGGGGTGTTGGTTTCGTGCAGGAATCCAGTAGATCGCCGCTCACCCGGCTCGTATTGTTCATGGTCTGCTTAGCAATCATGGGGACCGTTATTGCCGGGGCGCATTATCTCGCCATCGACCTCCCGGCCCAGAAGAATGTGCAGGCACCGGCAAATGCCGATACCTGTGCCAGTACCTGCGGGATGCAGAAGGCGGATTGCGCAGAGAGCTGCCCCAGGGATGCCAGCCTGTCGACCTGTCTTGACGCCTGCATCGATACCTACTACAAATGTACCTGCCGCTACTGCAACCTGTATTGCTGAAGGGATGCCCTGCCGGCTATCCCTTCACGGCCGGCCCTTTTTCCCGCTCCCCCCTCACATCCTTTTAAACTCCTGCCACGTACCTGTACCGTAATGTGCGGCATCGCAGGCCAGTTCTGCCCTGACGGCGGGCGCCCGGACGAGCAACTCCTTGCAGCAATGGGTGACCGGCTCGCCCACCGGGGCCCGGACGGGAGCGGGAGCCATATCGCGAAGAACGCGGGGCTCGTCCACCGCAGGCTTGCCATCATCGACCTCTCGGACGAGGGGCTCCAGCCGATGACGAACGAGGACGGCACCCTCTGGATCGTCTTCAACGGCGAGATCTACAACTATGTGGAGCTCCGGGAGGAGCTGATCGGGAAGGGGCACCGATTCCACTCGCACTCGGACACGGAGGTGATCCTGCATGCCTACGAGGAGTGGGGGGACGGGTGCCTGCCGCGGTTCAACGGCATGTGGGGGTTTGCCATCCTTGACGAGCGGAAGAACGAGCTCTTCTGCGCCCGGGACCGGTTCGGGATCAAACCGTTCTATTACGCCGTTGCAGGCGGCTCGTTCCTCTTTGCCTCGGAGATCAAGGCGCTGCTCGCCCATCCCGGCGCCGGGACGAAGCCCGATGACGAGATCCTGGGCACATACCTTGCATGGGGGGTGCAGGACCATTCCGGGCGGACGATGTTTGACGGGATCTTCCAGCTGCTTCCCGCCCATGCCCTGCGGGTGACCGCGGCCGGCGTGCAGGAGCCGTTCCGGTACTGGGACGTCAAGGTGAACCCGGCCATCCGCTCAGGGACACCCGACGATGCGGTTGCAGGCGTGTTCCTCGCAAAACTCACCGATGCCACCCGCATCCATCTCCGCAGCGATGTTGCAATCGGCACCTGCCTCTCGGGAGGCATCGACTCCTCCACCCTGACCGTCCTCATCAATACCCTTATCCGGGACGAAGCGCCGGCGAGCGTGGGCGACCGGCAGAAGACCTTCTCGGTCGTCTTTAAGGACAAGCGGTTCGATGAGAGCCGGTACATCGATGAGATCGTTGCGGCGACCGGTGTGGACGCCCACCGGACAACGCCCTCCCCTGAGGAGCTCTGGGACGACATCGGCAGGCTCGTATACATGCAGGACGAGCCGTTCGGGTCCCTCTCCATCTATGCGCAGTATTGCGTCATGCGGCTTGCAAGGAACGATGTCAAGGTGGTCCTCGACGGCCAGGGCGCCGACGAGCTCCTCGGGGGCTACATCGGGTACCAGGGCAGTTACACCCGCGGGCTCCTCCGCTCCTTCCACTTCCTCACCGCACTCTCCGAGTTCACCGGCAGCCTCCGCCGCCACCGCTCGTTCTTCCGCTCGGCGCTCGCCCAGCTCGTGAGCCGGCGGAAACGCCGCGGGCTCCTGAAGGTCACGGGGCCGAAATATGACCGCTACGGCGGGGGGCTCCCCGAGGTCCTGTACCGTGAGCTGACCGCGGGGAACCTCCCCGCACTCCTCCATTACGAGGACCGGAACGCGATGGCATTCTCCATCGAGTCCCGGGTTCCGTACCTTGACTACCGGTTCGTCGAGTACGTGGCAGGTCTCCCGCTCAACCAGAAGATCCGGGGCGGCATCACCAAGATCGCCCTCCGGAACGCGATCCGCGGGATCGTTCCTGAATCCATCCGGTGCCGGATGGACAAGATGGGCTTTGTCACTCCCGAAGAGGTCTGGATGAAGGAGGACCTCCGGCCCTTCGTGCTCGAAGTCCTCTCCTCGCCATCCTTTGCGGCCCGGAAGTACTGGGATGCCGACGCGGTGGTGCAGGACTATCTCGCCTTCCTTGAAGGACGGTCCGGTTACTCCTGGGAGGTCTGGCGGATCATATGCACCGAGCTCTGGCTGCGGGAGTTCTTCGATAAACGTGCCTGACCGGGCAGGAGCGCCCCCGGTCATCCGCGGCAGTGTTATTCATCCGGTAACATTTCAATAGCATTATATAATATTCCGGGCGACTCTGAAAGGAAGACCTTTGATTCCAGACAGAACGAGAGCAGGTGCGGGACGGTTCGTCCCGCTGGCTGCCATAAGCCTCCTCCTCATGTGCTGTATCCTGAGCGCCGGCTGCCTCAAAGAGGGGACGTACTCCGTCCAGGATATGACCATCAGGGCGGACCAGGTGACCGCATCGTATGCGACCCTCAACGTCACCTCGACCATCTACAACTCCCGCGGCGTTGCCTCCGGCCCGCTGGATGTCCGGCTGCGGGCGTACGGTACCGACTCCCGTATGCTGGTGGCCGAGACGGTGACATCCGTGCCTGCCCCCGGCTGGGGCACCGTCCGGGAAGTGTCGCAGGCGGTCACCCTTCCGCGGGAGGGATCGTACCGTCTCGTGGTTGCCGTCAACCCCGACAGCATGTACCGGGGACAGTCCGAGATCCAGGTGAACAACCTTGAGCGGCTCGTCCCGGACATCCAGCAGTCGGACCTTGTGATCGACGGTCTTGATTTCATTGTCAGGGGAACGAACGGCGGCACGGCCACAATCCAGGCTGACGTGTACGTGGCTAACGGCGGCAGGACCGGCAGTGGCCCGGTCATCGTCGAGGTCAAGGCAAAGGAACTGAACGCAGGCCTGACCGCCGACAAACAGCAGGCTTCTGTTGAGACCATCGATCCCGGGAAGATGAGAGTGGTATCGGTACCGGTGCAGGTACCCGACCAGTACAACTACAACATCGAGGTCCTCATCTGGAGGGACGGCACAGTGGTCAGACGCGGCGAGGGGATCGTCAGGCTCCGGCCCGAGACCCTTGTCAGCGGGGACACGAAGATCGTCACGAACAAGGTTGAGACATCGAAGTTCGTTGTCGGCGACAACCAGATGGCGCCCTCGCCGTACTCGGGTGCGATCCCCACAACCAAATCGCCCGGGTTCAGCTTCGTCGTGACCATCGCGGGAGTGACGGGGCTTGGCGTGCTCTTCATCATGAACAAACGGAGGGAAAAATGACCGAGGATTCCAGCAGCGCATCTATCCAGCCGGCGGGGCAGAAGGCCCCCGCCGGCCCGAGCACCGGAGAGACGAAGGGGGCGGCAGCAAAACCCCGGATTAGCGAGGATACGCTGAACCTGTTCCGCATCGTGATCTGCCTTGCGCTGGTTGTGCCGGTGATCCAGCTGTACTTCACGATCCCGGCCGCCATCAGCATGTGGGTGGCGGACCAGTTCGTGCCATTCGTGAACATGGTCTACTTCATCCTCGTCATCGTCGGGGGTGTCTGGCTGATCCGGTACTCCTACCGTTTCTCTGATGAGGAGCGAAGGCGCCTGAGGGAGCAGTAGATCCTCTCGTGCAATCCCTCTTCTCATCCCAGTTCTGATACCCTTTCTCATCCGTTTTCTGATACCATATCTCCCTGCGGGTGATCGAATCTTATAAATGGTCACTCCTTGAGAGATTACTATAATAATCCGGATCCCGCCGGTCACCCGGCAGGCTGTCGGAAATTGTGGGCATCCTATGAAGTCGATCATCCTTGCCGGCGGTGTCGGGACCCGGCTCTGGCCGCTCTCGCGCGAGTATTACCCCAAGCAGTTTATCCAGCTCAGCGGCCACTCCCTCTTCCAGAAGACCTACGAGCGCTCGCTCCTCCTCTCCCGCCCTGAGGAGATCTACATCGTCACCAACGAGATCCACCGGTACATGGTAAAGAACCAGGTCGAGGAACTCGGCTATTCCCTCCCGGACGAGAACCTCCTGGTCGAACCGGTCGGCAGGAACACGCTGCCGGCCATTGCCTGGGCGATGCAGCGGATCCGGCAGCAGTCCGGTTCCGCAACTGCTGTTGTCTTCCCGAGCGACCATATCCTCGATCCGGGGGCGGCAGTCCAGATACGGGCTGCAGAGCCCCTGGCGCAGGACCACCTGGTCACGTTCGGGATCAAGCCCGACTGCCCCCATACCGGCTACGGGTACATCCGCCCGGGGAGCCCGCTGCCCCCGGGATTTGCCGTCGAGGAGTTCAAAGAGAAGCCGGACGAGAAGACCGCGGCCGGCTACGTCCAGAAGGGGTATCTCTGGAACAGCGGCATCTTCCTCCTCTCGGTGCCGTGCTTCTTTGCAGAACTCGGACAGTACCGGCCTGCCCTCGCTGCCGCGTTCAGCGGGGATTCCGCGCCGGACTACCCGTCGCTGGAGTCGATCTCCATCGATTACGGGCTCCTGGAGCACTCGCAGAAGGTGGCGGTCGTCCCGCTCGCTGCAGCATGGAGCGACCTCGGCACGTTCCGGGCACTCTATGACAATGAGGAGCATGATGCAGAGGGGAATGTCGGGAAGGCCGAGTATATCGGGTCCGGCGGCAACTTCGTCCATGCCCCGGGAAAGCACGTGGGACTCATCGGGGTCAACGACCTTGTAGTCGTGGACACGGGAGATGCCCTGCTGGTGGCCGACAACCGGAAGACCGAGCTGGTCAAGGACCTCGTGAACCGGTACAACAAGGCAGGCGACCCGGTGACCCGGTTCCACCGGCAGGTCCACCGCCCGTGGGGGTCATACACGGTCCTCGAGGAGGGCGGCCCGTACAAGATCAAGCGGGTGTCAGTCAAGCCCGGGGAGAAGCTCTCCCTCCAGCTCCACCACCACCGGAGCGAACACTGGGTCGTTGTCCGGGGCACGGCCGAGGTTGAGCTGGACGGCGAGACCCGCCTCCTGCGCAAAGGCGAGAGCACGTACGTGCACTCCGGCAAAGTCCACCGGCTGAAGAATCCCGGTGTCATCCCCCTCGAGGTCATCGAGGTCCAGCTGGGCGAGTACCTGGAAGAGGACGACATCGTCCGGTTCGACGACCAGTACGGCCGTACCTGAGAGCGGCCGGCCCGCCACCCGCTACGGTCTTTCCTGCCGCCTCTCCTTCTTTTCCCATTTTTCCGGATGTGTGGAGGATGACGGGCGGGGGGGTGCCCGGGCAAATCCCGCCTGCCGTCCCTCAGCAGGAAACGGTACGCCGGCGATCCGGTACCCTTCCCTGACCAGTTCCCGGTTCTTCGGGTCGCGGTACTGCATCAGCGCCCGCTGGACCTGCTTCTCGTGCCCCTTCGGCACATGGACGGGGCGCAGGGTGAACGGGTCGAGGCCGGTATAGTACATGCAGGTCGAGATACTCATGGGAGTAGGGGTGAAGTCCTGGACCTGCTCGGTGTAGAGCTGGTTGGCCCGGATGTACTCCGCGAGTTCGACCATGTCGGCAACCGTGCAGCCCGGGTGGCCGGACATAAAATACGGCAGGAGGTATTGCTTCTTCTCTTTCTTCTCCTGCAGGGCGGCAAACTTTTTCCGGAACGAATCGAAGACCAGGCGCGACGGCTTGTTCATCGCCGCCGTTACCTTGTCAGATATGTGCTCTGGTGCAACCTTCAGGTGTCCTGAAACATGATGGTCGCAGATAGACTGCAGGTATTGGGTATCGTCAACCATGACCAGGTCAAACCGGATCCCCGAGCCGATGAAGACCTTCTTCACGCCCGGCACCTTCCGGAGCGCTTCAAGGAGCTCGCACTGCTGCCTATGGCTGGTTGCGAGTGTTTTACAGGCAGGACTGCAGTGTTTGTCCCGGCAGGTGCCGGCCTTCTCCCACCGGGAGCAGGCCATGCCGTACATGTTTGCGGTGGGGCCGCCAACGTCCTGCACGATCCCCTTAAACTCCTTCATCTTCGTCATCCGGGTTACTTCGCGGACTATCGATGCGATGCTCCGGCTCTGGATGATGCAGCCCTGGTGGTGCGTGAGGGCACAGAAGGAGCAGGCGCCAAAGCAGCCCCGGTGGCTGGTCACCGAGAACTGGACCGGCTCCAGGGCCGGCACCGGCTCCCGGTACGCGGGGTGGGATTGCCTGCTGAACGGGAGTTCATAGATATGGTCAAGCTCCTCCGTTGTCAGTGGCCGGGCGGGGGGGTTCTGGATGACCACGGTCTTGGGGTGCGGCTGGGCAACCGGCCGGCCGGTGACCGGGTCCTGCTCGCGGTAATGAAGGGCGAACGCCCTGGCATACGCAGTCTTGTCCTGCGAGACCTCCGTAAACGAGGGGATCTCCACGACCCCTTCCTTTGGCATCTGCCGCCATTCGGCAACCTCCACCCGGTACGCGGTCCCGGGGATGTCGCGGACTGACCCGGCCTTCTCCCCGGCTGCCAGGCGCCGGGCGATCTCCACCATCTGAAGCTCCGCCATCCCGAACGCCAGCAGGTCGGCCGGGGCATCGGCCAGGATGGCCTGCCGGACCCGGTCCTGCCAGTAATCGTAATGGGCAAACCGGCGGAGACTCGCCTCGATCCCCCCGATAACAATGGGTATCCCGGGGAAGAGCTCGTGGACCTTGTTCGCGTACACGATGGTTGCCCGGTCAGGACGGCCAAACTTCCTGCCGGGTGCATAGACATCGTCGCTGCGCCGTTTTTTGTTCGGGGTGTAATTGTTCACCATCGAGTCGACATTGCCCGATGATATCCCGAAGAAGAGCCGGGGGGCGCCGAGTGCGGTGAAATCCGCTGCCGATCGCCAGTCCGGGCGGGCGATGACCCCGACCGTGTAGCCGGCATCCCAGAGGACCCTCCCGATGAGGCCGGTGCCAAACGACGGGTGGTCGACATATGCATCACCGGTCACGAGGATGATGTCGAACTGCGAAATACCCAGCTTCTCCCCTTCCCTGCGGCTCATGGGAAGGAAACGGGGCGGCGGGATCATACAAAGGGGCGGCGTTACGTGGGGGGACGCCGGGTCAGGTCGCGGATGATCTCGGCAAGGCCGCCCGGCAGTTCGCTGGACGGGGTCTCGGGTTTCTGCTTTTCCCCGGTTTCTTCAGGAGGTGCCGGCTGCACGGGTTCGCTCTCAAGGGTCTTCTGGGACCGGTCCTCCTTTGAGCCGAGGACCGGGAGATGGAGCTGCATCTTCTCATCGAACTCACGCCGCGCCGTGAGCCCGACGAACTCGTGGACGACCGCCTCGACAATGAGGTAGGTGGTCGCCTTCTCCCGGAGGCAGCCGGTCAGGGCATGGCCCGAGCGGCCGACCGAGGCATGGAAATGGATGTGGGGGCCGCCCTCACCCGGGTAGATCGTGCCGACGCCGAAGACCTCCCAGCCCCCCTCGAACATGACATAGTGCGGTACGGGGGGGATGACCGGCTCCTCGGGTCCGGTCACCATCCGGCCGCTCATCAGGGCGCCAAGGAACGTGATGGAACCGGCCTGGACATTTTTCTCGGCGATGAATGTGCGAAGGGATCCGAGCATGTCTTCGCCATCATCGATGCGCACGACAAAGACCCTGCCCAGCTGCCCTTCCGTGTACTGCATATGATCAGATTCCCCTGTTGGTATTCATATGGTTTCCGTGGGTTTATATCTTATACGGCATTTTCCGTTAAAAGAGGAGACACGGGTTTCAGGGTAAAAAACGGGGGAGTGTCAGCGGCCGCCGGCGCCGCCGCCACCGAACCCTCCCCCGCCGCCAAAGCCGCCACCGCCAAACCCGCCGCCACCGGAGCTGCCATGGCTTGGCGGCGAGAAGTGCATGAGCGGGACGAACGCATGGTTCATGCCGACTACGCCCATCGGGACACCGGCCTCGGGGATCTGGACGTTGAGCGACTTCATCGCTGCCTCGACCTTGTCGCCGACACCGAGTGCAGTGCCGAACACGAGCCACTCGCCCCACATCGAGATGTCAGCCGGGGCGTACTTCTGGATCATGGCCATGTTGGAGAGGAAGTGGGAGAATGCGTCCCACTCGAGCTTCTCCTTGTACCGGTCGTCCTTCCACTGCCCGAAGAGCGTGGACGGTGCCGCGAACGCGATCGCCACCTGGACGAGAGCGACGACCCAGAAGAGCACGGCGGGGTAGAAGAACGATGACTGCATCGGGTAGACGAGGGCAAGGATGATCGTGATCCCGAGGAGCACGATGGTCGGCAGTACCAGGGTCATCAGGTGCTCCCTGCCGTCAACAATATACTGGTACCCGATGGTGCTGTCCACCCGTTTGGTGACATCGGTGAGCGAGCGCTGGTACTGGAGCGCCTTCTCCTCAGCGCTGCTCACGGACTGTGCCTTCTTCGTGAGCGCCTCGATCTTATCGGTATCCAGGACACCTTCCGTAGAGAGCATCGAGATGAAGGCGATGACCCGCTGTTCGTACGTGTCGGTCCGGTCGCTGTTGAGTACGCGGATGAGGATGCCCTTCCCGTCCTCCTTCTCCCGGATCACGATGTTCTTCCGGCGGTGGAGGTCGAGCAGGGTTGCGTAGTACCCGTCCTCGTCAAAGTCGAGCGCATCGCCCTTGAAGAGCAGGTTCACCTGCCAGGGTTTTAAGGAGCCGGCGGGTTTCGTGCTCAGGTACGCGGGGACGGTGAACGCCTTCTCCACGCCGTACTTCCGGTAGATGAGGATCAGCGATAGGGGCACGAGGATGAGGGCGATGAGGCCGAGGTTGTAGACCAGAAGGCCCAGGTAATAGGGCAGGTTGTACCAGAACGCACCGGATGCTGTCTTCCCCCTCACGTCCTCGACCTGGCTCCGGAAGCCGGGGAATTTGCTGAATGCATCGTGGGTGCCCAGCATCTCGATGCCCATGATCTCGTCCGCTGCAAGGGAGCCTATGATGACCCACCGGTCGCCTTCCTTCTCGGCTTTGAGCGTGGGCGGGTATGCATAGACCTGGTCGATGCCCGTGGCCGGGACCGTCACCCTGACGGACCGGTACGGGATGTGGGTGGAGCCCGCGAGCTTGAGGTTGAGGTGGGTCGTGGTGCTGTCGTACTCCAGCGGGGGGTGGAGGACATACGTGTAATCGACCGTGTATTCCCCGGAATTGTAATACGACGGGTTGTAGATGCCGACCTCGTTGGTGTACGCGAGGTCCCCGATGGCCGCCCGGGTGGTCTCGGTGGCCCTGTCCCCGACCTGCCGCACCGTGCCGTCGTTCTCCTTCACGTACCCGATGGTTCCGGCTGCGGGCACCATGGAGAAGAACCGGATGTACGGTTCGGTGAAGTTCTCCGCGATGGGGGCTTCCCAGGTACGGTAGAGCATCCGGTACTCCCCACCGCTCCAGACATTGTACACGTACCGTTCGGTCAGTTTCCCGTCTTCGGAGACGACCGCGTCGTAGGACGTGACGGTGAGGTCCCCGGCAAAGAGCGGGGAGAGGGTTATCACGGCCCCGATGGTGAGGAGGCCGAGGACGAGCCCGGCCACCACGACCCACGCGAGCTGCCTGGTTTCGCTCATGCGTGATTCCTGCTGCCTAGAACTCGATCTTCGGCGGGGTCTTGATCGCTTCCTCAAACTGGAGGTACTCAAGCTTGATGAGGCCCATCAGCTTTGCAACAAAATTCGAGGGGATCGTGTCCATCATGGTGTTGAACTCCTGCGAGATGTTGTTGAAGGTGTAGCGCTGGCGGGCGATCTCGTCCTCGAGGTCCTTGACCGAGTTCATCATGGTCATGACGGTTGAGGAGGTCTTGAGGTCCGGGTAGTTCTCGGCAACCGCAAGGAGCCTGCCGAAGATGGACCGGGACTCGGCCTCGACCTTGTTGAGGTCGCCGGGCGATGCAGTCGCAACGCTTGCCCGCATGGCCGTGACCCGTTCAAGGGTCTCCTTCTCGAACTTTGCATAGCTCTTGACCGAGCCGAGGAGCTGGTCGATCATATCCAGCCGCTTTTTCATGGCAACCCGGATCTGCCCGAGCGTTGCCTCGGATGAGTTCCTCAGGGCAACAAACCGGTTGTAGATCATGATGATCCAGAGGATCAGGACTACAATCACAACGGCGATTACGCCAAGAATAATCCACTCTATCATGGTATTCAAAGTACTGATGATCGTTTCAGGAGATAAGGTAATTGGGAGGGGAGGAGTTGCGACGTGGGTGGATTAGTTATTTTCAACCGGACCTTGATTGAAAAATTTTGAGCGGACTTTGATTGGAATTTTTTCAGCAGACCCTGCTTAAAATTTTCCAACCGGACTCTGCTTGAAATAATTTTGCCGGACCTTGGTTGAAAGACAATCAGCAGACCCTGCCTGAAAATTTTCAGGCAGACCCTGATGGAAAAACATTCGTAATAATCAGACGCTCCTGGGGGCTCCGTGTTCACTCCGCCCCCGCCGCTATGGCATCCCCCGGATTGCGATAACAACGTATTACCTGCAACCGACCTCGTCTAATCCTAATGCGCCCCGTCCCCCTCTGGGGAAGACTGCTCTTTTCAAAGAGCAGGCTGGAGAAGAGCCTCTAAGCTCTTCGACTCTGGTGGCGCAAGAGGGGGGAGATCATTTTCCTGAGAAAGGGATTCCACGAAATAGAAGCTTGAAAAAATACCGGGCAGTGTGTATACTGCCCTAGTGTTCACGGGAAGATCCCGGCGATCATCCCGGCAATGTTCTGCGCCGTTGCCGGGTCCACCACCTGCGCCAGCACCAGGCCGGCGGTTGCGGTGAAGAGTGTCCAGAAGACCTTCCTCATCTGCTCGTTCTTGCCGAATGCGTCCAGCACGGCATCCGTGTCAGCCTTCATGGTATACCGGATGAGCCGGGGCAGGAAGACAAAGAGCGGCAGGAAGAGGACGGCCGTGCCGATGAATGCCAGCGGGAGTACCGTGATGCCGGCAAACCAGAAGCCTGCCGGGACCGCGATGGTCGCAGCGAGCATGGCTGCCATGAAGGTCTCCCCGAGACAGAACCATGTGCGGTACTCGGCCAGGTCCTCTGCTTTCTCCTCATTGGTGCGATCCGCAGCAGCGAAGAACCCGCCGGGTTCTTCTCGTTTCTCAGGTCTGATGACCTCCGAAAGATCAAACATACCGATCGCGTGGAGCACTCCCCAGCAGAAGATGCGGGTTGCAAGCGGAAGGGCTGTTTCCATAATTATCCTCCTAAAAGGGATGTGATCCTGACCCGGATCCTTCCGGATCCGGGCGGGACCAATAATCCCTCAGGGGCTCAGGCTAATGCCGCTACGGTGTCAGCCCAGGTCTCGACACGGGTCCGGATTGCCTCGTCCGAGTACGAGGTGAGGGTCACCTGTTCCCGGCTGAAGTTCACGAAGTAGAGCTCGCCGTTTGCATCGTGGCACTTCAGGCTTGCTGCGAACTTCTCGTTGTCGAGGTCGCGGACCGGCGTTCCTCCCAGTGCGGTGGCGATAGCGGTGTCTGCCACGATCTGGTTGGCAACCGCGGTGAATCCCGCGATGGTCGGGGACCGGACCGTGATGATGGCGATTGCTTTCCCGTTGGTGTCCTGGTACAGGATGCGGGCTGTGTATCCCTGCTTGCTGCGTTCAACGCCCGGGTGGTCTGCCCCGCCCTGGTTGTAGGTCGAGCACTGGAACGGGTTGTTCGTGATGACGCCCTGGACGATGTTGTCGAATGCCGTTACATCTGCGAGCGGGGCCGCGAGCTTGCGGACCGCGCTCTTGGTGGTTGAGCTTGTGGTAAAGTCTGCCATGGGGGTTGTCTCTCCTTTGTGTTTTGTTCTGACAGATCGATCCTCCGGATCGTTCCTGTTAGGTGTCATCGGGGCCCCTTTGACATACAACCATGGGCGTGGCTTATCAATGGGCTTTTATTATGAAATGAAAAACCGGAAAATCCGGGGCGATATACTGCAATCCGTGGCAATCGGGGCCCGGTGCATTGCTTTCTGGAAGGAACGTAAAATGTTCCTCCGGGGGGAAAACCGGTAAAAAAACATTACCTGGAAGAATCACAACACGATCGTTCAGTCTGTAACTATCCCCTTCATTTACAGAAGTGTTTATGAAAAAAGGGATTTACGAATCCAGTTCCTTAACCATAATGGTCCTTGATTCTCGTTGAGATGCCCCTGCTGGTCTGGGTAATTCTTTTGTCAGTATCTATGACCCGCTTTGAGATCGCGTTTTTTTGTCAAACCTTGCTCAAAAATTTTCAATCGCGATCATGACCCTGATCAAAAAACAATTCCGGATCAACCGGACCTTGCTCAAAAATTTTTAATCAAACCCTGCTTGAAAAATTTTAACCAGACCTTACTCAAAATTTTCCGGGCACACCTTACATGAAAAACGGTCCACAACCCGTACACACCGTCGAAGACTATCTTCCCGGAAAGCTGCAGATCAACTTAACTTTTCACAACCAAACCCTGCTCGAAAAATTTTCAGCAGACCTTGCCTGAAATTTTTCAATCAAACCTTGCTCAAAATTTTTCAATCGCGATCATGACCCTGATCAAAAAACAATTCCGGATCGATCGGACCTTGCTCAAAAAAATCCAAGCAGACCCTGCTCAAAATTTTTTAACCAACCCTTACTTGAAAAAAAGATCGGGCCTGATCTATTCCAGGGTAAGGGACCCGACCACCCGCAGCTTCCCGCCCTCCAGGTAGTGCAGGACAACCCGGGCACCGGGCGGGTACACAAGATCCTTCTCCATGGTCAGCGTAAGAACGGGCATCTTCCAGTCGCCCTCCGCGACAACCTTCTCGAGCCGGGTGGGGAGGAACTGCATCCAGTACCCGGCATAGATGACCATCCCCTCCTTCAGAGGCGCCGGCCAGTACTTGACGAGCTCCGCTTTGCCGGTGACGGTGTTCGCGTGCCTGATTGCCGGGTCCGTTGTCAGGACAAAACCACGGTCAAGGTCCTCGGACTCGATGTTCTTGAGGGCAAGGCCGACGCGGTCGCCCCGCACGGCGGTCTCGGCATCGTCATCGTGCTTCTGGATGGACCGGACCTGGGCGGTCTTCTCGGTCGGGAGCACCTTCATCATGTCATGCTTCTTGATGCTGCCCTGCGCAACCGAGCCGAGGACCACGACCCCCACGCCCTTGACATTGAAGTGGGCGTCGACCGGGACCACGCCCTTCCCCGCGCCGTCATGGGCCTTCTGGTGGGCGGTCTGCTTCACCGCGATATCGAGCATCTTCTCGCGGATCCCGACCATGTCCTCCTCGATGACCTCGTAGCGTTCCAGAACGGTGCCCTTGATCAGGGGTGCGATCTGGTCCGGGGTGATATAGTTCCTGAGGATGAGGTATCCGCTCTGCTTTCCGGCTGACTGGACCATCAGCACGCACTCGCCGAAGTTTGCGCTGATCTCGTTCACAACCAGGATGACGCTGTCGGCCAGGGAGACCGCGTAGAAGAGGCTCGAGAGCTTCTCGGGGTACCGCGTCGGCTCGATGAAGGTGACGGTTGCCTCGCCCTTCTTGAGGTTGTAAAAGGTGATATCCGAGGTCGTGCCCTTCTTGCCCAGGTCCTTTGCATAATCCGGGGGGGCGATGACCGCGACCGTGAGATTGGACATATACTCCAGTATTGGGAGGTTGATGGATAAGAGGGTTTATCCTGGCCGGTTCAGTGGTACAAGCGATTCCAAAAAGGCGGGGAAGAGAGACAATACGCGAGAGAACGTCACGATGGAGGGGGAGGTTGCAGGGAGCCCCGGGGGAACCGGCCCGGACCAGCCGGAAAGAAAACGGCATAACCGATGAGCACCCCTGAGTATATATGGCACAGATCATCATCGAGCCCAAGAAGACGAAGGACGGGCAGATCGAGTACAACGTCAACTACCATGACAAGAAGAGCGACAACTCGTTCACGATCACCATCACCACCGACCTGGACGAAGCCCTGGAGAAGCTGAAGTCAACGTTGGCCGGCGAGGTCGCCGCCATGCAGCAGAAGAAGTAAAGGGACTGGGTAATTGGTATTTTTTTTGCTCTGTTGAAATCCTTTGAAAGGATGATGGGGGCTGAAGCCCCCATACCCCCGTTGCGATTCTTGCCGCCGCCCCGAAGGGCGCCCCGCGGCGGCATCAATTTCTGTTTTTGGAAAATGATTCCTTATCGGAGTGCCCCGTACAGGTAATGCGGAGTCATCATATGCGCCCCCGCCCCCAACGGGGGCAGGGCTGGCGCAAGGGGGGTGATGATTATCCGGGATGAGGAAATCAACAAGAGCGGATTTTTTTAATTAAAGCCACTCGGTAGTGTTTGTTTCAGCATGGTGAGACCACTGGGGTAACAACGCTTCCGGCGTTCCCGGGGATTTTAGGGCCCGCCCGGAGAGCCCGGACGCGCTCTTCCCATCCCCGCGGTCCTGGCAGCCCACCCGGTCTCCGCCCCCGCCAACCGATCCAGATATAATGGCAGGCAGCAAATACTAGGATAGTTTTTCACCGGTAGCGGGGTGTCAATGGGATTGGCAGACAACAGGCGGCAGCTCATCAAGATCGCACTCTTCCTTGCCGGGCTCCTCATCCTCGGTTATGTGCTGTACCGGTCCGGCATCATCGAGAACTACCAGGTCCTCTTCACGGTCTCCATCCCGCTCCTTGTCCTTGCCTTCCTCCTCTCCCTCTCCACCATCGGCTTCCGCATCCTGCGGTGGAGGGTCTTAAGCAGCAAGTACGACACGCCCGTCACCTGGAAGGATGCATCGATCGTCAGCATCGCGAGCCTCTTCTATGCCAACATCACCCCGGGCAAAGTCGGGGACCTGTACAAGGCCTACTACATGCAGAAGCGGTACGCGATGAGCTTCTTCGACGGCATCTCCATGATCTTCTACGAGCGGTTCTTCGAGCTGATGCTCCTCTTCCTTGCCGCGTGCGCCATCGTCTTTGTCGAATTGCGGGGCATCACGGTCATCGTCCTTGAAGTAACGGCCGTCATCCTCATCCTCCTCTTCCTCTTCTACTACAAGGCGGACTACTTCCTCGCCCTCATGGAGAAGAACTCCCACCGGATCCCCTTCCTCAAGAAGATCCCCGACGACTTCAGGATCCGCAAGCTCGCGTTCCGGGACATCGTGCCGGTCGTCCTCATCACCATCCTGTCGCTGGGCTCCGAGTTCGTCCGGCTCTGGGTGGTTGCCCTGGCGTTCGGGTACACCCTCAACCCCATCCTCCTGACCATCTTCTTCTGCCTCTCCATCATCGCCGGGCTCGCATCCCAGATCCCGCTCGGCGTGGGCGTCATGGAGGCGTCGCTCGGGTACTTCCTCGTCCTGCTCGGGGTGGCTTCCGCGGATGCGATGGCAATCGTCCTCACCGACCGCCTCCTCTCGATGTATTTCGTGCTTGTCCTAGGTTTCATCTTTGCCCGGTATGCCGCAGACCAGTATAACGGAGTCCCCGAATGATATCCATCATCGTCCCCCTGTTCAATGAAGAAGAGAATGCACAGCGGTACCCGCAGACACTCTTTCCCATCGTCGAACCGATCCTGAACGAGTTTGGCGAGACGGCCGAGTACGTGCTCGTGGACGACGGGAGCCGGGACACCACGCTCGCCGTCCTCAATACGCTGAAAGAGAAATACCCGGGCGTCGTTGTCGTACCGCACGGCGTCAACAAGGGGCTCGGGGTCGCCGTCCGGACGGGCATCGCGAACTCCCATGGCAACCTTGTCGTCATGCTGGACGCGGACCTCACCTACCGCCCTGAGGACATACGGAAACTGCTCGCAGCATACCGGGAAACGGGGGCCGACTGCATCTCAGGGTCCCCCTACATGGAGAAGGAGCTGACGAGCGAGGTCTCCTCGCCCTTCCGGATCTTCATCAGCAAGTCCTCGAGCTTCCTGTACCGGAAGCTCCTGCGGGACGACCTCACCTGCGTCAGCGGGATCTTCCGGCTCTACAAGAAAGAGGCACTCGACAGCCTGAAACTGGAGAGCAACAACTACGAGGTCTTTGCCGAGATCATCGCGAAGCTCATCCTCAGCGGAAAGGACGTCCGCGAGATCGGGGTGAAGCTCCATACCCGCCAGTTCGGCGAGTCCAAGCTGAACGTCAAAAAGGAGGTCCTCAACAACCTTCGCGTGCTCTATAAGATCTTCAAATCGCGCTTCCTCGGGCGCACCTGGAACTGAGCGGGGGAAGCGGCAGAGCCGGAGGCGGATCCGGTGACAAGGATTTTTCCTCCGGTGAACAATATTTATATTGCAATCTTTCCCTCAGTACGAATAAACTGTTAGCATACCACAGGACACGATTATGCATAAAGAAACGGTATTAATCACGGGCGGGGCAGGGTTCATCGGCAGCAACCTGACCAGTTTCCTCTTAAAAAACGGCCACAAGGTTATTGTCCTCGATGACCTGTCCCGGAGCTCCACGGACAACATCCGGGCCTGCTACAATTATTCCCCGAACTTCTACTTCGTCAACGGCTCGGTCATGGACTTCGACCTGGTTGACCGGCTGGTCAACAACGTTGACATGGTCTTCCACCTCGCCGCCCAGGTCCACTGGGAAGAGTCGATCGACAACCCGGTCCCGAGTTTCGAGGTCCACACCCGCGGCACCCAGAACGTGCTCGAGGCGGTCCGCCGGGCCATGGCCAAGAAGGACCCCTTAAAACTGATGCTCTACGCCTCCTCGTCCGAGGTGTACGGGACGGGCCAGTACATGCCCATGGACGAGGCGCACCCGTTCAACCCCCAGTCGCCCTATGCAGCCGGCAAGGCTGCCGCCGACCGGCTCTGCTCCTCCTACCACCACGTGTACAACCTCCCCATCATCATCCTGCGCCAGTTCAACACGTACGGGCCCAACCAGCGGATGAAGGGGTACTCCGCGGTCATCCCCAAGTTCGTCTCGCAGGTGTACCACAACAGCCCGCCGACCGTGTACGGCGACGGCGTCCAGACCAAGGACTTCCACTATGTCGACGACCTCATCGCCGCATACTCGCTTATCATCGAGAAGTGGCAGGAGCTCGACATGTTCGGCACCGCCATCAACTTCGGGACCGGCAAGGAGACGAGCGTCAACGACCTTGCCCGGATCATCATCGACACCGTGGCAAACGAGACCGGCCGCGACCTCTCCGAGATGAATCCCATCCACCTCCCCAAGCGCCCCGGCGAAGTGATGCGGTTTGCTGCCGACATCTCCCTTGCCAAGAAGATGCTCGGGTTCACCCCGAAGACCGATATCAAGAAGGGTATCCAGAAGTACGTCCGCTGGTATATCAAAGAGGGTTCAGGCTCGGCCTGAAGTCCCTGCTCATTTTTCAAAAAAATTATTCAATTACCGCAAGCGACAGGTCAATGATCCGCCGCGTTGCCTCGCCGCTGCCAAAGAGCGAGAGGTCCGGTGTTTTTGTTGGCCGGAAGTTCCGCACCGCATCGGTAATCTTCTGCCGGTCGTCGTCTACGAGCACGTTCCAGCCATCTTCGATCGTCTCCACCCACTCGGTGTTCGGGCGCAGCGTGACGCAGGGCCGGGAGAGGAAGAACGCCTGCTTCTGCGCCCCGCCGGAGTCGGTCAGGAGCTTCTCAGAATGCCGGATCAGGCGGAGGAACTCGAAGTAGCCCTGCGGCGGGATGGTGCGGATGTTTTTGCTCAGGGTGATGCCGAAGCTGGCGATCCGCTGCTTTGTCCGCGGGTGGATCGGGAAGACCACCGGCATGTCAACCGATTCGACCGCTGCGAGGATGTTGCCGAGCCGGTTTTTATCGTCCGTGTTGGCTTCCCGGTGGAGGGTGAGGAGGAGGTACGGACTGCCGGTGAGCGACAACTCCGCGAGGGTCTTCGAGGGCCCCTCGATCAGGGTACGGTAATGGTCGATGGAGTCGAGCATCACGTCGCCGACCTGGTGGACGTTCTGTGTGATCCCGTTGTTGTGGAGGTTTGTCACCCCCCGTTTCGTGGGAGAGAAGAGGATATCCGAGATGTTGTCGATGATGATCCGGTTGATCTCCTCGGGCATGGTCCGGTCGAAGCTGCGCATGCCGGCCTCGAAGTGCCCGATCGGGATCTTCGTCTTGTTGGCCGCCAGTCCGACGCCAAGGGCGGTGTTGGTGTCGCCGGTGACAAGGAGCAGGTCAGGCTTCTCGCTCCGGAAGATCCCCTCGGACTTGGCGATCATCTCCCCGATCTGCTCGCCGGGGAGCTTCGACCCCACGCCCAGGTAGTGGGTCGGGTCCGGCATGTGCATCTCCTCGAAGAAGATCCGGTCCATATCGTAATCGTAATGCTGGCCCGAGTGGATGAAGAGGGTCTCGATGCCCCGCCCTTTCAGCTCGCGGATGACGGGCTCCACCTGGATGAACTCGGGGCGTGTCCCTGCAGCAACGGCTATCTTCATGATATCCTCCCAATGTGCGGATACTCTGTTGTCATGCGGGGTTCACGCCTCCTCCGTCTTCTTCGGGGCGAGCCCTTTGAGCCGGGCGATGAACCCGGCCTTCGGGCGGATTGTGAAGTACAGGAGTGCGATGAGGACGATATTCACGATGGTGAAGAAGAAGAGCGTCAGGTACCATCCCGATGTCCCCGCGGGGTTCACGTACGCGAGGTTCGTGTACCAGCCCCCGAACATCAGCGGGAACTCGATGTAGGCGAGGAGCTGGCTGAGATAGAAGAGCCCGATCTTCAGGAAGTCGTCCGCCACGAGGATCGCCAGGAGCGGGGTGAACCAGACGATATACTGGGGGCTGTGGAACTTGGTGAAGAAGACCAGGCAGAAGAGGGCACACAGGACGTATTTGAGGAACGTCTTCTCCCGCATCTCCCTGTCCGTGTACGCAAGGGCGAAGAGGAGCAGGATGGCAAGCCCCATCAGGACGTACATGAGCGTCGAGACCGCACCCGCACTCACCCCGAGCGGGAGCACGTCATGAAGGTACGAATAGATCGTGTATGTTGCGGTGTTGACGTACACCCCCACCGATCCCCCGGTCACGAAGAGATAGGTCTGGAGCGTACCCGGGCTGATGATTGCCAGGGGGAGGAGGAGCACGATACAGAACGCAAAGAAAACCTTGAGCCCCTCGGTGAGTGCCGTCTTGAACGAGGTCTTCTTGGCATGATAGAAGACCATGAACGGGAGGGCGACCGCAGGAAACATCTTGGCAAAGAAACCGGCCGAGGCGCCGGCATACCCGCGGACGTTCATCCCGTACACCGTGAAGAGGAGCCCGAGCATCAGGAGGGCGGTCGGGAATGCATCGGACTTGGTGATGACAAAGTAGGCAGTCGAGAACGCGGTCGCGTAGATGAGCCCGGCATAAAACGCGGTCGTCTCCTGGTACAGCTTCAGCCCGATGAGGTATACGCAGAGGACGATCACGATATCGCAGACCATCATCAGGAACTGGAAGGCGAGGGCGAAGATAACTCCGTTCTGGAAGATGACCGCCGGGATAAAGGCAAGGAGGATGGGGATGAACATCAGGACGGGATACTCGTACTGGTAGCTGATGTACGGGATCTGCCCCTGCAGGAGCGGCGTGGCACTGTTTAAGTAGGTGCCGATGTCGAAGTAGTCCACGAATGACTGGAAAACGACTGTCGTGACGAACACGACCAGGAACTTCATGACAATGCTTGCGGCGATCAGCATCCCGATGTGGCTTTTTACGGTCTCCGCATCAACGGAGTCGAACTGCGTGCCCAGAAACGAGAACGGGGCCTTCCCGTGCTTTCCCCGGCGGGTGACCGGCTCGTCCTCTCCCCTGCTCTTCTTTGCCATCTCCTCTCTCCTGTTCAGATGATCATTGCCCGTAATAACGTATAAGGGTAAAGGGAAGAACCCAAAGACCCGGAACCGGGATCATTTCCGCGTCCAGGTCACCCGGCGGTTCACGAGGAAGTTCCAGACGAACGCGACCAGGATGCCGACGAGCTGGGCCAGCAGGTAGTAGACCGAGAACCCGGCCGTGAGGAGGATGAAGAGGCCCCAGTTGATGATGCTCCCGCCAATGGATACCAGGTTGAAGGCGATGAGCCGCTGCCACCGGCTCGCGATGCGGACATCCTCTTTTGCGCGGAAGGTCCAGAGATCGTTCCAGACAAAATTGTTCAGGATCGAGATCTCGATCGCGATGAGGCTCGCGATGTTCTTGTCAAGCAGGGCATACTCGACCAGGAGCCAGAGGATCCCGAGGTTGACCACGATCCCGGAGAGCCCGACGATCCCGAACTTGAAGACCCGTTTCCATTCCCGCCAGGCAGCGCTCCCGTGGTGGGTGAAGGAGTAGAGGCTGATGTCGGTGACCTGCTGTGCATATTCGATGATCGTCTTCAGCTTCAGCTTGCTCTCGCCGGCTTCGCGGTCGGAGAACTCGAACGGGATCTCCAAATCCTTCTCCCACGTCCCTTTCCCGAGCACCTCGAGAAGGATCTTGTAGCCGCGGGGTTTGAGGGGGGCGTTCTCGACTACGCTCTTCCGGATGGCAAAGAAGCCGCTGACCGGGTCGGTGACATCCGGGAAGAGGAGCCGGCCCAGGAACGTTGCCCCGATGGAGATGACCCGGCGTTTCAGCGGCCAGTCCCGGATCCCGCCGCCTTCCATGTACCGGCTGCCGATGACCACGTCGCTGCCCTTGTTGATCTCCTCGTACATCCGGGGGATCAGCACCGGGGGATGGGAGAAGTCGGCGTCGATGACGATGAAGACCTCCGATGCCGCGTGCCGGAACCCGTCGGCAACGGACTGGGAGAGGCCGTGGTCCTCCTTCCGCACCAGGATATCCACGTTCTCTTTTGCCAGTTTTATCTCGTTCACGATGGCGATGGTGCCGTCCTTCGAGTCGTCGTCAACCACCAGGACCTGGCCGTGAAGGGAGTGCTCGCGGAAGACCGAGTCAACGGCCATCACGATATTGCGGATATTGGCCTCCTCATTATAGGTCGGGATGATTACCGTGAGGTCGTACATGGATCAGGCGGTTCCCGGCGAAGTGAATATCACCATGTTGCTGCTCTGGGCGATCGGCTGGGTATGCGATTTGAGCCACTCAAACGATCCGCCGCTGGGATCGGCTGACATGATGTCGCCGGTGACAATGTAATAGGCGGTCGCGTTCCCTTTCTGGAGGGAGAGGTCATCCAGTTCCTCAGCGGTCGAGAGACCGACCAGGATCGTCCGGTCGGTGGTATTGGAGTAATAGTAGTTCAGGGGCTGGAGGATATACCCCGGGAGGACTGCCACGTAATCGCCGTCGTTTGTCCATTTCACGATGTCACCTGAAACACCGCGCCAGTCCTCCTTGGTGTAGGTGGTGTAATTGACGGCGAGGAAGGGTATGCTCATGACAAAGAGCAGGAGGATGAACCCGTACACAACCCCGGGGTTCGCGATGAGGGAAAAGACCGGTTTATAGGCAAGTGCCACGCCGATCCAGAGAATGATCGAGAGGAAGATGAGGTACCGTGGCATCATCGGGATCCGGTACGAGAGGATGAAACTGATGACGAAGGTCAGGACCGTCAGCGACACCAGGAATACCCCTTTGTTCCGGTCGATGAGGAAGGCCTGGATGACCCCGACCACAAACAGGACAAGGAGGACCAGGAAGATGAGGTCGCTGCCAGGAAGGGAGAGCGGGGAGGTCAGCACCTGCCGGAAAGTCTCGGCAATCAGCATTATTCCCTGGTACCCGAACGTCGGGCCTCCGGCCGTCCTCCGTGCAAAGAGCGGGAGGATGATCATGAGGAGGGGCAGGGAGAGCACGGCAAGAACCGCAATACCGGCAGCCATGGACCGGAGCGAACTGATATCGGCACGGATCTTCGGGAGCCGTTCGTACAGGGCGTACAGGACCAGGGCGCCGATGAGGACTGCCGCATAGAAGTGCGACCAGAACGCCAGTGCCGAGAGGATGCCAAAGAGCGCCCATTCCTTCAAATCATCGCTCTTGAGCGCTTTGAGGAAGAAGACCATGGCGGCAGCGATGAAGAAGAGCATCATCGAGTATGCCCGGGCCTCCTGCGAGTAGAAGATCAGGAACGGGGAGAATGCGATGCCGGCAGCAGCGATGATCCCCACGTTCCGGTCGCAGAACTCGCGGCCGATGCAGTATACGAGGGGGATGGTGAGGACGCCGAGCAGGGCCGGGATGAACCGGAGGACAACCTCGCTGTTCCCGAAGATGAGCATGACGTGCTCGGTCCAGTAGAAGAGCGGCGGGTTGAACTCGCCGCCGGTGGTTGCTCCCCAGATCCCGGGGATGGAAAGGGTGGCGAAGGTGTACGTCGAGGCCTCATCGAGCCAGAGCGAGTTGAAGCCGAGGTTGGAGAACCGGAGGAGAATACCGATGAGGGTGAGGGTGAGGAGGACCTGCACGTACCGGCTGTTTTTGAGGGTATCGGCAACCGTGGCGAGGGAGAGGTCCTTGCACGACCTGACGGGGGATACATATCCTCCGTCGAGATCACATCCGCGGCCGGCCTGGCCTGCGGGCCGGGCACTCGTTCTGGTGCGCTCCTCTCGTTTCTTCGCCATGGACTATCAGGTACTATTTCGTAAATATCCTGATATAGGTTGTTGCAACCCTCACGCACCCGTATCTCTGGTAGATTTCGCAGCCGGGCGGGGGCTCAGGAGCTCAGGCATCGGGACCCGGTTGGCAGGGGGAGTGAAGGGCGGACAGCAGTCCATCGGTCGAGGTGACAACCGCTGCCGACTGCTCGAGCATCAGGTTCACGTGCTCGTGGTGACCTACCCGGCGGAAGTCGGTCCGGATCGCGACTGTGGGCTTTCCCGTGGCATAGGCATAGCCCATCTCCCATGCGGTCCCCGAGTCCGCATCGGCCCCTTCGATAACGGCAACAACGATGTCCGCATTGTCCAGGGCCGCAAGGTTCTTTCTGAAGAGCTGGTGTTGCGCCGGATCTCCCCGCGTATCGGAATCATCCCCGGCAAGCTGCGGGAGGTAGACGTCGAACAGGTTCTCCTGCAGGCGGCCGGCAAGCGTGCGGTTGTACGAGCGTTCCGCCTCAGAGAAGAGCGGGGCTGCAAGGTAGATCCGGTAGCGGGAGAAGGTGGCGACGTCGAACGCCCGGATGCCGGCAAACCGGGAGAGGAAGACGCCCCGGCCCGGTCGTTTCGGCGGTTCGGTTCCTTCGCTGCCGTAATACGTGGCGGTCACCCCGCAGGTTGGCGAGGAGTTGACGCCGAGGATGCAGAGCGGGGGGCCCCGCTCCGCGAATGCCGCCTTCACGCAGGACTCCAGCTCGTCCATCAGCAGGGAGAACGCCGGGGTATTGAGGCGTTCGAGGTATGTCCCGGGTCTCCGCCCGGGCCCGAGATGCAGGGTCTCGGGGCAGGGCAGCGGGACCATATCGATACCAAACCGCCTGCAGCGCTCCTGTGCCCGGGCAAACAATGCAAGGTCATCAGGGCGGGTTATCCCCTCTGCCCTGAGGGAGGGGTTGAGGATGCAGGGGCTGCACAGGAGGTACATTATTACAGTGTGTCAACGCACAAGATGATCAATGATACCCCTCTTCGCGTACCGGGACAACTCCTGCGATCCGCGCAAGTGCACGGTCAAGAAACTCGAGAGGGCCGGGTTTTTGAAAATTTTTACAAAAATCGCCCAGATCCCGAGGAACACGCTCCTCCTCGACCCGACCGCAGAGCAGGCACTCTCGCCGGCTGACCGGTTCGTCAGATCCATCACGGTGCTGGACTGTTCGTGGGAGGTGCTCGACACCGGGTCCGTGAGCAGCTGGCGGATCCGCCGTGCCCTCCCGTTTTTGGTGGCCGCAAACCCGGTCAACTTCGGCCGGCCGTGTATGCTCTCTTCAGTGGAAGCCCTTGCCGCTGCCCTCTATATCGTCGGGGAAAAGGAACGGGCAGGGGAAGTATTGTCAAAGGTCAACTGGGGGATCCGGTTCCTGGAAGTGAACCGGGAACCGCTCGACCTGTACGCCAGCGCAAAGGACAGCGCCGAAGTGGTCCGGATCCAGGCCGAGTACATCTGATCCCGTACATTGTCAGACGGAACGGGAGGCTGAGGCTGCTCAGGGAAGGGCAGGCACGGAGAGGATACTGTTCTCCTCCTTGTCGCCAATCTTCATCGAGATCCCGGCTGCAACGCAAAGGACGCCGATGACCCATGCATAGATGCCCCAGATCTTGACGAGAGCGACATCCGAGAGCGTGGGGAAGAGGGAGATCAGGATACTCAAAAACAGGGTAACCATCCCGAAGAGAATGATGACGAGCCGCGTCTTCCACGCATCCGGCAGCGAACACCCGACGATGATGAGGAGGATGCTGTTGATGATGGCAAGGATGGCAAGGATGATC
The DNA here is from genome assembly GCA_964448885.1 of uncultured Methanoregula sp. Lineage (GTDB taxonomy): Archaea > Halobacteriota > Methanomicrobia > Methanomicrobiales > Methanospirillaceae > Methanoregula. Next base: position 64,954 of record CAYVAQ010000003.1, on the reverse strand, counting down.
ACAAACGACGGTCCGATGAGGCCGGGGATCATGATCGCGACCGCCGCAACGATGAGGGAGATGATACCGGCAAGGAAGATCGGGAACCGGTAGACAAGGTCCTGCCGGACGCAGAACGAGAAGGCAAGCATGATCGTCCCTACGAGCAGGGCGAGGATGCCGAAGAGGGGGATGAGGATGCCCAGGAATGTCGCGGTCCAGAAGAACGCGTCGGCTCCTGCTACCAGGATGATACAGCCGATTATCGCGATCTGCCACCACTTGATCGGAGCATCTGAACAGCCAAGAAAGGAGCTATTCATATAACATTCATTATCACCATATCTGATTTAAATATTTGTTGTTTCAAAAATACGAACCAACGCGGCTGGCTCGCCAATTCCAAGATGGATTGGGGATTTTACCGCTGAATCCGGCGCCTGCAGGAACGTATCGCATAGCTTTTTTTATCCGGGTGCTATGTTAGATCGTATGATCAAGGTCGCCATTAACGGGTACGGAACCATCGGGAAGCGCGTGGCAGATGCCGTTGCCGCACAGAAGGACATGAAGATCATCGGGGTCTCCAAGACCCGGCCGAATGCCGAGGCTTTTGTTGCAAAACAGCGCGGGTTCCCGCTGTATATTGCCGATATCAGCAAGAAGCAAGCATTCGAGAAAGCCGGTCTCAAAGTCGCCGGCAGTGTCGAGGACATGTGCAAGGCGGCTGACATCATCGTGGACGCAACGCCCGGAAAGGTCGGCGCATCCAATAAGGCGCTCTACGAGAAGCTGGGCAAGAAAGCCCTCTGGCAGGGTGGCGAGGAGCATGAGGTTGCGGGATTTTCTTTCAACTCCTCCTGCAATTACAAGGACGCGATCGGCAGGCAGTTCGTCCGGGTGGTCTCCTGCAACACCACCGGCCTGTGCCGGATCATCAACGAGATCGACAAGGAATTCGGGGTCACCCACGTCCATGCAATCATGGTCCGCCGCGGGTCAGATCCCGGCGAGATAAAGAAGGGACCGATCGATGCGATCGTCCTTGACCCGGTGAGCGTCCCGAGCCACCACGGCCCGGACGTCCTCTCCGTGCTGCCGCACATCTCCATCACGACCATGGCCATGATCGTCCCGACGACCATGATGCACATGCACGCCATCCAGATGACCACCAAGAAGCCGGTCACCAAGGAGCGGGTCCTCGAGCTCATCAACGCCCACCCCCGCCTCGGCCTCATCAAGAAGACTGCCGGCCTCAAGAGCACCGCGGAGCTCAAGGAGTTCGCCATGGACCTCGGGCGGCAGCGCTCCGATCTCTGGGAGAACTGTATCTTCGAGGACTCGATCTATGCGAACAAGAACGAGCTCTGCTTCTTCCAGGCAATCCACCAGGAGGCCGATGTCGTTGTCGAGAATGTCGATGCCATCCGGGCGATGATGGGCGGAGAGAAGGACGCAAAGAAATCCGTTGCGGCAACCAACGCTGCGCTCAACTTCAAAACCATCCAGAATAACCATTAACTCCCTTCATCACCCATTCTTTTTGATGGACGCATACGAACGTGTCACCCGGAACACTGTCGAAACCGTCACGGATGACGAACTCCGGGCACTTCTCAATAAACCAGTGAAGCGGGTCTATGCCGGGTACGAACCGAGCGGCGAGATCCACCTCGGCCACCTGGTCACGATCAATAAGCTGGTGGACCTCCAGGCTGCCGGTTTTGAGGTCACCGTGCTGCTCGCCGACCTCCACGCTTTCCTGAACCGGAAAGGGACGATGGAGCGGGTCGGGGAACTTGCGGAATATAACAAGAAGTGTTTTGAGGGGCTTGGCCTGAAAAATGTCCGGTACGTTCTCGGCTCCGACCTCCAGCTGAGCAAGGAGTACCAGCTCCTCGTCCTCCAGCTCTCGCAGCAGGTCACCCTGAACCGTGCGCAGCGGAGCATGGACGAGGTCGGCCGGCAGATGGACCACCCGACGGTTTCCCAGATGATCTACCCGCTGATGCAGGCAGCAGACATCGCACTGCTCGGTGTTGATGCAGCAGTCGGCGGGATCGACCAGCGGAAGATCCACATGCTGGCGCGGGAGCACCTCATCAACTTCAAATATCCTGCACCCGTCTGCATCCACACGCCGATCCTGAACGGGCTCGACGGCAAGAAGATGTCCTCCTCGCAGGGCAACTACATCTCGGTCGCAGATTCCGAAGATGATATCCGGAAGAAATGCCAGAAGGCATTCTGCCCGCCCGAGATCGCCGAGAACCCCATCCTCCAGATCCTCCAGCACCACATCTTCCCCCGCCTCCCCGAGGTGACGATAAAACGGCCCGAGAAGTTCGGCGGCGACCGGACCTTCGCGTCATACCCTGATATCGAAGCTGCGTACGGGAAGGGCGAGGTCCACCCGCTCGACCTCAAGAAGGCCTGCGGCGAATCGCTCGTCCAGATCCTTGCGCCGGTGCGAGAGTATATTCAGTAGGTGCCCCGGCTGCCCGCGGAGACCCCCCTGTGAAAGAGAGAAGAAACCTCGACAAAAAACTTGACCTGTTCGACCAGCGGCTCCAGGAGATGGGTATCCGGATCAAGGATGCCGACCAGCTCAAGGTCCGGGACGATGTCTTTGACGAAGTGACCCTCCTTGCCCTGTACAAGCTCGTGCACAAGAAGTGGATATCGGTTGTCGGGGGCTCCATCAGCACGGGAAAGGAGGCGAACGTCTTCTACGGTGAGCGCGACGGGGCCGCGATCGCTATCAAGATCTACCGGATCCGGACGGCGAACTTCACCACGATGAGCTCGTATATTGTCGGCGACCGTCGGTTCTCCCATGTGAAGAAGGCCAAGAAGGAGCTCATCTTCGCATGGACCCGGAAGGAATTCTCAAATCTGGTCCGCGCCCGGGATGCGGGGATTGTGGTTCCCGAACCGCTGGTCTGGGACCGGAATATCCTCATCATGTCCTTTATCGGCGAGGGTGAGGTCCCCTGGCCCCAGCTGCGCAATGCCGAGATCCCGGACCCTGCAAAGACCTATGAGGATATCCTCAGGATTATCCATATCCTCTACAACAAGGCGGAGCTGGTCCATGGCGACCTGAGCGAGTTCAATATATTGTACGGCGACCAACCATATCTCATAGACATGGGCCAGTCCGTCACCCGTGATCACCCCCGGGCCCTCCCGTTCCTGATGAGGGATATCAGAAACATCAACCGGTTCTTCAAAAACCGCTGCGATGTGCGGGACGAGGTAGCGATATTCCATGAAGTGACCGGGCTGGACAAGGCTGAGCCATGATACCGGCATGGCAGGCCACAAAAATCCCAACAGGACAAGATCAATAGCTAACCTACGGAGAAGAAACAATGATTCAGGAGATTAAGATTGCAGGGAGCAGGGTCGGGGTCCTTATCGGAAAAGGCGGCTCGACCAAGAAGGAGCTGGAGACAAAGACCAAGTCCACGCTCACCATCGACAGCAAGGAAGGCCTGGTCAAGGTCGAGGGCAGCGAGGAGGACACCATCCTGCTCCTCCGCGCCGTCGAAGTGATCAATGCCATCAACCGCGGGTTCTCCCCTGAACGGGCATTCGAGATGATCGATGACGAGGACCTGCTCCTGGAAGTCATCGACCTCGGCAGCATGGCAGACGGGCCCCGGCAGCTGGACCGGCTGAGAGGCCGGATCATCGGCAAGGACGGCAGGGCCCGGGAGCAGATCGAAGACATGACCGATGTCGAGATCTCGGTCTTTGGCAAGACCGTTGCCCTCATCGGGTATCCCGAGCAGCTCAAGACCGCCCGTGCGGCAATTGACATGCTCATCGAGGGTATCCCCCACGAGAACGTCTTTGCCTTCCTTGACCGGAAGAAGAAAGAGGCGCGGCAGGATATGATCAGTTATTATTACTGATCGATAAAACAATAAAAATGTAAAATACTATTTATGCCTTTGCCTGTATTTCCACTGGAGGCTAATTCCGTTTTATGGTTAGTATTCCATGAAAGGGCTATAAATCAGCGGAATTTGAGTGGAATAAAAGGGGTTCATGGGACGGTTCTGCAATGCTGACCGGATCGCTCAGGATCCCGGACGGATTGAAGAAGCGGTACATCGCGTCCGGCATTGCGGAACTCTACCCGCCCCAGGCAGAGTGTATCAGCAAAGGTCTCCTTGACCGGAAGAACCTCCTTGTCTCGATCCCCACGGCAAGCGGCAAGACGCTCATCGCTGAGATGGCGATGCACACGGCCATTGCCGGGGGGGGAAAGTGCCTTTACATCGTCCCCCTCAAGGCACTCGCCGGGGAGAAGTACGACGAGTTTTCCAATAAAAGGGTGCGGGTCGGCATTGCAACGGGAGACTTCGACCGCCGGGATGATACGCTGGGGAAGAACGACATCATCGTTGCGACCAGCGAGAAGGTCGACTCCCTGCTGCGGAACAGCGCCCGCTGGATCCCGGAGGTGACGCTCGTTGTCATCGACGAGGTCCATCTCATCGACTCAGAGAACCGCGGGCCCACCCTTGAGATGGTCATCGCCAAGCTCCGGTACCGGAACCCGGCCATGCAGGTCATCGGCCTCTCGGCAACGATCGGCAACCCGCAGCTCCTTGCCGGCTGGCTCGGGGCGGAGCTAGTCACCAGCACGTGGAGGCCGGTCGACCTCCGGCAGGGCGTCTTCTGGAACGACCGCATCCACTTCCGCGAGGGGAACCGGAAGGTAAAACAGGTATCGAAGAACTACGAGGACCTCAACCTCTGCCTCGACACCATTGCCGAGGGCGGGCAGTGCCTGGTCTTTGTCTCGTCCCGGCGGAATGCCGAGGCGTTCGCCAAACGGGCAGCCGGGGCCATCGCCAGCGATGAGGGGATGCTGAAGGAGTATGCCGACCGGCTGGGTGCATCCGCCGAGACCGAGATGGGAAAGACCCTTGCAGCCTGCGTTGCAAAGGGAGCTGCCTTTCACCATGCCGGGCTGAGTCGCGAGGAGCGGGGGATCGTCGAGGAGGGCTTCCGGAAAGGACTGATCAAGTGCATCTCCTCCACCCCCACCCTTGCCGCAGGTCTCAACCTCCCGGCCCGGCGGGTCATCATCCGGGACTACCTGCGCTTCTCTGCCGGCGAGGGAATGCAGCCGATCCCGGCCAGCGAGTACCACCAGATGGCAGGGCGGGCAGGACGGCCCCGGCTCGACCCCTATGGGGAGGCGGTGCTCATCGCCAAGGACGCCGGCCAGGTGGAGGAACTCTTCGAATGGTATATCGAGGCGCCTGCCGAGGAGGTACACTCGAAGATCGCGGAACCGACCGCCCTCTACAGCCATGTCCTCTCCCTCATCGCCTCCGGGTTCGCCGGAACGCGGCAGGAGCTGACCGCGTTCATGAACCGGAGCTTCTATGTCCACGAGCACCGGCAGGGCAGGCTGATGCAGCGGGCGGTGGACGCCGCCCTGAAGTTCCTGGTATCGGCAGAGATGGTCGTGGAGATCGGGGAGCATATCGGGGCAACGGAGTTCGGTTCGCTCGTCTCCCGCCTGTATATCGACCCCCGCAGTGCCGCAATGATCGTGGAGACGCTGAAAGAGCGGACACCCTATTCGGATATCGGCCTTCTCCAGCTCATCTGCAGCACCCCCGACATGCCCCGTCTCTTTGCCCGGAACACCGACCGGCCGCAGCTGGACCGGATGATCGAAGCCCATGCAGAAGACCTCTGGCTCCCGGCGCCGCAGGACGAGGACGAGGCGGAGATCTTCTTCCGGGCGATCAAGACGGCGATGCTCCTCTCCGACTGGACCGACGAGCTCCCCGATGCGAAGATCTGCGAGCGGTATGCCGTGGGCCCCGGGGACGTGTACGGCATGGTGGAGAGCGTGAACTGGCTCCTGCACGCAACCGCGGAGCTCTCGCGGATGTTTGCGCCCGCATTCCACGTGCAGATACGGGAGTTCGAGACCTGCATGAAGAACGGGATCCGGCGCGAGCTCCTGCCGCTCGTCAGACTGCGCGGGATCGGGCGCGTCCGTGCCCGGCGCCTCTTCAACAACAATATCACGTCGCCTGAGGCAGTACGGGCCGCAGGGATCGACGCGGTAACGAAGATCATCGGGCGGGGGATAGCCGAGCAGATCTTTGCGCAGCTTGAAAAGGGCGGTCCGGGTTCCGGGAAAGCCGAAAAAGCTGCTCCCCGGCCCCACGCGCAATCGCAGGAACCGGCCGGAAGAGAGAATAATAAGGACGGGCAGTCAACCCTCTCCGCATTCCGGTGAGACCATGCAGGCCATGCACGATACCAGTGAGATCCGGGCGGCAACCTGTACAATCACCGACCGTGCTGCGTTCCTGGCGGGTCTCCGGAAGATCGCTTCAGATCACGAGACCCGTATCATCTGTTTCAACGCGGATCTCATTGCAGGAAGGAGCCATGCGGCGTTTGCCGTCATGCTGGCGCAGCGGGCATTCGGTTCCGGGGAGAACATCTCCAACACCCTCGAGATGGAGGCCCTCCTCTTCGCTGCTGGTTCCCGGCAGTGCTCGCTCGCTGCGCCGTATGGTATCCATAACGGGGAGAACCGCCTCTGGGTCTGCTGCCTGCCCGGGAGCACGGAAGCCTGGGTTTCCCTTGGCTCGCTGTTCCGGTTTGTCAGCGGGGACTGGGATACCATAACAACTGAGAAGCGGGAACTTCTGATGAAGAACTATCGCATATCGGCCGATGAGATCGCAGCCGCTGGCGGAAAAGAGCGGCTGGTGGACCTGGTCCTCGAGCGCGTTGCCCTGCTCCAGATATTACGCTGACCGGTACACTCAGGTGAGAAGGGAGACGCAGGGGAAACCAGAGACTGCGTTCAGGCCTGAACTCCTGGCTGGCCCTATGCGTTGAGGTGTACCTGAGGCGGCCTTCATGTCAGGCTCCCGGGTGGAATGGTTTTGCCAGGCTTTCATGTCGTGAAGATTTTGTGAAACACCGCTCCCGGATTGAGGGGACAAAAAGAGGGAAAATGCCAGCCTGCTTCCGGGAACGGAAGGGGTCATTCAGACGGCCTTATTCCTATCGGTTTGCGTGACTGAGGATATGGGTTATCTCAGGCAGGATCAGTTCGGATGTTGCAAGGGTGACTGCCGGGGTTGACCCGGGGATGCAGAAGACTGCCCTCCCGCCGATGACCCCCGCTGCTGCCCGCGAGAGCATCGAGGCTGTCCCGATCTGGCTGATGCTCTTCATCCGGAAGAACTCCCCGAATCCCTCGATCCGCTTCTCGAGAAGGGGTGTGACTGCCTCGATGGTGCAGTCATCGAAGGTGAGGCCGGTTCCGCCGTTGATGATGATGCAGTTGGTACCTTTCAGGGCGCGGTACAGCTCATCCCTGATGGATTCGATGCGGTCCGGTACAATGGCGTAATGGACCACCGGGATCTCTTCCTTTGCAAGGAGTTCCCGGATCGTCCTGCCACTGGTATCGTTCTCAGGAGTGCGGGTGGTGGAGACGGTTATTATAGCAGCCTGGATTGCAAACGGGCGGACATGCGGGTGAGTCATGGTAAAAGGATCGTTCTCTGTTCATGGGTTTAGAGGTTTTCCCTCCTCCCTGACACCCGATCCATGATTTCCAACTGGACAGGATAATCCACCGGATATGCAAAACACTGTCATAGGAGTTTACAGGATTCTGTTATGATAGTCCTCCCGGAGGAGGAGTATTCAGGGATGGTTCTTTCTTTTCTACAGGTACCCCCCTTTGCTTCGTGTGGAACTTCATCTCAGTCCTGGATAATCTTCCTGCAGGAATTCTTTAACTGAATACCTCCATTCTCCTTCCCGTCAGAAAATTCCCCTGTTTGACCGTATCTGTTGGGAGAAGTATTCACCAAATAAAAACCAGACTACGAGATTACCAGATCGCCAGATCACAAAACCAATCACAAAATAAAATCAATCACAAAACCCAGAACAATTTCAAACAATTTATATACTTATAAAATATATTTACAAATGAGTTATTGTTTTTCAAGAGGTACAAGCAGGTTACCTTTTGTTGAGTTCCATGCGAAACAAAGGGGTGTCCCCCTCAGCGGTAAAGAGCAGGCCTCTGGGATTGAGGTAACTGGTAACATCCGCTGGTTAACAGGGTTCAATTATTAATAAAATATTTAAAACAAAATACAAAAATTATCCAGTATTTTCATGAGAAGTCAAATATTTACAGGATTTCCACACGAAGCAAGGGGGTTTATAACCCGGACAAACCGATCGTTTTTTAGGATCACCAGACCAATCCTCAGCTCCACTGTGTAATCATGCCTGATACCGAAGACCCCTCAACCGGATTATTCAAGAAATATCTCACCAATAACCGGATTTTCAAGGACCGGGAAGTGCTCCGGCACTCGTACCGCCCGCAGATCCTGCCTCACCGTAAACCCCAGATCGATGAAGTAGCCTCAATACTGGCCCCCTCCCTCCGGAACGAGACCCCTTCCAATATTCTTATTTACGGGAAGACCGGCACCGGCAAGACAGCCTGTGTCCGGTATGTCGGTTCGGAGCTGGAGAAGGCAAGCAGCAAGATGGGAACCCTGTGCAGGATCGTTCACCTCAACTGCGAGGTCATCGATACCCAGTACCGTGTCCTTGCACAGATCGCCAAGTGCCTTGAGGTTCCTGATGAGCTGTCGAGTGACAAGACCCGTACCCACATCCCGATGACCGGGTGGCCGACCGACCAGGTGTACGCGGAGCTGAAGAACCAGCTCGAGGCCGGTGGCGGCGTCCTGGTCATCGTACTCGATGAGATCGACAAACTCGTGAAGAAGAGCGGAGACGACACCCTCTATAACCTCACCCGTATCAACTCCGACCTCAAAAACTCCAAGGTCAGCATCATCGGCATATCCAATGATCTGAGTTTCAAGGATTTCCTCGACCCGCGAGTCCTCTCCTCCCTTTCCGAGGAGGAGATTGTCTTCCCGCCTTACAATGCACCCCAGCTGGTGGACATCCTTGCCCAGCGTGCCGACGGGGCATTCATGCCCGGGGCAATTGCCGATGGCGTCATCCCGCTCTGTTCCGCCCTGGCAGCGCAGGAGCACGGTGATGCACGCAGGGCACTCGACCTCTTCCGGATCTCGGGTGAACTGGCGGACCGGGACGACTCTCCCCGCGTAACCGAGGAGCATGTCAAGCTGGCCCAGGCAAAGATCGAGACCGACAGCATGATCGAGTGCATCGCCACGCTCCCGACCCAGAGCAAGCTCATCCTCTTCTCGATGCTCATCCTGGAGCAGCTCGGGCAGAATATCTTTACGAGCGGGGAAGTCTCACGTATATACCAGGATATTGCCCCGAGTATCGAACTCGATGTCCTAACCCACCGCCGGATCACAGACCTGATCTCCGAGCTGAACATGCTCGGCGTCATCAACACAAGGGTCGTGAGCCGTGGCCGCTATGGCAGGACCAAGGAGATGTGGTTCGACTCCAACACCGGCAAGATCCGCGAAGTGGTACTGAAGGATCCCCGCCTGAACGGGCTGAAGGATCTGGATGTATCGAAGATGGAAACCAAGTATCTCAAGACCTGGTTCAGGTGATCAACGATGGATGAAAAAGATCTCGAACTCCTCAGGATCCTCGAGGAGAACAGCAGGCTTTCAGTGGAAGAAATCGCGACCATGACGGACCTCACCGCAGGTGAGGTCACGGAGAGGGTAGCCGCACTGGAAGCAGCCCGGATCATCAAGGGCTACTCCACCGTTGTCAACTGGGAGAAGACCGGGAACGGCGAGGTCTCTGCCATCATCGAGCTCAAAGTGAGTCCCGAGCGGGATTTCGGCTATGACCGTATCGCTGAGCGCCTCTCGCGCTTCCGCCAGGTCAAGACCCTGCGGCTGATCACGGGCACGTACGACCTCCAGGTGATCGTCACCGGCAGGAACATGCAGGAGGTCTCACGGTTCGTCTCAGAACATGTGGCACCGATGGACCGTATCCGAGAGACGGCCACCCACATCATCATGAAGACGTACAAGGAGAACGGGAACGCGTTCTTCGAGCAACCCGAGACGGAACGACTCCCGTACTCGCCCTGAGGTGTCACCATGCGGAACTTCATATCGGAACGAACGCAGGAGATCCCTCCCTCCGGCATACGCAAGTTCTTCGACCTTGTCCTCACGATGGACGATGTCGTGACCCTCGGTGTCGGGGAACCGGATTTCCGGACCCCCTGGAACATCTGCGAATCGGGTATCTATTCGGTTGAACAGGGGGTCACATCATACACCTCCAACCGCGGGCTTCAGGCGTTACGGGACGGGCTCTCCCGGCACCTCAAAACGGCATATAACCTCACCTACGACAGCAACCGCGAGATCATCATCACGACCGGTGTGTCCGAAGGCCTTGACATCGCTATCCGGGCGGTGACGAATCCCGGCGATGAGATCCTCATTGCCCAGCCCAGCTATGTCTCGTATGCACCCTGCGTTACCCTTGCAGGGGGGATCCCGGTACCGGTCCGCTGCGTGGAGAAGGATCACTTCCGGCTGAATCCCGATCTGCTTGCCGAGAAGATCACGAAGAAGTCAAAAGCTCTCATCATCAACTTCCCGAACAACCCGACCGGTGCGGTAATGAAGAAGGCAGATCTTGCGGCAATCGCCGACCTGGTCATCGATCACGACCTGCTGCTCATCAGCGATGAGGTGTACTCGGAGCTCTCGTACGAGACGCATCATTGCTCGAGTGCAACAGTCGGCGACCTGTGGGAGCGGACCATCACCCTCAACGGTTTCTCGAAAGCCTATGCAATGACCGGCTGGCGCATCGGCTATCTCTGTGCACCTGAGGTGATCTGTGATGCGGCCCTGAAGATCCACCAGTATGTCATGCTCTGTGCCCCCACCATGGGACAGGTCGGGGCGGCCGAAGCCCTCAGGTCCGCAGAAGAGGACAAGAACACCATGGTCAACGATTACCGGCTCCGCCGCAACACCTTCATCGCAGGCCTTAACCGGATCGGTCTCACGTGCCATGTACCGGAGGGTGCGTTCTATGCATTCCCCTCTATCGAGAAGACCGGTCTCTCCGATGTCGAATTCGCAGAGCGGCTCTTAAAGGAACAGCGGGTTGCCGTGGTCCCCGGCAGCGTCTTTGGTGAAGGTGGCGAGGGGCATATCCGTTGCTGCTATGCGGTCTCGCGGGAGAACCTCAACGAGGCACTTCGGCGCATGGAGATCTTCCTCTCCACCACCCTCTCATAGCATTCCCCTTTTTCTCTGATCCCTCCGTTAAAACCGGCAACCTGCCCCGGCCATGCCGTCCTGAGGGATAGTTTATTTTGGCACCCCTCCAATACTACATGAAACAAAAATGAGCTGTACTATCATCGTTGGTGGATTTTTCGGAGATGAGGGCAAGGGCAAGGTTGTTGCCCATATCGCCCACAAGGATAAACCGGTAATCATCTCCCGCGGCGGTGTGGGTCCGAATGCCGGGCACACTGTCCAGGTCGGTGACCAGAAATATGGCGTCCGTATGGTCCCGTCCGGTTTCGTGTACAAGGATGCAAAACTCTGTATCGGGAGCGGGGTTCTTGTCGACCCCCGTGTCCTGAAACACGAGGTTGAGACACTGGGTGTCAAAGGCCGGGTCTTCGTCGACAAACGCTGCGGCGTGATCACCGAGGATCATATTGCGCGGGACAAGGGCAGCGACCATCTCAGGAAGACAATCGGCAGTACCGGGTCCGGCTGTGGCCCTGCCAATTCCGACCGGGTCATGCGGGTCTCTCCCCAGGCAAAGGATGTTCCGGAACTGAAAGAGTACCTCATGGATGTCCCCAAAGCGATCGATGACGAGATCAGGAAAGGGAACAACATCCTGCTCGAAGGCACGCAGGGGTTCGGGATCTCCCTGTACTATGGTACCTATCCCTTCGTCACGAGCAAGGACACCTCCGCCTCGCAGATCGCTGCTGACAATGGCGTCGGACCAACCCGTATCGATGATGTCATCGTGGTCTTCAAGGCATACCCGACCCGGGTCGGCGAAGGCCCGTTCAGCACCGAGATGCCCCTTGCCCAGTCCGATGCAATGGGTATCCAGGAGTTCGGCACCGTCACCCACCGCCAGCGGCGTGTCGGGGGCTGGGACGGCGAGATGGCCCGCTACTCTGCCATGATCAACGGGTGCACCCAGGCCGCAATCACCGGCATCGACAATGTTGACAAGGCCTGCTTCGGTGCCACGAAATACAGCCAGCTGACGAAGAAGGCAAAGGACTTTGTCAAACAGGCAGAAGATGACATCGGCTGCCCCGTGGCACTCATCTCCACCGGCCCCGAGATCACCCAGATCATCGACATCCGGGATGAACTGAAATGAAGCGATCCCTGATGGACATCCTCTGCTGCCCGGTCTGCAAGGGAGACCTCACCCTCACGGTCGAGAAGGAAGATGCAAAGGAGATCCTCGAAGGCGGGCTCCACTGCGCAGCCTGCAGGGTGGACTACCCCATCCACGAGGGCATCCCTGATCTTCTGCCCCGGACAACCCAGTAGACAGGTACCATGTATGAACCTCCCGCTGCCTGTATCCGCAGTGATGACACCCCCGGCGGGAGGAAGCGACCACGGCTATGACATCCACCTCAACCGTGGCGGAATAAACTCCATCGATATCCCGAACGGTGACGTCAGCGTGGAGATCGGCTCCACGCTCACGCTCTGTTTTATCAACCACGGTGCACCGATCCATATCACGGCAAACACCTCCAATGCCAGCATGTACACGGAGTTCTTCCACGAGAATATGTACGTTGTCGATACCTCCGTGCTTGCCATCCCGATCAACCGGGACAGCCGGGAAGGCTTCTTTGACCTTGATATCATTGCCGGGTACGGTGCGGTCAGGACCGGTCTCCGCGTCCAGATCATCCCGGTCCAGCGGCTGAGGCCGACCGTGCAGGAAGAGTTCCCTCTCCAGCCCGTTGCCCACGGGAGACCCCATCTCCTGATGGTCATGATGGGCATCTCCCTGATCTTCTACTCTGCCTGGCTGTACACGAAAACCGAGTTCCTGAATATCGCCGCCTTTCTCTTCCTCATCCTCGGGGCACTCTACACATGGTACCGGCAGGAATAACGGCTGCCGGGATCCTGGCTGCCGCTCTGGTCGTGGACCGGCTCATGGGTGATCCACGGTCGCGGTTCCACCCGGTCGCCCTCATCGGCTCGTTTATCGCCTGGTGGGGAAGGCCCGGGCTATATCCTCCGGCCCTCCAGCGGGCAGCCGGTGTCGTGCTCTGGGCGCTGACGGTCGCCCTCTTTGCGGTGCCGTTTCTCCTCGTTACGGTCGCGGCCCCGTACTTTCTGTACCTGATCGTCGCACCCTTCCTCCTGAAGTCCTGTTTTGCATGGCGATCGCTTGAGGAGCATACCCTTGCAGTGGTTACGGCACTGAAAGACGGTGTGGAGTCGGGCAGGGAGAAGGTTGGGATGCTCGTCTCCCGCAGGACCGCCTCGCTTGACCGGGACCATATCCTCTCGGCAGGATACGAGTCCATGACCGAGAACCTGAACGACAGTATCATCTCCCCGCTCTGTTTCTTTGCCGTTTTCGGCCTTGCCGGTGCAGCAGCGCTTCGTGCAGTCAACACCATGGATGCCATGCTCGGTTACCGTGACGAGCGCGAGCGGATGGGCTGGTGCTCCGCCCGGATGGACGATATCTGCAACTTCATCCCCGCCCGGATCACCGTCCTCCTCCTCCTCCTCTGGTTCGTCCCGAAGGGGACGGTCAGGGACGCGTTCCGGGTGATGAGGCGGGACGGCCGGAAACGCCCGGGCTTCAATGGCGGGATCATCATGGCGGTCATGGCCGGGGGGACGGGGACCCGGTTTGAGAAGCCGGGAGTGTATACCATTGGCGACGGCACGCGGACGCTCGACGAGGCAGGACCCGATATCATCGCCGCAGCCCGGGCAGCAACCCTGCTGTTTTTCCTTATTGCCGCAAGTGCACTGATTTTATTGGGTACGATGATCAATAGTACCGGCATATGAAACTGGAAGAACTGAGATTTGGCACTGAGCTTCTCAAGCGCGGCTTTGCATCCATGCAGAAAGGGGGCGTTATCATGGATGTCGTCAATGCCGAGCAGGCCAGGATCGCGGAGGAAGCCGGGGCCGTCGCAGTCATGTCCCTTGAGCGGGTCCCTTCCGATATCCGCAAGGCTGGCGGGGTTGCCCGGATGGCAGACCCGGAGAAGGTCACCGAGATCATCGAGGCGGTATCCATTCCGGTCATGGGCAAGGTGCGGATCGGGCACTTTGTCGAGGCACAGGTCCTCGAGGTCCTCGGCGTGGATATGATTGACGAGAGCGAGGTCCTCACCCCTGCCGATGAGCAATACCATATCGATAAGAAGCAGTTCAAGGTCCCCTTCGTCTGCGGCGCCCGCAACCTGGGTGAAGCGCTCCGCAGGATCAATGAAGGCGCCGCGATGATCCGGACCAAGGGAGAGGCAGGTACCGGCAATGTTGTCGAGGCAGTCCGCCACATGCGCACGATCATGGGCGAGATCCGGATGCTCCGGGGACTTGACAAACAGGAGATGACCGATTATGCCCGGGAGATCGAGGCCCCTGCAGAGCTCGTCATCGAATGCGCAGAACGCGGCCGGCTCCCGGTTGTCAACTTCTCCGCAGGCGGGATCGCCACTCCCTCGGATGCTGCGCTGATGATGCAGCTCGGAGCGGATGGCGTCTTTGTCGGGTCCGGTATCTTCAAATCAACGAACCCGCAGCTGATGGCAAAAGCGATTGTGGAAGCGGTCAACCATTTCGACGAACCCGAAGTCATCGCCCGCGTCAGCACCGGCCTTGGCGACGCGATGCCCGGCCTTGACGTCCACAAGCTCCGCGACGACGAGGTGCTGCAGACCCGTGGACGCTAAGATCGGGGTCCTTGCCCTGCAGGGGGACGTCAGCGAGCATATCGACGCGTTCCTCCTTGCCCTTGAGCGGACCGGCCATGGCCCGGAATCGGAGGTCTTCGAAGTCAGGAGCCCGGCAGACCTTGCCGCCTGCGATGCCCTTGCGATCCCGGGCGGGGAGTCGACGACCATCTCGCGGCTCATCGACAAGAACGGCTTGTATGAGCCGATCCGCCGGTTCAGGGGCGGCATCTTCGCTACCTGTGCCGGCATGGTCCTGGTGGCAGCAGAGGTAGCCGATTCCCGTATTCACCCCCTCGGGCGCATGGATATCACGGTCGACCGGAATGCGTTCGGGAGGCAGTGCGAGTCGTTTGAGATGGATCTCTCCCTGGCCGGTCTTGACGGGGGGCCGTTCCATGCGGTCTTCATCCGGGCCCCGGTGGTATCCCGCGCAGCCCCATCGCTGACAGTCATGGCCCGGCTCCAGAAGGGCATTGTTGCGCTGGAGAACGGGAACGATATGGCGCTCTCGTTCCACCCGGAGCTTGGCGACGATACACGGCTCCACGAACGCTTCCTGAAGATGAACGGGATATAATATTCCCGTAATCCCGCTCCTTTCTGATATCCAGGTTACCCGGCAAGTGGTGGGAGAGGTCTTCCACAATCCTGGTCGTTATTGCTGCACGATACGGGATCTGTGGGTTTCATCATCCCTGCCGGTTCACCAGTCCTTCTTCATTGCCTCTGCCCTCAGCTCCTTTGGCATCAGCTCGATGGCATACCGCAGGGCGGTCCGGGGCATCCTTCGTTTGTTCTTCATGACATACCGGAATACCTCGTCCGTGTGCTTCCGGCTTGCCTCCTTGAGGAGCCAGCCATAGCCCTTCTGGACCATATCGTCCGTATCGGTCAGCAGCAGGTCTGCGATGGCAAGAGATTCATCAAGGTACTTCCCGTGTTTTGCGGGAATGATGAGCGAGACTGCCGATGCCCGGCGCATCCAGCGGTTCTCCGACTGCGTCCAGCGCTTCAGCTCATCGATCGTCCCGGGGAACAGCTCAATAAAATCACCCATGGTATGGTTGCAGAACCCGTCGCAGGATGCCCAGTTGGTGATGTAGGTATCAATCCAGTACCGGAAAACTGCCAGGTCCTCACGCTCGTACTTTGATGACAGGGAACGGGCCCATTCCGAGACGATGAATGACTCCTCCATGAAACCGGACTGGTAGAGTTCCTCGCAGAGCGAGAAGATATCCGCCTTCGGGCGGTCCTTCACCGCTTTCCAGTACTTCTTTGCCAGTGCGATGACTGGTGCTGTCTTCGTGCCATAGCAGCGGATCTCCTCTTTGAAGTACCGCTTTGAACTCTCCTGTATTGCAGGGTCGGCTATGCTCCTGAGCTCCTCTCGTATCTGCTCAATAACCGGGTCCATACCAGTTTCTTGCGGGAATCAGGTATAAGCAGCGCGGTATGCGGGGGGTGAAGGTGACGGGGGATCAGTCTTTTCTCTGTTCAAGAACCGTCATCCTGTGGAAGAACCCGAACTTCCGGTAAAAGGCGAAGGCCTCCTCATTGCCATCGGCAACCGAGACCCGAATTCTCTGTGCATGCCCCTCCCTGAGCCATGCAAGTGCCCGCGAGACGAGCTCCGAACCAATCCCTGCCGAACGATTGCGCTCTTCGACGAAGACCGATTCGATCTCCCCGTCAAGATCCGGTGAGAGCGAGCTTACGCAGTACGCGATATACCGCCCCGTTGCCGGGTCTCGAGCGAGATCGATGCGGATCAGGCCCCTCTCCGCGAGTTTTTCAAAATACTGCTTACGGTCATCGAACGTCCATCCGCTGTATACCTCCCTGAACGCCCGGGCATTGGCGTGGTGATGCGCATTCAGCTGGTCCCAGAGTGGTTGTATCAGCCCGATATCGGAGATATCGGCTGTTGTGTACTGGACCGGAACCGGTGTCATCGTCGGGGATATCGGCATTCAGGGCCTTACTTCTTCTTTGCCTTTTTCGTTGGGCACTGGTGGGCAGATGCTTCATCGATACCAAGATACTCTGCTCCCCAGTTGCAGAGTGCCTGGAGGATGGGGATGAGTGTCCTGCCAAAGTCCGTTATTGCGTATTCCACCCGGGGCGGGACCTCGGGATAGACCGTCCGGGATATCACGCCGTCCTCCTCGAGCTCCCGGAGCTGCTTGGTGAGCATCTTGGTATTCACGCCTGGCAGCTCCTTCTGGAGCTCGGAGAAGCGCAGCACGTTGTCGCCCAGCGCCCAGAGGATGAGGGGCTTCCATTTCCCGCCAATGACATCCAGTGCCGCCTCGACCGGGCAGTGGTAGGATTTCCCGTTCCTGGTATACATTATACTTACCTCAATGAAACTATGTTTCAAATTTTACTGTATCTGCTATATATTCAGTTACGGCAAATTTTAGATTAAGGGTTCAGATTGCCCTTGCAGAAGAATAGTATGTATTCCACCTGTATATGGCTTTCTGATCCGGGTATCTCCGCATCATAGCGGAAGGTGAAACACTCATGGAAAAACAACAGATAGGAAACAACTTCTTCATCCCGATGCCGGTCGTCCTGATGGGGACGAAGGTGAACGGAAGGGACAATTTCATGGCAGTGGGCTGGTGCGCCCGGGTCAACGGCAATCCGCCCATGATTGCGTGCGGGATTGCAAAGAACCATTATTCCCCCGGGGGAGTTGCAGAGAACGGGACATTCTCGATCAATATTCCTTCCGCAGACCTTGTGGAGAAGACCGATTACTGCGGGATCGTCTCCGGGGCGAATACCGACAAATCGAAGATCTTTACGGTCTTCTATGGTGCCACGAAAACAGCCCCCATGATCCAGGAATGCCCGGTGACGATGGAGTGCCGGCTTGTCCAGGACATCGCCCTTCCGACACATCACCTGTTCATCGGCGAGATTGTCGGGGCATATGCGGATGGAAAGGTAATCCGCGATGGGAAGCCCGATTTTTCGGCAATCGATCCGCTCTTCCTGACCATGCCCGATAACCGGTACTGGACGCTCGGGAAGCATGCCGGCGATGCATGGAGTGCCGGAAAGAAGCTGAAACCGTGATACTGCCATGACAAAAGTGCTTGCAATCAACGGCAGCCCGCGCAAGGATGGGAATACCGCTATCCTGATACAGACCATCCTTGCGGAGCTCGGGAAGGAAGGCATAGAGACCGAGACAATCCAGATCGGCGGCAGGAAGGTCCATGGCTGCATGGCCTGCATGAAGTGTTTCGAGAACCGGGACGGGAGATGTGTCATCGATGACGATAGTGTCAACTCCTGCATCCAGAAGATGCGGGAGGCGGACGGTATCATCCTGGGATCTCCGGTATATTTCCTCGATGTGACGTCCGAGATGAAGGTCCTTATCGACCGCGCCGGGTTCGTCTCCTACGCGAACGGGCACCCGTTCAGGAACAAGGTCGGTAACGTGACCGTTGCTGTCCGGCGTGCCGGTGCAAGCCGCACCGCGGATTCGATGCTCCACTTCCTCCTGGCTAACGACATGATCGTGCCGGGCCTGCCGGTCATCGGTATCGGGAGGGACATCGGTGACGTTGAGAGGGACGAAGAAGGAATGGACCGGGCAAGGCAGTTGGGGCGGACCATGGCAGTGCTGCTCCTGCACCTGGACAGGCACCCGCTTCTTTCAGATAGCCCGCAAAGAGCCGATGATCGTATGACAGAGAAGAAGAAATGAGAATGATGATTATGACAACAATACTTGTTGACCAGGACCTCTGCACCCGGTGCGGGATATGCTCAACGGTCTGCGGATTGGGGGTCATCGACCCCGCGGATGAACTCACCCTGCCAAAAATACCCGAGGCAAAGGCCGGCATGTGCATCCGGTGCGGGCACTGCGAGGCACACTGTCCGTCGCAGGCACTCATTGTCAACGACCGTCCGGACGAGAAGGTGCGCCTGCCCGCGGGGGCCGGCACGATTGCACCGGATGATCTCGGCTGGTACATGCGGAAACGGCGGTCCGTGCGGCACTTCACGAGCGATCCCGTTCCAAAGGAGAAGATCCTCGAACTCCTTGACATAGCCCGCTATGCTGCGTCCGGGGGCAACGGCCAGCCGGTGGAGTGGATCGTTATTCACGACAGCAAGAAGGTCCACCGTATCGCCGGATTAACCATTGAGTGGATGCGGACGCTGGTCAACACCGGCCACCCGATGAGCGGCTACATCCCGTTCCTGCTCGGGGCGTGGGAGAGCGGAAATGATGTCATCTGCCGTGGCGCCCCGCATCTCCTGGCCGCCACCATCCCGGAGGACAATCCGGTCGCCGTCACTGATGGTATCATTGCTCTTACCCATGTCGATATTGCGGCCCCTGCCTTCGGGATTGGCACCTGCTGGGCAGGGTTCGTTGCCATGGCAGCCTGGTCCTATGAACCGCTCCGGAAGGAACTGGGCATCCCCGCGGGACGGCAACTCTCCTACGCGATGATGTTCGGCCACCCGCAGTACAAAATCCACGGCCTCCCGCGCCGGAAACCCCTGCAGGTAACGTGGCAGTAAGGGAGCCGTGAACGCTTCGGGCACGCAACCTGCCGGAATTATCCGCAGGGGGTGGTGTCCCTCCCGGTTTTTCCCGGCAGGAGCGGGACCGTGCAGATCATCTTCAGCATCCCTGTCCCGGTATTGCTGATCTGGTGTTTCTCGCACGGCATCAGGAGGAGGGCGTCGCCGGCCCGGATCTGCTGCTGGTTGCCGTCGGTCTTCAGCACACCCTCCCCTTCGAGGAAGTACATCAGGTGCTCTTCCTGGTGACCGTGGAACGAGGTGCACCCGCCCGGTGCAAACTCCATCAGCCGCAGGGCATACCGCGGGCAGCCGTCATCAGCAGTGAGAAGGAACCGGGCCTGGAACCCGGAGAACCCGGGCTTGGTGATCGGTTCGGGCTTCACATCGGACGCGTGTTTGAGGATCATATACAGGGGAGTCGGCGGCGTAAAAAGAAAAACCTGTTGTATGACCTCGTGCGGTCTTTTGGGGCATGCCAAAGAATGGAGAATACATGGCCGGGCATCGTGACCGGATCATCAGGATTAATTCATCCTGCACCCATGGTCTCTCAGAGAACCATCATGCCCCTCCTGACCTGTCCATCCTGCACCGTTGCCGCGGCAATCCTCGTTGTCCTGTTCGTATCCTTTACCGGCTGCACCCAGGTGGGCACGGCACCCGCATCGCCACCCGGCCCGGCCACGCCACCGCCTGCCCCTGGAAAGGAAACTGTCTCCCCCATCACAACGCACTACACGCCGGGGGAGATCACCCGGCTCGGGGCTGTGGCAACCGGGAAGGCGAACACGACGCTGAACGCGATCGCCTCCCTCCCCTTTGAGAAAAGGTCATTTGACAACACCCTGCTGGCGTTCGATACGGCCATGAGCGATTATTCGGATGCGGTGTACCCCATGACGCTGATGGGGTATGTCTACCCTGATGCACAGGTTGCTGCGGAAGGGATGGCTCTTGAAGAGGCATCGGCCATCTTTACCAATGATGTCTATACCCGGCGCGGGCTCTACCAGGTTCTCAAAGAACAGACACCGCGGACACCGGAAGAGTTTCGGCTCTACAAACTCACGATCCGGGATTTTGAAAAGAACGGCCTGAAACTTCCCGATGACCGCCTGGCAAAAGTCCGGCACATGAACGACCGACTGAGCGCACTCGAGTCCCGGTACGCGGCCAACCTCAACAACGACAATACGACGCTCGAGTTCAGCGAACCGGATCTTGCCGGTGTCCCGGCGGCTTCGATTGCCACATTTGAAAAGACCCCCCGGGGAACCCGGCGGGTCACGATGAAATATCCCGATTACGTAGCGGTGATAACCTATGCCGACCGGAGTGCAACACGCAAGGCGATGTACCTGGCGTACAACAACCGCCAGGCTGTCGAGAACACCGCGCTCCTCGAAGAGGCAATCACCCTGCGCCAGGACATTGCCCGGGAACTGGGATACCCGACGTGGGCTGATTACAAAACCGAAGGCAGGATGGCAAAAAACGCCTCGAATGTCATGGCGTTCCTCGATTCGGTGAAACAACCGCTGCAGGAGAAGAGCCATGCCGAGGCGGCCGAACTCCTTGTCGAAAAGAAGCGCCTTGACCCGTCGGCAACCGCGCTCTATCCCTGGGATGTTGCCTACCTCCAGGAGAAGCTGAAGGCCCGGAAATACGCATATGACGAGAACATGGTGAAAGAGTACTTCCCCGTGGACGGGACGGTCCAGGGAGTCTTCCGTATCTATGGGGATCTCTTCGGTATCCGGTTCGAGGAGGTACGGGATGCCCCTGTCTGGTCGCCCGAAGTCCGGCTCTACCGGGTTACGAACCTGAGTGACAACGTCACGGTTGGGTACCTGTACCTGGATCTCTACCCGCGGGAGGGCAAGTACAGCCATTTTGCCACGACCCCGCTGATAAACGGGCGGGTGAAAGACGGCAGGTACTCGGTGCCGGTAACGGCAATCGTGGGGAACTTCCCTGCTCCGGCAGACGGGAAGCCCGGTCTCCTGACCATGTACGATGTCGAGACGATCTTCCACGAGGGAGGGCACGCGATGCACAGCCTCCTTACCACGGTGCCGTATGGAACCCTGTCGGGATTCAACACGGAATGGGACTTTGTCGAGACGCCCTCGCAGACGCTTGAGGAATGGACATGGGATCCCGGAGTACTGACCTCCATATCCGGGCACTATACCAATGCTTCACAGAAGATCCCGGACGATCTCCACGACAAGGTCATTACCGTGCGTGACGCGGGTGCCGGGTTTGGTTACAGCACCCAGCTTGCGAGGAGCTACGAGGACATGGAATTCCACATGGCTGACGGCCCGGTTGACACGAGGGCCGTATATGCCCGTCTGTATAAGGACATGACCGGGATCCCGCAGCCGGACGAGACCCACCAGCCGGCATCGTTCGGACATCTCATGGGGGGGTACGATGCCGGATATTATGGGTATCTCTGGTCGAAGGTGTACGCGATGGAGATCACCGGCGAGTTCAAAAAGGACGGGATGACCAACCGGACCACGGGAATGCGGTTCCGGCAGGAGGTCCTGAGCCGGGGCAACATCAGGGATGGGAATGAGCTTCTGCAGAGCTTCCTGGGTCGGGATCCGGGGCCCGGTGCGTTCTATGACCGGCTCGGGATCCGGCAGGGCTGAGCGGTGCGCAGCGGCTGTTCCGGCGTGGCAGATCTCGTCCCCCGATCCCTGAGGGGGTGGTTTTCTCTCCTGCGATGCCGGCAGGTACTCTATAGAGGATACTCACGCCACCACGCCGGAAACAGACCCGAAAAAGACTGTTCTCACCTTCCTTCTGCCGACTGTCCTCTTCTCCGGAATATTCTGGTACCTGACGGCAACAACGCCACTTGTGAAAGAGAACGCCGACATGAGAGGAAACGCAGTTATTTCCTCAGCACCGGCCCCATCACCCGGTCAAAGACCCGGTCATCGTACAGGAACTCCTGCGTGACAAGTTTCCCCTGGTAAAAGACAGCGTGGAGGGGAAACGCCGTCGGGGCATTCCGTGCCTCTTCCCGCGTGGTTACCGGGCGGGCTTCAAACGGAAGCCCGTGCCGGGCGACGATCCCCGCCTCAGCCACGTTCACGTAATACTCGTTGTACGGGCACTGGGGAGTGAAGTACACGACAATCCCGCCATTATCGTCGCAGGCAGGGTTCTTCGCTGGGGCCGCGAACCGGGGGAGGGGGGCGTCCTTGTTGATCCGCTTTACCAGCAGTTCGAAGTACGGCGGTGCGGTGTCGCACACCTCGTACCCGAACTTCCCGAAGAACTTCTTATCAGCCATGAACGGGCGCTTCTTTGCACTCGACACGACGACAACACCGTTCTCTGCCTCCGCCTCGCAGGATTCGAGAAGTTTCCTGCCATACCCGTGGCCCTTGTACTTCCCCGACACCCAGAAGCAGGAGATGGCAAGGTAGCCCGGTGCCTCGATCGGGGCCCATGCCTTTTCGGCCGGTGTGTACTCGACGAAGACCTTGGCCTTTGCATCGAGCTTGCGGAAGACAAAGCCGTCGTCGAGCTGCCCGCGGATCCATGCCTTCTTCCCGGCAATCCCGGCCGCGGCTTTCGAGCCGGCAAAGGCGCAGCAGATGTGCTCGCGGTCAAGGTTCTCACGATCCAGGATTATGAAACGGTCCTCCGGTGGCATGACAGTCTCCTGAGGACCACTGTGCTGCAGGAGGATATGAATTGGCGGATGGCGGGGTGCGAAAGTGTACGGACCGACTGCCGGCTGAACAGGGCGTGAGGCCAAAGACCGGCCGTCCCTGCCCGTAAATTTTATCACCTCATCGCAGGTATGAGACACTATCCGACAAAGGAGATGTGTGGATGAACCTGAATAACTACATCCGGCTCTGGTCCTACTTTGCCGGGCACAAGAGCTGGATCTTCCTCTCCATCCTGCTCAGCCTCGTCCTGACCATCATGATGCTTGCCATCCCGACGATGAGCGCCAGCCTCATCAACGACGGGATCACCGCAGGGGACACCCGGGTCATCATCCATTACGGCGAATGGATGCTCCTTGCCGCCATCATCTGCGCCCTCGCGTTCGTGGCAAACACGGCAATCGCTGTCTGGGCTGGCGAGTATGCCGCCCACCACCTGAGAGTTGCCGAGTATGCGAAGATCCAGACCTTCTCTCACGGCAACATCGACCGGTTCCGGTCAAGTGATCTTTTGATCCGGCTCACCACCGATGTCCTGACCGTCAAGAACGCCACCATCCAGCTCGTCCTCACCTTCCCGATTGTGCCCTTCTTCCTCATCGGCACGATCGTGCTGATCTATCGCACCATGCCCTCCCTGCTCGGGATCACCATCGGGATCCTTATCGCGCTCTTCCTCCTCCTCATCGTCTACCTCCTCATCGTCCAGCCGAAGTACCTCATCAAGGATGCCCGGATCGATGCCGTGAACCATACCCTCAGAGAGGCCCTTGCCGGCATCCGGGTGGTCAAAGCCTTTGTCAACCAGGAGTACGAGAAGCAGCGGTTCCGGGCTGGTGCAGAAGACCTCCGCGTCTCGGCAACAGTCCCCCAGTACATGCTCGCCTACATCACGCCGGCGAACACCCTCATCCTCTTCCTCGGGATCACCGCCATCTACTACATTGGCGGCATGCAGGCGATTGCCGGGACCGGTATGACCATCGGCGATGTGACTGCGGCCGCCCAGTACCTCATCTTCATCCTCATCCCGGTCTACCTCCTCTCCATCATCCTCCCGCTTGTCTCCTCGGCGGACGCCTCGCTGAACCGGATCTTCGAGGTGCTCGATGCGGACCCCGAGATCCACCCGCCCGAACGGCCGGCACCGTTCGACCCGGCGCAGGCAAAGGGCCGGATCGTCTTCGATAACGTATCGTTCGGGTACCGCACGCCGGACGGCACCCCGGCAAAACCGGTCCTCTCCGGCATCAGCCTCGACATCGGGCCCGGGGAGACGGTGGGCATCCTCGGGTCGACCGGGTCGGGCAAGACCACGCTGGTCTCGCTCATCCCCCGGTTCTATGACGTGACGGAAGGCAGGGTCACCATCGACGGCACCGATGTGCGGGAGATTGCTCTTCCCGACCTTCGCTCCGTTGTCGGGGTCTGCCAGCAGGAGCCGGTCCTCTTCTCCGGCACCGTCCGGGACACCGTTGCCTACGGGGCGCCGGGCATGAGCGACGACGCGATGCACGCCGCGGCACAGGCTGCCGACGCCGACGCCTTCATCCGGAACATTCCGGACCAGTACGGGAGCCGGGTTGCCCGGCGGGGCGAGAACTTCTCCGGCGGCCAGCGCCAGCGGCTCGCCATCGCCCGGGCGCTCGCCCGGCGCCCGAAGATCCTGATCCTTGACGACAGCACGAGCGCCTGCGACGTGGTGACCGAGGCGGCGATCCAGGATGCCATCGGGTCGTTGATGCAGAAGACCACCCGGATCATCATCGCCCAGCGGATCAGCTCGGTCATCACCGCCGACCGGATCCTGATCATGGAGGGCGGCCGGATCATCGCCTCGGGCACGCATGCCGAGCTGCTCCGCACAAACCCCGTGTACCAGGAGATCTACCAGTCCCAGCTCGGCGGGATTGCAGGAGCCGGGGGGGTTGCCTGATGCCGCCATCGCAGGGCACGGTCCGGCGGCTGCTTGGCTATCTCATGCACTACCGGTTCATGTTCTGGCTCGCCGTTGTCCTGATGGCCCTCTCGGCTGTCTTCCAGTCCGTGCTCCCCGTCATCATGGGCAAAGCCACCGACGAGATCGTGGCCGGCAACCGGGCCGGCCTCGAGGAGTCGGTCCTCCTCCTCCTCGTCTTTGTCGTCCTGATGTTCGCCTCCGGGATGCTCGGCCAGCGGATCTTTGCAACGGTGAGCCAGCAGGCCCTCTTCGATCTCCGGACCGCCCTCTTCTCCCGCATGCAGGACCTCTCGCTCAACTTCTTCGACCGGCAGCCCATCGGGGAGCTGATGAGCCGGGTGACGAGCGACATCGATGTCATCGACCAGTTCTTCTCGAACTCCTTCCAGAACGTGATGCAGGCCGTGGTGAGCATCGTGGTTGTCACCGCGTTCATGCTCTGGCTCTCCCCCTCGCTGACGCTCCTCGTCTACACCGTCCTCTTCGCTCTTCTCATCTTCATCTGGATCGTCAGCCACATCTCGGGCCCCATCTTCATGTCGCTGCAGGAGCACCTCTCCAGACTGAACGGGTATGCCGAGGAGCACATCGAGGGGCAGAAGGTGGTGCTGGCGTTCATGCAGGAGGGCCGGAGCGTGGACGAGTTTTCCGCGATCTCGAAGAAGGCGGCACAGGCCGGGGGCCGGGCATCGTTCACGGCGCTCGTCACCCTGCCCGCGTCCACTTCGACAGCCAACCTCCAGTCCGTCCTCCTGCTGGTGGTCGGGGGGATCATCGTGGTCCATGGGAGGATCGAGCTCGGGCTGCTGGTCTCCTTCCTCGGCCTGTCCCGGGGCATCACCGGCCCGCTCGCCCACGTCTTCACCTCCTATTCCATGCTCCTCAACGCTATCGCGGGGGCGGGCCGGGTCTTCTCGATCCTCGACGAGGAGCCTGCGGTCGCGGACCTGCCCGGTGCCCCCGCGATGCCGCCGGTCCATGGCGACGTCGTCTTCGATCATGTCGACTTTTCCTATGTCCCGGGCAGGACGGTGCTCTCCGGCAACTCGTTCCACGCCGGGCCCGGGCAGGTCTTCGGGCTCTGCGGGCCCACGGGGGCCGGCAAGAGCACCATCATCAACATCCTGACAAGGTATTACGATATCCAGAAAGGGGCAATCTCCATCGACGGGACCAACATCGCGTCCGTGCAGCAGGACACCCTCCGGATCCAGGTTGCCCAGGTGCTGCAGGTGCCGTTCCTCTTCTCCGACACCATCATGGAGAACCTCCGGTATGCCCGGCGGGACGCGACCGACGAGGAATGCATTGCCGCGGCACAGCAGGCAGGGGCCCACGGGTTCATCATGGCCCAACCGGACGGGTACCGGACCTTCCTTGCCGACGGGGGCGCCGGCAGCCTCTCGCAGGGCCAGCGCCAGATGCTCACCATCGCCCGGGCCATGGTGGCCAATCCCCGGCTGCTCATCCTTGACGAGGCAACGAGCAACGTGGATACCCGGACCGAGAAGCTCATCAACGGGGGGCTCCTCAGACTCCAGGAAGGAAAGACGTCGTTCATCATCGCCCACCGGCTCGCAACGATCCGGCACGCCGACACCATCCTGGTCATCAACAAGGGGGAGATCATCGAGCGCGGGAGCCACGACGAGCTGATGGCACAGAAGGGCTTCTATCACACGATGTACATGAGCCAGTTCCGCGGGAAGCTCGCGGGTGTGACCGGCGCCGGCTGAACCGGGATTCAGGCAGGGGCCGGACAAACCCCTTTTATCATGGCGCAGAGTATCTTCACTTTGCAATGATCGCCGGCTCTCTCAGCAGGTTCTTCGACATACCCGGGCACGGGTCGACCCTCCGCCGTGAGATTACTGCCGGCGTTGTCACTTTCATCTCCATCGCGTACATCATCATTGTCAACCCCTCCATCCTGGAAGCAGCCGGCATCCCGTTCGAGGCCTGCATGGCGGCGACCATCCTGACGGCAGCGTTCGGGTGCATCGTCATGGGCGGGTATGCCAACCGCCCGTTCGCCGTTGCAAGCTACATGGGCGAGAACGCTTTTGTCGCCTACACGGTTGTCGGGGTGCTCCATTTTCCGTGGCAGACCGCGCTCGGGGCCGTCTTCGTCAGCGGGCTGCTCCTCTCGGCGCTCACCCTCTCCGGCTGGCGATCGGTCATGAGCAGTGCCATCCCCACATCCCTGAAATTCAGTTTCGCGGCGGGTATCGGCCTCTTCCTTGCCTTCATCGGGTTCATCGAGGCCGGCATTGTCGTCACCGGCAGCGGCAGCGTCCCCGTGGAGATCGGGCAGCTCGATCACCCCGCGGTGCGCCTCGCCATCATCGGCTTCATCATCACCGGTATCCTGCTGGTGCGCAGGGTGAAAGCCGCCATCCTGCTGGGCATCCTTGGGACGGCAGCCCTTGCATTCCTCCTTGGTATCGCTCCCGTGCCGGAAGCCATCGTCTCGCTCCCCCCCGACATCACACCAACATTCCTGAAGTTCGATATCGCCGGCGTCTTCGCGGTCGGGATGTTTCCCGTGGTGCTCTCCCTCTTTACCATGGCGTTCCTTGACACCATGGGCAGCCTCATCGGGATCAGCGCACGGGCGGGTTTCCTTGATGCGGATGGCAACCTCCCGCAGGTCGAGCGCCCGTTCCTTGCCGATGCGCTCGCAACCACGCTCGGGGGACTCCTTGGTACCACGACGAATGGCGTCTTTGTCGAGTCCGCTGCCGGTATCGAGCAGGGCGGCCGGACCGGCCTTGTCGCGGTCACGGCAGGACTTCTCTTTCTCCTTGCCCTCTTCTTTGCGCCGCTCTTCTCGGCCATCCCCGCCCTAGCCACCGGCCCGGTCCTGATCCTCGTCGGGATGATGATGCTTGAGCCGGTCACCCGGCTGGACTTCTCCGATTTTGCCGAGATCATCCCGGCATTCACCGTCATCGCGATGATGAGCTTTACGTATAATATCGGTGTCGGGATGTGCGCAGGGTTCGTCCTCTGGCCGCTTTTTGCCATTGCGAGGGGGAGGTTCCGTCAGATCCAGCCCGCAGCCTGGGCGCTCTTCCTCCTCTGCCTCGCGTTCTTTGTCTTCTACCCGTACTAAACCCAACCCGATCCCAGATACACGCTCCCTGCCGGTCATGCAATCGGGGACGATGCGTGGTATGGACTGGATCTCCATTTCGCCACCCGCAAAGAGAAGACCCAAACTGCCGGCATGGAGACCGCGGACTGTGGAAGATGACGTGTACGCCGGTTTCCGGAGCCAGAATCACGGATTACGGAAACGGAACGCACCACGGGGGATTACCATCTCGAACCGGGCGCCGGTTCCCGGCGTGCCGGTCTCGCGGATGGTGATGCCGGTGATCGCGAGGATCTCCTTCGAGAGGAAGAGACCAAGACCGGTGTTCTTGCCGTATCCCCGGTCGAAAAGCCGTTTCCGGTCGGTATCCCCGATTCCTGCACCATCGTCCTCAACCACCAGGCAGAGCCCTTCCGGTGCCTCGCGGGACGATACCGTGATCGATGTCAGGTCCTGCCCGCCATACCTGAGGGTGTTGTCAATGAGGTTGTAAAAGACCTTGAAGAGGAGAGGATCGGCAAGAACCTCGAGCGTGTTACAATGGATCCGGATCGTCACGTTCTGGACCGGAAGCGATGCTGCGACCCGGCGGACAAGGGTAGCCACATCCTGCCATTCCGGCTCGCGGTTTCCCATCATCTCGTAGTCTCCGGTGAACTGGATCTGGTGCGTGATGGTCCGGGTGATCCGCTCCTCTTTCCCGATCAGTTCCCCGCTCTTCTTCATATCCCCGATCGAACGGCGGGAGAGTTCGAGGTATCCCGAAAGGGCGAGGAGCTGGTTGCTGATATCGTGCCGGGTTACGCCGGAGAGGAGGTTCAGCTTATCGTTGATCTTCTGGAGTTCATGTTGGGACCGGAGCATGTTCAGCATCAGGAAGCACCCGGTGGCAAGGATATCGGCGATGATTGCCGTTATGAAGAACGCGGTGTTGAAGAAGTCGGTGCTGAAGAGGGTGTATTCCGCGGGGGTGATGAACCAGGCAATGATGCGCAGGCAAAGGACCAGGGCCGGCATAGCGAGGGCAGCACTGAAGAGGTACCGGATCGTGCGGGTCTCGGTATCCCGGACCATGAGGGGGAGGATACCAGCCACGACGAGCGCCGGCGTTATGAACAGGGTTGATATGGCAGCTCGCAGCACCATCGAGTCCGCACCATAGGTGAAATACCAGTAGCTGAGAAGAACCGGAATGAGCAGAAGGTAATGCCATGCCGGCAGGGGCTTCGACCAGAAGAACCTCCGTGTTGCATCGATCCGCATCATGATACTCGTGATGGCGAGTACATTGGCAATCAGGATTGACAGGAACAGGGAGATGTCCCCCCGCAGGAAGAAGAGGAGGTATGCAACGGACTGGAGGAGGAGGCTTGCCGCCCAGAGGGAAAAGCCGTCATAGGTCTTCTGCGACTTCCAGCAGACGAAGAGCATCAGGGCAAGGAATGCATCGACGAGGAATATGATATGAAATATTGTCCTGATGTCCGGCGCCCACATAGTCAACCCTGGTTTGAGATGCCTCCCGGTACGGTGGAAAGCAGGTAAGCCTCTTGTCTATCTTCCGGAATAATGAACGTTTGTGTGCAATGACCCGGATATGCCGGGTCCGTTCCGGGGGTCCATCGTACCGGATTGAAATAGCAATCGAAAATTTTTCCGGCTCCGCACGAACCCACGTGATTACGTGAAAGGATTCCTGTCCCCCGGTCTCCTCGTCTCCACCATTGCGCGTACCGACAGCACACCCGGGAACAAAACCGGCTCTTTTTTTAATCCGTCTCTCCTTGAGATAGTGCATGAAACTCTCAAAATGCATCGTTCTCCTGCTCGCCCTCGCGTTCATCGCGATGGTTGCGGCGGGCTGTACATCCTCAAAGACACCGGCGACTCCCGAGACCCCCGCAACAACCCCGGCAGCACACGCTCCGGCCGCTGCGACCACCGCAGTACCGGCAGCGGCAACCCCTGCTCCCGTGACCACTCCTGCCTGCCCGGACAAGGAAACCCTGACCGGCAGCTGGGACTCCCGCGAAGTCGGTTACGCATCGAACCATGATGTCCGCGGCGAAGGCGTCTGGGCAGATGCCGGCCCCGTCCCCGTCACCCTGACCCAGAATTGCTGGGATGCAACCGGGACCTTCAAAACCGGCGACTGCGATGGCAAGCTGACCGGCAAACTTGAAAAGACCGCGCTTGGTGCTTTTGTCTACTCCGGTACCTACACCTCCGACTGCACCACTGGTGCTGACAGCTCGAAGGGGACGTTCTTCGTGACCATGGCTGCGGACAACCAGTCGTTCATCGGATCGATGTACAAAACCTGCGAAGGGTGCTACGGGCCCGAGAACAACTTCCCGCCCAGCTGGTGGGCAAAGAAAAACCCCTGATCTCTCCTTTTTTACTGAGCTATTGAAAAATCCGTCATAACCGGGCGGGGTTCAGTCGCGTATATGGAAAAACCTGCGGAGCCGCTGCCAGAAAGACCGGACCGGCCTCTTACAGTAGGGCAGGCCTCCTTTCAGAATCTGCGCCGCCTCGCACTCGTCACAGCGCGTGTGCCTCCTGCAGGTCACGTTCGGGCAGGGGCAGTCCGGGCGGATCGTGGGTGACATGGTATGATTCCGTGCCTTTGGATTGTTTCCTGGATCAGGTGAAGAGGCCCATCTTCTCCGTGAGCCCTCGTGCCCATGCTGCGATGGCATCCTGGTTGCGGAAGTCCCCGGTCGGCACTTTCAGCAGTGACGTAAGCCCGCGTTCGACAAAGGAGAGCTTTTTTGCATCAAGCACACCGGCAAACATGGTCACGTCCACCGGAGTGACCGGCTGCAGCGCTGCCCGGAACTGGCCGGTGAAGGTGCCCGCATCGCCGGCTTGTGGGAATACCGGCGCGATCCCGACGACGAATCCTGCAACCGGAATGCGCGAGAGTGCTTCGCGGTTCCTGCCCGCGAAGAGGGCAAGCTCTCCCATAATCCTGCCGGTGTAGACCGGCACCCCGAGGATGACCGCGTTATAATCGTCAAGCGAGGTAACCTCCTCCATGGCAGCAGTATCGACAAAAAAATGGGCACGCCCCAGTTCCGCCGCGATTACCCCGGCAATTTCAGCCGTGGAACCCTTTTTTGACAGATATGCAACAAGTATCCGAGAAGGCATGACATCCCTCATGGATAGTATACCGGCGGATAATAAAGGCATGCTCAGGAAAAACCTGATGGAAGCGAATAAACACAAAGAAGGCAGAACTTCCAGATACCAGTTGAGGAGTTCAGGCTCATGGCCACCGATCCCGTCTGTCTTGCGATTGTCGATGAGGAAGATGCAAAATATACGGCAGTGCACAAGAACCAGAAGTACTATTTCTGCTGCAATTACTGCAAAAAACAGTTCGAGGAGAACCCGAAGCGGTATGCCCGGATCGCCCACGATGTCAGCGTAGACCTGGGCAGCTGCACCTGACACGATAAAACCGGCGATAGTCCCGGGCGCCCAAAAGACCGGCGGGTTTCAGCCGGATCCCGTGTTCTGCACCACGATATGGGAGATGTCCTGGACGATCCCGTTGATGAAGACAACGTTCCGGTTATCGTCGAACTCGGCCAGGGCCGTGACATTCACGGAGAACGGTGACCTGACAAACGCAGAGAAGTGTTTTTGGCAGGCGATCACCATCGCACCGCGCTACACGGGGGCGCACCTGGAACTGTACGGGTGCCTGGTCCGCCTCGGGCGGGAGAAGGATGCGATGCACTGCTACCGCAGGCTGAGCGCCGTTACTGATGGAATGCCTGGCGGTTTATGAAAAGTGCCCGGTAAGGTAGCCGGCTCGGTCCGGACCGGATAAAAAACCAAAAAAAGTGTTGTTAGATGAAGAGCGGTGCAAGCACGAGCGTTAAGGTCGCAAGGAGCTTGATCAGCACGTGGAGCGACGGCCCGGCGGTGTCCTTGAACGGGTCACCGATGGTGTCGCCGATGACTGCTGCCTTGTGCGCCTCGCTGCGCTTGCCGCCATGGGCACCGGTCTCGATGTATTTCTTGGCATTGTCCCATGCACCGCCTGCATTGTTCAGGATGAGTGCAAGGAGGATACCGGTGATGGTTGCGACCATCAGGAAGCCTGCAAGGACCTGTGCCTTGAGGGCGTACCCGATGACGATGGGGAACCCGACGACAAGGATGCCCGGCAGGACCATGCTCTTGAGCGCACCGGACGTGGTGATGTCAATGACCGCCGCATAGTCCGGCTTCTTGGTCCCGGCCATGATGGCGGGATCCTTGAACTGGACACGGACTGCGTCGATGACCGACTGTGCGGTCTTGGAGACCGCGCGGATTGCAAGGCTTGCAAACAGGAAGACGAGCATTGCGCCGAGGAGTGCCCCGACAAAGACCATCGGGTCAGCAAGGTTGACGACGGTGAATGGCTTGCCGGTCAGCTTGGCGATGTCTTCCATGTACGCGTTGAAGAGCAGGAAGACGGCGAGTGATGCACTGCCGATGGCATATCCCTTGGTGAGCGCCTTGGTGGTGTTGCCGGCTGCATCGAGCTTGTCCATGCGGTGGCGGACTTCGTCCGGAGCACCGCTCATCTCGACGATACCGCCGGCATTGTCAGCAATCGGGCCGAAGGTGTCCATGGTGAGGACATAGGCACAGACCATCAGCATACCGATCGTTGCGACTGCGGTACCATAGAGGCCGCCGCCCTGAATGCCGGTCATGGATCCGCACCAGTACGAGATGATGAGCGAGATACCGATGAGGATTGCCGGTACTGCCGTGGTCTCGAACCCTACGGAGAGACCGGAGATGATGTTGGTCGCGGCGCCAGTCTCGGATGCATTGGCGATCTCCTGCACCGGCCGGTAGTGGTGGTCGGTGTAGTAGAGGGTTACCCGGAGGAACGCGACCGAGAGCGCAATACCAACGAGACCTGCGTAGAAGAAGTAGATCCAGTTCGGGGCTGCGCCGAGGAGCCACTGGACACCGAAGTAGAGGAAGATGGCCGAGATGACTGCAGTGATGTAGTACCCCATGTTCATGGCGTCCATCGGGTCTGCGCCGTCTTTTCCGCGGACACAGAGGATACCGATCATGCTCGCGAGGAGACCAAAGGCGCACATGATGATAGGGAAGAGGATACCGTTGACACCGAAGACCGGGAAGAGCGCGACACCGAGGATCATCGCACCGATGTTCTCGGCTGCGGTTGACTCGAAGAGGTCGGCGCCACGGCCGGCACAGTCCCCGACATTGTCACCGACAAGGTCAGCGACTACGGCCGGGTTCCGGACATCGTCTTCGGGGATACCGGCCTCGACCTTACCGACAAGGTCTGCACCGACATCTGCGGCTTTCGTGTAGATACCGCCACCGAGCTGGGCGAAGAGGGCCACGAACGAGGCACCGAACCCGAACCCGACGATGACGAACGGGGTGTGCTGCGGGTCTGCACCGAGCGCGATGTAGGTGAGCGAGACACCGAGGAGCGACATCGAGGTGATGATAAGGCCCGAGATGGCGCCTCCGCGGAACGAGAAGTCAAGTGCCTTCCCGTCGCTCGTCTGCGCCGCGGCTGCCGTGCGGATGTTGGTGCGGACGGCAATCCACATGGCGACGATACCGGCAACAGCGCTGCAGGCTGCACCAACGATGAACGCGGCTGCCGTCGAGACGGCGAGGGTCTGCTGGCCGGTGAGGTAATACACCACGAAGATCACGACGGCCAGCACGATGGCCAGCACGGCGATAGTCGAATACTGACGCTTGATGAATGCTTCCGCACCCACCCGGATCGCATCGGCGACCTCGCGCATCTTTGGCGTGCCCTGGTCCTGCGAGAGGAGGCTGCGCGTAAGGACTGCGGCGAGGCCCAGTGCGATGATACATATCGCTATAACGATGAGTAATGCAGTGTCGATCATTCCATGACCTCCCTGCTGTACTGCCGGCCCTCGTTATCGCAGCGGAGCGCATCGTATTGACCGCACGAGACCGCACCGCTGAATAAAGGTACCGGACACCACATCAGGTATACTACTTGGTATCGGCAGAGACCTGCCGGAATGGAACCAAAGGAGGGTGCAACGGTTCCCGGGATACCCCATGAATACTCCCACAACCCATCCTAAGAGATCATTAGTGCTTTTTCTGAAGATTAAACTTTTATCTTGTAATTCCGGCTTTCAGCCCCATTCTGGTGCAGATCAGCCGGTTTTGAGGGGAAAATGGTGGGTTTTGGCAGATTTTCTATAAATCCCCCTCTATCAACCTCCCGATCGTGCACAATTCAATATGATTAATAATGGAAAATCCCAATGATCTTTACGGGAGGGTATCCGGTGCAATTCGCGCAATTATTGGTATTTCTCATACTGTTTCCGCTGATCTCCGCGTTTTTTCTGCTGATTGCAAGAAAGGACACGGAACGTGACTGGATCGTCAGGCTCTCTGCACTGGTCACCGGTGTGGTCAGCATCTGGCTGCTTGTTCTGACCTATGACAAGGGGATTCAGCTGGTAACAGCTGTTCCGCAGGAACCGTTCGGTCTCATCATGTTCGGGCTGGCAATGCTCATTGCCGTCTATATCCTGTATCTTGGTATCACGCACAAAAAGTGGCTGGTGGTCGGTCTCATCATCGTCCAGTCCCTGCTGGTACTGTGGTATGAGCTGGTATATGCCCACGGCGTCCACGTCGAGGCCAATCTCTTCATCGATGAGTTCTCCAACATCATGGCACTCATCATCGGTATCATCGGCGGGCTGATCTGCGTGTACTCGCTCGGGTACATGAAGTTCTTCCACGAGCACCACCCCGAGATGACGGACCGGCGCCCGCTCTTCTTCGGGCTCCTCTTCCTCTTCCTGTCGGCAATGTTCGGGCTCGTCTTTGCCAACAACCTCATCTGGGTCTTCTTCTTCTGGGAGATCACCACGCTCTGTTCCTTCCTCCTCATCGGGTACACGAAGACCGAGGAAGCGACAACCAATGCCTTCAACGCCCTCTGGATGAACCTGCTTGGCGGCATCGCCTTTGCCGGTGCGATCCTCTGGCTCGGCATGTCGGGCAACGGGACGATGGGGCTTGACGCGTTGCTGACGACCGGAAAGGCAATCGCCCTAATCCCGGCAGCCCTGATCGGCTTTGCCGGGCTCACCAAGGCGGCCCAGCTCCCGTTCTCCTCGTGGCTGGTCGGCGCCATGGTTGCACCGACACCCGTCTCGGCCCTCCTCCACTCGAGCACCATGGTCAAGGCCGGCGTCTATATCATCGTGCGGTTCGCGCCGGTCTTCCAGTCAACGTTCACCGGGTACCTGATTGCAATGGTTGGCGCCCTGACATTCCTCATCGCATCGGGAATCGCGATCTCCCAGTCCAATGCCAAGCGGGTGCTCGCCTACTCGACCATCGCCAACCTCGGTCTCATCGTCGCCTGTGCCGGTATCGGCACCTACGAAGCCATCTGGGCAGCGATCCTGCTCATCGTCTTCCATGCCATCTCCAAGTCACTCCTCTTCCTTGCCACCGGCTCGGTCGAGCACCGGATCAAGAGCCGCGAGATCGATGACATGAACGGGCTCATCGTCCGGATGCCGAAGATCGCCGCGATGATGATCATCGGCATCGCGGGGATGTTCCTCCTGCCGTTTGGGATGCTCATCTCCAAGTGGGCGGCGATCCGGGCGTTCATCGACGCCCCGTACGGGTTCCTGTTCGTGGTCATCCTGGCATTCGGCAGCGCACTCACCCTTTTCTTCTGGGCGAAGTGGATGGGCAAGATCATTGCCGTGACGAGCGACAGCAAGAACATCGAGGGGGAGGTCGATCATTCCGAATGGACGGCGGTCGTCACCCTTGCCGGCCTCTCGTTCATAACCACGCTCGTCTTCCCGCTGCTCTCGACCAAGCTCCTTGAGCCGTTCCTCCTTGCAAATTACGGGAAAGTAGCCCAGCTCTCGCAGGACAACGTCGTCATCATGATCCTGATGCTCTTCCTGCTGATGATGATGCCCCTCTCCGTCCTCCTGTCGGCACGGCAGCACAAGCACCTTGCCCCGTACATGTGCGGCAGGACGACCACTCACGATCTCCGGTTCTCGGGATCGCTCGGCGTCCAGAAGAAGGCGCTCATGGCGAACTATTACCTGCATGACTGGTTCGGCGAGGCGAAACTGAAGAGCTGGGGCATCTGGCTCTGTTCTGCCGTGATCGTTATCATGATTATCTCGGCCCTGACAAAGGGGGTGCTGCCATGATCAACATCCTCTCTGCCATTATCTTTGTCCTGGTCGCCCCGATCATCGGCGGGCTCGTTGCCGGCATCGACCGAAAGGTGACCGCCCACATGCAGGGAAGGGTCGGCCCCTCGGTCTTCCAGCCCTTCTGGGATGTCGGCAAACTCTTCGAGAAGGAGAACGGCGTGGTGAACGAGACCCAGATCTTCTACGCGATCTGCTATGTCATCTTCATGGCCTTCACCGGAGCCCTCTTCTTTGCCGGCGGGGACCTCCTGCTCGTCATCTTCGCGCTGACGCTCGCCCAGGTGTTCCTGGTGCTCGGCGCCTTTGCGGCAAACTCGCCCTACAGCTACATTGGGGCGGAACGCGAGCTCCTCCAGATCATGGCCTACGAGCCGATGGTCATCCTGACGGCCGTCGGCATGTTCGTTGCAACGAAGAGCTTCAATGTCTCAGATATCGCTGCAGCAACGACTCCGGTCGTCCTGCTGATCCCGGGGATCTTCCTCGGGTACATCTATGTCCTGACCATCAAGCTGCGCAAGTCTCCATTCGATATCTCGACATCGCACCATGCCCACCAGGAGATCGTCAAGGGCGTGACCACGGAGTTCGCGGGACCGTCGCTCGGCCTCATCGAGATCACCCACTGGTACGAGACGGTCCTCCTCCTCGGCTTCCTCTGGCTCTTCTTTGCCTGGAACCCGCTCATTGCGGTCGTCGCGGTCATTGTCCTGTACCTCCTCGAGATCCTCATCGATAACACCAATGCCCGCGTCCGCTGGCAGTTCGCGGTGAAGAGCTCGTGGCTGATCGCATTCGTTGCCGGGATCATCAACCTGGCTGCCCTGTACTACCTCTCGGGAGGCGTATCATGACCTACCTTGCCAAGTCCCCCTGGATCATCCACTACGATGCCTCGAGCTGCAATGGCTGCGATATCGAGGTGCTTGCCTGCCTGACACCCATGTACGATGTCGAGCGTTTCGGCATCATCAACACCGGCAATCCCAAGCATGCCGACATCTTCGTGGTCACCGGCTCGGTCAACGAGGCGAACCGCGAGGTCATCCAGAACATCTACAACCAGATGCCGGACCCGAAGGTGGTAGTAGCGGTCGGCATCTGTGCCTGCTCCGGCGGGGTCTTCCGCGAGTGTTACAACGTGGCCGGCGGGATCGACAAACTCATCCCGGTCGATGTGTACGTCCCCGGCTGTGCTGCCCGCCCCGAGTCGATCATCGACGGGATCGTGACCGCACTGGGTATTTTGGAGGAGAAACGGAGCAAGAACGTCCATTCGCCCCTGGTGACCGGCCGCGGGTATCCGGACCACCACCATGCCAAGGGAGGCGCACAATGATGGAACCCCAGACCATCACCCCAATCGGTGTCGGCGATGTCGTCCAGACTGCACAGAAGGCAAAAGACGCCGGCTGCAGGCTGGTCCTGATGAGCTGCACGAAGATCGCCGATGATTTCGAGATAACCTACTCCTATGAGAAGGACCTGAAGATGACCCATTACCGGATCACCGTAAAGCAGGACACTGTCGTGCCTAGCATCAGCAGCGTATACTTCGGCGCCTTCGTGTACGAGAACGAGATCCATGATCTCTACGGTATCCATGTCAGTGGCATGAACGTCGACTTCAAGGGAACGTTCTACAAGACCGCGGTCAAGCATCCGTTCAGCGTGACCATCACCAAGGGGGGCGACGCATGACAAAACAGATTGTCGTCCCGTTCGGCCCGCAGCACCCGGTTCTCCCCGAACCCATCCACCTCGACCTTGTCCTCGAGGACGAAACGGTGGTGGACGCCATCCCGACCATCGGGTATGTCCACCGCGGTCTCGAGAAGCTGGTGGAGAAGCGCGAGTTCACCGAGTACGTCTTCATCGCCGAGCGCATCTGCGGGATCTGCAGTTACATCCACAGCAACACCTATTGCGAGTGCATTGAGCAGATCATGGGCATCGAGGTCCCCGATCGGGCGCAATACCTCAGGACCATCTGGAGCGAGTACTCCCGTATGCACTCCCACCTCCTCTGGCTCGGGCTCTTTGCCGACAGTATGGGTTTCGAGAGCGTCTTCATGAACGCGTGGCGCCTCCGCGAGCATCTCCTCGACGACATGGAATCCACCACGGGCGGCCGGGTCATCCAGGGTGTCTGCAAGGTGGGTGGGGTGAGAAAGGATATCGCCCCCGAAAAGCTCGACGAGATGCTCAAAGGGCTGAAGGGAATTGAGCGCGAACTCCAGGATCTCACAACGGTCTTCCTTGACGACAGTTCCATCAAAAACCGCCTGGTCGGTGTCGGCAGGCTCTCGTGCGAGGACGCCTACCAGCTCGGCGCTGTCGGCCCCACGGCCCGGGGCAGCGGTGTCGATATCGATCTCAGGAGCACCGGGTATGCAGCGTACGGGAAGATCAACTTCAAACCCGTTGTCGAGCACGGCGGCGACTGCTATGCCCGCTGCGCTGTCCGGGCAAAGGAGCTGTTCACCTCAATCGATATCATCGAGCAGTGCATCAGGAAGATCCCCGATGGCCCGGTGGACGTGAAGGTGACCGGTGCCCCCGACGGCGAGTTCTTTGCGCGCTCGGAGCAGCCCCGCGGCGAGGTTATCCACTATGTCAAGGGGAACGGGAAGAAGAACCTGGTGCGACACCGCGTGCGGACACCGACGTTCACCAACATCCCGCCGCTCGTCACCCTCCTCAAGGGCGTCGAGCTCGCGGACGTGCCGGTTGTCGTCCTGACCATAGACCCGTGCATCGGGTGCGCGGAGAGGTGAGAACGATGGCACTATTCCAGATGACAAAAACCGTTATAAAGAGCCTCTTCTCCCGGCCGGCGACCCTGATGTACCCGGTAAACGTTGCCAAGAAGACCGCAAACACCCGCGGGCACGTGAAGATCGACCCGGCAAAGTGCATCACCTGCAAGATGTGCCAGCGCAAGTGCCCGACGCAGGCGATCGAGGTTGACAACAAGGAGAGGACCTGGCAGATCGACCAGATGCGCTGCGTTGTCTGCTCGATCTGTGTCGAGACCTGCCCGACAAAATGCCTCACGATGGACAACCAGTACCGCCCGGCAATGACCGCCCGGGGCGGGATCGAGAAGTTCACCGTTGCCGGGCCAAAGAAGAAGGAGCCGGCACCGGCCGATGGGGCAAAACCGAAAGAAACGAAGGAATAAATCCCATTTTACCGGAAAATGCCGGGTTTCTCTCCTCTTGTGCCCGCGCCATTCCGCCACGTTTTTATAACTCAGGGGTACAAAAACACCGGTATTACCCGGCCGGAACTGCCGGGCAGCCGTAGTGAGCGGTGAGGACGTGTTCTCTGTACTCTTCATTGATGACGATGCCGATATCCTGGATGTCTTCCGGCGCATGGCAGAACGATCCGGCGAGATGAGCCTCGATACCGCGAAGTCCGCCGAAGAGGGATTTGAGCTTCTTGAGAAGAACCCGTACGATGCCATCATCGTTGACTACGACCTCCCGGAGATCAACGGCATCCAGTTCCTGAAGATCCTCAGGTCCAGAAAAGACATCACCCCGGTCATCTTCTTTACCGGTGCCGGCCGGGAGCATACTGCCATCGAGGCGCTCAACAAC
The DNA here is from genome assembly GCA_964448885.1 of uncultured Methanoregula sp. Taxonomy (GTDB): domain Archaea; phylum Halobacteriota; class Methanomicrobia; order Methanomicrobiales; family Methanospirillaceae; genus Methanoregula. Next base: position 24,805 of record CAYVAQ010000003.1, on the reverse strand, counting down.
GGCGCTAATTATTACCTGAAGAAGTGCGACGACCCGCCCCACCTCCAGTACAAGCAGCTGGTGACCATGGTGCAGAGCTCGGTCGAGGGCAACTATCTCGGCAGGTCGGTCGGCACCGCCCGGAAGATCATCGAGGACATGGCCCGGCTCATGTCGGATCCCGCGTTTGTCATCGACAACGAGGGGACCGTGATCGCATGGAACGAGGCCCTCGAGAAGCTGGTGGGTGTGCCGGCCTCACTGATGGTCGGCAGGAAGGACCTCTGCTATGCCGAGGCATTCTTCGGCCTCAAACGAAAGACCCTGCCCGACCTGGTCCTTGTGACGGACGACGAGATAAAACGACAGAAATACATGCTGATCAGCAGGGCTAAAAACGGCCCGGTCGTTGCAGTGACCCGGGGCAGGAAACCCGACGGGAAGGAGTGGACCATCTGGACGAAAGCGACCCCGCTCTTCGATGGTCGCGGGAGGTTCATTGCCGCTGCTGGTATTATCCGGGATGTCACCACCACGTTCTCCGATGTGGTCATACCGGAGGATTCCGCCGCGGCCCCGGCCCAGCCCGGCGGTGCACCAGCCCCCTCCCTGCAACCGGCAGGAGGGCTCATGGACAAGATCCTCGGCAAGGCCGGGACCGCGTACCGCGACGGGCTGGTCCTGATGACCCGCGACCGGAACTATGCAGGGGCGATAGCGGAGTTCGACAAAGCCCTCGGCATTGACGAGAACCTCCCGCATGTCTGGAGCGACCGGGGGATCTGCCTGCGGGAGAGCGGGGATACCACTGCTGCGCTCAAGTCCTGCATCCGGGCCGTCGAGCTTGCACCCGAGAATGTCGAGTGCCTCTTCACCCTGGGAGAGACCCTCGAGACCATCGGTCTCTCGAACAAGAGCGACAAGTATCTCGAATCGGCAGTCCAGGTCTTCTCGATGGTCCGGGACCTCTCCCCCAACACCATCGATGTCTGGAACCATCTCGGCACCTGCCACAAGGCGCTCGGCAACCATGACGAGGCCGTTACCTGTGCTAAGCGTGTGAAGGATATCAGCCTGAAGGGCATGGATACCCCGGTACCCCGCAAGAGGACCGAGTACCTGTAACGGGATTTCAGGCGAAGCTGAACGTCTCGGGCACGAGCGTCTGCAGGTCAACGGTGACGGCGAGTGCCGGGGTCGGGTTCACGTTCATCTGCTTCTGGAACTTGGTCTGGGACTGCCAGGTGCCGGCATTGATGCCGAGCACCCCGCGGTACGTGGTGATCCCCTTGATGTGGACATGGCCCGTGTGGAGGATCTCGGGGAGCGGGTCGATAATGAGCCGGTCGGATTTTCCCGCTGCGATCGGGGTCCGGCGCCCGTAAGCAGGGGCCAGGTGCCGGCGCACGAGCATCTCCTCCATCATCATGCCGCTCTTCTCATAGGATGCGCCGGGGATGAGCCCGATCATGTCATCGATCGAGCGCCCGTGGTACATCAGCACCCGCACCCCCTGCAGGCGCACGAGGGCGGGGTTCTCGACCATAATGCAGTTGTCGGGGAACTTCTTCGTGAACTGCGGGGGCAGCACCGGCTGGGGCTCGGCTCCCCGCACCACGTCGTGGTTGCCGGGCGAAATGATGATCTTCATCCGTGAGGGCAGCTCCCGCATCATGGCGGCGAATGCATCGTACTGCTCGTAGATGTTCTTAATGGTCAGCTCCTGGTCCTGCCCCGGGTAGATGCCGATCCCGTCCACGAGGTCGCCGGCGATGAGGAGGTAGCCGAAGTCGTTGTCCGCAAGCCAGTCGGCAAAGCGGTGCCAAGCCTCTTCAAGGAAGGTGTCGCTCCCGACATGGACATCGGAGATGAAGACCGCCTTGCCCGGCTTCTCGCTCCGGTACGGCGCATTGTCGATCCGGATGTCGGGGCGGTACAGGAGTTCGGCAAAGAAGAGCTTGCCGTCGTTCGAGAGTTTGCCCTTGACCCCGATGACCTCGTCGTGGATGATCTTCTCGGCATCGGCAAAGACCGGGCGGTCTTTCCGGAAAAGCACGGTGATCGACCCGGTAGAGTCTTCGATCTCAGCGATACGGTGCCCGTTTTTCGTGGTGCTGACATCCACGACCATCCCGATCACGGCGCACTCTTCCTGCCGGTACCGGGCGTTTTTCGTGAGCCCCTCGATAGGCATTGCACCTGCCCGGCCGCGGATCATCCCGCCGAGCCGGTTGTAACGGTCGCGGAAGTAGTGGAGGTAGTCACCGGTGCCGTTGATCGCCCCGGAAGTGCCCGCGGTCCCGGTCACCACCTCCACCTCCGGCTCGATATTGAACCGGGTCCCGTCCCGTGTTGGGCGGATACCCGGGATATGCTTGGCGGAGACCACGATCGTGTCCTTCGGAACGCCCGCAATGATACGGTCGATCAGGTCCGGCTCGCCCTGCTCGATGATGTAGCGCACCACCTCCGGGTGCACCTGGAGCCGGGTATCAAGGAACCGGTGCGTGATCTCCTTTGCATCGAGCATATAGTGACTAATGGGCGTGCGGGAAAAATAAGGATGCCACATGTGACACGGGCAGAGAACATGCGGCCGGAACCTGCGGGCGGCACTACCCTGCGAACTACACCCACTGCAAACGTATACCGCCCGATCCCCCTCTTTCCGGTGGCCCCAAATGCCCCATGCTGTCCCGGCCCGGCAGGCTTCATCATGTTCCGGGAGATACCCGGTATACCAATCCGGAGCCTGAGTGCATTGTCATACGAGATCCTTTCAACGCTGGTGCTGGGCTTCCTCATCGGCCTGACCGGGGCACTTGCCCCCGGGCCCACCCTGGTCGCAACGGTCAATGCGTCCCTTCATGGCGACTGGAAGGCCGGCCTGCGGGTCTCGCTCGGGCATATCGTCATCGAGACTGCCATCTTCTTTTTGATCATCCTCGGCCTTGCCACGGTTGCCAGCCCCTACACGCCGGTCATCGCGGTCATCGGCGGCACCGCGCTCATCGTCTTTGGCGTCCTGACCCTTGCCGGCAGCCGTACCGCAACGCTCGCCCAGGCCCCCGCTCAGGCGGCCGCGGACCCGTACGTTGCCGGGCTCCTGACCAGCGCCGCCAACCCCTACTTCTGGATCTGGTGGCTGTCAGTGGGGAGCGCCCTGCTCATCTCGTCCCTTGCGGGCGGGCTTCTGTTCGCCGTTCTCTTCATGATCGGCCACTGGGGAGCCGACACGGCCTGGTACACCCTGGTCTCCGTGAGTGTAGCCAAAGGCAGGACGCTCCTTCCGGACCGGACTTATCATCTCGTCATGGCAGCCTGCGGGATCTTCCTGGTCCTGTTCGGGCTGTACTATCTCTCCGGACCCCTGATGGCCCTCTTCCCGTTGGCTTAATGTGCCGGCGATTCAACACTATTACCAGCAGGACGATTCTATGGCCGAGACACCGCCAACCCCCGACGACCAGTCGCTCATCGCCCGTTTCCGCACCAGCAACCACTGGGCAGCCTCGCTCGCCCGCGACCTCCTCTGGGTGATTGCGGTCGTCGGCAGTATCGCGGTCCTCCTCTTCCTCCTCTGCGGGACCTGGCCAGCGATTGTCACCATCGAGTCGGGCAGCATGATCCCGCACATGAACATCGGCGATCTGGTGGTGGTCGTGGAGAAGGACCGGTTCGGCCCCCTCCAGACCTGGGACGAGGGGAAGGCTGACGGGACGAAAAAGTTCAGCGACTACGGCGACGTGATCATCTACCGCCCGAACGGGGTCACCGACTTCTGGGCCTCGATCGGTATCCTCCCCCTCTCGAAGCAGCACCCCATCATCCACCGCGCCATGACCTGGACCGAGGCCGGCCAGCTGGTCCCGTCCTACCTGAACGTGTACCGCGGCTCGGTCACGCCGCCCGAATATCTCCCGATCAGCGTCAGCGGGCAGACTGCCGATGGATATAAGATCCTCACGGTTACGGGAACGGCGGGCGTGCTGCCGAATTATACGATAACCTCCCGCGACGTGACGATGAAGACACCGCTGGGCAACTATGTCCTCCCTGCCGATGCCATCGTGAAGAACGCCGGCTACGTGCGGGACACTGATATCATTGCCACGCATGGTGGGTACATCACGAAAGGGGACAACAATTACGTCAGCGACCAGGGCTACCTGACCGTTGACAGCAGCGGGACGGTCGGGCCCGTGCAGAAGGACTGGGTCATCGGCAAGGCGCTCTTCACCATCCCGCTCGTCGGGCTCCTCCCCCTGAATATCGGGCCGGTCATCATTATCGTGGTCATCATCATGGTGCTCCACGAGCTCTGGCTCCGCAAAAAGGAGGAAGAGGAGACGAAGAAACCCCAGAAGAAGAGAAAGCAGCGGTGATCACCATGACAGCAGGAAAATTATCTACCCTCGTATCCGACGTTCTGGAAGGGCACCGGCTGACTGACAGCGAAGCGGTGCGCCTCATGAAGGCGACCGGGCGCGATACCCTTGCCGTGACTGCGGCTGCCGATGAGATGCGGGAACGCCGGGTCGGGGATACGGTAACCTACGTGCGTAACCAGAACCTGCATGTCACCAACATCTGCAAGAACCTCTGCGGGTTCTGCGGCTTCGGGAGGAAGTCCACCGATGAGGGGGCGTACTGCCACGGCAAGGCAGGGATCCAGGAGCAGGCCCGGCTTGCGTACCAGCGGAATGTCACCGAGATCTGCCTCCTCTCGGGCGTCCACCCGGGCTTCACGCTCGAGACCTATATCGATATAATGCACTGGATCCACGAGGTGGCGCCGGGGGTCCACATCCACGCCTTCAGCCCGGACGAGGTCGCCCATGCGGCGCACCGCGGGAAGATGACCACGCCGGAGGTGATCGCACGGCTGAAAGAGGAGGGGCTCGGCACGATCCAGGGGACCGCTGCGGAGATCCTGGTCGACAAGGTGCGGGAGGTCATCTGCCCGCGGAAGGTGCCGACTGCCGACTGGGTCCGGATCATCAAGGAGGCCCACCGGGCCGGGATGCGGTCGACCTCCACCATCATGTACGGCTCGTACGAGACCGCGGAGGACCAGGTCGAGCACCTCGGGCTGCTGCGGGAGATCCAGGACGAGACGCACGGCTTTACGGAGCTCGTGACCCTCCCCTTCGTCCACACCAACACCCCGCTCTACCAGCAGGGGCTTGCCCGGGCCGGCCCTACGGGGCGCGAGGACCTCCTGATGCTCGCGGTCTCCCGCCTCTACCTGGACAACTTCGATAATATCCAGGTGGCATGGGGCAAGGTGGGGCTCAAGATGACCCAGCTCGCCCTCCTGGCCGGGGCAAACGACCTTGCCGGAACCATGTTCACGGACGATGTGACAGGCGATGCAGGTGCATCTGGCTCGGACTACCTCGACCCAAAGGACATGGAGCGGATCACGACCGATATCGGGCGGACGCTCCGGCAGCGGACCACCCTGTACGAGCTGGTCTGAGATACAAAAGGACTACAGCAGCTCCAGCGCCTGCCGCCCGGTCATGCCGACCGTGATCCCCCGGCCCATGGCCGAGCGGTTTGCCTCCTTCACGGTGCCCTTCAGGAGGTCATCGATGGTGACGACCGCGCCGGTCGCCGCCCGCACCTTCGCTGCCGGGAAGCTGAACGAGTCGAGCGCGGAGACATCGAACATCCCGCAGCCAACCATTCCCACGTCGGTCAGGACCGTGACCAGGTTCACCGGGCCGAACGGGATGATGTATCCCTGGGCGGTCTTCTTCGTCAGATGGACATCAGTCTGCTGCATATCTTTCCTGTAGAGATCCTTGGTGCACCATCATATGAAGGATGCGGCACGCATTCGATAGCTTTACCTTTTCGCGGGGGCTACACTGGTCTTGACATTGCGAAGGTGTAGCATGGACCGTGCCCTGAAGCGATTGCTCTCCGATGTGAAAGGCGGACACCGGCTTACGGAGGCCGAGGCAGTCTCCCTCTTTGAGGTCCGGGACCGGCAGGTCTGGGATATCGCGGCTGCCGCCGACGAGGTCCGGCAGCAGCGGGCCGGGGAGTACGTGACCTATGTCCGCAACCAGAACATCAACGTGACCAACCTCTGCGTGAACGCCTGCGGGTTCTGCGGGTACTCGAAGAAGCCGGGTGACGAAGGTATCTACTTCCATGACAAGGCCGCGATCCAGGAGAAGGCCCGGATGGCGCACCAGCGGAAGGTGACCGAGATCTGCACGGTGAGCGGCCTGCACCCGGACTTCACCGCGCAGTCTTACACTGACGTATATCGCTGGATATGCGAAGCGGCTCCGGGCGTCCACCTCCATGCCAGCAACCCGATGGAAGTCGCCTATGCGGCACGCCGGAGCCACATGAGCACCGTGGAGGTAATCGCGAGGATGAAGGAGGCCGGTCTTGCCTCGATGTGCGGGACGGCGGCCGAGATCCTGGTGGACGAGGTCCGGCAGAAGATCTGTAAAGAGAAGATCACCACAAAGGACTGGGTCCGGATCATCACCGAGGCCCACGGGCTCGGTGTGCGTTCAACGGCAACGATCATGTACGGGCACTGCGAGACCTACGCGGACCAGGTGAGGCACCTTGCTATCCTCCGCGATATCCAGGACGAGACCGGCGGCTTTTCCGAGTTCGTCCCCCTCTCGTTCATCCACATGAATACCCCCCTCTATAAAGCGGGTCTGGCACGGGCGGGCGCGACCGGCAGGGAAGATCTCCTGATGGTTGCGGTGGGCCGGCTCTTCCTTGACAACATCACCAACGTGCAGGTCTCGTGGGTCAAGGAGGGGATCAAGCTCGCCCAGCTCGGCCTGATCGCCGGTGCAAACGATCTTGGCGGGACGATGTTCGAGGAGAGCATCAGCAAGGGGGCGGGCGCAACCAATACCGACTACCTCGATCCCGCGGAGATGCAGCGGGTTGCAGAGGACGTGGGCCGGCCGCTCCGGCGCCGGACAACGCTCTACGAGCTGCTTCAGGACGGGGCTCCATGCGACGGTCAGACCGGGAAGTGACCGACCAGAAGGAGATCGATGCCATCCTTGCCGGGGCCCGGGTCTGCCGGGTCGCGCTCTCTGACGGGAACGGCCCCTATATCGTCCCCATCTGTTTCGGGTATGAACCCGGGGTCCTCTACCTCCACTCGGCGCTCGAGGGCAGGAAGATCGATATGATCCGGGCCGATCCCCGGTGCTGCTTCGAGGTTGACCTCTATGATGAGCTCATAAGGGGCGAACGCCCCTGTTCATGGGGGGTCAGGTACCGGAGCGTGATTGGGTTTGGCACGGCCACGATCCTGACCGATCCGGAAGAGAAGAAACACGGGCTGTCGTGCATCCTGCGCCAGTATGACAGCGCCGTCCATGACTTCACGAGCAACGAAGTCCAAAACGTTGCGGTCATCAGGATCGCGATAACCTCGATGACCGGGAAAAAGAGAGTATAAAAATTACCCGTGCCGGGTCTTGACGAGCCGGATGATTTTGTCGGCGGTCTTGTGGGCTTTTGTAATCGCTTCCTTGTCCTTCTTCACGTCGCCCTCGTGGTAACCCTCACCCTTGACCGAGCCCAGCGATGAGAACTCGTGGGTGGAGAGGAACCCCTCGAGGGTCTGGATGGTCCGGCTCGCGCCCTTGTTGGCATGGACCGCGACCGCCACGCCCTTCCTGCCGGCGAGCTGCCGGTTGTGGTACAGGGAGTACGTCCGGTCGATGAAGTTCTTCATCTGGCCGCTGACATCAAAGTAGTAGGTCGGCGACCCGATGACCAGGACATCGGATTCCATCACCTGTCTGACGATGTCGCTCCAGTCATCGTTCTCGATGACGCACCACTTCTTCTCTTTGCACTTCTCGCACCCGAGACAGGGGTGGATCTTCTTGCCGGCGAGTGAGATGAACTTCGTCCTGATGCCCCCCTCCTCGCACCGCCCCAGAATCTCCTTTACCAGGATTGCCGTGTTCCCGTCCTTTCTCATGCTCCCGGATATACCCAGAACCTTCATAGGTACCCAATTCGGTACTACGGGCTCTTGATGGTTTTGGTGGCCGGGACGAGCTTGAGGCAGCGGAAGACCTCACGGACCTCCTGGACCGGGTCGGTCTCGCGGAAGAGCAGGTGGGAGGGGCATGCACAGTCACTGCAGCCGAAGAGCGGCACGTGTTCGCCGCCAAGGGCGGAGGCAAGGATGCACTCGAGCCGGAGGGTGGTCGGCGCGTATACGGCATACCGGAGCGGGAAGTTCGCGTTTGTCAGGAGCCAGTCCACGTGCCACTTGGGGCGCTTGTCCTTCTTCTCCGCAAGGGTGATGTGGCGTTCGAGCCGTTTGAGCCCGCCAGCCCCGAGGGCTGACCCGATGTACACGTGCCAGCCTTTCCGGAACGCGATCTCCCCCAGTGCCCCGATCCCGGCCGTGCAGGCCGGGTTGTGGAAGATGAGGCAGTAAATTCCCTTATCCATAGCCGCTCTTCATCAGCCCCAGCGCTGCTGCAATGCACCGGCTGCCGTTCTCTTCCGTGGGTTCGCCGTGGCCCGCGAACAGGCCCTCGACATCGAGCGTTGCAAGGCGTTCGAGTGACTGGGCGAGTTCTGCCCGGCTCCCGCCGGGGAAATCGTAGCGCCCGAAGTACCCGTCCGCAAAGACCGTGTCGCCGCTCATCAGGAGCCGGTCCTTCTCCGAGTACAGGCAGATACAGCCCGGCGTATGGCCGGGGGTGTGGAGCACGACAAACTCCCCGATGGTGTCCCCTTCCGTGAGCTGGATGTCGGGGATGATCCCGGGCGACCGGGCCCCGAAGTTCATCGAGAGGCTGTGCAAATCGTCGACTAGCCCCCGGGCGTCGGCCTTGTGGATGGCGATCTTCGCCTTGCACATGTGCGCGATCTCCTTTACCCGGGCGATATGGTCGAAGTGGCAGTGGGTGAGGACAATTGTCTTGATCTTCTCCTTGTGCGGCGCTACCGCCATGGGCATTACGCCCGCATCCACCAGGATGTCCCCGACAACATAGGCGTTCGCCCACGGGTCACCGCTGTACAGCCACTCGACCTGCATGCACAATAATAAGGACCCGGAACAGATGTTTCTTATGGATTTGCTCATCCGCAGGTGCACAAAATCGCTCCCCCGCGAACTGGGTGCCGTTGCACGGGCGGAACAGATGGAACCGGAGCGCCTTGCCCGCCGGATCGCTGCAGGACGGGTCGTTGTCCCATACAACCCCTCCCGGAAGCACCGGCTCTGCGCCGTCGGCGAAGGCTGCACGGTCAAGATCAACGTGAATGTCGGGACCTCGGGGAGCCGGTGCGACCCGGCACTCGAGATAAAAAAAGCACAGGCAGCGCTCGACAACGGTGCCGATGCCTTAATGGATCTCTCCACGGGAGGCGACCTTGCCGCGATGAGGAAAAAGATCCTGAAGCTCGACACCACGGTCGGCACGGTTCCCGTGTACGAGGCGGTCCGCAGGGCAGGGAACGCGGCGGACGTCACGCCCGACCTGCTCTTTGAGGTTATCCGCGAGCACTGCCGGCAGGGCGTGGATTTCTTAACCCTCCATTGCGGGGTGAACCTGCAGGCGCTCGATGCCCTCAAAGCCGACCCGCGCCTGATGGGTGTTGTCAGCCGGGGCGGGGCGTTCCACTGCGCGATGATGGTGCAGCGGGACGAGGAGAACCCGCTGTATTCCGAGTTCGATTACCTGCTTGAGATCCTCGCGGAGTATGACACCACGGTCAGCCTCGGTGACGGGATGCGGCCCGGCTGCCTGCAGGACGCTGAGAAGCTCGCGAAGTCGGTCGAGTACAATACGCTGGGCCTGCTCGCGAAGCGGGCACAAGCTGCGGGAGTCCAGCGGATGATCGAGGGCCCGGGGCACATGCCGCTCTCGCAGGTGGGCTATAATGTCCGGATGATCAAGGAGATCACGGACCATGCCCCGCTCTACCTCCTCGGCCCGCTCGTCACCGATATTGCGCCGGGCTACGACCACGTGGTCGCGGCCATCGGGGGAGCCGCGGCATGCCTCAACGGCGCCGACTTCCTCTGCATGGTCTCGCCTGCCGAGCACCTGGCCCTGCCGGATGTGGACGACATTGTCGAAGGGACAAGAGTCGCGAAGATCGCGGCCCATGTCGGGGATACGGTCCGGAAGCACGAGGGCTGGAAGTCGGACCGCGAGGTGCAGATGGCAGAGGCCCGGCACGAGCTGGACTGGGACGCCCAGTTCCGGCTTGCGCTCTTCAGCGACCATGCCCGGCAGATCAAGTGCCGTGACGGGGACCTGGAGACCTGCTCGATGTGCGGGGACCTGTGTGCGGTCAAGATGGTGAACGAGCTCTTCGGGACCGGCGGAAAGAAGAAAGTGAAGAAGAAATCCCCCCAATGATTTTTTTGTACCCCCCACACCCTGCGAAGCAGTGTCCCGTCACGACCCCCCGGGCAGCTCCCTCCCCCTAAACGCGATCGAACTGCAGGGAGCCGGCCTATCAGGTCAGTCCATGGCCCCTGTCGGGAAATTCCACGAGGTCGTCGGCAAACGTGGTCAGCTGGGAGAGAAGGACCGGGTCGAGTCCTTTCTCGACGGCAAGCAAAATCCCGGCGATATTCATGATGCGCAGCTTGCTGATGACGAAGTGGATAAATTTTGTCAGGTCAGCCGAGCTCGAGTGGATGAGCATCGCGTTCACCGAGTCGAGGAATATGACAGTTTTCTCCTGCCCGAATTGTTTGAGGGCAGTGGTCACTGCCATACCCATGGCCGTGAGGTCACCTGGTTTTGCAATGAACTTGCAGTTCTGCGGGCATTCCGTCAGGCTTCCCGTAGCGTACTGGGTAATGGCATCGATAAAGTAGATACGGTTCGTATCTATCCCGCTGCGGGTATACGTATCCATGAGAAACGTGGCCGGCTGGTTGACGCAGATGACGATGATCCGCATGCCCCGTTTCTGGATCTGTCGGATCATTGCAAGGGAATTCTCCCGGTAACTCTTTGACGGAGAAAGGGCGAGGATGATCCGTTTCTCCTCTTCGTTTATTGTGAATTCCTCCATGTTCTTGACCTTACCGTTTCAGGTATTCGCGCAGGGCGTCGGGGATATCGGTCTTCTTCTCGGCAATCGCCCGCTCGAGTTCCTGCAGGTTTTTAAGGATATCGTCCATGTTCCTTTCCTGGATGGCGAGTGCGGTGGCAGCGTGGGCCGGACTGGCACCGGTCCCCGCGAGTTCCCCTCGGATCTCGCTCAGGTTGTCCCTTACCAGCTCGACCGGGTTTCTGATCCGGAGGGTTGCCTCGCGGACATATGCGATAAGGGCATTCTCTGCATCCTTCACCGGAGTAATGTCGATAAATGTCTCGATCAGGCACCGTTTCCCGCCGATTTTCATGTCAGTCACGGTCTTGAGGACGGGGATCTTCTTCCCGTCCCGTGCCAGGAGCACCCGCTCTGCACGGTCGACTTTCATCCCGAGATTGGTGATCGGGCACTTGTTCTGTTCCGCCGGGCAGATGAACTGGTGGCAGAGGTGGCCAACCATCTCCTTTTCAGAGAACCCGGTCAGTCGCTCTGCTTCGGGATTTGCGGCAAGGATCGTATGTGTTTCCGCATCAACCAGGATGATACCCGCCTGGATATGATCCCATATCCCTGCCCATTGTTCCGGCACAGAAAACTCCATGGGAATCGATTACTGATGGATGCATATTTATATTCTTGCCTGTTCTCCTTGCAACTGACCATCGGTGCGGGCCGGTGGTGACCGGCCGTGCCAAAAAAATACAGGCCCGGGCCCCTCGTAAAATTTTCCAAACCGGCTCTGATGGGAAGAGAAACCCTCGACCAGGACCAGAAAAAAACCCGTAATCACATCTTCCCATCCGGATCCGCTGCAACCGGGGGCACGACCGCAGGAGGCCGGATCTTGGCCTTCTTGAACTCCGCCCATGCCCGCCGCGTGACCTCCGATTTGAACTCGAACTCCAGCCTTAGATCATTGACGTATCCCTTGGCCCGGACACGCTTGTAGAACGGGAAATCCTCGAGCAGCACCGTGTACGGGTAGCGTTTGGCGATGATGATGTACTTCGAGGTCACCAGCGCCTCCTTAAGTATCTTCATTGCCCGTTCCGCATCGGAATCGGGATGGATATAGAGGTCGATGACGATCATCATCGCCAGGTCACCGGCATTTCCGCTCGTGACCGGCTGGGCGAAGATAGTAAAGTTCGGCACGGACACCAGTTCGTCCGCGGGCGTCTGGATCCGTGTCGCGCGGATGCCGATATCCTTTACCTCCCCATACCGGTCACCGATACTTACCTTGTCTCCAATCTGGTACGGTTTTTCAAAGATGATCACGATGCCCCCGACAATATCGGCAAAGAGGTCTTTTAACCCAAACCCGATGGCAGCTCCAAAAAGACCCGAGAAGGCAACCATCTGAGTTAATGACGGTTCGATAACTGCGATGATGATGTAATAGAGCGCGACCAGGTAGACGAGGAGTTTCAACAAGGGAATAATCATCGTGATGGAAGTACGGTACCAGCCAATCCGCTCGGATACCTGCATCAGGAGAAGACTGAGCAGCCACGTGAGAATGTACGCACCGGCAATGATGAAGAGAATGTACAGGATGAGGTTCGCATCAATCGTCTTGAACGGGAGCGTGGTCGTGACCGTGGTGACATTGGAGAGCAGGGCATCGGCCATGATTACCACAACCTCCTTGTCTTTTTTAAGTATTCGATTACCGGCCCAAGAGCAAACGGCGGGATGCTGTAATAGCCTGCATCATCGCGGACAAGCCCCTGCTGCACGAGACGGTACAGGACCCGCCGGATATCCATCTCCGACCCGGCAATAGCCGTCAGGTCCTTTTCATGGAGGGATTTCATGGACAGGATAATGGTAAGAATGAATGACTCATTGGTGTCGAGATCGATGGCATAGGGGGTTTCCCTGATTGATGCAAGGGATATGGTGTTCTCTTTCAGGGAAGATTCCCAGAGCAGGATCGCAACGCCGGGATTTCCCCGGGCAATCCGGTTGATCTTTTCGAAGATTACATCCTCGAGGGACACCTGGATGCGGTTTTTCCGGGGCAGCCGGCGGAGCATTACGGTAAAGTTCAGCTTTATCCACGGTATCGAAATCTCATCAGCCATCAGCGGGAGACGGACTCTCTTATGAATCAGGGAGTAGAACATCGAACGTTCAGCTGCGCCGTCATCGAGAAACCGGATCTCCCCGGGTTTGTGCCGGGACAGGATGACCTGTTTGAGGACCGGCGTATCCATCCTCTCAATGGTTACGACCGTGGGGAAATACGCGTCGAGATTCATGACTGCCGAGAGGTATTGCCAGCTGAACGCGTTCCAGGTGGTGATAAAGAGTTTCCTGGATGCGATCTGTGCCCGCAGGAATGCATCAAGGACATCAAATCCTCCGATCCTCCGTGTTGCAAGGAACCGGCAGTTATCGATCAGGATGATCTCTTCCGGAATGGCGGAGAAGTCCGGAAGACTGGATGGCGATATCACGAACTCCAGCGGGATGTAGTGGACTTTCTCACCATACCGGCGACGGATCTCGGAGACGATGGTCGTCCGGCCGCCCAGGGGCTCAGAGACGATGGCGATATGTTCCGGCGCACCGGACCCGGACCGTACGATGGCCTCAGCGATCTCCTGCAACTGCGTTTCCAGGCCGATTACCGGACTTCCGGAAACCATTGTCTTATCACCTTCCATGGTCTGGTGCCCCTGATACTGGATGTATCCGGAAGAATTAATAAAGCATATGGGAGATTTCCGGCCCAGACCGTGAATGAAAGACTTTCACCACGCAAGCCCCCGTGAGAGGGAGTGGAATCCGATGGTTACAAAAAAGGGGAGGGGGACTCAATTCCCACGTCGGCCCGCCGGATCCTGGCTATTGCCCCCACTCCCCACCTGCTCCATGGTGACCGGCATCGTCTTCCCGAACGGCACCGACCAGCTGAAGAGGAGGACATCGATGACCGCCGTGCCTTGTATCGTGACCCGCACGCCGCCTTTCATGACAACGGTCGCGAGTGCCACGACGAGTGTGGTGTTCCGGGACATGACGGGGACCTGTGTGCGGTCAAGATGGTGAACGAGCTCTTCGGGACCGGCGGGAAGAAGTTACTTTATTCGTTGAATGGTTTTCAGGTCGCACGACGATATTTTCAGACTTTTTCATCTGAACTCCCCTCACAAAAATTTCGCATCGGATAATCCCGGCATCATACTCCGATGATGCTCGTACCGGACGTGTCAGTCGGAATCTTTCAAAGGATATTTAACCCGCCCCGTGCATTAACCGTTTATCCCAAGAGAGACGGTATGGAAATCGATATCCGGACCCTTTCAGTTATTGTTGCTCTCGCCTATATCCTCGAAGCCTCAGCCCTCGGTTTTCTCTACGTGACGAATAAAAAATATCCGGGGATCGCATGGTGGGTCCTTGGCAGTACTGTCTCGGCAGCGGGGTATCTCCTCCTCCTCCTCCGTGATATCACTGCCAACCTCCTGATCGCCATCATCCTGCCCAATGTCCTGATCATCGCGGGCTCCCTCATGGTCTATGCCGGGATCCTCCGGTTCCTGAATGATAGAGAGAACTCGTGGCTTGTTGCAGCTCTTCTTACGCTCTTCACGGCAGTGTACCTCTATTTCACCTATATTACCAGCGATATCTCGGTGCGGACGGCCGTTATCTCGGTCTTCCTCGGATGCATCAGTCTGGCAATGGCACAGGCACTGTACAGGAAAAAAATCCAGGGAACCGGAGGATCCGCAAACTTCCTTACTGCGATCCTGTTCCTGCAGGGATCGTTTCTGCTGGTCCGTGCGGTGATTGTCCTCACAATCGTACCTGTTCACAGCCTTTTTGCCCCGACCAATATCCAGGAAGCGACAGCCATGCTCTTTTTTATTTTTGGCATGCTCTTCACGATCGGCCTCATCATCCTTGTCAACCAGCGGCTGAATGCAGAAGTTACGGAAGCCAAGGAAGAGCTAGAACTGATCTTTCACCACAGCCCTGCCGGCATCCTCATTTCCCGTCCCGGGGATGGCAGCATTGTTGATGCCAATGAGGGGTTTTTCCGTCTGACCGGGTTCTCCCGCGGGGAAGTAGTCGGATCTTCGGCCTTTGAAGACCAGTTCTGGAAAAATCCCGGCGATTACCGGATTGCGGCTGAAACGCTGCAAAAGACCGGGTATATTGAAGACGTTGAAACCGTGTTTCACCGGAACGATGCCAGCAGCATCACCTGCATCCTGTCGGCAAGGATCGTCACGCTCCGGGAGACGCCCCATATCATCTGGGTCATACGGGACATTACCGGGCGAAAACAGGCAGAGGCCGAGCGGGAGAGCCTGATAACCGAACTTGCGCGTAAAAACGCCGAGCTTGACCGGTTTACCTACACGGTATCCCATGACCTGAAGAGCCCGCTGATTGCGATCCGCGGTTTCCTCTCCCTCCTTGAAGGCGAGATACCGGCCGGCACAAGCGGGCAGTCCTCAGAGTTTATCCGGCGGATTTCTGATGCCGTGGACCGGCAGGAGCGCCTGATCACCACGCTGCTCGCATTGTCCCGGAGCGGCAGGAGCGTGGACCGGCCGCAGCAGGTACCGTTTGCGGATCTTGTCCGGGAAGCTGCACGGGCGCTGGACACTTCTCTCGCGGAACGGGGTGTTACCCTGGTCATCCAGGACAACCTCCCTGTGGTCCTGGGAGACCGCCAGCGCCTGTTGCAGGTGATGACCAACCTGCTCGACAATGCGGTCAAGTTCATGGGAAGCCAGAGCGAGCCCCGGGTGGAAGTGGGAGTACGGGATGAAGCCGGTTCACCGGTAATTTTTGTAAGGGATAACGGGATGGGAATCAGACAGGAGAACCTTGAGAGGGTCTTCGGGTTGTTCGAACGGTTCAGCCCGGAAGTCCCCGGTACCGGTATCGGCCTCTCGACGGTGCAGCGGATCATCGAGGCGCATGGCGGGAAGATCCGGGCAGAGTCGGACGGGGAGGGAAAGGGAACCACATTCTCCTTCACGCTGCCGGTTCCAGGTAGTCCCGGCACTGGTGCTAATAACCGGTAGATAATCGTGAGTTTCGTCTGGCGACCCCGGCATCTCCCGAATTCATTTCCCTGAAGAGAGAGCCAGGTAATACCCCGTCTGTCCCATCAGGTCCGGGGACTCACTGACTGGTGAGGTTCCCCGCAACCTGCTCCATGGTGACCGGCATGGTCTTCTCGAACGGCACCGACCAGCTGAAGAGCAGCGCATCGATGACCGCCGTGCCTTGTATCGTGACCTGCACGCCGCCTTTCATGACAAAGGTCGCGAGAGCTGCAACGAGTGCAGCGTTCCGGGACGTGACAGGTACACTGAGAAGCGTGCTCCCGCTCGCGGTGATCGCTGCACGCCCGGTGTTTCCGTTTGCCAGTTCCGTGTCTCCCTTCCCTGTGCTGCACCGCACGGTGAATGGCAGTTCCCTGATCGTGATGCCAAGCGGGTTGGGGTTCTCCACCCGGATCGCGACAACGAGATCGAGCGAGGAGAGCGAGATCCGGTGGAGCCGGACCTCTTCGAGCGTCACCACCGGGTCGCGGAGCAGCGGCATGAAAGGAGCGTAGGGCAGGAAACGGTTTAAGGATGCCCCTTTCCACGACGCTGTGCCCGGGGCGCCCTCGGCTCAGGGATCGAGGCGCTCCAGCCGGAAGATGACCGGCCGCACACCGTCCGTGCAGCACCCGATCATGGTCCGCTCATCCCGCATCCAGCCCTCGAAGATTCCGTGTGAGAAGTTTCCGCCGGTCAGGAGGACCGCGACCATCGGGTGTATGTCCCGCCAGGCCCAGTCGCAGAAGCCATCCGGTTTGTCGAGACCGCAGACAAACTCCTGCTCCTCGCTGAAACATGGGCAGGGAGTAACGTCCGATACGCAGTATTCCCGGGCAAGTTCCGGGTTAATGGTCTTCTTCAGTACCGTTATCCTGCATCGTGGCATCGGGGTGTCCTCCTTCGAAATAAATCCGGGCCTGTCACGCCGCACCGCAGCTTATTTCCGGCCCCGCAGTTCCCGTTCCATGGCCGCCAGGGCCTCCTTTGCCTGCTCATCCGTGATCCCCGGGGTGTCATAGATCCGGTAATACCGTTCGCACATCAGGTCCGGGCACTTCCCGCAGTGCGGGAACTTCCGGTCGTTCGTGCAGCAATCATAGATGGCGCACCGGTCGATGCCGATGAATGCGGTCCAGAACGGTACCCCTTTAGTGGGTTTGCAGCCCTTGCACTCCTTCTTGTGATGGTCGCAGTCGCTGCAGGAGTACCCGCAGACAGTCTCGATCTTCTTAACCATACCCGGATTTCGACCCGCCGCTGGATAAAGGCGGAGGCAGCGGGGGGTGAAAGTGCGTGCGACCCGTGCCGGCTCCCGTTCCCTGCCGACCACAAAGCACTCAATACATTCCTGCCAACCTTTCGGGTATCATGCAACTACCACCGTTTTTTTACCAGATATTCGAATCTCTCCCCCGCCAGGGGCCCGGCAGTTCTGAAGCAACACGGAAGGCCTGGTCCCTCCTCCCCTCCGTTCCCCCGGACGCGAAGATCCTTGATGTCGGGTGCGGGAGCGGGACGCAGACCCGCGATCTTGCCACCCTGACAACCGGCACGATCACCGCGGTCGACAACCACCAGCCGTTCCTGGATAAAGTCGATGCCTGGGCCAACAAGGCCGGCATGGCCAACCGGGTAACAACCGTCTGCGCTTCCATGGACGCCCTGCCGTTTGAGAAACGATCGTTCGACCTCATCTGGTCCGAGGGTGCCATCTTTATTGTCGGGTTTGAGGAAGGTCTCAATCTCTGGAAGCCGTTCCTGAAAAAGGGCGGCTGCATGGTCGTCTCCGATGCTCACTGGTTCCTGCCCAACCCCCCTGCCGAGCTGGCAGGATGGTGGGAGGCGGAGGGATACGTCCCGGTGTCCGAGGAGGAGATGAAGGAGCGTGTGAAGCGGACCGGGCTCCGGCTCGTTGCTACCTACCGCCTGCCCGAGACCGGCTGGTGGGATAACTACCTTGTCCCGCTGCTTGCCCGGACCGCGGAACTGAGGAAGACGCACGGGAAGAACCCGGAAGATGCCGCCCTCCTTGACTCCCTTGAACACGAGGCGGACATGTACCGGAAGTACAAGCGGTATTACGGGTACACGTTCTTTGTTCTGCAGAATGTCTGAACACGCAGGAGATCAGCGGCGGGCGGACCATCCCCGTTGCCACCATTTCCGACCACCAGCCTCTTCTTCTTCCGTACCCGACCGGTACCTGCTATGATGCAGGATATCGGACGACAGGTACAGCTTTTGGCAACATCGCTCGATGTCGATTATTTTGGAATCGCCGACCTCACCCTCGCTCGCGACTTCATCTGCTCTCAGGGCGGGGAGCGGGCGGCCCGGTACCCGCGGGCCGTAGTGATGGGCATCAGGCTGCAGGATAGTATGGTTGACATGCTCCCGGACCGCGACCGGGAGGGAGCGATCCTGTACCGGCACAACAGTTATGATGTCGTGAACGCGACCCTCGACCAGATCGCCCTTCGCGTGGCAAACCTCCTCCAGCACGAGGGGTATGGGGCCCTGCCCGTGCCGGCCTCGAAGCGGACCAGCGACGAGAAGATCGCCGGCATCTTCTCCCAGAAGCTCGGGGCGCACCTGGCCGGCCTCGGCTGGATCGGGAAGAGCTGCCTGCTCGTGACGCCGGACCACGGCCCCCGCGTCCGCTGGGTGAATGTCCTGACCGATGCACCGCTGGAGCCGACCGGCTCCCCCATGATGCCCCGGTGCGGCGACTGCACCGCGTGCGTGGACATCTGCCCGGAGCACGCGTTCACCGGCCGGATGTTCTCTCCCGATGAGCCCCGCGAGGCCCGGTTCAATGCAGCGGCCTGCGACCGGTATTACAAGAAACTCGAAAAGGAGCTCGGGGCTGCCGGAGTCTGCGGGCTGTGTTTGTACGTGTGCCCGCACGGGCGGAAGGGGAAGAAGCCGGGCATTCCAGAAACGAAAAAAAGTAAATAAGCCGGCCCCGGCTGCCGGTTTCTGCCCTCCCGGTGGTCCGGACCGGTCAGCCCGATTCAGGGCACCCGTTTGAAGGAGTCGACGATGATCGCCTCCGGGTCCCCGACGTCTATGAAGATGAGCTCGATCTCGTCCTCCGAGAGGATCCACCCGTCATTGTGCTCGTTGGTTTCAAACTCCACGATCCGGAGTGTCTCCCCGTCATGGGCGATGACACCGGCAAACTTATCCATCCTGAATGTCCCGTTCCGGTAGGGGATCAGCATACTGCCGGCAAAGACCCGGTCCTTCTGGAAGGTTACGGACATCGTCATGGTCGCAAGACCCGTGTCCTGGTACCCGACTCCCTCGAAATATCCCCGGGCAGGCCCTGTCCAGTTGCCGAGCAGGTTCGGGACCGCATGGGGCGTTGTGTACAGGCCCGGCCCGGGGTCCGGGTGGGGTGTGGCAGTTAACGGGGCGGTTTGCGCCGGGGTAGGGCCCGATAAACACCCGCAGGTCAGCACGGTAAGAATGATGACAAGGAGGGATACGATCTTCATACACAGGGAATTGCAGGAATCATGGATAAAGGTGCCGGGCTGGCCGGTGGCTGCGCTGCCCGCCGGACGCTGCGGGGATAACCCCCGGACAGAAAACCTCTTTGCTCCACGGGGAAATTTCCTTGCACGATGAAACCGGCAGCAGACAAGAAATCACGGGTGTACATCGCAGGTCCCCTCTTCACGCAGGCGGAACGGGCGTTCAACGAACAGGTGAGCACCTTTTTTGAAGAGCGGGGGTATACAACGTTCCTCCCCCAGCGCGACGGGCTCCTGCTTGCAGACCTGCTGGCCCGCGGCATGACGAAAGAAGAGGCACTGAGGCGGATCTTTACGCTGGACGTGGAGACCATCGCGGGCTGCGACCTCTTCCTCTTCAACCTCGATGGTCGCGTCCCGGATGAGGGGGCCTGCGTGGAGCTCGGTATCGCGTTTGCACACAAAAAGCGCTGCATCGGGCTCAAGACCGACTGCCGCACGCTGATGGAGGGGCTTGACAACCCGCTCCTCCTCGGGCCGCTCCAGGGCCGGCTCGCCCGGTCCGTTCCGGAACTGGCACGGTTCCTGTAGCCGGATATCCGGCGTTGCCGGTGCCTGCGGGCTGTGCCTGTACGTGTGCCAGCACGGGGGAAAGGGGAAAAACGGGAGAGGGAAAGCCGAAGGATCCCTTTGAACGACACCGTCTCACCGGTTAATAAGCCGCAGGAGGCAGCACTTCCCGATACCGTCCGGGGGCCACTCACACGGGCAGGGATGGCAGTTGAGCGGCCCGGTATACAGCTATTACCTCTGCTGAATGATGTCATCCGGGTTTAACGATGTAATTGGGGTTATACTGGAATGACACATCAAGTCCCATTCTTGCCAAAAATATATACAATAAGAGCACATAAGCAGATCCGAATCGTCATAGTCTCCTGAACGTATTTTTGCATTGCAATCCTCATAACACGAAGTCACGCGTGCTCCGAGAACAGTACATACATCGAAATCGGGCAAAGCCAAATTCTTCGGGGACGGGCCACGCACGGTGTTCTGCTCCGTGAGGTCAGCGGTGAAATATCCGGCCAGTGCCAGGATCGCCCCAAGCATGGCAAGCGCGATCATGAAGAAGACGAGGCGTTTCAGGGCGTCGGGCTGTTGTGCTCCGGTCATGGTATCACCAGGGTAATGCAAACCAATACTCATCTTTCCTTAATAAGAATTGTCTGGCACCAGAACTCCGGAGCGCATATCCGCACACGAGATCACCTGGTCCTGCGATATCCGGTAGGTAATCGGAGATGAAAGTGAGCGTCAGCCATGCGGATGGGGCAGATACTGGCGTGTCCAAGGATAATGGATGGGCATTGATGATCCACCGGTAAGGTAATGTGGCAGTTCCCTGCTGCGAATTCGTGGAAAAGCATTCCTGATCGGCAGCCATGGAGTGCCACCAGATCGTGAAGGGTGGTGCATCATGATCTCATCCGCCCCTCGTTCTTACGGATCAGGAGGGTTAATATTGAAAAAGGATTTTACGAGTAGTCAACGGAAGTGATGCTGCATGACTGAACCGGCACAGCCCGATGCGCTGAGGAACCTGGTGCTATTCCTCGTTGGACTTGCGATCCTTGGAACCGTCATCGCGGTAATTGTGAATTTTGTCGTTGTGGTGCCAGCAGAGCAGGGGCTGCTCCCCGCGCCCGCGAATACGTTGTCAACTTTCTTTGGGATAAACGATATTATCCATGATAAGCTGCTCCTCGCGCCCGTAAATTAGTTTTATCCCTTTTGACTCATCCTTTTAATTCAACTTTTCAGATGCCTTGCCCGTCTGCAAACACGGATATCCCTGGCTCATCACGCATCCTGACGTGAGTCCCCCAGGATCACAACCATGGATTTCCCGATAACCGAACCGATGAACCGGATAGCAGGTGAACGGCCCCCCCTCTCCGGTAAGGTCCGGAAGCTGGGTGATCGCTCCCGCCGTATCCTCGTTTTCAGCGTCAACGCAGGTTCATGGCACCCACGATCCAGGGTCGAACACTTCCCAGACAGCCGGCCGGGCTTATGAGGGGGCACGGGCGGGCCCGGGGATCATGGACGGGGAGGGATGCTCCTATCGTAAGGTTTTTCTGGCAATTCCTTGTAATGAATCACCGGAGAGCAATACCGATCTTCAGCAATGAATTGTTACAGGATTATTTTTTGGATGGTGCATGATGTTGCCTGATACCTCCCTCTCACCGCTCGCCCGGCTCGTTCTCTTCCTGGTGTGCCTGGCGATTTTTGGCAGTGCCGTAGCCGGACTCCGTGCATTCATCAGTGACACACCGCAGCCGGACCCCCTTTCTGCGCCGGAAAACAGACCGGAACTTGTGATCCTTTGCGATTATCTTGAATTCAGGCTCAAAATGTACCCCGGTTTTGAGCATTTTATCAGACAACATTTCAGCGAGGAGTGGAAGCTCTGCCAGCACCGGTACAGTCCCTAAGGAAGAGCTGAACGGGACCGTTATGAAGACTCCTCAAAGAACGGAAACGGACAGGTGATTCAAATCGACAGAAAACGGGCAGGGCTCATGGTTCTTATCGTCGTCCTCATATTTGCCGCCATCTGGAGCGCTGCTCTCCTGTCAAAAGCCCTCTCCCCGGTCCGGGTGGGCGTCCTCCTCCCGGTTGAAGCGAACGCCAACCTCGTCGAACCGCTCGCATGGGCAGCGGAGAACATCAACCGCGAAGGCGGGATCAATGGCCGGCCCCTGGAACTGGTGTATGCCGACACATCGGGAGGGGACCTCCGGCAACCTGCACGGGACCTGCTCAGGAATCCCGACATCACTTTTGTCATCGGGCCCTTCACAACCGATGAAGCGTTTGAGGTTGCCCCGTTGTTCATTGAGCGGAAGAAAGTCCTCATCAGCCCTTCATCCACCGGCGGGGACCTCATACGGGCGTTCGGCAAGACCGGGTACTTCTGGCGCACGTCACAGGGCGACGTTGAGCAGGTCCGTGCCCTGATGGGGATCCTGAGTAAACAGAAGGCCGGGCGGGTCGCTGTCCTTGTCGAGAACACTACGAACGGGAAGACATTCTATGACTGGGCCGGGTTCTTTGCCGCAGAATCGGGCCTCGAGGTGACGAGCATCCGCCAGTTTGAACACGGAGGACGGGAACTGGAGGGGTATGTCCGCGATGCACTGGCGGGCGTTCCGGATTACCTTGTTGTCGTGGCAGTCCCGGAGGATACCGCGAGGGTACGGCGGGCGATGAAGCAGTCCGGCACGGGGACGAAACTCTTTGTTGCGAACTCCGGCGACACGGCCGCCCTCGTGCAGATCCTCGGGAGTGGTGCGGAAGGGATTGAGGGGATCCGTCCTGCATCGGACCCGTCAACAGGGTTCTCCGTTGCCTATGACGAAAAGTTCCGCCATGCTCCGGACGCGTACGCCGCACCGCTCTATGACGCGGTTCTCCTGGCCGCATATACCACGGCACGCCAGGAGGTGGCCTGGGCAGAGTCGCCGGCCGATTCGGTCCGCGCCATCGTTTACGGGAGCGGGGCCGGCTACGGGTGGGACGCCCAGGGGATCCGGCAGACGCTGCAGGCGATCCGGAACGGGACCCGGCCGGAGGTCCACGGGGCCGGCGGCCCGCTCGATTACGATACCGAGTTCGGGGTCGATCCGCTGGTTGCCTATTTTGAATACGGCGTCATCGAGGAAGGGGCGTTCCGGGTCTCCCGCATCGTCACCTCAGAAAAGATGGGGGCGGTACGGGAGCCCGGCGTCTCGGCGGCCCGGTACCGGGCCTCGCAGGGCCTGATGGCGCTGCCCTCCGCAGGAACGGCGGGAGAGAGTCCCCTGCAGAACCGGACCGGCTTTTGGGCAGTGATTGTCGGGCCCTCGGACGGGTGGGAGAATTACCGGCACCAGTCGGACGCTCTTGCCATGTATACGCTCCTGCGGAAGAACGGGGTTCCTGACGATCACATCATCCTCATGATCTATGATGACATCCCCGACCATCCAC
Source organism: uncultured Methanoregula sp. (assembly GCA_964448885.1). GTDB lineage: Archaea > Halobacteriota > Methanomicrobia > Methanomicrobiales > Methanospirillaceae > Methanoregula. The sequence goes on along the minus strand of CAYVAQ010000003.1, from coordinate 1,137 downwards.
AGAACCCAATCCGGGGAGATGTCCACAATGTCCCGAAAGGGGAGAACCTCCGGCCGGCAGCAGAAGCCGATTATACCGGCAGCCTCGTTACGGGGGAGACCCTGATGGACGTCCTTCTTGGCAACCGGACCCCGCGGACCCCCGTTGTGCTTGACAGCAACAGCAGCACCGACGTTTTTGTCTATATCGCCAGCCACGGGATGCCGGAGGAGACGGTCTTTTCCCCGGGCGGTGCCCCGCTCACCGCGGACCAGTTCACCAGCCTGACAGAGACCATGGAGCGGGAAGGGAGATACCGCCGCCTCGTATTTCTGGTGGACACGTGCTTTGGCGAGAGCATTGCCCGGAATGCAACGGCACAAGGGATGCTGTACATCACCGGTGCCTCCGCGTCCGAACCCTCGCTCGGGGCGGTCTATGACATGGATATCCGGCAGTGGCTCTCGGACGAGTTCACGGCAACGGTCCTTGACACGCTCCACGATCATCCCGGCATCACGTTCCGGGACCTGTACATCACCACGTACGAGCGGGTGACCGGATCGCACGTCCGGATGCTGAACGCGGAGAACTTCGGGAATATCGATGTGCCGGTTATGGAGTTTTTGCAGCCATGAAGCTCATCTCTCTTGTCCTTGTCCTTGCGGTCGTGACCGGGGCGCTCTTCTCGACGGCCGTGTACCTGCAGGCACCCCGCAATGAACCGCTCCCGCAGGTCGTTATCGTGTATGCCGGGGAGAAAGGCGACCTCTCGTTCATCGACAGCACCTACCGGGGCGTCTTCCGTGCGCAGGAGGCGTTCGCGTTCGACAAGCAGGAGTTCACGGCGTTTGACCCGGTTGTCATCGCCGGCCTCCTTGCCCGTGAAGGGCCGGATCGCCCAGGGCTCGTCATCACGGCCAGTTATGCCTATGACCGCAGCGTCCGCACGCTGGCCCGCGAGTATCCCGGCGTCATGTTCCTTGGCCTCGACCTGCGGGGATCGGACTCTCCCAACCTGCGGACCTGCGAGATCGCGTCGTACGGGAGCAGTTACCTGGCCGGCGTGCTCGCGGCATCCGCGACCCGGAACCACCACGTCGGGGTTATTGCCGGGACCCGGGCGGAGATCCTCGATCCCTTCCTTGCAGGATACCG
>CAYVAQ010000002.1:0-179109 GCA_964448885.1 uncultured Methanoregula sp. | reverse complement strand
AAAAATTTGAGCGTTTTAGCATCGAACTTCCGGTCACGACTCCTGCTTCTCGCATCCCGGGCGTGATCGTCCACATCTATGGCTTTTGCTCCTCTCCTGAAAATTCAGGATTACGAACCTGCGATCCGTCCCTCATGGTGGAGTCCTGAACCTGCCCGGCGGATTTGAGAATTGTTATCCCCGCCCTCTATTAAACCGCCAGCCATAAGATGCATCCCGCCATACCGGAACGCAAGGAAAAACCAGCAGGTGCCGGATCGTGGAACTCAGCCCGCTACTCCAGGGGATCATCATCGGCCTCACCCTTGCCGTGCCGGTCGGCCCCATCTCGCTTCTCTGCATCCGGAGGGCTGTTGCGGAGGGCCGGCTCCAGGGGATTATCTCCGGTCTCGGCGTGACCACCGCTGACACGTTCTATGCGCTGGTCGCGGTCCTGGGCCTGACGGTTGTGTCGGCATTCATTGTCGCTCACCAGCTCATGTTCCGGGCCGTTGCCGGGCTTGCCCTCATCGCTATCGGCATCCAGGTCTTCCGGACCTTCCCGTCAGAGCACCAGGTGAAGGACGGGGATGGCTCGCGCTCAAAAAACTTCCTCTCCATGCTTGCCATTGCAGCAGCAAATCCCATGACCCTCCTCTTCTTCCTCGTCGTCCTTCCCGGGTTCGGGATTGTCATCGGACAGTCATCGCTTTTCACATCCCTGGAGTTCGTGCTCGGGCTCTTCTGCGGATCTGCCGCATGGTGGGTGGTCCTCTCTATGGCAGTCGGGGCTCTCCGCACCCGCCTCAGCTGCCGAAACCTCCAGATCATCAACCGCGTCTCGGGGCTGCTGATTGTCCTGTTCGGGATCGGGATGATTGCACTGCTCTTGAAAGGGTAGGCAGCCTGCAAAAAAAATATCGGGAACCCGCCGCTCTCTCGTCATGGCAATACCTATATTTTCTCTCACGTCAACAATTAAGCACCTGAAGAAGGGAAAAATTCAACAGGAGAGGTTCGACTGACTGACAAGAAGCCGGCGGCAGCCCCCCCGGGTGACGAGATCATCCGGGTAAAACTCCCTCAGAAACGGAACCGGGAGATGTTCGGATGTGCCGAACTGATGATGGGGGCAAACCATATCCGGGTCCGCTGTTTCGACGGCGTGACCAGGATGGGGAGGATCAAGGGAAAGATCAAGAAGAAGGTCTGGATCCGGGAGGGGGATATCCTGATCGTCATCCCGTGGAACTTCCAGGACGAGAAATGCGATATCGTGTACCGCTACACCGGCCCGCAGGTCGAGTGGCTCCGGCGGAATAATTATCTCTGACTTTTTTCACGAATACTGGCTGTATTCGCTGGTGTATCCACAGCACCCTGACCAAAAGGGTTGTCAGTGCACCGAACCAGGGCACAAAAAAAAGAGTGAAGGATCCAGGATCAGAGCGACTCGATCCTGATATCGAATTTCTTGATCACCAGCGTGGGGCCGTCCCGTGTTCCCAGCTTGTAACATTTGGCTGACAGCGATCCCCCGCTGCATACCACTTCCGTGGCACCCAGCCGCGTGGTGAGATAATTCCCCCAGGCAGTCGAGTAGTCCTGGGGCTGGGTTGCGGAAAGTGGATCGTACATGACATAGATGTAATCGTTGGCTGGCACCTGGTAGGTGTACATCTCCACCGGTTGTACCATCTTGAGCTGCACAGTACCGATTCCCGTCCGCGCCTTCGTCCCGGTATTGTTCAGGGCAATCAGCGGGATGACCATGGTGTTGGTCAGGGAATCATAATACCAGCGGGGCTCGGCAAGCATGACCGAACCAGCTTCGATACGCTTCTTCATGATGACAGCCCCGTTCTGGAGGGAGATGTCCGTCTGGGTGCTGTCCGACTCGTACCGGAGGTCCCCCGGGATATAGTCCACAACATACTTGGGCAATGTGGAGTCATAAATCTCAAATTCCGGCGTATTGACTCTGTCATACTCAGGACTATACGAAGTGAGCGATCCGCTGCCGATCTTGAGCGAGGTCTCCTTGAAGGGGATGGTCTTGTAGGTCACCATCTTCACGTCGTTCTGCAGAACGATCATGTTCTTCTCCATGATCTGCTCGTCGGCGCTGGTCTGCTGCTGCAGGAGCATGGGATAGCCATAGAGAGTGACAAGGCCGATGCCGGTGACGACCAGCCCGAAGATGATCATGAAACCAAGGGCTTCAGAGACCCCCTGGTCTGCCGGATAATTGCATGGTTCAGACATTTGGCGAATACCCCGCTGAGTCATAACTAATCCGGGTGATATGGGCACTGGTGGTGTTGCCCGCAACCCCCTTGGATGCCCCCACCCCGGCAAGGGCGACCCGGGTCGTGACCGCATCCCGGTGGATAATGACGTCCTGGTCCACTGGTCTCGCACCCGGTCCGATCTCGATCCAGTACGGTTTGCCGGCAACATCCTGCGGGAGGGAGATGACCGAGGTCATGGAACCGTCCATCGGGGCGATGGCATAAATATCCACGACGCGGGTGGAGAGGCCATTGGCTACATCGGTGAAGGCGATATAGGTCAGCCGGTCCCGCGGCCCCTCCATCACGTGTGCATTGACCAGCATCATCAGGATCATCAGCAGGCCGATGGTGACCGATGTCACCATCACGTACTCAATCATGTTGGCAACCCCGCGATCAGGTGCCACACTCTTACCGGGACGTCCAGTTCTCGTCATATCGTGTCACTCCGTCATTGTAATGGATCCGTGCCAGCGTGTAGTAGTCCGTTGGCGTAATCGAATAATTCACCACAGCACCCTTCCGGCTCAGCGCGATCATCCGGAAGTCCTCGAGCACGACCGCCTCCTGTAACGGATCGATGGTGAGGTTGGAGGTGACGGCATCGGAGAAGTCCCGGATGTCGTTCTTCGGGAACTCGATGACAGCCTCCGCGGTGGACTGGCCGATCACCGTGGACCCGTTGATGACCATTGCCAGGAAGAAGAGGCTGAAACTGATGATGAAGCCCATGAGGATGATGTACTGGGCATCCTCGTTCAGTCGCGCCATAACAGCACCTCCACGAGCACAGCCCGGTCCTGCTGCAGGTCGTCGCAGACATCCTTGTTCACCCGTACCCAGCGGGTGACCCGGACCGGGTGCTCGGTCCCGGTAAGGTTGGCGGATCCGACAAATGTCACATTGGTTATTGCGCCTGTTGCGGCACTCCGGCAGACATAACTCGCGTTGAACCGGATATTATCCGGGCCGGCAAGGGTCCGGTTATTGGTATAGTTCAGCATCAGGTTTTTGAACACTTCCGGCTGGTTGAGCTCTATCGTGCTCCTGAGCGGGGAGGGGGTCCCATAGGATACATTGGTATCCATCATACGGAGGGCATCGGTGCCGAGTACCTCCAGCTGCATATCGCTGATGTGGGCGTCTCCCGGGGTATAGACCGAGGTCGTGTTGACGACAAAGTAGATGGTCAGGATCATGATCATCGCTGCGGACAGCCCCTCGATCGTGAATAGCTGGGCATCATCGTTCACCATACCGCCACCTCGACAATTGCGTCCCGGAGCTTCGGTTGCGTCACATTGTCCGGGTGATAGTTGTAGTCAAAGGGCTTCTGGTAGGTATTGTTCAGGAACGTTGCCGGCTGGCTCAGGTTGAAGGTCAGGTTCACATAGATCGGGTAGTTTGCCCCCTTCAGGATCTCAGACATCATCCCGGCAGAAATCCGCATGCTGATAGAATTCTCCACCGGAGGAACGATATGGTACGAGCTGTTGGTGTCCCGGAAGTAGACCTCATCGATGACCGGCTCCGGGAATGTGCGCTTGTAATTCATCTTTCCGCCCTCAAGCGTATAGATACTGATATTGTCGAGCCGGATGGTGTTTGGCCAGGGATCGATGGATCCCGGTTCTTCGAAGGTTTTTACCAAATCGGTAATATTCACCACAACATCGTCCCGTGCGGGATCGATCTGGTATGCCGGGTCTTTGATCTCCGTGGTAAGGTAACTGGTGTTGATCAGGACTGAGAACCGGTGGATCTGGGCTTTTCCGCCCTCCCCGTGGTTGGTGACGGGGTCGATATGCCGGTACTGGAATTTCTGGACCGTGGTGAAATTGATGGTCGCATTGCTCGGGGTTTTGATCTTGGCAAGACGACGGATATAACCGTAGTTATCAGGGATAATCTCCCCAATCACCCTGACCTCGTTACGGGGGGTGTCGCGAACAGAGATGTTGAAATGGTACGGGTAATCGCCGAATATGACCCGGTCGTGATATTCTTCCGGGTACTCAAATCCAAGACTGGGATTGATCTCCGTTGTGCAGGTGAACCGCTCGATCTTTGCCGCGGAAAGGATGTTCGGGCGCTCTTTGGTGAGCGCGAGACCGAACCGCGTGACGTTCTCCTCCTGCTTTCCGGGATACAGTTCCCAGGCGGGGGAAGCGGGATACCCGGGGTCCTCGATGAGCATAACCCCGGTGCGATACGCAACCGCATCAAAATCGATACTTGCTGACTGCACGCCGACCATCATACCCGGGATCATCGATGCCACCCAGACGAATGCAAGGATAAAGATCGTGCACCCGACCAGAAAGTCGATGGACATGTTCCCGGAATCGTCGCTCATCGTATTCCAACCGGTTTTCCTGATATCGCATCAAAGTTCAGAATCCGTACCGATCCCGGAGTGACTATCGTGAGGGAATAGATATTGTCCCTGAGATCGAGCTCCCGGTTCTCACTGCCGGTTGCAGGGACCTGTGCAATTTTCTCACTGTTCTGTACGAGGAGTTGCTCCGGGGGCAGGATTTTTGTGACAAGGATCTCCCTGCTGGGAAGCGTTCCGTTCCAGAGGGTGGAGTGCCAACCGGTCTCATCAGAGACAATTACCGCCTGACCCATCGTGTTGTTGACCCCGAATATCCAGTGTGAGGCCCTGCCCGTTGCATCGATATCTGCGGCCTGGATATAATATATCCTGACGTCGCCGGTTATGGCGGCCGGGTTCTTCCCGTCTTCATTGCCAAACCCGGCCAGATGTTCTTTCATGCCGGCAATGGACTCATTCAGTGTCATGGTCAACCGGGTGTCCGGCGGCTGGTAGGGGCGGATCCCTACATTGATAACCGGTGTGGTGGTATCCGTTTCCTCCTGGCCGAAAAACGGGATTGTGCACCCTGCGGAGATACAGAGGGCTGCCAGGGCAAGGGAGAGCAGGGCAGCATGGGCAAGGCTACGCATAATACTATTCCTTAGTGGCATATTGATGAGCGATCTGATATATATTGTTATTTTTCTGGATGAAATTGACAGTTTCAGGTAACAGAGCGCAGCACGGTCACTTCCGTATGTGACAAGGTTTATCTGCCTGGAAAAAATTTAGGGGGACCGGCGTATGCCCGTCAAAAAAAAAGAGACCGTGCCCTCAGGGTACGATCTTGGTTATCGGTATCTCGAGGATGTCCTCAGCCCCGTACTCCTTGAGCCGCGGGATGAGCCCGTTGACTGCGCTCTTTTTGACCACGGTCTGGATACTATAGTAGTCGATCCCGTGGAGCCGGCTCACGGTCGGCGTCTTCATTGCCGGGAGGGCAGCGACAAGCCGCTCCATCGAGGCGGTCGGTACGTTCATGGTCAGCAGGACCCGGTGACGGGCATCGATAACCCCGAAGAGGAGGGTTTTGATCTCCTCGATCTCCTTTCGCTTTTGTGGATCAGCCCATGCCTGCCGGTTCGCGATGATCGCCGTGTGGGACTCCATGATCTGGCCGATGATCTTGAGACCGTTCTTGCGCAGCGTTGTTCCTGTCTCGGTCAGGTCAACCACGACATCCATCAGGTCGGGAACTTTTGCCTCGGATGCACCATAGGAATGGAACATCTGGACCGGGATCTTCAGCCCCTCGAAGAACTTCCGGGTAAGTTCGGGATATTCGGTCGTGACGCGGCTGCCCGGGCGGATCTGGCTGACGTTCTCGATGGGCTCATCGCGGTGGACCGCGACAACGATCTTCACGTTGCCTTCGCCTGTCTTGCTGTAGGAGAGGTCTGCAACCTCAACAACGTCCGCGCCCGTCTCGGTGATCCAGTCAAGGCCGGAGATGCCCAGATCGAAGTATCCCTTGTCCACATAGGTCGGTATCTCCTGGGGACGGAGGATCTTGATCTTGCCAATCCGGGGATCGGCGATGCAGGGATTATAGTCCCGGTCGGTCCGTTTGACCTCAAGATCGGCTTCCTTGAAGAGCTGGAGCGTCTGCGCTTCAAGACTGCCTTTGGGGAGGGCGATGGTGATCATACCTTACACCATTGCCGCGCAAAAACAATAAAGATGAGGATCGGCTCTTCAGTCGAAGGTATGGACAACGAGCCCGCTCAGGAGCTTGGGCTCGAACCAGGTTGACTTTGGCGGCATCACACCGCCGCCGTCTGCGATGGAGAGGACGGTATCGACTTTTACCGGCTGCATGGCAAAAGCCAGCTGGTACTCCCCCATGTCCACGAGTTTCTCAAGGTCGGCAACCGGACGGGCGCCGCCGAGATACTGGAGCCGCGCGTCCCCGCGGGGATCGGTGATCCCGAGGAGCCCTTCAAGGACATAGGTCTGGAGGACCGCGACGTCCAGCGCTTCGAGGGGTTTGGCTTTTTTATCAATCGGGCGGGCACACTCGTACCACTGGCCGCCGAGATACATGTGGACGATATGGTATTGATCCGGCCTTGCACACTTCGGCCGGATATTGAATTCGCGGCCGTTGATCCTGCCGTATGGTTTCACGTCAAAGTATTTTTTCAGGGTCTCGAGGAAGGTATCGTGGTTGAACGTCCCGAGATCGACAAGGAGCCTGCTGTACCCATGGATCTTCACCTTGTTGTGAGCGAACATGACTCCCATGAACCGGGAGATCTCGCCATCGGCCGGCTTCCCTTCCGTAATGCGGCGATCGGCAACGTTGACTGCCGACTTGGCCCGGTGGTGGCCGTCAGCGATGTAAAGAGCAGGGATTGCCGCAAACGTCTGCTCGAGCCGGGCAAGTGCGGCAGGGTCGGTGATCCGGAAGATCTGGTGGATGCCCCCGTCCGCCGCGGTTACTTCGGCGTCAGGAACCGAAGACGGTGATACCAGCGAACTGATGAAGGAAAACACGTCCCCTCCATCGTGGTAGAGGAGGACAACGGGACCATTATGGGTCTTGGTTGTTGCGATATGGTTTGTACGGTCCTCTTCCTTGTCATAGCGTGTCAGTTCGTGGCGGCGGATACTCGTGTTCCGGTAATCCCCGACGTCCAGGCAGCAGCAGAGCCCAAGGAAGGTATCCCCGTTCTGGAGCACGCGGTACAGGTACATTGACGCTTCGGGGTCCCGGAGCATCTCGCCGGATTTTGTCAGCTTCTCGAAATTCTCCCGTGCCCGCTCGTAGATCCGGGGGTCGTTTGCAGGAATGTCGGGGAGTTCTGCATCCGGCCTGCTGACCCGCAGGAAGCTCCTGGAGTTCTTTGCAATGATCGCGCGCGCCTCTTCAACTGTAACAACATCATACGGGACAGCAGCAATCGACTGGGCCTGCTCCCGCGTCGGCCGTACACCGGAAAACCGATAGATCCTTACCATGTGCCTGCACCAGCCTGGGACCACCAGGATTTGTGGTCAAGAATTGGGCGTGATTCCATATAATTTCAGCCCGGGGTTTTGAAAGAGTTGCCCTGTTGCAGGCTGCTGGTGCCCCTGCACCCCCCCACCCCCTTGGGAGGGGGGGTGGGACGATTTTGAAAAAAGAATGAGGGGGGGTTACCCGGATACCCCCCTACCCAAAAGTGAGTAATGTACACATTTGCGCATCTTCCGTCCCGCATCTTCCACTGGAACATCCGGCGTGAACGGGAAAAACGGTCAGCTACCCATGCATGAGTCGGGGGGTCGACCGGGCACAAGGGGGGGAGGGGGTCTCCCGCATACCCCCCCACCCCCGCGGGAGGGGGGGTGGGATAATTTGGAAAAAAGAATGAGGGGGGGTTCAGGCACCGGGCGCGCAATGGGAGGGGATTTTTGCCGGCTCCCCAATCCCGCACCGGTCACTACAGCCCGAGGGGGTGCGTCTGGTATCCGGGAAGTATGGTTCTGAGAAAAATGAGCTCTTGGGGAAAAATCAAGAACCTTGATGTGCATGCAGGGTGGATCATACTGTCCGATAAGACCGGACTTCCCATGATACGACCCCGTGACATTGCACAACCTTCCCGGCCGCAGATCCGTCGGGCACTCCCGACCGATATCCCTGCGATTGTCGGGATTGAGGATGCATCCTTTATCGATCCCTGGGAACAGGGTGTCTTTTTAGAAGCCCTCACGTATTACCCGACAACGTACTTCGTTGCGGTCTGTGATGGCCAGATCGCCGGTTTCGTTGTCGGGGCGCTTGAGGATACCGGTGAGAATATTTACGGACACATCTGCAACCTCGCTGTCAGCCCGGCGTACCGGCACAGCGGGATCGGCAGGAATCTCGTCACCCGCGCGGAGCACCAGTTCGCCCTGGAGCTCGCAACCGGCGTCCAGCTCGAAGTTCGGGTGGGAAACACCGCTGCACAGAAGTTTTACCAGAAACTGCGCTACCGCCCGGTCTTCTGCATAGACCAGTACTACTCGAACGGGGAGGACGCGCTGGTTATGATGAAATGGTTCCGGTTCTGACCATACCCGGCCGTGCAACCGGATCCGTCCGGGCAACTTGCGGGCATTTTTTTGTCGTTCAGGTTTCCGGGTGTCAGGTTTTTCCGACGTGGCCTTGCATGAATGAATGAAAACAGTTTTTTTCCTGTGGTGATAATCACAGTGGGATTGACTCCGGAACCAGTGAATGCCGTGTGAATAAGAACGACAGCACCCCCGAACCTTCCCGCACTGATACCGAAGAGCCGGAATTTCCATTCCCGGATCCCGAACGCCAGAAGCGGGATATTGAAGAGAGCATCGAACATCACCACCATCCCCGCGACCCGCTCCCCCCTCTTGGCGAATACGGCCTGAAGCGCGGCATCAAACCGTGGATGGCGAACCTGATCGCAATCGGCGGTATCATCGGCTCCTGTTATTTCCTCGGGACCGGGTATCTTATCTCGGAGATGGGCCCCAGCGTCATCATCCTGTACGCCATCGGGGGTCTTATCATCTGGACCGTCATGCAGTCGTTTGCGGAACTGCTGGTCAATGTCCCGCGCCAGGGCAATTTCATCAGTTACTCTGCTGAGTTCATCTCGCCGACATGGGCGGTCGGGACCGGCTGGAGTTACTGGTTCAACTGGTGCGCGTATATCCCCTCGGAAGCGGTTGCCGGTGGCATCATCATGCATGTCTTTGCCCCGCAGGTTCCGGTTGTCCTCTGGGCAATTGCGTTCCTGGTCATGATAACCGTCCTGAACCTCATCCATGTCGGCGGCTTCGGTCTCGTTGAGAGCTCGCTTGCGATCGTCAAGATCGCGCATAATGTTATCTTCTGTGTCGTTGCTGCCCTCATCGTCCTTGGCCTTATCGGCACAGCGGGTTTTGTCGGGACCAGTGTTGTCCTGCCCCCCGACCAGACCGTGTACGATGCTTTCTTCCCCGCCGGCTGGTTCATCCTTATCGCAAACCTTGCCCTGATCCTGGTCAACTTCCAGGGCTCGGAGATCGTCGGGCTTGCCGCTGCCGAGACACAGGACCCGAAGAAGACCGTGCCAAAAGCCTGCCGGCAGGTCGTCCACCGGATCATCCGCGTGGATATCCTCCCGATCCTGCTGCTCATCCTCATCATCCCGTATGCTGAGGCAGGGCTCACCGACAGCGTCTTCTCGACCGCGCTTGCCAAGTACGGCTTCTCCGAGGCTGCAGCCATCCTTTCGTTTATCGTCCTGACCGCGGCGTTCTCGTGCGCCAACAGCGGGTTCTACGGGGCGGTCCGTGCGCTCTACGGCCTCTCCGTCGAGGGAATGGCCCCGAAGTTCCTGTCCCGGCTGAACCGCCACTGTGTCCCGATGGTCGGGACGCTGGTCACCCTTGCCTGCTGCTGGCTCGTCCTCTCCCTCTGGTGGTTCACCAACGGTGAAGGCCAGCTCTATATCTGGCTCCTCTCGGTATCGGCGTTCACCGGGGCGATCTGCTGGATCTCCATCTGCTGGGCGCAGGTTGTCTTCCGCCGGCGCATCTACGAACGCGGGTATACCGATGCCGATATAGTCGCACCTGCCCCCCTCTCGCCCTGGATGCCGGTCCTGATTGGTGTCGTTCTGGAGATCTTCGCCCTCGTGGTTCTCGCGTTCAACCCGGACCTTGCCGGGTCGCTCATGATCTCTGTGCCGGTCCTGTTCCTGCCGATGATCATTTACTGGGTTGGCAGGAAGACCGGGCGCCTCAAAGCCTTCAAGTACCTCAACCGTGACGAGAAGACCTTTGACGAACTCTTCCCGGACAAGCGGGCAAACCGCTAACCACCTTTTTTCAGGAATCCGCTGCCGGGTCCCGCGATTATCGGTCCGAAAAAAAGAGGGCTATTATCCCCTGCCCAGCTGCTGGTGGGCGCGGGCAAGGTGCTGGGCGGCAAGGGCGCCAAGGAGCGAGAGTTCCCCGGCAAGGACGGCTGCACCGATGATCTCGGCAAGTCTCTTCGCATTGGTCCCCGGGGGTGTCCCGCTGCCGGCAACGCCGAGGAGGCGCAGGCACTCCTGCTGGGTGTCGACGCCCGTGCCCCCGCCCACGGTCCCGACCGGGAGGGACGGGAGGGTGATGGAGACATAGGCGCCGTTCTCCGTGAGATCGACCGTCGTGATGCAGGTGCTGCCGTCGATTGCGTGGGCGGCATCCTGTCCGCAGGCGATGAACATGGCGGCAACGACATTGGTGGCATGGGCGTTGAACCCCATGGAGCCGGCCCTGGCCGAGCCGACCAGGTTCTTGCGGTAATTGACTTCCGCAAGCGACCGGGCATCGGTCTTGAAGACCTTCTCAATCAGGTCATGAGAGAGAGCAATCCCCGCGACAACGCTGCGCCCTCTTCCCATGATGCCGTTGATAGCAGCGGGCTTTTTGTCGGTGCACATGTTGCCGGAGAGGGCGATGAGGCGGGCCCCGGTCCCCTGCGCAATCATCTCCGAGACTTTTGCGCCTGCGATGGTGACCATGTTCATCCCCATCGCGTCCTTGGTGTCGAATTCGAGCCGTACATAGACGCTTGTGCCGGCGATGAATGTGACGATGCCCGTGAGTTTTCCGTGGGATGTCGTGCTCTCGGCCGCAGCCTTCAGCTCATCGCGGTGGACCGTCACCCAGTCGCAGACCTGGACCGCGTGTGCAACGCTGTCCGTGGCAAAGACCGGCGCCCGGGTCATCCCGTCGTGGATGATCCGGACGTCCGCCCCGCCGGCTTTCGTGATGGCACTGCAGCCGCGGTTGACCGAAGCGATGAGCGCCCCTTCGGTTGTGGCAAGCGGGAGCCAGTAACTCCCCTGCGCATACCCGCCGTTCACAAGTACGGGTCCGGCAACACCGACCGGGACCTGGACAGCCCCGATCATGTTCTCGCAGTTCCGCTTCACCACGCGTTCGACATCCATGGAGAAGATCCCGACATTCTCCAGTCTCACACCCGTCTCTCCCTCGATATATTCCCGGCGGATCCGGATGGCATCGATCGGGGCAAGCTCCCTGTCAAGCTCGTAGAGCTTGAGTGAACCATCCCGAAGCCTGTTCCTGATTATCATGTCTTTATCGCTGCCCTGACCTGGCGCTGCACCGTTCTTTTTCCCATCCTGCTGCCCGGCATCATCAGCCATGATTATTCATTAGTGCGACAGAATGTTAAGATATACGTGGTCAGATGATGGTCCGGCAGTGGGGTATCCGGGTCCCGTCCCGCGAAGGCGAGGCAGTGCGGCAGGCGCTGATACGGGAGTGTGCACTTGACGCGAACCTGAAAGTCCTGCGGGACGGTGCCGGGCTGGTCCTGCCGGTGACCGGTCCACGGCCGGGTGCAGAGGAGTTCGAGTTTGAGGCTCACCCGGGCCGCGAACCGCTCCCCCGCCACGAGCTGGTTGGCGGGATTGCGATCCTCCAGGAGAATGACCCGGCCGGGGCTGAGAAGGTACTTGCGTCCCGGCCATCGCTCCATACGGTTGTTTACGCAGAGGGAGAAGTCAGCGGGGAGTACCGGACGCGTGAGTTCACCATCCTTGCCGGGGAGCCCACGACCCGGACCGAGGTCATCGAGCACGGGAACCGGTTCGTTGTTGACCTTGCCGGCGCCTACTTCTCGGCCCGGCTGTCCACGGAGCGGCAGCGCATTGCGAACCAGGTGCAGGAGGGTGAAGTCATTCTTGACATGTTTGCCGGTGTCGGGCCGTTTGCCATTGCCTTTGCCGGGCGGGCAGGCCTTGTCGTGGCCTGCGACCTCAATCCCCGCGCAGTTGAACTGATGATCCGCAATATCCGCACGAACCGCATTGCCAACGTGCTCCCGGCAGTTGCGGATGCACGGCAGCTTATACGGATCCTCCCCTGGAAATTCGACCGGATTGTCATGAACCTGCCGCTTGCCGGTACTGAATTCCTCCCGTATGCATTCCGCGCGTGCCGGACCGGGGGGATGATCCATTTTTACTCGCTGGTCTCCGCGGAAGGGGAGCATACTGCGCGGGTCCGCGAGCTTGGTGGCGAGGTCATTGCCGAGCGGACCGTACGGTCGTACTCCCCCGCCCAGTGGCATGCAGTGTATGATATTCGTGTCTGCTGAACCGTTTTAATCCCGGAGGCTGGCGGGGATCACCTGTCCACCCCCCGCCTGTCAGGGGGGGTCAGATCGGTTTGAAAAACAGGGTGGGGGGCAGATGCCGATCCCCCCTTTTAAAAACGGAATACTAAAAAGGGGGTCACTCCACCGGCACGAACTTGGTCCCGTAGTGGATGATCCCGCTCTCGCCATCGGTTGCGATCTTCCGGAACGCTGCCCGGACTCGCATGCCGATCTTTGCCTCTTTCGGGTCACAGACAACCTGCGAGGTCATCTGCGGGCCTTCGTCAAGCTTGATGATCGCGAGCACATAGGGGCCGGGGGAAGCGAACTGGTCGGGCTCGGTCTGGATAACCGAGTAGGTGACGATGGTCCCGAAGCCGGCGAACTTGTGGTCAACGATCTTCCCGGTTCGGCGGCAGTCGGGACAGAATGTCCGCGGGGGGAAGAAGTGCCGGCCGCACTTCTCGCACTTCGTGCCGACAAGGTTGTAGCGCTGGGGGATCTTTCTCCAGAATCGTGCAACGGTCATGTTAGAGCCTCCCGAGGATGTGGACCGCCACGGTCGCACCGGTGCCGCCGACATTGTGGGTCATGCCGATCTTCGCACCGTCGACCTGCCGTTTCCCTGCCTCGCCCCGGAGCTGGGTGACGATCTCGCAGACCTGCTTGATCCCGGTCGCCCCGACCGGGTGGCCGCAGGCCTTGAGGCCGCCGCTCGTGTTGACCGGGATCTTCCCACCAAGGGCGGTTTCGCCATCGGCCGTGAACTTGCCGGCTGTGCCCTTCTTGCAGAACCCAAGGTCCTCGATGGCACAGATCTCGGCGATCGAGAAGCAGTCGTGGACCTCGACCATGTCAATGTCCTTATTGGTGAGTTTTGCCATCTTGAAGGCCCGCTGCCCTGCTGCAACAGATGCATCAAGGGTTGAGATGTCGCGCCGGTCATGCAGCGCGATCGAGTCGCTTGCCTGTGCGGTTGCCATCACCTTGATCGGGGTGTCGGTGAACTCCTTTGCCCGGTCGAGCGGTGCAACGATGACCGCTGCCGCCCCGTCCGTTATGGGCGAACAGTCGAAGAGCCGGAGGGGTGCTGCCACCATGGTGGATTTCAGCACGGTATCGAGCGTGATCTCGCTCGGGAACTGGGCGATGGGGTTCCGCGCGCCGTTATAGTGGTTCTTGACGGCTACGTGCGCCAGCTCCTCGCGGGTCATCTTGTACTTGTGCATGTAGTCGGTTGCTATCATCGCGTACAGGCCGGGGAACGTTGCGCCGACAAATCCTTCCCATTCGCGGTCCGCTGCACCGGTGAGGGCGTCCGTGCTCGCACCGGGCTCGACATCGGTCATCTTCTCGACGCCGGCTGCGACCACGATGTCCTCCATGCCGCTGGCAACCGCGATGACCGCCTGCCGGAAGGCAAGGCCGCCGGATGCACAGGCCGCCTCGACACGGGTTGCCGGGATATGGCGGGTTGCCATCCCCGCGTAGTCAGCGATGAGGGCGCCGATGTGCTCCTGCTCGATGAACCGGCCGGCGCTCATGTTGCCGACATACATGGCATCGATCTTCTCGCCGGACATCTTGGCGTCTTCCAGGGCAATGGCACCTGCCTCGACAAAGAGGTCACGGAACGACCGCTCCCAGTGCTCGCCGAATTTCGTGCACCCGATCCCGATTACTGCAACGTCTCTCATTTCTGCATCACCAGTTTGCCCTTGTGTTTTGCATATTTTGCATAATCCAGGTAGATGGGGTTCTGCAACAGTTTTTCCACGCTGGGTGCTGCCTCACGGTTGATCTTATCCCGGATAGCATCCGTCACCGTGATGTCGAAGGCATCGCTGCCGGCACCGGACCCGAACGAGCAGACGAAGATGGTGTCGCCCGGTTTTGCGATGTCGAGCGTTGCCGCAAGGCCCACGGGGGACGCACCCGAGTAGGTGTTCCCGAGGCGCGGGACGACAAGGCCCGGCTTGATCTGCTCGGCAGAGAAGCCGAGGTCCTTTGCCACTTTCTGGGGGAACTTCGCATTGGGCTGGTGGAAGACCGCGTACGTGTAGTCCTTCGGCGTCTTCTTCAGCTGCGAAAGCAGGAGGGTGCTCGCACCCTTGACATGCTTGAAGTATCCCGGCTCGCCCGTGAACCGGCCGCCGTGGCGGGGATAGTCCTGCCCCTCGCGGCGCCAGAAGTCCGGCGTATCGGTTGTAAACGACGCGGTGTGGTTGATGGTCGCGATCGGGTCGTCGTTCCCGATCACGTACGCCGCTCCGCCCGCTGCTGCCGTGTATTCGAGCGCATCGCCCGGTGCACCCTGCGAGACATCGGACCCGATGGCAACGCCGTACCTGATCATCTTGCTCTTCACCAGGCCCATGCAGGTCTGGATTGCTGCAGTACCCGCCTTGCAGGCAAACTCGTAGTCCGCTGCGGTCATGTTCGGGGTTGCGCCGATCGCCTCCCCGACGGTACATGCGGTCGGTTTCACGGCATACGGGTGCGACTCGCTCCCCACGTACACCGCCCCGATGTCTGCGGGGTCAACGTGCCTGCGGAGAAGCGCATTTCGTGCCGCTTCAACTGCGATGGTTGCTGCGTCCTCGTCCATGTCCGGGACCGACTTCTCAAAGACGCCCAGGCCGCCGGAAATTTCAGCGGCATTGGCGCCCCAGACCCGGGCAATCTCCTCGACCTTGATACGGTATCTCGGTATGTATACACCGTAGGTAATGATGCCTACCATTCTTGTTCCCTCAGGGTACTCACAATCTTGTCAACATCCATGCTCGTGCAGAGCACGGTGATACGGTCCTTCTCTGCCATCTTTGCAACAAACGGGTGGACGTCCGCTGCATCGATCCCCTGCAGCACCACGCAGCGTGGCTTGAAGGGGGTGACGCGGATCGCCACCATCGGCGACTTGCCGGTGGAGACGTTCGTGAAGACGAGCGCCCGCTCCGTGCTCCAGCCGTAGATCCGGTTGAACTCATCGGAGGAGAGCTGCATGATGGCGTTGAGGCTGTTGACCACCGTGTAGCCGAAGATGACCTGGTCCATGGGCCCCCAGAGGAGTGAGCACCCGATCGCGTCTGCAAACTTCTGCAGGGGGACGGCCGCATCGTACTCGTGGAGATCGTAGATGACGTCATCATCGACATTCGTAAAGAGCATGGTTGAGAATTTCTGGATATGTCTTCCGCCGTCCTCTTCGTCAATGGAGAGGATGGTATCGACAATCTTGCCGACCACGGCGGTTCCGGGACTCTTCCTCCTGCCACTCTCGTAATCGCTGATGACCGAAGGCGAGACGCCCAGGCGCTCCGAGAGGAGGCCGGGGGCAATCTCGAAGTTCATCCGCCACTTCTTCAGGGCGTGTCCCGGTGAGTCCGACAGCGTAATCTCGCCCGCCATCTTCTCGGCGAGCTGGTTCCGCAACCCGGATTTCATGCTCATGATCAAGGATGCGGAGCGTTAAAAACCTAACGAACCCGGGTTCGACAGAAAACGAAATACGACGGAAGCAATGTCGGAAAGCAACTCATAAATAATTAGCAACTCAATTTTGGTAAGCATGATTCCCGCTGAAGATCTCCAGTGCTTAAAGGCAATCGCCCTCCGGGGCGGGTGCAAGGGGCCGGTCTTTGTCTCGACCCAGAGTATCGGAACAATGCTTGCCATCAGCCAGCAGACGGCATCGCGCCGCCTGAAAGGGCTGGAGACGCAGGGGCTCATCACCCGTTCCCTGACTGCCGACGGCCAGCACGTGACCGTGACAAAGCAGGGAGAGGACGAGCTCCGGCGGGAGTTCCAGGAATACGCCCGGATCTTTTCCGAAGGCGGCAAGACCTACTCGCTCCACGGCGCCGTGGTCTCCGGGATCGGTGAGGGTAAGTACTACATGAGCCTGCCGGAGTACAAGGCCCAGTTCAAACAGATCCTCGGCTTCGAGCCCTACCCGGGGACACTCAATATCCGTCTCACCCATGCGAGCATCCCTACCCGGAAGAAGATCGATTCCATGGAATGGATCCGGGTGAAGGGATTCTCCGCAGACGGCCGCACATTCGGGGATGCCCGGTGCATCCCGTGCCGGATCGGCACCATCTCGTGCGGCATTGTCGTCCCCGGCCGGACGCACTACCCCGAGGACATCATCGAGGTCATCGCCCCTATTGCCCTGCGCCGGAAGCTCGGTGTCGAGGACTCGGACTCGATCAGCGTTGAGGTGGGCCCGTGATGGACAAGGCGCTTGCCGCGCTCCGTGACGGGAAGTTCATCCTCCTCTACGATTTCGACGACCGCGAGAAGGAGACCGATTTTGCGATCCGCTCGGATGCGGTGACCTTTGAGCACATCCGCCAGATGCGAAAAGACGGGGGCGGGCTCATCTGTACGGCGGTCCATCCCACCGCGGCAAAACGCCTTGGCTTGCCGTTTGCCAGCGATGCCCTGCGGGCGCTCACGGTAGCAGAGCGCGAGGGGGACATCCCCTATGACCGGAAGAACCACTCCTCCTTCTCGCTCTGGGTGAACCACCGCAATACCTTCACCGGGATCACCGACCGCGACCGTGCCCTCACCGTGAACGCGATTGCCGAACAGGTCCAGCACGCGATGAACGGCGGCACGGTCAACTTCCACGAGGTCTTCCGCACCCCCGGCCACATGGCCCTCCTGCGGGCAGCGGACGGGCTTCTCGATGTGCGCCGGGGCCAGACCGAGCTCTCGGTTGCCATGGCCGACATGGCAGGGATCACGCCCGCTATCACCATCTGCGAGATGCTTGATGACGAGAGCGGGTATGCCCTCTCAAAAGCGGATGCAAAGAAGTACGCAAAGAAGCACGGCCTCGAGTTTGTTGAAGGGCCGGAAGTACTCGAGCAGTGGGAGCGGCAGAAAGGCTCCCGGAAATGATCCTCTTCAGTCCCTTTTTTTATCCGGAAGCATCAATCCACTTAACCGGGATGAAGGTCCCCGGAGAGAAGAGATGGAGAATCCGCAATCATTGAGATCTGAAGAACGGACAGAACTCAGGCGCGAGATTATCATCCATGCTCCCGCCGACCAGATCTGGGAGATCCTTACCGCGTTCTCCGAGTACCCGGCATGGAATCCGTTTATCCGGAACATCAGGGGCGACATTACTGAGGGCAGCCGGATCACCGCGAGCCTCCGCCCACAGGGAGGATTCGGGATGACCATCCATCCCGTACTCCGGCACGTGGACCCGCCCCGCGAGCTCCGGTGGGCAGGATCTCTTCTCGTCCATGGATTGTTTGACGGCGAACACATCTTCGAGATCCGGCCTGTTGATGCGGAGACCACGCGTTTTATCCAGCGTGAATTGTTCTCCGGCATATTACTCCCTCTTCTCTGGCCAGCACTCCAGTGGAATACTGCCCCGGCATTTGATGCGATGAACGCTGCGCTGAAAGAACGGGCGGAACGTGGCCGGGTTTAGACAATCACCCATTTCCCCGCACAGCCCTGCAGACTGCCGCAACGGTCTTCTTTCCCGCGTGGAAATGGTTTTCTTACCGACATCGGAAAAGCCCGATTCATCACGATTATGTATCCTCCTGATCCATAATTCCGGCATGAAAGTCCCGCTCACCGAACTGACCGACCGGATGAACCGGTTCCGGGCCCGGATGGATGCACGCGAACCCGGATGGGAACTGGCGGCGATCACCGGCAAGGTACCCCTCTACTACTTCACCGGGACGATCCAGGACGCCCTTCTCCTGATCCCGCAGGATGGCGAAGCCGTCTTCTGGGTCCGGCAGAGTTACGAACGGGCCTGCGACGAGTCGCTCTTTCCAGATATCCGCAGCATGCGGAGCTACCGGGATATCGCTGCTGCAACCGGAACGGTCTCAAAGACGGTTTACCTCGAAACCGAGTTCCTGCCGGTTGCACAGCTCCAGCGGATCCAGAAGCACCTGCCGTTTTCTGAAATACGGTCGGTTGATCCGCAGTTGTCGGCAGTCAGGGCAAAGAAGAGCAGGTATGAGCTGAACCTCATGGAGCATGCCGGGAAGATTCACCGGCGGGTCCTTGAGGATATCGCTCCCACCATGCTGCATGAAGGGCTGGACGAGGCCACCCTCATCTGCGACCTCTTCTCACTGATGGTCAAAGAGGGTCACCAGGGGCTCATCCGGTTCGGCGGGTTCAACGAGATGCTGATCGGCCAGGTCGGGTTCGGGACCAGTTCCCTCTGCCCGACCTGCACCGATACGCCCGGGGGTGTTGCAGGCATGCACCCCTCCTCCCCCCAGATGGGCAACCCCCACCGGAAACTCAAATCCGGGGACCTCGTGAACATCGATATCGGCTGCGGGTACAAGGGGTACCAGACCGACAAGACCCTGTCCTACATGTTCGGCAGGCCAATCCCGGAACATGCAATCGAACAGCACCATCGCTGCGTGGAGATCCAGGATACAGCAGCCGCGATGCTGAAGCCCGGCGCCATCCCGGCTGAGATCTACCGCACGATCATGGACGGGCTCGAGCCGGCATTTCTGAAGAACTTCATGGGGTACGGGAGCCGCCGGGTAAAGTTCCTCGGCCACGGGATCGGGCTCTGGATCGACGAGACACCGGTCATTGCCGAAGGATTCAATGAGCCGCTCGAGGAAGGGATGGTCATTGCCCTTGAGCCCAAGAAGGGGATCCCCCATGTCGGCCTTGTCGGGATCGAGAACACCTATGTTGTCACGCCGCAGGGCGGCCACTCCCTGACAGGTAAGAGTAAAGGGCTGCTCGAGGTATTCTAGTCCCCCGTGTTCCGGATAAACCTCGCGCCGGCCACTCCCCCCTCATTTTCCTGCAAAGGATATGGAGAAAGCCATATTATTCAGGAAAAAGAATTCTCAGGGAATGGTTCAGATTTCCTGTCCCCACTGCGGTGCACAGATCAGTTCCAACCGCACAATCTGCCCGAATTGTCATGCAAAACTGCAGGACTCGGGCATGCTGAAGGTGTACGCTATTGCCGGCGGCATCGTGGTTCTTGCTGCCCTTGTTGGTGTTATTTTCCTGATGGGGACCACAAACCCGGGCTCGAGCACGGTCTCCTCGCCGGCTCCCCCGGCATTGGGTGCCGGAGGAAGCTCAAATGCGCCGTCCTGCTCCATAACGGTCACGGCAACCAAGTCCCCGCCCAAAACAATCCGGATTACAGTATCCACGAGCACCTGCACAAAGTCAGAGATCTCCGCGCTCCGGGTCTCCCTGAACGGGGCCGAAGTGGGAAGACTCTCCCCGTCGGTGGGCTCGTTTGCAACCTACACTGGAGTCACCGGCCCCAATAATGTGATTGTTGTCGCGGAATCCACCAACGGGGCAGACCGGGTGATCCTCCAGAACGCTGCCCTGTGATTGCACTGCGCCCCGGCTACCTGCCGGACGCCCCGTTTTCCTTTATTCCCCATACGAGATAGCCGGTATACCCTGCCCGGAACGTTCCGTTCCCTGCACGCTGCCGCATCTCCTCCACTGCGGCGGCCGCTTCACCGGCAGTCATTACCTTACTGCGGACCATCCGGTCAATGAGGTGGGTCAGGTCGAAGATCTGCCCGGCGAGAGGGTAGTCGGTAAGCACCAGTTGCCGGGGCTCAACCGAGATCCCGGTCAGCCCGGCCCTGTCAAAGATCCTGCCCAGGTCCCGCCCGACCCGGCCCGATGCAAAACTGTTGCGCCAGGACCGGTTTATCCGCCCGGCAGTCTCCGGGTCATCGAGATCCATGAAGAATGTGTCCCAGTCGTTGTCGAACGCGACGAGGACCCCGTCCGGTAAGAGGACACGGGCGAGTTCCTCCACTGCGCGGCCCGGGTCTGAGATATGCTGGAGTACCCGGTCGATCCGGCATGCGCCGAATGTGCGGTCACGGAACGGGAGGGCAAGAATGTCACCCCTCGCCAGCCCGCACTGGTCCCGGATACCGGAAGTCCGTGCAGATGCCTGGCCGAGAAGGGCGCTGCTCGCATCAAGACCGACAACTTCGCCCACCCCGTGCACCGCTGTCACAAGCCCGGGCAGGTCGCCGCCCGCCCCGCACCCTGCGTCGAGGACCCGGTGCGGACTCCCTGCAGCAATGATCCGGATACTGTCCTCCTTGACCTGCCGGAAGAACGGGATGCCGGCGATCAGGTCAAGGCACCGGTGGAACGTGGCAGTGTCACCAGTAGTATCCACGTTACGGAAACCGGTGGCAAGAGACTCCCGGGGCTGTTCATTTCCGGCCATAAAAAAGGGGAGAATCAGGATCAGATCTTGATCTGTGCAAGGGCGTCGTATGCCATCCGGTGGAAGACCGCAGGGTCAAGACCGGCGTACTGCTCTTTTGCCCGGGCGATATCCTGAGAATCGCCGGTCCGCAGGGAATCGATCCGGTCCAGCGTCCGCTCTGCCGCGTCCAGCACCCAGAGCTCGCGGGTGTCCTTGTCCACGACCGTAATCGACTCGACCCGGACCGAGACCGTCATGGCACCGTCCGGTTTCTGGTACAGGTTCGGCTTTCCGATGACGGCGACAAATGCCGGCGTCTCGATCTTTGCCAGCTGCTGCATAGCCTCGGGCTGGTAACTCCCTGCCATGATGAAGAATGTCCCCGTGGGATCGACCACGCGTCCCCGGTAGAAGATGTTCTGCTCGCCCTGCCGGTTCTTCTCCGTCAGGGTACCGACCAGGAAGATCCGGTTGCATCGCTCACCGGTTGGGAGGAGGACAAACGTCGGGCTCTTCTCGTCCTCACCATCCTTGAACTGGTACCGGCACTCCCTGAGTTCTCCGGCAAAGACGCGGCGTGCCGGTTCGCGCTCGAACGATCCATCGCGGCGGGACATGTCGCGGGCAGGCATGCTCATGCTGCACCCCCGGCACGGTTCAACAGTCTCGTGTGGTCGGCCGAATCGTACTTTTTGATCTCGCAGGAATTGACGAGCACCCGGTTATCGATCTCCCGCCCTTTGCAGGAGAAATACCGCCCCAGGACCCGGTCCCGCATCTGGAGGAAGACCTCGTCCATCCCGAGCGGGTTGTTCTCGGCAACCTCCTGAGCAGCTGCAAGGGTCATGCCGGTGAGCGCCTCGACCGCATCCCGCTGCAGGAGGATGCTGTGGGTCTTCTCCCCGTCATCCAGCCATCCCTTGATCCGGAGGTCGTACACGAAGTTCGGCTGGATCTCGTGAACCGGGCAGTAGTTCTGCCGGGAGAGTGCGCGGTTGCACCCCTCAACCGGGCACCGCTTGATGATGCCGGAGCCGGGTGCAATATGGACGATCGCGCCCGAGAAGGATCCCTCCCCCCCGCTCACCGCGATGTCCGCATCCTCCTGGAGGATGGTTGCCCCGTTGAGGTTCAGCGAGAGCCTGCCGTTGAACTCATCGACCTGTGCATAGAAGATATTGTACACCCCGCCCACAACGAGTTTCTCGCGGCCGGGTTCCTTCCAGATAACGAATTTGACCGTTCCGGTCTCGTCGCCCAGGAGGCCGGACTGGAGCATCCGGTCGTGCGAGGCATCCCATTCCTGGACAACCTTTACGCGGACACCGCCGATACCCGGGCGGAGGTCACGGATCGGTTTCGGCGTCGGGATGAGCGCCCGGTCCTCGCTGATCTCCGTGATTTTGGTCCCTGAGTGGATCTTCAGGTTCGCGACGCCCTTGTACTCGTCAACAACTGCCGACTCGATGCGGTACCAGGACCCCTCGTTCAGGGCCGGGGCGTTTGCCTTTGCCCATGCCACGAACCGGATCGCACCCGACTCATCGGCAAGGATCCCGCTTTGGGAAATTGACGGCGAGGCTGGTGCCGAGAGGGCGACAGCCTTGCATTCGAAGGTCACCCATTCCCCGGGGGTCATTTCGGCGATCTTCTTCTCGGCCGTGCCGCCCCCCTTCCCCGCGCCCGGGGCAGCCCCGGGCAGGGGCAGGTTGTATTCCCTGGCGAGTTCGTTCGTGATGCTGCGTTCAGCCTCGGAGGGCTGGACGCCGAACTCCTGGACAAGCCGTTTCAGTTTCCCTTCGATCTTTGTGGGATCCGCGGGTTTTCCATCCTTGACAAATTTTCGGGAGATTCTTGCTGCTGCTTCGGAAAAATCCATTTCATACATCTCCGGTTATAGGTGCGGTTTTACCCGGACTATATAGTGTGAGCATGCGTAGTGAAAGTGTCGGAATTGATCCGTTCACGGCAGAGGATGATATGAAATAATCAGGTTTATCTCTCCCTGAGCTGACTTAGAAAGGTATGGCAGATATTACCGCTGATAGTACAATCTACGAGCTCCTCAAGGCAAAACCCGAGGCAACCGAAGCCCTCTTCAAGTTCGGCATGGGCTGCGTTGGCTGCGCCATCGCCCGCGGCGAGACCATCCGCCAGGCAGCAGAAGCCCACGGCATCCCCCTCCCCGAGCTCCTCAAGGCACTCGACATTAAGGAATAAATTCTCCAGGAATTCCTTTTTTCACATCGTTTTGTTGAACGAGCGTGAGCGGTTCTGAATCAGAATTAAAATAATCACTTCGCCTTTGCGCTGCGTTTCATCAGTTCCTGCCGCGATGCCATAGGATACTTCCTGAGGTACTCGACAATGTCCGGCTCGTGGACAAGCCGGCACTTCGCGCAGTTCCAGACTTTTTTGCCGCCGGCGCCGGCCGCCCACTGGCCGAGCGTCTCGTCCCGGCAGGGATAGAACGGGCAGTAGCAGAGATCGCAGGACTGCCCCTCGAAATGGCATGGGTAATACGGGCAGTCCTTTTTGGTCCATGCAATCCAGTGGTCTCCTTTGAGCCGGCTGAAGATGAAGAATGCCGGTGCATCGTCCTGTACGCCGGCATCGTGCCGCCGGACAGCTTCAGGGATGCCGTGGAGCACCGCGTCCCGGATCCTCCGTCCGGCCTCCGAGTTCCGGCCGGCCGTTGTGTGGCAGACGCCGGCCTCCCCCTCGCATGCGGTGATGACGGCATCGCCCGCTGTTCCGGTCAGCGGGAGGTCCATTCCCTGCAGGGCCTCGGCTTTTGCCTCGGTTGCCACCATGATCGCCTCGAGGAGGGCTGCATCGTCCATGCCCTCGCTGCTCACCACGATGATGGTGATGCATCCCCCCGTGCCCGGGGGCTCGCGCCGGATCCCGGCCGTGATGAAGACGGTGATGAAATCGATCTGGAGCACGCACCCATGCCGGACCGGGACGGTGGAGACGATACCGGAATAATTCCGCTCAATGCCCTGGGTGGCAAGGACCCGGTCCATGTCCCGTTCCGGGTCTGCGGTTTTGTCCACGTGCAGGACAGCGTGGTTCAGGAGCGTTGAGACGGAGCGGATGCCGCCGGAGATTCCCGTGCCTGCCGCCCGGAAGTTTCCGCGGATGAAAAGGGTGTTGGCATCAGTATAGTACCGCATCAGAATGACCCGTGGTTAATCATTCTTGGACGGGATGGTCAAAAAAGGTTGATGGTGATGTGCTGCACCTGCAGGTTCAGGTAACGTCAAAAAGGTGGCCGGGTGTTCTCTATGGACGGGGAATCCTGCGGCCTGCAGCCACCATTGCAAGTGCCAGGATACCGATTATTACGGCAAACCCCGGGGCTTTTTTATTCATCACGGCGGTATTTTCGACAAGGCTCGAAGAGTACTGCGTTGTCTCACCACTTCTGATTGTTACGGAAACAGAAAGATCCTGGTACCCGTCTTTTTTGATACTCAGCGAATGAGAGCCGTCAGCCAGCCCCGATGTAGTGGTCGGGCTGTTGCCGATGAGGACGCCGTCAATATAAACCTGTGCACCGGCTGGTTCCGTAACAACCGCGAGCGATCCCGTACCAGCGGAGGGAGCCTGCGTCCCGGCTGCTGATGATGAGCCTGTTGTGGCAGGTGCAAGTGGTGCATTGATGCTGGTGGTCTCGCTGCTCTTGACCGTGATGGTCTGTTTCCATTCCGGGTACCCGGTGAGGGTGAGTTTCAGCTCGTGGGTTCCTGCCTTGACATTGGTGAGTTTTGCCGGCGTCACTCCTTTCTGGAGACCATCAAAGATAATAATGGCCCCCGAAGGTTGTGACCTCACTTCGACGGTTCCCGGGTTTGAAGTGGACGATGTAGATCCTCCTGATGTTGAACCGCCGGAAGTTGAACCGCCGGAGGAGGATGACGAAGAGCCCGTGTCCTGGGATGAAGATCTTACCGCTGCAAGGGAGACGGTGAGTGGGGTTGTGCTGCCAGCACTGATCGATGCTGAACCTTCATAGTCGCTGTAGCCAGGCAGGGTGACCCGGATCGCGTGCGATCCTACAGGAATGTCAGATATGGTAGTCGGTGTAATGCCTCTCGATACGTCGTCAACAAGGACTGCGGCACCGGAAGGCGTGGAGGTTACCGAGAGGGAGCCGGTGGTCGGAGCGGGAGGCTGGGCAGGAGACAGTTGTTCATCGTAGGTAATGGTATCTCCTGCAGGAACCGAAGCTGTGAATCTGTCATCTTCATATCCTGCAAGGGTCAGGCGGACGACGTGGGAACCGGCTGACAAATCGGTAAATGTATGCGGGGTGATCCAGCCGCTGCTGTGATCCCCGTCGAGCTCGATGCTTGCGCCGGGAGGTGTGGACTTAATCACCATAGTACCGGTTGTAGGAGCCTTTACTCTTAACCAGATGATCGTATCATGCTGGTCCTGGAGCTGGCTTTCTGTGAATGTACCTATTTTATACCAGCACTCGGCATTCACAGTTCCGGTAAATGCCGGCAACTGGTATGTTACCGCCGTGCATGTGGGCCTGTTGAGGCAGGAATCCCGGCAGGCTTCTGCACCATTCGCCTGGATAGCGGGAGGATAGATTACTGTCTCGTAATCTCCGCCCTGGATGTTCTTATTGTTATACTGGACCATGGTGTCACCATGGACTGGTACCACCAACAGAAACAGGGCGATCATGAGTAAGAGAATGATTCCACGGGGAACCGTTGTCGCACACACCATCTTGTCATCACACGTGGGGAATGGACATCCAGTGTATTTATATCTAATTCAATTTGTTGCCGCGCGAATATATGATCCCTGACATGGCACAAAGCGGGGAGTGAAAAATTCAAAAACCAAAATTTTTGGTGCGATGGAAGAATTCTTCCAGATATCCCAGAATCGTTTTGGAAAAATATAATCGGTAAATCTATCATCTTTCAGATCAATCCGCACATCATCCTCTGGTGGCATGGATGTGATGCGTCATGGTTACAGATGCTAATCGCTGGAAAGGGCCGTCACGGGCCTTCGTGTGTATTGTAATCGGACTTCTTTTTTTCTCATGTGTTGTTGGTTTTGCGGGTGCGAATACGGGCTCATTTGCTGCCTGTCCGCAGGGGTACCAGTGCCTCTGGGAAGCCGAGGCTTGGAATCTGTATGGAACAAATTATGAAAAATATTCATCAGCTCCTTGCGGGCGGGAGCTGCTTGTTGAACAGATGCAGAACAAGTACTGTTACCGGGCAAAACCTCCGGAGAATCCGTACTGGAATGTTACCGTGCAGCCGGCCCCTGGCGTGGCGAACGGTTCGCTCTCGATTGCCAGCTCACCTTCCGGCGCATCCGTTACCGTTGACGGGCAGTACCGGGGGACAACCCCATTAACCGTCGGGGATTTGTCCGCCGGATCGCATGCTCTCCGGCTCTCGCTTCCCGGGTACTCTGATGCCGCACAATCACCGATTGTCTCCGCGGGGCAGACCACCGCAATAAGCATCTCCCTGATACCCATATCAGCACCAAAAGGTGGCGGAGGCGGCGGTGGAAGCGGCAGTCCGATGAACGGTCAGCAGGGTGCAGATGACATGGTGGGGTCAATCCCGATTACAGATGAGGTTGAATTTATACCGCTGCCGGAGGAGAACCGGGTGAAACCAGGTGAGGAAAAGTATCTGTATCCCGGGGCGAATGCTCCAGAGATCTACGATGTAAAAAAAGTGCCCGAGACGACTCCTCAGGATATTATAACCGGGGAGGGGAATATGCGTCCCGGGGGGATCGGAACCCTTCCTGATGGGACAGGAGTGAGTCCCCAGACGCAAAGCGGCGTTGCGGGTGTGATAGCAGTCACTGAAAGAAAATTCGGCAGCGCGCCCTTTAACCTTCCCGGGCAATCAGGCTGGAGCAATACGAAGTCCACCGGAGAGTTCGGCACTAATCAGCCTGGGACAAATTACGGGAACCCCTTCGATCCCACGTCAGGGGGAACGACGAGAGTAGATAAAAACGTGATAATGGGGAGTTTACCTTCATCAACATTGGGAATTTTTGACTTGGCGCAAAAAATTGTGACAATTTTTATCGTTGGGGGAATGTCGGATACACGACTTCCTACCAAAGAAGAGATGCAAGAATGGTATGATAATACTCATGCAGGAGCTACTGAAAAAGCGATGAAGGAAACCGGTAATCCAATTTCTCCGGAAGACCTACCTGTAGCTCCGGTTACTCCAGAGGACCTCCCAAAAGCGAAAGGAAAGAATAAACAACCCGGCAATGACGACGGTAGCAGTGGAGCGAATGATTATTCGAGCGGCGGTGGTGAAACCCACGCGTATTTCATGTGGCTGGCCGCACAGCGCAACATGGCGCGGTACATGACGCTGGATGGGACGCATTATTATGAGCCCGGGACCGGGCCTGATGGCGAGACCGGTGGCAGCGATATGGAGAAGATGTACATCATGGGGGCAATAAACAAGGATCATGTCGTATGGATCCATGGCAGCGCTCCGCCAGGCTGGAATCCGGACGATGGCGGCAATGGCAAGGATCTGGGAACCGGGTACTATTTCATCTGCCAGATCCAGAGAACCGGCCCCTTCTTTATTATCCCTCAGGAGAAAGTTCCGGCTGAAGAGATCTGGATTGAGACGGTCAGCCGTATATCTCCACCCAGCTATGGCGCAGCTCAGGCGGGGTCTGCTCAGTCCGGAGCAGCTCAGACAGGTACGGCCCAAGCAGCAGCATCTTAATTCATCCTCTTTTTTTCCCTGTGAAACGAAACGCGGGCGGGGTATTGTGATGCAGTCATGACCTGCGCAATCGTTCAAAGTAATCTTGGAATTCTCTGTTTTTCAATATCAATCCGCACATCATCCCTCCAATAATATTTGTGTTCTCACTGGATTCTGTGCCCTCCGTCGGTACGACTGAGAATGAAAAAAGAACGATAATATTTTCCGGCCATTCTGTGAGAGGACCCCTTTCATCTACACACTCTATAAAAAACAGACAATGGCACATAGCGGAAAACGACAAAAGCAAAAAACTAAAATTTTTGGTGCGATGGAAGATTTCTTCCAGATACACCAGAATCAGCCTGGTAAAATAAAAACGATAAATCTATCTCCTTTCAGATCAATCCGCACATCACCCCTCTGATGGTGTGGATGTGTATACCGTGGTTGCGGATAGTAAACGATGGAAAGGACCGTCACATGCCCTGATGTGTATCATTTCAGGGATTCTTCTTTTTTCATTGTGTGTTTGTTGTGCGGGTGCGAATCAGAGTACGTATATTTCCTGCCCGCAGGGATACGAGTGCCTCACGGATCAGCAGGCACAGGCACAATTCGGCACAGCGAATGAAAGATATTCCAACGCCTGGTGCGGGTATGAGCCGGCGTATGAGATTTTGACCGGGAAATATTGCTACCGGGCAAAGGCTGCAGCGCCCGCGAATGGAGACCTGGCCCTGAATACGAACCCGACCGGTGCAACGGTCACCCTGGACGGAATAAACCGGGGGATCTGTCCGGTCACACTTTCCGGGCTTACACCGGGTGTTCATACGGCCCGGTTCTCGCTTTCCGGATTCCAGGACCAGACCGAGACCGTAACGGTTGTTGCCGGCCAGACCATGAGATATACGTTTGGTCTCTCTCCCATTATACGCCCAGTCTCCGGAACGAGGAACGGTTCGCTTGCAGTCTCAAGTGTACCTTCCGGTGCAATTATTGGTGTAGACGAGACTTTGATTGGGTATACCCCTCTTACGATCAGGGATATGGTATCCCCTGGTCCCCATCATCTCTACCTGTACGCTGACGGATACCATGATTATGTTCAGGCATTCAGTGTCTCTTCAGGAGAAACCGTTGCATTGAGTGTTGCCATGGTACCTGTTTCGGGAGTGACAACGGGACCAACACTTGTCCGGAACCCGGCCGGGAATGACCAGGTTGGTTCTGAATCGCTGGAAGAAGAAGCAGGCTATGTTGCGCTGCCTGAGGATAAGAGTGATGTCCGGGCGAATATTCAGAAATCCACATATATCAACAAGATTAATCCCCAGCCAGAGCCGCCAAAACCGGAGGATTACTCCAAGATAAACCCGCAGCCAGAACCCCCAAGGCCGACATCGGGGGGCATCCTTGACTCGTTCTTCGGGCTCTTCACGGGGATATTCGGGGGAAACCGGCAGGCCTCTTCCTCCGGTATGACTACGGCTGGGGTTCAGAACAGCTCTCCCACGCATCTGCTGGGGGGTTCTTCCTGCTTCGGCAGGGGAATAGCCAAATGCGGCAATGATTGCGTGGATCTGAACAATGATCCCGATAATTGCGGAGGATGCGGGTTCAAATGTCTTGAAACTGCTGTATGCTCACAACTTAAATGTTCTTACGGGTGCTCCTCCGGGGAGACGAACTGCGACCGACATTGCGTCTCTCTCCAGGACGATGCCCGGCACTGCGGAACCTGTGGGAATGCGTGTGCGGACGGGCAGTATTGCGCTGCGGGGATGTGTATGGCGCGTCCGTCCGGTTCCGGAGCCAAGGCTGTTGCCGGACAATCCTCAAATTATCACAGGATTCAAATAATCTCTCCAAAAAGCGGAGATACGGTCTATAATGGTCAGCCCGTCCAGGTCACGTGGGATCCTGAATTTGGACGTAAGGATGACAGTATTGTAGTGGGCCCCGAATATGATATGGCTCAATCAAATATTGCTATTTTAGCCAATTGCAAAGGCGAAGGTTCAAAAAGGCTCTATGTGCCTTATCACGTCTACAATACCGGTACTTACACACTCCCATTTTTACAGGATTTCAGGGATAATATCAAAGAAAACGGCGCCACATCGTTTGATATCCAAATAATCGGTTACATTGATGGCGATGGCCAGTACTCAAGCGATACGGTGACGCTGAAAATCCTGGATTATAACCAGATACCGGCAGACAAAAGAGTGACAATCGCCCCCGTCGCCGGCAGTATGAAATCCACTGGCACACTCCCTGTGACGTGTTTTGGGACAAGATTTAGCAGGTATTCTGACTGGAGCGGGTCCAATGAACATGTCGATACCGTCACATCCTATATAGAAGAAGGAATATGTCGTGGAGGATATGATGATAAATTGAACCAAGCGAGCTGGCCAAATGAAGGTTTTACCGTTGGGTATTGGAACTATGATGATAATACACCAATCGCTGGTTATGAGGAGAATGTCCTTTATCGGGGAATCGTGAAGATAGACACCAGCTCCCGGAGAACTCCGGTTTCGCAGGCAACGTTAAAAATGCACCTGGTCGGTGGAGAAATGACGATGGGAGACATTGCCTACCCGGATAGTACAGCAATCAGTTCGATCTGGATCCTTCAGGCACCCTATCAAAAATTTGTCGTTGCCCCCGAAACACCCGCCTATGAATACCCCAGCATTAATCCAACGTATGATCCAGGTACCGGTATCCTTACATGGGATATCACGGCCGCGGTCAACGGCTGGATTGAGCACCCGGAGACCAATTTCGGGATGATGTTCCTTGGACCGAATGAGGGTGATAACCCCGGTAATAGCGACAGATGGTATGCTTACTATGATGTCTATCCCGTTGAGATCTCTGAACCGCTTGTTAAGAAATAGTTCCATCCCCAATTTTTCCCGTGAGACCCGCTTCCTGTGCGCTCACCGGCTCGTGA
Source organism: uncultured Methanoregula sp. (assembly GCA_964448885.1). Lineage (GTDB taxonomy): Archaea > Halobacteriota > Methanomicrobia > Methanomicrobiales > Methanospirillaceae > Methanoregula. The sequence continues at coordinate 148,390 of CAYVAQ010000002.1, read as the reverse complement.
CAAAGAGCCACAGGAACAGCAGCAGGTAGATCGCGATTGCAAAAAAGATCGCCCATTTCTTCCACCGCGGCATGACCTCCCACGGCTCGGTCGTGATCGTCCGGCCGTACGCCTCCGTGCCCTTGTTCCTGATATCACACCAGCAGACACCGAACAGGACAAGGGCCGAGAACAGGAGGATCAGGCCGCCGGGGAGATTCCCTCCTGTAAGGACAACAATGCTCCCAACAAAAAAGAAAAAACTGAAAACCCCCATGTTGATGATCGGCGCGTTCTCCGTATAGAGTGACCGGAGATTTTCAAGATATCTTCCGGGGCCCATAACGATAGATTTCCCGCGCTGCCTATTAGAAAATATCTGGTGGTGGGGAATACAATGGCCTGTATGGGGGGGTTTGCGATTCAGAAAAGGTGATTGGGAAAAAAGTGTCAGGTATCCTTTACGGACGAAGCATCCTGCGTGCACCGGCCAGGCCGGCAACCGCGAGGATCCCACATACGGCGCCAAATCCCGGTAACTTCTTTGTCGTTGCAACAGGAGCGGGTGTGCCCGCTGCTGCCGCGATGAGACTGGTCGAATACTGCGTTGTCTGGCCCGCCGTGATGCTGACCGGCACCGAGAGGTCCTGGTACCCGCTCATCTTCATCTGGAGTGTGTGCGAACCAGGGGCGAGACCGGAGGACGTGGTCGGGCTGTTGCCGATGAGGACGCCGTCAAGGTACACCTGTGCCCCTGCAGGGGTAGTCGTGACCGAGAGGGCACCGGTGCCGGGTGCGGCAGTTGCTGCTGGCTGGGCGGAACCGCTCCGTGTGGTGGATGTCGTTATCACGGGTGCAGTTGTTATACGGGAAGGTACAGCAGGGGCGGTGGTTGTCTGGACACCGGGAGGAGTGGTTATTTGAATGGCCGGCGTGGTGGTAACCACAGGTGTCACAACCGGTGTGGCTAAGGGAGTGAGGATGACATTCAGCGTCTGGTCCTGGCTGACTGTTGCCGTTGTCTGATAGGGGGCATAGCCAGATTTCGTGCACGCGAGTGTGTGGGTGCCGTCTGTAATGGATGTACTGAATGGCGTAGCAAACGGCTGGAGGGAGAAACCGTCAAAATAACAGCTGGCACCGGTGGGTGTCGAGGAGACCGTTATTGAATGAAAAACCGGGGTGGTCGCGACAGGGGTAAAGACAATATCCAGCGACTGGTCCTGGCTGATGGTGAAGGTATTCTGGTAGTACTCATATCCGGTAAGTCTGCAGACTAACGAATGTTCCCCGGGATTCAGAACTGTCGTGAATGGAGTGAAGTACGGCATTATGCTGAGGCCATCAACAAAACACTCCGCTCCGGAAGGAGCTGACGTAACCATCAGCTGGTGGTTTACGACCGTGGGGTGGAGCAAAATATCCAGCGTCTGGTCCTGGTCGACCGTGATGTGGTTGGTATAGGTATCATATCCTTCCTTCTGGCACTGGATGTCATACGCGCCGCTCACGAGCTCAACGCTGAATGGCGTTGGGGAAGCTGCTGAAAGGCCATTGAAGGAGCATGCCGCACCCGGGGGATCGGAGTTGACGGTTAATGTGGGCCATGCGGCAGCAGCCGGGAGGAGGAGCAGGGCACTGGCAGTCAGCAGGAGGACGAGGATCGTCAGAGGTCTTGACGCGGGAAGGATCATGGATGTACCGTATCTCTGTTTAATCAGAATTTTTTAATAAATAAATCGGTTTAATCGTGGGATGGCGGTGATTTCTCTATTCAACAATATTTACACGGTTTACCGGCTGGCTGGCGGGAGAATGACGGCCGCCTCATGTACACCAGTTATCCGGGATTCGTGGAGATTCCAAAAGCTAAAAAAATTCCTCACGAAGAGGCAAAAAAGTGTATTCAGTCTTACGCTACCGAGTAGCGCATACGGTCCTTGAGTTCCTGCTGCTTGCCGGCATTCCAGCCGGAGACGTCCTGCAGGTACCCGGTCACGCGGCTGACCTGGACCACGTCATGCGAACCGCACTCGGGGCAGACAGCCTGGCCGCAGAGCGGGCAGTACTCGATACCGGAGATGACATCGTGCGTGCAGTGGCAGTGGTCGAGGGGGCACATCACGACAAGGTGCGTCTCGCCGCAGTTCGGGCAGGGGTTCTGGTCAACGATGAGATGGCAGGTGTGGCATTTGTATTTCCGCTCATTTACCGGGATTTCATCAAGCGACTTATATTTATTTGCTATTTCTTTTTGTTCTGCCGTCCATTCCATACTATAACATTGCAGAAGTCCTTAATAAATATTTAGAACCTGCTGGTTCGATGGACTGCGATTTGGTGCGCTGATTACCGCGCATATCCGGATCGGGCCCCAAAAAGCCCGTCATTTAAATATAACTATTGGATCGGGGGAATTTTTGCGACCGGTTGCCCGAACCGGGTAAAAATCCGCCGTTTTCCTGATCAGCGCAAAATCAGCCCGGCTCCCGGAATGCCGCCGGAAAATCGGCCGGAACCGGCGGGGAGGCCGGCATTCATCGCACGGAACGGACGCGGGCAAACGATTCCGCTGCAGCGGCCGGGTCATCGGATTCGTAGATCGCGCGGCCGACAATGATCCCGTCAACGATCTTCGCGATCGCCGCCGCATCGCCTCCCTGCGCCCCTACGCCCGGTGAGAGGATCTTGCGTTTGCCGACAATCTTCCGCAGTGCCTTCGTCCGCTCGGGCCGGGTTGCCGGGGCGATGATCCCATCCGCTCCGCACTCCACGGCCAGTGCCGCGATCTTCTCAGCAGCCCCGCCATGGAAGAACGCGGTTGCGCCGGGATGGCTCATCTCCGCGACAACAAAACATGCGCCGCCATAATCGGCAGCAACGTCCACGCAGGCCCGGACCGAGTCCTCCCCCACAAACCCGTGGCAGATGATCGACGCGAACCCGGCATCGAAGACCTGTTCCGCGATGAGCCGGTTGGTGTTGGGGATGTCGGCGACCTTGAAGTCCGCGATGAGCGGGAGGTCGAGCTTCCCGAACTCTTCTGCAATCTCAAGGCCGCAGGAGAGGATGAGGGGATACCCGAGCTTGATCGCGTCCAGGTGCGGCGCGGCAGACTTTGCGATCTTCAGCGCCTGCTTCTTCTCGGTCGCGTCCAGCGCAAGGATGAGCTCAGCCATGGTGGAGCCGCTCCATCACCGCCGCGGTCAGCACCGGCAGGGTAATCGTTGCATCGCCGTACACCGTCACGGCTTGCGCATCCTCAGTGATCTTGCCCCATGACCGGGCCTCATCCAGCGTTGCGCCCGAGAGCCCGCCCAGGTCCGGCCGGTCGCCCGTGAGCTGGATCGCGTACGTGAACCCGTTCGGGGTCATGAGCATGCTCTGGAGGATGAAGTTCTTGGGCACGCCGCCGCCCACGAGCATCGCACCGGCCTTCTTTGCCGTGAAACACCGGTCCATCAGCGCCGGCATGTCGGCGAACGCGTCGACCGTCACCTTGTTGGTCTGCGAGAAGAGCCAGTACTGGAGCCCGATCATCGAGTCCTGCACCGCAGGATTGTACACGGGCACCTTATTCCGTGCCGCGGTGTGGAGGATGCCGGACTTCGTGTTCTTCCCGATATGCTCGAGAAGGGCGGAGATGGAGATGGTGGAACCCGGCTCGAGCTGCCCGAACACACCCTGCATGAACTCCTCGAAGTGCTCGAAGGCCTCGTTCGGGAGGTACACATCGTAGATGCGGTTGATCTCGTCGTGCCGGAGCTCGATGTCATCGCAGAACGCAGTGCCGTGGAAATGCCTGCACCCGATCGCCTCGATGATGTCGTGCGTGAGGTTGGCCCCCGTGGAGACGAGAATGTCGATGTGACCGGCTTTGATGAGGTCGGACACGATCCCGCCCATACCCGCGGGGACCATCGCCCCGGCAAGCCCGAAGAACTTCGTGGTCTCCTGATCGTTGAGCATCTGCTCCCAGATGTCCGCGGCCCGGGCAAGCGAGCCGCCATTGTATGCTCCTGCCTCGCTCATCGCGACGACAAGTTCGTTCACCGTCATCTTCGGCTTCACGTGGAGCTGGGTGACCGGCATCTCGCATGGTTGTGTCATGGTTATCCCCAATGCTGCCAGATTATACGCGCTCCGGAATGATAACTCTGATTGGAAATCTCCCTTTGGGCAGCCCCGGTCTTCGGAAGTTATTTATGATCCCGTGCTTGTCTATCCACTATGCAGGAAGTCCGGTTAACGGTAAAACAACGGGCGTTCCCGAGCGAAGGGCGCGTCCGCCTCAATCTCGCCCACCTGCCGGCGCTCGGTGCCGGCGACGGCGACCGCGTTGACCTCATCAATGAAGCATCAGGAAAGACCGTGACCGTTGCGCTGATCGCGGACACGATGGTGCGGGAGGGGCAGGTCCGCGTGAGCGCCGAGGACCTGGCAAAACTCGGTCTCGCGGATGAGGATGAGGTCCTTGTGGTGAAGGCTGCCCCGCTTGGGGAGAAGGTGAAGAGAGCCGCAGCCGGTGCGAACGCAGCGCTGTCGAAGCAGGCGGCATCGCTTGACCAGTCCCTCCGGAAGACTGCCGGTGAGGTGAAGACGGAGGCGGGAAGAGCGGCCGACGGGCTCTCGAAGGAGGCGAAAAAAGCTGCCGGCAGCATCGGGAAAACGGCAAAGAAGACCGCCGGGGAGGTAACAAAGGCGGTAAAAAAGGCCAAAGGGGACGACTCGCTGTGATCTCCCGCGGTTTTTATTTTTCAGAACAGCGATAATCAGGTGAAAGAATGGCAGAAACTGTAATCATTACCGACACCGTGGTCATGGCGTTCATCATCTTCCTGGGCCTCGTTGTCATGTACCTCATCATCCGCGAGATCCGGATCATGCGGACCTCCAACCGGAAGATCGAACTCGAACTGGAGAAGGACAAACTCGCCCTCCTCCAGAAGCACGAGGCGCAGAAAGGGTTCCCGTTCACGAGGCTTTCCGCGGACCAGGTCGCCGCGATCAAACAGGTCGAGGACGAGAACGCAGCACTCGAGACCGGGATCTATGCAAAGGAGAAGCTCCTGGAGGCCCGGCTGGCAAAACTGGAAAACATCGTCAAGGACAGGAAGCTTGACACCCTCCTGAAGAACGCTGACGAGCAGGAGAAGAAGGTGACGTGAGATGGAACTGATCACGAATAACGCGGCCGGCAATGCGACCGGTGAGTCGTTCTGGAACCGGTTCGCGGAGATCCCCGGCGCGATCGAGTCGCGGGTGCCCACGCTCGACAAGTCCCTGGACGCGTACTTTGACCGGCACTTCGTCCAGATCATCGAGGAGTGGGACCTGGTCACGGAGAGCGACCTTGCCAGGTACGAGCACCGGCTCGCCCGCATCACGGACGAGATCAGCGACCTGTACGCAGAGCGGACAAAGACCGAGGCGCGGGTGCACGATCTTGATGAACTTATCGCGTCCATGGAGCGGGGATCATGATCAGCATGGACTCCTACCTCAACGCGTATGTTGACCGCCGGATGCGGGCGATCATCGATGAATGGGACCTCTCCACCCGGGCGGACATGGACGATCTCGAGGACCGGCTTGCCGCGCTCGAACAGGAAGTCCCCCGGATCAGAGCATCGGAGGCGGCGGTCTCTGGAAAACTTGCAGAGCTCGAGGCACGGGCGCGCCGGCTCAGGGGGAGGGCGTGATATGGACCTCTTCACGTTCATCATCCTCGTCCTCGTCCTTGCGGCAACGATCTTTTTAGTCTATTACTTCTTCCGCGGCCAGAAGGGCGACATCGCGCTGGCCCGGCCGGTCGAGAGCCGGGTGGACGAGTACCTTGACCGCCGCTTCCAGAGCATGGTCGAGGAATGGGAGCTCGTCCCCCGGGCAAAACTGGACCGGTTCCGGATGGAGAAGACCAGGACGCTCGAGCAGGACGAGGTCCGGGTCGCCGAAATGAAGGAGTACGGGACCGGCATGCAGACCACCCTCGCGTCCCTGGAGGCACGACTTGACGCTCTGGAAAAGGAACTCGCCAGCAAAGGCAGTGCAAAAAAGTAACGAGGGTACGGACCGGTTCCGCGAGCTCAGGAAGGAGATCGCCGTCATCCGCAAGCAGGGTGAGCCTCCGGCAAAGGACCCCGGCACCTTCTCGCGCTATCTGTGCGATCTCTGTAGCACGCCGCACCCGGTCACGGAGCTCCGGCAGTGTGTCCTCTGCGGGAGGTGGGCGTGCAGTTCCTGCTGGAAGGACGACAACTACACCTGCAAATCCTGCGCCGGGCTCATCAAGATCCATTCCCAGCTGGGCAGGGAATAATCCCTTTTTTGGGAATACCGTGTGGTATCCATTATCGTGAACCGCGGGCGAGTAATACCATGATGCCGGATCACCCCCCTTCCAGCCGCGGAGAGCCTGACCTGCCGGATACCGGCTTCGTGGAGACCGCCCTCCTCCTCGATCTCTCACGGTGGCGGGAGGCACTTGCCCGGAGCATTGCGCGGAACAACCTTGATCTGCGCAGCGACGGTATCATGACCGCGGTGAACCAGATCATCTTCCCGCTCCTCCTTATCCGGATTGCCCGCGAGAGAGGGCTCCTTCCGGCCGGGACTGGCGACACAGCCGGCACGGCGGGGGATTCCGCTGATGGGCTGCGCATCCCTGCGGAGCTTGTTCCGTATGCTGATGCGATCTATGCCGGGGACGTAACGGTACGGCAACCTGCCCGCGGGCCGGAGCGTTTTCCGGTGATAGATAAACCGGTGCTCCGGAAGATTCTTGACGAACCGGGAGTGCACGGGCACCGGTATGCCCTCTCCGCGATGACAACGGCGTCCCTGGCCCGGGTCCTGGCGCAGTACCTCACGCGGACCGTCCGCCGGTCTGCCGCCCACCAGGCAACGATCGTGGACACGCACGATACCGTCATCACGGGCCCGGTGCGGATCCCGCCCGGCCCGGTTGTTGAATACCTGGTGACGAATGCGGTGCGATCAGCGCGGAGGAACCGGTCGGCCCGCGAGGTGCTCCCGCTCCGGATCTTCGATCCGGCCTGCGGGTCCGGCCTGCTGCTCCTTGCAGCGTTCAACCGGCTGCAGGAGGAGGCAGGCGGGGATGCGCTGACCTTTGAGGAGCGGTATGAGATCCTCATCCACTCGGTGTACGGGCTCGATATCAGCCGGCACGCGGTTGCCGCAACGCGGCTCCTCCTCCTGCTGGAACTCTGTGGCAGCACCAATCGCGGGCCGGCCGTGGAGGACTTCTCCAATAAAGTCCTCTCCGTGCTCCGGGATCTCTCGCGCACCGTCCTCTGCGGCAACGCCCTCATCGGCCCGGAGATCGCCGATGACGAGTCGTGGAACTTCTGCCCCGCACGGGACCGGCACCAGCTGAATGCATTCTCCTATGCCGACAGCTTCCCCGAGATCATCGCGAGTGGCGGGTTCGATGCCATCATCTCAAATCCCCCGGAAGGCGCCCTTGATACGCGCGAGTGGGTGCAGCAGTACTTCCAGCGCCGGTACACGGCCGGTCATCCCCTTGCGGACCGGTCCGCGTACTTTTTCGAGAAAGCACTCTCGCTGGTCGTGCCGGGCGGGACGGTAGCCATGGCGATGAGCAGCCGGTTCCTCCGCGGGGCCCCCGGCTCGCCGTTCCGGGACCTGCTGAAGCGCACCCGGATCGAGGAAATCGCGGATCTTTCCCCGCTTCCGGCCGGATCGCCCGGTGCCGGCCTTGCCCTTCTCCGCGTGCGGGTCACCCGGCCGGCCCGGTCGTTCTCTGCCGTATGCGCCGGCCCGGGATTTTCGGAAGACCCGGCTGCGTTTACTGCCGGGCACCGGTTCCCGGTCAACCAGCAGGCGCTCGATGCGGGGGGCTGGGTGCTCCGCGACACCCGGGCTGATGCGGTGCTGGAGAAGGTCCGGGAGCGGGGGACGCTGCTTGCGGACGTGGTGATGGGCCAGGTACACCCGGGAATCTGCATTCCCGGAGACGATCCGTTCGTCATCAATGCCGCGGTCGCCCGCCAGTGGATGCGGCGGGACACGCGCTGCAGGGAGATTGTCCGGCCGATCATTGCAGCAGGGGACGCCGGGCAGCGGGGGCGTTTCCTCATCCTGGTTCCCGAAGGCTGGACGCGGTCTCATGGGAAGGCAGGGAAGAACCCCTGGCAGTGGTTCCGTCACCGGCACCCGCCCGTGGCCCGGCACCTGCAGCCGTTTGCGGACCGGCTCAGGGAACGGGCCGGGCCCGGTGCATTGTGGTGGGAGACCGCGTGCGATCCGTTCTGGCAGGAACGGCAGGGGCGGCTCTTCTTCCCGCTTGAAGGGGACCGGCCGTTCTTCCTGCCCGATGCGGGCCGGGCCGTTGGCGATGAGACGATCCTGGCAGTGCCATCCTCCGGCCAGTACCTTGCAGCGGTCCTGAACAGCCGGCTCATAAAATTTTTTCTTGAGAAGAATTCCCGGGGCCCCCGGCAGTTCATCTCATGGGACGATCTCAGCCAGCTGCCGGTGTACACGCCGGACCTTGACCGGCCGGACGAGCGTGCGCTGCACGAGCGCGTTGAAAAAAATTTCCGGAAAAAAACCGAGTGGGAGAAGAAATATCCGGCAGCAGGAACGGATCCGGAACGCGAAGCGATCCAGAAAAAGATCCGTGCCGCAGAGGCAGCGATCGATGCCCTCGTGTACGAGCTCTACGGGCTGACCCCGGAAGAGATCGCGGTGGTGGAAGCGAGATCTGCCTGCAAGGCAGATCGAGCTTGAGAAGAAATTTAATTTCTTCGAATAGGACAGAGAACCCGGCAAGGCAGATCGAGCTTGAGAAGAAATTGAAATTTTTGCTCTGTAGAAATCTTGGAAATGTGATTTGATCGCCCCCCTTGCGCCAACCCTGCACTCGAAGAACGCTGAAGCGTTCTTCTCATATCTCATCTCTGACGAGATTCGACACCCCGCGGGGGGCGGGGGCGCTTTGGATTCTGCAGCATTACCTGTCATCAACCTCACCAATCTGTCTGCGGGTAATACAGCATCATCGCAACCGGGGATGCCACGAGCGTGCGGGGGCGGAGCCACCTGGCGACGCCCCCAAGAGCGTCAGAATTGATGGTTTTCTACAGAGCCGAAATTTCTTCTTTCACCCCTTTCTCTCCAGAGGATCGCGACCGTCCGAATCCCGTTTCTCCGTCGTGAATAAGGGTTGGTTTCCACTGGAATCCTCCAAAACGGCCAGAATCAGCCCCCGGATCGCCCCTTTTTTGGGACGTCCTGAACTATGTCCGGAAAAAACGGGTGTTGTACCGCTGCTATTTTGCAGGTTCAAAACCAATATTTCGGGTTCAGATTCCGCAAATTCCTCTTTTGCTTCGAATTTTTCACCCGCGTGGACGCCATTTCCTGTGGAGAAAAAAGTGGCTTCGTCCTTTTGCCAATCCGGGCATTTTACGGGGTTTTTGGAGATACGCTTTTTCCAGGATCCCTCCGGGGGATGGGGATCTCGACATGGTATGGGGCGTTCTTCCAGTATGCCTCCCGGTAGTGGGGGTTCCGGTAGTTCTCTTTGGTATTCTCCTCGATCTCGGCAGTCATTCCCGGCAGGATGGCGAACCGGCGGTACATCCGCTCGTTCTGCGTCCGCACCCAGAGTTCGCGAATAATGGACTGCGGTACCGGAAGGGAGCGCAGGAGTGCGACCTCTTCCGGAAACTTCTCTTCAATCATCGGGTTTTCGCCAAGGCCGTACCTGACTTTCTTCAGCTTCACCGCGATGATGATACATTCGTTGTACAGGAACCCGTCGAACGGGACCGCGGAGTCGGTGTTCACCGCCCAGTGGTACCCCATCCGCTCCGCCCATTCAGCCCCCTCGCTTTTCAGGTCCTGCTTCTTTCGTCCTCTCACTCCCAATCGTCTCCGCTGTGCGAAAAATATTTGAAATAAGAATATTTGTCAATAGAATTCAGAATTCGGGATGATATGCTTTTTTGCCGGGTGCGGATTTTTTTATTTTTTGCCGGAGTTACGGAAGGTCCCTTTCGGCACGAGGATCTCGAACCGGGCGCCCCTGCCCGGCGTACCGGTCTCGGTGATGGCGATCCCGGTGAGGGCGAGAACCTCCCGTGCCAGGAAGAGGCCAAGCCCGGTGTTCTTTCCGTACCCGCGCTCGAAGATCAGGTCCTTCTCATCGTGCGGGATGCCGACCCCGTTGTCCTCCCACAGGATGACCAGGTCGCCACCCGAGATGGTGGCAGAGACGCGGATCTGCGTCACCCGCTGCCCGTGGCGCACGGAGTTATCGAGGAGGTTGAAGAAGACCTTCTCCAGCATGATATCGGCGAAGACCTCGATCCCGCCGACACCGGCCGTCATGGTGATCGTGACCGGCACGTACGCGTGCGGTAGCACCTGGTCGAGGACCAGCCAGCGCGGCTCCTGGCTCCCGATGTTCTGGTACACCCGCGTGAAATCGATCTGCTGCCGGATGGCTTCAACCGGATCCGCCATTTTCTGCAGGTATTCGCAGATGCCGGCATCGGTGCAGTTCTTCCTCGCAATGGCAAGGTACCCGAGCACGACCGTGATCTTGTTGAGGATGTCGTGGCGGGTGATGCCGGTGAGCAGGTTGAGCTGGTGGTTCGTCCGCTTCAGCGCCTCCTCGATCCGCTTGCGTTCCGTGATGTCCTCGTCCACGCCGCAGTACCCGGTAAAGGTGCCGTCCTCGTTAAAGAGCGGCGTGCCGCTCGTCTCGAGGATGACCGGGTTCCCGTTCTTGTGCACGTTCACGTTCACGAAATCGTGGAATGGCTCGCGGCGTTCGAACGCCTGCATGGTCACCTTCCTGAGATCCTCCCGCATATCCGGCTCGAAGAGGTCGTAGTAATGTTTCCTGCCCACGATCTCGTCCGGCTTGTAACCGAGGATCTTCTCCACGGCCGGACTCGAGTACCGGTAGATCCCTTCGGGATCAACCTCCCAGATCCACGAGCCCGCGTTCTCGCTCACGATAAGGGACCGCTGCTCGCTCCTCTGCAGGCTCTGCTCGGTCTCTTTCTGTCTCGTGATGTCGGAGACGATCCCCTCGATCGCAACGGGAGTCCCCGTCTCATCCGTGATCAGCATGTTGCGCTGGTTGAGCCACCGGACCTTCTGCTGCCGGTCGATGATCTGGTACTCGTACACCGGGGGAACATTCTTTGCAAGGAGCGCCTCCCACTGCTCACGGAAATACTCCCGCCATGTTGGGTGGATGAGCGTCCTGACCAGGCCGGCGTCCGCGTAAAACTCTTCCGGGGTATAGCCGGTGAGAGCCACCGAAGCGGGACTGACGTATTCGAACCTGCCATCGGGAAGCGACATGCGGTAGATCATATCCGGTGCATTCTCGGCAAGGCGGCGCAGTTTACTCTCGCTCTCCCGCAGCGCCCGTTCCACCCGGCCCCGCTCGATCTCGGCGGCTGCCTTCACCGCGATGATATCCATGATCTCGCGCATCGCCGGGGATGGCTGGAGCGGGGCGCGGGAGAGGGCGCAGAGGATCCCCATCACCTCGCCCCGGGAGTTCCGCAGCGGGGTCCCGACGTATCCGCGGATATTCAGCTCGACCAGGTCTTTGCTCGCCGGGAAGAGCTGGATGGCGTTGTCCGGGTACAGGCAGAACCCTTTCTTTTCCACGTTCTCGCAGGGGGTGCCTTTGAGCGTGTACGTGAAGTCAGGGACATCCCTGCCGTCAAGGATCATCGAGAGGACCCTGACCGTATCATGGTCCGGCTGGATCTCGCCGATCATGACGCAGTCGGCTTTCAGCAATGCGCTGACGCTCTCGGTGATCTTTTTGAGCGAATCGTCGCCGGTGGTCCCGACCATGCTGCGCACCATCGCCTGGATTGCCGACTCGGCGTTCTTCCGCCCGGTCACATCCCGGATCGAGATCAGGATCGCTTCGCCCTGGTCGTACGGGATCTTCTTGCCGATGCTCTCGATCCAGACATCCCGCTTCCGGTCGGTGATGATTTTATACAGGGCAAGGTACGCATCGATCCCCTGCGCTACCTGGGCAAAGTCGCGCATCACCTCGTCCCGGGATTCGGGCGCGATGAATTCCATCACATTACGTTTTCCGATAACCACGCCGGGGTCGTCGACATCCACGATCCTGCACGCGGCCCGGTTGACAAAATAAAAGTTACCGGTAAAGTCGGTGATCAGGATCCCGTCGAGCGTGTGCTCGATAAGGGCACGGAACTTGGCCTCGCTTGCCCGGATTGCCTGTTCGCTTTTGGTGAGCTCGGAATAGTTCTGGTTCAGTTCTTCCTGGGTTGCCGAGAGCTGCTCGAAGGCTGCGTGGAGTTCCTCGTTCTTCCGGATCAGCTCCTCCTCGATCCGCCGGAGCTGCGTCACCTCCGCTGTCATGGTCAGGATCGCCGGCCGGTTCTTAAAGGTTATCGGTACCGTGGAGAAGATGACGTGGACCCGTTTCCCGTCCTTGGCGGTCAGGGCAAGGGGCACATTCTCGAGTTTACTGGAGATCGTGAAGCGGGCGATGAGCTTTGCTGCTTCGGGAATCGAGATGATGCCCAGCTCCAGGTGGTTCTTGCCCAAAACCTCCTCCTCAGTGAACCCGCTTGCCTCCACGAAGGCCTTGTTGATGGCAACGAATTGGTAATCGGGAACGCTGTTGATGGCGGCCGGGTACGGGCTCATCTCGAAGATCTTCCGGAATGTTGCTTCGCGGTTCCGGAGTTCGTCTTCCAGGCTCTTCTGGCCCGAGATGTCCATGACAACCCCGCGGAAACCGGTCAGGGTGTTGTGCTGGAAGACCGGGCTCGCGTACACGAGGACCGGGAACCTGCTGCCGTCCCTCCTGACCGCAGTGTATTGCCCCGCAACGACCGGGCCGGTCCCGTTTATTTTGGCCGCATTCTGCCTGACCTTGTCGTGGTCTTCGGGAGCGATGAAGTCGAATATCGTTACACCTTTTTCGAGCTCGTTCTCCGTTATCCTGAACAGGGAAAGGGCATACCGGTTGATGTAGATGATCCGAAATTCCCGGTCGATCTCGAAGAGCATCTGGGGGAGGAGGTCGGCAAGTTCGCGGTATTTTGCCTCGCTCTGCTGCAGGGCAGCCTGTTCCCGGGTGAGTTCGTCCAGCTGGCTGCGGAGTTCCTCTTCGGCTGCGGCGATCTGCTCGTAGGAGGCATTGAGTTCTTCATTCTTCTTTTTGAGTTCTTCTTCTGCCCTCCGGCGATCGGTGATGTCCACTGCCTGCGAGAAGAGGATGTCCTTGTCAGCGATTCGGATGTGCTGGCCGGTGAAGTCCAGGATTCGGATCTCCCCGTTCTTTGTCTGGATCCTGGTCTCGATGTTCCGGATTATCCCGTCCTTTGCAATGGCATCTGCCATCCTCTCGCGGTCCTGGTGGTCGATGAAGATGCCCAGCTCCCGGGCCGATCTCCCTATCACGTTGTCACGGGAGTAGCCGGTCGTCCGGATGAAGGCATCGTTGACATCGATCAGGCTGCCGGTGGAGAAATCCGTGATCGCCTCAAGGCTCGGGTTCTCGCGGAAGAGCCGGGAGAACTTCTCCTCCGACCATATGAGGTCGGTCTCGGTTTTCCGTTTCCGGACCGCCAGCCGGATCTTATGGGCGAGCTCGGCGAACTGTGCCTGCGGCTGTCCCCCTTTCTGGAGATAGAAGTCGGCACCATTGTTGATCGCTTCGATCACAACCTCCTCGCGGCCTTTGCCCGTGAAGAGGATGAAGGGTATCGTGTTGCCGGATGCCCGGAGATACTTTAAGAATGCGATGCCGTCCATCCCCGGCATCTGGTAATCGGAGACAATGATATCGTACGAGGAGAAATCCGGTGATTCGAGTGCGGCTTTTGCCGACAGAGCTATCCCTACGGTAAACTCCCCTTCCTTCTCAAGAAAGATGCGGCCTACCTCCAGCAGGGCCCTCTCATCATCGACATACAGGACCGATATCATTCGTTATTCCCGGGTTATGGATACACTAGAAAAGAGTATTATCATACTAATAGATTGCTGTCGTCCCATACGCCGGAACCCGTGGTGCATGATCCGCTCTTTCGGGTTCTCCCCGTCACTCCTCCGATCCCTACCCGTGACGGGGGGGAGCGATCAGCAGTCCGGCACACCCCGGCAGAGTGGCTTTGCCAGGTGTCTTCGTGCCGTTGGCGGGACTTCCCACCACGAAGGCTCCGCCTTCGCAACCGGGGCGACCTGCGGTCGCCAATGAACGGTCAGGGATCCGGTGTACCGCGGCAGAGAGGTTTAGCCAGGTGTCTTCGTGCCGTTGGCGGGACCTCGTACCACCCCGTCGCGAGCGGGCGCGGGATCTCCGTGATCTCCGGTGTGTCCGCCCGGGCACCGCACTTTTTGCACTTCCAGCCCTTGCCCCTGCCGTCACTGGTCATCCGCTTGCTGCAGGCTGTGCAGAGCGGCGGGCGGACCGTACGGGCGTCTGCGAGCGAGACAACCTTCAGTTTCTCGAGGTTGATGCTCCCTTTCTTGAAACTCCCGGCCGCAATCACCCGGTCTCCCGGGAGGAGCTTGCGCACGATAGTGCGGAAGTTTTTGGTGGGCTCGTACGCCATGCACCGGACCGCAAAACCGCCGTCTTCCATCACGAACGATACATGCCCGCCGGTCCTGGTCTGCGGCACGCTGGTCACGGTACCCGGGACGATATACGAGAGCAGTTCGCTGAGGTGGCCGGTGGTCCCCGGCAGGATGTGGGCGTCCGTGCCCTGGTTGGTCACCCACACCTGCTCGATGCCGGGCGGTTCCGACCGGACCATCTGCCGGGCTGCCATCACCCACCGCGGGCTCTCGCCACGGATACCGAAGAGGACCGGGTCCGGTGTGTGCGGGACGCAGACCACGACATTGTTTGCCACGTCAACCGTGTCCCACGTGTGCGGGAAAGTCGCCGCTTCGGCGTCGAAGAGGCTCTGACGGTCTACGGCTCGGGGCGTACCGAACCGGTCCGGCTGCCGGTACACGAGGATCTCGGAGGTCCTGTCGGGAAGTTCGCCTGCCACTGCTGCCGTTGCCCCGATGAGCCCGCGCCGGTTCTTCCACCCGCGGTACCGGGTGCCGGCTGCATTGAGGATTGCGACAGCCTCTTCAATGGTGCAGAAATCCGTGACGGCTTTGCGGTAGAATGCCGGGTCGATTGGGTCTTCTGCAACAACGACACCGGGATTGGTATTGTCGCAGGACATGTCGGCAAGCTCCTCCACGAGCCCGCTCGCAAGGGCGAATGCCCGGTCAGGATCGCCTTTTACATCGAGCATGACTGCCGCATTTCCCCGGGTCTTCCACGTGACATTGGGGTTGAGCCGGACGAGCCGAGCCTCGCGCACCTGCATGTGCTCCCGGATGAGCCTGCGGGCAAGCACCGCCCCGAGGTAGGTCGTGCACATCCCCTGCGGCGAGTCCGTGTCATCGATTCCGATCAGCATGTCTATATTAATATATGGGAGCGCTTAATCCATTTGTAACTGCATGTCCCAGGACCGCCAGCTCCAGCTTGTCATCAGCGTGATGATCACTGCAGGCTTCGAGGTATCGGAGAGGTTCACGCTGCGCCCGCGGAGTTTCGACCTCATTGCCCGGAACAACGGGACGCTGCTTGTCATCAAGGTGGTCTCGCATATCGACTCGGTGAGCGAGGAGGTCGCCTTCGATATCGAGCTCATCTCCCGGCTCCTGGGCGGCGTGCCGCTCATTGTCGGTGAGCGGGCCCGCGACGCGGAGCTCGAGCGCGGTGCGGTGTACGTCCGGTACGGGATATACGCCATCAGCCCGGCAACGCTCTATGATTATTTCGTGGAGAAGATCCCTCCGCTCGTGTACGCATCCCCCGGCGGGCTCTATGTCAATATCAATGGCGACATGCTTCGGGAACTCCGCGAGAAGCGGAACATGTCCCTTGGCGATCTCGGCCATGTCCTCGGTGTCTCGCGCCGGACCATCAGCAAGTACGAGAGCGGGATGGGCACGACGCTCGATGTCGCGATCCGGATCGAGGAGTACTTCGATACCGGGGTTGTCGAGTCCATCGACATCATCCGGCACGAACCCCCCAAGGCAATGGATGCTGAAAAGAAGGAGAACGGCGTCCACCCGCAGAGCCCGATGGAATTCTTAGAGCAGATCGGCGTCCACCTCCACACGCTCCACGGTGCGCCGTTCCAGGCCATGCTCACGTTTGACAACGAGACTATCCTGACCGGGTACGGTCCGTCACAGAAAGTCGTAAAGCGTGCAGCGCTCATCGGCAACCTCTCGCAGATCGCCAAGAAACACGCAATGTGCGTCCTCACCGATTCGACCAAGGACAAGAAGATCGGCAGGACGCTCGTGATCAGCGAGAAGCGCCTCCACAAAATCGAGGACGGGTTCGAGCTTCTCGACCTGCTTGGCGAGTGAATTTTTACAAAACTTTATATAGAACCACAAACCAATTTTAGTGCTAAAAGTGGTGATTTTTAATGTCACAGCAACTTGGAGGACAGCAGATTCTCATTCTCAAGGAAGGCAGCACCCGTACCCGCGGCCGTGACGCCCAGGGTATGAACATCACCGCCGCAAAGGCAGTGGCAAGTGCAGTCAGGACCACTCTCGGTCCCAAGGGCATGGACAAGATGCTCGTCGACACAATCGGCGACGTAGTTATCACGAACGACGGTGTCACGATCCTCAAGGAAATGGACATCGAGCACCCGGCCGCAAAGATGATGGTCGAGGTCGCAAAGACCCAGGACGACGAAGTCGGCGACGGGACCACCTCCGCGGTCGTCATTGCCGGTGAACTTCTCAAGAAGGCAGAGGACCTCCTTGAGCAGGACGTCCACCCGACTGTCATCGCCCACGGCTACCGCCAGGCTGCCGAGAAGGCCCAGGAGTTCTTAAAGGATATTGCCATCGATGTCAAGGCAACCGACAAGGCAATCCTCAAGAACATCGCTGGTACCGCAATGACCGGCAAGGGCGCAGAGGCAAGCAAGGACAAGCTCTGTGACCTTGTTGTCAGGGCAATCACCATGGTTGCCGATGATGACGGCACTGTTGATGTCGAGAACATCAAGGTCGAGAAGAAGACCGGCGGCTCGATCGAGGACTCCGAGATCGTCGAGGGTGTCCTCATCGACAAGGAACGTGTCCACCCGGCGATGCCGAAGAAGGTCACCAATGCCAAGATCCTCCTGCTGAACGCAGCAGTCGAGTTCAAAAAGACCGAAGTCGATGCCGAGATCAACATCACCTCGCCCGACCAGCTCCAGGCATTCCTCGACGAGGAAGAGCGCATGGTCAAGGGCATTGTTGACAAGATCGTCAAGAGCGGTGCCAACGTCCTCTTCTGCCAGAAGGGCATTGACGACATCGCCCAGCACTACCTTGCAAAGGCAGGTATCTTTGCAACCCGCCGTGTCAAGAAGAGCGACATGGAGAAGCTCGTCCGGGCAACCGGCGCAAGCCTCGTCTCCTCCATCGACGCGATCGGCAAGGAAGAGCTCGGAAAGGCCGGGCTTGTTGAGGAACGCAAGGTCGGCGGCGAAGAGATGACCTTTGTCGAGCAGTGCAAGAACCCCAAGGCGGTCTCCATCATCGTCAAGGGCGGCACCGAGCACGTTGTCGACGAGCTCGAGCGCGCCATCCACGACGCACTCCGCGTTGTCGGTGTCGTTGTCGAGGACAAGAAGGTCGTTGCCGGTGGCGGCGCACCCGAGACCGAGCTCTCGCTCCGCCTCCGTGAGTACGCAGCAACCGTTGGTGGCCGGGCACAGCTCGCCATCGAGGCATTTTCAGCAGCACTCGAGGTCATCCCGAGGACCCTTGCAGAGAACGCAGGCCTCGACCCCATCGACATGCTCGTCGAGATCCGTGCAGCCCACGAGAAGGGCAAGAAGACCTACGGTCTCAACGTCTTCGAAGGCAAGGCAGTTGACATGAAGGCAGCCGGCGTTGTCGAGCCGCTCCGCGTCAAGACCCAGGCAATCTCCTCTGCCGCAGAGGCAGCAGTCATGATCCTGCGCATTGACGATGTCATTGCCTCCTCCAAGAGCCCGATGCCCGAAGGCGGTATGCCTCCCGGTGGTATGGGCGGCATGGGTGGAATGGGCGGCATGCCCCCCGGCGGCATGGACTTCTGAAGCAGTCCTGCAACCAACAAGCAAATACTTTTTTTCTCGCACTTCTCCGTCATCGCGCTCGTTACCCCTCCTTCCTCAAGCCCGCCATTACCGCAGGGTTGAACTCCGAACTCCCTCACGTTTTCTTGGGAGGAAGTGCCGTGCTATCCCTGTTCCCCCGGGCGGGGGCAGCCATCAGCGATGATTACTGCAGGCTGACGGGGAATGATTCCAGGAAAAAGAGAAATAAAAAAGAGGTTTTATGGTGCTACGGTTGCATGGGTCTGCATCGGGGGTGCACCGGCAATTGAGCTGCCCTTCTTGATGATGATGACTCCCGTTGCATTGGTGTAGGTATCGAAGTACCCGAACGTGCCCTCGTTCTCGCCGAAGGTGTAGCTGAAGGTCGCACCGTTCACGAGATCTGCCGAAGTGAACTTGACCTTGGTGTCGGGCAGCGTCTTGATCTGGTGAAGGGTTCTGTCATCATTGACCCACCGGATACCCGTTCCGGGGAGTACCATCATCTCCTGCGGGACAAATGAATTGTTCCGGATATAGATGGTCGTGGTCTTGGAGAATGTCAGTTCCGGCTTGGCGGTGGTTTCCGCGGCAACCGCGGGGGTGGTCTCTTCAGCCACTGCCGTGGTGACCTCTGCGGTCGCGGCGGGGGTTGCCTCGGCCGTGGGTGCTGCAGTGGGCTCTGCCGTTGCCGGCGGCATGGTCATATCTGGGGTGGGTTCCTGGGTGGTAACAACCGCGGTCGGAACCGGGGTGGGGGTCGTCGTTGCCGTCTGGGTACAGCCGGTAGCCGCAACCAGCAGGACAACGAAGACACATACTGCGAAGAATCTCTTCATGGTGAATAGATTGAATTTATCGGATAATTAAAGTTTACTCAATGTTCCGCCGGT
This sequence comes from uncultured Methanoregula sp., assembly GCA_964448885.1. GTDB lineage: Archaea > Halobacteriota > Methanomicrobia > Methanomicrobiales > Methanospirillaceae > Methanoregula. The sequence goes on along the minus strand of CAYVAQ010000002.1, from coordinate 129,330 downwards.
CTTTTCCGCCTAGGGCTCTGAAAAACTGTTCACCACGCAAAAACGCGGCATTCTTTCGATTTTTTTTAATGAAATCTTGGGCAAAGAAATATCCTGTCAGAACTTGGCTTCCGGTGAATTTTCCGTACAGCGGATGAACGTACCTGCAGGGTTCCTGTGCAACAGGTTAATGAATACCAACGTATCCAGTATCTCCCATGACAGACCGGTTCATCTTCACCCGGCACCGGACCGACTGCTATCACTGCAAGGCTGATGCCGACCAGATCATCAAGGCGGTGCCGAACCAGGCTCAGGTAGCCTGCGACAATTGTGGTGCGACCCGGGTCTTCGTGCCCCGGAGCGAGGACGTCGATGCAGCGGGGACCCTGACCAGGATCGGCAAGTACCCGGTCTGGGAACTGGTCGAGGAGGCGACCTGCAGGAACTGCAGGGTGACCGGCCCCCACGATCTCATCGTCAGTTCGCGGCACCTGACGGTCAGGTGCCGGAACTGCCGGTTCACCCATTTCTATAAATTCGACCTAGAATATATTGCAAAGGACGAACTCAAAGCACCTGAAAAATAACAAAAAATGACGGGAGCCCGTGCACCTCCCGCCGGAAAAACTCTTATTTCTCTTCCCTGACCATCCCGATTGCCTTCTTGGGGCACTCGTTGGCACAGATGCCGCAGCCTTTGCAGTATTCAAGGTCGATTGCGAGGTCGTCATTGATGCATGCGTCAGGGCAATAGGTTGCACAGAGCCCGCAAGCATTGCACTTCTCCTTGTCCACAACCGGCCTGAAGACCCGCCATGTTCCGGTCTTTCCGCATGCCCCTTCGAGCGGCCTGCTCATCGCGAGGCGTTCCCTTTTTGGCGTGCTGCTCATGCGCTCATCTCCTGGTAGGCGGCCTCTGCTGCCTTGACATTCCGTTCATCGGAGAACATCTCGCGGATCGCCTTCTTTGCTGAATCTGCCGAGATGATCCCCATCTTTGCCATGGCCCCGATGACCGGTGTGTTCAGGATCGGGCTGCCCGAGACCACGAGGTTCTCCTTCAGCGCAATGCCGGTCAGATCGACATTGCTCGAGACGAACCCGGCAAACTCCCTCTTCTGCTGGCTGTTGACAAAGACCTTCCCGCCGTCTTTGAGCCCGTGCAGGACATCAACCACGTCCATGACGCTCGCGTCGAGGACAACGACCATGTCCGGCTTCCGGATCTGGCTGTAGATCCGGATAGGCCGGTCGTCAATCCGGACGAATGAGACGATCGGTGCGCCCCGCCGCTCGGCGCCATAGAACGGGGCTGCGGTGGCAAACTTCCCATCGTGGATTGCCGCAAGGGCAAGGAGCCGTGCTGCAGTCACGCCGCCCTGGCCGCCCCGCGAGTGGATACGGATCTCATACATGGGCATTCACCCCGAACCATAGTTCTTTTCCCGCTTCCCGTTTCCGGACAAAGTCCGCGATGTCGTCATAGGTGACTTCCTGCCCGCCAAGACCGGCGATGACCGAGAAGAGGTTCTCTTTTGTCTGTGCAACGATCTCGGTTGCGAGGATGCCGCCACGGCCAAACGAGTAATCGCGGTCGATGACGACAACCTGTTTCCCCTTGAGGAGGGAGAGGTCCGGGAACGGCCGGAACCAGCGGAGGCGCAGGGAACCGGCTTTGATTCCTTCTTTGCGGAGCAGGTCAACAGCCACTTCCATCTCCTTGCCGAGCGTGCCCATGGCGACGATGATGATCTCTGCATCGTCGCAGTGGTAGTTCTCGGTGAAGCCGTACTTCCGGCCGAAACGCTTTGCAAACTCTTCTTCGGTATCCTGGATGACCTTCACCGAGTCCCGCATCGAGCGCTCCATATCCCAGCGCATCAGGAAATGTTTGTCGGTGCCGGTCAGACCGCCGTATGCTGCCGGGTTCTTTGGGTCGATTGCATGCGGGAGTCGTACTGGGGGCACGAAATCGCCTGCATCAACCGTGTCGAGCGGCTGCATGATATGGGAGAGGAGGAACCCGTCGAGGTTCACCATCACCGGCAGGAGGACATCGTTGTGCTCCGCGATCCGGAACGCCATGATCGTTGCGTCGTAGGCTTCCTGCACGGTGCTGACATAGACCTGCAGCCAGCCGGTGTCCCGCTCCTGCAGGGCGTCGGTGTGCTCAGCCCAGATATTCCAGCCGGGCCCGAGCGAGCGGTTGATGTTTGCCATCACGATCGGCAGGCGCGCCCCTGCCGCCCAGTTGGTCATCTCGTGCATGTAGAGGAGCCCGTGGGAGCTCGTTGCCGTGAATGTCCGGACACCGGTGATGCTTGCCCCGATGCAGGCAGCCATCGCGGAGTGTTCGCTCTCGACAGCAATGTACCGGCTCTTGAGCTCACCGCCCGTGACAAACTCGGCGATCTGCTCAACCACTTCGGTCTGTGGGGTGATCGGGTAAGCCGCGACAACGGAGGGGACAACCTGCTTCACTGCCTCGGCAACTGCCTTGTTGCCGGTTGCGATCTTCTTCATGCCTGTGCCTCCTCGGCTGCAAGCTTGGCAAAGTTCTTCTGTATCCGCTGTTTGAGGACCTCGACAACCTTTTGGTCAATACCCTTGAACCTCCCCTGCGGGGCAAGGTAGTCCTCGAGCGGGATCGGCTTTTTCATGGCCGCTTTGGATTGTGCGCCCATCGTGAGTTTCCCGTACTCGCGCTCGTAGAGCACCCACATCCCGGATTTGACCGCGAGTTTGCCCATCTCGACCGTCTTCTCGGTCGAGTACCGCCAGCCCGGCGGGCAGGGGGCAAGGATATGGATGAAGCTCGGGCCGCGGAAGGAGAGCGCCTTCTGGACCTTCTTGAAGAGGTCCTGCGGGTACGCTGCTGCGGCGGTTGCCATGTAAGGCGGGTCATGGGCCGCGATGATCGCATCGAGGTCCTTCTTGAACTCGGCCTTCCCGGTTGGCGTTGTTGTTGTCCGGGCACCCATCGGCGTTGCACCGGAGCGCTGCATACCGGTGTTGCCGTACGCCTCGTTGTCGTAACAGATGTAGAGGAAGTCAGTGCCCCGCTCGAACGCACCCGACATTGCCTGGATACCAATGTCGATTGTCCCACCGTCGCCGGCGTAGACGATGACATTCGTCTTCTTGCCCTCAGCCCGGAACGCGTTGCTCATGCCGGATGCACACGCGGCAGCTGCCCCGAACGCGATGTTGTACACGGGGACATTGAACGGGGTATTGGGGTAAATGCCCTGGATGACACTCGTACAACAGGCAGGCACGACAAGCACGGTATCGGGCCCTGCCGCCTTGAGCACGTACCGGAGGGCAAGCGAATCGCTGCACCCGGCGCATGCCGAAGTACATTTCAGCACGTATTCTTCTTTGGGAATTTCGGCTATGGTATCCAACTCCTGCAGTGGTTGTGAACGATCAGAGGACGCGATGCCGCCCGGCGATCTATCACTATCTATCATCCCCTCGGGTGAAAAAAGTATCAGATCCGGTCCGTTATCCTGGGGAACGAGAGCCTGGTATGGATGGGCAGGCCGGCCTGGCTGAACGGGGATGATGCGTGAATCATTCAGGGCTTGTGGCCGAACCGGTACATTCCCCGCGGGATGCCGATCTCGAACCGGACGCCCTGCCCGAAAACCCCGGACTCGTGGATGGTCATCTCCGAGACCTCGAGGAGATCATGGATAAAGAAGAGGGAGAAGCCCGTGGTGGTCCCCACGTTACGCATGAAGAGCTCCTTCTTCTGCTCCTCGGGGATGCCTACCCCGTCGTCCTCGTACAGGAGGGTGAGGCCATCGGCTGTCTCGCGGCAGCTGATGTGGATGCTCGTTGCTTTCTTCCCGTGGATCTTGGTGTTGTCGAGCAGGTGGGAGAAGACTTTGGCGATGACCGGGTCGCAGAAGATCTCGAGGTCGGCGACATCGATGATCACCTGGATCGTGCCCATCTCGGCTAGGGAGAGGACCATCCGCAGCGTCTGGCTGATATTCACCCACTCCTGCGGGTGGACGCCCATCTCCTGGTATTCCTTGGTGTACTGGAGCTGCTGGTGGATGACTTTTAAGACCTCCTCCTCGCTTGCGATGAACTTCTTCATCTGCTCGTCCATGACAAAGTCCTTGCTGAGCTCGACATACCCGCGCAGGCCGGTCACCTTGTTCTGGATGTCGTGCCATGCCACGAGGTTCATGAGCTGGAGTTTCTGGTTGGCGATCCGCAGCGCCCGGTCCTCGCGTTTCCGCCGCGAGACATCACGGGAGATTGCAATGACATAGGTCTTCTGGTTGAGCTTGGCAAACTGGGCGCTCACCTCTACCGGCAGCTTGGTCCCATCGTGACGGGCAACGTCCGCCTCGAACCGGACATTCCCCTTGGTGAGGAGCTCCATCATGATAGGCCGGGACTTCCGGGGCAGCTCACCTGAATGGATCTCCAGGAACGATTTCCGCAGGAGGGTATCCTTGGGGAGGCCGGTCTGCCCGAGCGCCACGTCGTTTGCATCAACGATCCTTCCCGGCATGCCCGACGGTGTGATCTCGAAAAGGTAGATTGCATCGTTTGAGTTTTTGAAGATGAGACTGAACTTCTCCTCGCTCTCGACAAGCTTTTCCTCTGCCTGCTTGCGGTCAGTGATATCGATGAAGCTCTCCAGGAGGTACCGCTCTCCTGAGAAGTTTGCCTGCACCACGGTCTTGAGGATCGAGCGCGGGCCATCGGGAGTGATGAGCGTCCGCTCCGAGTTATCGACACTCATCCCGAGATCGGTCACCGGGCAGGACCCCACCTCGGCCGGGCAGATGAACCGGTGGCAGACCGCCCCGATCATCTTCTCGCGGGGGACACCGGCAAGCCGCTCGGCGGCAGGATTGACATCGATGATGGTGTGCGTCTCCGGATCGATGATAACCAAGCCGGTCTGGACCGAATTGATGATTGTCTGCAGGTACTCTTCGCTGTTCTTGAGTGCCTCGTCGGTCTGTTTGCGGTCGGTAATGTCCCTCGTCACCCCGATAACGCCCTGTGGCTCTCCGCTGCTGCCCCGGATCAGGCTGATGACCACTTCGGCCCAGACCGTTGAACCGTCCTTCCTTATGTACTCGAGTTCAAGGGACTGCGGACGGCAGGCGTCGAAGTGGCCGGCCGCGATGTGGCCAAGCACCTCCTCCCGGGACTGGTGGAGCAGGGCAAGGGAGTCCGGCGTCAGCGAGTCTTCCGGCCGCAGTCGCATGAACTCCTCGGGTGTATGCCCGGTCAGGGCGGTGATTGAGGGGCTGATGTAGGTCACCTGCATCTCCCTGCCGGCCGTCCAGATCACGTCGCTGACATTGTCTGCAAGGAGATGGTAATGGTGTTCGCTCTCCCTGATTGCCGCTTCCGCCTGCTTCCGTTCGGTGATGTCGGTAGCCACGGCGATCAGGATGTCCTTGCCAAAGTAGGACCCTTTGTACAAACGCACTTCCTTGGGGAAGACCTCCCCGGTGCTCCGTTTCCCCCAGAACTCAAACGTCTGGGGTTCTCCTTCGAAAGCCTGCTGGAGACGGACGGTCAATGCGTCGAGATCATTACGGCCTTCTGCCGAAAGGACCGCGGGGGTCTTCCCGATAAAGAACTCCCGCGGGTATCCGTACATGGCGACAGCGCCGTCATTGACATTCAGGAACCTGCCGTCGGCATCCTCGATAAAGATCGCTTCCTTTACCGTGTTGAAGAGGCCGTGGTAACTGGTCTCACTCTCCCGCAGGGCTTCATACGCTTTCTTGCGTTCCGTGATCTCTGTTGCAAAGTTCAGGGTGGCCGGCTTACCGTTCCAGGATATCTGGACTGCATTGATCTCGAGCCAGTGCAGTGTCCCGTTTGCATTCATCACCCGGAGTTCGGCAAGCGGGTCGAAATCCTCCCCCTTCAGGCGACGGACATGGCGTTCAACTGCCGCGTTGCGGTCATCCGGGTGGATGAGATCGAGGAAGGAATGAGTGGCAAGGTAATCGGCTTCCCTCCCGATGAGATCCATCCCTTTCCTGTTGCAGAACGGGATGAGCCCGTCCTGGATGACAAAGATCGCCTCGTTCGCCCGCTCAACAAAGGACCGGTAGCGCTCCTCGCTCTCTTTGAGAGCATCCCCGATCCGGATCCGTTCGGTGACATCCCGGTCGATCCCCCGGAAACCGGCAAAGCTGCCGTCCCGTGCAAACAAGGGTACCGCACTGGTCTCCATGACAACGACCGTCCCGTTCTTGTGGAGGCACCGGTTGACTAGGGAATCGACCGGGCTCGGGGAAACGGCCAGCAGTTCGAACTCCCGGGTCAGGCGCTCTGCCTCATCCGGTGGCATCACGGAGAACGGGGTCTTTCCCACGAGCTCCGCAGGTTCGTATCCCAGGAGGTCCCGGACCTTGGGGCTCACATAGGTGTAAATTCCCTGCGCATCCACCTCCCAGACAAGGTCGCTCGTTGTCTCGACAAGGGACCGGAACTTCTCCTCGCTCTCCCGGAGTGCTTCCTGCGCCCGCTTTCGCTCGCTGATGTCCCGGCTCACCCCGAGGATCTCGATACGGTCGGGTTCTGATTCATTGAGTAGCGTGGCAACGATCTCGACCGTGATGATGGTCCCGTCTTTCCTGACCTGCTCCACGATGTGATTCTGGATCCGCTCTGCCCCGCTGGAGCCCCGGATTGCCTCGATTGCAGCCGGAATCGCCTTTTCAACGTATTCACGTGAAGCAGGAGTCAGGAAATCGACAAATGACATCTCCAGGATCTCTTCGGCTGTGTACCCCAGTAAATGAAATACTGACGGGCTGACATACGAGAACCGCATCGTTGCCAGGTTGAGGAGCCAGATGACGTCCGCGGTGTTCTCGGAGATGATGCGGTATCGTTCCTCTATCTCACGAAGGGAGATCTCGGCGTTCTTCCGGGCAGTGATATCGGTGACGATTCCCTCCAGTGCAGTGACCTTCCCCTTGCTGTCCCGGACAACCGTGTTGCGCTGGTGGAACCACCGGATCCTGCCGTCCCGGTGGATGATCGAGTACTCATACTCCTGCGGCACATCGCCTTTGGGCATCATGGCCCACTGCTTCTCAAGGCGTTCGTGAAAAACCGGGTGGATGATATCCTGGAGGAGGTGGGGGGAGGTGTAGAACTCGGCGGGTTCATAGCCCGTGAGGGTGAGACATGCAGGGTTGATATATTCGAACCGGTGATCCGGCAGGACAAGGCGGAAGATGATATCCTGCGAGTTCTCCGTAAGACGACGGTATCGCTCCTCGCTCAGCCGAAGGGCTTTCTCCGCTCTTTTCCGCTCGGTTGCGTTGCGGGAAATAACGGCTACCCCGGTGATGTCTCCTGCGGTGTTCCGGATGGGGTTGAAGTAGAGGTCGCGGTACTGCCGGCTCAGAGCATTGTCTCCCGCATAGACCTCTTCCGTGCCCGCTTCCCCGCCAAGAGCCCGTTCGGCCATTGCCCGTATCGTTTTCTGGTCTTTCTCAAGGGTAATATGGTCAAGGATGCACGTCCCTGGTGCGATCTCTGTACCGTAGAGTGCTTTCATGGTAGCTGCGTGGGCCTGGTTGTAACTGGTGTACCGGATCTCCCGGTCAAGGGAGAAGATATCCGCATCGGTGCTGCTCAGGATCCCGGTAAAGACCGCGTTCTGCTCTTCGAGTTCTTTCCGTACCGCGACGCTCTCCTCCTCAAGGCGCTTTCTCTTTGTGATATCGGAGAAGACAGTAGCAAACCATCCTTTCTTGGGTGAGAAGGCGCGGATACGGAAGTGGCGCCCAAGCGGTTCGAAGTAGATCTCGAATGATTCGGGATTACCGGTTGTGGCAACGCGGGTATAGATGTCGAGGAACGGCGGTTTGCCCGATCCGTACACGTCGCAGGAGAGTTTCCCCCGGGCCTGATCGGCAGCGATGCCGGTGTTGGTCTCAAATGCCGGGTTCACCTGGACGATGCGGTAATCGGATGCAACCCCCTTCTTCGTGTACACGAGCTCGTGGAGTGCAACCCCCTCGCTCATGGTATCGAAGAGGAGCCGGAACTCCTCTCCGTTATCGGGGGTGTCCGCCGCGACTCGCCCCGGCCCGCTCTCATGCGCCGGGGTCTCAGTCCTCCCGGCACGTGATCGTGCAGCCTTTCCCCGGGGAGCTGCTGCTCCGGTATCCCTGGGGGCTGCCTGCCGTACCGTGGTGACATAGTGGACAGCTGCAGAATCCCCCCCGTGGACTGCGGTAGTGGTGAGCAGGACCGGAAGAACGGACCGGTCCTTATGGAGCATCTCGTATGGGCGCTCTTCCCCCGGCCCCTGGCCGGCGGCGCTGATGAGGTCGTTAAAAGCAGATGGTTTCTTAAAAAGGCTGGTTACCCCGGCCCCGGCAAAATCCACGCGGGAGTCATATCCGAAGAACGCAACGGCCGGCTCGGAAAAATCCACCAGATCCCCGTTCTCCGTAGTGATAAAAACAACCGCAGGGGTAGTCCTGAACAACGCCTGGTAATCCGGTTCAGGTTCGGTGAGTTTTGCCTGCTTCTTCTTTGCACCCATGCCGGAGCAACCATCCACTTGTGGTAATGAACCTTGATGCGAGTGAGAATATAATAGATGTGGTTGGAAGAACCTCCGTCTCCGGGCCCGAGTGGCTGCCGTATCACTTTCACCCCGCCCGCTCACGGGTTTAAACCCCCCGTACGACCATGATGTATGTGGGGAGGACGAATCAAGCCCTCAAGTGTCAGATGCTCAGGAATACCCCTCTTCGCATCGTGCCTCCCGACCTCTCAAACCAGAAAAACCCCTCTTTTCCTTTTTTCCCGCAGCCGGCGGGATCTTTGCTGTGGAATCATAATGTATTTCAGGACAGATCTTCAACTGTCTAGTATGGTGTTGCGATCCCTCAATCTTCCGGGCGTGGGCACAAAATACGAAATAGAGACCGATAAGGGAGATACCATCGCGGTCTTCTTCACCAAGACCAACGCCATCCAGATGTATACGCTCCAGAAAGGGTGCCAGACCTCGAGCGCTGCCGAGATGACGCCGGTCGAGGCCCGCCGGCTCGGCAACATCCTGACCGGCGCCATCATCGATGCCGACCAGGAGAGCGTGGAGGTTGCGTTCTCGGCGCTGGCCGACCTGCGGATCACCATCCATACCTTCACCATCCCGGACCGGATCGTCGGAAAGACCATCGAGGACCTCCAGGTACGGGCAAAGACCGGCGCTACCATCATCGCGATCTGCCGGCATGATCGGAATTTTATCAATCCTGCGCCATCGTTCGTTTTCGAGAGTGGCGACGTGGCCCTGGTCATCGGGGAGACCGACCAGATAAAAAAGTTTGAGCGCGACATTATGGTGGAGTAATGGAAGGCTTCATCATCGCGCTCTTCGTCTGTCTGGTGCTTGCGCTTATTTCCAAATATCTCTCGATCCCTGCCATCCCTTTCTATATCCTTGCCGGCGTGGTGCTGGGAAAGGCCGGGCTCGGGATCGTCCATTCGGACGAGATAAGCCATTTCTTCTCGGAGATGGGGCTGCTCTTCCTCCTCTTCTTCATGGGCCTTGAGCTGAAGGTCGAGCGGATGATCTCCGACCCGTCCAAGCTCCTGACCAGCGGGCTTATCGGGCTTGTCGTAGATATGGGGATCGGGTTCACCGCCGCGTACCTGCTGGGTTTCCCGCTCATGGAAGCGTTCATCATCGGGACAGCGTTCTACATCACCAGCACGGCCATTGTCATCAGTTCGCTCATCGAGAACCGGAAGCTGATGATGAAAGAGGCGGACACGATCATCTGGCTCGAGGTCTTCGAGGACATTATCCTGATCATCATCATCGCCATTCTCTCGTCCGGCAACAAGGACCTCTTTGCATTCTTTGTCAAGACTGTGCTTGCCCTCGTCATCATGTACGCAGTTGCCCACTATGGCAAGGAGTTCCTCATCTCGATCCTTGACCGCGACGATGAGACTCCCATCCTCTTCACCTTCGCTGCCGTGCTCACCACGGCGTCCGTTGCCATATTCGTGGGAATCCCCGAGTCGCTGATGGTGATCGCTCTCGGGGTTGCCCTTGCGACAACCGATCCCGAGGCATTCGAGCAACACGCCCGGCCGTTCAAGGACGTGTTCCTGGTGATGTTCTTTGTCTTTTTCGGCGTCACGATCGACTTTGCCAGCGGGACAAACCTCAATACCATCGCGATCCTCTGCATCCTTGCGGTGATCAGCAAGTTCATCTCCGGTATGCTCATCGGCCTTGCCATCTTCGGGTCGGCCCTCTCGGGGCTCGAGATCTGGGCCAACACCATCAGCCGCGGGGAGTTCTCGATCGCGCTCGCCGTGCTGTACGGCTCCGCGGTGGTGGGGACCGTCATTGCGGCGCTCGTCATCTTCACGACGATTGTCGGGGCGTTCACCGCGAAGTACAGTACCTGGATGCGGCGGGGGATCATCTCTCACAGCCGCAGGAAAGCGCTCATGCACCGGCCCCATACGAGCCGGTGAGTATTCTTTTTTATTCGATCAGTACGAGCCCGACCGATCTGACACGGGAGTGCACGATCTTGCCGTATTCCATATTCTTGCACGGGATCGTATTGAGTTCCCACCCGATGTTCCGGGCGGTTGCGAAGACGTCAATGCCCGCCGCCTCCATGCTCGGCCGGACCATGTCCATGTGCCGGCATTTCCGCCGGATGCTCTCGTCCACGACCCCTTCCGTCTCTTCAGCAACACAGTGCGTGTGCTCGCACCAGATGCACGGGTACCCGCCAAAGCCGAACGCCTTGTAATATCCGTCATAGAATGCGGTCTTCTCAAGCGTGTGTACCGTCCCGTTCACCCATCTGATCAGGTCGGCAAACCACGGGTGGAAGTCGTCCGGGATGTCGTCCGGCCCGAAATCAGGATGCCCCGGGACCCCTTCGAACCGGAGCAGGATCCCGATCTCGTACTCGTCCACCATTCGCCGTGTGACATCCGGGTCGGGGGCGTATGGCGGGCAGCCCAGGTGCTTGCCGTACCCCTTGCAGCCATACCGGCACTTGAACCGGACCCACTGGGAGACAACGATCTCCTCCGGGCGTATCACTTCCGCAACCACACCCTTCTGCCGTGCAAGGGCTTCGAGCGATTCGATCTCGGCAGGCAGGCTCCGTTCCATAGGATCTCCCCTGTGCAATGATCACTGCGGGGGAGGATAAGGGTTGCGGGGAGTGAATTTTGACCGGGATGTAAAAAGATGATGCCCGGATTCTTTGGATCGCTCTATGTATGTAAGATGAGTCTGGTCGAAAAAAACCGGCCCGGTAAAAATTTTTCAGTCAGGGTCCGATCGATCCGGATCAGTTTTTTGATCGGGATCATGATCGCGATGATTTTTTTTCAATCAGGATCTGGTAAAAATTTTTTCAGCAGAGTCTGCTCAAAAAAATTTCATCAGGGTCCGGTCGTGAAAAGTTAAGCTGATCCAAAACATATCGCACCGTCAGAGCCCACAGATATTCCACTGTTTTTCAATCAAGGTCTGCTCAAAATTTTTCAATCAGGGTCTGGTTGAAAAAAAAAAATCACGATCCGGTTGAAATTTTTCGATCAGGGTCCGATCGTTCCGGATCAGTTTTTCGATCGCGATCATGATCGCGATGAATTTTTTTCAATCAGGGTCTGGTTGAAAAACCGCTAACCCGCCAAAAGGTTCAACCAGGTCCTGGTTGAAAACCATCGCTCATACCAGGCATCCGCAGGCAGGTCCTGGCACAGGATCGGCTCAGCTCTTCTTCTCCCCGTCCCGGTCATGGTCGTGAACCGGCGGGCAGCCGAACTCGAAGCCGCGCTTGGCGATGATACGCTGGACGATGAGCCGGGAGCTGGAGAGATCTCCATTGGGGAACTTCCCGATGCGCACGATCCGGGCGGGGAGCCCCCGCTCCTCAAGCTGCGCTGCGAGTTTCTTCTCGTCAAACATCTGGTTGAATCCGATGGTGATGATCTCCGGGTGTATCTTTTCGATGGGCAGGAACATGTCCTTTGTGTCGCCGAGCATCGCGTGGTCGACCGGCTTCAGTGCGGCAACCATCTGGAGCCGCTGGTCCTCGGGCACGATCGGGTGCGGCTTGTGCTTCACGTTCACGTCCCGTGCAACGATGACGAAGAGCTCGTCGCCGAGTTTCTTTGACTCCTCAAGGTAATAGAGGTGCCCCGGGTGGAGGAGGTCGAAGGTCCCGGTTGCGACTACGCGGCGGCCGGTCACGCGATCACCTCGAGCTCGCAGGGGTTCCCGTCCGCGGTGAAGCACTGCCAGTCGTTCTTCTGGTACGGGTACCCGATGATGAGGTGGTACCGGCCGGTCCGGGGGAAGAAGCTCACGTCCGCATCGGATGGGCGGAGCACGCCGTTCGGGTGGCTGTGGGCGCTTCCCGCAAGGTGGGTGTCGAGCGGCATCATGTCGTAGAGGAGCGTTGCGGAGTCCTCACCCCCGACCGTGCCGGGCAGGAGGTTCACCTCGTCCATGACACCGTCCCGTTCCCGGATGAGCGCAACGAACTCGTTCGGGTGGCTCTCGCGCCCCAGCTGGAGGAGGAGGGAGAGGACGTCCTTTCGGATACCGCGGATGTTCATGGATGGTCACCGGAATGCGTACTGATCTAGGGTTTTCTCCCGCAATAAATCCGCGCAAAGAAAAATGTTACTTCTCGATCTTTGCAAGTTCGGCAGTCAGGTCCTGCGAGAGATCCACACCGGTGAAATCCCCGCTGGTCGGGAGCGCCATCGCAAAGCCGGGCGTGATGTCGTACTCAACAACGGTGCCGGCGGGCACGGTCATGTCGAGGATGTGGCCACCGGTTGTGTGGTCGTCACTCAGATAGTGGAGGTGGTACCCCGGGACATTAACGCTCTTGAAGAAGACCGGCGTGTAGAACCCGATGATCGTTCCCGTTGTAGTGGAATACGTGTACACGGACTGGTTCTTTGCCGCTTCTGTGAGTGTCGGATAGGGCTCCTGCTGGGCTGGTATTGCCCGGACCTTCATGGCCGGGAATGTCCCGTGCATCTTCACGGCATAGATCATGTTACCGGTCGGGAGCTCCTTCTCCATCACGGTCGAGAACACGGAGTAGTTCATTGCCGCAGCCGTTGCAGCGGTCCGGTCTTTGGTAAAGTGCGTCACCGTTGCAAATGGTGTGGTAGCGCTGTCCTTCACCGGGTAGATACGCCCGTCTGCCTTTGCCTGGTATACCACGCCATCGAGCACGATCATCTCGCCGTCAAGGGCATCGAACGTCCCGATACCGAAGTCGCCATGGCGCTTCAGTTCGCCCACGGGCTGGACGCCGTCAAAAACCCCCTGCATCAGGGCATCGATAGTCGAGACCTGGTAGAGCGTGTCGTGGTCGGTGGCCGGCGCGTTCTTCTGGAGGTTGATGTACACGGCTGATGCTGCAAAAACGATGACGATGGCAAGCCCGATCCCGAGGAAAAATTTGTTGTCCATGGCTTTGAGAAGGGGATGATTATTTCTTCCCGGTCACCTTGATGATGTGGAAGCCGAACTGGGTCTTGACAGGGCCGACGACCTTCCCGACCTCTTCCTCGAATGCGACCTTCTCAAACTCGGGGACCATCATGCCCTTACCGAACCAGCCGAGGTCGCCGCCGTTCTTGCCGGAGGGGCAGGAGGAGAACCGGCGGGCCACCGCGGCAAATTCCTCGCCGTCGGCGATGCGCTTCATGATGGAAGCTGCCTGCTGTTCAGTCTTCACTAGGATATGGGATGCACGTGCCTGTGTTGTCATGCAGTACAGGTGCGTGTGGCGAAAGAAAAAACATTGGATTGGGAAGTCAGAACTCCCCGTCCTGCTCGAAACTCCGCCCGTACCGGATCGCCAGTTCGGCTTTGTACAGTTCCCGCCCGAGATAACCGGCATGGTCGGGGAGCGAGACGTCCCCGTTGAGAAGGATCGTGTGGAGCATGTCCTGCCACCGCCTCCCCTTAACCGCCCTGCCGTGGATGACGGCAACGATCTGGTCCCCCTCTATCCCGATCCGGAAGTTCCCTTTCGGGTCGTACTCGATCTCGTCGGGCATTGCCCGGGCCGCTACAACGGTCTCGTACGTGAGCGGAGGTTCGCGCCGGCGCCGTTTCTCCTTGAGGACGAGCAGGTCGATGCCCAAATCCTTGGGGTACGGGCGGTCCTTCGCCAGGGCCATCATCTCCGTTGCCCGCCGCATCTCGCGAACAGATCCTTTCGTCTTGTCGGAATGCTCGCTCGTGAAGACGACTGCCGCACCGGCCTCCATTGCCATGGCTGCAAGGAGCGCGTTCATGCCAGGCGAGTCTGCGTCCAGGAGTTCGGCCACGTTCCCTGCCCCGAAGAAGAGGGGGTAACGTCCCGGTTTGAAATTCTGCAGGGAGGCAACAAAGCCAGAGCCTGCCGGCTGGAGGAGCGGGTCGGCGATGATGCACCGGATCCCCGCCTTCTTTGCACGGGCGATATTCCTGGCAAGCGTGCCCCTCCCCGGCACAACGACCGCAGCGGCGCCGGCTTTCGCAACCTCCTCCCCAATCTCCGGAATATTCTCTTCATGGAGACTGAGGATGATGTCCGCCCGGCAAAGGGCGGCCTGGATCAGATCCGGGGCCTGGGTATCTGCGGCCAGCGGTCGGTCGATCCCTTCGAGCTGCCGGAAGACGCGACGGACATCATCGGGTGTGGCATCAAATCCGAACCCGAGATCGACGATATCCGCCCCGTTCGCGAAGAACTGTTCAACCTTCCCGCGGATGTCCGCATGACGGTGTGCGTCCATGACCTCGGCAAGGACCTTCATCCGCGAGCCGCCGCCGACCTTCATCCCGCGGATGAGGAAATCGGCGCCGGCCCCCTCCTCCCGTTCTGCAACCAGTGCCATGGCTTCGCCGGCCTTCTTCGATGCGAGGAACTCATCGGCCGGGACCGACCGCGAGAGCGTGATCGATCCAAGGGAGGGCAGGATAAGGGCAAGGTCCGCTGCATGGCGGGGACCGCGGAACACCGGCACACCGGTCTCGCGCTCGACCGCATCGAACGATGCTGTACACATTCCGGGGACGATTGCCATGTCGTACCGCCTCTCCTTCAAGAGCTCGCGGAGCCGGTGGGGGGTGAGAAACGAGGCGATCTCGCCGGTCACTACAACATCCGCATCGAACCCTGCCGCGGCCTTCCGGACAGTCTCTTCGGTCACCTCGCCGGTAGGGAGCAGGATGCGCATAAGTTCCCTTAATACCAGAGAGATAAAAACACTATGATCAGATGCTTACCTGCGACCTCCATGTCCATACGAACTACTCCAAAGACGGCGAGAGCAGTATCGAGGAGATCCTCCTGCGGGCCGAACAGGCGGGGCTTGACGCGATCGCCATCACCGATCATGACTCGGTCGACGGCGCGAAGGTCGCCCTGAAGATCCCCTCGAAGGTCCTGGTAATCCCGGGGATCGAGGTCTCGACCAAACAGGGGCACCTCATCGTCCTCGGGGTAACGGAGATGATCCCGTCCGGCCTTGACGTCCTTGAGACCATCGCCATTGCCCGCCGGATGGGAGCGCTCCTGATCCTCCCCCACCCCTATCACATCTGGCGTCACGGGGTAGCCCGCAGGAAGAAAGCCGGGATGGCCGCCGTCGACGCCGTCGAATCCTTCAACAGCAGGTATATCGTCGGCTCCGCAAACAACAAGGCAGCACGGATTGCAAAACGGCTGGGCAAGCCCTGCGTGGGCGGGAGCGATGCCCACAATGCCCGCTTCGTCGGGTTTGGCCGGACGTATGTCGATGCCGAGAGGAACGTGCCTGCGATCCTGGACGCCATCCGGGCCGGAAGAGTCTCCTGCGGCGGAAAGAAGACGCCGCTGCGCACCTACACCCGCCAGTCGCTCTCGAACACATGGAGAAAGATCAAACGGATAACCCGGCACATCCCGCTCCGGTGAGGCTCGCGTTCCGCGTCTCTTATCTCGGGAGCAGGTTCTTTGGCTCGCAGGTGCAGGCCGAGAGCCGCACGGTCGAGGGGGAATTCATCGCGGCGTGCCAGCGCCTCTCCCTGTTTGTCGGCTGGCGGGAGGCCGGGTTCCAGTCTGCCGGCCGGACCGACCGCGGCGTCCATGCCTGCGGCCAGGTCATCGCCTTCTCGACAACCGCCCATGAGCGGGCGCTCCGGACCATCAACACGCAACTCCCCCCCGACTGCTGGTGCACTGCATATGCCGTTGTCGGGCCGTCCTTCCACCCGCGGTTCGATGCGAGGTGCCGGACCTACCGATATTTCTTCCCCGAGCCCCCGCGTGATATCGCTGCTATGAGCCGGGCAGCACAGTTGTTTGTCGGCACGCACAACTTCACCAACTTTGCCCGGGTCGGGGACAAGAACCCGGAACGGACGGTCCTCTCGGCCCGGATCGCCGCTGACGAGGGTTTTGTCGTCTTCGAGGTCACTGCACAGAGCTTCCTCTGGCACCAGGTCCGGTGCATGGCATCTGCGCTCCAGAGCGTCGGCAACGGGGAATGTCCGGAAGACACGATCCGCCTTCTGCTGGAAGCACCGGCAGACCGGCCGCTCCAGCCAGCCCCGGCTGAAGGGCTCATCCTCTGGGACACTGACTGTGGCGTTGACTGGATCCCGCTCTCCTCCCGCGAACGGAGCAGCCGGTTCATGGCCCATCTCAGGAGCCACCACGCCCTGATGGAGAAGGTCTGCCGGACCCTCTGACATCAGAAAATAATCCTTCAGCTACCCGATCTGCCGGGCGCAGCCGCTTGCAACGGCTGCCGCGCTCACTGCTTGTGCCACGGCAGCGACAACGCCCCGGTCCAGGATCTTCGGGAGGATGTGGTTCCGGTCAGGGTTCTTCACGTAATCGGCAAGAGCATGGGCGGCAGCGACTTTCATCTCGTCCGAGATCCGGGTCGCATGGACATCGAGCGCCCCCCGGAAGATACCCGGGAAGGCCAGGGCGTAGTTGATCTGGTTGGGGTATTCTCCCCGCCCGGTGCCGACAATCGCCGCGCCGGCAAGGTGGGCGTCGTGCGGCAGGATCTCGGGGACCGGGTTTGCCATGGCGAAGATGATCGGGTCCCGGTTCATGGACCGGACCATGGCGGGCGTGATGATGGCGGGAACGGAGACGCCGATGCAGACATCAGCCCCTTCCATTGCGTCCTCAAGGGTTCCGGTCATCCCCTGGTGGTTGGTCTCCTCGGCGATGATGAACTTGAACTTGTTCGCGTACAGCCCCTCGCGGTTGCGGTGGATGATCCCCTGCGAGTCGCAGACGATGATATCCTTCACGCGGGTGCAGATGTCCGGGTTGTAGCCAATACACCGGAGCATCCGGGTGATGGCATACCCGGCGGCACCCGCCCCGCTCACCACGATCCGCAGGTCCTCAAAGCGTTTCCCCGTCACCCTGCAGGCATTGATGAGCGCGGCAAGCACCACGATTGCGGTCCCGTGCTGGTCGTCGTGCATCACGGGGATCCCGATTCCCTGGAGGGCCTCCTCGAACTCGAAGCACCGCGGGGCGGTGATATCCTCGAGGGCAATCCCGCCAAAGACCGGCGCAATGTTCTTGACGTCCTCGACAAACTCCGCGTGCGGGCGGTCAAAGCAGATGGGGAACGCGTCGATATCGGCGAGCTTCTTGAAGAGGAGCGCTTTTCCCTCCATGACCGGGATCGCAACGGTCCCCCCGACGTTCCCGAGCGAGAGGACGCGGGAGCCGTCCGTAACTATGGCGATGGTGTTGGACTTGAGCGTATACTTATAGGCAAGGTCCTTGTCCTTCGCGATCGCCCGACAGACCTCGGCCACGCCGGGGGTATAGGCAAGCGAGAGGTCGTGGCGGTTCTTGATCGGCACCTTGGAGCAGACCTCGATCTTCCCCCGGTACTTCTCGTGCAGGTCGACCGATTCCGAATAAATATCCTTCTTTTTGCCGGACATGGCGATCACGCCAGTGGAATACTTGAATGAATGCGATGGTTGGTCATCAATCTTGTTGTGCGGGAGCTGTCCCGCCGAACCGGGCATCGATCCACGCGGCGATCCTGTCCCGCACGTCCCGGTATCCCCGGAGGATCTCCTCCTCGGTTCCGGGTGTCAGGTGGGGGTCGGGGAAGCCGGCATGGATTGTCTCCTTCGCGTTCGGGACGATTGGGCAGGCCGCATGTGCCCGGTCGCAGAGCGTGAATGCAAGGTCAACGGGGATGTCGGCGACCATGGCGAGGGTCTTTGAATGATGCTGAGATATGTCGATGCCGATCTCCTGCATCACGGTTATCGCCCGGGTACTGACCTTCGACTGGCGCGTCCCAGCTGAGAAGACTTCATACCGGTCCCCGTACCGTGCCCGAAGGAGTCCCTCCGCCATCTGGGAGCGGGCTGCGTTCGCTGTACAGATGAAGAGCACGCGGGTCTTTCCTGTCATATTCCCTGCCCCATGGATCTCAGGAAGGGTATTCCGCCGGCAGGATATTTATGGTGTGCGCCTCACAGCCGCGTTCGGAGGACCAATCGCAATGCATTTGAGCCCTCCCCGTCATTATTCCTGTACGCATATGGCAGTATTCGAATGCGACCGGTGCGGGAAGTGCTGCGTGAGCCTCGGCCCCCACATCCGGATTGAGCGCCAGCTCAATGACCGGGACTATTACTGCCGCTCCCAAATCGACAACACCCTCTTCCTTGTCCATGTCGATCCTGCGTACCGGGATGAAATTGCGGAGGAGTATGCCGCGGAAGGAGGAGTGGTAATCCCCGGGGAAAAAAAGCCCTGCCGGTTCCTGCGTACTGACCCGGCACCGGGACAGACTACCTGTGCGATCTACGCATCTCGCCCGGCGGTCTGCCGGGAGTTCCGCTGCTACCGGATGGTGATTCTCAACCGGGACGGTGAGGTTGCGGGACGGGTGATCGGGAGAAACACGCTCCGTACTGAGGACAGCGACCTCCAAAAAGCATGGGTGAGTGCAGGGATCGCCTCCCTGCCAACCGGGGATCCAGCTGAATGGCTCGGGCAGGTGGCAGCCCTCCTTGCGGTGCACGGCTACCGGATAGAACCGGTTGGATGATACGGTCAGAGGGCCTGCTTCATCGCGGCTGCGTAGTTCCTGAGCTCGCGCTCCATGGTCTCCGGATCCTCCCGGTATTTCTCCACAATCTTTACGATGGCGCTCCCGACGATGACGCCGTCTGCACCTGCCGAGGCACAGGTCCTGGCATGCGCCGGGGCGGAGATACCAAAACCGAGGGCGAGCGGGACATCCGTGAACTTCCGTACCCGTTTGAGCAGGTCGAGGGCGCCAGCCGATACGTCATTGCGGACTCCCGTGACTCCCAGCACGGCGACGAGATAGAGGTACCCCCGTGCTTTTGCCGCGATCTTCTTGATGCG
This sequence comes from uncultured Methanoregula sp., assembly GCA_964448885.1. Lineage (GTDB taxonomy): Archaea > Halobacteriota > Methanomicrobia > Methanomicrobiales > Methanospirillaceae > Methanoregula. Next base: position 109,897 of record CAYVAQ010000002.1, on the reverse strand, counting down.
GTCGTCGGTTGTTGTCTGGGTGATGAGGAAGATCGGGTCAATATAATGCCGCAGGGCAGCCTTGTACACCTCCTCCGACTCCTCGACCGGCATATCGGCGACGAGGATCCCGTCAATCCCCGCCTCGTGCGCTTCGCGGTAGAACCGGTCGATCCCCCGGTGATATACCGTGTTGTAATAGACAAGGAAGACGATAGGGACGCCTGAGCGTTTCCGGATCTCCCGCACGATCGCAAAGACCGTGTCGACCTTCGTCCCTGCGGCGAGCGCCCGCTCATCGGCTTTCTGGATGGTCGGGCCATCGGCGACCGGGTCCGAGAACGGGATGCCCAGCTCAAGGATATCGGTCCCCCCCTCGATGAGCGCCATCGCGGCCCGGATACAGGTCTCCCTGTCAGGGTCGCCTGCCACGGTGAACCCGATGAATGCCGGCCGTGCCCTGCCGGCGAACACCGCATCGATCCGCCTCATGGCAGCCCCTCCTGCATTGCCGCGACCTCGGCAACGTCCTTGTCGCCACGGCCGGAGAGGTTGATGACCACGATGTCGTCGCTGTCGAAACGGTCTGCATTGTTCATGACCCAGGCAACGGCGTGGGCGGACTCCAGCGCCGGGATGATCCCTTCCTTCTGCGAGAGGAACCGGAAGGCTGAGAGGACATCCGGGTCATTGACCGCCGTGTAGGTGACCCTGCCGGTGTCCCTGAGCATCGCGTGCTCCGGCCCGACGCCCGGGTAATCGAGTCCCGCCGAGATGCTGTGCGTCGGAAGCACCTGCCCGTCATCGTCCTGCAGGAGGTATGAGAGGGTGCCGTGCAGGACACCCGCCTCCCCTTTGCAGAGCGTTGCCGAGTGTTTATCCGTTTCGATCCCTTCACCCCCGGCCTCGACCCCGACAAGTTCCACGTCGTCCTTCACAAAAGGGTAGAAGATTCCCATGGCGTTCGATCCCCCGCCTACGCAGGCGACAACGGTATCCGGCAGCCGCCCCTCCTTCTTCATCACCTGACGGCGCGTCTCCCTGCCAATCACCGACTGGAAGTCGCGGACCATCAGGGGATACGGGTGGGGACCGACCACGGAACCGATCAGGTAATACGTGTCCCGGACGTTTGCCACCCAGTCGCGGAGCGCCTCGTTGATGGCGTCCTTGAGGGTCCGGGTCCCCGACCTGACCGGGATGACCTTCGCACCCATCAGCTCCATACGGAAGACGTTGAGTGCCTGCCGTTTTGTATCGACTTCGCCCATGTACACCTCGACCGGCATCCCGAGTGCAGCGCCGACGATGGCGGTGGCCACGCCATGCTGCCCGGCTCCGGTCTCGGCGATAAGGCGCTTCTTGCCCATGTGCTTTGCCAGTAGTGCCTGCCCGAGCGTATTGTTCAGCTTATGGGAACCCCCGTGGACAAGATCCTCGCGCTTGAGGTAGATCCTGCACCCGAGTTCCCTGGATGCGTTGGGGCAGAACGTAAGCGGGGTCTCCCTGCCGGCATACTCCTTCTGGAGTGCCGTAAGAACGCGGGCGAACTGCCGGTTTGTCCGGGCACTCTCGTATGCGTTCTCCAGTTCGATCAGGGCGCTCATGAGTGTCTCCGACACGTACTGGCCGCCGTATATTCCATACCGTCCCTTTCCTTTCATATTATGCTCCTGCACGCGTCGATGAACGCCCTGACCTTTGCGTGGTCCTTGATCCCGGGTGATGTCTCCACCCCGCTTGCCACATCCACGGCATACGGTCGTACCGTGCGGATAGCATCCCTGACGTTGCCGGGGGTGAGGCCGCCGGCGAGGATCACCGGAATCTTTGAGTGCCGGGCTGCGTCGGAGGCATATGCGGGATCGAAATCACGACCGTTCCCGTGGCTGTCATCGACAATGATCGCATCGCAGTCATCCGGTAACGGATCCCCCCGGGCAATGACCCGGATGACCTTCACACCCGGGTCCTTGTCGAACCTGAACGGGTGGGAGATCTGGATTGCGCCGGGATGGAGTGCAATCATCCGGTGCAGGTCCTCTTCCGATGTTGTATGCGAGACTGCGACGGTCGTCGTGAACGGGCCGACCGTTTTGAAGATCTCGCGGGCGTTCTCCTCGCTTACATCCCGTCTGGACACTCCGCCCGAGAAAACAACGACACCTATGGCGTCTGCACCCTGCTCTTCAGCAAACTTTGCATCTTTCGGGCGGGTGATCCCGCAGATCTTTATGCGCATACGAACTCCTCCAGTTTCTTCTTTGGCTCATCGTGGGACATGATGGATGATCCGATCAGGAACGCATCGCAGTACCGTTTCATCTCCCGTACGTCGTCCCCGGATCGCATCCCGCTCTCGGATACGACCAGCCGCCCGTCCTTCCTGATGGTTCCCGAGAGGTCCCTTGTCGTAGACCGGTCGATGGTAAGGGTTGTAAGGTCGCGGTTGTTGACCCCGATGAGAGCAGCCCGGGTGGCGAGTGCCGATCGCGCCTCTTCCGGTGTACGGACCTCCACCAGGGGCTCGAGATGGTATTCAAACGCCCGGTCGACAAATTCCGGCAGCCGGTCTTTCAGGACTGCCGCGATGAGGAGGACCGCGTCAGCTCCCAGCGCCCGTGACTCCGCGATCTGCCGTTCGTCGATAATAAAGTCCTTTCGCAGGACCGGCAGGTCGACAGCGCCCCGTACCCGTGCGATGTCCTGCCCGGTCCCGCCAAAGAAGTACGGTTCGGTCAGGACCGAGAGGGCAACGCATCCGCCGTCCCTGAGGACCCCGGCCATCATCGCCATGTCCACGTTACGCCGGATAACTCCCCTGCTTGGCGATGCACATTTGATCTCTGCGATGATCGCGTTGTGCCCGTTCCGGTCTCGTATCGCTGCCGCAAGGCTTGCACGCGGCCGGTCAGCCGGTTCAGGGAAGGTGGAGGGGAGCTGTGCCACCCGCTTCCCGGTCTTCCGGATGATATCGTCGAGGATCATGCTGCCTCCTGTGTTGCTGCCACAAGGGCATCAAGGCATTCCCTGGCGCTTCCTGAATCAATGGACCGTGCAGCGCGGGTGATCCCCTCGTGAAGGTCCTCTGCCCTCCCGCCGATGTAGATCGCCGCTCCCGCGTTCATCAGGACGATGTCGCGGTGCGCCCCCCGTTCCCCGGCAAGGACATCCCGGATGATCCGGGCGTTCTCGTCCGGCCCGCCACCCCGGATGTCGGTGAGCGCTGCAGAGGATATGCCGAATGTGCGGCAGTTGAGGGTGTACGACCGGATCTGCCCCGCACCCAGCTCCGAGACCGTGGTGGTTCCGGTTGTCGTGATCTCGTCAAGTCCCGCCCCGTACACCACCATCGCCCGGGAGATGCCCAATAACCGGAGTACCTCCGCCATGGTTGGCGTCAGGTCCTGCCGGTAAACACCGAGGACCTGTGCCTGTGCGCCGGCCGGGTTGGCAAGGGGGCCCAGGATGTTGAAGACGGTCCTGCACCCGAGGTCCTGCCGCACCGGCATGACATGGCGCATCGCCGGGTGGTGGCTGGGTGCAAAGAGGAATGCAATCCCAATCCTCTCCACGATCTGCGCCTGTCTCTTCGGGTCCACGGTCAGGTTTACCCCCAGCCGTGCGAGCACATCGGCAGAACCGCAGGTGCTGCTGACGCTCCGGTTGCCGTGCTTGACCACCGGAACACCGGCCCCGGCCGTGACCAGGGCGGACGCGGTGCTGATATTGAAGGACTGCGTCCCGTCGCCGCCGGTACCGCAGGTGTCAACCAGTGTCCTCCCCGTGCGGGGGAAGACGTTCACGGCATGAGACCGCATTGCCCGCGCGAACGCCGCGATCTCGGCCGGGCTCTCCCCTTTCATGCGAAGGGCGGTTAAGAACCCCGCGATCTGTGCCGGGGTGGCTTCACCCCGCATGATCGTGTTCATCGTCTCTTCTGCCTGGCCGGGCAGGAGATCCTGGCGGTCGATGAGGCGCGAGATAGTCTCCCGGAAGTTCATGTGTTTGCCTCCGGTCCATACAGGAAGTTCTTCAGGATACGGTCCCCCTCGCCGGTAAGGATGCTCTCCGGGTGGAACTGGACCCCCGCGATGGGATACCGGATGTGCCGAACCCCCATAATGTACCCGTCATCGATGCTCGAAGCGGTCACTTCAAGCTCCGGAGGGATCGACTCCCGGTCAGCGACCAGCGAATGGTACCGGGTGGCGGCAAACGGTGTCGGGACCCCCGTAAAGATGCCCGCACCGGCATGGTGGATCAGGGAGGTCTTTCCATGCATGAGGTGCGATGCCCGGACAACCTTTGCGCCAAATGCGGAGCAGATGGTCTGGTGGCCGAGGCATACCCCGAGAGTTGGGATGGTCCTGCTCATCGTCTCCAGGACCTCGCGGCAGACACCTGCGTCATCCGGTGTCCCGGGTCCGGGCGAGAGGATGATACGGTCGCAGGGAGTGTTCTTCAGCACCCCGATCGGGGTGTCGCAGGTGAAGACCACCGGGTCAGCCCCGAGCTTTCCAACCTGCTGGTACAGGTTGAAGGTGAAACTGTCGTAGCAGTCAATGATCAGGACGTTCATGAACAGACTCCCGACCGCTCGATGGCACGGATCATGGCTGCTGCCTTGTTCTCGGTCTCCTTCCACTCGTTCTCCGGGACCGAGTCGGCAACGATACCTGCCCCGACCTGGATGTAAGCTGTCCCGTTACGGACGATGACCGTGCGGATGGCGATGGCAAAATCCAGGTTCCGGTCAAAACCGATATACCCGACTGCACCAGCGTACAGCCCCCGCGGGAGTGCCTCCTGCTCGTCGATGATCTGCATTGCCCGGATCTTGGGGGCACCGGAGACGGTCCCTGCCGGGAAACAGGACCGGAATGCATCGTAGCAGTCGAGGTTGTCTTTCAGGACACCGTTTACCGTCGAGACGATGTGCTGGACATGGGAGAACTTCTCGATGTTCATGAACTCGTCCGTTGTCACGGAACCGAACCGGCAGACACGGCCGAGATCGTTTCGTGCAAGGTCGACGAGCATCGTGTGCTCTGCCCGCTCCTTGGGATCGGCGAGGAGATCGGCAGCGAACGCCTCGTCCTCTGCGGGCGTCCGTCCCCGGGGGCGGGTGCCGGCGATCGGAACGGTCGTCACCCTCCGGCGCTCGACCCGCACGAGCATCTCAGGACTCGCCCCGATGACCTTCTCGTCCCCGAAATCCAGGTAATACATGTAGGGGCTCGGGTTGATCTCGCGGAGCGCTTCGTAGACCGCAAACGGATCGCGGGTGACCCGGCACTCCATGCGCCGCGAGAGGACCGCCTGGAAGATATCGCCTGCCGCGATATGGTCCTTGATCTGTACCACGGAACCTTCGAAGATATCCCACGGAACGGGGGAGGTGAAGGTGGCACCGGGTGCCGGTTCTGCAGTGCCCCGGGTCACGTCTTTTGCGCTGCTGGCGGTCTCCATGATATGGTCCGCAAGGGCGCTGATCTTCCTGATGCACGCCTGGTATTCGGCTGCTGTGTCTGAGTCGTAGGTGAGGAACGGGCTTGAGAAGATGAAGAGTTTCTCATCCCGGTGATCGATGACAATGCAGTCTTTGGTGAGCATGAACGATGCGTCCGGGACGCCGGCTTCCTTCCGTGCGGGCGTCTCCTTTCCCTCCCGGATCCGTACGAAGAGCGAGTATACACAGTCGTAGGCAAAGTACCCGACCATCCCGCCGAAGAACCGGGGGGCTTTCACATTCATGTAATGGAAGCGCGAGAGCACCGATCGGATCTTCTCGACGGGATCACCCCCCTGGGGGTCCTTGGCAATGGATACGAACGGCTCATTGCCGGTGAGTTCAGTCGTGCTCCCGATGCGGATGACCAGTTCGGGGTCGATCCCGACGAATGAATACCGGGCAAGTTTCTCGCTCCCTTCCATGGACTCGAGGAGGAAACCGGCCCCCCTCCTCGTGGTGGTGTAAATGTCGAGCGGGGAGATATCGGGCAGGGGCATCTCGGCACAGAGCGGTATGATGAGCGGCCGGGGCTGGGTATTCACTGCCGTCATGAACTCCTCGGGCGTCAGGTTGAATGTCAGATGCAGGGTCATGGAAATACCGATTATGGGGGATAGTACTCCGGCCACGCAATGGACCGGGAATTCCGTTTGGTCATCGGACCCCGGACGACCCGGAGCAGATACGCTCAGGATGTGCCGGCAGCCCGTTCAGATTGTTGATAAATGGTTTACTTTGTACATATTTATACATTGTTGTAAGTTTTTGTGTACTGATGTATTATTTTTGCACCCATGGATGCTTACGAGAATGGCGCTGCATACGGAGGGGGCGGTTATGAACGCGGATTCGCCCTCAGAGCCCCCTGCGAAAGAAACAAAAGCCCCCCGGGCGTAATAGAAGAGTGACCGTCTCCCCGGCCGGCAGGTGCACTGGTTATGGACATCCGGAAAAAGACCGTTGTCATCGTCTGCATCACCCTCCTTCTTCTTCTCCTCGTTCTCTATGCATCGTCCGAGTTGATCGTGCAGGGCGGTTTCTCCCGCGTCGAGACGCAGAGTGCGCAGAAAGACACTGACCGGGTTCTCGTGGCCCTTGCCAATGACATCAATGCAGTCGATGCCGTTGCCTATGACTGGGCCTCACGGAACGATACGCGGAAGTTCGCTGCCGGGGAACTGCCTGCGGGGCAGTGGGCGCCGCTTGATGAGGACTTGTTCGAACGACTCGGGCTCAATGCCATCCTTGTTGCTGATTCCCGGGGGAACCGGATCGCCGGCCAGGGATACAATCTCGATGAGGACAGACTTGTTCCGGTCCCTGAAGGCCTGAATGCACTTCTCGCCGCATATCCCGAATCCAGCCTCGCCGTCAACAGCAGCTACGGGACACTCGGGATTGTCCGGCTTCCCGGCGGCCCGATGATGGTCGCGATACGACCGGTCATGCACCCCCGGGATAGCCAGCGCGTTGCCGGCTACCTCCTGATGGGCAGGTATATCGACGCGGACGAGATTGCACGCCTCTCTGCCCTTGCCCAGCTCCCGCTTGAGATGCACCTGTACGGGGATCCGGCAATGCCGCCGGCATTTGGCAGGGCAATTCTGGAATTTCCTGAATCGTCAACCCCGTTCGTGCGGAGGGCGGGGAACGAGTCCCTGAAACTTGCCTCCCCCACCATCATCGAGCCGGTCAACAGCACGGTACTGGGTACCTATTCCCTGGTCCGCGATATCCATGGCAGCCCGGTGATCGTCCTCGGGGTGAGCATTGCGAGGGACATCTCCGAGCAGGGCAAATCCACAAGCCTCTGGTTTACTGTCCTCCTCATCGGATCGGGACTGGTCTTTGGCATCGTGATCCTGTTACTCCTTGAAAAGACCGTCCTCTCGCGCCTTGCCGTACTGAGTCGCCGTGTCAGCGATATCGGCAGGCGGCGGGACTTTGCCGCACGGGTGGGTGTCAGCGGGGACGAGGACGAGATCCGGGCCCTTGCCGGGAACGTCAATGGCATGCTGGAGGATCTTGAACGGTCGCAGAATGTCCTCCACAACCGTCTCATCCAGAGTGAGGAGCAGTACCGGCTCTTCTTCAACAGCATCACGGATCCGATCTGTGTCTGCCGGATTCGTGAGGATAACCGGCCGGGAAAGATTGTTGAGGTGAACAATGCTGCCTGCGAGATCCTCGGCTACCAGCGGACGGAGTTCCTCGAGATGGAGCTCTCCGACATCCTTCCCGGCAGCAATGCCGGGGGTGTCGATCTTCCCGACGAGGTCCTGAAGTCTGTCGGGCATGTGATCTATGAAGGAGTCTGCAGGACCAGGATCGATAAGGAGATCCTGGTCGAGATCAATGCCCGTTCCTTCGACCAGTTCGGCCGGCCGGCGCTTGTCGTCATCGTGCGGGATATCAGCGAGCGGGTGGAGATCGAGAACCTAAAACAGAATGCGTTCACCCAGCTCGAGAGAAACATCCAGCAGTTTGCCATCCTCAACGACCACATCAGGAACCCTCTGCAGGGCATGATGGGTCTTGCTGAATTGTGGGATGACCCGCTTTCAAAGAAGATCATCACGTACGGCCGGATGATCGATGATATTGTCAAGAAGATCGATCTCGGGTATTATGAATCGGAGAAGATCTACAACGTGCTCAAGAAGTATTACGATATCGGAAGGAAATGAGGAGAATGCCTGCCGCCGGCCCGGTGGAATCATACGGGCTGCCCTCCTGCTCGTTTCTGCCGGAGCGCTTCTGCAGGGACCGGCTGTGAAAGAGCCGGCCCGGAATGTCAAATCCTAAATAGAACACATGACAAAACCACTATAGCATCTCTTCAGGTTCTGCACATCATGGTCAGGTGTCACAAACAGCCGGTTGGCTGGGTCTTTATCTCGCGGATGATCGGTATCATTGGGTTACTGATCGTGATCGTCCTTGCCAATATCCTGAATCACTATATCACCAACCCGATCTACGATTCCGGTGTTGCATTCCTCAATGAAAACTTCTGGCTCATCCTCCTCATCGCCGTGGTACTCTTTGTGGGAGATATTTTCGGTGCACTCCCGTTCCCCATCAACCTGCCGTCCCCGGTAATCCGGGCCATCGGGAGCGTATTTTTTATTGCCTTCCTCCTGCGGATCTTCCAGTGGCTGGATGGGGTCACCGGGACAGGTTTCTACCAGATGTTCTGGCTCATCTCGTTCCTGATCGTACCGCTGGTCTTCCTCCTGGTCCTTGCCAGCGGGTACTTCGAGATCATGCGGCAGTTGTGGTGGGTCCCGCGGGCCGAGCCCTTACCCGCAGATGGTGGCGAGGTTGTCCACCAGGCAGAGCCCCGGCGGGAGGATGCAACCGTCTCGGATGCCAAATCCTGGGAGGAGATTGGTGTTGAGTTCCGGCTGATGCTCTACGACCTGCTCCACCGGTTCCGTCAGGAGATCCGGAGAAAATAGCGGAATTACCAGTCCGGGTTCTCTTCCCGGAACCGGCGCTCTTTTGCCAGGAGGTCTTCGCTACTCAGGGATGCTTGCATGCAGATACAGCGGTGTTCGAGGAAGACTCCGCCTTTGAAAGAGCCCTGCATCTCGCCCTCCCTGCATGCCCCGTAGGTATCATCATCGCAGTCATGGTATACCTGCGGGAGTCCCTCCCGGAGTGCACACTCCTTTGCCTCCTGCCATGATCGTGCCATAGCCGTGTATTGGGCGGCAGAATATTAGTGCCTGATGGAACGGGCAGGAACCGGCTGGGGTGAACGCCGATGAAAAAAGGAAAGGATTGTGAAATCAGAACCGGGGTTTCCGGTGCTTGGGCAGGCAGTCCCTGCAGTAGACCGGCCTTCCTTCAGTCGGCTTGAAGGGGACTTCGCACTCTTTGCCACAGTCGGAGCAGACTGTCTTTGTCATTTCTCTGGGACCGAAATTCCTCGGGCCACCAAAACTCTTTCTTTCCATTGTTTTTACTCATGCAGTTGTGATCTGCAAATATAGAATGTGCGATGCTGTATATATACATCTGCACAAAGATTCGCATATTTTTATAATGTGTAAATTTTCTTTCACGGGATGATCTCGCAGCCGTTGAACTTCTCATGCATAAAATCAGCCGGAGCGATCGCCCCGTTACGGATGAGCCCCCTGACACGGGGCAGCTGGGCGAGGAGCGCCGTATGGAGTGTCCTCACCGTCGAACAGACCAGCTGGCGTTCTGCCTCCCCCCAGGGCCGGGTAATATTTGAGTACAGGCACCGCCCCCCGCAGAATCCCTGTATCGGGCAGCTGGTGCACTCCCCCCCGACATCGACTGTTGCAAGCCCGAGCGGGTGGGATGTTGCGATATGGCCCACATAGTACTGCTTCATCCCGATCATGACGGGGCACGGACCGATATTGCCATCGGTCATGATACTGTAGTTGGAATGTCCCGAACCGCACCGGAGCCTGCTTGTCCTGCCATACAAAAGATCCTCCATCGGGTCGAGGAAGGGATACCATTTCATGACCCTGCCTTCGGTCTCCATATGGTCAACCCAGATCCCGGCCAGTTCCTGGATGCCGGGGTTGTACGAGCCTTCGGCCCATTCGCGGAACTGCCGGTGGGCAAAGTCCCCGGCAAAGTTGGCATCGATCTGCCAGTGGACTGAAGAGAATGAATGGTCGGGATTCGATGAGAGGTAACGAACGGCATCCACGATGTCAGTCCGTTCCGTTACCGTCATCCGTGCGATGAGCTCCCCGTGAAAACCGTTCCCGATGATTGCCCGGATATTCTGCATAACCTTGTCGTAGACCCCGTTGCCACGGGAGGCATCCGTCAGGTCTTTCCTTCCATCGAGGGACACAAGGATCGTGGTGAAGCGGTTGACTGTTTCCGGGGACAGGCGGTCGAGCAGGAGTCCGTTGGTCTGGATCATGAACCGTTTGACGGGCGCTTCGCGCACAATCCGCTCGACAAGGTCGGAACGCAGCAGGGGCTCGCCGCCGTAAAACGTGAGGGTTGCCCCGGGGTCTTTTCTGAGAAAGTCGTAGAGGAGAGGGAGATCAAAAGAGAGTTCCACCGGAATATTCTCATCGATGCAGACTGCCCTCTCTCCTTCACTCTCTTCCAGGTCCTCGAAAGCCTTTGCCCGGCAGTAGGAGCAGCAGAGGTTACAATTGTCCGTCAGGATGAGGTGGAAGTACATGGAAATGTGTGTATATCTTGTCGTTCTCTGGCGATAAACCCGGGCTATCGCCCCTCTTAATCTCCCAAACCTTTAACAATTCCGGTGGCAACCATCAGGTATGTCAGCCGGCCAGTATTTTTCTCCCGGCATCGAGACCCTTAACCGGGGGGACCTCGACGCCCTTATCGATGAGCGGGTCAGGTATACGGTGCAGTACGCAGCGGACCACTCGCCGTTCTACCGGCACTGGTTCCAAAAACACCGTATCACCCCCGCCGATATCCGGGAGCACGAGGACCTCCTCTCCCTGCCGGTGATTTCCGGCAGGACAATCCGCGAACACCAGCCGCCCCTGACGCCGGAATTTGAGTTCCTCTCGGCAGACTGGGGGGATATCTTCTCAATCCAGGAGACGAGCGGGACGAGCGGGACGCCCAAGGGTTTCTTCCTGACCTGGGATGACTGGAAGCGGTACTCCGAGAAGTATTGCCGGAGTTTTGTGTCGCAGGGATTCTCGAAGAACGACCGTATCGTTGTCTGCGCCTCGTATGGGATGAATGTCGGGGCGAACACGATGACCGTTGCCGCCCAGCGGATCGGCATGGGGATCATCCCGATGGGAAAGTGCTCGTTTGACTCCCGGATCCTCAAAAATTATCGTCCTACTTCAATCGTGGGCAGCGTGTTCAAACTGCTGCGTCTGGTCCGCCGGCTGAGGGCGGAGGGTGTACAGCCATCCGATCTCGCGATAAATAAGCTCGTTGCCGGGGGCGAGAGTTTTGCCGAGGAGTCGCGGAAGTACCTTGCAGAGCAGTGGGAATGCCCGGTGTACAATACCTATGGAAGTACTGAAGGTACCATGTGCGGCGAGTGCACGCAGATGAACGGGCTCCATGTCCCTGAGGATATTGTACACCTCGATGTCTATGATCCCCAAATGGAATCGTTTGTCCGGGACGGCGAGTGTGGCCGTGCCATCCTTACAACACTGCTTCCGGTTGGCGGGAAGAGCGGGATGCTCCTGCTGAATTATGACACCGAGGATACTACGGTCGTCCTCTCGCGCGACCAATGCGCGTGCGGCAGGACCCACATGCGGATCTACAATCCCCAGCGGGAGGCGGAGACCGCATGGATCTTCGATAACTCCATGAACAGGGTCGATATCGAAGCAGCAGTCTTCCAGCCGGAGAACATGGAGCACCTTACCGGGGAATACGAGGGGTTTATCTATGACGGGAAGGAAGAGAACGAAGCGGTACTTCTCATCAGTGTCGAATGCCTCGACCCTGAGCACTGCGATAAAAACGCAATCGGCGAACGAATCACCGCCCGGTTCCTGAAGTACAAGCCCGGCCTCACACACCAGTATCATGAAGGGAACCTGAAGATCCGCATCAACTTCACGGGCCCCGGCGGCCTTGAGTTCTATAAAATCAAGGGCCGCCCGAAACGACTGGTCGACCGGCGGAATACTTCATGATCGGGCCCCCTCCTCCCGATTCCGGGTATACCGGGCTTGAACTGGTCATCGTGATGATGGTCCTTTGCAGTGCTGTTGTCCTCATGGGTGTGTACCTGGCAGGGGGGAGTACGGTCACCCTGGTTCGGACATTCCCCGGGGGTATCGTCGCGGAGAGCATGTACATGTCAGGAGATGGGATCCAGCCGGTCGGCTCTCTCTATGGCTTTTCGGCAGCCCCTGGCAACCAGCCCCGGATCCCCATTCTGTACCGCCACCCGGCCCCGGATGAGCTCGGTTCGGTGCAGCTGACGGTATCCCTCTTCATGGGCGATACCGGGGCGATTGATACTGACCATCTCAATGTAACGTGGAGTACCGGCGGAACAGGATACCTTATCAATAAGACCCGGCAGGTTCCGCTCATATGCCCCAACTGGACGATCACCGGCAAATACAATATGCTGCCTGGCAGGACCGCCGACTCTGATGAATGGCTGGAACCGGGGGAACAGTTCCAGATCCTTGTCTGCCCGGACGCCGGCCTTTCCCCGGGCCAGGTCTTCACGCTTGGAATGTATCCGGAGGGTATTGTAGTGCCCCTCAGGGCAACCCGGGTGACCCCGCCCCGGATCCGGCCCATCATGAACCTTGGATGACCGATCGTGCCGCACCCCCGGTAAAATGCTGAACGGAAACCCCACCTTGCCGCGCTTCCGTGTCCGGTGCACCGTACTGGCAAAACTGCGGATCTGGGCACATTTCATCGTTTTTATACGAAACGGGGCATTTTAATTGGGTTTTGAAACGGACGAAATGGTGAGCCGCAATGACCAAAAGAGCCTTAAATAAGTGGTAAAAATCCAGACTTCGACGGGCTTTCGACGGAAACCTTATATATTATCAGGCGACACCTTTCATTATCAAAACCCAATAGTGGTTTTGAGGTGTTTAAATGGGAACCAAAATCGGAAAAGAAAAGATTCAGCGCGAAAAGGGATACCTCTACTTCATTGGCAAGGACGGGTATGTCTGGGCAGCCCCGATGAAGCACAACAAGTCCGGCAAGAAGAAGAAAGTCGGAACTGAAAAGATTGCCAAAGAAAAGGGCTTCATGTACTACATTGGCAAGGACGGCTTCGTCGCAAAGGCCAAGATGAAGAACGCATAATCTCACTTTTTCCTTTTGCACGCACGACCGCCGGAAAAACCGGCGGTCCTGCTCAATATTTTGCCCCCGTGGGGGAGTTTCTCGTTTTAGTAAGGTTCCGGGTTCCCGCTGACCCCAACATTGAATTATCTCCCATGATAACATGGGAACCAGAGGATCGGACGGGAGATACCATGCCTTCAGCCATTGATACCAGGTTCCGGGAATGGATCCATGGACTGGATCCCCGCGGTGCACGGATCTCAATCTTCCAGCATATCCGCGATATCCCCTATTCCCTCCATCCACCCATGACCGATCCGAAAACGGCTCCCTACCAGATTCTTGAATCGGGCAGGGGCTCCTGCGGTCCGAAGCACTACCTGATGGCGGAGATGTACCGGAGACTCGGCCTTGAGGTTGCATTTGCTACCATCCCGTTTGTCTGGAACGACCCGGATATCCGCTACCCGCCAAAGCTCCGGGAACTCGCTTCAGGGCTGCCCGTATCATATCATCTCGCCTGCCGGGTCAGGATTGATTCCCGCTGGGTGCTGGTGGATGCAACCTGGGACCGGCCCCTGAAACGGGCGGGATTTCCCGTCAATGAGTTCTGGGACGGGCGTTCCGATACGCTCTGCGCTGTAAAACCGCTGAAGTCAGCCGTCCGGACCGCCTTCTGCCACACGGTCACCAACGAACCGTGTCGGCAGGGTGGCGGCGGGGGGCTCAATCCCCTGGACGGGGAACTGGACCACATGGACAGGGAAGACCGTGCCCGGTACTACCGCGAGAAGACCGGCCTGCGGACTCCCGAAGAGATCCATCGGATCAGGGAGTTCTTTGAAAAGTTCGATCGCTGGCTGGAAACGCTAAGGCAGGGAGCATAAGAGCGATCGCTTTTTTATCCCCGTGGTTGCAGTTGTGTATACCCAACCATGGCGCCATCATCACCCCTGCGCGATCGGACCCTCATGGCTCTGTGTGTCCTCCTCGCGGCCTCTGTTCTTGTTGTCACCCTTCTCCTCTGTACCGGCTCACCGGCACTCTTTGGGGAAGAAGGTACCGGCTCTTCCGGGGACAGCGGTATCCGGTTCAAGATCCTGGCAGTCAACGATTTCCATGGTCAGCTGCCCCCGGGCCAGATCATGAACGACCGTCCGGCCGGAAGCGCCCCGGTTCTTGCGGCATACCTGAAGCAGGCAACAGCGGTCTTCGGGCAATCGAATACTATCCTGGCTCTCCCTGGCGACATAGTCGGAGCATCTCCCCCGGAGTCGGGGCTCCTCCACGATGAACCAGCCCTCCTGTTCTTCAACGACTTGGCCGGCGCATGCAGCAACGGTACGGTCATGCAGCCCGATCCAGGCTGCATGGTCGTTGCAACTGCCGGCAACCATGACTTTGACCGGCCGACCGCGGAATTGCTGCGCCAGGTCTACGGGGGAAATGGTACAACAGCATTCCCCCACCCGGTCGATCCCTATCCCGGTTTTTTCCCGGGGTATACCTGCTCCAATATCGTGTTTAAGGAAAACGGCACCCTGCTTTTCCCGCCGTATGTCATCAGGTCTATGGGGGGTGTGCCGGTTGCCTTCATCGGAGCGGACACTTCACTGACACCGACCCTCCTTGCCCCGGACCGGGCCGGTGATGTTCAGTTCCTGAATGAAACAGCGTCCATAAACCACTACGTTACCGAAGTGAACCGGGCTGGTGTGCATGCGATTGTGGTGCTCCTTCACGAAGGGGGAGACCAGCAGGCATATGAGGGTGCAACGAAGGCCGGGGGCAATGTTTCCGGCCGCGTCACCGGGATTGTTGCCGGGCTTGATGGAGATGTTGATGTTGTTTTGTCTGCCCACACGCACAAGTTTACCAATACATATCTCCCCAATCGCGAGGGGAGACCGGTGCTGGTCACGCAGGCGTATAGCTACGGCAAGGGCTATGCGGACATCAACCTGACCCTCGATCCGTCCAGCAGGGATATTGTGGAAAAAACGGCGCAGATTGTCATCACGTATGCTGACACTCCCCCCGGATCCATGCCGGATCCGGGTGCGGCGGCACTCCTTGCACGGACAAAAGCAATCGTTGCGCCCGAAGTCGGGCGGCATGTCGCAGTTGCCTCCCGTGATATTTCAGGAAAGGAGAATGCCTGCGGGGAGTCGGAACTTGGCGACCTGCTTGCCGATGCCCAGAGATCGGTGATGAAGACCGATGTTGCTTTTATCACAACCGGTACCCTCAGGGCTGATCTTGAGAAAGGGGAGGTCACCTGGGGCGATCTCTTCTCGGTCCAGCCCTTCTCCGGCACGGTTGTTTCGATGAACCTGACCGGCAGACAGATACAAGAAGCCCTTGAGCGGCAGTGGGTGGAACCGCTGCCCCCGCATAACCTGGGGGTTTCTGGTCTCACGTACCGCTTCAGTATGGATAAACCGGCCGGAAACCGGGTGGAGGACGTCCGGATCGGGGGAGTACCAGTCAACCCGGATGCAGTGTACTCCGCAGCGGTGATGGATTACCTCTCCATTGGCGGCGACCGGTACATCGTCTTCACCGAGGGTTCAGACCTGAAAAGCGGGCCGCTGGATGTTGACGCGTTTGCCATGTACCTTGCAGGGCTGCCACAGCCGGTGAATGGGACGGCCGGAACACGGATCCTGTGCACCGGCACCGGGTCAGAACGTCCGGCCAGATGAAGAGCTCCTCACGTTCCATCGAAATGTGACCGGAGATTTGCAGCGAACGTCCGTGCAAGGAGCGGGCTGACTGCCTGGGGCGGCAGCCCGAGGGCATCGGCAGTTCTCCTGGTGAATTCCATGATATTGGAAGTGCCGCCGGCAGCAGACCGGAGGACAGCACCATCGATCTTCCGGAGGTATGCTGCAGCCCGGTCCATCTGATCGTACGCTGCCGCTCCGTTCCGCAGCTCGTCCCATGCAGAGAGGAGGAACCGGATATCGCGGACCCGTCTGAGTCTCTGCACCGATCGCATGGACTCCCGCGCATCATCGTAGACCGGCAAGTCTCCTGCTACCGGCACGGCATCCCCGGAGAAGAGGGCCCCCTCGCTCCTGAGCAACAGGGAGATGGAACCGGCGGAGTGGCCGGGCGTATGAATGACATCGAGTTCGTACCCGGCCGTCCCGTCCGGATCGATGGTGTCGCCATCCGCAAGATCATGATCAACGGGGACCGGGCCCCCGACAAGCATGGAGAAACCCGGTACCGGCCTCTCGCTGTTCTGCAGATCGGTATCTTCGATCCATCTCCGCTCGGCGGGGTGCGCCATGACTGTGCAGCCCGTTGCATCCCGGATAGCCTTCGCCGCTCCGATATGGTCGGGATGGGAGTGGGTGAGGATAATGAGGGAAACCTCCGATGGATCGCGGCCGATCGACCGGATATAGTCTCCGATGGTCTTCTCGCACCCGGCCACACCGGTATCGACCAGGGCAATAGTGTCGCAGGCGATGATAAAGGAATACACGAACCGGTCGAGAGTGATGCCCGGGGCAACCGGGACTTTGAACGGGTGTCGTATCGCATGGATTGCCGGAGTAATCTGCAGGATTCTTTCCCCCCTTGTCTAAGGTATACGTTGTTCCAAGTCTTGAGCTGGATACCTGATATTCACTCTCACCGCGACCACAGCAGGGGCCATGGGGCCCCCCCCTTCTGGTCCCTCTTCTCAACAGGGGGGGTACCCCCCATCCCCCTACTCAAGAATGAGAACTCCCCCGTGCAGTGCAGCAGCAAATGATCCGCTTCTCATGGAACTTCCGTCAGAGAGTGCATCTGCCCGATGCATATTAATAATGAGTAAGCAGGTCCCCAGGAGCGGCAGGGGTGGGGGGTCCCCCCCGACCCTGAAAAAAACGGGCCCCGGGGGGTAGCCCCCCTCCGGAAAAAGATCGGGGGAGGTACCCCCTTCCCCCCCCGTTTGGACCTCTCCGCAGCCAGTAATACCTACGGGAAGGAGCGAAACAATCAGGAATTCCCAGGAACAGGTATGGGCCCGTCGTGATTCGAACACGAGATCTTCGCCGTGTGAAGGCGACGTCATAGCCAACTAGACCACGAGCCCGCAATGCATCGACCGGGAATCGAACCCGGGCTATAGGCTTGGAAGGCCTAAGTCATACCTCTAGACCATCGATGCACTGTGCTCTATAATTTTGGCGGGGAGGTGTATTAATAATTGTCACTGCCGCCCCAGGTGCTTGCAGTAAAAAAATACGGATTGAGGGATCTTAATATCCCCGGAGCTCAGCCTCGACCTTCTGGAGGTTGGCGATCCGCTTCTCGAGCGGTGGGTGGGTGGAGAAGAGCTCCGCCAGGAAATTCTTCGTGGATGCCGGGATGATATAGAAGGCGTTTGCCCCGGCAACCGGTTCCTTCACCTCATTGGGGAGGACGTCGATCCTGCCGCTGATCTTGCTGAGCGCGGAGATGAGTGCCCGCGGGTTCCTGGTGATCTGGGCGCTGCCCCGGTCGGCCGCATACTCGCGGTACCGGGAGATTGCCATGATCAGGATGGTGCTGAGGATATAGACAATGATGGACATTACCAGGACGGCGATCGCGCCAACGATGTTGCCTTCCCGGTCATTGCCCCCGAACAGTGCGGAGAAGAGGAAACTGTTCATCATATAGGAGGCGATCATCGTGATGAAGCTTGCAAGGGTCATCGTCAGGATGTCGCGGTTCTTGACATGGGCGAGTTCATGGGCAAGGACTGCCTCGAGCTCCTCGCGAGTGAGGAGGCGCATGATCGAGTCCGTGCATGCCACAACGGCATGGCTTGGACTCCTCCCGGTGGCAAAGGCGTTGGGCATCGGGTGCGTCATGATGGCAATCTTCGGCTTCGGGAGATCTGCCTCTTTGCAGAGTTTCTCGACCATGCGGTGGAGCTCGGGATATTCGTCGTCTTCGATAATTCGGGACCCTGTTGACCAGAGCACGAGCTTGTCCGAGAAGAAATACTGGAAGAGCCCGATGATGACCGCAAGGGCTATGAAGAATATTGCATTCAGGCTTGGGAAGAGTACAAGCAGTACCAGCATGAAGACAATGTAGAGGAGTACTAACAACAGGCCGGTGAACCAGCACCTGGCAGTAAGACCCCAGTCACGTTTCCATTCCATAGTTAGTACATGTTAGTATGATGCATTTTTAAACCATTCGGCATTGGCAATCAGAAGATCCTGCCCGGGTTCCCTGACGACAACGGCCCCCCATTCCGGCAACTTCGGGCAACCTGTGTTTGGGAGCGCGATCAAGAACAGAACCTTTTTTTTCACCAACAGAGAGACGCATACTCATGGCTGATGTCGATCCCGAAGCGCTGGCCGATGTTGCATACGGCATCTTCGAGCACCTCTTAAACCGCGGTCTCCAGGCAGAGGGCAAATACCTCTATGCCCTGGTTGAGGGCGGGACCGATTTCAGGGCGGAACTTGCCGCTATTTTCAATAAGTTCAAAGAGGAGTACCCGCAGCTTGCAGAGGCAATGCTCGGTCGGTTCTCCGACATCGAAACGGTATACCGCATGCTCTGCGAAGGAGAAGGGGTCCTCCCGACAAAGACCGCCCAGATGTACTGGATCGTGCTGGATGCCCCCGGCAGCGCCCCGGAAGCCATCGAGGACGAGAACGCGGGCAAGTGGCTGATCTTCCAGGAACCGGATGCTGTCGATGCTGCGTGGAAGAAGGTGCGGGACGCAACGGTTGCCCTGCAGCTGGGGATCTCGGCAAAGGTGAGCACCGCAAAGCCCAATCCCGACTCCCGCGACAACCGCAAAGTGATCTATGTCTATACAAAGGACTGGGCAGACGAAACCGATGTGATGCGGGTGCGGGAGAAGCTCCGCGAGCTGGGCTTTACCGACCGGATCGGGTACAAGCGTAATCTCGAGACCTTTGCCGGGGAGTACGCATCAAAGGGTAAGCGGGTCACGTATTACTCAGCGTGATGGTTTCCGGTTCCCGGCTCCTTAAAAATTTACCGGGCATCATGAATACTAAAAACACGATCTCCTTTTTTCAGGATTTGGAAATTTTTTTTGATCGCGATCGCAGGGTGTAAAGAAGTCTCTTTATTGTAGAGTACTTTCTTGACTCCGCAATTGTACTCTTTACAAAATTCTTTTAGTTTCCGGCGTGAACCCGAACGTTGATCAATCGGATCGCGATTTTTCTTTTCACAGCGCGATGAAACGTGCGATAAAAAAAATTCAGGCAGGGGATGGTTGCATGAGTGTAAAAAGGCACTCTTCGCTGTCTGGTAAATGAACCAGCAGCTATCGCATGATCCTGCTGGAAAAGAAACTTGAAAAACCCGGCACAACCGGAAAAAGAGAACCTGATATTACGAAGAAGGATTACGCTTTGCGTTCCTTGTTCTTCGGGCGCAGGTTCGCATAACCGCACTTGCGGCAGGTGGTTGCGCGGATTGCGTTGCGTGCGTTACAGTGCATGCACACTTTTACGTTGAGGAGCCGTGCCTCGGCCTCCGGGAATTTTGCCATTATGAAACACTCCTGTCTGCCCTTATAACAAAGCTGTAAGACCTTTTAACTGTTGTTATGATCGTTCCGGCCAGGCACGTGCTGTCATGAACCAGTCATGGAATGCCGCGAGTGCCCGGGCACGGTGGGAGATCCTGCTCTTCTCTTCAATCGGGATCTCCGCAAGGGTCGTGGATCCCACTTCAAAGATCGGGTCGTACCCGAATCCCCCCTGCCCGCGCACGATGGTCGTGATGCGGCCCTCGATTGTGCCGGTGAAGACCCGGACGCCCTCGTTATCTGCATACCCGATAGCGGTCGTGAAACGGGCAGAGCGGTTCGCGACACCTCCCATCAGTTTCAGGATCCCGGTGTTACCAATGGAGTTCTGGACATACGCTGCATACGGTCCGGGGAACCCGTTCAGGGCATCGATGGAGAACGCAGTGTCATCGACAATCAGGGGGGTATTCAGTTGCCGGAACGCTGCCTCTGCCTTTCCCCTCGCGATCTCCCCGACGTCATCGGAGCGGTGCTCCGGCAGTTCCAGGGAGATATGCCCGACTTCCAGCAGTCCTCCGAAGTATGCGGCCACCTCGGCGGCCTTGTGGGCGTTGCTTGTGACCATCGTCAGTCTCATAAGTATCTCCCCCGCTTCTGGATCTCGTGCTCGCGGGCGATGACATCCGGAGCACCAGCAAAGGTTTCCCCGTACCCCCGTTCAAATGCGGCCCTGAGTGCACCATACCGGGCCGGGCAGGTGCTCTCCAGCGTCTGGCAGAGGACATGGATATCCACCCCCCGCTGCTCGATCTCCTGGGTTGCCTGGGCGAGCCCGAAGTCGATCAGAACGCATCGCCGGTCATTTTCCCGGATTATCATGTTGCCGGTGGTCAGATCCCCGTGAACAAGTCCTGCTGTATGCAGCCTGCCGACCATACGGCCGGCTTCTACGAGGTTCTCGCCGGTCATCTCGTTTGTCAGGAGAGTTCCCCTGATCGTTTCCATGACAATCGTGTCCCTTGTTATATCCTGGATGACCGGTGTCGGGACGCCTCCTTTCCGGGCGGCCTGAATAAGACGTGCCTCCGCCCGGGTCCTCTCGGTGATCAGGCCCCGGTCAAGAGCAGGGACCCGGTAGCGCTTAAGGAGGCGGCGCTTCTCTGCAGTGCCATTGCCAAACGTGATTACCGCCTCGGCACCCCGGCGGCTGCTCCCTTCTGTGGGGGATACCTTATGCGAGTAGGGGACCGTCTCATGTTTCCAGGTGACCTCGACCTCATCGGAACGGAAGGACGGGTTCACCTGCGATGAGGTTACCGGGAGGGAAACGCCGCTCTCAAGCATCAGTTTCCCGGTATACGCGATCATGGCCCCGTTATCCCCCAGGTATTTCTTCTCCGGGACATAGAACCGTGCACCCCGGTCCTCGCACATGGTCCGGAGCATCTCCTGCAACCGGCGGTTCGCTCCCACTCCCCCGACCAGGAGCACCTCGTCCTTTCCGGTGAGCGAGAGTGCCCGCTCGGTAACCTCGACACACATGGCAAAGGCGGTCTCCTGCAGGCTGTAACAGACGTCCGGCAGCGGTGCTGCGGAGTCCTTTGCCGCAGACATGAGGCCGGAGAACGCCAGGTCCATCCCTTTGACGGTGTATGGGAGTTCCACATACGCACCGCTCTGCGCCTGGGCTTCGATATGCGGGCCGCCCGGGTGGGGGAAGTTCTTTGCCCGGGCGAACTTGTCGAGTGCATTGCCGATCCCGACATCCAGCGTCTCCCCGAAGATCCGGTACCGCCCGTTGAGGTAACCGATGACCTGCGTATTCGCCCCGCTCGCATAGAGGACGATCGGGTCTTTACACCCGGTGGCAAAACACCCGATCTCGACATGGGCAACGCAGTGGTTCACACCGACCAGCGGTACATCGAGGGCAAGGGCAAGCGAGCGGGCTGCGGTTGCGACCGTCCGGAGGCAGGGCCCGAGCCCCGGTCCCTGCGAGAACGCGATACCGGTGACCTTCTCCGGCTCAGCAAGCACTGAACTGATAACCTCCCCCATGACCGATGCGTGGTGCTGGGCAGCCTCCCGCGGGTGAATACCCCCCTGTGCAGGGCTGTACGGGTTGGAGGTTAAGGAGATCAGGTCCTTGTCAAAAAGAGCGGCACTGAGGTTCCATGCAGTCCCCTCAATCCCAAGTATCTGCCCAAAAACAGGCATTGAAGAGTGGTTATTTCTTGAATTCGGTGTAGCCGCACTTGCCGCAGGAGGTACGGTCCTTGTGGTCTGCCATCATCACGCCGGGTCCGCAGCGCGGGCAGTATTTCTTGGCGGTGGTGACCTTTGCACCCTCGACCTTGAAGTATGCACCTCTCTTGGTGCTCTTGGAGGCTGCTGCCTTCTTTGCTGCCATGGTTATGCCTCTTCCTTCTTCTTGGGCTGTCCGCGCGCAGCAAGGTGCGGGCGCTCAGTCTTGTTCCGGCCCTCTTCAGAATCATAGATACGTGCCGAACCCGTGATCTCGGTCTTACCGAAACTGCTGTGCAGGGTGTCCAGGGTGATCTGGTGCTCCTTGACGTTCAGAAGGGCGCAGAGTTTTCCGGTAATCTGCATGCGGGAGGGGGTTGCACCGTCGTATTTGAGGGTAAACTGAACCTCTCTTCTGGATAGAAGTTCGTTCCTTTTATCACTGGTGATCTCAATGTCCATCGATATCCTGTAATTATTGGGAACCGGCTTATTTAAACTATGACCCTCAGGTGTGAGGTAACCCTGCCGGGAAAAATGAATCACGTGAGAAACAGTCCTGACCAGTCACGGGTCCGGGCTGCGGATGAACCTGCTCAGGTATTCACGAGCCGTCTCTTTTGCCTCGGGAGTCACCGTGCGCAGGACAACTCCTTCGCCAGGCTGGCCGTAGAGGACAACAGACCCGAGGGGAGCCGCGATCACCATCGGGATCGCGGCAAGATCCTCTTCCCCGTCAACAATGATGGTGGCGGGGGCATGGCTTACCGCATCATCCAGTGCGTGGAGGAGCTCATCAGTGATCGATCCGGCCGGATTCTTCACCCGGATACAGGACCCGGACAGGTCCGGCAGCCGTTTGCAGGGTGACCGCATCGTATAGCCATCAACAACCGCGACTTCGGGAACGATCCCGTGTTTCTGGAGATTATGGGTGACCACGTCCCCCACTGCATACACTTTCATGCAGGAGAGGACGGACAGCACCTCTGCAACACTCTTGTGCAGGGTGCCGAAAGGTTCCTTGAAGAGCTTCCGGTGCTCTTCGGGAAGGGTGAGCATTCAGCGGACCTTCAGCGCGTACCTGCCCGGCAGTTTGATGTTCATCCGTTTTGCAACCTCGGAGTTCTCCGGGTCGATGATAACGAGGTACCCGGACCAGTCCTCGCTCAGGTTTGTCGTACCGCAGACAACGCAGTTATCGCCGTCAACGACGCGGTGGCAGTCCCGGCAGACCTTCCCCTGTTTCTTCTTATTCGCCGGCGGCATGGTCCTTCCTCTTGCCCCTGGCCTTCTCCGGGGCCTTTACTGCTGCACTCTGCCCGCTTTTCTCCTTCTCTTTCTCGATCTCCTCTTCGAGCCAGAGTGCGGTGCCGAGGCCGGCCTGACGCATGGTCAGCCCGATCTTGCTGTCGCGGGGCTCGCGCTCGTTCAGCGAGAGCGTGACGACCCGCACACGGACAACATCGCCGACGCCTATGAACCGTTTGGACTCCTGGCAGATGAGCCGGGCGTTCTTCTCATCATAGTTGATATACTCGTCGGAGATCTGGCTGACATGCAGCATCGCATCGATAGGCCCGAGGCTGATGAATGCACCGAAGCTGGTGGTCTCGACAACCATGCCCTCGATGACCTCCTGTAATGCAAGCCGGAGGACCATGGCCTCGAACTTGACATCGTAATAAACGCCGCCGTCGCCGGGGACAAGTTCTCCCTCCCCTACATCGAGCACCTTCGTTACGCAGATGAAGATCCCGATCTCTTTGTCGATGCTGCCCTCAAGCTGCTCCTGAAGGACATCAAGGATGACCTTCTCGAGTTTCTCTCCAAGACGCTGGGGGGGAACCCGCACCTTGTCTTCAAGCAGTAATTTGTGATACATTGTTACCTCCGCAATATCTCCAGTTTTTTCTGTTTCCGTAATGAAATTACACCAATACCTCGTGCAAGCAGTGCTTCCCGGACCCGGCGGTCGTTGGTGACAACCAGGCAGGAATTCTTTGCTGCATACTCGATCACCTGTGCATCAACGGATGCTGATTCCATCGCGCTGCTCTCGATTACCGTGCACTGTTCTCCCAGTGCAAGACCGTATCGTGCCGCGGCGCCGTCGCGGCCTTTCGCCCGCGAGAGCCCGGTAAGCTCCTGCAGGATACCGGACAGAACGACCGGTTCGAATGCCCCGAGAAGGTCCCTGAGCGCCTCGAACAGGTCTATCCTGAACTGTGACGGCATCATGAGTGCGTTGGCGTCGAGAAGGACTTTCACTCGCCCAGAACACCCATCCCGATTAACCGCCAGCGGGCTCCCACCTGCCGGCTTATTGCTATCCGTGAACCCACTTCCGCACATACCGGTCTCTTGAGGGTAATCTCGACATGGTCTTTCTTCGTGCTGGTCACAACACCGACTGTGACAGCGGTGCCTACTGAAAGCATGAGGGGCTCGGAATGCTTGAGGGGCTCAATGACGAGCTCGCTCGTTGCCCCGACAACCCGTTCCATGAGGGTGACACTGCAGTGGATCTTGTCCCAGACGGGGGGCAGTTTCCCCTCGTGGCCAAGAACCTGTCCTGCCAGGGCATCGCTCTTGGTCAGGGCAGGATCGAGTCTCGTACCAACGCCAAGCAGACCACCGGGCGTTGCCGCTTCGACGATCTTTGAACCTGCGTTGATAGACGTGACGGTTGTGACGATCGGCACCCACTTGATCCTGTTCTCGACCTGGGTCTGCCTTCCCGGGCGGATCTCGATCTTGTCATCGGCCCTGAGGATCCCCCGTATCAAAGAACCGCCGACAACGCCCCCCTTCACGTCCTTCCAGTTACATCCCGGCTTGTTCACATCGAATGACCGGGCAATGAGCATGACCGGCTCGGCTTCCGGATCCCGCTCGGGTTCCGGGATGATCTGGTCCAGTGCCTGGACAAGTGCACCCATGTTTATCCCTTTCTGGGACGAGACCGGGATGATGGGTGCGTTCTCAGCAACTGTCCCCTTGACAAAGGCCTTTATCTCATGGTAGTTGTCAAGGGCTTCCTTCTGGCTTACCACATCGATCTTGCTCTGGACAATAACGATCTTTTTGATCCCGACCAGTTCAAGCGCCATAAGGTGTTCTTTTGTCTGGGGTTGCGGGCACTTCTCGCTGGCGGCAATGACGAGCATCGCCCCATCCATGAGGGCGGACCCCGATAACATGGTTGCCATCAGGGTCTCATGCCCCGGCGCATCGACAAAAGAGACCGAGCGGAACGGGGTGCTCTTTCCCCCGCAGACCGGGCAGTCTGCACTTGTCGAGAGTGCTGCTGTCCCCTCACACGAATCACACCGGTAAAAGGTTGCGTCGGCATAGCCCAGCCGGATGGAGATGCCGCGCTTGACCTCCTCGCTGTGGCGGTCGGTCCATGTCCCGGTGAGCGCATTGACAAGCGTTGTCTTTCCATGGTCGACATGGCCGACAACCCCGATATTCACGCCGGGAACTGTAGTATCATGCAAATGAAATCGAACTCCTTTCGCATCAGGACAGCCATTATGGCCGGTGATGACCCCTTTTTTCAGATAATGTCGTATGCGCCAGGCGGTATGCCGTGGTGTCCCAGATACCGCACGGTACGAGACGCATAGCTCATCATCATATTGAGCGTCAGATACTTAAATACAACCCCGCGGGAAGGATTATCCTCCGCCCTCGCAGCTCTGGTCGATGTTTTTTATGGCGTCCTGGAGATCGCTGCCGGATGCAAATGCCCGTTCGCGTTCAATTATCGTCCGGGCGTCCTCAACAATGGTATTCCTGGTCTTATCAGCCG
This sequence comes from uncultured Methanoregula sp., assembly GCA_964448885.1. Lineage (GTDB taxonomy): Archaea > Halobacteriota > Methanomicrobia > Methanomicrobiales > Methanospirillaceae > Methanoregula. Next base: position 84,037 of record CAYVAQ010000002.1, on the reverse strand, counting down.
AGGTTGCCGGCATGAGCTGGTCGATCCTGTACAGGAGGTTCGTGCTGTCGATCTCGGCAAAGGTCTCGCCCCTGACCTGTTCGATGCGCAGGATCTTGCCGGTTGTGCCGGTCCTCGGGTAGCGGACCTTCATTCCCAGTGCAATCTCTTCTGCTAACATAGCAGTGAATGGGGGTTGTGCAAAGATAAAAGATTTCTTGCCCCATGTTCAGTTCGGGGCTTCTTTAAAAAAAAGAGGTGATGTTTACTGGACGTCCAGGCCCTGCATCACGGCAATTTCCGGAACATCGAACTGTTTGTTCGTCCCGGCAATAGTATACTTGCCGGTTGCCCTGACATCGTAGGGATTTCCGGTTGTTGAGTAGGGGACGACGAATTCCCCGTTTACGCTCTCCTGGCGATAGATGAAATTCCGACCGGTATTGGTGATGATTGGAACCTCGATGATCCCGTCGCCTTTGATACGCGCTCCCTTGACGTACTCGAATGTCTTCACGTACCTGACGTCATATTCATCGGAATTAAAGACATCGGTCGGAGACTCGTGGACAAGGCGGTAATGTCTCAGCGCAGGTACTTTTGTCGTCGGGTTGACAATCGAGGCGCTGAACACTTCTGCATGGTATCCGTCAGGTGCGCTCTGGTTGAATGCCTCGACCGCCAGTGCAGCCTGCGTGGCGTTCATGGGGACAGCACTTGCCATGACAGGGAGGGTCACTTTCGTCACCCTGGGATCGGCATATTCGACATAATAGACCGAGGACGGTTCTGTCATTGATCCGTCGAAATTATGGAGCCTGGACACCGTGGTCAGGAAATAGTCCCCGGTATTGAGCATGGCAGTCTGGTAGTTCGTTGCCGCGGTGTCGGTAGGCACGAGAAGTGTCTTTTGGTACGGGCTGACGCCGGCAACCGGGTCTGCCCACGTTGCCATTGCCCAGAATTTTCCAGAGTCCATCTCGATATCGGTGATGATATACCGGGTTCCAAGGGTGTCAAGGATATTGTTTGCGGTATCTTCATCCGATGCCAAGAAGTACGCAGCAGCCCCGAGATCCCCGGCAACCCCCTGCTGGAACGGGTTTGCGTTGGGGATACGCTTTGCCACATAGGTAATGAGATGCCCGTAATCCCACCAGGACATAACTCCGTAAGCCTGTTTCGGGTACTCAAAGGTATCCCTGTCATGGATAGCGAGATAGTCAACTCCCGGATCAGGTGTGTTCTTCTCCATCCATTCCAGCGTCTCCCTCCAGTCAGGATTCATCAGGTTGGGACTTGAAGAGGCGTTGGTATAACTGTATGAAACCGAGGTATACACGAAGAGGAGGGCCGTTCCTATGATGATGACGGCGATTCCGAGGGCGATAACATTGAATTGCGGACCGGCAGACGCAGCTTTTTTATGCCCTTTCTTCTTTTTGCCTGTCCCCCCAGTGGAATCCACGGAGCTGTCATCTCTCTGGTTACCCGAAGCAGCAACAGCGGATCTGCCCCACCACTTCCTGATGTCGGGAAGTACCTGCTCAATGGTGAAGCTGACGCAGACCGCTGAGAGGAGGGTGATGTTGATGGCCAGATAATATTCATACCGGACGTGCTGGATAGTGGATGCCAGCATGATCAGGGACCATACCAGGGCAAAGACCTGCTCGGGGTGTTCATCCCGGGTGTTCTTGTAGAGCATGACCAGAATGCCCCCGATCATGAGGAGGAGGGAATAGTTGAAGGTCATCCATGCAGTCTCAGTTGACCAGCCCCGTGCTTCCTGGACAGTGTTCGTCACGGCAGCCTGCCCAAAGAACGAGAAGAAATTATAGACCAGGAGCGTGTAGAGCTGGGGGCTGGTAATATAGAGGACAAGTGCAAAAAGGATCCCGCACCCGGCAAGTGAAGCGGGATAGAAATACTTCGCCTTGCCGGACAGCCGGATCTGCAGGATGTACAACAGTGCGGTTCCTGCGATCATGCCGATATATGCATAAATATGCCCGATGGTGTATGCGGAAAGGTTCATCCCCTCATTCTTGAGGCCGAAGAGCAGGAGACCCGCGATGGCTATCACGAAGACCGTGGTGTTGATAACAAGAATGTACTCGCTTGTCCGCCCGCGGTACACATCGATGATGAAATGGATCACGGTGAAGATGCCGGCAATCATGGCGAACAGGATGATGGTCGGCATAACATAGAGACCGAGGATATAAGCAACTCCCGCAAGGCAGGAGAAGAGCAGGGTTCTCTTATAGGTAGTAACGTCTTTCAGGTCGGTCTTCTGGCTCTTTTCGGAAAGAAGGGCATACATGTAGAAGAGGCAGAAGAGGGTAGAGAAGAGGACCTCCGCGATATGGTGGTCGATATACCCGTAGAACGAACGGTAGAAGAACTGCCCTGAGACGATGGCAGTAAAACCACAGGCAAGCAACCCGGTCTTCCAGTCCCCACAGGTCTTCCCGACATAGTACATGAGGATAACCGTGAGTGTCCCAAGGAGCGGGCCGACAAGGAGAGCGATACTGATGATTTCCGGACGAGTCGTTGCTCCGGTAATGATGCAGCAGAGGGCTATGATGATCGGGAAGAGGGGGCCCCAGTACATATTTGACCCGAACGGGTACAGGGTCATGGGGTCAAACCACGCGTATGTCAGCGAATTTGCAAGCAGCTGCTCGGTCTGGCGGAGGTTGTAGAGCGGGTCGTCGCTTGCTACCATGGTCAGGACATCCGTACTGCCCATGTTGAACATGGGAACGAGACGGAGCCAGAGTGCAAAACCAGCAAAAATTGCAATAAGGCCGACGATGATATAGGAATGAAATTTTTTCAGATCAGATGCTTCCATGAAATCTCCCTTTCTTCGGTACTACATTTCGATTGAACTCATTAATACATATGGCTAATTCTTGAGGATGCTCGCTATTTTCGCTTCAAACTGGCGCGATTTCTCTTTCCAGCTGTATTTATCGAGATTAATCGAGTAGGTGACTGGATTTTCGATCAGGGCCCGGATGTGCCCGATATACTCTTCGCGGGTCTTGTATACCCGGAGGTTGGGACCGCCCATACGGCTGACATCCGGGATTGGACGCATGACGATAGGTTTTCCACAAGCGGAATACTCGAAGAATTTGTTGGGCAGGGCGATATCGCCCCACTGGGGTGGAGCAAGGGGGATGGTACAGGCATCCATGCAGGCAATATACCGGGGGAGCTCGTGGTAGGGTTTTGTTCCGGTGAAAATCACCCGATCAGCGACGCCCAGGTCACGGGCAAGGGAGCGGAGTTCATCCTGGTAATCGGTAAAGAGCGATCCGCCGATGATCAGGAGCCGGGTCTGTGGATTGAAATGCAAAATCTCCGGTAATGCCCGGATCATCTCGTCCAGGGCGTACCAGCGTTCTACGCTCCCGGAGAATCCGATGACAAATTCATCTGGTGCAATCTCGAGTTCCGCCCGTGCCGGACTTCCGTCAAGAGGTCGGAACAGGTCAGTATCCACGCCGTTTGTGATGAGATCTGCGGTAAATCCGAGACGCTGCAGTTTTTCCACCAGGGACGGAGAGACCGTCGTGATCTCATCACACCGCGAGAGGTTGTGCCGGGTTACCTCCCAGACACTGTTCCTGACAAGACCCTGCATGAATGAATTCTTGAAATATGCTGCTGCCGAGTCCGGGAACCAGTCTTTCAGGTCGAACAGGACCGGTACGCGATGCCGCTTTGCTGCAGAGATCACCGCGGTTCCTGCAAGGACGTGAGCGGCGACGATGGCATCGTACCCCCCGTCGCGGACGATCCTGTTGAAGCGGTAGAAGTGATAGGGTGCATTGAGTGAATAGTGGAGGAGGGGGCTTTGAAGGGGAAACAGCGTGGTTTCCTCAACGGTAAGACGGGTAGATCTCGTCTCCCCCCGGCTGACATGGAAATGGGCGACATGCACCTCATGCCGGGTAGCCATATCCTCAAAGATGTAATGATGCCGGGAGGGTATGGGGTGGTGGATATAGTCCTGGGTAGATACAAGAAGGATCTTCATCGCGTTTTGCAGCCCTCTCTCAATAAGGATATGTGCTGGTCCGGATGGTTATGGTTCTGTCATCACTGAGTACGTCCGGCAACCATCTGCCGGGGAAGTTCCCTGAACCGTGCCGGGGAACCGATGGCAAGCACGCGGTCCGGAACATCCTTGGTTACCACCGCACCCGCGGCCACGAGGGCACCCTCGCCGATGCAGACTCCGGGGACAATGGTTGTATTTGCCCCGATTGCTGCGCCCTTTTTGATGTGCGGGCCTTTCAGCCCACCGATGCGTGTCGGGGGGAACCGGTCATTGGTGAGGACAGTATTCGGGCCGATGAAGACATTATCCTCAATGATCGTGTCGGTTGGGATATAGACCATACTCTGGAGACTGACCTTGTTGCCTATGGTGCAGGTCCCCTCAATGACGGTGGAGGTGCCGACTGCCACCCCGTTACCCACCGTTGTCTTCTCCCGAATGACAACGTTGTGCCCGGTCTGGAAATCATCCCCGATGACGACATCGCAATAGATGATCGTTCCTGATCGCAACACGGCATTTTTTCCGATTACCGCTCCGGTAAAACCGGTCTGGCCGAACCTGTCACGCGAGGGGAACCCCAGAGTCACCGGTTCGAATATCTGTGCGTTCGGTCCGATTGTATTCTTTCCATATTCATTCATTCAACAGTCACGCTCTTTGCAAGGTTTCTTGGTTTATCGACATCGCATCCCAGAGATACTGCGGTATGGTACGCGAGGAGCTGGAGAATAACAAGAGATGTCAGGAGCTGGACCAGCATTGGTGTCTTTGGGACACCAATGAAGATGTCGACAATATCCGGCAGTTCGGTATCGGTGACACACCCAATACCGACAACCGGGGCGCCCCGGGCCTTCATCTCCTTGATGTTGGAGAGCATGACCAGGTAGGTCTCGCCCGGCATGCAGAGTGCGATGACCGGGGTCTTCTCCGACAGGAGGGCGAACGGCCCGTGCTTCAGTTCGCCGGCAGCATACCCTTCGGCATGGATATACGAGATCTCTTTCATCTTCAGTGCGCCTTCAAGGCATATCGGGTAGAATGGCCCCCGTCCGACATAAAAGATGCTCGATGCACCCTTGCACAGATTCACTGCTTCTGTGAGATCCATGAGGAGAACCTCCTCGATCGCAGTATGGGCATGCTGGAGGATCTCTTCGCACGTGTTCCCGCACAGGGTGTTGATCACCTGCATCAGGACTGCCAGCTGGGCAACGAAGGATTTTGTCGCTGCAACGCTGATCTCGGGGCCGGCCCGCATGAAGACGGTCGCGTCTGCAGTCCTGCTGATGGTACTCCCGAGCACGTTTGTCACTGCCAGCGTCCTGCAGCTGTGCGCTTTTGCCTGGCGGATTGCGGTCAGGGTATCGGCAGTCTCCCCGGACTGGGTGATGCCGATAACCAGCCCCTCTATCGGCGGGGGGAAATACCGGAATTCAGAAGCGTATTCCATCCGCACGGGGATATTACAGTGCCCCTCCAGGAGATACTTGAAGACCAGCCCTGCATGGAACGATGATCCGCATGCGATCACGGTGACCGAGCGGGGATTCCTGACACTATCCGGCAGGGTGTCGATGTTCACCGACCTGATTGTGTTGTAAAAAGCAAGGGGCTGCTCGTAGATCTCTTTGAGCATGAAGTGCGGGTATCCGCCCTTCTTCACATCTTCGATCGACCAGTCGATCAGTTCCAGCGGCCGTTCGACCCGGGCCCCCTGGTTGGAGATCTCAACGGTGGTCCTGGTGATGGACGCGATATCCCCGTCCTCGAGGAACATAGCCCGCTCGGTATGTTCGAGGACTGGTGTCATGTCCGATGCAGCAAAGTTCTCGCCATCCCCGATACCGATGACCAGCGGACTTGCATTCCGTGCCGCGATAAGACGATCTTCTCCTGCTTTCATGATCAGGAGTGCATACGATCCTTTCAGGAGTGGAAGAACCTCCCGGACAGCCCCGAGCAGGTCTCCCCCCCTGCACTTCTCCTCAACGAGGTGAACGATAACCTCCGTATCGGTCTCGGATTTGAAGACATGGCCGCGCGAGAGGAGGTCCCTTTTGAGCTCGGTGTAATTTTCGATGATTCCGTTATGGACCAGCGCAATACTCCCCGAGCAGTCCGTGTGCGGGTGTGCATTGATATCATTCGGGATGCCGTGGGTAGCCCAGCGGGTATGGCCGATTCCGGTCTTTCCCTTCAGCCGGGATACCGCTTCTGCATTCTCTGATATCCTGCCCTTGTGTTTCTCAAGGTCGATGGCTGTCCCAAGCGTCGCTACCCCGAAGGAGTCATACCCGCGGTACTCGAGTTTCCGCAGGCCTTCCACGATGATGGGTGCAGCTTCCCGTCTCCCGATATATCCGACGATTCCGCACACCTTATATCACCGTGGACCCGTCAGGAAGAATCCGTGATGTGATCCGTCCCTGCCCTTCAATGGTGACATTATTGCCGAGAATGGAATTCCGGTATGTCGAGAACGGGCCGCTGATGACCGTGTCTCCGAAGATCGCCCCGAACTCGGAAACGATTGCAGCACCTTCAATCTCCATCAGGCCTGATGCAACCGAGGTGGATGTATGGTCAGCGAGGATACACCGCTCCCCGATGACGGCATTCATGATCCGGGAGTGCGATCCGACGGAGGTGTCGTCCATGACCAGTGCATCGCCGATCATCGTGAAAGGTTCGAGCGATACCCGCGAACCGATGCTGGTATTGGGAAGGATGCAGCAGTTTGGTCCTATCGTGCAGTCGTTCCCGATAACGACCGGCCCGGTGATGACCGTATTCGGCCCGATTGAAGTACCTTTACCAATCCGAACCGGCCCCTGGATTATGGTCTGCCGGCTTGCTATCCCCTCGCGGGCGGGAGGGAGGTTGTGGAGCATGCGACGGTTCATTTTCAGCAGGTCCCATGCAAAGATGGCATCCTGCCAGTCGTCGGCCAGAACGCCTTCCACGCGGACACCGTCACGGATCATCGCTGCTATGGCATCCGTGATGTCGTTTCCCTGAATATGCGAGAAAATCTCCTTTTTAAGAGAATAAATCCCGGTACTGACCATCATACCCTGGGCATGCTCGGGTTTTTCAACAATATCCGTCACATATCCGTCCTTGAGCATGACAACGCCAAAATTCGACGGGTTGGGGTGCTCTTTGACGAGCATGGCGTTGGACACGCCCATAATCCGGGCGATCGAGTGCGGGTCGATATAATTGTCCCCCGGAAGCAGGAGGAAATCACCATGGATATTTGGTTCGGCACACTTCAGGGCATGAGCAGTGCCGAGTTGCTTTGCCTGCACAACGACCTCGACCGGAACATCAAGCTGGTTCAGGAACCGGATAACCTGTTCCTTCCTGTACCCGACAACAACGACGATGTCCCGGATCCCGTTCATGATGAGGGCGTTGATGACATATTCGATAATCGGCCGGTTTGCGACCGGGATGAGTGCTTTCGGCCTGCTCCGCGTCAACGGGCGGACCCGTTTTCCTTCTCCAGCTGCGAGAATGACTGCCTGCATGATACTCCTACCGGATAATTGCCTTGTCCCCGATACATCCTGAGATATAGGAATTCGGCCCGAACAGCGCATTGCTGCCGATCATGGCGCCGACATTGACCGAACAGTTGATCCCAAACTGCACGCCATCACCGACAACCGCACCGAATTTCTTCCTGCGGGTGTCTTTACCGCAGACCTTCACCAGCCCGTGGTCGTGACGGAGGTTTGCGATCTTTGTACCGGCTCCGAAATTACAACCCGAACCGATAACCGAGTCGCCGATATAGTTGAAATGGGGGATCTTTGTTCCACTCATGACGATGGAATTCTTCACCTCGGAGCTGTGCCCGATGTGGCAGTCATCGCCTATACTGGTTGCACCGCGAATGTACGCATGCGGCCCGATACGGCAGTTCCGGCCGATGACGCAGGGCCCCTCGATATAGGTCCCGGATTTGATCTCACTTCCCTCCCCGATCACCACCGTCCCTTTCAGGGTGACGCCGTCTTCTACAGTTCCACGGCGTTCCGTCCTGAGGGGCTCCATCAGGGTTGCATTGGCATCGAGCAGGTCCCACGGGTAACCGACATCCATCCAATACGAGAGGCGGTGGGCATGCAATTTCTTCCCTGCGATAAGTACACTCAGGGCATCGGTGAGTTCCAGTTCCCCTCGCGGGGACGGGCGGACCTTTTCGAGGAGACCGAAGATATCCGGTGTAAAGCGGTATGCACCTGCATTGATGAGGTTCGAACGGGGTTTCCGGGATTTTTCCTCAAGTGCGGTGATGAGACCACCCTCTTCGAGTACAACTCCGAAGTCCGCCGGGTGATCGGTTGTACTGATACTCATACATGAAGCCTGCTGTTGCATAAGGGCCGCAATGTCTGCGGATTTAAGGATCATATCTCCATTCAGGACAAGGAAATCCCCGGTGATAAGTTCGCGGGCTGCCTTGACGGCATCCGCGGTGCCGTGCTGGTGTCGCTGGGGTGCGTATTCGATATGGATGCCATGTGCACCTCCATCGGCGAAGTGCCGGCGGATCTCCCGTTCTCCGTACCCGACAACGAAAATAAATTCCGATATTCCGGCTTCCTTTGCGGCGAGGACGAGATGCTCCATCATGGGCCGGTTGGCAAGCGGAAGCATGACTTTCGGCCGCGCTGCCGTCAGGGGGCGCATCCGCTTCCCCTCTCCGGCGGCGAGAACGACACACTGCATACGTACAGCTCTCCTTACAACATTTAAGCAGTTTTCCCCTGCTTTATCATCTCGCGGCCCTTGAGAAGCATCGCCTTTGCCCGTTCATTGGTCCTGCCCTCTGCGGTTATCCGGATCTTGGGCTCTGTCCCGCTTGCCCGGATCAGGCACCAGCCGTTCTCATCTGCGATGCGTATCCCGTCCGTGGGGCTCTCCGCACCGAGTGCCATCAGGGTCTCCCGTGCGGTCTGGCTGACGAACGATTCTCTGAGGATGGGGTAGGACGGCATTGAATCGATCTTCTCGGCAATATCCCATTGAGATGCTATCTCGCAGAAGAGTGCGGCTGCATACGGCCCATCCGGGCACAACGAGATCTTCGGGAAGATCCATGCTCCTGACGGTTCACCGCCAAAGTCACCCCACGAGATGAGCTCTTCCGAGACGTATGCGTCGCCAACCGGTGTCCGCCGGACCTCGGCAATCTCCTCGATGATCATCGATGCGTCGCTCGTGGTGACCACCCGTTTTGCACCAAGATACATGGTAAAGAGCATCAGGAGATGGTCGCCACCAATGTACCGGCCCTTGTTGTCAAAAGCCATCATCCTGTCTGCATCCCCGTCATGGACAACAGCACAGTCAGCTCCGGTCTGCTTCACCATACCGCCAATATTCCCGAGATTCTCTTTGAGGGGTTCCGAGGGACGGGCAAACCGGCCGGACGGGTTAGCATTCACCGGGATGACCCGGACCCCTGCATCCCTGAGGAGGTTCGGGCTCTGCATGCACCCGGCACCATTTCCGCAATCGAGTACTGCCGTGATCTCCTTTCCGATACTCGTGAGTTTGAGGATCGCTTCTTTATGGGGAGTCAGGGCATCAACAGCCTGTTCGCGGCCCTGGTGCTGCCAGTCGGACCAGTGGGCTTTTTTCAGGAGTTCCTCCATCTCAACCTGTTGCGATTGGGTGAACGAGGAACCGTCGGGGTTGAAGAGTTTCAGGCCGTTGTACTCCTCCGGGTTGTGGGATGCTGTAATCATGCACCCTGCCTGTATAGTCCGGGCCTGGTATGCAACTGTCGGGGTGGGGACGATACCGCAGAGCCGGGCGGTCCCTCCGCTGCCAAGGACGCCGGAGACGACCAGGTGGGCGAGGAGCGGACTCGTTGTCCGGGTGTCCATCCCGATAAGAACATCCTTTGATTTGAATGCAAGTGCGGATCCGACCCTTAACGCGGTGTCGATAAGGATCTGATCATATTTTCTTCGTATCCCCGAGGAGCCGAAAAGCATGAGGGTTTATTGGTTTTTTCTCCACAAGATGTTACCGCTCAAAAAAGGGAGGGTGGTCAGCTGCGGCCGTACGGGCACCAGTGTTCGAGTTCATTGAGCCGTGCAATACCTCCGGCGGAGGGGCCGAGGCAGATGATCCGTTTATCCTGGCGGTACCTGGCGATGAGGTCACCGGCACCAGGAGTGATGAGCCCTTCACCTGCTATCAGGATAATCCCGGCATTGGCCGGGTCGTCAACGATTGCGATCCGTGTCAGTGCTTCGGTAACCGGCAGTGTCCCGAATATATAGACCGGCTGCTTCGCGAGTGCTTCTGCCAGCGCTGAAGTGCAGGCTGGATGCGAAGAACGATCGCAGGGACGCAGGGTTCGCGTAAGGCAGAAGAAACCGGATGCGACATTCAGGATCGCCCCCGCGGCACTTCGGACATCCATGGAGTCAAGTGGTGCTCCGAACATGAACGAGATCTTCGTACATGCCCGGATGGGATCGAAGGTTGTGAATACCCCGCGTTTGTTCCCGAAATCTGCGACCATGCAGGCCCCCCGTTCGAACCTGCAGTTTATGATATCAGGATCGACATCAAGCCGGACCCCGCCGTCGCAGCACCCGGAGTTTTCCAGCATAGTTTCGAGTTTCTTTACCGATTCAACAACGATATCCATGGTTATTCCCCATTATCGTATGCCCTGAGCACGACCCTTGCCGGTGCACCATCGAGACCTCTCAGCCTGAGTGGGAGGGCCATCATCTCGTATACTCCTTCAGGGACCTCAGATAAGTCAAGGAGTTCGATAATGATGCAGTCGTGATCCAGCAGGAGACAATGGACGCTGCCGTCGCACTTGTACGATTCGATCGATGGCGAATCGATCCCGACGCACTGGATGCCCTGTGAGACCAGGTAGCGGGCGGCTTCAAGACTTAAGGAAGGGTAATTGACTGAAAAACGTTCTTTTATTGAGAAGGAAGTCTTCAGGAGTATCCGTTTCTCCGAACCGGTCTTTCCGGAAAGGGCTTTTTTGGGGATGAGCCCGGTGATGTCCCCCAGATCGATGACTCGGCAGGGACCGATAAGGCTCTCCAGCGGGATCCTGTCGATGGTATCGCCCCGCTTCAGGTAATGGACCGGTGCATCAATGTGGGTCCCGGTATGCGAACTCATGTGAATCGTACTGATCAGGTACCGCCCGGCATCCTGTTGGTGAAATGCAGGGCAGACGTCTCCTGGATAAACGACCATTCCTTCAGCAAGATCCCTTGTTGCATCATAATATTTCATGTCAGATCACCATTCCATCCATATCTCCCGATGAGGGGAACGAACCGGACTCCCCCGTGACGGGACTCTTCAAGACGCTCTCCTGTGCGGGTTATCCGCACGAGCTCCTGGATATCCCGGCTCCCTGCCGGTGCAACAAGCCTCCCCCCGTTCCCAAGCTGCCCGAGAAGCGGCTTAGGTACCTGCGGCGCCGCAGCGGTGATGATGATCCCGTCATAGGGTGCTCCCTCCGGGTATCCGGTTGTTCCGTCTCCAAGGATGACGCGTGCATTACCGATTCCCTGTTTTTTAAGGTTACTACGTGCGAGTTCCGCAACTGCAGGAATCCGCTCGATGGAGATCACCTCCTTTGCAAGAAATGCAAGTATGGCCGCCTGGTACCCGCTCCCTGCACCGATCTCGAGGACCCGGTCTTCGGGGCCCGGATTGAGAAGCTCTGTCATAAGGGCAACGATATACGGCTGTGATATGGTCTGGCCGTTACCGATGGGGAGCGGGTTATCTTCATATGCCGAACGGTCGTAGGGCGGGGGGACAAAAAGGTGGCGCGGTACCTGCCGCATGGCGGCAAGTACGTGGGGATTTACGATCCCCCGGCCGGCTATCTGGCGTTCCACCATGCTGAAACGCTCGCCGGCGCGGGTGTCGGAATCCATAGGGTTCCTTTTTAAAATCCTGATTTCTCTGCAACATCGATCGAGGCATCGATCTGCTGCTGTAGTGCGTCCGGGAGGCCGGCAATCTTCACATCAAGGAAACCACGGATGATCGTTGCCGTTGCCTCATCCTCGCTCAAACCGCGTGCCATCAGGTACTCAATCTCGTCCTTTGCCAGTTTTCCGACTGCCGCCTCATGGGAGAGTTCGGTTCCGACAACAGATCCCTCGATCTCGGGAATGGCATACACAACACCGTCCTGGAGGATCAGACCCTTGCATTCAAGGTGCCCGCGGGTTCCGGCGACCTTGCCGTTGATATGGCCGCGGGAGATGATGGTGCCGCCTTTCGTTATCGCCCGGGTGATAAGTTCGGCGCTTGCTCCGGGTGCTTCGAGAATCGCACGGGACCCGAGATCCATGTAGGAACCTGGTGTTGATACGACAATGCTGCTGAAACGGGCAACGGAGTTGGCCCCTTTCAGGGTGGCCGTGGGATACATTTGTACCTTTTTTACCGGTTGCATGCATACGTAATTGGAGAGGAAGACCCCATTCTCTTCAACGACTGCCGCACTCCTGGGCTGAACTTCGATCTCTTCGCCCCAGTAGTGGATCATGGTAAAACTTATCTTTGCATTCTTCTTAATGAAAAACTCCGAGATGCCATAATGTGCACCGCCTTTTCCTACGTGGGAGCCGCTGGCACAACCGGATATAATATGGAGTTCGGCACCTTCCTCGGCAATAATAATATTATGGACATGCTGGATCTTATCCCTGCCCAGAAACAGGCATGTCTGGATTGGCATGACGTTGTTTGAACCCTTGTGAGCGATGATGACGTATCCGTTTGGTTCTTTCTGTGCTGCAACATACCGGGAAACATCATCCTTTTCCGGTGATACAATCGTCCAGGCATAATCCTTTAGCCCGTCATACTTTTCCATTGCCTGTTTATAGGGCAGGACTTCGATTCCGGAGTCTCCGCATTCAGCATGGACCATGTCTTGGTCCATCTGCAGGTAACTCCCGCAGCGGTTCTTCAATGCAAGGTCAATACCGGCCTGGGCAAGACGCTCCTGGTCGGTCTTTGAAAGGTCAGGGACTTTTACGGGTTCCGGCATTCAAGACACTCCCTGTATCCACGCTGTTTGATCTCCCTCAGAATTTCCCGGGGATTGCCGTGGCAGCGGATCCAGCCGTCACACATCACATGGCCCTTGTCAGCATCGATGTAATCGAGGATGTATCCCGTGTGGGTGATGACAAGGCCGCTCTTTTTCCGGTCTTTTAAGTGCTTGTCTTTCTCGAGAAGAGAACCGATGTTCGTCCCGATCAGGGAGATGTTCTCCAGGTCGACCCCGCTCTCGGGTTCGTCGAGCATTACGAAATCCGGGTTCTGGATCATGAGCTGGAGTACCTCGCTTCTCTTGATCTCCCCGCCTGAGAATCCCTTGTTGATGTCCCGCTCGAGGAACTTGTCCATATGAACGGTCTTTGCGAGTTCTGGTAAGTTCTCATCCTTTGTCCGTGAGATGGCCTTGAGCATCTTGCCGAGCTTGAGGCCGGAAACGGTTGGCGGGCGCTGGAACATCATCCCGATGCCCCGCTGGGCACGCTCATGGGCGTGCATCTTCGTAACATCCTCGCCTTTGAAGAGGATCTTTCCTTTGGTGATGGTGTAATTGGAAAAACCCATGAGGGTCATCAGGAGTGTTGTCTTCCCGGAACCATTTGGCCCGAGAAGAACATGCGTCTCCCCCTCCCCGATGGACAGGTTGATGTCGTGCAACACCTCCTTCTCCCCGATCTTCACATGCAGGTTCTTGATTTGCAGCATAGATCAATCACACACACTATGTCCATGGCTCCAATTAACGCTTTTGACGTTACACGCGTACATGCTGTTCCGACATCCTTAACCTCAGGGAAACGAACAGTACTCCTGCTATGGCGGTCAGGCAGCCCGGGAAAGTGCGGGACAGGGAGGGGAAGGCACGGGTGCGGGGTGGTACCCGTGATGCCAGGGTGGAGATCCGGACAATTGATTCCGATGCTGTCAGGCCCTACGTAAACCGGATCATCTGTGGTGATGCCTCTGGCGTCCTTAAGAAAATCCCTGCCGAAAGCGTGGACATGGTCATCACATCCCCCCCTTACAACTTTGGGCACACCTATGCACAGGACCCCCATGACGATACCCATGAATGGAACGAATATTTTGCCAAGCTCCTGGCGGTCTGGTCGGAATGTGAACGGATTCTGAAACCCGGGGGACGTATCGCGGTGAACATCCAGCCCCTCTTCTCCGATTATATCCCGACACACCACATCATCTCCGGCCAACTGGCAGGACTGGGGCTTTTGTGGAAAGCAGAGTTCCTCTGGGAGAAGAACAATTACAACGCCAAGTACACCGCGTGGGGGAGCTGGCAGTCGCCTTCGATGCCGTACATCAAGTATACGTGGGAGTTCATCGAAGTGTTTGATAAGGGGACGCACAAGAAAGCCGGCAGGCGTGAGGATATTGATATCACTGCTGATGAGTTCAAGGAATGGGTTATCGGCAAGTGGTCCTTTCCTCCCGAGATCCGCATGAAGGACTATCACCACCCTGCCATGTTTCCCGAGGAACTGCCACGCCGCCTGATGAAGCTCTTCACGTACAAAAACGATCTTGTCCTCGACCCGTTCAACGGTGCCGGGACAACGACTCTTGCTGCATGCAGGCTTAAAAGAAGATTCATCGGAATCGACCTCTCGCATGAATACTGCGAAACGGCTGCGAAACGGCTGGCATTATGTGGAACGGAACACTCAGGTAACGATGATCCGGTCCTGGAAGTCCTGTATATGGACGATACCGTATCTGGCTGATTATGGCAGATTTTTGAGGATATGCCCGTAGACACCTTTCCGGTCATACGGGTGGTCTATGATATAATTGTGAAGAAGGGCATATTTTTCATATCGGGAAAAGACCTCGTTGTACACATCAAGCCGGGCATTATATTCGGAAACCTTTGTGTTATGGAGCAGGACCATCTGATTATAGCGCCGGATGTCGCCGGCACGATGCAGGGACTCCATCCCTCTCTCCATGTCCTGAATTTCCTGGCGGCGTGAGTTTAGATCGGAACTTAAAACCTCAAGCTGCGGTTCAAGTTCCCGGACTTTCGTTTCCGTATCACGGAGTACGTTGGAGATATACTGCGTCTGCCCGGTGTTCGTGTACTGTTTCTGTCCGGATCCTGCGGGAATGACAAGGGGTGTGGAAACGAGGGTGGTTTCCGTTCCAAACTTCTGGGCGGGGATCCCCACAAACGAGCGATTGGTGGTCTCAAGGAAGGTATAATTCGTTGTTCCATACCGGAAGTCATCTGAACCTATCCCAAGAGCCATGTGATTCTCCTGCCGGAACGACAGGAGCGCAACATCATATCCTTCACGCGAGAGCAGTGCTGCAAGGAGGAGGCTTTTGTCATCGCAGTCCCCGGCACTATCGGCAATAGTCTCGACCGGGAATTTTACGGCAGTGTTTTCGTTCGTCTTGTACTGAAGCGACTGTACATACAGTGCGATAAGTTCGAGGTATTCATCATCGGAGAGCTGCCGTGCGGCACGTATCTTCCTGAACTCTCCGATAAGGTCGGAGATCACGCCGTCCTGGGCGGGATCATCAATCATCGCACGGTATGTGCGGGATACCCATTCTGCATCGGTGACGTTCCCGATGACCGTGACGGTTTTATCAGTATTCCGGGCTCCCTGGAGAACCGAGCTGTTCACCAGAACCGATACCGTAATGTTCTCCTGCTGGAAGGGAAAGGATACATTAACTGGTATCGCGGGACCTGCGTTCTTCTCCACGACGATCCTGGGCGTTATCACCTGCTCCTCACGAAAGAATGATTGTGCCAGAGCCATGGTGACAATGATCAGGACCATGATCAGGACAACGGTCAGAACAGCTGAAAGAGCTACCCGGGTCAACGCCCTGTCACCCCGAACGAGAAATGTCCGCGTCAATCACCTGCCATATTTGCGCAATCGAATCGATGATACAATCAGGCGTGATCGAAGAATTCCTGACCGCCTCTGCGCGGAACTTTCCGGTCCTGACCAGGACTCCTCTCATGCCGGCCCTCTGGGCACCGCCGACATCGGTAACGATGTCGTCACCTATCATGGCAGCCTCGTGCGGTGAGATCCCCATATCCGCGAGCGCGAGTTCAAAGAATGCGGGGGAGGGTTTGCCTAACAGGAGTGCTTTTTTCCCCGTCGCATATTCCAGCGCAGTGACAAAGGGCCCGGCCGAGAGGGAGAGGCCGTCATGTGCCATCCAGTAACGGTCCCGCTCGAGGGCAACCAGTTCTGCCCCCTCCATCAGGTCCCGAAATACCTGGTTCAGGCTGCCATACGTGATCTCATCCCCGGCGTCGCCAATGATGAGAAGATCCGCCCTGCCACAGATACCGGTGCCGGCCTGAGGGGGAAGATCGGCGGGGACATCGCCCGTGACCAGGAAGCGGATGCTGGTAATCCCTTTCGCATTGATATATGCTGTAGCAGCAACAGCGGGGGTAAAAATGTGGGTTTGTGCGACATCAAGGCCCAGCCCCGCGAGCCTGGCTGCAATCGTCCGGCGCGATTTTCGTGTGGTATTGGAAATAAAGCGGTAGGAGTACCCGTGGTCTTCAAGGAACCGGATCGCGGTATCGGCACCCGGAATGGGAGTATCCCCGGTATACATGACCCCGTCAAGGTCGATTAAGAAGCCTTTCAGGCAACCCATCTGCCCCACCTCGTGAATACGATGTAGGCCGGAGTCTGACAGCACTGGCGGTTCATGGCATACTACTGTTCAGGCTCCTGCATTATGAGGTTTATCGCATATGGTCACTTTCACCCTGCACACCCGGGGATTTAACTAGCATTATTCAGGACCCTTCTCTCAAGGGATGACAGCAATACCCACTTCCCCGCGGATTGGATCTCTCTGGCAGCAGCGCGTCCAGAACATGCGGGAATATGAGGTGATCCGGGACGGGAATGTTTTCAATACCAGCTTTTCACCGTCCTATGTGATTTCATCAGAATACGACCGTGCACGGCAGATGCTGGATGCACTCCTTTCCCGTTATGAAGGTATGTCATTTGATGCAGTCTTTGCCGGTAGCGAGATTGCCAATGACGGCGGCACATGTTTTGTGCAGAAGAGCCGGCATGAAGTGTCCTGCGGTCCCGTTGACGCCTCCCTTTTCCGCGAGGTGGTAATGTCGGATCTGACTCTTGTACATGGTATCGGTCCGGCGCTCCAGCGGAGGTTAAAGCAGCGGGGCTATACCACCATCAGCCATCTCTGCAGCCACCCGCGGTACCGGACTTCTGCTGAAGGCGCGATCCAATGTCTATCTCACGGGAGCAGCCTGGAGATCATGGATTTTATCGGGAACCGGCATTCGAAGTCTCACAACAGCATCCTGGGGACGGCTGTTATGCATGAACCGGAGGATTTTGTCTTCTTCGATATCGAGACACTGGGTCTCTTCAGCCGCCCCATCATCCTGTTTGGCATCGGGTTGCTCGACCATGGCCGGCTGGAGGTCTCCCAGTACCTGCTGCGGGATATTAAAGAGGAAGAAGCAGCGCTGCTGGCAACGGTTGAGCATTTATCCCGGGATCATCCCGCGCTGGTAACATTCAACGGGAAATCGTTCGATCTCCCCTACCTGGCCGACCGTCTTGCATATTACGGTCATGGCGCACCCACCAGGGTCCCGCATTATGATGTCCTCCATTTCAGCAGGAGGCGATGGAAAGGGGTGTTGCCGTCCCTCCGTCTCACAGCAATCGAAAAGGAGATCCTTGACACCAGGAGGCAGGACGATGTCCCCGGCCAGATGGTACCGGAGTTTTATGCCGCGTACCAACGGAGCGGGAATCCCGGTCCGCTGGTCCCTGTCATGGAGCATAACTGCCAGGATGTCGTCTCGCTGGCCCGGCTCTTCTTCCGGCTTCTGGGGGAGTCGTATGGCTGTTCCTGACCTGCTCCACCTCATATCAGCGGTTCCGGCATTTCGCAGCAGGGTGACCCATATCGAGACAACCGATCCCCTGCCGGCACGGTACGGAACAACAGATCATCCCCTCTCACCCGGACTGCAGGGCTTCCTTGACCAGAACAGCATCCGGTTGTACACCCACCAGTGCCAGGCAATCAATGCAGCCCGGGCAGGAAAGAACGTCATTCTGACTACCCCGACAGCGAGCGGGAAGTCTCTTGCCTTTAATATCCCGGTCTTCGAAATGCTTGCGGCCAATCCCGATGCGCGGGCGCTGTATCTTTACCCGACCAAAGCCCTTGCCAACGATCAGCTGCTCTCGCTTGAGCAGATGAGCAGGCTCACCGGAATTATGACACACGCAGCGATTTATGATGGGGACACCCCCCAATCCAAAAAAGCTTTGATCAGGGAAAAGTCCCGAATCATCCTGTCCAATCCTCACGAGATCCATCAGGTCCTGAGCTGGCATGCCAAATGGCGCCCATTCCTGTCCGGCCTCCGGTATATCATCATTGATGAAGCCCACCGGTACCGTGGCATCTTCGGCTCGCACATCGCATTTGTTATAAGACGTCTCCTCCGCCTGTGCCAGCATTATGGGTCACACCCGCAATTTATTCTCTCGACTGCAACGCTGGCAAACCCGCGGGAGTTTGCAAAGAGCCTGACTGGCCATGACTTCACCAGTATTGAGGAGGACGGATCCCCCCGCGGAAGGAAACACTTCATCCTGTACAACCCGTTCTCCAGCGGGATCAGTGAGAAGTCTGTACACCAGGAGACCAAGGACCTGCTCGTCTCATGCGTGAAAGAAAATCTCCAGACGCTCTGCTTCACCCAGTCACGGAAGATGGCCGAGCTCATTACGCTCTGGGCACGGGAGGACGCAAAACGCTCATCGTCACGGCTTGCAGAAGCGATCTCGGTGTACCGTGCCGGTTTTCTTCCCGAGGACCGCCGGGCAATCGAACGGCAGCTGAAGGATCGCTCCCTGAAGGGGGTGGTCTCGACCAATGCCCTTGAACTCGGGATTGATATCGGGAGCCTCGATGCGGTCATCATCTCCGGTTATCCCGGCACTATGATGTCAACGCGCCAGCAGGCCGGTCGTTCGGGACGAAAGGGTGGAGAGTCGCTCGCAATCCTTGTCGCACAGGGAAATCCCCTTGACCAGTACTTTATGCACCACCCCGACCGGTTCTTCAGCCGGTCGCATGAACATGCTATCATCGATCCAAAAAATCCATACATCGTGTCGGGGCACCTTCTCTGTGCTGCCGCCGAGTTACCCCTGAGTGAGGAAACCGATCGTATCTATTTCGGAGATGCAATCGGGGATTACCTGCACGATTTCCAGCACAACGACCTGCTCCGTAAGACTGCCCGGGGGTGGGTATATTCCGGTCGCGGCAGGGTTGCAGATGCAGTCCGGCTCGATGGCATGCCCGGGGAAACTTTCCGCATTCTCTGTCACGGGAAACTCCTGGAGACCATGGACCGCGGCCAGGCATACCGGGAAGCGCACAAGGGGGCGATCATGCTCCACCAGGGCGAGACCTACGTAGTCAGTGAGATGGACCTGGAAACGCACACGATCCGCGTGACCGAAACCGATGTGGATTATTATACGCAGCCGCTCAAGGAAGTTGACCTGAAAATCCTTGAGATGCTGGAGACAAAAGAATTCAATGGTATGCGGTATGCTTTCGGTGACGTCGAGGTGACCGAGCATTTCACCGGTTACAAGATCAAGCGCCGGGACACGATTATCGGCATTGAACCCCTTTCCCTCCCGCCGCTCACGTTCCGGACCCGGGCATTCTGGTTCATTCCGCCGCCTGGAATAGAACAGGCCGTGAATGCCAGTGAACGCGATCTTGCCGGGGGCCTTCACGGCGCCGAGCATGCAATCATCGCCCTCATGCCGCTCCATGTCATGTGCGATCGCTGGGATGTTGGCGGGCTTTCATCGCCGGCATTCGGGGAAACGGGAGAGCCTGCAATCTTTGTGTACGATGCCTATGAAGGGGGGATCGGACTCGCCGAGAAGGCATACGCGATCCTCCCCGAACTCCTCACGAGTGCATACGAGCTGGTCCGCGACTGCCCGTGCGAGGATGGCTGCCCCTCGTGCATCCACTCCCCGAAATGCGGGAACGACAACCAGCCGCTTGACAAGGAGGCGACCCGCCTCATTCTCAGGAACCTTTGTACTACGGAACAAGCGGTCGAGCCTTGTATCCCCCCTGTGGGGCACGAGACAACCGCAGCACTGTAAAAACGGTAAGTTCAGTCCACCAGTATCTCGCGCGGCTGCGGCTCCGGCAGGTCATCGTCAAAAATGAATATCTCTTCGATTCCCGCGTGCAGGGTCCGCGCCACATCGTGCGCAAGTTTCAGCGACGGATTGTACTTCCCCTGCTCGAGGAAGACAATGGTCTCCCGCCGTACACCAACAGCTCTGGCAAGATCCTCCTGGGTGAGGGAATACTTTGCCCGGTACTCCTTTATCCGTGTCTGCATGGGGGACCTCGGGACTCGTTATTCCGGATTGGTTGTTCTCATAGACATGTTCTGCCATCAGCGGGCAAAAGCCCATATTAGTCAACATCTCCTTTCCGGAAGAGCCACATCTGGTAGATAACCGCGGAAAGTGCCAGCACGACTACTGAGATTGCGAGAGCGTTCTGGGCACTGAGCCTGAGGATGCCGAGGTAATCCAGCCAGAAGAGCCCGTTCATGAAGAAGAGCCCGGTCAGCCATGCATACGATAGCCCGTATGCCCCGATCTTCTTGGACCGCTCATCGGATTCCGGATCATCCCCATACCTCCGGTGCCGCGTGATGCCGGTGATAAGGAACACCATTCCTGCGCAGAGCAAGATGGTGCCGATGCTGGCCTCGCCCCCTGTCATCAGCAAGGAGAAGATGCTGCTGATAATCATGATGGCTCCGATAATAATCCGGTACATGTTTCTGGGTTTCATGGTATCCAATCACTATGTTATGTATTTCTAACACCGGGATATTAATGTTATGTATTTCTAACAAATTTTCACGTGAGGCCCGATTGGGCTTCTGATTCAATAAACCAGGTGCCTGTCCCTCAAGGGGGGGTCGGACGGTGACCCCCCCACCATCTTTTTTCAAAATCGATCCGACCCCCCTGCCATGGTGGAGGGGGGGTATCCGGCATACCCCCTCCCCCCTCCGGCCGGATCCGACCCCTTTACTCATTTTCGCGTAAGCGACTAATTATTGTATTATCCCCGGAAATTCCAGCGGAAACAGGGGTGTAACATTTGCAGAACCATGAGCATTACTCATTATTGAGTAGGGGGGTTACCGGCAGACCCCCCACCACCTTTTTTCAAAATCGATCCGACCCCCCCTGCCATGGTGGAGGGGGGGGTATGCGGCGACTACCCTGCTTGTAACGGATTTTCCCAAAAACGGTATTAGTCGCAAAAGATGCAAAAACAGAAGAGATGAAAGAGAATATTCGAAGATCACTCTTTCATCATGCGAAAGAAGAGAGCAGGAGAAGAGTAATCGAAGATTACTCTTTGACTTCGGAACGGACCGAGAGGAAGACCGGGCCCCGGACATCGACTTTCTTCTTATTGTCCGTGATGTACCGCATCGCGTACTCATCGATCTTCAGGTTGATGTCACTTGGGAGCTTTGCCATCTTGGCCTGAACGGTAATTCCCTTCCCTGCCCGGGCCGTTTCCTCGATCCGTGCCGATGCCATGGCTGATACGGCAGAGAGGTAGGAGATCCCGGTCGGGGCACCTTCGGTCCGGACCTGCTTCCACTTCTCTGCATCGGGAACACCAAGGATCGACCCTTCATGGACAAAGATCTCGTTGGCGCAGGCCGGGCCGCAGAGTTTTGCATTGGACTCCGTCTCCTCGAC
Organism: uncultured Methanoregula sp.; assembly: GCA_964448885.1. Classification (GTDB taxonomy): domain Archaea; phylum Halobacteriota; class Methanomicrobia; order Methanomicrobiales; family Methanospirillaceae; genus Methanoregula. The sequence goes on along the minus strand of CAYVAQ010000002.1, from coordinate 62,029 downwards.
AACGACCTTCACGGCGGTTCCCGCGATCGGGCCGTCCCAGACATCGAACGAGCAGGGGCCCTGGGCATTCCCGTTGGCTGCCGCAACCTTTGCGATTGCACGGGCAAGCATCTTTCCTTCGGCAGTGACCGGCTCCTCCTTGAGGTGCACGGCCCGGGCGATCTCCCGGTCGGAGAGCGGCCGGGGGAAGAACTGCGGGTACACGAGCTGCCGGACATCGTTTGCATTGTACGCAATCATGGCAAGCCGCTCGACACCGAGGCCGAGATTCATGACCGGTACGCCGACGCCGTACTCCGCGAGTGCTGACGGGGAGTACATGCCGAAGGTTGCGACCTCGACCCACCCGTGGACCGGGTGCCGTGCGTACACCTCGGTCTGGGTATCGGGCATGTAATACTTGGACCGCTTCTCATCCGGCTGGAAGCGGAAGTCTGTGTACCCGAATGCCGAGAGAAGGGCTTCGCTGACCGCCTTGCCGTCCTCGATGGTCACATCGTCGCCGGCAACGATACAGGATGCGGAGTGATAAGTCATGAGCCGGGTAGGCCCTTCGGCCTGTTCCCGCCGGAAACAGCGGTCCACCGAGAACATCCGGAGGGGAAGCGGGCTCTTGTCCCAGATGGAGCCGAGGGTGAGGAACCAGCCGCTCGTCATGTGGCTGCGGAGGGTGGAGCGCGAGGACTCCGGGGCGAGTTCGCGGAACTCAGGAAAGACCTCGTCGAGGATATGGACCACGACCCCGTCATCGGTATCGAGTACCTTTGCAAGCTCGAACGTGAGCTCATCGCCATCGATCTCGGACTTCTTGTAGGCATGGAGCGTCTCGCGGAGTTTCTCCTCGGTTGCGGAAGGCATCGCTTTCCCCAGGATGGCGTTAATCTTGTCGAGCCGGTCCCGTGCAATGCCAACGTTCGGGCGCGGGAGGCCGCCGATGTAGAAGACCCGGTCGAGCACGGCCATCGCCTCGGGCCCGAACTGCCGGTAGATGTCCTTCTCCTCGATGATGACCGGGACTTCCGCCTCGTCGAATCCCATCGAGAGGTAGGTCTCGCGCAGCTTGTTGATGGTCGCAAAGACGGGGTGGGCCTGTGCCCGCTTGTACTGCCGGCAGGGGTAGGTCTCCGCATGGGACGCCGGGGTGAGGACCGACGGGCCCTCGTGCCATGCCCCTTCGAAGTTCTCGTGTGATTTCCGTTTCCAGTCTTCGGGATTGAATCTCATGATATGCGCTCCAGAACAACCACTCTGCTCAGTTCGTTCTCGTCCTTGTACCGGTAATCGCATGCTGCGGCCACCTTCTCCGCAAAGGCACGTACTTCCGCATGCTCCGGCATGTTCTCTCTTGCCAACCGGTTTCTACTGTATCCCAGATACATGTATCCCTTTATCTCAACAAACCGTGCGCCCGACTCCTGCAGGATCCGGGCATACTGTTCGGGAGCAAAATCATTGAGCCCCTTCACGAGCGTGATACGGATCGCCGAGCGCCGGGAGCCGAGGAGCCGGAGGCTCTCCTGCACCCGGTCCCAGTAATCGCCGAGCGGGCGGCAGACTGCTTCGTAGGTCTCCCGGTCCGGGGCATCGAGGGACACGTACATCTGGAACGGGCTGCACCGCTTCAGCATCGCCGGGTTCGTCCCGTTGCTGACCAGGAACGTCGTATACCCGTTGCTGGTGAAGAGATCGATGAGCTCCGGGAGCCGGGAGTACAGGGTCGGCTCTCCCGAGAGCGAGATCGCGACATGCTTCGGGTCGAGCGCCTCTTGCCAGCGCTCGTCAGTCACCGTGTTGTCGAGTACCGCGTTGTACCCGGCAAGGGCTTTCTTCTGGTACTTGGGAATGCTGGCAAGGATGGTCTGCGGATCACATTCTTCCTCTTCAGCGGGCTCGTGCTCGAACGATCGCCAGCAGAAGAGGCAGCGCTGGTTGCAGCGCAGTGTCGGGGTCATCTGGACGCAGCGGTGGCTGTCGATCCCGTAGAACTGGTGCTTGTAGCACATCTCGCCTCCCTGGAGGGCTCGCTTGCACCACATGCAGGGCTTGAGCGCTGCTGTCGAGGTCTTCGAAAAGAACTGGTATCCCTGCCTGCGCAGGGCATCACATGGACTGGATGGCATCGATCCCGAGTGTCTGGAGTGATTCTTTCAAGGTATTCTGCAAGGCCTTCACGAGAGTGAGCCGGCGGTCCCGGACCTTTCCTTCGCTCTTCAGCACCTGCTCGTAGTGATAGAACGTATTAAATGTGTCCGCAAGTTCGCGGGCATAGATAGCAAGGATGTTGGGCCTGAGTTCTGCCACTACTTTCTCGATGATACCGGGGAACCGGGCGATCTGTTTGGCAAGTGCGATCTCCTGCTCGGTCTCGAGATCGAAACATTCTGAAAAGTCGCCGGCTTTCTCTAAGATGCTGCAGGCACGGGCATGGGCATACTGGATGTAGGGGCCGCTCTGGCGCTCGAAGTCGAGCGCCTCCTTCCAGTCAAAGACCGTACTCTTCTCGGGCGAGACCTTCACGATGTCGTACCGGATGGCGGCAAGGCCGACCGACCGGGCAATCTCTTTCCGTTCTTCTTCGGGGAGTTCCGGTCTCCGTGTCGTGACCTCATCGAAAGCCCGCTTCCGGATCTCGGCGATGAGGTCATCGGCCGAGACGAACTTGCCGGCCCGGGTGCTCATCGAACCTTCGGGCAGCGAGACGAACTCGAAGAAGACGATCTCGGGGGACTTCTCCCCGAGGATCTTCATCGTGGCCTGGAGTTGGGCGCCGATGAGCTTGTGGTCGGCACCGAGGACATCGATCACCCGGTCAAAGTTTGCGCCCTTCCATGCATGGAACGCCAGGTCGCGGGCCGCGTACACCGAGGTGCCATCGCTCCTGCGGATGACGTACTTGTTCTCGAACCCGAACTCCGAGAGATCGAGGTAGAGTGTCTCATCCTCGTGGGCCTGCGGCATCCGCTTGAGCTTGTTGATGACCCGCTCGGTGTTCCCGTTCCGGATGAAGTCGCTCTCCCAGACGAACCGGTCATGGGCAACGCTGAGATCCTTCATCGTGACCTTGAAGCCGTCAAGGCAGCGGGAGACCTCTTTGCGGAACTTCTTCACCGTTGCCGGGTCCCCGTTCTCGACAAGCTGCATGAGGACATTGACCTGCTGGGTGATGGTCTCGTCCTTCTCGATCTCCCGGTTTGCCGCGATATAGAGCCGCGCAATGTGGGCGTCCTCTTTCTCGCCAGGGTTCTGGGCGGGGTCAAGGTTGTCGAAAGCCCAGACCACGATGGCGATCTGCCGGCCCATATCATTGACGTAATACTGGACCTCGAGCGGGTAGCCAGCTTTGCGGAAGGCGCGGGCGAGCGTGTCGCCGATGATCGAGTTCCGGATGTGCCCGACATGCAGGGGCCCGTTCGGGTTTGCGCTCGTGTGCTCGAGGACGACCCGCTGGGATTTCTTCGGCAGGTTGCCATAGCCGGGCTGCACTGCCGCCCTGATGACGTTGCTGACATACTCCTTCCCGAAGATGAAGTTGATGTACGGCCCTTTTGCGTCGATGGTGATACCGGCAAGTTCCGGCCGTTTCTTCAGATCGGCGACAAGGTCCTGTGCAATCTTCACCGGTGCCTGCTTCTTTGCCTTGGCAAGAGAGAAGGCGACCGTAGTGGCAAGATCGGCGTGCTCTCCGCCCTCCATGAGCAGTGCATCGGTTACAGCGGCGGTCTCTTTAATGGCGGTCTCAATGGTGGTGAACATGGTGTCTGGCATCTAGTATCCCGTCCTGTAGCGGAGAATCGCGGCAATCCCTCCGAATGCAGTGAAGAGGATCGAACCCTCTTCAAAGTCATCCGAGATGATCTCGACTTTTGAGCTGCTCTGGTCGGCGAGCTTGGTCAGTTCGTCAATAATATCGATCTCTTCCTCAAGCACGAGCGGGGCCGTGCACTTGGGGCAGTTGCCAAGGGGGATATCCCCGATTGTCTTGCCGGGTTCGATATTCACGGTCTTCTCGGTCGTGTAATCGCAGCTCTGGCACTTGATCTTCAGCCGGGACTTGCGAAGGTTTCCTGAAAGAAGGAGCGTGTCGACGGCACCGATCTCGAGGTTGTGCCTAATACTCTCCTCACCGTATGCCGCAAGGCCCCCGTCCTTGACCAGTTCCTTGAGGAACCGGTCCATGAACGCCTTCTCCTTGACAACGGTCATGCCCTTCAGGGCGTCCTGTGCCGCGTCCACGAGCTCTGCGAGGCCGTCCTCGTTGGTATAGGCAACATCGAACAGCCCCACGATCCGCTTCTGGATCTCGTGGTGGAGGTAATTGCCGGCCTCAAACTCTTCCTTGGTCGGGCTCGGTCCGCCGATCAGGACCCCCTTGAACCGCTCGAAGAAATCCTTCTCGGCAAGGTAGATGGCGCTTGACCGCTCCCCGATCTTGGTATAGAACTCATTGATGGCGATCTCGCGGAGCCGGCCGAAACGGGCTGCCGACTGACCGCCTTTCCTCTGCTTGCCGGGCACGGTCGAGGTTGCACCGCCAACCGGCTCGATACGGTTGCCGCGGAGGAACCCCCAGTAGGCTTCGCGCCGGTCGAGCACGAGAAGACCATAGACCGACTTCTCCTCAAGCATCATCTTCAGGGGCTCGAGCTCGAAGTTTGAGCTGCAGCGGTACATGTAGAGGTTGAGCGGTTCCGGGGGCTCGATGATCGTGCACTGGAGGTCGGTCCGGTCGCCAAACGTCTTGACGGTGCCGCAGAAGACCGCAAGGCCTTTTTCCGGCGGGCGCTTGTAATACTTGAGGCGCGAGAGGATGGAGGAGATGGCACTCTGGACATTCGTCTTGGTCTGCTTGCTCTTGATGTTGGCGCACTGCCCGAACTCGTCCTTGAGCTGGTTGGTCACATCATAGATCTGCTTGTCAGGCGGGATGTAGAGCGTTATAAGCTCCGTGCCGTCTCCCTGCTGGGTCTGGAGTTTCTCCAGGACTTTCTTGAACTCATACCGCTTCCGCGCGTCGTCCATCTCCACTGCTTCTTCTGCCATTGCCGGACTCAAACCTCTCAATAAGCTAATACCTATTCACCCGCGGGGGGCATAAATTTGCGCCCAATCCTGCAGGATCTTCTCATCCACATCGGAGTTGATCCCGTGGGATCCCTCGAATTCCCTGAAGAACCTGGGATCGTTTGCCTTCTCGAATAACTCCTTCCCCTCCGCAACCGGGATAATGGGATCGGTTGTGGAATAGAAGATCCAGACCGGGCGAGGTGCGATCCTTCCGATATAGGTGCCCGGTTCGATGGATGAAGTAAACCTCAACGGCTCGCCGCTGATGCCCTGCCCGATAAGGCTTTCCCGCAGTCCCCAGTCAGATGTCGAGATGCCGACATACCCGGCAAATCCGGGATCCACTCCTGCCGCAACCGCAGCGTACCGCCCGCCGTTGCTCGAACCCATGGCATAGACCGGGACATGGTACCGCTCAGAAAGGAGCTCCTGCGCTGCAACGAGATCACAGACACTCAGGTAATACTGGGGCATGGCACCTTTCTCAAACAGGGTATAATCTGACTGGACCATCTGCTGCCCAAAGGGCATCCCTGAAGTCTCACCGCCGTTTCCCCGGGTATCGGTGAAGAGGAACGCGTACCCCTCCGATGCGAACCGGGCCATCCGCGCATCATGACCTGCAACCGTCTCACCTGCTCCGGGGGAGTAGACCACCGCAGCTTTTGGGCTTTCCGGTACAGAAAGATAAGTGACAACATCGCCGTTTTCTGTATGCAGGACAATGCGGGATTTTGTATAACTGGCATTTGAAACGATTACGGTCTCATCAGTTGTCACCGGGCCGCATGTGAGGGAGAGAACTCCCTCGGGACTCACCGTGTATGAAGATCCGGGCTGAGGAGAATTCCCAGTACAGCCGGCAGCAGCGAGGAACGCGGTTATGATAATGGCAGTGATGATCAGGGAACGCACGTTCTTCACCCAAGGCAGCGGTAGATCAGGCAGATGGTCTTTGCATCCGTGATGGTCCCGTCCCGGACCATTCCGGGAAGGTCACTGATTGCAACATCCACAACTTCAATGACCTCGTCCTCGTCTTTTTCATACTCATTTGACGGGGTGAGGCCCCGTGCCTCGTACAGGAAGATCTTCTCATCGGTGTATCCCGGCGTGGTGATGATAAAACCCCGCGGTTCGATGGACGCTGCAGCAAACCCGGTCTCCTCGATGAGCTCCCGGCCGGCAGCATCCAGTGGATCTTCGTCCTTCTCAAGCGCCCCCGCAGGGGCTTCGAAGATATAGTCGTCAATTGCGTACCGGTATTGCCGGAGGAGCTTGCACCGGTCCCCGTCCAGCGGGAGGACAGCTACTGCATTGCTCGGGTGTACAATAATCTTGTCCCGTACCAGTCCAGTCGGTAGTTCTACCGTGCGCTGCTCTATCCAGAGCCGTCTTCCGCGATATATGTCCATTCAAACCTCGTATTCGATGGGATCTTTCATGCCTGTTGCTGCAAATGCTTCCTGCCGGAAGTGGCATGAACCGCAGGTCCCGCAGGCTTTTCCTTCGTTCCGGTAACACGACCAGGTATGCTCGTACGGTACTCCGAGCTTCATGCCGACCCGGAGGATATCGGTCTTGGTCATCCGGATGAAGGGCGTCTTCAGGGTGATTCTCGTGGTCTCTTTTGTGCCAAGGTCGATGACCTTCTGGAACGCCTCGATGAACTGCGGCCGGCAGTCCGGGTAGCCACTGTAATCGAGCGACTGGACGCCAATGTAGATCGCCTCCGCCCCTTGTGCTTCGGCAAAGCTGGTTGCAATGGAGAGCAGGTTGGCGTTCCGGAAAGGCACATAGGTATTGGGCAGGTGCGCCCGTGCAGGATCGAATGCCTCCACGGCGATATTCCTGTCCGTGAGGCTGCTTGCCCCGAACCGTGAGAAATAGCCGACGTCAATCTCAATAAATTCCTCGGCATCCAGGAGGGACGCGATCTTTTTTGCGCAGGCCCGCTCCTTCGATTCCGTCCGCTGCCCGTAATTCAGGTGGAGCGCGCAGATGGCAAATCCTTCACTCTTTGCAAGATAGGCAAGGGTGGACGAATCCATCCCGCCGGAGAGTAAACAGACTGCTTTCATCATTTCACCCCGATTATCTTGTGGAGCTGGACCTGCATCCTGACGGGAAGGTTTTCAGACAGCATGAAATCTGAAATGGCCCGGTAATCTGAACCATAAACAGGAGAGAGAAAAATCTCTCCTGCTATCCGGTTCGTATTCATGATCCCCTGCGCGTACTGGCAGTCCTGCACATCATTGACCACGAACTTCACGCTGTCCTCCGGGCGGATCCTGTCCAGGAGATTGAGGTCGCTCTGCTCACCGGATGACGGGCACTTCACATCCATACAGATCGAGGCATAGGGCTGGAACCTGCTGAAATCAACGGTGCCGTTGGTCTCGATATCGATCATGATACCGTCACGGTGGATCGAAAAGAGAAGACGTTCGAGTTCATCTGCCTGCAGGAGCGGTTCGCCGCCGGTGATGCAGACAAGGGCAGGTCCAAACGACCGGACTTTTTCGAGAACCGAGTCAACGCTCATCTCCCGGCCTCCCGAACGTGACTCCGGGGTATCGCACCAGCGGCACTGCAGATTGCAACCGGCAAGCCGGATAAAGAGACAGGACCTCCCCTGGTTCTTCCCCTCCCCCTGGAGGCTTTTGAAAATTTCCACGATCTTCATTCGGTGAGCTCGGCAAAAGCGGTCGGGGATTCCCAGACCCGGATTTTTGGCACGGTTGCCCGGATCGCGTGCTCACGGCAGAATGCGAGGATGTCGTCGCGGATGAGCGCTGCCATCAGTTCGCTGGTCGGGTCGCCGGGGGTCGTGATGACCGGGTGGAACTCCCGGATCCGGGGGACCATCGGGTCGTCCTGGTTGAGGATGATCTGGTGGTCGTACGTATCGACAATCTTTTTAATGACACTGTAATCGATCAGGATCTTGGTCTCCGGATCTGGTTCCCCCTCGATCCAGATCTCCACCTTCCACCGGTGACCGTGAAGATTTGCACACTTCCCCTGATAATGGAGCAGCCGGTGGCTCGTGTCAATCTGTACTTCCTTATAGATACCGACTTTCATTGCTCATCATTGAGCTCATGATCATATAATCTTATTATCGCTGAGGATCCATAGTATAAGACAGGCAGGTGGGATGCCACAATTATTAAATCGGTTCCCCGCGTTAGTACATATTCCAGTGTGGGTTATCGATAACCACAAATCAACTTAAAAGAGGCTATTTAATGGGACAGGGTAAATTCGCAGCCAGAAAACTGGTTCGGGACTCAAATAAGTTCCGGTGGGCAGACAAGAACTACGCCCGCCGTGAGCTCAATCTCGATGTCAAATCGGATCCCCTTGAGGGCGCTCCGCAGGCGAGAGGTATCGTACTTGAGAAGATCGGTGTTGAGGCAAAACAGCCCAACTCAGCAATCCGGAAGTGCGTGCGCGTCCAGCTGATCAAGAACGGCCGGCAGGTCAGCGCATTTGCAGTCGGCGACGGTGCCATCAACTTCATCGATGAACACGATGAAGTCGAGATCGAGGGCATCGGCGGTCGTCTCGGACGGTCCATGGGAGATATCCCGGGCGTCCGGTACGTCGTAACCAAGGTGAACAATGTCTGCCTCCATGAGATGGTTATTGGCAGGAAGGAGAAACCGCGCAGGTGATCGTGAATGTCAGAAGCAGCCGGAAAGAAACTCCTGTTCAACCAGTACGATGCATCCGAAGTCAAGGTCAATGACCCCAGCCTCGTGCGGTATGTCAACCTCACCGCCCAGATCATTCCCCACTCCTGCGGCAAGTTCTCCCGCCAGGAATTTGGCAAGAGCAACATGATGATTGTCGAGCGGCTCATCAACCGCCTCATGCAGACCGAGAATAATACCGGAAAGAAGCAGCTCTGTATCCGGATCGTGCGGGACGCATTCGAGATCATTCACCGGAAGACCAAGCGCAACCCCATTGAAGTCCTGGTCGAGGCAATTGCCAACTCGGGCCCCCGCGAAGAGACAGTCCGCCTGAAATACGGTGGCATCAATGTCCCGAAGTCGGTCGATACCGCGCCCATGCGCAGGGTTGACATTGCGATCAACTTTATTGCTGAAGCAACCCTGAAGGGCTCCGGCTCCGGCAAGAAGAGTGCCAGTGCAGTCCTCGCCGATGAGCTCATCGCCGCATCCAAGGGCGACATGAAGTGCTACTCGGTTGGTAAAAAGGAAGAACGCGAGCGGATTGCAAAGTCTGCCCGTTAATCGTATCTTTTTTGAGGTAATTTTTATGGTCCGCGGCAAAAAAACAGTTGAGCGCGTAACTGAGCTCATGAAGGATCCGAAGCATATTCGGAACATCGGTATCGTGGCACACATTGACCACGGCAAGACGACTCTCTCTGACAACCTCCTTTCCGGTGCAGGTATCATCTCCGAGGAACTTGCCGGCAAGCAGCTCTTCATGGACTCTGATCCGGAAGAACAGGCACGTGGTATCACCATCGACGCGTCCAACGTCTCGATGGTCCACGAGTATGAAGGCCAGGACTTCCTCATCAACATGATCGATACGCCCGGTCACGTTGACTTCGGTGGCGACGTCACCCGTGCGATGCGGGCAGTGGACGGTGCAGTCGTCCTTGTGGACGCAGTCGAAGGCACCATGCCCCAGACCGAGACGGTGCTCCGCCAGGCGCTCAAGGAGGGTGTCCGCCCGGTCCTGTTCATCAACAAGGTCGACCGGCTTATCAACGAGCTGAAAGTCGATGACATGGAGATGCAGATCCGTCTTGGTAAAGTGATCGACAAGGTCAACAAGCTCATCAAGGGCATGAACGAAGAGGCCTACAACAATGGCTGGAAACTCGATGCCGGCCAGGGAACAGTAGCCTTCGGTTCAGCGCTCTATAACTGGGCGGTATCGGTCCCGTTCATGAAGAAGAGCGGCATCTCCTTCAAGGTTGTCTACGACAAGTGCCGGGCCGGCGACATGAAATATCTTGCAAAGAACAGCCCGCTCTCGGAAGTTCTCCTCGACATGGTAGTCAACAAGCTGCCCAACCCGCTCGAGGCCCAGCCACGGCGTGTCAACGTCATCTGGCATGGCGACAAGGCGACCAAGGAGGGCAAGGCCATGCTCGACTGCGACGCGAAAGGTCCGGTTGCCATGATGGTCACCGATATCTCGTTCGACCCCCACGCGGGTGAAGTCGCAACCGGTCGTCTCTTCTCCGGCAGCCTCAAGCGGGGCGATGTGCTCTATGTCATGGGCACCGCGAAGAAAGAGAACCGTCTCCAGCAGGTCGGTATCTTCATGGGACCCAAGAGGGTCGAAGTTGAAGAGGTTGTTGCCGGGAACATCGCTGCAGTCACCGGTCTTAAGGATGCAATCGTGGGATCCACGGTCAGCTCCCTCATGGAAGTCACGCCGTTTGAGTCACTCAAACACTACAGCGAACCGGTCATGACTGTTGCCGTCGAGGCAAAGAACATGAAGGACCTGCCCAAGCTCGTTGAAGTGCTCCGGCAGGTTGCCAAGGAAGACCCGACGCTCAGCATCTCCATCAACGAAGAGACCGGCGAGCACCTGATCGCCGGTATGGGTGAACTGCACCTCGAGATCGTCACCGGTCGTATCAAGCGTGACAAGGGTGTCGAGATCGTCACCTCCCCGCCGATTGTCGTGTACCGTGAGACCGTTACCGGTGTTGTGGAGAACGTGGAAGGCAAGTCCCCCAACCGGCACAACCGCTTCTACTTCACCCTCTCACCCCTCCCCGACAACATCGTCGACCTGATCAAGGCCGGTGAAGTCTCCATGAACCAGCAGAACCTTGAGCGCCGTGACGTGCTCATCAAGGCCGGTATGGACAAGGACGAGGCCAAGAACGTCAAGGATATCAAGGGTACCAACATGCTTATCGACATGACCAAAGGTATCCAGTACCTCAACGAGACCATGGAACTGATCATCGAGGGTATCCACGAGGCACTCGCCGGTGGCCCGCTTGCTGACGAGCCCGTCCAGAATCTCAAGATGGTCTTAACCGATGTCAAGCTCCACGAGGATGCAATCCACCGCGGCCCGGCCCAGGTAATCCCTGCCGTCCGTGGCGCCATCAAGGGTGGCATGCTGATTGCCGGTGACTCTCTCTTAGAGCCGGTCCAGAAGATCCAGATCACCGTCCCGATGGACCAGATGGGTTCGGCAACTTCCCAGATCCAGGGCCGGCGCGGCCAGGTCTTCGACATGGACAGCCTGGGCGACACGATCACCGTTGCCGGAAAGGCACCGGTCGCCGAGCTCTTCGGGTTCGCTGGAGACATCCGGTCGGCAACCGAAGGCCGTGCCATGTGGAACACCGAGTTCGCAGGCTTCGAGCTTGTCCCCAACAACATGGTCAAGGAAGTCGTCGTCGGTATCCGCAAGAGGAAGGGCTTAAAGGAACAGATGCCCACCCCGAACGATTACCTCGCGGTATAAGATCGAGTCCCATCATTCCAATAATTAAAAGCCTCATTCTCTTTTTTCACAAGACCGTAACGTTAACCAAGCGTCCCGTCAAAATAATAGCTAATGGCAGAAGAGACAAAACTCAAGATTGTTGTTTTCGGATCATACGGGGCCGGGAAATCCACCCTGATCAAGACCCTCGACCCCCTCTCAAAGCATATCGAAGCGAACTGTGCCGGCGGGACGACCACGATTGCCCTGGACTTCGGGCGGATCCAGAACAACGGATGCAATATCCACCTGTACGGGACCCCGGGTCAGGAGCGCTTTGAGTTTGCCCGCGAGATCATTGCAAAGGGCATGGATGGCGCAATCCTGCTCGTGGACGTAACAGCCCCCCTGGATGACTTCACGCGTCACCTTTCAGACTCGCTGCATGAAGCGAACGTGCCGTTTGTTGTTTTCCTCAATAAGTGTGATCAGGCCGGTGCCGCCCCGGATACCTTCATCGATAAATTCGGGGCATCCCCTGTCAGGAAGGTCTCGGCTAAGGACCGGAAACAGTGTAAACCGGAATTTTTGCAGTTTGCCGGGACCCTCAATCCCCGGCCCAATGGGCACAACCACAACTCCCAGTAAGCTGGTCAAAAGAATATTTTTTTAGTCCTATCGCCCGCAACCGTGGGAGAAGCTAGACGGAATCCTGCGGGAAACTCCATTTTGCGAGGAAATAGACCCCGCCAAGGATCATGATGGCGCTGATGGTTGCGATTACATATGCTCCCGGTTCCATGCCGCACGTCTGGCGGCCGGCCGTCTCTGCAGCAAGGCGGGCACACTTCATCGGGTAATCGATAAGAAGGAACCAGATAATGTAGCAGTTCGCCAGTATCTCTCCCACAATTGCGATGGTAGGGATCATCATCGACTGAAGACCTCCCGGGGCCGGTTCTTCTGGCGGTTCAGTGCTCATACCAGTATTCTGCCGTTAAAGATAAAAAAAGAATGGAAATGTGCTGCCGTTTCAGACGAGTTCGGCTTTGAGGATTACAACATCCTTAACCGGCCGGTCACCGGGTTTTGTTGGCGTTTTACCAATAGCATCGACGACATCCATGCCGGCAGTAACTTTTCCAAACGCCGGGTGTCTCCCGTCAAGGAAATTGTTGTTCACGAGATTGATGAAGAACTGGCTGCCCCCGGTATTCGGGCCGGCGTTTGCCATGGAGATGGTCCCGCGGTCGTTCCTGTTGCCTGGCGGGAACTCGTCTTTTATCACATATCCCGGTCCTCCGCAGCCGGTACCGGTGGGATCGCCACCCTGGATCATGAACCCGTCGATGACGCGGTGGAATATTACTCCATTGTAGAATCCTTTTGCAACGAGCTCCTCGAAGTTACCCGCGGTTATCGGCATATTGGCTGCGAGAGCAATGGTAATTGAACCCATGGTGGTCTCGAGCCGCACAGTCTTTCCTGCTGGTTCTGTCATGGTATATTCTGATACTATGGGTGTTTGTGCTTCATCTCTTTTGTGACAAAAAAAGGGATGGGGACTATCAGATCATCGTTGCCCGTATGATCGTCACGTTCTCGAGCGGGCGGTTTCCGGCACCTGTCTGCACCCTGCCGATTGTATCCACGACATCCATCCCGTCAACAACCTTCCCGAAGACCGGGTGTTTCTTATCAAGGTAATTATTGTCCACGAGATTGATGAAGAACTGGCTGCCCCCGGTGTTCGGGCCGGCGTTTGCCATGGAGATGGTGCCGCGGCTGTTCTTATTGTGGCTGGTGAATTCATCCGCAATACTATATCCCGGTCCCCCGCGGCCGGTGCCCGTAGGATCCCCGCCCTGGATCATAAATCCTTCCATAACGCGGTGGAAGATAACCCCGTCATAGAATCCGCTCTGTACGAGCGTCTCGAAGTTCCCTGCTGTAACCGGCATTTCCGGATCGAGGGCTATGGTTATGTCCCCTTTACTCGTTTCCAGCCGGACCTTCTTCCACTCGCCAGTCGCGGGTGTGGCCGGAGTAATGGTACTCTTCTCCGCAGAGGGTGGGAGCGTACAGACGCCCTCTGGTGAGCTGCAGGAATCCGCAGGCGTTTGCTGCTGCTGGGTACATCCTGCGGTAAGAAGGAGCGCTGCAATAAGGAGTCCCACGATAAGGAAAATATTCTTTTTTACCATCTATTACCCGTAGGCTGGAAGAAAAAAAATAGTTTTTGCGGGAGAATTCCTGTGCTCCCTGCACAGGAATCACTGGTCTTTCTCATTCTCCCTGCGCTGGCGCCCGAAGTAAAAGATACCCCCGACTGCGAGGACCATCGATATCAGGCCGGTCAGGATGATGAATCCCCCGCGCGACGTATAATCATGGTATTTCTGGGCAGACATGTCGATTGCCAGAATTGCGTAGGTATTTCCCCCTGAATCATGTGCTGCATCGTCAATCGGGGCATAAGCAGTCATGAAGGAGCCGTATTTTGTGGTGTACGGCTCCTTTGAGGTTGTCGGCAACGACAGTGCCTCGAGGATTGCTACCCTGTCGGGAGCAGTTGAGACCTCCCCAATCTTGGCCGAGCCCTGCGGGTCGTCCGGGTAGAGATCATCTACGAGGAAGGTTATCGTCCCGTCCGCGTTCACGTTCAGGATGTATGCATTGAGGATCTGGTCGTCCATGCTCCGCATGGTCTGCAGTTTCCGTGCAACTGCCTGGTACTGTGCGGTGTTCTCGTCACCAGGTTTCAATCCGGCGATATCGGCAGGGGTTATCTGGGTGGCCATGACCCCGACCGTGGATTTCATGCCGGTCCTGACCGCCTCGCCCATCGTGGCATTCTCACTTGTGTACGCCAGGATCGTCAGGGTCCCGATGATAAGGATGATGAAGAGCGAAGCGATAAGCTTGGTTTTCTGGTTTTCCTGTAAGCAGTTCATGGTTGATCCCTCCTGAAAACGATCAGGGCGGCAAGTATGGCAATTCCCCCGAAAACGAGCAGGGCGACTGAAGGTGCAGATTCCGGTGTCGGTGTCGGGGCAGGCTGCATGCTGATGGCAAGCGGGGTTGTCTGCCCCGGAGTCACCGACGCGGTAGTCGAGTAATCCACATACCCGGTATATTTCAGAAGGATGCTATGCTGGCCGGCCGGGATGTTATCGAGCACTGCAGGAGTATACCCCTTGAACAGGTTGTCGACATAGACCTCCGCACCTGTTGGTGTGGATACGATGTTGAACCCGCCCGTCACAGCGACCGGGGACGGCCCCGGCCCTACCGGGGACAGGGCTGCATTGATCGGTGTGACCGTGTTCGGGACGACATACACGGTGTTCATCCAGTCATTGTAACCGGCCGCCGTCACCTTGAAGAGGTGGTTCCCGCTGGAGATGCTGCCAATGCTTGCGGTCCCCTGCGGCGGGATGGTGCCGTATGCATTACTGTCGATGAACACCTTTGCCCCCGGCATCGAGGTGATGGTAACGGTGCCGTACGCAGCTGAACTCATCACCGCGTTGAGTTTCTGGTTGGTGTTGGCGTTGACATAGACGGTGGTAGAATAATCATTGTATCCCGGCAGCGAGAGCCTGAACGAGTGGCTTCCCGGGTAGAGCGTCACTGTCAGCGGGGTCTTTCCCTGGTAGGATCCATCAACATAAACGAGGGCTGCAGAGGGATTCGAGGTGACCGAAACAGTCCCGGTATTGCGGGGGGGCTGCGGGGATGACTGCAGGTTCGGGTAATACGTTGCCGTCTGCCCCGAATAGACTGTGATCATCTGGGAGTCCGGGCTGTACCCGGAAAGGGTTGCTTTCATGGAGTAGGTTGACGGAGCCAGGTTGGGGATGGTCATAGGAGAGTACCCCTGGAAGTTCCCGTTCAGGTAAATTGCTGCTCCGGCAGGACTTGACTGGACGTACATAGCTCCATTCTGGACCGGGGGGGCCGTGGTCTGCGTCGGAGTCGGGTTGAGGGTTGCATAGACTGCGATGTGTTCCCCGTCGGATGGCATCCGGGAGAGCGCCTGGGACCAGGTGGTATACCCGCTCTTTGAGACACTGATGGTCCGGATTGGTGTCCCGGTCGGTGAAACAGCGACAGAACAGATCCCTCCGGCGATCTGGCATTGGTACGAGCCGTCGAAGTATACCGATGCCCCGTCAACATTACAATGCGTATCGATCCATCCTTTTCCCCCTCCGACAGAGGTAGGCTCGGGTTCTATGGTGATTGTCACCGTTGGCATCACCGTTGGCTCAGTTGTCGGAACGGTGGTCTTTTCGGTTGTCGGGATCGTTGTTGGCACCGTGGTGGGAATTGTTACCGGTTCCGTGGTAGGCATGACCGTTCGCTCGGTTGTCGGCACCGGTGTTGGTTCCGTGGTCTCAAGGGTTATGGGTCCGGGGAGTATTGTCGTCTCGGTTGTCGTGACCTCCCCGTCCCCGGCTACGGGGGTGATGACTGCTGCGGCAAGCAGGCATACCACCAGGGCTGTCAGGAGTTTTCGTATCGTATGGTTCACATGCATCGCTTCCTTCACGAGTAATTCTGGCGGAGCGATCTATAAAAAGAATGGTGTTTGATTCAGGTAAGTTTGGAAATGACCCGAAGAAGCCGGTGCATCCCCGTGTCGATCTCTTCTTCAGAAGCCGAGGAAAAATTCAGGCGTATGGTGTCGTTCCCTCCCCCGTCAACATAGAATGGCATGCCGGGCAGTACCGCAACTTTCTGGCGGACACCTTCGTCAAAGACCTCCCGTGACGACAAACCCCGTGGCAGTGTTGCGAGGAGGAACATGCCGCCGACCGGTCTGGTGTGGGGCACCTCTGGCAGGAGGTCATCGAAGAGGTCGCACATCAGGCTGCATTTCCGGGCATAGACTGAGACGATCTTCCGGATATGGGTATCGAGGTCGTGGGTGGTGAGATACCGGTGGAGGATCTTCTGGGAGAGGAAATTGGAGTGGAGATCTGCTGCCTGTTTGACAATATTAAACCGGTGGATGATCTCTTCCGGTGCATATATCCAGCCGATCCGCATCCCCGGCGCGATTGTTTTGGAGAATGATCCGGATATCACTGCCTGGTCCGGCAGGTATTTCTTCACCGGAGACCGGGGGCGGGCATCAAAGAAGAGCTCCCCAAAGGCATCATCCTCGTAAAAGACCGTTTCAGATCCCTCCAGGATCTCTGCCACCGCTTTCCGGTTTTCCTGCGAATATGTCCTCCCCGAAGGATTCTGGGAGTTGGGAATCCCGTAAAAGAATTTGGGAGATGCAGATTCGATCAGGCTTTTGAACTGCACAAGGTCCAGCCCCTCATCTTCCAGCGGGATGGAGGAGATGACGGGCTCGTACAGGGAAAAGGCCTCGATGGCCCCCAGGTATCCCGGCCGCTCCATGCCGACATGATCCCCCCTGTCGAGGAAGATCTTGGCAAAGAGGTCAAGGCATTGCTGGGAACCGTTCACGATCTGGATCTCGTCCGCAGTTGCCTTCAGGCCAAGCCGCGTGCAGTACCGGTCTGCAATAAACTCCCGGAGCGGCCGGTACCCGTCGGTTGTTGTATACTGGAGGGCGATGGCAGCCTCCTCTTCCATCACCTCATGGGTTGCGCGTGAGATCCCTTCGCAGTCGATCAGTGCTGTGGAGGGAAGTCCTCCGGCAAAGGAGATGATGGCCGGATCACTGGAGACGCGGAAGAGTTCTTCGAGAAACGAGGGCGGGGCACATGAAAGCCTGCGGGCATAGCGGAATGTCATGGGAAATCTCTTGTTCTATGAAACATGAGCCGGGGAATTATTAAAAAACCTGCAGGGTGCCTGATCCGGTTTCTGACACCCCGCAGGAATTCATGGGACAAAAAAGGACGAGACCACAACCACGGAGCCGGTGCGATTTATCGCCCCGTTTTGTCGCTCCGTCCGGTCCGCTGGATTAATCCTATTATGGTGGCGAGGGTGAGAAGATCTCATTGTGTGGGGCCTGTGCGGATGAATCAATATAATATCCTGGCACGGGTTCGCCCTGGGCCGTGAAATACCCGGCAACCCTTACCGGGGGTGACGAGAATGCGTGGCGATCAGCTGCAAGGAATGCATTGATCAGCAACGACACGGCAAGAATGGCGACAACGACCGTGACAACAAGTTTCAGGGAGTCTTCGTCCATGGATAATTCCTCTGGAGAATGATCATTTCTTTTCAATTACATAAAACATCCTCAGGAACACCCGGGAATCCCTGCTTTGCGAAGGGAGAAAAAAAGGGGAAATGAATGGTCCAGCCGGCAGGATTGCCGGTTCGGGACTTATGCGGAATCCGCTACCTTGATCCTGATGATCTCAGAGTGCAACGAGGATATGAGGGAGTGGAGTTCCGCGTTCTGTGCCTTACGCACCCGCTCGATCTCTTCGGTGATACGCTCAACAGCCTCATTCTTGGTGTTGCCGTACCCACGAGCGCCGGGGACTTCCATGCAGCGGGCGGAGAACCCGCCCCGCTCATGTTCCTCGGTTATGATGGTGTAGTGCATGATTGTACAAAAAAGACTCAACTATTTACATAGTTTCTGGTAAAAATGACCAAAAACAAGCCCTTTTCAGTCTTCCCGGGCCTCAGGCGCAGGAATTTTCCGCGCGTCATAGTTCCGGATATGTTCGCGGACTTCCGCCTCAAAAGAGGCCGGGTGGTGACGGAACTCCTGCGAGAGCAGGAGCATCCGGGCCGCATCACCGATTGCCTTGTGGGGTTTGATGATGAACCGGAAGCGCGGCGGGATTTGGTACCTGAAATGGGCTGAGGAGATGGACCCCCCATTGAGGGAGAAGTTGATGACAAGCGACATCCGGTCGAGCGAGACATCCTCTTTCAGCGAGTACTCGTGACGGATCTCGGCCTGGATGTCGCGGATGGTAAAGCCGTCAAGGTTCACATGCGCCCGTGCAAACGTATCGATCTCGCGGCGCTTTGCAAAGAACGCAAGGGTGTCGATGTTGCGGTGGTTGAGTGCCTGCATGAATGTCCTGATATCGCGGTGGACTGCAGCGATGGCCGCCCGGGCATGGCGCGTGCCATCAGCATCAAGACGGAATTTTTTATCCTCGGGGATTGTCTCGCCGGGCGTTGCAAGGTTGAAGATCCGCCGGTGCCCGTCCACGCGTTTTCCGAGGTCGTCAGTAACATTCCGCCAGAGTTCGACTTCCACATCATGACTGAACGCCTTGCCGGCAAACGCGATCGTATCCTGATCCGGATCATGGAGGACCACGCCGATCTCGATCGGGATCTGCATTCCCTGGCGGGTTCCCCTGATTCCGGCAAATTCCATATCGATGAAGGCGGTGAGAGGCATGGTCATGGAAAGACAGCGTGGGTATACTGAATGACTACGGCAAGGGACGTTATTCTTTTACTCCTCTGATTCGGTCGGCTGCTAGCTGGCAATATTCCGGATCAATCTCGATCCCGATACCATTCCGGCTCCACTGCCTTGCTGCGACCAGGGTGCTGCCGCTGCCCATGAACGGATCGAGGACGGTGTCCCCGACAAACGAGAAGAGTTTGATGCACCGCTGGGGCAGCTCGACCGGAAATGGTGCTGGATGGCCGATCCGGGACTTCTTTTCGCCACTGAAAGTCCAGAGCCCGTTGGTCCATTCCATGAACTCGTTCCTGGTGATATCCGACTTCTTGGAACCGCTGGTCTTCTTCCATGATTTCTTGTAAAGGACGATGATCAGTTCAACCGGCGCAATCACATACGGTGCCGACGCGCTTGTCCAGGAACCCCACGCCGTCCTCCGCGATATGTTTCCCTCGTTCCACACGATGGTCGAATGGTAGGAGAAGCCGATCTTTTTTGCAAGCGTTGTGAGGTCTGCGCCAACGCTCTGCTGGCCCCCCTTGTTCTTGTCAAGGGGGATGTTGAGGCAGAACCTCCCGTCATCCTTTATCCAGCGATAGCAGCGTTTCATCCAGGCTTTTGAGAAAGCGAGGTAATCCTCATAACTTCCCCGGTCATTATGGGAGTTATACTGGATATCCACGTTGTAGGGCGGCGACGTGATGACAAGATCCACGCTGTTCTTTGCAAGGGCAGTTGTCCGGAAAATATCTTCGTTGATGATCGTTGTGCCGCCGCTCTGGTAAAAAAACGTGCGTTCCACGCCGGTATCCTCACCTAGATCTTCACCTGCATCCGCTATAGCATTTCGCCCGTTGTCCCTGCATTGAACCCCGCGGTTCAATGAATAACTTTCAGCATCATGACAATATTATTTGGGCTGTGACGGATGCTGGTACCGTGTACGGAATCGCAGGTACCCGCATCACCCGCATTGCCGCTGTCCTGGTTGTTGCGGGTTTTGTGCTCTCCGGTATAATCATTGCACCGGCCCTCGCAGTTGTTGCGCCGGAGGTGATCATCCCGCAGGGCACGGAACCCCTTGCAAAGGATAATCCCGAAATGATCGCTGCGCTGAAGACCCATATTGCGTTTGTCAGCCAGGACCAGGACGCACGTATGAAAGGGATCATCTCCTACGTCGATTCCATCAGCAACGGTGACGGATCCACAGAACTGCGCGGAATCCGGGAGGATTACCTTGCGGTTGCTTCTTCAATCCCTATCATGCAGACATCCGATGAGATCGGGGAAGCCCGTCTTGAACTCCAGCGCCAGTCGGTGCTCTTCAATGAAAAGACCAAAGCCGCGGTCCTCTCGTTCAACGGAAATTTCACTGCGATGCGGGAGAAGGCGTCCTCCACTGTACAGGCTATGGATTCATCGATGACCGGACTCAGGGACTCCCTCTGGCTTGCAAAGGAATCTTCCCGGCTTACGATCTTCAACCAGTCATCGAATGAACGTGCAAAGATCATCCGCGTCCTGGGGAGTCAGGGTGTTGATGTCTCTGCTGCGCAGGAGCTCTCCGACCGGATCGATGCAGAACGGATCGAACTCCAAAAAGCCCTTGCCCGAAGATCCGTTGCGTCCCTCAAGGAGAGTAACAGCGGGCTTAAATCCCTCAACAGGGAGTTCCGGGCAACCATTAATGGATATCGAAAAGACCTCACCATTGAGATGAAACATGCCGCGATCCTTGCAATGGGATGATTCCGGTTCACCCGCGGTTTTGTACATCCAGTGAAGAGAATTGCCCCCCATTCAGCAACTCCTTATCAGCATTCCTGTACTTTCAAACGGGCTCGAATTTTTCCCATACATCCCTGGTGAACTTCCCGGAACCAAATCCTGCCTGAAATATTTCCAGCAGACCCTGATTTTTCTTTTTCAATCGCGATCATGATCGCGATCGAAATTTTGATCCGAATGAATCACGATCCGATTTTTCTTTTTAACCGGATCGTGATAAAAAATTTTAAGCAGACCCTGATTGAAAAATTTTAACCGAACCCTGCGTGAAAAACCGATGAATACTTGGGGGCTCTGACGGTGCGATCTGTTGCAGATCTGATTAACTTCCCGCAAGCAGACCTTGCCTGAAAATTTTTAATCAGACCCTGATTGAAATTTTTCAAGCAGACCCTGATCAATCTTTTTCAATCGCGATCACGATCGCGATCGAAATTTTGATCCGGATCGATCGCGATCCGATGTTTCTTTTTCAACCGGATCATGCTGAAAAAATTTTTAAACAGACCCTGATTGTTTTTCGATACGGACGAGCGGATCAGATCTGTCCCGGACTTTCATTTGGGGACTGTGAATCTGGTTTCAACCTGACCCGGTTTACCAGAGTTATCTTGTGTGGCAATCATGCCATGCTCGTTATGAAAAGACCGGTTCGCGATAAGAATACACGAAATGGAAAAAACCCCTCACGGGAAAAAGAAAAAAAAATTAGATGTATGGGTTGCGGAGTGCCTTGCCAACACCGAAGGTTGCGCGGCCCTCAAGGGTCTTCTTGTTCTTCGTGATCTTCTCGTTTGCGAGCTTGGTCACGAGTTCAAGACCGGGCTTGACCTTCTCGATGGGCTGGGTCTCGAAGCACCCTGCTGCCATTGCCTTGCCCCAGACCGAGTCACCGATCTTGGACCTGACAAAGACTGTTGACCAGCCGTCGGGGCTGCCAACGGACCCGGTGGAGATGTCCCCGAGGTTTGCAACATAGTCAAGGCATACGTGGCAGCCGGGCTGCTCGTACTTGTGGGTGATCTTGAGCGGCAGCTGGACGACCTGTCCGCGCTTGCCGTAGACCCAGAACTTGCCCTTGCCGATCTCCATCTTCTTGACGGACTCGAGCTTCATCGCAGCGTGGTCTTCCACGAGCTGGAGGATGCTCTGGTAGGGGAAGTTCTCCATGCAGAAGATACCGACAGCGAGCGCTATGCTTGCGCCGGTGTTGCGCAGGCCGAACGGGTAGAGCTGGCCTTTCCTGACTGCCTGCATCTGGCACGGGGTGCCGACGATACCAACCTTGTCCAGACCGAAGCTGCGGGTTGCCTCCTTGATGAGGGCAATGTTCGGGCTGATGTTGTACTTGGTCCCTGCTGCTGCGAGGAGCTCAGCCTTGGTGTTCACGATCGCCGGGATGGGCCTCCAGGGCTCGATCATGTCAAAGTTACTGTTGTCCTGGATGCACTTGGACGGGTACTTTGCGTAGAATTCCTTGTTCGCCGCAACGATTGCGCCATCAATGATACCCTCGTCGAGGGCGAATGCAAACAGCTGGGTGACGATACCGCCATCCTGGGCGTGCTTGAGAAGCTCCTTATCGGTGCTCCGGGCTGAGACGCATGATTTGTAATTTCCGAGTTCTGCTCCCATTTCAATCACCTTCACTGGAGTGCCGCCATGATGGCCTCGTTGATCGCCTCGTACTGGCTGATGACATCCGTGTTGAAGAAGCTCCTCGGGCACTGTGCGTAGCATGCGCCGCACTTGATGCAGAGGTCGCGCTCAACATTGGGCTTGCCATATTCCATGCTGACTGCACGGACCGGGCAGGCTGCTGCACAGCTGCCGCATCCCATGCAGAGGCCCTGGTTGATGACCTCAGTGATCAGGTCGCATCCGCAGGCTTCGGTTCCCCGGGCTGCAAGGTCCATGAGCGGTTTGAGATATGCGGTTGCAAGATCCTTCTGCTCTTTGGTCCCCTTGAGAAGCAGGTATGCCATGACACAGACATTCCTGATAATTTCCGGAGATGGTGCACAGGACGGGATGTATACATCGACCTTGATGAGATCCCCGATCGGAAGGTATGATTCCATCGCGGGCTGGTTCTGCTGGCCACCGCGGCCGAACCGGGTGACGTTGCCATAGCATGCACAGCCACCGAGTGCGACAACGACTGCCGCCTTCTCTCTTGTCTGTTTGATTTCATCTACTGAACATTTGTCCTGGAGACATACGGAACCCTCGACAAGTGCGACATCCATCTTGGGGATGTGGCGGACATCGGCAAGTGTCAGACCATAGACGAGGTCTGCGTACTTGTCCAGAATTGTCAGGAGCCCACCGTAGTTGTCTGCTAAGGACACAAGACAGCCAGTACATCCACTCATGTGTACATGGCCAACGGTAATTTTATCTGCCACAGGCTTAACCTCCTTTTTAGTTTCTGCTGGTTTTGATGTTACGTCAGCGGGCTTCTGTGCAACCGCGGATTTCGGCGGTGCTGCCGGGCTGGCGCTCTTCTTTCCGAAGATCCATTCGAGAAAACCCATTTTCCACCCCTATTGTTTCCAGTATAACCCGAATTGTTTTCGGTATCGCTTCCTGAATCTCTT
Organism: uncultured Methanoregula sp.; assembly: GCA_964448885.1. GTDB lineage: Archaea > Halobacteriota > Methanomicrobia > Methanomicrobiales > Methanospirillaceae > Methanoregula. The sequence goes on along the minus strand of CAYVAQ010000002.1, from coordinate 38,746 downwards.
CAGAAAGCCCGATCTCAAACTCAGGGGCTGTTACCCGTTTTGGCTGGACCCCGATGATCGTAATATCGACCTGGTCCTTGATGCGCTGGAGCGGTTCGGCAAGGTCCCATGAATGGGCATCGCGGTACGCACCCGGGGGCAAATCTTCAGGCCTGAGCTTGGTGATCTGTCCGGGCTTCGCCCCGTAATCGGCAATATCGACAATGATGAGTTTCTTTGTCACTTCCGGATCAAGCAGACTAAAAATAAAATGCGGGCCGCCAAGGCCCGCATCCACTATTGTCACGTTGTCGGGAAGCGAGAGTTTCTGCATCTCTTCGATTACTGCCGGGCCAAAACCGTCATCGGCAAACAGGGGGTTTCCACACCCTGCAATTACGATCTCCGAATACAGCATCGCGGGCAACTCACTGGATGAGCTTCTGGGCAATGATCTTCTTGTCCTCATCCACCACGATCATGTGGGTTGCACATGAGACGCACGGGTCGTATCCGCGCATGATGACCTCGGTGAGCTGCCAAGGTGCACCCTCGAGTGCCTTGCTGCAGGTTGCGAAGTTCCAGGTGGTCGGGACGAGCATGCTGTAGTACTGGACCTTCCAGTCCTTGACGCGGGCAAGGTGGACATCGGTTCCACGGGGTGCCTCGTTGGCTGCCCAGCCAAGGGAGCCGTCGCCGTCGGGGATGTAGTCTGCAACGGTCTTCCCGTTCGGGTTGAGCTGGTCGATGCAGTCGATCATCTTGTACAGGGAGTCCTCGTACTCCATCTGGCGGGCAATCTGCTGGCCGATGGTGCCCTTCTCGTCGAAGTTCTTGTACTTGACAAGCCGGGCGCGGGGGCCAACTTCCACTGGCTGGCCGTCGTACATCGGGATACCGGTGCAGGCGTCCATCTGGGGGTTGGTCTTGGTGCCGATCTTGGTGGTGCCGCCGATCGGGTACTTGGGCTCTTCGAGCGTGACTTCCATCTCGCCCATATACCAGTCGTACGGGCGGGCTTCCATGAACCTGGCGGGATCCCATGCGGGGTTCTCGTCAAGGCTTGAGCTGCCGTAGAACGGGTGAACTGCAAGGTAGCCCTGGTCGTGGTACCCGAGGGTCTTGGGCAGCGGGACTTTCATGCCGCCGACATCAACCCAGTCGCGCTTCTGGTAGTTGCGCAGGACCGCGATCATGAACTCTTCCTGCTCATGGGCAAGCTTGACACCTTCCTTGGCAAGGTCGTACATCTTGGTCTTGGCCTGCTCGGAGCAGTTGCGGTACATACCGCCGATGCGGGGGTTGCTCGGGTGAATTGCTTCGCCACCGGCAATCTGGCCGACGGTCTGGCCGATCTCGCGCAGGCGCTGGATGCGCTTTGCGACAGAGCGGACGGGCTCTTCGGGGGAGAACGGATTGATCTTGGTCTCCGTTCCGGGAATGTACATGTCCGGCAGCGTCAGGATGTTGTGCAGTGCGTGGCTGTGGAGCCGGTTTGCGAGCTGCAGGATGTACCGGAGGAGCTTGGCATCCTTCGGGATCTCGCACTTGATGGATGCTTCCATAGCTTCCGTGCCGGCAAGGCAGTGTGCAATCGGACAGATACCACAGACACGGGATGCGATCTTGGGGACCTGTTCAGGAGTCTTGCCTACGGCAAGCTTCTCAACACCCCTGACCGGGGTAATGGAACACCAGTTACCCTTCTCAACGATGCCCTGGTCATTGACCTTGAGCACCAGTTTGGTGTGTCCCTCATGTCTTGTGGTTGGGGAAATCTCTACAACTTTCGACAATATTATCGCCTCATTTTTTTGCGTTGTTCAGAGAACTGTACAAAATTACTCTATACATCTCTCATCTCTAGAGATAATTGAGCGTACAAAGTACGTTCAAACCTATGTTACACGAAGGCTGTTATAACCTTTATGACTTGGATTTCTGATGAAAAAAAGGGGGTTATTGGAAAATCTCCGACGAATCTTGTGAAATGCAGGAATTTTGGGAACGTTATGTGATTAAGTGGGAAAAACGAAAAAATATTGACTACGCTCTATTGGTAAAAATATTTAATTTTCTTATCTTGTCAATTAATCTTCGTTTTTCTTTTCAGCGTTCAGTTCATCGACCAATTCGGCAATGGTGGCCTGTCGTTCGGCATATGCGTCATGCTGGTGGATACTCTCCTCGTTGGTCTGCTTGATCGTGACCACAGAGTCCCCGCTCAGGTACTCAAATTCTGCCAGGACTTTCTTGGCCATCTCCCGTACGCAGTCTTCCACAAACCGCGGATTTTTATGCGCGGCAAGTACCACGTGGCCTTCGTCGCCGCGCTTGAGGAGCTCGTAGATCCCGCTGCTCATCGATACCTTGAGGATCCCGATGATCTTCTCAAGGTCGACATGCTGGTCGTCATCGGTCTCGATGCACAGGAATCCCTTGCCCCGCTGGTTGTGCGTGGCCATCGGGACTGCTGCGAAGAACTCATCGATCTTGCTCTTCTCTACATTAAGACCTTCGAGAACCCGCATTGCCCGCTCTTTCATGATGTTCTGGGCGCAGGGACAGGCGGTCATCCCGGTGACTTCAGCACCGATACTCTTCCGCACGATCGGGGTGCGGAATGTGCGGCGGGCAACGGCATGAGCATGGACTTTAACGACCTCATGGCAGGTTGTGTTGCTGACCGGTGTCTCGCGCTTGACCATGAACTCGCTCCGCATGAAGACCTCAGTCCTGTCGGCGTATTCATGGCGGTCGAGGAGTTTTCGGGCAACAACGCTGCAGAGTTTTTCAATCTCGTTGACGTCGCCATCGATTGCCTGCTGGAGGACTTCATCGATGACCTCGAAATTGCGCGAGAGGTTGGCGCCCTTGAGGCTGCCGGGGAGGTCGACATACACATCAAAGTTGGAGATGAAGATGACCGGGCGTTTGCCAGTCCGGTGCACTTCCACCAGTTTCTTTACGTTCTTGACACCGACCCTGGTCAGGTTGATACGGACATCCGGTGATGAGGCCTGGATGTCCGGGAGATCCTTGCTGAACGCTTTTTCAGGGACGATATCGTTGCCTTTATGGGGAATAGGTCATCGCATCCGAAGGGTTGTGTATTAGATAATTGCGCTTCCTTTTTAGAAATGTACTGATTTGGACACGCGTGCCTCTTTAGTTTTTTTATATAATATTTATGTGCTTTGTTGCTGATATGAAATGGATCAACCATGATGAAAAAATATTATGAGGCAGATGCAGATATCGGCGTGCTGAAAGGCAAAAAGATCGCCGTGATCGGATATGGATCACAGGGGCGGGGACAGTCACTCAACCTCCGCGACAGCGGTCTCGATGTCGTGATCGGCCTGCGCCCGGGCAAGAGCTGGGATGCTGCTGCTAAGGATGGCATGAAGGTCATGAAGGTTGCCGATGCCGTGAAGTCGGCCGACATCATCCAGATCCTGCTGCCGGACGAGCACCAGGGCGCGGTCTTCAGGACCGAGATCCTTCCCAATCTCTCCGAGAACAAATGCCTCATGTTCTCACACGGGTTCAATATCCACTTCGGCCAGATCGTCCCTCCGGCGACCGTTGATGTGATCATGGTCGCACCCAAGGGTCCCGGTTTCATGGTCCGCCGCCAGTATGAGGAAGGAAAGGGCGTCCCGGCCCTTATTGCCGTCCACCAGGACCACACCGGAAATGCGCACAAGGTTGCCCTTGCCTATGCAAAGGGAATCGGTGCTACCCGCGCTGTCGTCCTTGAGACGTCTTTCCGCGAGGAGACCGAGACCGATCTCTTCGGTGAGCAGGCAGTCCTCTGCGGGGGAATGACCTCGCTCATCAAGGCCGGATTCGAGACCCTTGTCGATGCCGGATACTCTCCTGAGATGGCGTACCTTGAGGTCCTCCACGAGACCAAGCTGATCGTTGACCTCATCTACGAGGGTGGCCTGACGAACATGCGCAAGTACATCAGCAACACCGCGCAGTATGGCGATCTCACCCGCGGCCCCCGCGTCATTGGTGAAGAGAGTTATGCTGCAATGGAGGAGATCCTCGAGGAGATCCAGACCGGCCAGTTTGCCCGTGAATGGATGCTTGAGAACATGGTCAACCGCCCGGTCTTCAATGCCCTCACCAAAGCCGATGAGGATCACCTCATCGAGGAAGTAGGCAAAGAAGTCCGGGGTATGATGCCCCAGTTCAAAAAATAATCCCTTTTGGGATTATTTTCCTCTCCTCTCGGGACGATTCCCTCGTGGTTCAGGAAATACTCTCTGCAGGGTTTATTTTCTTCTTCTCCCGGGACGATTCCCTCGTGGTTCAAAAAATCCCCCCTTTTTGGGTGATTTTCCTCTCCACTCGGGACGATTCCCTCGTGGTTCAGGAAATTAATTCCCCAAACCCCTCCCGTTTTTTCATCCGCACCTGACCGCCTGCTACCTTTTTTTATTCTGCCCTCCCACGGTGATAGTGATGAAGGTCTGCATCATCTATCACAGCGAAACGGGCAATACCCGTCATGTCGCCCAGCATATTGCTGCAGCATGCGACGGTAAACTCGTGGAGGTTTCAGACTCCGCACAATACAACAGCCTGACCCGTTTTCTTGTCCGGTGCAAGATGGCCCGCGGGGAAGAGAAGACCACGGTAGAACCATCGTCAATTGATGTCTCCGCCTATGATCAGCTGGTATTTGGATCGCCGGTTTGGGCATTTAAACCCACACCGGCAATCCATGCAGCAATCGATGGGCTCAGGGGATGCGAGGGAAAGAAAGCGACTGCATTCTGTACTCATGGCGGCCGGCCTGGCCGGACTGCTGAGGTCTTTCAGAAATGGATCGAAGCCCGCGGGATGAAATGCGTCGGGAATGCAAATATCCACCAGAACGATATCGAGAACGAGAAGAAGAACCAGGACCTCATCTCGATGCTCATTAAAGACCTGCCCCTGAAATAAAGCCCGGAGCTGTACAGAACATAATTCTTTTACTGTTTTTTTTAAATAATCAGGGCATCTCCCAATATCCTTCACATTTCCTGCAGGCAGAATAACGGCAGGGGAAAGCCTTTTTGTCGGCCGACATCGTTTAAGTACACGTATGACCGACCCGTATGAACAACTCCTCAAACAGGCCTATTCCAATATTACGGAAAAGACCGAATCTTCGGAACGTTTTGTAGTGCCCGAAGCCAAAGCCTATGTTGAAGGCAAAACTACCATCCTTGAAAATTTTTCTGACATCGCCGGGAAGGTCCGCCGGGATCAGGATCATATCATGAAGTTCCTCCTGGGCGAGCTGGGGACGAGCGGGAAGATCGATGGCAACCGTGCAATATTCAACGGGAAATTCGAGATTGCCCTGATCAAGGCTATCATCAAGAGCTATGTTGAGGACTACGTCATCTGCTCCGAATGTGGCAAGCCGGATACGCGCCTGGTGAAGGATGACCGGGTCATGATCCTGCGCTGTGATGCCTGTGGCAGCCACCGGCCTGTCCGCAAGCGCAAGGCACGGACCGAACCGGTATCCGAGAACCTTGAGGAAGGTATGGTCATGGATGTCGAGATACAGTCCATCTCAAAACGCGGAGACGGGGTTGTGAAGATGGGCAGGTATATCATGTATGTTGCTAATGCAAAACCCGGGCAGAAAGTCAAGGTTAAAATATCCCGTATATCCGGTTCGATTGTCTTTACCGACCGGGTTGAAGAATAAAAACCCCAATTCTCGTTTTTTTAACCGGACAGACCCGGATTATTATCTAAAAAAAGTATTGCAGGTCCTGTTTTTTCAGGACTTGATTTTCTTGATGCCCTTGAGGAGTTCGTCGCAGTGACCGGTAATCCGTTTGCAGGCTTTCTTGATGATGGGCAGGGGGTTCTTCTTTCCTTTGGTGGTGACAAGGAGTTCCGGGTCGGAAAACTGGAACTCAATCATATACCGTGCGACATCGACGTCGGGATCGCTCAATATCTCCTCGACGAGGGCATTCATGAACGTGTGCCCCTCCCCCTGGATGATGAGGCGAACTTTGTCCTTCTCGAGCTCGAGTACTTTTACAATCATGCACCTATGTTTGGGCATCTGAAAATCATTAAGGTATGGGTGGACAGCGGCTGATTTTCCCATAATCTCTGGAGCGGACCTACGCGAACTCAAACGTCTCGCAATCCACGCCGAGATGGGGCAGGTCCCAGGGCATCAGGTGGCTGAGGTGCACGCAGCGGAAATCCGAGGGCTTAAGATCCCGTGCCATGGTGACTGCATCCTGGTAATTCATGTGTTTCTGGATGGTTATCCCCGCAGGAACGATTGCGTCCATGAAGAGCATGTCAAGACCTTCGAGCATCGCGAGGCTCTGCTGCGGGATCTCGCGGTTGGTGTCCGAGGTGAAACCGATACGTGAATTCCCCGTCTCAAAGAGCATCCCGCAGGTGTAGGCCGGCGGGTGCGTGACCAGAAATGGCGTTATGGTGAGACCAAAGAGGTCAAACGGGATGTACGGATCAACCGGGTACTTCTCAAACGAGAGGAACCGGAAGGTCTCCGAACAATAGGAAAGAACCGGGGGTGCCGCATAGACCGGCGGGATTTGCTGGACACGGTAAAACTCGCCAAATCCGATGAAATGATCGTAATGGCCATGCGTCCAGATCACGGCATCGATATGGGGGGAGCCGGCCCGGAGGAGCTGCTGCCTGAGGTCGGGGGAAGAATCGACTAGGATTCGCCTGCCCTCGTTTTCAATAAGAAGCGATGTGCGCAGCCTGGTTGTGCCGGTCTTTAAAGCATGGCTGCACTGCGCACAGTCGCAGTTCACCTTGGGGGTGCCTATTGCATCACCGGTGCCAAGCAGCGTAATCTTCATGGGATTATATCCAGCTCTGGTGACGGATGGCCTCGCGGTTCCTGACCATCGCAATGCCCTTCTCGATGTCTGCCTGGCTGATGGTCTGCCTCTTGTCCATGAGAGCGGAGAGGATGGCCTCCTTGATCATCATTCGCAGGTCTGCACCCGAGAAACCGTCGGTCTGCCGCGCAAGTTTCTGGTAATCGATTGCGCAGTGCAGGGACGCGGTTATGGTCCGCAGGATATCTTCCCGCATCTTCTCACCTGGCAGGGCAAACTCCACAACTTCATCGAACCGCCGCCATGCAGCCTCGTCCAGCAGCTGCGGGTGGTTGGTTGCACCGATCAGGAGGACACCGTTTCGTATCAGGTTGATCTTGTCGATATTTTTCAGGAGGGAATTCACGGCACGTTTCATGGCGCCGTGATCATCGGCGGTCCTGCTCTTTGCAACAAAATCGAATTCATCAATGAAGAGAATTGCCGGGGAGAGTTTTTTAGCCAGATCGAAGATCCGGTCGATGTTCTTCGAGGTCTCGCCAAGATACTGCGATGTGACCATTGAGAGGCGGACTTCAATGATAGGCATATGCATCGCGCGCGACATGGCAAGGGCCATCGAGGTCTTACCCGTTCCCGGCGGACCGACAAACAGGAGTTTACCAATTTCGTAGATATGGTGGCGGTGAAGGAATTCCCGGTGGGTGAGGGAGTGCTGAATCTTGTCGATGATGGCCAGCTGCTCCGGAGTGCATACCAGGTCCCCGATGTCCTGTTCGATCTCTTCCGGGGCATTGATGATGACCAGATCGAGCGCGCCCCGGAGTTTCTCGTCCTCCCCGATGAGCTTGGAGAGCCGGGTCTCGAGATGTGCCTTGGTGTCTTCAAATGGGGGATTTTCGGCCCGGACTCTCTGGTATTCGATCCCCCTGGTCTCTGCTTTCTCGTAGTAAAAGGCCAGGGTTGGATTTTTACCAATGAGCGGGGTTCCGCCTTGTTTAATGAACCACTGCGCAGCCGGATCGAGCGCGGTGATCTTCAGCCGCTGGCCAAACTCCTCGTATGCGATGAACGGGTTTTCCTTCAGTTTCTGGTGGGCATCGGCAATGGAAAGAGTGCGTTTGATGAGCCCGTCACTGACATAGACCGGGCGCTTGACCTCTGCGCCGCTTGCCCCGAAGATCTCCCGGCAGGGCGGGGTCAGATCATTGATGTCAAGGGCCGGGTTCTGGTTGAATATCTCGGCAGTCAGGACGATCTCCATTACGCGCAGGACTTCTGAATCTCCGGACATGGCTGTAACCCTAACTATTCTACCCGGGCATGAATAAGTCTATCTCACCGTGTCGTTACAATGCAGCCGTCGGCAGTAACAATGACGGTGTGCTCATGCTGGGAGACAAGAGAGCCGGGAATATCCGCGAGGACCGGGTATACATGAAGGTTTCCTGCCCGTACCAGAGCCGGCAGCTGCAGGTCCATCTTCCGGTCGGGGAGCCAGTGGCGGGCGAACGGCAGACCATTGCGCTCTTTGATCTCGCTGATGATAGCCCGGGCTGTCGGCACGCGAACCGGCTTGTTGGAGATCTGGGAGTAAATTTCCCTGCGTATCTTCTCCCCGACATGTCCGCTGCCGGTGGTTGCAAACGGTTCTACGGCAAATACCATCCCTTCTTCAAGGACTGTTCCCCCCGCGGATCCCACGTTGGGAATGGTGGGGGACCGGTGCAGGACATACTGGTCCAGACCATGCCCGGTCAGGTTGGCAATCGGGCGATATCCCCGGCGTTCGATTGCTTCCTGGATTGCGGTCCCGAGAGCACCCGCAGTTACCCCCGGACGGATCGCGGTGATAGCCGCCTCAAGCGCCTCTTCGGATGCCCGGACGAGGAGATCATTATTCCCGAGATCGATGGTTGTTGCGGTGTCTGCGATGTACCCGTCTATCTGGACCCCCAGGTCCAGTTTGACAACGTCGCCCTTTGCAAAAACCCGTGTATCTCCTGGCGATGCCGTGTCATGCGCCGCATCCTCGTTCAGGGAAACATTGAGGGGAAATGCCAGCTGGGCTCCTTCCTCTCTCACCCGTGCTTCGAGAGACTCAAGAAGTTCGAGATACGATGCCCCGACCCGGATGCCCTGCACCCCCTCCCTGAGTATTTTTGCAGCAATACTGCCGGCTTCACGGTACTTGCCAAGGACATCCTCGTTCATACGACCAGCTCCTCGGAAAACCGGGTAAAGTTGGAAAACCCGGTTTTTGTTACTGCGCCGATATCCTCCAGCCGGACTCCCCCGATCTTCGGATAATACAGCCCGGGTTCGATAGTGATGACATTTCCCGCTTCAAGGGCTTTACCGGCCGGTCCGACCGTCGGGTTCTCATGAACCTGGAGGCCGACACCGTGGCCGAGGTTGTGGACAAATCCGGTGGTATCGCTGTGATAGCCGTGGTCCCTGAAATAATCCACGACATCCTGGTATAAATCCGCGCCGGAAACCCCGGCACGGGCTTTTATTACCGCACGGTGTTTTGCATCAACCAGGGTACTGTACATCTCGCGGATATCGGGAGACGGTTCGCCCCTGACGATCGTCCGGGTCATGTCCGCGTAATAGCCGGTCTCATCCTCAACCGGGAAGAGATCGATGATAATTGGTTCATTGGCATAGAGATGCCCCGTACCGGTCATGTGGGGAATTGCCGTGTCTTTCCCGCAGGAAACGATGGTATCAACTGCGCTGCAGCCATGTTCCAGCAGGATGCAGTGCATCTGGTACCTGACGAACTCGGATGTAAGGGGTTTTCCGTTATAATACAGGATCCCTTTCCTGACTGATGATTTCCTGATGAGTTCAACTGCATGACCCATTGCGGTCTGGGTGACCCCCTGAACCCGTTTCATAATCGTTATTTCAGACCTGGTCTTCTTTGCCCGCATTGCGAGGACGGTTCCTGTGTCAACGTGAACTGTGCAGTGTTTTTCGAGTGCTTTTACGAGCGCTACCGGGAAATGGGGCGGGACGAGTATCCTCTTTCCGGCCCTGGCAGCGATCATCCGCGCGGTTGCATGAAGGGGATCTTTCTCCGTTTTCATGATCTCCGGCAGACCTGCCTGGACTCTTGTCATAACCGCAGCAGGCGATTCGCGGGCAGCACGCACCGCTTCCATCTGCGAAACGATGATGACCCCCCTGCCATCGCCTTTATTGAAATATACATACGGGTCGCTTGAGGTGAACCGTGCCATATACCTCATGTCGGCATCACGAGAGGATGCGTACATAACGAAAGCATCGGCACCTGCGGACCTGATCGCATCAGAAATGGGATCCATTGTTCTAATACTATGCAGCGAAACGTCAAGTACTTTTATTCCGGGGTTGAGGTATGTGTAATGGATGCCAAAGCCAAAGAACAGTTCCGTTGGAAGTTTTACAGCCTCGCGCTCCAGCTCAATGCTATCATCCTTCTTGTTGCCATCGCCATCCTTGCAGTCTTCCTCTTCCCGGCACAGTTCCGTTACCCCGCAGTCGTAGTTCTTCTCTGTGCTGCAGCGATCCTCGCGTTCTTCTTCCGGAGAAATTATTCTGTGACCAAGGCATGGCTTGATGAGCAGCCAGATGAAAAGAAAGATGAGTAATTCGTGATTGAGACGATCGGAAGCCTATCATGTTGAACAGGATGAAGGATGAGATTGAACTGGTCAGCCGCCACCTTGATGTTGCGCGCGCAGTTGCGGATCACCAGCCGATCGGTATCATGAAGTTATCAGAACTTCTGGATCTTCCGGCCCATCGGATCCGCTATTCGCTGCACGTGCTTGAGCAGGAAGGATATATCCGCGCGTCTCCTGAAGGCGCGGTTGCCACTCCAAGGACCCTGGAGCTCTTTGAGGATCTTAACGTCAATATTGATGCAATAATCAGCCTGCTCGAAACAATGAAACAGCAGTGAATTTTCCTAAATCTCCCGTCCCTGTGTGACCATGCCAATAACGATCCCGCGCCCCTCTCATAGTTACCTTTAAAAGTACCCAAAAAGAATATTTTAGGACACACCACGTGCCTCCCTAACTCAGTTGGTAGAGTGTCGGACTGTTAATCCGAATGTCACAGGTTCGAGCCCTGTGGGGGGCGTTAAGGGCCCGTAGCTCAGTCCGGTTAGAGCGCCCGGCTCATAACCGGGCGGTCATGGGTTCGAATCCCTTCGGGCCCACTGGAGTCGTTTCTCGCATATTTTTTTAACAATCTTTCTATAACGGGAGATTCATAACGGGCACTATGAAGTGTCCGGTCTGCGGCAACGACTGCGTGAAGTCGGCAAAAGATCTCATTGCCACGCTTCCCGCCATGTTCCTGCCCTGCCCGGATTGCAGTATGCGAATCCTCGATAAACGACGACCGCATGCGGCACTCGATTTTGCCGAGCCGTGTGGCTGCGGGAAGCGTTTCATCGACGAGGTGTTTGCTCATATCTATACGATCATGGTCGAAGAAGGTGACCTGACACTCAAAGACCCGCTCATCGCTGCCGGCTCCCCCCTTATCCATCCCGGCGTTGCCATGGACCGTCCTCCATTCCTGCCCATGAAGTCGCTTGTCCTTCTTTCATCACGGGTGAACACGAAGGCGGCAGCGAGGATTGTCGGTGAAGTACCTGAAGTCCGGGGTGTGGTAAAGACCGGTGATTTTGTGCCGGGAATTGCCACCCTGGATCTCAATGCCGTACCGCGGGTGTATGAACTCCTTGCGGGCTGTGATGTGCGGGCAGATATTTTCCCGCTGGGTACCGGCCCCCTGGTCATGTATAAACAGCAGTCCCTTGTCCATATCGAATTCCCGCGGAGTGGCTATCCCAAAATACAGTCGGTTATCAGGCATGTTGGAAATCCCCCGGTCAACCTGTTCATAGACGCCTGTTGTGGCGTCGGGACGCTTGGGCTGACTGCTGCATGCTGCGGCGTCCCGCATGTCATCATGAACGATGCGTGGTATGCATCGGCGTTCTGGTCAGCCTTCAACCTGGAAGTGAACCGTGAATATCTGAAAATTTCCCGCGTGAGGATATTTGAGCAGATGGATGACCTGCAGAAACATCCCATCAACCGGGATCTGGTCAAGATTGCAGAGACCGAAGGGGAGCAGAAAATCGAGGTCTTCCAGGGTGATTTTCATGCGCTGCCTGATGTCATACCGGCCGGAGCCAGGCCGGTTACTGCGCTGGATCTCTTCAATAAGGATGATCTTCCGGAACTCCGAAGGGCTGAGAAAGAATGGACCCGACTGGCCGGCGGAGAAGTATTTGTTCCATGACCCTGGCAAATGAGCCCGTCCCGGGCGATAGGGTAAAAAGCCTTTATTGATCTGTAGGTAAACGTATATGGGGACTAGCCCGGGTGGCTCGGCGTCACTTGTTACCCGAAACCGTCGGTACGCGGGGGGCGAAGTTTGACCGAGGCTGCAACGGCCTGCAGGAGCTTGTGCATTCTGACGTTGAAACCTCGTCCCATGAGGTCGATGGCCAGGTATCAAAATTCCGGAGGGAATGGCGACCTGTTGCTGCGGGGACCGGTTCAGGCCCGGAAGGGAGCAGACTTACCGTAGACATCCGGCGCCCATGGGGTAACGGGGCGGAGGATGAGTGTTTAGGCAAATGCAGAAACGTACAGTCGACCGATAACACGTCCCCATTCTTGCGATTACTATGGCGAAAGTGACTATCATTGGTGCCACCGGTAACCTGGGAATGTTCGCAGCGCATGCGATCTCTGCCATCCCCCATGTGAGTGAGATACTTCTCTATGGGCGCAAAGGGCGTGAGGCCCTTCTGCATGGTATAACCCAGGACCTTCAGGACTCGTTTGCTGCACGTGGCACGGATATCCGGATATGGTGGTCAACTGATTTGCACGATGCGGCCGGCTCCGATATTGTCGTCATGACTGCGGGAACGCCGCGTGCACCGGGGCAGACCCGGATGGATCTTGCAATGGAGAATGCCCGTATCGTTGCATCCATCTCCCGAACTATCGGTGAAGTTGCTCCTGATACCAAGATCCTGATGGTCACGAATCCGGTCGATGCAATGACCTGTGTTGCCCTGAAGTATTCCGGACTGAAACCAACGCAGGTGTTCGGTCTTGGGACCCATCTTGATTCAATGAGACTGAAATCACTGATTGCATCGCATTTCCGGGTCCATGTCAGCGAAGTCCATACGCGTATCATCGGTGAGCACGGGGAGAGCATGGTCCCGCTCTGGTCGGCGACCACTATCGGGGGGATCAGGATAACCAACCTGCCGGAATTTGCACACCTGCCTGTCGATGATATTATCCAGTCTGTCAAATGCAGCGGCCAGGCAATCATCCAGAACAAAGGTGCAACGGTGTACGGACCGGGCGAAGCTATCTCTACCCTTGTCCGCACGGTCCTGTCTGATGAAAACCGTATTCTGACAATCTCTGCGTATATCAAGACAGAAGTCCACGGTATTGGCGGGGATGTCTGCATCGGGGTACCTGCGCGCATCAACCGAACCGGCGTCTATCCCATCGCTATTCGTATCGATGAATCAGAAGTTCAGGCATTCCGGGAATCCGCTGAGAAAATCAGGAAAAACACGAAGGCCGTTTTTGAATTTCTGGAAAAAGAAGAAATAAAAGGGTAACCTGCAATCAGGTTAAAGTCACTTCGATTATCTCTGCACGCTCGACACCGGGTATTGCGCCAATGGTCTTTTCGAGCATGTCTGTTTCACCACCGGCATCGTTGACAATGGCGGCGAACTTGATTGACTTGAGCCCAAAGCCGATGGGCTCTTCCTTGACATCCTGGATGCCCGGGAGTTTCTCCTTAAGTGCCTTTTTGAGCTCTTCGAGGTTGACTTCAGGAGATTCGGGCATGACCCGCATGATGACTGCGACACTGCCCATGCTTCACGGTCCCCCAAAACCACATTTCGGGCAGACGTAGGGTATGCTCTGTTCCCGGCACCGGTAACACCGGCTGATCTCATTTCCGCACGCGGGGCAGCCGAACTCGGTTGCGCCCTCTTCTGCAAGCGGAGCGTTGCAGGATGTACACTTCTTATCTGACATGTATTGCTCCTCCACGGATTCCTATAACATTTCGTTTGGTACCTTTAAAAGGTTGTACCGATCCAGGTTCCGGGAACCCGCTCCCCATTCAGGAAGCGGGCAACGGTATCCGGCTGCGCCCCATTGATGATGACCGCCCTCAGATTAGTCTTCAGAATATACGGGATGCAGCAGGGATCGACAACATCCGTCTGGACGGGAGCGCGGATGATCGTTTCAATGTGACCATGGAGGCGGATCCCGTCAACGGATTTGAGAATGAGGAGGTCAAGACCAAGGATTTTTGCAACCCACGCGGCTATCGTGTCGGAGGTAATATCCCATGAATGCGGGAGCGGGTCACGCTTCCTCGTGGGGGTATAGGGGAGCAGGACAGTTGTCTTTTCCGGCACCGCAAGACGCTTCGTTACAGGGATCCCGAACGTGCTGATATACGCGCCATACCGGTCCATTGCCTGAATTGCCTCCCAGTGAGCATCGTCTGCAGGCAGTTCAGCTGCGCGGATCGCATCGGCAAACTTGCCGCCGCCCGGGACGATCAGCAGCGGGCGTGCCGACCGGGCAAGGATCGGCGCGAGATCGATCACACGGTCATACAGGCTGCCCCCGAGTTTCACTACAAGCGGGGCGGACGGAATCATATCAGTTTTCCCGGACGACATAGAATTTTAATAATAAATTAATTCACTATATATAATCGTGACAAACACTGGTGATATGCGGTGGATTCTGGTCTTCATCGTGATCCTTACCTGCTGCAGTGGTACAGGTGCAGAAGTCCTGCTCACGGAATTCTGTCCTGATCCTTATCTTCATGATGATGCTGACGAGTATATTGTCCTTTCCGGTGATGGCAGTCTGGATGGTATCGCAATATCCGATGGCAAGGGTGGTTTTTCCTTCTCACCCGGGTCCCAAATCCGCGGCGCATTGACCGTGGCCCGGAGCGGGAAGGCATTTTTCCAGAGTCATGGGCGTTATCCGGATTATGAATGGCGCGATACCACCGGTTCCGTTCCCGATGTGATTTCAGGGGATACGCTCCGGCTTGCCAATAGTCACGACATGATTTTGGTATATCGAAATGCTATCCTGATCCAGAACGTTTCCTGGCCCGGGGATGTACAGCCCCGCGAGGGGCAAATCCATTATTTCCAGGATGGCGTCTGGGATCCCCGGCCGCTGATGCTCGGCCAGTCACGGTTCGCCCCGGCAGAATTTACTGATGCCGCGGTTTCCACCTTCGTATCTCCGGATTCCTCGCTCCAGGCATTTACCGCAGCTGTACGTTCTGCGAACCGGGAGATCCTTCTCAATATCTACGAATTTGCCAGCCCCGAGATTGTGGAATCGCTGGCGCTTGCGCGGGGTCGCAATGTTACCATTACCGTCCTTATTGAGGGAGGTCCGGTTGGGGGCATCACCCGCGAGGAGAAAGCAGCCCTCTATTCATTGAACCAGAGTGGTATCCCCGTATATACTATGGCTCCATCCAAGGGAGAGCATGCTCCGTTCCGGTATGATCACGCCAAGTACCTGGTGATCGATCGACAAAGGGTCCTGATAACGAGCGAGAATTTCAAGGCGAGCGGTTTTCCGCTGCCGGGGTCCTCCGGCAACCGCGGCTGGGGGGTGATCATCGATGAAGCAGGATTTGCCGGGTATTTTGCATCGGTATTCATGGCCGACCTTCATGATGCATCGGTTAAGCCATGGTATGGTATGCCCGGGGATTTTGAAGTACCGTCTTCACAAAAGCACCGGCCGGAGTTTTATCCTGAGTCATTCTCCGGGGCAACGGTGCGGCCGGTGATCGCCCCGGATACCAGCAGCGAGATACTTGAACTAATCAATTCTGCGAAATCAACCATTGAGATCGAACAGGCGTATATCACCAATGAGTCAGATACTGCGCTCAATCCATATCTTGCTGCAGCCATCAACGCATCGCGCCGGGGGGTTCATGTCCGCGTGCTCCTTGATTCGTACTGGTACAATACCGAGGATCCTTCAGACAACAATGAGATGACCACATTGATCAACACCATCGCTCAGCGGGAGCACCTCCCGCTCGAGGCGCGCCTGGCTGATCTCACTACCAACGAACTGGAGAAGATCCATAACAAGGGTGTTATTGTTGATGACCGAAGAGTCCTGGTGAGCAGCATTAACTGGAACCACAACTCCCCGAATTTCAACCGTGAAGCGGGAGTGATTATCGGCCATCCGGGCGCTGCCCGGTACTTCCGGACTGTTTTTGATGACGACTGGAATGCCGCGATCAAATCACCGGGTGTGCCGGTGGATCATATCAAAATCATCATCCTCATGGGGGTTATCGTCATTTTGCTGCTGGTATACTACCGGCGGCATATGCGGTAATGCCGGAAAAGATAATCACGCTGCGGACACGACACGGAATGAGAAAAGAGTCTGAATCAGTCTTTTTTTCGTGCGCACTGGCACACGTCACAGAGATTCACATCACTCACGCCGGTAACGACTGCGAGTGCCCAGCGATCGATGATCGCGTCGAGTTCGGTTGATATCACCACTTCTCCTGCCCCCCGCTTCCTGCTCAGGTACTGCGATACTGCTGCCCGGGTAACCCCGAGGCGCTTGGCTGCATCGCTCTGGCTGAGCTCATGCTTCTTGACCAGGCGGAGGACCATCTCTGCTCGCATCGGCGGCAGTATGTTCCGCACCATGGCGTCACAATGCATGAGGGTACAGGTATGCTTGGTCATACTACAGCGGTCTGGTGATTATTCTCTTCGGGTTTCTGCTGGTAAATGATCTGCCGTGCATCGCGGAAGTTGAACTTCTCGATGATGAGGTGACGCTCTTTGAGTTTCTTGAGCGCGTAGCGAACTGTTCGCGGGGCAAGACGGCTCTTCTCAACAAGATCTTTGTGGGTCATGGCCCCGCCCGCATCCAGGATCCCGAGCACCGTCCGTGACGATGGCGGTAAGGTTGTAGGATACATGATACAATGTTAACACTGTTAACATAAGAACCTGCCGATCATTTATACTTTCTATAATATATCATTCTGGATGCTCGGACGCCAGGAAAAGACCGCATTGCTCATCCTTCTGGGTGTTGCGGTAATAGTTCTTGCAGCGCATGGTGCCCTGACCGTGAACGGGAAGGGTCCGTTTGCGACGGTCTTTTCGAACCATTCTGCGGATGGGGACCTCGTCATTCTCCAGGGTACCGTAAACCAGGTATCCATGACAAAAAATGGAGGTCATGTTATCCTTTCAGTAAATAACCAGACTGTATTTGTGCCATCACAGGCAGCACAGGGTCATTCATTCCGGAAAGGACAGAATGTCTCGTTGTTCGGCACTGTCGAAACGTACCGGGGGGAAAAAGAGGTTGTGGTGAACTCCGCCACGGATATCCGGGAGATTTGACCGCGTTTATCTCTCTGCTGCGCCCCCTGCTCTCCGCGCAATAGCATCAAGGGCCTTCCGGGCGGTCTCCTTCACCTCGCTGTCCGGGTCCTGGAGGCTGGCTGTAAGGCCGGGGACCGCCCGCGCGTCTCCGATATTTCCCAGGGCCCAGGCTGCGTTTCGCCGGACAATCGTTTTCCTGTCGCTCAGCAGGGCGAGCAAAGGTTCGACCGCCCGGGGATCCCGGAGTTTCCCAAGACCCCATGCAGCACCGGTCCGGAGCCACTTTTCTTTGGAGTTCAGTGCATGGATCAGCGGTTCCACGCAGCGGCTGTCGCCGATTCTCCCGAGTGATTTGGCCGCAAGCCACTGAACATCCACATACGGGTCATTGAGGGCTTCCAGCAGGGGATCAATGGCTGTGCTGTCCCCTTCGAACCCGAGCGCCTCGGCTGCCTTCCACCGGTATGTGAGATTTGGATCCCCGAGCAGTTCGATGAACCCCCGGATCCGCGCCTTTCTCCGCTCCTCGATAAGTCCCAGTTCTTCCGGTGTTGGCGTGCGTCCCTTGCCTGCAGGGGCTTCCGGGGGTTTTTCTTCTGCCATTATTCTTCCACAGCCACCCATTCGTGTGCAATGGACTATTAACTTTTCCCGCGGGAGGAGCCGGCCATCTGGTATGCATGATCGAGACGCCCAAAAAGACCGTCGTTGACCTATTGCGGGGAAATTTCAAGGGTTACTGAAAAGTTCTTTACCGTATGGGTCAGGGCACCCATGCTGATCAGGTCCGCCCCGCTCGCCGCGTAATTACCGAGCGTGGATTCATCAATCCCCCCCGAGACCTCAATGGTTACCCGGTTCCGGAGCCCCTGCTCTTTCAGGAGAGTAATTGTGGCGGACACCTGTGCAGGCGACATATTGTCGAGCATGATGATGTCTGCACCCGACTCCGCTGCAGCAAGGGCGTCGTCTGAACTTTCAACCTCAACCTCGATCTTCTTGTACGCAGAATATGCCCTGGCTTTCCGGATTGCCTCCCTGAGCGGGACAATGGCAAGGTGGTTGTCCTTGATGAGGAATCCTTCGCTGAGGTTGGCGCGATGCGGATCACCCCCGCCGATCATCACAGCCTTTTTATCCAGCGCGCCAAATCCCGGGCAGGTCTTGCGGGTGGCTGCGAGCCGGCATGAAGGATTTTTCTCCCATGCGACACCGGATAATGCCCGGGTACGGGTTGCGATGCCACTCATCCTCCCGATAATATTGAGGGCAGTCCGCTCCACCAGCAGGATCTTCTTTGCATTGCCGGCAAGCGAAAGGATCTCCTCACCGGCGATTACCGTATCCCCGTCTTTCTTATGCGAGGTGACGGTGATACCAAAATGGAAGAAGAGCGTACAGGCCTCGGCAAGTCCTGCAAGAGTCCCGCGCTGTTCGGCGCGTATCACTGCCCGGCATTCCACATCCGGTATTACGATATCGGAGGTGATATCGCCCTTCGGGGCGTCTTCCTCGATGAATCTGAGCAGGTAACTGATGGAAACCATCAAAATCCCCCGGTAGACGGTCACGTCCCGACAATGATGGGATCGCTGAGTTTCTCGAGCAGGGAGAGGATTGAGAGGGCTGCAAGGTAACTGGTAGCCGGGTTATCGGGACTCGTGAAGTTAGTCACCTTGATGTATGCCTCACCGAAATCCCCTTCGAAAAAGAGCTCGTGCACGTTCCGGTCGACTGCGGGGTCCACGAAGAGCTCGACATCGGTATCCTGTCCCGCAGCAAGGCTCATGGCAACCGAGACATTCACGTTCTTGGGGAATGCCTTGATACACTCGTTGGCCTTGCCGGCAAAGATCTGGCGGCGGGAATCGGAGCTGATACCAAGAGAGGCCGGGCTTTTGGTTGTCCGGAGGAGAAGTTTGTTGATCCGCGAGATCCGCCCGATCTTCAGGTTGTCGAGGCCGAAGATGGCGCCGCTCGGGATGTATACTTTTCTGCGGTGTTCCAGCGCAGCCTGGCGGACCTCCTCCCGGAATGCCTTGTCAGTCAGGGCACCGACGCTCATGATGACGATATCCTTGCCATTTTTCAGGACGTCAAGCGTATATGTCCGGGCAGCAGTGACGGATGCGGCTTCCAGGATAATGTCCGAATCGGAAGCAAGGAATGATGTAAAGTCCTCAAAGGATTCCGCTCCTGCAAGAGCGGCAACCTCTTCCGCGCGTTCAGGGACTTTATCGTAAACGGCCGAGATCTTGAAACCGGTGGCATGGATTGCGATAATATGCCCGATGTTGCCGCAACCCAGCAGGCCGATCTTTAACATGTGTACCCATTATGGGTACAATCGGTTAATGATTGTGATGGGGAGGAGCAGGGAATACCGAGATTATCCGGCAACTGCAAAGATGAAGGCATAGGCATGGTCCCAGAGTATACCCGTCCTGGGTCACTTGAACACCTCTTTCACCGGAGGGTCTACATTGAGACCTATGGGTGCCGGTACAATTTCGGGGACACGGCTAAGCTTGCCGAAGTCCTCCGGCACCATGGGACAACGATCGTTGATTCTGAAGATGAAGCCGACGCGGTCGTCGTCAACACCTGTACGGTAGTGGGGCCGACCGAACGGCGGATGCTCCGCCGCCTCTCTCAATTGCGTGACCGCGAGGTTTTCGTGACTGGGTGCATGCCCGCAGTACAGCCCGTGGCTATCCGAACCGTCTGTAGCCCGGTATTCATCTCTCCAGACACCATCCAGGAGTATTACGGGAAGATCAACACCGTTGCGGGGGGAGAGGCCGGAATCGTCCAGGTTGCCAGGGGGTGCCTGGGGCAGTGTACATATTGTATCACGAGGTTCGCCCGCGGTCCGCTCCGGAGCTTTCCCGTACCCGCGATCCGGTCGCAGGTCATGGCTTTTGCAGCCGATGGGACCGCCGAGATCCAGTTCACGGCTCAGGATGTGAGTGCATGGGGCCGCGACATCTCCTCCTCGCTGCCCGCGCTCCTCCGGGAGATCAGCGATGTCCCGGCCCCCTCGATGATCCGCGTCGGGATGATGAACCCGGCAACGGTACGCGATATCCTCGATGACCTCATCGACGCATTCACCACGCCGCGCATCTTCAGATTCCTCCATCTCCCGGTCCAGTCCGGATCGGACAGTGTTCTTTCACGGATGGGGCGGGAGTATACGGTCTCCGAGTATGAAGCGATCATTGCCGCATTCCGGAAGCGGCTGCCGGACATATCGCTGATGACGGATGTTATCGTCGGTTTCCCCGGCGAATCGGATGAGGATTTTTCAGAAACCCTCGAACTGGTGGACCGCGTCCGCCCGAACAAGGTGAATGTTACCCGGTATTCCCGCCGCCCGCTGACACCGCTTGCTGAAGCATATGACTTTCCTGATGCGATCAAGAAAGACCGGTCGCGGCTCCTCCAGGCGCATGCAGAGTCCCTGTATGCTGGTATCAACGCGCCTCTGGTCAACAAAGTCGTCCCGTTCGTGGTAACCGAGACGATCCGGCCCGGCTCAGTGATGGCCCGCACCCCGAACTATGCCGGCATTGTCCTCAATGAAGATCTCCCGCAGGGATTCACCGGCAACGCCCGGCTGGTCAGGGACCGGCGCTATTTCTTCATCGGGGAACGCATCCGGTAAAGCGCCCGTGCCGCAGCACGAGATCCATATCCGATCGGTTTTTTTATCCGCAGCATCCACACTCTGTATTCCAGTAACCGGATAACGTGAATACCATGGACGAGATAGAGAAGGGTTTATCCAAACTGATGGAGAAGATCGAGGAATCGCAGGAGAAAGGGAAAGCACTCAGCGAGAAGGTGAAGGCAAACGATGCAAAACTCCTGCAACGGATGGCGCGTTCTGCAGAACCCGTTGTCCTTGAGGTCGGCCTCAACATGCTCAAGAAGGGGAAGCAGGATACCAAGGGCGAACTGTACGACCCCCAGTATTATCGTGAGAAGATGATCATCCTGGGCAAGACCGACCCGGTCTCCGGGCGCCCCGACAACCCCTCCGTACCCGTGACCGACCAGTTCCTTGTCTTATCCGAGGATGGCAATTTTTATGAGATTATGTATAGTTTCGATGGTTTCCTTACGGATTCCTACCTGAACAGAATCGATCCGAAACACGCTATCGATCAGTACGGGTATGATGTCCTCTTCATGCTGTACCGCGCCCTCGCCGATTATCTTAAAGGTGAAGAGGAGCTGATCGCAGCACTCGAGAAAGTTATCGGGTACGTCTTTGCAAAGAAAGCCAAAGCCTGACCCCTCTTTTTTGGTATCCGATACAACAGGTCCCTGTACGGCAGGTTGACAAAACAAAAGAAGAGTGGGCCCGATGAGATTCGAACTCATGACCTCCCGGTTATCAGCCGGGCGCACCACCTGGCTATGCTACGGGCCCAGATGCGTGCTGGATTTTACCCTAATAACTACTCCACCGGAGTTTTTATAGATTGTGAAACCCTGCCCGCCCCGTTCGGATCATTCAGATAGGGATTTACCCTGAACAATCACGGTATAGGTACGGAATTGGGATCATGGAGAGACGGTATCTTCTTGGGAACGAAGCGATTGCACATGCCTGCCTTGAGGCTGGCGTTGACTTTGTGTGCGGTTATCCGGGCACCCCCTCCTCCGAGGTTATCGACACCCTGCGCGCCCGGCCGGAACGGTCGTGTTACCTTGAATGGTCGGTGAACGAGAAAGTAGCGCTCGAGAACGCCCTCGCGGCAGCCTGGTGCGGGATCCGTGCGATCTGCACCATGAAGCACGTGGGGCTGAATGTTGCAGCCGATCCGCTGATGACGAGTGCCTATACCGGGGTGACCGGGGGCCTCGTCATCATGAGTGCTGACGACCCGTTTGCCCACAGCTCGCAGAACGAGCAGGATACCCGCTGCTATGCGCACTTTGCCCGGGTCCCTTGTTTTGATCCTGCCAGCGTGCAGGAAGCGCACGATCTTGTCCCGAAAGCGTTCGCGTTCTCAGAAGAGTTTGGCATCCCCGTCATTTTCCGTCCGACCACGCGCATCTGCCATTCGAAAGGCGATGTTGCGCTTGGCCAGATTACGAAGAGCACCCGCACGGGTGAATTCAAAAAAGATCCCCGCCAGTACGTGGTCATCCCTGCGCATACCCGGATCCTCCACAAGAAACTCAACGAGAAACAACCTGCGATACAGAAACGGATCGTGGAACTCGGTTTCAACCGGTACGAGATCCGGGGGAAGACCGCGATCATCGCAAGCGGTATCGCTGTCTCATATGTCGATGAACTGCTCCCGCCGGATGTCTCGTTCATGCGGATATCCGCATACCCGCTCGATGAGGGATGGCTGAAGGAGTTTGTGAGGAAGCACGAGAAGGTGCTGGTCATCGAAGAACTCGCGCCGGTTGTCGAGGAGATCGTCCGGCAGGTCGCCGGGGATATCCCGGTTTATGGCAAGAAGAACGGCTATGCCCCCTATGAGGGCGAGCTGTCCCCTGCAGCAGTCTCTGCCATCATGGAGAAGGCGGGGTTCCTGAAGACCAATCCCTTCCCGCCGGTTACTCCGGTCCCGGATATCCCGGCCCGCCCCCCGATCCTCTGTGCCGGCTGCCTGCACCGGAGCGCATTCTATGCAATCAAAAAGGTGTATAAGGATGCCATCTATCCCAGCGACATTGGGTGTTACACCCTCGGGATCCAGCTCGGGGTTGTTGACACCACCATCTGTATGGGCGCTTCCATCACCGTGGCAAGCGGTATCGCCCATTCTGGTGAACCCCGGGATGTCATCTGCACCATCGGGGACTCGACCTTCCTCCACACGGGCATCCAGGGTCTGCTGAACGCGGTCTACAATGGTGCGAACATGACGGTGGTCATTCTCGACAACCGCATCACGGCGATGACCGGGCACCAGCCGAACCCGAACACGGCGGTAACGGCGTGCGGTGTTGAGAGCCCGCCGGTCTCGCTCGATGCCATCTGCCGGGCCTGCGGGGTCACGTTTGTCGAGACCGTCGACCCGTATGATGTGACCGGCATGGTCAGCCTGTTGCAGGATGCAAAGAAACGAAAAGGGGTCAAAGTGATCATCGCCAAGCAGATGTGCGTGATCATGGCCCGCCGCGCCGGGGTAAAGCGCGGGAGGTACACGGTCGATCCCGATGTCTGCAACGGGTGCGGCACCTGCGTGCGGTTCGGCTGCCCTGCTATCGAGTTCTCCGATGACAAAGCGCGGATAACGGACCTCTGTTACGGCTGTGCTGTCTGTGCGCAGGTCTGTCCGACAGGGGCTATTGTGAGGGGGGTGCGGCGATGAGCGGCAGTTTTGATATCCTGATCGTCGGTATCGGGGGACAGGGGACGATCCTCGCCTCCAATATCCTTGGCGAGGCCTGCCTTATCGAAGGACGGCATATCAAGGGTGCCGAGACCCATGGGATGGCCCAGCGCGGCGGATCCGTAGAGAGTCACATCCGTATCGATGGTGTTCACGGGCCGCTGATCCCCCCCGGTCAGGCGGACCTGCTCATATCCTTCGACCTTCTCGAGGCGCTCCGGTACTCCCACTACCTGAAACCCGGTAAGACAATGGTCATCAACCGGGACATGGTCCACCCGACATCGGTCTTCACGCACAAACTCAAAGTCCCCAGCGAACCGGAAGTCATTGCGGCGCTCGGGAAATTTGATCTCCGGCTCATCGATGCCGACGAACTGGCGATCCAGGCGGGAAGCCCGCTCTCCCAGAATGTGGTGATGCTCGGGGCCGCATCCGGCGCCATCCCGCTCAAACCCGAATCCCTCATTGAAGCGGTGAAACGGCTGGTGCCGAAAAAGACCATCGAGATCAATGTGAAGGCATTCGAGCTGGGTCGGGCTGCCGGTGGGAAGCGCTGAATGAAACGGTGCCTCGGGCCGTTTGCTGAAAATACCGTTTGTGAGGGGGATGCACGTCTCCTGCTCCCCCAACTCCCGGATGGTGCGGTTGATCTCATCGTCACCGATCCCCCGTTTGCAATCGATTTCAAAGCCCAGCGCCTGAACTACAACCGCACCGGCAGTAATGTCATCGAGGGATACCAGGAGATACCGGAGGAGGAGTACGGGCAGTTCACCCGGGAGTGGATCCACGAGGCAGCACGGGTCCTGTCCCCGTCGGGGAGCATGTATATCTTCTCCGGCTGGAACCGGCTCCGCGATATCCTCGAGGGGATCGATGCAGCCGGGCTGGATACCATAAACCACCTCATCTGGAAATACCAGTTCGGGGTCTTCACCAAGAAGAAATACGTGACCAGCCACTATCATATCCTGTTCGTTGTAAAGGATCCGAAACACTACACGTTCAATAAGATCGACCACTATCCCGAGGATGTCTGGGTCATCAACCGGGAGTACTGGAAGGGGCAGAAGAAGACGCCGACCAAGCTCCCTGCGGAACTGGTGAGGAAGATCCTCCTGTATTCGAGCAATCCGGGGGACCTGGTGCTTGACCCGTTCCTGGGTTCCGGGACGGTTGCGGCAGTGTCCCGTGCGGAAGGCCGGAGATTTCTCGGGTTCGAGGTGGTGCCGGAATATTGTGCATTTGCCCGCCAGACGATTGCAGGGAAGAGAAAGCGCTGACATGTTTTCCGCTTCCCGGTCGAGCGTACGGGTATCCATGGTCTGGCCAAGACTTCCCACACAGTATCGGCCCGGGTGGGTGCGGGTCAAAACGTGATGATGTCCCGCATACCCCCCCACCCCCATGGCAGGGGGGGTGGGACGATTTTGAAAAAAGAAGGAGGGGGGGTCACCCGGATACCCCCCCTACCTTTAAGTGAGTAATGTACACATTTGCGCATCTCCCATCCCGCATCTTCCACTGGAGCATCAGGTGTGAACGGGAAAACTGCAGACCACTCAAAAATGGGTAGGGGGGTCGGATCCGGCCTGAGGGGGGAGGGGGTATCCCGCATACCCCCCCACCCTCATGGCAGGGGGGGTGGAACGATTTTGAGAAAAGAAGGAGGGGGGGTCGGCTTCCGATCCCGCAATGCTATCAGGGAAAGATTAGAAAAACATGGACACGCTGAGGGGGGGAATTGAACCCCCGAGGCACTTTCGCACCACAGGCTTTCCAGGCCTGCGCCCTACCGCTAGACTACCTCAGCAAAAAGTGTATCCTATCTATACGCGGGGTATTTTTTTAATGGTATCTCTTCTTCTGGAAGCCGCCCCCGGTTCTCCTCCCCTGCCCTTTCGCCGGACGCGGGCCGGGCCGGCGGTCATCCCGCCGCTTCGGGCGCTCCCCTTGTGCAGGATAGGATTGCTTTGCTTCTTTCCGGACCAGCGCTTTTGGTTTGGCGGGTTTCGGGCGGGACTTACGAACGATCTCCTTATCCGATGTTGTCCATCCCTTCGGGTAGGTGCCCGGTTGCATGAAGACTGATGTTGGTTTGATGACAAGCCCGGTGTCCCCGGGGCTGAATGCCGTGGACGGGACAAGGGCCTGCCCGAGACAGACGAACTCGTTCTTCTGCGAGAGGACGGCTACCGTCTGGTCTTTGGTGAACCCGGCACAGCTTATGATGCCGACTCCTGCAAGGGTCGCCCCGTGGCAGACTGCATCGATGGCAGAATCCCGTATGATAATGATCGGGCATTCGGGCACCGCCGCATCCACGGAAAGGATCAGGGAGGCGAGCTGCTCCGGCTGCCCGGACTGTGCGGCAACACAGGCATCCTGCACCTCGTGGAGCGTATGCATGGTCCTCTCGTCAAATGCCCCCGACCTGCTGCGACGGAGCTCCTGCATGTGGCCGCCAACGCCAAGCGCAAGCCCGATGTGGTGGCAGAGCGATCGGATATACGTCCCGGCATCGCACTGCACGCGGAAGAGGACAAGCCGGCCGTCGATCCCGAGCACCTCGAGCTTCTGGATCTCGCGGATGCGCAGCGCCCGTTTTACGGCGCTCTTCCGTGGAGGGCGCTGGTATATCCTTCCCGTAAACTCTTCGGCAGCCTTGAGGATATTTTCCCGGGGCACATCGCCATGGAGGCGCAGGAGGCAGATGTACTCCTTCTCGTGCTGGAGGAGGAGCGGTGCGAGACGGACTGCGTTCCCGAGCATGATAAGGAGGACACCGGAGACCTGCGGGTCGAGGGTGCCGGAATGCCCGACCGGGCAGCCGAGCATCGTTCCCACCCATGCTGCCACTTCGTGGCTTGAGGGGCCGCGGGGCTTGTCCACAACGATGATGCCTGGCCGGTTCCAGAGATGGACCGGTGCCTTATGCACGAAGACTGCCGCCATGTCATGCACCTTCCGCAAGATGCCGGTTCAGTGCTGCAAGCGATCCCTCGAGCGACCCGTCCCCGGTTACCGACGGGGGATGCCCCCCTTCCTGCATCGCGGCTGCCGTGATATCCCCGATTGCCATGAGAAGCAGGTCCGGCCGGGCTTTCCAGAGGGCTTTCCGGTAGGACATGGCGCTGGTAAAGAGGATCGCACCGGCATCGTCAAGCGGGAGGGATGTTCCTGTCGGCTCAAGCCCGTAACAGCGGAACTCGCAGGGAACTCCCCCGGCCCCTCGTATTGCATCCAGAAGTTTCTCATTGGGGACATCTGCACGCGGGATACCGATCCGCCTTCCCCGGATCCAGTCTCCGAGATAGGGAACGAAGTCACGGGAATAGAAACTGGAGAGGATCTCTGTCCGGACACCGGCCGTTTCCAGCTCCTTTGCCGTCTGGGGGCCAATAGCAATGACCCGGGGCGGGTTTTTGAGGAGGGGGGCGATGATTTTCGCCGGGAGGGCACTCGTGAAGAAGATGCAGTCAAACGCCCCGGCCGCAGCAGCATCTGCAAACCGCCGGATCTCATCCGTCCGGAGCTCCGAACGGAGCGGATGGACGCTGTAACACGAATGACCGTATCTCCTGCAGCGCCCTGCGTCGCTCTCTTCTTTTCCGGCAAGGCGGGTGATGGCGATCTTCATTTCACGGAGATATCGCCGCGTTATCATATGAGAGTATCCATTTCGCACCCTTTATGTTTATACAAATTAAATTATAATCTATGCTGGAGATCCTCATTGGTGTCGTGCTGGGTGTCCTTCTGGGTACAATCAGTGGCCTTATCCCGGGTGTGCATGCCAATACCCTTGCCGGTATCCTCCTGGGTCTCCAGGTGGTCCTCCTTACGGTCATCGGCCCGCTGGCACTGGCCGCTGCAATGTTTGCAGCACTTCTCACCCACACGTTTGTTGACGCTATTCCCTGCACTTTCCTCGGTGTTCCGGATGCCGATACCTCGCTGTCGGTTCTCCCGGCCCATGCACTCTGCCGGGAAGGGCTGGGTGAGGAAGCGGTTCGGATTGCTGCCCTCGGAAGCACCTGCGCCATAATCCTTGCAGTTCCCTTGTCAGTTCTCTGTTTCCTCCTCCTCCCGGCCCTGCAGCCCTATTTCGACTGGTGGATTGGCATCATCATTGTCGCCGCGGTAGGTTATATGATGGTGACCAGCGATGCGCCGGGATGGGCATTCCTTGTTTTTTGCATTGCCGGGCTCCTTGGCTGCTTTGCCCTTCATTATTCGTACCTGGGCTGGCATTCGATTGGCGGGGAGAGTGCCATCCTTATGCCGCTCCTGTCAGGGCTCTTTGGGATCTCTGTTCTGCTGACCTCCTCCCGGGGCAAGGTACCGGAACAGCGGTTTTCCGGCATTGCGGTCGAAGACCGGAAGATTGTCCGATGTTCGGTTCTGGGGACCGTGGCAGGTGTTGCTGTCGGGTGGCTGCCGGGACTCTCAACTGCTTCTGCAAATGGTGTCCTTGCTTCCCTGATCGGATATGAGAAAGACCGTCGGGGATATATCCTTGCAACGAATGCAGCCAATACCGCCAATGCGTTCATCGGGCTCGCCGCCCTCTTTGCCCTTTCCCGGATGAGGAATGGTGTCATGGCAGCGCTCGCGGAACTCCCTCCCCAGTCCATGAGCGCCCTGATGGTAGCCGGCATTTTCGCCGCGATCCTGGCGTACCTGATCACGATTTTCCTGGCACAGTATGCCTGGTTACTGGATGGTATTGACAGCACGCTGCTGAACCGGGGCGTGACCGCTTTCATCATTATCCTCACCTTCGTTCTCACGGGGCCATTCGGTATTGTAATCCTGATCCTTGCAACCGCAATGGGACTCGTTCCGCATATCGTAAACCTGCCGGCGGTTTATTGCATGGGGGCCATCATGATCCCGGTCATTGTCTATTCATTCGGGATTCTCGTCTGAAAAGGGATGGCAGTCTGGCGAATCTATGGTTTTATACACGTATACTTCCCTAAGTTGTTTGATATGCCGGCTTACTGGTTCGGGGATGTTGAAGGGGATGCCTGCACGCCATTTTCCGGTGGACCCGATGAGATTTCCCGGAGGATACGGGAGATACGGACGGATCTGGACTCGTTTGTCCCGCTTGCATGGGAATCTGCCGTATCCTGCGGGTTCTGTCATGACAGGGCGGAATATGTACGGCAACTCCGCGAGGTATGTTTTCTCGCAGCCGAGAGTGAAATACGGGCACGGTACGCGGGAAAGGATACGGAACTGCTGCAGATGGTCAGGACGCTTGATGAGATGGATACCGTGATCAACCTCCTCTCCGAGCGGGTGGCCGAGTGGCACCAGATACGCAATCCGGCCATCTCCCGGAAATACCGCCGGACCCCCTCCCACCTGCTGGTGCGGAAGATCCGGGAGAAGAACCGGGGAGCACTTGGCCGGGTGGCCGGGCAGGTCGAAGAACTCTCTGCTGCACGGACCGATCTTGCCCGGGAAGTCTCCTCGCGGGCGAACCGGATCCTTCCAAACACCAGTGCCCTGATCGGGGGGCTGGTCGCTGCACGCCTTATGGCACAGGCCGGCGGCCTGTCCCAGCTCTCCCGCCTTCCGGCAAGCGCAATACAGGTCCTTGGTGCCCGGACTGCACTATTTGCCCATATCCGGGCCGGTTCGCCGTCTCCAAAGCATGGGATCATATTCCAGCACCGCCGTGTCCATAACGCCCCGAAGCCGGTCCGGGGCAAGGTCTCACGGGTCCTTGCCGGCAAACTTGCCATCGCGGCCCGGCTCGATGAGTACCGCGGAGTTGCGGTACCGGAATTTCTCGAACGGGCACAGGCAACGATCGATGCCGCCGGGGGATTCACCAGCCCGCCAGGGGAGGAAAAACCATGATCTGGATCGGGGATGTCCTGGTATCGCAGGGTGAAGGCGGGGTCTACAATGAGCGGATGTTGGCTGGCTCCCGTGTCTGGGACCCGTTCCGGAGCAAACTCTCTGCCCTCTATCATACCGGCACCGGCATCGAACTGGGGGGGGAGATGCGGGTCCTTTATCTGGGCGCGGCGAATGGCACGACGGTCTCGCATGTCGCAGATTACGTCGACATCGTCTATGCCGTCGAGTTCGCGCCGCGCCCCATGCAGGATCTGCTTGAGGTTGCCAGGCGACGGGGGAATATCGTCCCAATCATGGGTGATGCAACCCGGCCGGATCAATATGCACCGCTTGTTGAGGCGGTCGATCTCGTGTACCAGGATGTCGCCCAGCCGGATCAGGCCGGTATTGCACTCAGGAATTGTGTCTTCTTAAAAAAAGGCGGCCATCTTATCCTCATGCTCAAGACTCGGAGCGTAGACATACGGAAAGAACCGGCCGAGGTGTTCCGTGACACCCTTGATGTATTAAGCGGGGCCGGTCTTTCCATTATCGAGAGTGTCTGGCTGGAACCTTACCACCATGACCACGCGGCCCTGGTCTGCAGGAAACCCTGATCATGGAGTAAAACATGGCAAATGGTATCCGTTTCCAGTCAATTGGCGCCCTGTCGGTTGTTGCTATTGTCATCTTCATCCTGCTTCTCATCGTCCTGATTCCGCTCCTCTTCCTCGGGATTATCGGGGCTGCCTTCACCCGGCTGGGCTTCTCCTGGATCCATGCCCTCGCCGTAGTCCTGCTGATACTGCTGGGGAGTACGGTCAACATTCCGGTCTATACCATCAGACGCGACATGGTCCGCGTTCCTCATGGGGAAGCAACGATGGGCGATCCCTTCACCCCATGGTCTCGCGAAGAGGTATGGGATACCGTTATTTCAGTCAATCTCGGGGGGGCGGTAATCCCCCTCATCCTGGCGGCCTCTATTCTGTACTCGGCAGTTCCCAGTACCGGTACCTCGCTGACAATCCCCCTGGTGGCCGGCATTGCCGGAGTATCTCTTATTACATTCTTCTCAACCCGAACCCTTCCGGGATTCGGTCTCCAGGTGCCGCTCCTCATCCCGGCGCTGACCGCGCTCCTTATCGGGCTTGCATTTTTCGGAGGGGCCGGTCTCCCTGCTTCAGTCACGGCACTGGTTTGCGGTATTTCCGGTGTCCTGCTGGGAGGAAACCTCGCGCAGTTCGGGAAGATCCGGGATCTCGGGATACCCTCTGTCAGCATCGGCGGTTCCGGGACATTCGGCGCCGTGCTCTTCTGTTGCATCCTGCCAGCCCTGATTGCATGATGCCGTGACGGAAGAGAATCTCCGGTATCTGGGGTGTCTGAAAAGAAGAAGTAGCCCGGAGCAGATTCGAACTGCTGTCAGAGGATCCAGAGTCCCCTATGATTGACCGCTACACTACCGGGCTGTTGTGCCTCTTACTTTTTGCTGTTGTTGCTTAATTAATGTGACGGACTATGCGGGAATATTGAGATTATACGGACCTGGCCCGGTCGCATTTCTGGCAGGCACGGCAGACTTCCTTCACCGGCCGGATAAGCGTTCCCTTCCCGCAGAATGGCTCGATATCGTGGACGTCCCGAATGTAATATACGTGGGGGACGAGCGAGATGTGGGTATAGGTGCCGCAGGTAACGCCCAGTTGATCTGCGACCGACTTCTGGAGCTGGACAAGAGCATACATGTTCGCACCGGCTGCCGTGAGCATATCGTTCGAGCGGAAGATGACCCGCATATGGAGCCTGTTATCACGGAGGACGCACTGGATGAGCTGAAGGCAGGGGCAATCGTCGAGTTTCTCATCAATGACCGGGTTCCAGGTGATTGCAATCGCCCTGCGGGTGTTTGGCGATGAGCGGATCTTCTCAACAATATACGCGATTTGATCGACATGGACCGGCTGCCCGTCAGCAGTGAGCCGCTCCCCCCAGTCAAAGAGCCTGCCGTGGTAGTCATATTCAAAAGAAGCAGCGGACCCATGCAGGAGGTCATGTGCATACTTTTCGACAAATTTCTGCTGGAAACGGGAACAGGGGCTCACCAGGGGTTCTGCAAGGGGCGTGTCGACCTGCATGGCGATCTCCTCAAATTCTATGGTAGCCTCTTCATCTTCAGTCTGGAGAACCCACCCTTTCTCCAGGATCATCTGGATGACCTGCTCATGTGCTTTTCCGATACTGGGTGCCCGGATCACTCGCATGCTACTGTAATTTGAACCGGAAGATTGTATATCTGCTGGAATTGACTTTGCAGGGTGACGGTCTCAATTTTGTTACTGTTTTTTCTATATCTTAGATTGCTTAGTAAAACAAGTTTGATGCAATCTCTTCCATTAGAGATGAATCCAGGGAACAGAGCCATCTCGTGCTTTTCAGTAATTGGTGGTGAATGAGAATTTTAGAAAAATACGAATGCATAGAAAAAGACATTATAGCACACTAGATGTACATATGTTATATCGAATGATATGCGCGATAATACACTATACCCATGTTGGCTATATGAGTAACACAAGGGTCATCATCATGCCCATTGAAAGGTAAAAAAACTGAATAAAATGGATTTCATTCAAAATGGGGGGCAATTCAGGCTCGGATTGGCCCTAAAAAATGACCACAAAGGATATATTCGCTCTTTTACAAATACTGTTTCATATTCCGTCTAAACGGAGTATGGGGCTCGTAGAATCGTTATTCGGCATTTGTCGAAAGCGATCTGCGGCTTGAAATGTATGATGTAAACTTTGGAGGAAAAGAACACATGACTAAGCGATTAACGTTTGCACTTGTTGCAGTCGCTCTCTTTGTCCTTATGGCAGTCATGCCGGTAACGGCAGCTCCGAACGGGACTCAGATCGACGCCGGTGCGACCATCTTCATTGGAGAAGAGGGTCTCAACCTGACCCACGCACTCAATGCGGCAATTCTTGGGGGAGCTTATACCTCGGGCATGCCGATCTATAACGCAACCCCGACGAACACCCGTGTCGGCTGGTGGGCATCAGCAGCAACGGTTACTACCACTGCTCCGACCAGGATCATTGACCTCAACGGACGGTATACCAACTTCGTTGTTGCACCCTCCGACTTCGTCGGCTACACCGGCAACTGGTACCTCCTGACCAACGATTCGACCAATGCTGCAGAACTCAGCTTTGGTGGCATCCCTCAGGCAGTATTCAATGCACAGGACCCGACCCTTGATATCAAGGTCTGGGACTTCAACCAGGCAGCCGATGTATCAGGCAAGTCTGTCCCCCAGGGCGAGCGCCTTGGCTTCCGGATCGACACCAACATGTACCCGGCAACGTACGCCACCAGGAACAACACGGTCTACAACTACACGTATGACTTTGCGTTAAGTTCTGAACTTGGTACCGGTACATACTACCAGCCGTCAGGACCCAACACTGGCGGAGCAGCTGTCATCGCCGGAACGAGCGGTGTCAACTGGTCATTCCCCGAGCAGGCATCCAACTCCAAGCAGTATGGTATTGTCATTGAATACACATACACTGGACAGGTCAGCCCCAACATCTGGAGAATTACCAACTACACTAACCTGTACAAGATGACCTGGGCAGATGCGGCAAACAACACCGGTTACTACGGTTGCGGATACACCATGTACTACAACAACTCCGCACCCGCATGGGACCAGACTCTCCTTACTGCAGTTGGTGGCGGAGCCACTGGTTACTACTCCGGTAAGAACGTCACGTTCGATGCACGCGGTCTTGAAGGCTGGCAGAACGAGACCTGGCCTACTGCAACAGTAATGACCGACGGTATGTTCTGGACCTGCACTGCACCCGCAGGCATGGGCCCCCAGATCGGCGACGGCTTCATCACCCTTAAGGTGAAAGACGAGTCCGGCGCAACCTTCACTGCACTTGCAACCAACGGTGCAGGCGGTGTCCCGTACACGACCAACAAGTCACTCCTGAAGAACTTCGTCAATGTCCAGCCCTTCTACTGGGGAACCACCGATGAGAACTGGGTTACTGACGCAGCTGACTTCAACAACCAGTATGCATACCCGGTCGGCACCTACACCATCACTGCAGAGTCCACTCTGAACAAGATGAAGGACAACTACAAGAATGCAGGTGCAGACTACACTGGCAAGACTGTTTCACAGTCCTACACTGTCACCCTCGTCTCTGACACGGTCAAGATCGAGGCAAACAAGGACTCCGTTGTCCGCAGCAAGCCCTTCTCGGTGACTGTCACCGGTAAGCCCAGCACCAGGTACTACGTCTGGGTCAAGGGCATCAGCTCAATGGACGGCTCCTACGAGAACGTTGCTCCGATGGTCAACCTGAACCAGGAGAAGGTCTACATGGATCCCACTCCCGGTCGCTGGAACTTAACAACCGGCACCTGGGTCTATGATATCGGTCAGTACCGCTACGAGAACGGTGCAGGCCTTACCATCCGTGACGACACCACCAACGCAAACTGGGCCACCAACACCTACAACATCTACAACGGAACCAGGTACTACTGTCTGATCAACACTTCAACCTCCGGCACCAGGACGATCGAGTTCGTTACCAACAACTGGACCAAGGCACAGAAGTACACCATCCGTGTTGAGAACCGCTTCGGTGGCGACACCTGGAAGAGCGACGAGGTCGATGTAAAGGTCGAGAAGGGCGCAGTCACTATCGTGGCAGCCGGCGACCAGAGCTACTACCTCGGCGAGGAGATCAAGTTCTCCGGTACCAACACCGAGACCTACAAGACCTACCTGTTCATCATCGGACCCAACCTCAAGGCAAAGGGTTCACAGATCCAGAACTCCAACCCGCGTGCATTCGAAGTTGTTAACGGCAACGCCGCCACCTTCAAGGCCCTTGATGTCGCAGGCGACAACACCTGGTCATGGAAGTGGGGAACCTCCAACTATGCACTTGATGCAGGTACCTACACGATCTACGCAGTAAGCCAGCCCTACGACAAGGACAACCTTGCAAACGCAGCATACGGCACGGTTTCAATCATCATCAAGAAGCCCTTCGTCTCTGCAACCGCATCCCAGTCTACCGTCGCAAAGGGTGACAGAATCTACATCACCGGTACCGCAGAGGGCCAGCCCTCCGCAGTCCAGATCTGGATCCTCGGTAAGAACTATGCAGTCGTCTCCACTGAAGCAGTGAACTCCGACGCATCCTTCAAGTACGAGGTCCGCCAGGAAACCACCAAGAGCCTCTATGCAGGTCAGTACTTCGTCGTTGTCCAGCACCCGATGCAGAACAACCAGTTCGATGTCTACCTCAGGAGCGCAACCGTTGGCGCAACTGGCTACGGTGAAGTCTACAACAGGATGCTTAACGCAGGTACCGGCTACAGCGTTGGCAACGGTGCCCAGATCTTCAAGGTCCTTGGCGCAGGAAGTCTCCAGGGATCTGACGCAGCTGAAGCACTTGTTGAGGGTATCAACGACGCAAACGTCGACGACACCTACACCAAGCTCCAGTTCCTCATCGAGGAGCCCGTTATCCGCATCGACGCAGTTGGCGACAAGCGCGTTGGTGACAAGTTCACCATCACTGCCCAGACCAACCTCGCAGTAGATGACGAAATCCTCGTCCAGGTCTACTCATCATCATTCAAGCCGACTCAGAAGAGCCAGAGCGGCGAGTTCAGCGGCGCAACCGGCACGGTCAAGGTCACCAAGGGTGACAGCGGCATGAACAAGATCTCGTTCGATGTTGACTCCTCAACATTCAAGCCGGACGAGTACATTGTTACCGAGCAGGCTGTTATCCAGGATGCAACCGGCACTGCACTCTTCAACGTCCTCGAGGGAACTGCACCCACTGCAGCCCCGACGGCAGTTGTTACCGCAGCACAGACTGCAGCACCCACTGCAGCACCCACTGCAGCACCCACCGCAGCACCCACCGCAGTCCCGACCACCAAGTCGCCCGGCTACGGTGCACTGATCGCCCTGATCGGCCTCGGTGCAGTTGCATTCATCGTCGTGCGCAGGCACTGAACTAACAACTAATCACTCTTTTTTTTGTGCCCCTGTCACGACAGGGTTTTGTCAATCGTCATAATGCTCAGGTTTCATCCTCATCGCGTTTTTCGTGGCTTTGAATCACCTGGTGTCTTATTGCGATAAAATTCAGAATTACCGGCGGATTTTTATAGTCCGGGGACTTCAACGTAGTTATGGTATGCGCCCGCCGGCGTGAGATCATAATTGCCTATCGTTACGAGGAATAAACCATGAAACTGACTGCAAAGATCCTGGATATTGCGACACGGGGGATATTGCTCAACCGCCTTGATGCCCGCAGTATCGGGGTCATGAACGGTGACCGGGTCCAGGTCATCAACCCAAAGAACGGCGTATCCGTTGCCGCGGCTGTCGAGACCACCTCAACAATTACCTCCCAGGGAACCGTTGGTGTATACCGGATCACCAACGAGCGCCTCCATCTCGAAGATGGCATGGATATAGAGATCCGTGAGGCAGGGCGGCTTTCCTCACTGGATTTCATCAAGAAGAAGATGGATGGCGGGAAACTCACAAAAGAGGAGACACTGACGATTATCAAGGATGTCGTCAGTGATGACCTCTCTCCTGCGGAACTGACGGCGTTCATCACTGCATCGTACATTCATCCATTTGATATGGATGAAGTCGAGCACCTGACCCGATCCATGGTGGAGACCGGCGAACAGATTAAGTTTCCTTCACGCCCGATTGTTGACAAGCACTCAATTGGTGGTGTGCCGGGGAACAAGATCTCGTTCCTCGTTGTCCCCATCATCGCGGCGAGTGGTCTTAAGATCCCCAAAACCAGCTCACGCGCAATCACCGGCGCTGGTGGTACTGCAGACCTCATGGAAGTACTCGCGTTTGTCGAGTTCTCGGCAAGCGAGGTCCAGCGGATGACCGAGAAGATTGGTGGCTGTATCGTCTGGGGCGGGGCCACCAATATCGCACCAGCCGATGACAAGATCATCGTCCAGGAGTACCCGTTCAAGATCGATGCCCGCGGGCAGATGCTTGCAAGTGTTATGGCGAAGAAGTTCGCTGTTGGTGCCAACCTTGTCGTTATCGATATTCCGGTTGGCCTGCATACCAAAGTCGCCAACATGCAGGATGGCAGAAAGATGGCGCGGGAGTTCATTGAACTTGGTGAACGCCTTGGCATGAAAGTCGAATGTGCACTTACGTACGGTGACATCCCGGTTGGACGCAGTATCGGCCCGAAACTGGAGGTTATTGAAGCGCTTCGCGTGCTGGAGGGTGCGAGTGAACCCAATTCATTCATCCAGAAAAGTGTCTCCCTTGCCGGCATAGCCCTTGAAATGGCCGGGAAAGCCCCGCGGGGCAGTGGAGCAGCAGCAGCACTCGACCTCCTTACCAAGGGAAAAGCACTGGAGAAGTTCCGGCAGATGGTTGAGATCCAGGGTGGAGACCCGACCGTCAAGTCCACGGATATTGCTCCCGGCGAACACCAGTTTGTCGTAAACGCCCCAACGTCCGGCTATGTTATCGAGATGAACAACCGCTCCCTCATATCTCTTGCCCGCACTGCCGGCGCACCCCACGACCGCGGGGCCGGTATCCTCCTGCATGCCAAGAAAGGAAATCTTGTCAAGGCGGGTCAGCCGCTCTTTACGATCTATGCAGACCGCAGCTGGCGCCTCCAGAATGCGATCGAGGAAGGACGCAGGCTGATGCCGGTCATGGTAGAGGGGATGCTTCTCGACCGGGTACCTTCGATCACCGAGATGTAGACCGATGATCTGATATAGTGGCAGAGAGCGATATTTTATTATGAAAGCTCCTCGCTATCGCCTCCTTTTTGCCCTGTTCTGCTTATTCCTGCTCTGCAGTACCGTACAGGCTGTTGATCTGCAGATCGCGGTGCGGGATAGCATTGACAACACCTCAATTCCCCAGGCTACGGTCTTCCTGAATGGCGGAAATTATGCCAGGACCAACAACCTTGGCCAGGCCTATATCAGTCATGCCGGTATCAACGACCAGCTGATCCGGATTACCATGTCCGGGTATGATGACTGGGAACAGTCGGTAGCCAAAAATGCGACAAGTCTTCTTGTCAACCTGACTCCGAAGACACTTACCCTCAAGATAAACCTGTTTGATTCCGATACGCTCAGCCCCGTTGCAGGAGCAAAAGTGAACCTGTCGGCCGTCAACGTGACGCAGGGAAAGACTTCGGATGCTGCCGGTGCGGCGACGTTTGCGGTGAGGGCAAATTATGTCTATTCCGTTGATGTTGTTGCCACGAATTACCAGCCCCGTTCGGCAACTGTTGATATGGGTGCCGAGAATAAGGAAGTCCAGTATTACCTGCTTTCCGGGAACCGGTTCTCCGTCACGGTCAAGGACAAGGAGACCAAACAACCAGTCCAGAATGCAGAGGTTCGGATCGATTCCGTTCTTGCAGGGAAGACCGACGCCCGGGGGATTCTCATAACGCCGGTGACGAGGGGAAAGATCTATACTTTTGAGGTCACTGCACCTGGTTACAAGGCCGTATCAGAGTCCCGCATGATAACGGAGGCGGATGCGATATATTCCGTTGATATTTCCAAAGCAGCGATAGGTGCATTCATCTACGTATTTGATGAGAAGAAGAATCCTCTCAGTGGTGCTGATGTCTATTTCAATGGAACCCTGACGGGATCCACCAATGAGTATGGCCGAAGTAATTTCCCCTCGCTGATCTCCGGATCGTATCTCGTTGAGGTTCGCAAAAACGGGTATGTTCCGGTCAGTCGCACAATCGTTGTCTCGGAAGTGCCGCAGGATCATACGTTTGACCTGGCGTTTGAGAGCGCACAACTGTCTGTCTTTGTCCAGGATAAGGAACAGAAGGTCATCCCGAATGCATCTGTGTCGATTAACGGGGCGGAGACCGGCCTGACGGACAATCGTGGTCAGCTGGTAACGACCGTGAAATTCAACACACCCCTGAATATCACCGTCTCCCGCGAGGGATATTCATCCGTTTCGCAGCAACAGCAGGTTATCCAGGGCAATGCAACCGCATCGGTTAATTTCACCCTCGAAAAGAATCTTGACTGGGGCCTCATCACCATGATCCTGGGTGGCATTGTTG
>CAYVAQ010000001.1:400263-530749 GCA_964448885.1 uncultured Methanoregula sp. | reverse complement strand
GTCAGTCAAGCAAAACCTCCGCTACAAAATGAAAAAAATGTCGCAGAAAATTCACATAAAATATTGGGGTTGAGAGCATATAAGGATAGTGCTCTTTTTCTGACGTAAAATTGATACTTTTTCACGGCCGGAAAAACGGGCGGATTTTCAAGATTGTTTTTGATATATATTTTTTGAGTTTTTGAAGCGGAAAATGGTAATTACCATCAAATGTTTTTGTCAATAAATTGGATATTTTCTCCATCCGAGTAATGAGCTATGGCCACTACATGATCATCATTTCTCGCGTAATTTCCCGTAAACATAACAGTCTGATTCTTTGCAAGGGGCGGGGGAATAACGTAATGATTTTCAGCGTACTCAAGACCAAGAGCAACCTGCCAGCTGAAATCTCCTTGAAAACCTGACTTGTTTCCGATCGTTTTTGACTGCACGCGTCCGTTGCTATCTGTAACGGTTGCGGTCAAGCCATTCATTGAATCCGAACCTATCCCGCCTCCTCCGTAATTCAAGATGATTGTTGAATTATCCGGCTGATAGACAATTGCCGTCGGCAAACGTGTGATACATTGGCAACCCCCCGAACTGAAAATTGAGAGGCCAAGAGAGGGCAGAATAAAAGTAATGATAATAAAAATTGTGATAACGATAATAAAACCAAAGATGCACCATTCTCTCCATTTTTTCGCACCCTTTGGCGGAATAATTGAACCCGAAGAATTTATTTCATTTTGAGATGGTTGTTTTTCGGGCATTCTGGATCTGTTCTCTCGATTGTTGGTGAATATGTAACCAATATCAGGGAAATTTTCAGTGAATATCTTGATTTGAAATATATTAAATTTCTTTAACTTACCTTATTGTTCAGGAAAAATCCGTTTGGAAGAAACGGGCGTAACTCAGATATGTTGTCAAAGAACTATTTGACGTTGTATAAACCCCTACATCAGCGCCTCACAAAATTTACGATGGACCCGATTACCTGAATGTGATGCGAAAAGCGTTCAGAACTTTTTTTATCTTAGTAGATCCCCCCGCCCGGAAGTCTGCCTGCCTGTGGCGGCAGACTGAAGGGGAGGGGGTTAGGGGGCACTCGGCTCCTTTTAGTCAATGAGCTGATTCACCTGAACTCCCCGACCTCCGCATCGTTCACCCCGAGCTCTTTGTCGATGGCAACAACAAGCCGGTTCAGGACAAAGACAACGTCCCGTGCATCCTCACGGTCCATTGTCCCTGCCGAATGCCAGACAACCTTCTTGCGCAGGAGTTCCGTGAGTTCTTCGATCTCGGTGCCTTTGAACCGGTCCGGGACCACGAGCCCTTCGACATGGTCCTGGACGCCATGCCATGCCTGTCCCGGGGGGAGGCCGAAGTGTTCTGCAATCAGCATGAGGCTCGTGATGAAGCCGTGACCGAACCGGTTTGTCATGGCAGGGTGTTGGCAGGAAACGGGAAAAAGGTAACGGGGGCAGGTGATCAGAGCAGCCGGAACGATGTCAGCCAGACCGCGAGGGGGATGGCGATGACGAAGAGGAGCGAGATGGTGAGGAATGCCCATTCGTGCCCCATGAGGGGTTTTCTCGCGATGAAGAGGTGGCTGTCGCGGCCATACCCGCGGCAGAGCATGCTCGTGTACACCCGCTCGCCCTGCTCGTACGACCGGATGAACATGGTGCCGATGGTGTACCCAAGCTGCCGGAGCCTGTACCGGTACGGCAGGTGGCGGTCGAATGCATCGAAGCATTTCGTTGTCAGGGTCTCGTTGATCTTGCGGTACATGTACCCGAAGACGAAGAGGTACCGGATCATCATGCCCAGCGCAAGGGCTATCTCGGCCGGGAGCCCGAGCCTGCTGGCACCCTGGAGGAGAT
Organism: uncultured Methanoregula sp.; assembly: GCA_964448885.1. Classification (GTDB taxonomy): domain Archaea; phylum Halobacteriota; class Methanomicrobia; order Methanomicrobiales; family Methanospirillaceae; genus Methanoregula. Next base: position 528,878 of record CAYVAQ010000001.1, on the reverse strand, counting down.
CCTGCAGCTTGGTCGTGGAGGAGAGCAGGATGATGAACGAGATGCAGATGATGAATTTCACTCCAAGGATACAGGCGAACTCCACTGACTGGGCATAAATATTGATCCCGAGCGGGAGGGAATACAGGACGGTGTAGTCGGTATAATACCGGTTCCTGAAGAAGATCTGGAAGAGGATGATGACCCCCCATATCGGGACGATGGCAAGCAGCCGTTTGCCATACACAACCGGTGAGATGCCTGACGCGATCCAGAGCAGGACGAAGAAGAGGAAGAAGATCGCCCCGACCGTGTACACGATTGTCGAGTAGGGGACCGCGACCATGGCGATGATAACCGCAAACGACAGGATGATCTTGACGCGGGCGTCCAGCCGGTGGAGGAAACTGTCGTGGTAGGCCTGTTTCTCAATAAAGAAGAGGTCTTCGATCATGGCTTTCCTTTGTATGCGGCAAGCAGGGACTTCTCGGCTTCTTCGTACGTGTAAGCCATCGAGACCGGGATGTCGTGCTGCCGGAGCGAGCCGAGGAGCTTGGGAAGGATGGGGACATCCAGCCGGTACGACTTGAGCATGTCCGGCTGCATGAAGATCTGCTCCACGCTGCCTTCCGCAACGAACTGCCCCCGGTTCATGACATAGATGTAGTCCGAGACCTCGGCAACAAGGCCGACATCATGCGTCGAGAAGACCACGGTCATGCCGTATTTCTTCGAGAGCGAATTGATGAACCCGACAAGGTCGTGGACACCCTGCGGGTCGAGCCCGGCGGTCGGCTCGTCCAGCACCAGCACCTCGGGCTCCATCGCGATGACACCCGCGATGGCCACGCGTTTCTTCTCGCCGCCACTCAGGTGGTGCGGGACGCGGTCGGCAAGGTGCTCGATCCCGACAATCCTCAGCGCCTCGTGTACGCGGTGGTGGATGGTCTCCTCGTCAAGGCCAAGGTTTGTCGGCCCGAACGCAACGTCCTGCTCGACCGTGGGGGAGAAGATCTGGTCGTCCGCGTTCTGGAAGACGATCCCGACGAACTTCCTGACCTCGCGGATGTTCTGCCGGGTGATGGGCTCGCCCCGGATCAGGACCTGACCCGAGGTCGGTTTGAAAATCCCGTTGAAATGCTTGAAGAGCGTGCTTTTTCCGGCACCATTGGAACCGATAACAGCGATCCGGGCATTCCGCGGTGCAATAAAATTGATACCCTGCAGTGCTTTGACGCTGTGAGGATACGAGTAACAGAGATCCCGGGTTTCAATAAGGTGCATAGAGTCTTTTACTGTTCGGTGGAAAAAATTAAAGTTCTATTGGTTTGGTTCTGCCTTTTTCTTCCCGACAATGAGTTTTGAGAGGCCGAGCACAACCGCGAATGCAAGGAGTGTCCCGGCAACAATCGCAATGATCCCGCCCAGCGGACCGAGTTCCCCGCCAAGCGAGTAGTCCGGCATGGGCGATGTAAAGGAGAACCGGTCCTTTGTCTCTTCATGGAGTTCGGCATCTTCCGGAGTTGTGCCGGTCAGCGTCTTCTGCCCCTGCACGACAAGAGCGGTGCTCTCAAGGCCGTCCGGGTCTCCCGATGCGAGGAAAACGGCAACGACCCCGATCAGGATTGCCACCGCGATCCCCGCGATGATGAAGGTTTTGTTGTCCATTACGCGTTCACCCCTTCGGGCGTACCGTTGGCGATCCTGAAGTCCACGATGTCCGGCCGGGCTGCAACGATCAGCCGGATTGCAACGACCGTGACGAACCCTTCGATGAACCCGATGAGGGCATGGTAGAGTCCCATGGCAACGAGCCCTTCCGTGAGCGGGAATGTACCCGCAAAGTACATCTCAACAGCACAGGCAAGCGCCGGCAGGACACAGGCCAGCCATGCCGCGGCGAACCCGGCGATGTTGACATTGCTGGTCAGTGCCATCAGCCCGCGGAAAGTATAGAACCCGACAAAACCGCCGATGACTCCCATGTTGAGGATATTGACACCCATGGTCGTGATCCCGCCATCGCCAAAGAGCACGCCCTGGACGATGAGGACGAGCGTGAGGATGAAGACCGCGGCAAGCGGGGACCCGAGGATGATCGCTGCAAGGGCGCCCCCGACAAGGTGGCCGCTGGTACCGAACGAGACCGGGAGGTTGAAGGACTGGAGCGCGAAGATGCCGGCTGCGAGGACGGCGATCAGCGGGATCTTCTCTTCGCTCATCTCGTTCCGTGCCCAGCGTACAGAGAGGGCGATGAAGACCAGGGCGATGATCCAGTAGATGGCGCCCTGCCAGATGGGAATGAATGCGTCGGGTATGTGCATGGGTTCACCGTGAGTATTACGATTTGTAACATTAGTAAAATTCCTTAGATAAAAAATGTTGTCATTTAAGATTTTGATTTACCCTTTCCGGGATATGTAAGAAAAAATGGATTGAATTCCGTTTCATGGAACCACCATACGACAATAATTTGTGTGGATTTCCACGATCCATTGAGAGTTTTTCTGGTTATCTGAATCATTCTCCCCTCGTCAAATCTGTGCTGTATAAATAGTATTCGCACAATATTGTGTAATACAAAAATGAAAAATTGTGTTACTAATCGTATCCGTATTATTACAATGCTGGTACTCGCGAGCATATATGGTATGTCAGCGAATTATCAATACTTTTTCAGGCGATGTCAAACCACACAGCACCATCAATCCCGGTCTGATCGGTGAATATCCTATGACGAAGCAGACGATATCCGAACCCGGCAATCGATCCCACCATACGCTGTTGTTTTGGTCAATACTCTTCCTCCTTGTTATTTTCACTGCAGGTTGCGGAGGATGTGTTAATAAAATACTCCAGAAAAACCCGGAAACACCGTGGCAACCTGCATCAGAAACAAAAAACTCCCCTGCAGTCAATGCCGGTTCCGGTGAGACAGCATCAGCCCCGGAATCGGAGATCACAATCCCGGGAGCAAAACGGACTCCGGTAAAATCTGAGATCGTAACGGGGGTGGCCCCCATCACAACCCCGGATCCCTATCCGGTTATGCATGGGACCCGTTTCAATGAAACAAGGCAGTACCGTTTTATCGAACGGACTCCTGAGTTTACAAAAACCTATACCCTGCGGGGCAATTCGACCGGACTTCTCGTGAATGTTGCAGAGGGACCGCTTTACATCGTGTACAAGGTAGAACCCATGCACGATTGCTACTTATATCCGGATACGTGCCGGGGATCAAAGACCCGGCCAATCCAGCGGCCATACCTTATCATCACTGTGCGTGATAACCAGACTCATGAGGTTTTGGCCCGTGACGGGTATGGCGGGGAATTCAGTTCGGATACCGGGTACTACAATTTTGTTGTGAGCGGGGATACCATGGATGGCCTGACGAGTTCAGCTGGGACCGGATCAAACCCGGTCTCACCCGGTCCCCGTTTCATTTCCCTGTACAAGGAAGGCAGATTCCATATTACGCTGGAAGGTAATTATCTCAATACAGAGATCTCGATCATCACCGGGACGTCACCGGACCCAATCGAGGCTGCGTTGGAAAAGGAGTCCATGGGGGCTTCAGTTCCACCCCCCGCTCCGGAAGATGGAGAATGGTTCTGATCCCTGGAACGGGATATACATCACCTAACGCCTTGCTCCCCTCTCAGTTTCGCAGATTATTCATTGAATAAAGGAAGAAGAAGGAAAATGGGGGAGAAATGAAAAAAATCAGGGTTTTTCCACCGCAAGCACCGGATTAAACGCATCTGTGGTCCCGGTGTCCGCAACAAACTCACGGTCATACTCGGCAAGAATATCCTGGGGATTGATGTCGGTAAACCGATCCGGGTAGATTGCCTTGGCAGCATAGACCAATCCGATCACCGCACGGGGGCTGGACCCGATCTCACCGTTCAGGACATATACTCGGTTGTTCTTCACTGCAGAAATGTTGGAAAATCCCGGGCGGCGGAGTATCCGTTCCCGCACCGATGTCAGGTTCTCGCCCTTGGCAGGGTCTGTTGAAAACTTGATGATGATGTCCGGGTCCTGCCCGACAACCCATTCCGGGTTTACCGTTGCCCAGTCCGAAGTATGGTTGCCATAGATATTCTGGACGTGCAGAATGTCGAGGATCCTCCCACCGGCGCTCCGCTGGGTCATGACAGAATAATCCGAATACGCCTCAGCATAGACAGAGATGGTGTTGCCAGTCCCGTCATCCGGAATTCTTGACCTGACCAGGGATTCGTATTTTTCATGAAATGCAATATACTTGCGTGCCCCTTCCTCATGCCCGGTCAGGATCCCCAGCATGCGTGCATCAGAAACGAGCGTATTGATCCGGTATGCATCGCAATAGACAAGCGAGATGTTTGCACCGGAGAGTTTCTCCAGGTTCCTTGGCCGCGAGGTTGAGTATGATACGATAACATCTGGCTTCAGGGATAGGATAGTCTCGATATCCGGATAAAGCCAGTCCCCGATGCTCTGTGCCTGAGGGATCTTTCGCGTCAGGTAGAATTTTTTCACAGCCGTGCTGGTGATCCCGATTACATTTTCTGCAGCCCCAATCGCGACCAGCAGCTCGGTTACATCGTCGTTCTGGCTGATGATGCGTACTCCGTTCCCCAGAGATTTCATGTTATTATTCGATAAACTGCCTGCAGTACCAATACTATCCGGTATATGGGTAGGCTGGTTTTCACGCACATGTGTCCCAAGGCAGCCGGGCAGGGCCGCTGGGGCGATGAAGCAGAAGAGAAGAAGTATGATGGTGATTCGGGATAGCCGGAAACAGGGCATGCGGGTATTCCCTGAAATAAATTATGGGATAATGGGGAATTCGGCTTTCGCCACCGCACGTTTTCCCTGCTGGTCCGCTATCTCAACGATGAGTGTTTTGCCGATATTGGAGGACTGGTTCCACCATGAGGACGCATACCCCTGGGTGGACTGGAGCCATGGGCCTTCATGATACGGCGGTTTTATGTACGCAGTGTCACCGGCAACAAACGCTGAAGTGCCGGCAGAACCGCTACTTTTCATCCATGCGACACCGCTTGCAGTGGTTATCGAGGAGCGGTTTACCACTTCTGTTGTCCAGTACGTGCCAATGTTGGGACTCCCTCGAATCGATACCCGGATATCCTTGATCGCGATCGGGTCCCCACCAACGTGTTCGATCGTGATCCCTTCGGATATGCTGTATGTCCCGCGGATCGTTGCCTGGGGTGGTTTCTCATTGGATGAACTCATCCCGCCGGCAAATGCTGAGACAACTGCGGCAATCAGGATCGTCACTACTAGCATCAGCATGACACCGACAACAGGAGAGACCGCAGAATCCTTCATAAGTTTCATTCCTGTCCCTCCACAAGGATATCCTTGTCATATATCAGTTTACCGGAGGGGACATGCATAATACTCAGGTGGACCTTGTCTCCGGTCCTGAGCAGGTACCAGTTCTTACCGAGAACTGCCTGGATGGGGTCAACATCTGTTCCCGGGGTGTAATACCCGGACTTGGTCGAGTACTGGAACCGGGTGTCAGCGGTTGCACCGTACTGGATGGGGGTTACCCGCATGTAGTTCCCAGCAACCAGCGTATAATTGCCAAACATCTGGTCGGTATAATAATTCTTGTTTGGTCCGACCGACGATACTGTTGTGGACTGGTTCACGCCACCACCATAGCCAAGCGGGGACTGGATCATGATCCCGTCAGCAGGGTAGCCGGCTCCTCCCGAATAATAATGGCAGTTGGGGAACTGTCCTGCGGAAGTGTTGGGTCCGGTAACCACTACCTGGGTTGTATTTAATGGGTCAAGGGCTGCTTTCCACGTGAACGTCATTCTCAGGTCCTTGGTCGGAATTGGATCGCTCACGGAATTTGTCCGGAACTCGAAGAAGCTTGCACCGCCCCAGTACCCGTCGTTACTGATACGGGCGGTCGCATCCAGCGAAGGGGCTTTTTTCTGTCCGGATGAAAGTCCTCCCGCATATGCGCTCACGACCGCTGCAATAATAATCGTAACTACGAGCATCAGCATAACGCCGACGACCGGAGAGACGCCATCGTCTCTGGTTCTTTCTTGCGTACACATTATGATACCTCGTTTTCAGATGTCCGAATAATGTTCATACATCTTTACAAATTCGTAACACTTGATCATATAAAAATAATACTTTTTGCAATCAATCCCTCAAAAATTTCTTCATTTTGTAAAATTAGTATGGAAATTTTTGATGTATAAACAAATTTAGTAACACAAAAACAAAATAATTTATTACAATGCTGCCTGTACATGCTTACAGGTACAGAACAATGAGCTGGTCCTGGGAATACCAGCCGATAAAAATGCAATTATGGGACTCACATGCGCTCACGGCTCCTCATACGGATCAGTACGGTTGCCACAATGTTCAGCACTGGCGGTTTTTTTGGGGCCAGCGCACATCCGGGACAAAAAACAGCCGATGGAATGCCCATGACTTCCTCCGGTTGTGCTGACCCTGTATCAGTGCTTCCTGGGGAGCTTTCCCCCCGCCCCGGCATCCCCCCGCAGGCGAGCTACTGGTACAACCGGGCTCTCGACTTCTTCTGCGCGCCCACGCAGGATGGCATCATCATGACCGGGATCCTCGTCCTTGCCGCGCTCGTATCATCATCATACTCCCTCTTTATCGAACTCGACCTCATCCCCACCGTCCTCGTCTCGCTAGCGGCGCTCGTCACCCTCGCGGCGTCCGGCATTGTGCTGAAGGCCCGGTACGAGCGCAGGTCCTGGTTCGCGTTCGGGAGACCGGCCGGTCTGGGAGCCGGTACCGGCACCGCGCCCGCACCGGCAGATCCGGGCCCGGTCTCGCCTGAACCGTCTCCCGCACGGCTGCAGGCAGGCTCCCGACCAGGGGAGCGCGGGGAAGACCGTCCGCGCCCTGAACTTGACGAGCCCTCCTCCGCTGAGCTCGAATGGTACTGGGTTGATGAACCCTTCTCGTACGTCAAGATCCAGCGGGTGGGCACTGAGGGGTTCGTGTACGTTGTATACGAACCCCCCGTTTCCGGGATCGAGAAGACCGTCCTGCAGGAGACCTATGCACGCCTCCGGGATATCATTGTGTACAACGCGAGCGAAACGGATACAAAGGACCAGTTCACGACTTCTGTTATCCACGACATCATCCGGGAGTTCGACCCGGCGATTTCAAAGGAACGCCTTGACATCCTCACCTATTATCTCCGGCGCGACCTCTCCGGTTACGGGCCGCTCGAAGTCCTGATGCGCGATCCTGCGCTTGAAGATCTCAGCTGCAACGGCTGGGACCTGCCGGTCTTCATCTTCCACAAGGTGTACGGGAGCCTGCCCACGAGCGTGATGTTTCGTGAGGGAGAGCTGAACCAGTTTGTCCTCAAACTCGCCCAGAAGGCAAACAAGCAGATCTCGCTCTCGAACCCGCTTCTTGACGCCACGCTCCCTGATGGCGCCCGCGTCCAGATTACTTACAGCGATGTCGTGTCCACCAAGGGCAGCTCGTTCACGATCCGGAAATTCCGTGCAGATCCGATGACCCCGCTCGACCTGATCCGGCTTGGCACCTACAGCCCCCGGACCCTCTCCCTCATCTGGCTTGCCATCGAGCACCACAAGAGCCTGCTCGTGGTCGGGGGGACGGCAAGCGGCAAGACCTCGACCATGAACGCGGTCTCGCTCTTCATCCCGCAGAACGCCAAGATCGTCTCCCTTGAAGACACCCGCGAGATCCAGCTCCCGCACAAGAACTGGCTCCCCACCCAGACCCGCGAACTGAATGCTGAGGGCCTCAAGGGCGACATCGATCTCTTCGCGCTCCTCAGGGCATGCATGCGGCAGCGGCCGGAGTACATCATCGTGGGCGAGGTCCGCGGCCGGGAGGCCCAGACACTCTTCCAGGCCATGAACACCGGCCACGCAACCTTATCAACCATCCACGCCGGGACGGTGCAGGAAGCAGTCAACCGTCTCACCCACGACCCCATCAATGTCCCGCCCGTGATGTTCCAGGCTCTTGACCTTGTGGTCGTCCAGTCCATCTACACCCTCGGCAAGCGGCGCATCCGCCGGAACATGTCCATCCACGAGATCGCGGTGAACTGCCAGGGCGAGGTCGAGTCCATCCCGCTGTATGAATGGGATATCATCTCCGATACATTCCGGCAGTGTTACACCCGCTCGAAAGTCCTTGACGAGATCGCGGCACATAACGGGTGGAGCAGCGAGGACCTTGAACGTGAACTGAAGAAACGCGAGGAGTTCTTCGACTGGGCCCTTAAAGTGAAAAACCCCTCGATCCGCGACCTTGCAAACGCCATCCACGACCTCGGGGAGTGAACGCATGGAGACCGGCATCACCCTCCCCCCTGCAATCTATGCAATGGAGAAGAAGGTCACCGATTTCGAGATGCGCATGCACGGCAACCAGCTCCGAGACGCGGTCCGCTCTGCCCACCTGCCGATGACCGCCGAGCGCTATCTCCGGACCGCCCGGCTCAACCTTCTGATGACTGCCGGCGGCATCATCGCGATAGCTGCCGTCTTCCTCATCACCGGCTTTGAGATCCCGCTCTTCGGGTTCTCCACAACAGACCCGCTGGTCTGGCTTGCCATCATCGGCATCGTGGTACCGGGAATGTACGCCCTCCAGCTCTATTACCCGTCCATCCTTGCCCGCGGCCGGAAGACGAAGATCGAGCTCGACCTGCCGTACGCCATCTCCTACATGCAGGCCCTCTCCACGACCATGCCGCCGTACGAGATGATCCGGAAGGTGTACGAGGAGAGCGACATGTTCGGGGAGGTCTCAAAGGAGTTCGGCATGATCGTCCGCGACGTGGAGCTCTTCGGGGATGACATGATCACGGCCATGCGGAACCTCCAGCGGACCACGCCGTCACCCCACCTGCGGGACTTCATGAACGATCTCGGGATCGTGTTTGACAGCGGCGGCGACATCGCCTCGTACCTCGGGGCCAAGACCGAGTACTACCGGGACCAGGCACGGCAGGAACTCGAGCTGGTGTTAAAGACCATCGAGATCATGGCCGAAGTATATGTCTCGGCCTTCGTTGCCGGCCCCATTGCGCTCATCATCATGATTGTGGCCCAGGGCATGACCAACTCGCAGGGCATGGAGTGGATCCTCCCGCTTATGTACATCGTGATCCCGGCCGGTGCAATCGTGATGATCTGGATCCTCTCCATCATGCTCCCGCCCGAGAACCTCGAGGTTACGAGAAAAGAGGTGGTGGAGCACGACTTTGGTTCAAGCATCCCGTCGGGGGATCCGGGACTCGTTGCAGAATCCCCGGAGGAGAAGGAATTTTTCCGGCGGATTAACGCCCGGAAGCAGCGGAACACGGTTCTGAACAAGCTCAAGAACCCGTTGCGGACCTACATCACCAGCTATGATTACAGCCTGATCGCTGCGATGATCGTTACTCTTGCCATCGGCGGTCTCTGGTATCTCGGGTGGTTCGAAACGATCTTCTCGCACAATGCCTTCGAGGGATTCATCTGCGTTGCTATCATCGGGTTCATGGCTCCGGTCGTTGTCGCGTACGAAGGGCGGCGCTGGTACGTGCGGAACGTGGAAGCGCACCTCCCCGAGTTCCTCCGCGAGCTCTCGGACATGAAGGATATCGGGATCACCCTGCAGGAAGCGATCCACCGGATCTCGGGTGCAAAACTCGGTGTCCTCAGCTCCGAGCTCTCGGTTGCTTCGCGGGACATCCAGTCCGGGGTTTACGTCAACTCAGCGCTCGTCCGGATGGAGGAACGGATCGGGCTCGTCTCGGTCAAGCGGGCCATCTCCCTGCTCGTCCGGGCATCCGAGATCACGACCAACCTCCGGCAGATCTTCATCATTGCCATCACGGACATCGAACATTACCTCAAGCTCAAGCGCGAGCGGGCCAACACCACCATCGTGTACGTGATGATCATCTACCTCTCGTTCGGCATCTACCTGTACACCGCGTATCAGCTCAATGTCCCGTTCCTTGCAAGCTTCAAAACCGAGGCGCTCAACATCAACATCGATACCGCTAATAATCTCACCGAGATGTTCAGGATCGGGATCATCCTTGGCACCTTCTCGGGGATCATGGCCGGCCAGTTCAGCTCAAACTCCATCCTTGCCGGGTTCAAGCACAGCATCGTCCTGCTCGCTGCAGCACTGGCGCTGTTCGTGTTCGTGATGTGATCTTGGTGCCCTTTTCTCCGTTGCGGGTTCTTCATACTACAAAGCGTATATATTTTTGAAAATAACGCGTGGAGAAACATCCGGCCCGCTGGCTTCTGGAAGATCCGGCAGGGTGCGGTCATCATCAGACAAGACATGGAGGCAGTACTATACAGGACCAGTACATCCACTCAGGCAAAACTTGGCAGTATCGGAAGAGCAGTTCAGAAAAAATGTCCGGCACAACAGTTCGTGAAAAAAGATCCGGACAAATCTCCGGAAAAACCATTTGCTTGAATCATGCCGGAAAAATTTCCGGAATAGGCGGTGCGAAAAAAACCTGCACCATCCAAAGAAAAAAATCCGGCCCGGACAATTCCGGAGGTACCGCATGACCCGCGGCCGGCACCCGGACCGGGCTCTTGAGAAGGCGGAGAAGATCGCGAAAGGTCGCGGGCTCGTGCACTTTTACGAACGCGGGCCCGGCCTGCTCGCCGACTTCTCCATCACGACCCGCGAGATCAAGGCCGAGGTGAAGATCAAACGGCTGCGCCGTATCCGTACGACTCCGTCAGGTCTTGAGCGCGAGGCAGCGGAGGAGATTGCCGGGCTCCGGCTCTACCCGGCATCCGCGGAAATCTCCCGCGAGCTCTGGATCTATTCGCCGGATTATTTCTGGCGCTTCTTCCGGGTCACGGAGTCCGGTCTTGTCGAGCTTGCCCGCGACGGATCGGTGCTGCAGCCGAAGGCACCGGCCGGGACACCGGTCGTCCCGGTCCCTGCTGCCTTGGTCATGCCTGTCCCAGCCCTGGTATCCGGCAGCGAGGTCGGGGGGACCGCCCCGGCAACCCGGGTCTCATCCCCCTCATCCGTCCCCGTCGGGGCAGTTTCTCCGTTGGAGACGGACGCCCCGGGGGAGGGTCGGGGCAAGGCCGATCCGATGGGGTAAATCGGGCTCTGTTAGGCAATCCGGGCATTTTACGGGCGATTTCCTGGAAGGGATTTTCTGTGGGTGCCCGGCACCTGCCTTATTCGTGCCGGTTACCTGCGGAATTCGGGAAAATCCTGAATATGCCTTCCCCGGTGCCCTCGCCTGAAGAAAAAACTGCCTAATTAGGGCATAATGCCGCCCGGAAACCCGGAATAACCCTGCCCTGCGGACAGGGTATGGACCGGCAGGGAGTCCGGATCCGGTGATCCAAGGGATGCCGGCTGCCCCGGTATCGTTATTCCGGGAGTGGCCTGCCATCCCCTGTCTGAAAGTAAAAATGGTTGTCGGATCACTCTTCGATCGAGATCGTTGTCAGTTTGACGGACTCGACACCCTTATGCGCCATCAGCTTCTCGGCAAGCGCCTTGAGCTGCGAGCCATCGCCATGGACAAGGATCACTTCCAGGCAGCGTTCGTGCGTGACATGGGAGTGCAGCGATGCCTTAATGATGTCATGGAACTCGTGCTCGATCTCGGTAATGGCCTGGAGGAGGTTGCGCTGCTCGTGATCGTACACCATCGTGATGACGCCCTCGCGCTCCCCCTTGACATCCGACATCCATTTGTAATACGTGATGTACGTCCGGATCGCATCGCGGATCCCTTCCGAGCGCGACGAGTAGCCGCGGTAGTTAAGGATTTCATCGAAACGGTCAAGCAGGTTCTTCGGGAGCGAGATCCCGATCCGGGAGAGGTCGTCTTCCATCGGCATGGGTTATCAGTGATGAGAATATCTTTGCTTGAAGATTATATTTTTTTTGAAAAAATTGAGAACAAGTTGTACTCTGTAAGACGAACCTCCCTGTGCACCGTCATGCAGTACCCGAATAGAGATGTGACCGCTGCACCCCTTTCCGTTCCGGGTCAAGGGCATTTCCAATCAGGAGCAGCGCTGTGCGATCAATTCCGGCTTCCCGGGCAAGGCCGGCAATCGTGCCAACCGTTCCGCGGAGACATTGTTCATCGTCCCATGTCGCTTTGTACACGAGCGCCGCTGGTGTATCCTGGGGAAGATCGACCGTTGCAGCGATCTCCTCAAGATGGCCGGCGCCAAGGAAGATCGCAAGCGTTGCTCCCGTCCGGGAAAATTCCCGGATCTGGTCCTTCTCAAGTGTCTTTCCCGCAGGGCGCGTGATCACGACCGATTCGGAAACACCCTTTGGCGTAAGCTCGGCTTTGAGCGCGGCAGCGGAACCGAAGAGCGAGGAGACGCCCGGCACGACCTCGATGCCGATGCCTGCCTTTTCCAGCGCGATGATCTGTTCGCTGATCGAGCCATAGAGTGTCGGGTCCCCGGAGTGGAGCCGGACAACCTTTTTCCCGGCCCGGGCGTGGGTGACCATGAAAGCGATCTGGTCATCGAGTTTCATCCCCCAGCTGTTCTCCTTGATCTTCGCTGAGGAGACTGCCACGAGTTCCGGGTTCACCAGTGACCCGGCATACAGGAGGACATCTGCCTCTTCAAGCAGGCACCAGCCCCTTACCGTTATGAGATCGGTGGCACCGGGGCCGGCCCCGACAAAGGCGATGACCGGTCCATCTGACTTACGGGAACGGGATTTTGGCCCGGGAGCGTTCCGGGATGGTCTGCGTGACGGTACTGATGGTGCTGTATGTTTTTCTGTGTGTTTTCCTGTCATCGTTCTCTCCGATGTGGATTGTTATCGGGCGGACCCAAGTCTCACGGGTACACCATGGTTGTCAGGTTTGTCCGGGGTACGTACGTTCCGGCATATTCGTCCAGCATCGCCCCGGGATCCATGTCCGGAAAGAGGTCCGGGTGGAGGATACGGGCGGTATGCACGAGCCCGATGTACGACCGCGGCCCGAACTGGACATCGCTTGAGAAGATATACACGCGCTTATTCCGGACGGCCGGGATCGCGTCCCAGCCCGGCCGTGAGGCGAGTGAATCAACAACATTGTGCGATGGTGAAGTGGATGCTGCTGCAACGACCTTGAAAATGTACTCCGGTTTTTTCGCCACAATCCACTCAGTGTTGATCTTTGCTGATGATGTCGGGATATCCGAAGCGATGTTCCGTCCCCCGGCAAGTGTGAGCTGTTCATCGGCACCGGATGAGGGGCCTGAGACCGTATAGGACGAGTATTGTTCTGAATATACGGAAGGATACTCATCGTAAGAAAGGTGTGCAGTACGGTTGGTCACCGTGCTGATGGATCCTTCGACCATCCGTGCGTATTGTTCTGCTTTTTTTTCATTGCCGGTCAGCCTTCCCAGTGCCCTTGCATCGGAGGCAAGGGTCCGGAGCCGGTAACAGTCAAGGTAGATGACACTGATGTTAGCAGCAGTCAGCTGGTCAATATTCTTGGGCTTTGAACTGGCGTACGTGATAACGACATCCGGGTGCAGCGACAGGATACGCTCGATATTGGGGACCTGCCAGTCGCCAATATTTTCTGCACTTGGGATCCGGTCCATAACATACGAGACATTGGTTGTGGACTGCGTGACGCCCACAATTTTGTCCTGCGCGCCTATCGCGATCATCATCTCGGCCGCATTTGCATTCCCAACAATAATCCGCTGCGGCCGGCAGGGGAGGGTCACGGTCGTGCCATCCGTCTGGGTGATGGTGACCGGGACGCAACCGGTCGCTGAAGCGGCGGGTGAATGTGTCAGTCCTCCTGATGCCGGCAGAGCACCGGTCTCACCGGTCGCGGTTGAGGCGGATCCCGTGCAGCCGGTCCCTGCGATGCAGCAGACAAGGAGCCCGGTCATGAACAGGAACGGGATGATGTTCTTGATCAAACCGTCACCTTCCGGAAGACCTGGTTGCAGGCAAGGACCAGGATGAATGTTACCGCGAGGAGCAGGCCAATCGGGACTGCCGGTAACCCGCCGGCAGTAACCTCCCGCACCGCATCGATGGCATAGCTGAGGGGATTAAGCCGGGCGATTGTAGCGAGCCAGGCCGGCATCACATCATAGGGCATCAGGGCACTCGAAGTGAAGAAGAGCGGCATGGATATCATCGTGTTGAATGCCGCATACGAGTCGTGGTCGTCAAGGTAAAGGGCGATGGTTGTTGCGAAGGTCGAGATGAGGACCCCGAACAGGAAGAGGATGAAATACGTAAGGGCATACTGGAGGGGGGAGAGCAGGGTTGCACCGATAAGGACTGCGATCACGAGGATGATCGTGGTCTGGATCAGGCCCCGGCCCGTGATGAAGAAGATCTTGCCGACCAGGATGCTGCCGCGGGGTGTCGGGAGCGCGAGGAACTTGTTGAGGAACCCGAGGATCTTGTCGAACATGAGAAGTGCCCCTCCGGATAAGCCGGCGGAGAGCATGGTCATCACCAGGATCCCGGGCGTGATGAAGTCAAGATAATTTCCGGTGAATTTGACCGGCAGGGCAAGCCCGACAAAGACCAGCCATGCAGCGGGCATAACGAGCGCCGATATTACGGCGACCTTTCCCCGGGACCACTTGAGGAAGTCCCGTTTCATGTAGGTAACAATCCCTCTCATTTCCGCCTCCGCAGCATGATCCGGAATTTCCCGTCTTCAAAACCGTGCGGCTCTTCCTGCTGGCCGACTGCCTGCAGGAAGACATCGTCAAGGGTCGGTTCGCGCAGGGACATGGCACGGATACTGCAGCCGGACTGCCTGAGCGCGTCGGCAAGGAGCGGGAGTGCTTCCCTGCCGTTCTCTGCAGTAAACGATACCTTGTCACCCGATTTCCCGACAAAGACGACGCCTTCTATGGCAGGCGGGGTGAACGGGCCGTCGATATGGGCAGTTACCACGTCTTTCATCAGCCGTGCCTTGAGCTCGGACGGGGTCCCGAGTGCCGCGATCTTTCCTTTACTGATGATCCCGACGCGGTCGCAGAACTGGTCGGCCTCGTCCATATAATGGGTGGTCACAAAGATGGTCATCCCTTTTTTTCGAAGCGCCCGGATGTGCTCCCAGATCTTTTTCCGTGCCGCCACGTCGAGCCCGATGGTCGGTTCGTCAAGGAAGAGAACGGACGGCTCGTGCACGAGCGCCTGCGCCAGCTCAAGCCTGCGCCGCATGCCGCCCGAATAGGTTTTGACAAGATCGTCCGCACGGTCGGACAATTCCATGACGGCAAGGACCTCATCAACCCGGTCGCCGGCCCGGGGCACCCCGTACAGGTCGGCAAAAAAGCGGACATTCTCCCGGCCGGTCATCTTGATGTCGACTGCCATATCCTGCGGGACATAGCTGAGCTTCTCGCGCACCCGTTCGCCATCGCGGCTGACATCGTACCCGCAGACCTGTGCACTGCCTTCTGACGGGTTCAGCAGCGTGGTGAGCATCAGGACGGTCGTGGTCTTGCCCGACCCGTTTGGCCCGAGGAGCGCAAAGATCTCGTTGTTCACCGACAGGGTCAGGTGGTCAACCGCGCAGAGCGTGCCGTAATGTTTTGTTAAATCCGTTGTTTCGATCGCGTTCATGATTTTCTCTTCCACTACCCCTGATCCTAATCCCGGCGCGGGCGGTGATGAACCTTTTCAAGAAGTTTTTCCATAGGCGCCCCCCACGTTGCGACATCCTCTGATGTGATGATGTCAACAGCCCCGCCCTGGAAATCACCCTCGGTTACCTGGTCTTCCATCCATGACTCGATCTCCAGGTAGTTGTTCTTCAGGTCATCGAGCACCTGCTCGTCGGCGTCCCAGAGCCCGCGCTGTTCTGCCTCGAGGAGCCGGCGCGCGATCTCCTCCAGGGCAAAGGGGTTGTTCTCTTCAAAGAACTCCCTCATCTCCGTGTTGTTGACAAACGTCTGCGCAATGTCATCGAAGATCCAGTCGTCCACTTCCTGTGTCGAGGCTTCCCAGCCATAGACGCGCTGGATGCGCTTCATCATGTCCGCGGCACCCTTGTACCCGTGCTCCTTCATCCCGTCAATCCACTTGGGATTCAGGAGTTTTGTCCGCACGACCCTGCGGATCTCATCGGCAAGTCCGCGGACCTCGACGTGCTCCGGTTCCCGCGTGTCGCCGTAGTACGCTTTCACATCCTTCCCAGAGTACTGCCGTGCAGCGACCGTGAGCCCACCCTGGTTGCTGAAATAGCAGCAGCACCCGAGCAGGTCCTTTTCATCGGTGACAACCTTGTTGAACGTGACCGATACCGTGGCAAGGCTGCTTGCCAGCTGCGCGTGAGCGTTTTTCCCTGCAATGTCCCTGCCATATCCATACCCGTTGAAGGAGACGAAAATATCCGCAAGGTCCTTCTCGTCTTTCCAGGAACTGGCAAGGACTGCAAGGTTCACGCCGCTCGAGTACGTGCCGGGCTGGGCGGAAAATACCCGGATCGTTGCGTCCCGCCAGGTCCCCCCGTTCTCTTTCTGGCTCTGAAGGCTGTGCTTCCGGATGAAATTCTGTTCGGGAGGCTCGTCAAGCGCTGCAATGGCGCTGATGGCATCATCGAGCAGGTCGATGCGGGTGCTGAAATTATCCCTCAGTATGCCCGATGTTTTTATCGTGAGATCTATCCGGGGACGCCCGAGTTTCTCTGCCGGTATAATGGTAAACGACTCGACCCTTCCGTTCCTGCTCCAGACCGGCTCGACACCGATCAGCGCAAACATCTCGGCAAGCATCTCGCCGTCCGCGTACATGAGGTCGCCAGCCATCCAGTAGAATGCAACATTCTCCGGTACATGCCCCTGTTCGCCCGCATATTTTGCAACCATCGCCTCGGCAAGGCGCTGCCCCACGCGCCATGCGGGCCGTGTCGGCACCCGGTTGGGATCGAGCGAGTAGAAATTCCGGCCGGTCGGGAGGATGTCTTCCTGTCCCCTTGTGAGGATCCCGCTTGGCCCGGCCGGTATGTATCCTCCGGAAAAACCATTCATGAGGGAGCCTATCTCATCGGTTGTCTCAAGCCGGCAGTTAATAGACCATATCCGTTCCGCGACCGCAGCCAAATCCTTCATCTCGACAGCATCCGGATCCCTGCCGAAGATTTCCCGGTAGGGGATCTCTTTCCCGTCTAGGACCGCGGCAATGTAGTTCCCGATCATCCCATTGACCTGTTCGAGAAGGGCACCGTACGCAAGCCCGTGCTTCTCCGATATTCTCTCCGGGTGTTCGAGCATATCCGAAAGGTCAAGGCCGAGCATAGCGGCCGCTGTCCTCCGTATCGATCCCTTCCCTGAATCGAAACGGACGATGGAGCGGATAAGGTCAATGCGTTTCTCCCCTTTGGGGACCCTGCCGAAAACGTGCAGACCACTCTGGATCTGGGTGTTTCGTATGCGCGAGAGGGCTTCGTGAGATTTCGCAACCAGTTCTTCAAGCGGAGTTTCGTGCGTTACCTTCATGTCCTTGTCAAGGTCAGCAGCAGCAACGGCGTCGCGGATAAGGTGCTGGAGCGCGTGGGCTCTAGACGGGTCCGTCCGCGCTGTCTCGTATTCCTGGAGGAGACGGTCGAGTTCAAGGAGTTCGTCATACAGTTCTCCCTGGGTCATGACCGTCTGCATATGGTCGACCAGCACTGCATAACTGCGGCGTTTGGCAATTGTGCCCTCCGAAGGATTGTCGGCATTGTAGATATAGAGGTGCGGGGTGTCTGCAATCGCGATATCCGGAAAACAGTCGCAGGAAAGGCCTGAGCCTTTGCCGGGCAGGAATTCAAGGTTGCCGTGTGTCCCGACATGCACGATAACATCAGCACCAAAGACCCTGGTCAGGTACCGGTAGGTGGCAATGTACTGGTACGGCGGCGGGCAGGTCGGGTCATGGAGGATTTTGCAGACTTCCCCGTCGCAACGGGCGCCGTAGCACCCCCGCTTTGGCTGGACGCTGACAACCGCGTTGCCATACGTAACACCGGTGATGACAATCTTTCCTTCGTGGACCATGCTGTTGCCGGGAGCATCCCCCCATGTTGCCCGGATCCGTTCGCGAGCAGCCGGGCTAATGTCGGCGAGGAGCGGTTCGTATTCCGCAGCGGTAAGGAGGGCAAGCGCCCCGCCCCGCGCAATAATATCCGGGACGGTTGTCCAGCGGAACTCGGACATTGCCTTCCGTTCCATGATCGTTGTGATGAGCTCCTTCCCGTTCTCGGGGGGCGTGACAGCATATCCTTCCGCTGCCATGCGCCGGAGGATACGGGCAACGCTCTCGAGTGTATCGAGCTGGGCAGCACCACCGACACTTGCATCGGCATTGGCGCAGGGATTATTGTTGAGGATGAACGCGACTTTCCGCTCCTGAACGGGTTTTTGCGAGAGAGCGATCCAGTTTTTCACGCGCCGGGCAAGTCGTCCGCAGCGGTCGGGCACCGGTTCGCGGTCCTGGTCATCCCGGTCGCCAACTGCGCTGGAACCGATGAAAATCGGTTCGATGACTCCTTCGAATTCCGGGAGTGCGACCGCCCAGCCGATATCGTCCCCGATCCCGGCTGATTCCCGCCACTCCCCGACCGTGAGACGGTTGGAGATGACCGGCTGGAATACCGGCGTGTTCAGTTTGGTGAGGAGTTTGATGCCTGCCTGCGCCGGCCCGCCGCCGTACGTGTTATCCCGAGCCGAGCCCAGCAGGAAGGGCGTGAGTTTAATTATCGCCCCGACACGCGGGACGCCCTTTTCGACAAGGTATTCATTCACAACATCGGCCATCCCCCATGCCCCGAGCGTATCGTCGCGGATAGAGTAAGTGAAGACAGGGATGACATTGAGTCCCTCCGATTCAAGTTCCCGTATCAGACAGGTCTCGATTTCCGTGGAGCCGCTTGCCCAGGCCATCCGGGGAAAGAGAACTGCCACGAACGGTGCCCCCTGTTTCCCATGTACTGAATGCCATTCCAGGTAATCTTGGATGGTGAGGAAAAATCCCGGCGCATCCGGGTGCCAGATGCCCTGCCATGGCAGGTCTTCCGGGGGATCGGCAGTAACATCGTGCCCGAGCACCTCGCGCTCCAGGAATTGGAGGAGGTTTACCATGTTTTTCTCACCGTTGTTGGTGAGATATGCGTATGCCGCGATGGCAACCGGTCCCGGGACACTGGTGAGGCCCCAGAGAGTTGTATCGTGCCCTACGCAGATGACGGGTTTGGTCTTGCGTATCTTTTTGATCTCCGGTTCCAGTTCATCCCAGAACGGGTATGCGGTACGGTGCAGGAGGAGAATATCGGCATCCCCGCAGGCAGCGATGAAGTCCCCGATCCGCTCCGGGTGCTGATCGAGAAGACTGTTCGGGAACATGACGAGGTCGTGCCCGGTCTCACCTGCCGCCTTTTTCAGCAGGCGGGAATACGAATTCCACATGATGCACGCGATCTTCATTGATTACACCTGATTGCCCGGGTTTTTGGGATACGGACAACATCCCCGGATTTTTGCATGACAGTATCGTTCGGCAGTCTTTATTAAAAATCTTACGAAATTTCATACTAATTAGCAACAAAATCTAAAAATAAAATATTTTATAGCATGATACTTAACATTGTGATGAATAAAGACTACGAATTTTCAAATTCATAATAGGAGCCCGAGAAGACCATGCACCACTTCAACGACATCTACCCGTTTTCAGCAATCGTCGGCCAGGACCAGATGAAGTTCGCCCTCCTCCTCAATGCAATCAATCCCCGGATCGGGGGCGTGCTCATCAAGGGCGAGAAGGGGACTGCCAAGTCCACAGCAGCTCGCGCCCTTGCCCACCTCCTTCCGGACCGGGAGGTTGTCGAAGGCTGCATCTTCGGCTGTGACCCGACGGATACCAAGGGGCTCTGCCTGGACTGCCAGAAGAAGGCAGGTACACTGAAGAAAACCCCCGCACGCATGCGGGTCATCGAGCTCCCCATCAGCGCCACAGAGGATAAAGTCGTGGGGAGCCTCGATATCGAACATGCGCTCAAGAAAGGAGAGAAGAAGTTTGAGCCGGGGATCCTGGCCCAGGCCCACCGGAATATCCTGTACGTGGACGAAGTAAACCTGCTCAACGATCATATTGTCGATGTCCTCCTGGATGCCGCGGCAATGGGAATGAACTTCATCGAGCGCGAGGGAGTCTCGTATGCCCACCCGTCGGCCTTCATCCTAATTGGGACGATGAACCCGGAGGAGGGCGAGCTCCGGCCCCAGCTCCTTGACCGGTTCGGCCTCTGTGTGGATATCGAAGGAATCCATGATGCGGAAACCCGGGTCGATGTCATCCGGCGGCGGCAGCAATACGAGGACGCACCGGAAGCGTTTATCGCAACATGGGAGGCTCCCGAAGAGGAACTCCGCGAGCGGATTGTCATTGCACAGAAAATGCTCTCGGAAGTAAAAATATCAGATGAGATGCTCCGGATGATCGCCCAGATCTGTATCGACATGGCCGTTGACGGGCACCGGGCAGATATTACAATGATGAAGACGGCGTCGACTATTGCAGCGTACAATAACCGGACAGAGGTCAGCGAAGAGGATATCCGGCAGGCTGCAGCACTTGTCCTCTCGCACCGCATGCGCCGCAGGCCGTTCTCGGAGCAGCAGATGGATAATAAAAAGATGGAGCAGTCCATCCAGAAGTCACAACAGCAAAAGCCGAGGCAGGAACACCGGCACGAACACGACCATGAACACAAACCAAAGGAGAATACCCTGCCCGATGGCTCGGTTACCACGAACTTTGCGGAAGGCGCTCCTTTCAGGCTGAACTCAAAACCGCTGAATCCTCCCCGGAGGATCGATGCATTTCGCAGGGAGGGGAACGGCCGGCGGAGTACAACAGAATCGCGAGACGGGAAGTATGTGAAAAACCGGATCCCCGCTGTTCTTACACCGGACATTGCGCTCGATGCAACGATCCGGGCCGCTGCCCCCCACCAGCGGGGGCGCGAGGGGGATCTTGCGGTGAAGGTGGAACCATCTGATATCCGGGAGAAAGTTCGCGAGCGGAAGATGGGAAACACCATCCTCTTTGTTGTTGACGCGAGCGGCAGCATGGGGGCACAACAGCGGATGACCGCCGTCAAGGGTGCAATCCTCTCTCTCCTCATCGATGCCTACCAGAAACGCGACCGCGTCGGGCTTGTTGTCTTCCGTGGAAAAGGCGCAGAAGTCCTCCTGCCCCCGACCTCGAGCGTGGAGCTCGCCCGCAAGTACATGCAGGACCTTCCCGTTGGCGGAAAGACACCCCTTGCCCATGGTCTTTCACGGGGCCTTGAGGTGATAAAGCGTGAGCTGCTGATCAACAGCCATACCATCCCCCGGATGGTCATCATCTCCGACGGTAAGGCCAATGTCAGTATGGGATCGGGGTCGCCGCTTGAGGATACAAAGGAGATCGCGCTCCAGATCCGTGAAGCGAGTATCCCTTCGTTTGTGATCGATTCGGAGCAGGGATTCCTCTCGTTCGGGCTTGCCCGTCACCTCTCGGAAGATCTGGGTGCACAGTACCTCCGCCTCGATGACCTGCGGGCTGACGAGATCGCCGGTGCAGTAAAAGGTATCGGGATGTAATTCGGGAAGGTACCATTTCACCCTTCCGGTTCGCAGGGCAGTCTCATGAGCGGAACAGATCAGCACACCAATCCAATACCAGCGTCAGTCCATACGCTCTATCATGCCGGTACCGCAAGGCGGATCGGACTTATTTCCGGGCTTATCATCCTGGTACTGGCAGCGATCATCATCTCTGCCGGCATCGGGACAGTCTCCATCTCTCCACAGGACACCGTCCTTGCTGTCGGGCATTCATCAGCGGTGATGGTACAAAACTTCCTGCATTCGAACCTGCCTTCAGTTGGTGTTTGGTACGATGCAATTCCCCTCACTATTCCCGCACCTGCTGACCCGCAGGCCGAGCT
The DNA here is from genome assembly GCA_964448885.1 of uncultured Methanoregula sp. Taxonomy (GTDB): domain Archaea; phylum Halobacteriota; class Methanomicrobia; order Methanomicrobiales; family Methanospirillaceae; genus Methanoregula. Next base: position 506,887 of record CAYVAQ010000001.1, on the reverse strand, counting down.
GATCGTTGTCGGCTTCCGTCTGCCGCGGATCTTCCTTGCCATCCTGACCGGTATCAGCCTGGCAGTTGCCGGCACCGTCATGCAGGGCCTGCTGCGCAACCCGCTCGTCAGCCCTTTTACTCTTGGGATGTCCTCCGCGGCGTCTTTTGGCGCTGCACTGGCGATTGTCCTTGGGCCTGGGCTTGTTGCCGGGTTGTTTCTGGTGAATTATGACATGTTCATCGTCATCATGGCATTCATATTCGGCTGGTTATCGATGCTCCTCGTGTACTGGATCTCGCGGTCCCGGGGAACATCCCAGTCAATGCTCATCCTTGCCGGTGTTGTCATCGGGTATCTCTTTACCGCCGGAGTAATGGCGCTCAAGTACGTTACCAACAACGAAAAACTGAGGGAGCTGATGATCTGGCTCATGGGCGGGATGTGGGGCGCCGGCTGGAACGTTGTCCTCATCCTCGTCCCGCTTGTTGTCATCTGTTTTGTCCTCCTTGAGCGGATGGCCTGGGACCTGAATGCCCTTTCAGCAGGCGACGATGTGGCAAAGAACCTGGGCATCAACGTGGAACGCCTCCGGCTCTCGGGTCTCATGATCTCAACGTTCGCTGCATCGTGCTGCCTTGCCTTCACCGGCATCATCGGGTTCATCGGGCTCATGGGCCCGCACATCTGCCGGATGATCATCGGGAACGACCACCGGTATCTCATCCCCTGTTCGGCCCTGATGGGTGCCGCGATACTCCTGATATCGGATACAGCAGCGAGGACGGTCATGAGCCCGGTCGAGATCCCGGTCGGGATCATAATGTACATCATTGGCGGTTTCTTCTTCCTCTTCCTGATCATGCGGGGACGGGGACGGGGGCTGTACTGAGGGTAAAAACATGGAGATCGCTATTGACAACCTCAGTAAAAAATACGGGGAGAGGACAGTACTCGATTCCATCTCGTTCACGGTCGGGAAAGCGGAGATCGTCGCCCTCGTGGGACCGAACGGTTCCGGCAAGTCAACGCTCATCAAGACCCTTGCCGGAGTCCACGCCCAGAGCACGGGGACGATCCGGATTGACGGGACCGATATGCGCACGATGGACCCGGTTGATCTGGCAAAGACCATCGGGTACGTCCCCCAGCATTTCACCTATACCCTGTATTCAACCGTCTTCGAGACCGTCCTTCTTGGCCGGAGGCAGCATATCAAGTGGGCGGTGTCGGACGAGGAACTTTCCCGCGTCCAGCAGGCGCTTGACGCCCTGGAGATGTCGCACCTTGCCGGGAGTTACATGGACCAGCTCTCGGGTGGGGAGCGCCAGAAGGTCTTCATCGCCCGGGCCCTTGCCCAGGACCCCCTTCTGTTTCTCTTCGATGAACCCACAAGCGCGCTCGATATCCGGTACCAGATTGAGGTGATGGAGACCATGCGGGAGCTGACCTGGGAGCGGGGCGCGGGTATGATCATCGCGGTTCATGACCTGAACCTTGCATACCGCTATGCCGATAGTGTTGTCGTGCTCAGTGGCGGCAGAATGGAAGGGTACGGCAAACCGCAGGAGATCCTCACCCCGTCATGCATCAATACCGTGTATGGTGTGGACTCGTTTGTGGTTGAGAATGAGAACGGAAAATTCCTTGTTCCGTTCCGGGCAAAGCCGGTTTTGTAGGGTGAATAGCGGGCTTTTTCTGGAAGCTGGTTTGCTGACTTGATTCGCCACAATAGACAATTTTTTTTGTTTTAAAACAATTTTTTTTGTATAGTTTAAATATTTGAAATACAAAACCTGATGAGATCAACCATGATAATCCGGGATGTGAATCACCTCCGTCTTGCAATATCACGCTTATATCCTGTTACGCAGGTGCCGGTTGAGCAGGATCTCCCTGTCCGAGCGAATTTCTGTGTTCATGAAACAAAAACAATGTTCACCCGCCAGGATTGCCTCCTGCAGAACAACCTTCAGATGAACAGGGCTGTCTGGAGGGAGGAGTGCTGATGAATGCTGCAACCGGTTCCAATATAGCACCGTCTCTGGTCCAGCAGGGAATGATAACGGTTCTTTTCGAGACCGCTCAGAAAAGTGCCCGGCCTTCAATGCTGACCCTGAAAAAAGAATTTCAGGAAATCATCCACACCTCGTTTCATGCTTACATGGCCGGAGAAATTGGTCTTGAGATCATCCTGGTGCGGGGGGATGTTACACGGATCCATGCCCTTGAACAGCAGCTGGTAACCAAACGGGGAATCCGTTCTGCCCGGCTGACGCTGATTCCTTCCTGAATGCGCGGGAATCGGGTAACCGGAACACCGCCATGTTTTTCTTTATTTTTGTAACATCTCGTGATACGAATTTAAAGATCCCGTTGATCAATTAAAATAGTTATAATACAAGTGTACTTGTGTGAATGCAGTAAGCAGGAACCGCTGCCGGGGTGTCCTGCCGGTGTTCTCCAAAAATCGGGAAGGAAGATATGGAAGAGAATAACCTGGAAAAATGGAAAGATGCAGCAGTGTCCCCGGTTGTCGGGGTTATGCTCATGCTTGTCGTTGTCATCATTATCGCAGCGGTCGTGAGTGCGTTTGCCGGAGGTCTTACTTCTCCGGAACAGAAAGCACCCCAGATCTCGGCTCAGTGTAAGATTATCAATGGCGGTACATGGCAGAACAGTATGTTCGACCTCGCCATTACCGGCACCTCCGATCCAATTCCAACAAAAGATGTTGAGCTCGTCACGTCATGGAAAGCCGCCGATGGAACCAAAGGAGGTGTGCGCGTGACCGGCCCCAACGTGAGTGCCTCGTCGTTTGCCAACACCCACTTCAGCGATAACAAGTACCATGGGCCGGAAGGCTATGGCCCCGGTGTCAACCACAGCGCAGTGATGAGCCACTTCCCTGACCAGATGTACGGCAATTACACCCTTATGATCGGGACACGGATGCACAGCAGCCCCGCCGGAATGTCGGCAGGCTATGGTGTCAGTCCTTCAACACGGTTCCAGTATACCGATGGCAGCGTCTATCGTTATGATACTGATATGGACGGGATGCAGGCGGTCCTGGGACGCGAATGGTATCACCTCCGGACCGGAGATATCGTCAGTGTCCGGTTGATCCACACGCCAAGCGGGAAAATGATCTTCAGCCAGGATGTTAATGTGGTGAGCTGAATGATCAGGCAATCTGAGCATGAGGCAGTCTCTCCTGTCGTTGGTGTTATGCTGATGCTGGTTGTGACGATAATTATCGCAGCAGTTGTCAGTGCGTTCTACGGGGGATTGTCCCAGGAAACCACGAAAGCACCCCAGGCTACCATCCAGGGGAAATATAGTATCAGTGACGGATTGGTTATTGAGCATACCGGGGGTGATCCGATTGGAACTCCCACGGTAAAGATCCTCGTTCATCCGGCTGAATCGTTTGGCACATCCTCGCATTCCGTTGATGTTGTCAATCTGACTTCTGTTGTTGACAGTACCAATACTGCCTGGCTGAAGAAAAACGGTGGAATCGGGGTCAAGACATTCCGTGCGGGAGATATTGCCCGTATTGATCCCCCGTATCACGAAGGGCCATGGCTCCAGCCAGGTTCAGCATATACCGCATGGTTCAACAGTTCGGCAAATGTCGGCAAGACGTTCTGGGTTGAGCTGATCGATCCGCGGGGAAAAATGATTGCGAAAACGGAAATCACGATTGTACCGTGAGAACGACAAAAACCTGAGGAATGAAAATGGCACGATATTTCGGGTATCTCCCAAATGATACAATGAGGAAGACGATCGAGCAGTTTGAGAACCAGGTTCTGATCCGGTACCACCACCAGCCCATGGTGAGCACCGTGTATGTTGACATGCAGGAGAATGAATGGGCAGTCGCTTTTGCGTACAATTATTCCCGGATGCCGGGGATTCATGGCCACGAAAATTCTCTCGAGGTCAAATACCATACGAGCCCGCATGAGTCCACATGCACCAGGATGTTCCGGTCTGATGAGGAAAGTGAGAGGACTCTTATGCATGATTCCTGTGAGGATCCTGGTGCGTTCATCCGGTTTGTCCTGGATTATGAACGCACCCATGTCTGCGGATCTTCGTAAGCGATTGTAACGAGGGAATTACCAGCCTGATCTATGCCCGGCACAATCCATTGGCAGAGTGAATCCGGAATCACCCCGGTGTTTTTCCTTTTTACCGCAGGTGTGGTGCTGCTCATGGTTCTTTTCACCGGCTGCACCTCCGTGCATGCAAAAAACCAGCCGGGAGGAAATGACCCCGTATCCTCACCCAGCATTGTCTGCCTCTCAAGTGATACCGCAGAACTGCTGGTCATTATCGGGGCAGGAGATCATGTCATCGGTGTGCCGGAGTCGCTTGTCCAGAACCAGCCGGAACTTCTGCAATTTCTCCCCAATGCAGTCAGTGTCGGGGACGCGAAACGACCGGACAACGAGCGGATCCTGGAACTGAAACCAGACATGGTCATGTTCATCTCAGCAATGCGCCCGGCGACTGCAGGATCATGGGAAGCTGCCGGTATCCGTGCTGTTCCCGTAGAGTCCCATAAAGCCGGAGACCTCCCGAAGATTGCCCGCGAACTTGGAGCCCTCACCGGACATGACGAAAAAGCCCGTGAATATGCACTGTTCTGTGAAGAGACCCTGGCACTGGTCAGCAACCGTATTCCCGGCGGGAGCGGTTCCGGCCCGGTTATCTACATAGAATCGTATTCGGATTATGTTGCGTACGGGAACGTTTCTGCTGCAGACTCAGTTATCACGATGCTGAACTGCCACAGTCTTTCCGGGCAAATCTTTTCCAATGCGACCCGGATCAGCAATGAATGGCTCGTGACACGCGATCCAGACTTTATTATCAAGTGTATCATACCAGATAATGACAAAACGATGGAGGGGGAATATGCCCGGTTGCTTGATCGGCCCGGTCTTTCCACAATGCGGGCTGCAGTAGAGAACCGGGTATTTGTTGTAAACGGGAATTTTCTCTTCAGTCCCCATGCCCCGGTCGGGATGGTTTACCTGGCAAAGGCAGTCTATCCCGATCAGTTTGCTGATGTGGATCCGGATGCAGTCCTGCAGGACTACCACCACAGGTTCCTCCGGGGTAATGAGACTGAATCTGCCCTGTATCCCGTTCCCTGGGGGAGACCCGGTTCGGGAGGGTTGAATACATGACACGTTCTGCCCTGATAATTGCCTGCATGCTTACTGTAACCCTGCTGACAATCGTCCTCTGCACCATCACCGGCCCGTCCGGTTTTGGATTAGTCCTGACAAATCCGGGCTCAGCTGATATCGTCTGGGGAATCCGGTTCCCGCGTGTCCTTGCAGCGTTTTTCATCGGGGCAGGCCTGGCAGTCGCCGGCGCTGCCATGCAATCCCTGTTCAAGAACCCGATGGCCGATCCGTATATTCTCGGCACATCGTCCGGGGGGGCACTGGGTGCATCCATTGCCATTGTATTCCTTGGGGGGCTCTTTGTCCCGGTGTTTGCCTGGGCCGGCGCGGTTCTTGCTATCCTTATCGTGTGGGCGATCGCCGGCCGCCGGGGCGTAATCTCTGTTGAGTCCCTGCTGCTGACCGGCATTGCCGTGTCCTTCTTCTTCTCTGCCATCGTCTCCTTCCTCATCGCAATCGCCGGGGAGAATGTCCACCAGATCCTCTTCTGGCTCATGGGCGGGTTCTGGAATGCTTCGTACCAGGATGCAACGTTATCCGGAGTGCTGTTGATCACCGCCGGTCTTATCCTCTTTCTCATGGGCCGGGATCTCAATGCGCTCTCGCTTGGCGAGGAGACCGCAGCGCACCTGGGTATCGACGCGTCCCGGGTCCGGTGGACAGTGCTGGGCGGCAGCACGCTCCTTGTCGGGGGCGCGGTCTCGGTTGCCGGCTCAATAGGGTTCATCGGGCTTGTCACCCCACATGTGGTCCGGATGCTCCTTGGGCCGGATAACCGGGTAGTTATCCCGGCCTGCATCCTTACCGGGGGGATCCTGCTGGTCATTTCTGATACAATCGCAAGAACCTTCTTCTCGGATCTCCCGGTCGGGATCATCACCGCGTTTATCGGGGCACCGTTCTTTATCTGGCTGGTGTACCAGCGGGAGAATGCAGCATGAGTGACTCCATCATGGTCCGCATCGCAAACCTCCATGCCGGTTACCCGGGAAAAGAGATCCTCCGGGCCATCAGCTGCTCCTTTGGAGCAGGAACCTTCACCGGCATCATCGGGCCGAACGGGTCGGGCAAGACCACGCTTCTGCGGGCCATCAGCCGCGTCCTGCCTTCCCATGGTACTCTGGAACTTAATGGGCAGGATATCCGGCATTACTCGCCCGCTATGCTTGGGACCATGCTGGGTTTTGTCCCGCAGGACGAAGCACGGCCGTTCTCCTTTACCGTGCTGCAGGTTGTCCTCATGGCCCGGTATGCAAGGACCAGCAGGTTTGCCTCCCTGGTGCCTGAAGATTATGACCGGTGCCATCGTGCCCTGGAAGAGACCGGCATTGCACATCTTGCCGGCCGGTCCATCCGGACCCTGAGCGGCGGGGAATGGCAGCGGGTGCTGATTGCCCGGGCCCTTGCCCAGGACACGCCGGTCATCCTCCTGGATGAACCAACGTCCCACCTTGACCTTGCCCACCAGATCCAGATCCTGTCGCTCATGCGTGACCTTGCCGCATCCGGCAAGACCATTATCGGGGTCTTCCATGATCTCAACCTCGCGGCTATTTATTGCGACCGGCTCATCATGATCAAAGACGGCACCCCGGTTGCTGATGGATTGCCTGCCGATGTGCTGACTTCAGCAAAGATTAGGGAGGTTTATGGTGCCGAGGTGGTGATTTCCCGCCACCCGGCCACCGGCAGGATCTGGGTAGTGCCCGTGCGGGCTGATGGCAGGCAGGGTTTGTGCTGCCGGCCGCATCATGTCCTTGTGATATCGGGCGGGGGAAGCGGGACGGGACTCCTGCAGCTCCTTGCCGGCAGGAATTTCTCACTCCGTGCCGGTATTCTTGCCACCACCGATACCGATTACCTTACGGCAACCGTGCTGGAACTGCCGGTAATTCCGGTACTGCCCTTCTCCGGCATTCCGGCCCATGCCATTGAAAAACTGAAAGGATGGCTGCGGACTGCCGATTCCGTTGTTCTCTCGGTCCACCCGGTCGGGACAGGTAATCTCCCAATCCTCCTTGCACTGCGCGATTGCGACCCGGCGCGGCTCATCATCCACCTGCCGGAAGACCGGACGTTCCAGTCCTGTGATTTTGCAAAGGGATCAGCTGCGGAAGTGTATACCACATTACAAGCAGCCGGTGCGCAATGCTGTACCACCAGCGAAGAGGTCCTGTGTCAGCTCATCGAAGCATCGCAGGACACTTCTGAACCACCACAGGGCCACAAGCACCTGGCCCCCCGGCCGGATGCCGGATGTTCCACCCCGTACCCGGGAGATGAATTACCATGACTCACTACGATAGACGTTATCCAGCGGGCCTGACGGCCATCCTTGTATTGACAGCAGCCTTCCTTCTCCTTGTCCTGCCGGTGCCAGCTGCAATCCTCACCGATGATGCCGGTTCGGAGATTGCGCTGAATGAAACGCCACGGCGGATAGTATCCCTCTCCCCCTCAAACACCGAGACTCTTGCAGCTCTTGGCCTTGCGGACCAGATTGTCGGGATAACTGATGTCTGCGACTATCCTGTGGAGATCCAGAATAAAACACGCATCGGGGGATATGCAACTGTCAGCATCGAGAAGGTTGCAGCACTCCATCCCGATCTGGTCGTCGCCTCTGACAAGACCCCCCGGGATACCGTAAAACGGCTCCGGTCGATCGGTTTTCCGGTCATTGTTATTGCACCAAAGAACGTCAGTCATGTGATCACCGATATCGGGATCCTCGGAAACGTAACCGGATCCTCTGGTGCAAGTGAAAACCTGACACGGATTCTTTCTTCGCGGATTGCACAGGCACCGGCCCGGCCGCTTACCGGCAGCCCGACCGTTGCCCATGTGGTCTATAACAAACCCCTGTATATCAGTGGAAACTCCACCCTCCAGCACGATATCATCACACGAGCCGGAGGAGTCAACGTATTTGCCGGCCGGGCTGGGTGGGGCACTGTCTCCCTTGAGGAGTTCCTGGTGGCCAACCCGGACATCATCATCGTAAGCAGCGGCGGGGGGATGGACCAGGGGGAGCGGGACCTGATCCGGGAGGATTTCCTGAATAACCCGCAGTATGCGTCACTCTCTGCGGTGAAAAACAACCGGGTCTATGCCATCGATTCTGATGTGATCAGCAGGCCGGGGCCCCGGGTAGCGGATGCATATGATGAGGTACACCGGGTCATTACGCAGTATACCGCGGAAGCAACCCGGCAGGATCCGGTGGCGCAGGGCACCACCCCCCAAAAGAGTCCCGGTTTCCTGTCACTACTGGCAGTCGTGGCGCTTGCGATTGCCGGTGTGAAACGAGGGAACTGAATGCGAAATTACCGACAGTATGGCGAAAGCCGGAGATAAAGAGCCTGTGGTAATACTCTTTACAGATATGGTGAACCTCATGCCGGTCTATCACGGGATCGAACCAGGACCTGCGACCCGGCAGGCAGCTCGAGAGTTCGAGGACCGGGTTATGATCCGCCACGACAACCGGTTCCTTGTAGCCACGGTATACCTTGACATGGAGCAGACACGGTGGGCGGTCGCAATTGCGTATAATCCGTCCCGTCACTCGGGAATTCAGGGAACAGATAATGTTCTTGAAGTCAGGTACTCCTATTCGCTTAATAAGCGGATGACCATGAAAATGATGCGGTCGAACCCGATGGAGGAGACGACCATCCCCGCCGGACCGTTCCAGGACCCGGATATGTTTATCCGGCATGTGCTGGCGTATGAACGGGAGCTGATTGGGAGTCCGGGATGATCCTGTTAATTCCTGGATCTCTTCATTCACTTTATAATCTTTCCAGAATCATCTGACGGTCTTTTGGTATCTTTACTGCCCTGCAGATTCGCTATGACATCTGCTGCAGCTCAGTTTTGTGGCACGATCCGGAAATTTCCCGGGCCTCTAGTAATGACATTTCACAAAAAGTGGTGATCAAAAGTACAGATCATTATGCTTTAATAGCACTTGATTTTAATAATCTGTAGAATCGTATGAAGAAATCTATCATAATTTCAATCACTCTCGCGCTCCTTATCTGTTTATGTGTTGCATTTACCGGATGTACCGGGAGTTCCGCACAACAAACCGGTATAAAAACGCAGGCTGTTCAGGAAAAGACGGACTCAGCAAAAACGATTACGGATGGGTTCGGGCGCTCCGTTGAGGTCCCGGCAAACCCGCAGAAGATCGTCTGTTCCGGTTCCGGCTGCCTCCGGTATGTTGTGTACCTTGGAGCGCAGGACAAAGTCGTTGCCGTTGACACCCAGGAGACGAAAGAGCACCCGTTCGAGGCACGGGCCTATGCGATCACCAACCCGCAGTTTGCCACCCTGCCTCTCTTTGGTGAGATGCGCGGCAAGGACGACCCCGAGAAGATCATCGGGATCGGCCCTGAGGTGATCTTCAAGACCGGGTCGACCGGCACCACCTACGGCACGAGTGGGCCGGAAGCCGACACCCTCCAGGGCAAGACCGGCATTGCGGTTGTTGCCTTCCCGTACGGCTCCTTCAGGACCGATGCTGAGAAAGCAGAGTTCCGTGCAGCCCTCCGGATCATGGGAAAGACACTCGGCAAAGAGGCACGGGCGGAAGAACTGATCGCGTACGTGGATGAGATCAGCGCCGATCTTGAGAAGCGGACAAAGGACATTCCGGCCGACCAGCAGAAGACCGCGTATATCGGAGGGGTCAGCTCGGCAGGGGCCCACGGTATCATCTCCACTGAACCCGCGTACCCGCCCTTCCTCTGGGTGCATGCAAAGAACATCGCCGCAGGCACCGACACCCAGCATGCCGATGTTTCCAAAGAGGTCATCGTTGACGGTGACCCCGAGTTCCTGTTCATCGATGTCGGCACCATCCAGATGGACAACAAGGGAGCGATTGGCGAACTGAAGACCAACCCGGCCTATGCCGGCTTATCAGCCGTCAAAAAAGGCAACGTGTACGGAGTCCTGCCGTATAATTACTACAACGTGAACTACGAGTCCGTGCTTGCCGATGCGTACTTTGTGGGTAAAGTATTGTATCCGGACCGGTTTTCCGATGTGGATCCGAAGCAGAAGGCCGATGAGATCTACGCGAAATTTGTCGGGAAGCCCGCTTTCGGTGCCATCAACGCCAACTACAAGGATTACGGGTTTGCGAAAATTCCCGTCTCGTAAAGGAACCCTGCAATGCACTTAAACGAAGGAAACGTCCCGGACGAATACCAGTCCTACCTGAAGGGCAAAGTACACTGGATCATCCTGGGACTCTTCCTTTCGTTTGTCCTGTTTGTCATGGCAATTTCCGTGGGGGCGGTTGCCATCCCTCCGCTCGATGTGGTCCAGAGCCTCTTTGGCATATCAGCGCTGGACAAATGGGACCGGATTATCTGGAATGTCCGGCTCCCGCAGGCTCTTGCCGCGGTGATAGCGGGCGTCGGCCTCTCGATTGCCGGGGTCGCGATGCAGTCGATCCTGCGAAACCCGCTCGCCTCCCCGTTCACGCTCGGCATCTCCAGTGCCGGCGCGTTTGGTGCCGCGGTTGCGGTGATCGTGCTCGGGACCGGCAACATGCAGTCAACAATTGCAAGCCCGGTCCTCATCTCCAACCCGTACCTGACCACGGTCGTTGCCTTCATCTTTTGCATGATCGCGACGGGGATCATCCTTCTCATCTCGCACGTCAAGGGAGCATCGCCCGAGGTGATGATCCTCACCGGGGTTGCCCTGTCGAGCCTGTTCTCCGCGGGCGTCATGTTCCTCCAGTACTTCTCGACCGACGCCCAGCTGGCAGCGGTGGTCTTCTGGACGTTCGGCGACGTGGGCAGGGCGAGCTGGGACATAATTCCCCTGATGGCAATCGTTGTCGGGGCCGGCACGCTCTACTTCATTGCCAACCGCTGGAACTACAATGCCATCGATGCCGGGGACGAGACGGCGCAAGGCCTCGGCGTCGATGTGGTGCGGATCCGCCTTATCGGGATGACCGTCGCAGCACTGATATCGGCAGTTATTGTCGCACTGCTCGGCGTGATCGGCTTTGTGGGTCTTGTCTGCCCCCACATGGTGCGGCGCATCATCGGGGACGACCAGCGCTTCCTCATTCCCGGCTCCGCGGTGATGGGGGCAATCCTTCTTTTAGCATCGGACACGGTGGCACGGGTGATTGTGGCACCCTACGTGCTGCCTGTGGCGGTGCTGACGGCGTTCATGGGGGCTCCGGTATTCATCTTCCTGCTCTTCAGGGGGTATAAACGATGACGATCTTAACGGTAAACGAACTGAAATTCATGTACCGCAACAAGGACGTGCTCCGCGAGATTGGTTTCTCGATCCGCCGCGGCGAGGTTGTGGCGGTGCTCGGCCCGAACGGCGTGGGCAAGACCACGCTCCTCAAGTGCCTGAACCGGATCCTCCGGCCAAAGGGGGGCACGGTGCTGCTGGACGATGAGAACCTGCTCGACCTCGGTACAATGGACATCGCCCGCCGGGTCGGCTACGTGCCTCAGCGGGTGGAGACCGGTCGGCTCACCGCGTTCGATGCGGTGCTGCTCGGCCGCCGGCCCCATATCGGCTGGGACGTGACCCGGCGCGACATGGAGATCGTTGACGCGGCATTCCACCGGCTCGGCATGGAGGCCCTGCGCCTTTCGTATATTGACGAGATGAGCGGTGGCGAGCTCCAGAAGGTCGCCATTGCCCGGGCACTTGTGCAGGAGCCCAAAGTCCTCCTGCTCGATGAACCCACGAGCAACCTCGACATGAAGAACCAGGTCGACATCCTCAACACCATCCGGGACATTGTACGCGACCACAACATCGCTGCGGTCATGACCATGCATGACCTCAACCAGGCCCTCCGCTTTGCCGACACGTTCATCTTCATCAAGAACGGGACCGTCCACGTCCACGGCAAGCACGACATCGTCACCCCGACTGTCATCGAAGACGTGTACGGCCTGCCGGTCATCATCGGCGAGCTCGGCGGCGTCCGGTGCGTCATCCCGGGCGCCTGCAGGATCTCCTGACCCCGTCCTCATCGTTGTATCCCGCAAATCCCCTTCGTTTTTTCGGGCAGGAACCGGAACCGGTCCCGCCCGGCCGGCACTCTGTCTCTAGCGTCTGATGAGGACATTGCTGAGCAGCCACACAGGGTTAAATATCAACGATTATGTCCCGGAACAGCAAGGGTACTGGAGAGAAGTATCATGCACGATCATAAACACGACCACGATCATCATCACGGACACGACCACGATCACTCCCATGATCATGGGCACAGCCATGGACACGACCAGCATAACCCCCCCCGCGCCATCACGTTCGAAGACTGCATCCGCTTTCACGGGCACTCCTGCCCCGGTATCGCTTCAGGGTACCGTGCAGCGGTTGCGGCAATGGAGGCGCTGGGTGTCGAGCGTCCCGACGACGAGGACCTTGTCGCCATCTGCGAGACCGATGCCTGCGGCGTAGACGCGGTACAGGTGATTGCCGGGACAACGGCCGGCAAGGGTAACCTCATCATTAAGGACTACGGCAAGCACGCCTTTACCTTCTATAACCGGAAGGACGGAAAAGCGGTCCGTATCACCTTCAACAGGGGCGAGGACGAGAGCTCTCTTGAGATGAATACACTCCGGCCAAAGGTCTTTGGCGGGCAGGCAACGGCAAAGGAGCAGGAGCGGTTCCACGAGCTGATGCACAAGGAGACGGTGAAGGTGCTCCACGCGCCGGCAGAGAAGATCATGAAGATCGAGAAGATCGAGATGGAAGCCCCGAAGAAGGCGCGGATCTTCAAATCGGTGACATGCGAAAGCTGCGGCGAATCTGTCGCGGACGCAAAGACGCGGACGGTAGATGGGAAGTGCCTCTGCATCCCGTGCGCTGAGGGCACGCACCTGGCGCGCCAGAAGAGGTAGTCCGCAAACCGCGGGCAGGATATCAGGGTTTGACCCGGGCGCTTCCTGCGATAGCTTCCTTTTTTCATTTTATCACACCAGATGTGCCGGAATCTGGCATTTTTCCTTAAAAAAGACAAAATTTTCGGTCAAATGGTAATTCAGAGGCAGAATTGAAATTATCTATGGCACAAAATATTTTAACAACCCGGCACCATGCCTGCTCATGGCAGCAGTCGAGCAGATGGGACGCCGGTTTGGGATCCTTGATTACTCCCCTGCGAATCGGATAATTGACCGGAGGATCACGGACTTCACACTCCTCCTTGCAACCCTCTTCGTGCTGGATATCATCACCACCCACGCAATCCTTCGTCTCGGTGGCGTTGAGCTGAACCCGGCCATGGCCGGCATCGTGGCAAGCCCGTTCGTGCACATCGCGGTCAAGGCCGGCACCCTGCTCCTGATTATCATTGTCGCGCTCATTGCCGAGACAAAAGTGAAGGGGTCGTCAATCGCGTTCTACAGCACCATCGTCACGCTGTATCTCTTTGTGATTGTCAACAACGCATTCGTCCTGGTGCCTCAACTGGCGGGGTTCTGATCCGTTTTTTTTTAAGGGGGGGACGTGCAGGTTTTATTGTTGCAGGGGATCTCCTGCACGTCCCGGAAAACAGATGTGGAATGATGAGATGGGATGTGTTGCGTCTCCCCTTTAAAATTCCTCAACGATACCATGCACCTCCTATTAGAGTGTTGCACCCGGATTGCTTTTTGGAAAGAGGTTGCAGAGAAGACCTTTGCTCATGAGGAACCGCTCTGCATTCGGTGAGGATACCGGTAGGATCATCCTCTGCGCTGTACGGGTCGATGACCAGAGATGCAGGTAATACGTAGCATTCTTTTCACGATTAATGTGGAGATACAGATCCTTTCCCGCATGCCGGAACTTCGCGGAAAAATTCACCGGCCGCGGCGCTGCAGAGTGTTGCTCATCGTGACGGGTGTCGACAGCAACCTGCCGGCTCCCGTTATACAGTACGGTTTTCATAGCCAACAACTCCTTTCGTTCCCGGGGCCGGTTTCCCCGCCGGCCCGGGTTGGAGGTCTCGGATATTTTCCTGGCGCTATGCTTGTCGAATATGCGGGTTTCCCCGGATCGTTCCGGGCGTACCCTGCTTCCGTATTGGTTCGCCCTTGTCTTAAATCTTGTTATTTTTGTAGCAATTAGTGTGTAAATTACTAAAATTTGTAATAATAGTAGCCCTGGACGACGCCCGGCTACGCTGGAGGAATGGCGGAGCAGGCAGAGATTGTTCTCTCAAAACGGGCTCCGTTTGTCAATCAGGCTATTTTAAGAGCCTTTTAATAATGGCCTGTCTGGGACAGGCACCGGGCACCTGCGGTATTCACGGGAATCACCAGCTGAATTCATATCCGGAGCAAATGTTCTTCGACGATAGATCCCCCCGCCTCATTAGGTCTCTTTGCCTCAAAAGTTCCTGGTTTTCTCCTGCTCCCGCCTGCAATACAAGTCGTATCTTCGGATTTGGGGATCATATTTCATCAGAACGCTGGCGGAATAAAAAGCCCCGGGCCCGGCGCAACCGGTTGATAGCGTACACATTTTCAAAACCCGGTGACAGAACCAGAGTATCATACGGAAAAATTTTTGAAAATTACCTGGCCGAAACATTCACCGCAATATTGCGGACGGTGACATCGAACGGGAGACTTCCGGCAACCGGAGCGATCGAAGTTTCGTTGTAATGGATTGTCGTGGTAAACGTATGGGCGATGTTATGCGGATACCGCTTTGCAAGTTGTGCAAAAGTCCGGTTGCATTCGTTGTACAGACCAGAGGAGACCGGCTCAGGCACCGTGCGGCTGATTCGGATAATGAGCCGGTCGGGGCTCGTTTTTTCCGGGACACCATACCCGGTCTCATTCACGTTTGCTGAAAGGCCAAATGTTCCGATACCATTGCCGCTTGCATAGGCAGCGCCGGGTTCGTTGTGGAATGAAACGGGCGAGACTGTGATATGCGAGCAGTTTGATGACGAATTATACCATGGCCGCGATTCGATTGAAATGAGCGTACCGGCAAAATTCCGGAGTGTGCCGGAATTTTTTACATCATCCATCGCAGGATACATGAACGGTGTTGAGAGTGCCGCCCCGTCCGCACCGGCCTGCGAGACCCCGCGCGTGACATTGACGTACCCGTAATGCCATACATAGCCCTGGTCAAGCCAGAAATCATTGACCGGCTGGTACGAGAAGTTCACGAGCCGGCCGGAATACTCGTGATCGATGCCCGACTCCGTGACCGTGACGGTATACAGCTGCTTTGGCTCTTCGTTCACCCGGATCGTTCCTGCAGACATTACCGGGCTGAAGATTACCGCGCCTCCCCCAAGGGGCAGCGGCTCACTCAGGGTCAGGCCGCCCTTCAGGGCTATCGCGGTTTCAATAGCAGAGGAGAACCTGCCGAATGCAGCCTTGATCATCTGGTCCTGCTCCATCTCAGACTGCTGCTTGAGTGCCGGCAGGTATACCGCGTTCCAGACCGAGAAGAACGTTACCAGGACTGCCAGGAGGAGCATCGCTGCAACCACCGGTGCAACCGCATCATCACTCACAGGTGCACAACTCCGGAAAAAATTTTCGTCCGGGCCGTGACAAGGCTGATGGTCTCATCCCCGGCAAAGGTCGTTCCGGTCCTGATCGTGATGTTGCTGCCCAGGTCGAACGTCTGTTTTGCCGGCACAAGGACAAGCTCTGCATCGGTTGCTGAATAGGTCATGCGGGAGGAATCGTTGCCGATGATGACAGCCAGGTCCTCTGCTTTTATCCAGTCTCCCCCTTTATGCCAGAGTGTCACGTTCCCTGCATCGTAGGTCATCATCACGGTGATTCCCGGATCGCGGGCAGCCGGAGAAAAATTTCCAAGGACTGAGGCAAAGGCCGAGATAAGGAGGATGGCAAGGCCAATCATCAGCATCTCTCCGATAACTTCGGATGCTCCGCAATCGTTTGCCCCCGGTGTCATGCAGCGTACGATCCCTGGATCCCGTTTCCTCAGGAAAATCCCAGGTAATGATTCAGCATAAAGTGATAATAATTTTACTTTTCGTAATACCACGTTCACCCGTCATAATCAATCCCGAATTTTTTTCAGGGTTTTGCAGCGGTAAAAAAAATTTTCTAAACTCAGTGCCATTATGAATTGCTACAAAAATCAATAAAAGTATTAATCAGGAGCGGCAATCTATTGCTGATAAGGAAGATTGCCTGATGCCGGAAGAAGAGAATGCGGTTTCCCCTGTTGTGGGTGTCATGCTGATGCTTGCGGTAACGGTCATGATCGCGGCAATTGTCAGCGCCGCAGCCGGGGGTCTCTCAGGTACAGAGAAGAAAGCACCGGCCGCTATTCTCGATGTCAGCATCTGGGCTGCGAAGGATTATGGCGGGTATTCAGTGCCGTCCATGACAATCAAACACATCAGTGGCAATGCTCTTCCGACAAAAGATCTCCAGCTCATCACCTACTTCCGGACACCATCCGGTACCACCATCAAGGGT
Source organism: uncultured Methanoregula sp. (assembly GCA_964448885.1). Lineage (GTDB taxonomy): Archaea > Halobacteriota > Methanomicrobia > Methanomicrobiales > Methanospirillaceae > Methanoregula. The sequence goes on along the minus strand of CAYVAQ010000001.1, from coordinate 490,221 downwards.
AACCTGAGCGGCCAGTATTCCGTGAACGGGGATGACTCATGGAGTATCTATACGTCCGGCAAGTACAGCGGGGTCCTCTTCATCAATGACGAGAACCGGTTCGGCAGTGACACCCTGCAGGACACTGCACGGGGTAATGATAACTGGTTCGGCAATGCATCAGCGGTCTTACAGCCGGGAGATATCCTGGCCACTCCCGCGCAATATTGCGGCCCTGTCCCCCCGCACAACCCGGGCATGGAATACCTCTTCCCCGGCATCGACGTTTCCGATCCTGCACAGTTCCCTGCCGGTTCCGTTGTAACCGTAAAAATTGTGCACATGCCAAGCGGCCAGATTATCTATGACAATGATGTGGTGATCGGGTGATCCGGCACAACAACCGGGACCGGGCGGTCTCGCCTGTTGTCGGTGTCATGCTGATGCTCTCGGTCACCGTCATGATTGCTGCAATCGTAAGCACGTATGCCGGTGGTTTTGGCGATACGCAGGATAAAGTCCCCCAGGCAGGCTTCAAGGTCCGGGTGAACCTCCTAGAGAACCGTACCTATTTCGATCACGCTGGCGGTGACCCGGTCTCTCTCTCGGCAATCCGGGTTGTTTTTGTCCGGGACGAACAGAAGACAACCCTGACGGGGGCAGATGTCGGGAAGACCTGCATCAACTTTACCCAGGTGGGCACAAACGGGACGACAATCAAAGCCGGAGATACGTTCTACATCGAAGGTGAGACTCCCGCCAATTCCCTGTCAGATCATACCGGGATAAAATTCGGGACACTTATCCTGCCGGAAGAGAGCGAGGTCACCTGGATGATCATCGATTCACGGAGCAGCAAGACAATTGCAATGGGATCGATGTACCTGTGAACCGCACACAAACCTGATTGACCGTGATTGTTCGCAGACAGATTTTCAGTTCACGCCCCGAACTTCCGGTACAACAACCAGCATCCAATACAGATCAGGACAAGAACAAGCAGGTACAATACCGGTGACCCTTCGATTGAGAACCCGCCCCCTTCCTCGTGGTCGTGCTCCCCCTCTTCATGCGGGAGCCCGAGCGCTGACGAGAACCGCTCTTCAATCCCCATGGGTCCGGTTCCGAAGGGGTAAAAGAATGCAATACCTCCGATGACTAAGAGCAGTACAAAGAAGAGGATCCGGCCATGGTTTTTTGGCTGCGACGGTGCCGGGCCGGTCATCGCCACCCGCCCTCCAGCAGGTCCGGACGCATCTTCCCGATATATGTTACAACAAGGCCGGTCATAAGCGCCTCGATAACCGCAACCCCCATATTGATGAGAGCGATGAGCGAGAGGCCGGCAAGCAGCTGCTCCGGGGACTGGTTCACGCCCTGGATGCCCGAGACAAGGATGATCCCGATCATGACGGCGTTCCCGATGAAGAGCCCGATAAGTGTTGCGATACCGGCACGGGAGAAGAGATCCGGCACGGAGTTCTTCAGCAGCCGGAATACCCCAAAGGCAACGACCGCCTCGCTTACGTTGACGAGCGTGTTCGCCCCGATGAGCCCCCAGCCGCCGTGCCCGATCGCAGCCGAAAGGATATTGGTCACAAAGACAATGAGCACACCAAAGACCGGGCCGGCGAGAATCCCGATAAGAGGCGTGAGACTCATATGCACTCCCCCCGCGATGGGGATACTCACCTGGAATACCGCAAAAGCCGCAGCGGCACAGAACGCAGCAAGCGTGATGCGGCGCCGATCCGGTTTTGCCGCAGGAAGTCAAGAATGTTTGGTATGAGCCCAAAAATTTTCATGCAACCAGCCGGTCCGGATGGGGCTGACATAAAAAAATCACCGTACCGAAGGGACGATGCGGAATTTGTCCGGGCTGACGGCGATCTCGAACCGTGCGCCCTTCCCGGGTTCGCCGGTCTCGCTGATGGTGATCCCGGTGATGGAAAGGATCTTGTGGATGAGGAAGAGCCCGAGGCCGGAGTCTTTCCCGAAACCTTTGGCAAAGATATGCTGCTTGTCCTTCTCCGGTATCCCCACGCCATCATCCTCACACACGATGACCATGGACTCTCCCTGCCGGCGGCAGGTGAAGGAGATGTGCCTGACCCGCTCGCCATGGCGGAGGGCGTTGTCGATCAGGTTGTAGAAGACCTTGCTGATCATGGGATCGGCGAAGATCTCAAGGTCGGCAAGGTCCGTTGTTACCCGGACGTCCTGCCTGCTCAGCTGGTCGGCAGCGTTCAGGGCGATCATATCTACGGCAAACCAGCCGGGCAGCTGGGAGCCGATCTCCTGGTAGTCTTTCATGAACGCGATCTGGGCCTGGATGCCGCGGGAGGTCTTCTCCATCCCGTCCAGGGCCCGGTCCAGATCCGGGTCTTTTACCAGCCCGGCCCGGTCCCGTGCAAGATCGATGTCCACCAGCAGCGCAAAGAGCCGGTTTGCAACATCGTGGCGGGTGATCTGCGAGAGCAGGGTCAGCTTCTGGTTGGCGGCAGCAAGCGCGGATTCGACCCTGCGCCGCTCTTCGATGTCCCGGTTCAGTTCGGCATTCACATCCGATAACTCACGGGTTCGCTGGAGGACCCGCTCCTCGAGATTCCCGGCCAGCCCTTCGAGGCGCTCCTGCGCGCTCCTCCGCTCGGTAATCTCTCCGGCAAGGCTCTCGTAGTTGTTTTTGATCTCCCATGCCAGCAGGGAGACGACGGCAATCATCAGGATGAAGACCGCCCGGTTGGGAAGATCGGAGGGGCTTGCATGCACAGAGTCTGAGATGAGGCTGCCGAGCAGTACGGCAATCGTGAGGCCCCATGCAACGATAAACGGTGAGAACCGGTAGGAGAGCCAGACCGACATCAGGAGCGGCACCAGGTAGAGGATCCAGATCACAAAGCCCAGGGGGATGAGCAGATCGGCCGAGAGGATCCCAAAGGTGAGGCAGAAGATTGCAAGGAGGATGGAATGATCCTGTTCCCTGGTTGTTGCCCCCAGTTCAAGCCGAATCAATCCGGTCACTCCTGCCTGGTGAAAATTACGACGCCGGGTATTAAGTACGTTCCCATTTATCCGGTTCGAGGCAATGCCCCGCGCCTCCTGCCAGTTACCACACGACCAGGTAGTGCCAGTAGTGGTGATTCCCTGCAATCGGTGATTTTTTCTGCTTTCAGCAAACAGCCCGAACAGCGGGCGCCGGATAATTCCAAACTTTTTTATAATTCCATTGTACGAAAAAAAAATATATCACGGTTAAACTGCTACATCAGCATAATGATCTCCCTCATTTATGTTGATGATGAGCCCGATCTCCTCGATATCGGCAAACGGTTCCTGGAGAAGGGGGGAGAATATTCCGTAACGTGTTCCGAATCCGCCATGGGTGGGCTTGCCCTGCTTGCCTCCGGGACCTTTGATGCGGTAATATCCGATTACCAGATGCCGGACCTTGACGGGCTCACCTTCCTCAAGATGGTCAGGTCGCAGTACGGGGATATTCCGTTCATCCTCTTCACCGGGCGCGGGAGGGAAGAGGTTGTGATCGAGGCGATCAACCATGGGGTGGATTTTTACATCCAGAAAGGGGGACAGCCTGCAGCACAGTTCGCCGAACTGCGCCACAAGATCCATAAGGCAATCGAGCGGCGCAGGGCAGCGGAGGCTCTCAGGAACGAGAACGAGAAGAACCGTCAGCTGATGGCCAATGCAAGCGATGCCATCTTCATCGTTGATATCTCAACGGGCCTCATTACCGATGCAAACAAGAAAGCGCTGGAGATCACCGGCAGATCGCTTGATGATATCCGCCTTTCCTCCTACCTGGCTGTTCACCCCCCCCAGTATCACGAACAGTACGCGGCAGCATTTGCCCGGGTGGCCGATGAAGGCTCCGGATCGATGATGCTGGTTGTCCAGGGGAACGGGGGCCGTCATCTCCCGATGCATGCAAGCGCGACCGTCATCGATCTCGGGGGCAGGCGCTGCCTGATGGGGATCTTCCACGATATCTCCGAGATCCAGATGACGCAAGAAGCCCTGCAGCTCGCGAACCGCAAGCTCAACCTCCTCGCTGACATCACCCGGCACGATATCCGGAACAAGCTGACTGTTATCGGGGGGTATCTCTCGCTCCTCAAAGACCGGCCCCTCGAGCCGGATTATTCCATGTATGTCCGGAAGCTCCGGTCAACGGTCAGGGTAATCGGTGAGAATATCGAGTTCACCAAGATCTACCAGAACCTGGGTATCGCATCCCCGGACTGGCAGAACATCCACGATGTCTTCTTCCGGGCCTGTACCCGTATCGATATCCGGAACGTCACCGTCCAGTCCGATACCCGGGGTCTTGAGGTATTTGCGGATCCTCTGCTTGAGCGGGCGTTTTACAACTTCATCGAGAACTCGCTGCAGCATGGCGTGAACGTCTCGGTTATCCGGATCTCCGCCACCACGACCCCCGGGGGAGGCGGAACGGTTGTCATCGAGGACGACGGGGTCGGGATCCCGCCGTTTGATAAGGCCGGTATCTTCTCGAAAGGATACGGGCGCAACACCGGTCTTGGCCTCTTCCTTGTCCAGGAGATCCTCTCCATCACGGGGATCTCCGTCTGTGAATGCGGGGAATACCAGAAAGGTGCCCGGTTCGAGCTGAGCGTCCCGGAAGGCGCCTGCCGGTACCCGCGGAAGACCGAGGCGGAGCGCTGCCATCTCCTGACACCGGCATCGGATAACTGATGTTAAAAGAACGGGCGTAAGCCGGTCCGGAGGAGCGGCGCAAGGAGGCGGAGGGCTGCGGGTTTCATGGCAAGCCGCCTGAGCAGTTCCCGGGGCCGGTCCATGTCACCGTACTCCTCAATCGTGCGGATAATATCAGGATCATTCAGGCCGGCCAGCAGCGCGTCGAGGTCCTCGCTCTTCAGCGTCTGGCGGTAGGAGAAGAGCCTGAATCCGATCTCCAGTTCAAGCCCGAAGTCATCACGCCACCGCTTCTCGTATCCTGCAAGGACCTCATCAGAGAAGTCGCCTTTTCTGCACGCTTCTGCTGCAACGGCTGCTGCATGCCGGGCCGAGCGGACACCGGTGTATATCCCGCCCCCGGATGTTGGTTTGGCGAATCCTGCAGCATCCCCGACAAAGAGGGTCCGGTGCCCGTATGTCCGTGGCATGATCCCCAGCGGGAGCGTGCCCGTTACGAGCTGGGTCATGCCGGATCCGAACCGCCGGACAAATGCATCGAAGCGCCTCGGTATATTGGTGCTGCCGCAGAGCCCCACGCGAATCCTTCCCGGCGCCGTGGGGATGGACCATCCGAAAAACTCCGGCGAAGCATCCGGGTAAATCTCCACAAACCGTGGATCGCACTCGTGGGGCATGTCTGCCTGGATGCCCGCAAGGTAAACCAGGGAACGCTCCATCTTCAGAAGGCGGGCTACCGTGCCCCGCGGGCCGTCGGCAGCGATCAGCATGCGGAACGGGAACTCCTCCCTGCCGCTCGCGCCCCGCGTGAGAACACGGTCATCCCGTATCCCGTACACGGCGGTCTTCAGCCTGAATTCCGATCCGGCCCGAGCTGCGGACTCTGCCATCTCGCGGTCAAGCACCCCTCTGTCCACCACGTATGCTTTGGTCTTCTTTGCATCGATGGAGAGCCCGGTCCCGGAACCGGTGATGACGCGTGCACCGCAGACCTGGTTCTGGACGGACCGGCCGGAGACCCGGCATTCTTCCAATGCTGCAGTCGAGAGCAGGCCCGCGCACTGGACGGGTATCCCGATCGTACCGTGCTCCTCGATGCAGAGTGTCGAGAGGCCTGCCCGTGCACATTCCTCTGCTGCAGCACTGCCGGCCGGGCCGGCCCCGATAACGATCACGTCGTATTTCATGGGAACGGGGGGATGTGGAACCCAAAAAAATTATTTTTTCAGGTCCGGCCACCTGAACGTCCGCTTTGCCTGGTTCTCTTCAGTCCCGTTCTCGCCGCCCTCGGGTTTGTAATACCCCATCCCGATAGAAAAGAGCCCGAATGTCATTGCCAGCGTGCCCACGATCGAAAGATCGAGATGGTTGGTGAAGTGAGGGAAGTAGAGGTAGAAGAAACAGAGCAGGGCAACCCCGCTGAGGATCATGGCCGGTATCACGATGTACTTGGTCTTCGGGTGAGTCATGGCAAGCGTGATGTCGTAGAACCCGTTGTAGGCAGCAATCAGGACAATGATGAGGATGAACAGCAGCCCGACGAACCATGCAAAGACCACTGAGAGGATTGCAATGACCAGCATCACCGCGGACAACCCGAACCAGAGCATCGATTCGTCCCCCCGCGAGGTGATTGCCAGGAAGAGCAGGAGGGCAATCACAAGCCCGATGAGAACGAGGAAGAGTCCGGAGAATGTGAGGATGACCGGCTCAGGGACCATCAGGGCCAGAAACCCGAAGATCACCCCGGTAATCCCCCGTATGAGGCACGAAGTCTTGGTATCCAGCATATTATCTCCTGATATATTTCACGCGAAAAGCGTTATTCCTACACCAATGTTGGTGATTCAACTACAAAATGTCTGCTGTCAGGATCTCCTGAACACGTCCACGCGTACTGGAAAAACCGGCAGTGTTCCCGCCTGAATGTGTCTGCCAGCGCCTGTGGCAGGTCATCGGGTACGTCTCCCCCCGGATTCAGCAGGCATGGTTGTTGTGGCAGGGATCCCGAATGTTTAAACAACTTGCCGGCGATGATCTACTGCCTGCAGCATCCCGGCAAATATCTTGCTGCCCGTGTCGTTCGTTCCCTGATTCCAGTGATCCCCATGAATCCCCGCCCGCTTCCCGCCCCCGATACCGCAGCCGGCACCGGCGAGATCCCTCTTCACGATGCCATCGCGCTTGAACTTGCGACGATCCAGGCAGGGAAAGGACCCCTCCTTGAAGGTCCGGATCGACGGCACTGGCAGGTCATGATCCTCTTCGTCTGCCTCTGCCTCAACGGGCTCTACTTCCTTGTTGTTCCGGACTATGTCACGCTCTTTGTTGCTGCGTCCTTTTACCTTAACATGGGGTATTTCATAACCCTCCTCATCCCGACCAGCCCCGGCAGTTCCGGGGGGAGCATCCCCGAGATCACGCGGTTCCGTACCTGGCTGACGGAGAACGGCATCCGGACGGGCACATCCCAGTTCACCCGGATATTCATCAATGCGTTCTTCATGAACAGCAGGGCACTCACCCTGGGGATCAGCCTGCTCTTTACCGTTGATATCCTCATGGTGATCGTAGCCTTCCTCGGGGGCATGGTCCCGCTCAGGACCACCCTCGTTGTTGCCGGACAGTCAGCAATCATTATCCTCTTCTACCTCCTGGTCTGGAAGACCGAACCGTTCACCGCCCGCTTCGAGCAGGATCTCGGTGCGGTCAGGGACCGGCTTGCACGGGACCTTCCCCCGTGGATGATCTCGTTCCTCTTCCTTACAGGTTTCCTCCTTGTGGTCCTGGTTTTCCTGACCACGATCATCCTTCTGCCGGGCATGACGCTCGATGCATTCCTGACCCAGTCCGGGCTCCGGGAGATTGCCCACCGGTTCTCGCTCATCGGCCTCCTTGTCATCAGCCAGTATTTCATCATCCGGTTCATCCACGGGAACACCAGCAGGGCGATGGCAGAGCGGCTGCTCCTCCACCGCGAGCTCGCGCTCAAAGAACTGCTGGCTGCCCTGAATGGTGACGGGGAGAAAAAACCAGTGGGAAACCTGAATGAACCCGGTCGGTTCGAGAACTCCCAGGCTCTCCTGGAGTCCCGGATTTACAAGATCAACCGCAATACCCTTCTTGGCATGTTTCCCGTCTTTGTGGTTGACCTTGACTTCTCCGTCCTTCTGGATAGTACAACCCGCCGGGTGATACGGGGCTATATCCGGAAAGGCTGATCAGGAAATCCTGGCAAAAACTGCTGCGGCCGCCCCCTAATCCTTTCAGCAACCGGTACACCGGCCGGGAAGAAAAGAATACTAGATATACTATTCCTGTCGATGTATCACTGGAGAAAAGTCATATGATCGATGTTACCACTCAACCTGAACCGGGAGTGCCAGCCGATCTCCTCCTTCCCTGGTGGATCGTATTGCTGTGGGGCCTGCTCACGCTTGTCGTCGGAGGAATGTTCCTCCTGAACCCGGGCCAGACAATGGAGTTCTTCATCATTTTCCTCGGTGCGTACTGGCTTGTCGGAGGGATCTTTACGCTCGTGTGCTTGGTTATTGATCGGAGTAACATGGGGCTCAAGATCTTCCTTGCGGTCATCAACATCCTTGCCGGTATCCTTATCCTGGCATATCCTCTCTACGCAACCATCTTTGCCTTCACGTTCCTCATTATGTTTATCGGGTTCTGGGCATGTTTCATCGGGGCTGCCCACATCTACCAGGCATACCGGGCAAAGGATGCCGGTAACGGCGTTCTCGGTATCATCAGTATTATTTTCGGGATTCTCCTCCTGCTCAACCCGTTCATTGCAGCTGCGCTGCTTCCCTTTGTCTTTGGCGGATTCGCCGTTGTCTCGGGAATCGCATCCTGTTACGTTGCATTCACGCTCAAGGGTACAGAAACACCGGCTGCGGCATAATCCTCACGGTAACCATTTTTTTTTGTTTTTCCGGAATAACCAGTCCGAGGATGGCTTACCGATATCGCAGGGGGTACCTTACTACCTGAGACGCTCTTCGTCAAGGATGAAGATCCCCAATGCTCTCTGGAGCCCTGACATGACGAGGAGGAAGATAACCGCGAAAAGGATGAAGGAGGCAAGATACATCTCCGGCCCGTGCAGGTTCATCACCCGTACGATACCTGTTGAGAAATATTGAGCAACAAGGTACGAACAAAGGATCGCGAGGATGATCATGCCAATCTTTCTTACCGGTGCTCCCGCCATGCCTCCAGCCTCTTCGTTAAGGTTGCCGGCTTTTCTATTAAATCCCCGCTGTATCTTTCAGCCCGGTCAAACCTGCGGGCGAAACTATTATCGCCCATCCGGCACCTGATCCGGTAGTATGACTCCGGATAACGGGCCCGGTACGGTCAGCCCCGATCCTGTTGATCAGCCGGTTGCACCTGCTCCCTCAACCCGGGAACGGCTGATGACCTGGCTGGCTCTCGTCCTTCTCTGTTTCCTGGTAATCCTCGTTGTCTTTGTCAATGTCCCTGCCACGCGGGCATCGGCCGGTGTCACCATGACCCGGACCGCATGGCAGCTGGAGAGTTACGCTGATGAGACGGGCATCATGGTTCCGGCACTTGCCACCCCTCCCGTGACAATCCGGTTCTCTGCAGACGGGAGCCTGTCCGGGACAGGGGGCTGCAATAATTACACGGCATCCTGGCGGACAAAGGATCTGTCGATCAATATCACCGCGCCGGCAACGGAGACAACCCTCGCCTGTCCGGCACCGGGGGTTATGAAACAGGAATCCGTATACCTGGCAGATCTCGCTGCCTCAGCGGAGATCCGCCTTGCAGAGACAACCCTGCGAGTCTTCTCAAAAAGCGGAAAACCGCTTCTCGTCTTTGTATCCCGCAGTTGATCTATAGATATCTTTTCGAATCTGGTTTAAGGGTTTAAATAGCGAGAAAAAAACCGAAACACTTAATATAAATGAAGTGAATTTAACGTTCATGGAACCAACAGCAACGGAAAACGAGAATACTTATATGCTGCTCTTCATGCTGGGCGCAATCATCCTCGTCTTCTCGCTCTATCTCAATGTATATTTCCTCTTCCAGAGCGCCTTCCTGTAGACAACTGAATAATCAAGCGAATCTCCCTTTTCTGGTACTGGTTCCTGTCGCTGGTACTGAATGGATGGCGTCTGGTATCATGCCGCAACCGGTAGAAGGATCAGGTTGCAGATGAAGAATGTGAGGGAGAAGAGTAAGGCAGAATACAGGAAATACCGGGAATTGTATGGCTGGTAGCTCATCACTGCTCCACGATACTGATTTGATTAAATAATAAAATATTACTTATTGTTTAAATTCTTTTTGTCGTTTTTTTGTCAAACCGGAATTGCCGGGTTTATATTTTTACGATCCGGCGCATGATTTCTCGACGTACGGCGATCCACCCCTCCGGAATGATTCGATCACGGTTCCGGCTCTGAAAATTCAATCAATCAGGACAGGTGATTCGGGGTGATCCGGTTCAAACCCCAACCTTAAATTCCCCCCGGGATAAATTCTCCTCCGGAGCAATACGATATGGAAGCACGGAGCGAGAGGAAAGATGGTGTCCTGGTCTTTTACGTGAGCGGAAGGCTCGATGCGTTCGGGGCGCAGCAGCTGGACTCATGGGCACGCGAAGCCCTCCATGATGATGACAAGGAACTGGTGGTTGACCTTGCCGGGTCCGATTACCTGAGCAGCGGGGGCATCCGGGTCTTCAATGCCCTGAAGCGCGAGATGAAACGCAGGAATGGAAAACTCGCACTCACCAGCCTCGGGGAGTATCCGAAAAAAGTTCTCGATATGGCCGGGTTCACTACGGTTTTCGAGATATTCCCGACCGTTTCCGATGCGGTGTCTGACATCGTTAAGAAGCGGAAGAACCCGACCCTCTTCAACGAGCTCTTCTACAAGAAGATCGTCGGAGAGGGTGTAAAACTGACGATTGAGCCGGGATGGATGACGACGCCGCCGGTCCTCCGCGTTATGGGCGATCTCGATAACGTCCTCTACTCCCGGATAACCGCAGCAGATGTCCGCGCGAAGAAGTTCTCGGAAGTGAACTACTCGCTGGGCCTTGGTGCCCTCGGTGCCGATGTCAATGCCGCCCTCCCGCTCCTTGGCGAGATGATCACCCTTCATGGCTCCATGGTATGGCTCCCGACCGATGGCAACAACATGCCGGATTTCCTCACGCCTGCTGATACCGGCGGGGACGTCCCGGTGTATACCGGGTTCAATGTCACGCTTGACGGCCCGTTCAATGAATACTTCACGCTCGATGCGGAGGACCAGAACGGTGTCAGTATCTCGGATATTTACCGGACCATCTTCTCGTCGGCAAATGAACGTGTCAGGAGCTACCGTGGGATCGTGGCGGTTACCATCTGGGGTATACTCTCCGGGTTTGCCAGTTCCGGGATTCGCAAATCCCCCATCGCTGAGTCAGCACCCAAAAACGGGCAGTCGATCATGTCCCCGTCACAGGTCCATGACTGGATTGCCTCCGACACCGGGTTATCCCACAATGGGGACACACTCGTCAGTTTCGGCATTGGCATCGACCTCACCCACGACCTCTCCGGGTTTGATGAAAAGAACCTCTCTTCGCTCTATTACGCGAACCCGCTCAACAACGGTGCGGCAAAACAGATGTATCTCCACAACCATGGTGTTGTCTTCAGAAACGTTCCCTATGACCCATCGCTGGATCTCAATACCCAGGTGAAGAAGATCGTGAGCGAGGCGGAGTTCGTTGACATGCGCCACCTCCTTGACTCCACACGCTTGCGAAGGGCAAAGATCGGCGTTGCCTATATCCAGGATATCATCAAAGAGTCCTGAAAAACAACTAATCGGCCCTCTTTTTTGTCATAATCAGGATATTTTTTCCCGCTTCGTGCCGGTAGGCGAGGCCTGCCATAACCTGGCGGATGAGATAGATTCCGAGCCCCCCGATGCGGCGCTCGCTGACATCGGCATCGAGGTCTGGCTCCGGGATCGAGAGCGGATTGAAGGGGGGTGCGGAATCTTCGATCCGGATCTCGATGGTCCCGTCGTTCACGTCCCCCGCGATCCGGATCACTCCTCCCTTCTGTTCATACCCGTGCATGATGACATTGGTGATCGCCTCCTCGACAGCCAGCTGGGTGTCGAGGATGTCCTCGTCACGGAAACCGCCTGCCTGCATTGCTTCTTCGAGCCGGGCTGAAACGTCCGGGATCCTGTTGATCTCTGCCTCTATCGTCATCTCGAACTCTTTCGTCATGATTTCAGGCTCCGGATCTCGATGAATGTGACATTGGGTGATGGGGGATGGTCTCCGGGGGCATAATGGCGCCTCACCGAGGATTGTCCCGGTTCTCTCTTTTGAAGATAATCCCTGCGAATGTATAATTACTTGCCTGAATCGATCGGGGCCACACAACTCCGACTGCGGAATCTCCGCTTCGGCTATCCCCCTGTGTCAGGCATAGGGTTGTACCTGCGTTCAGAGCGGATGGTTTCAGACAAATCGTACGGTTTATCCCTTGCATCAATCGGGATAACGGGCGATTCCCGCTCTTGAGATCATCCTGCCTTTTGCGTGGAGCGGGAAAAGTGCGTTATGATTTGTGTCTTTCGGGTCATCGATCACGACCAGGTAATGCGGGAGCCCGTGAAGGAGTGTGATACCATTCCATGACCGGAAGTGGATTACAGGGGCGTGTAGCGGACGTTGATGCGCGCATTGGGTAACAATCCCGACCAGCGGATCGCCATCGCGAGGATGAAAACCAGCGTCCGCAGTACCGGGTGTCTGTCAGGAAATCCGGGAAATGGCCGGCTTCGCCGCTGGAATGATGAAGTGATCCGGGTAATCCGCTGACCGGGAACGGAATAACCACCAGGAATTGAGAGCGATGACGGTCCGGTTCTCCCGTGCTGAATGCCCGTTCCACACCCCTGGCGATGAACGGTCAGGCCGGGCACCCGTTGATCCGCGGGTGAGTGATGGATAGGATTATCTTGAAAAACTACCGAAGTGTATGAAAGCAATAATCATTAACCGATCACCGGGGAGATATTGTGGAAATAAACACGGCGAACAATGAAGGAAAGACGGTTATAACTGTCAGCGGCAGGGTGGACACGTCAACGGCGCCGGAACTCGAACAGGTAATCAACCGGGAAATCGATGCGGGAAACCGGAAGATCCTCCTGAACTTTTCCGGGGTTACTTATATCAGCAGCGGAGGGCTCCGCGTGCTTCTTGCAACTGCAAAGAAACTCAAGAACCCGGGTGACAAGTTTGGTATCTGCTCTCTTGCACCTGAGGTCATGAAGATTCTGAAACTTGCCGGATTCACGTCAATCTTTACCATTTATAGTTCTGAGGGAGAGGCGCTTGCCGGCTGGTAACGACCAGCTCGCCCCCATGTTGTGGCAGCCGGTACCCGGAGCACCGGACACAGAAATTTACCCTTTTATCCGGAAGATCGATACCATCTCTTCCAATAATTATCTCCTCTCGACTCCGGACGTTATCTTCCTGATCGACCCCGGGGGTCTTCCGGCCCAGGTTGAGCAGATGGCGCGGCTGATGGCGGATTGCCGTGAGAAGAATGATCGTCCGGTCTTCGTCTTCCTGACCCATGCGCATATCGACCACTTCCTGGGTATCCAGGCAGATCCGGCGTTTGCATTTCCGGACACTGCGGTATTTGCCGTTCAGCAGGACGGTGCGCTGGCAATTGAGCGGGCTGACCGGCGCCTGACCCAGGCGGAACTCCTGAATGCGCAGATTTACCCCATGCAGATCGGGCTCCATCTCTTCACGCCGGATCGTGCGGAGGTCCCGGGAACGGCAGGGGAGCTCTGTTTCCCGAACGGTGCCGACATAACCATTACCCGCGTGACTGCCGAAGGAGGACTCGCCTGCGAGAGGATACGGTTCGGGGAGGGGCCGGGCGCGGATGTGTTCCATACGCCGGGTCACAGCCCCGACAGCATCTGTCTGCGGATCGGGGATCTCCTCTTTATCGGCGATCTCCTCTTTGCAGCAAACCCCGGAGTTGCCGGCCTTGTGGGATGGTCGCAGGAAGAGCTCATCCGCTCGCTCGCCGGCATTGAGGAGATTATCGTAAAAAGCGGGGTAAAACTGGTCTGTCCCGGTCATGGCAGGGTGCTCACTGCGCCCGATGCAGCCCGGATGCTTGCCGGTATCCGTCGGGATGCAATGGCTCTCTCAAATATCGCGGAACTGAACCAGGACCGGGCACAGAAGACCGCGGCTTTTGCCGAGGACTGCATGGAGGAAGTGAACGAGCTCTTCACGGTCATGGCCGGACGCCTGTACTACACGTCGTACATGATGGAAGAGCTGGGAGAGTCGGGTGTTGCGGAACAGGCAACGACCCTGATCAACAGCGACATGATTGACGAGCTGCTGGACGCATTCCGGAGTTTTGCCGAAGAGCACCACGAGCGCCACCAGATATCGATCCATCTCGTCCTCAAGGCTGGTCAGGTCATCGGCAAACTCCAGCGCACCTTCAACCGCGATGAACTGGCCGGGATCATCGATCCGTCGCTCGTCTCACGGGCCTGCCGGCTGCTCTCCGATTATACTACGATGCTGCGTGGATTCTCTCCCCCGGCGGAGATATCCCGCCATAATATTGTGGAAATCACGGATGGGGTCATCACCGGTCTCTCGGTCCCGGTACTCTCGGACGAGGACATCCTGTCGGGCTCCGATGATGACGATACCTTCTCCCGGATGCTCCTCTCGCGGATCGGGACCCGCCCGCTTCTCGAGGATGTTGCGGTTACTGTTGACAGTGCGGGAACATCTCCGCTCACGTGGATCGACCGTGATCACTATGTCGATCTCCTGACGTATATCCTTGAAGACCTTGTCGGGACGGGAGCAGACCATCTCTCGATTCAGACCCGGGATACCGGCAATACAATCGTTGTCTCGATCAGGGGCACAATCCCTCATTGCGAAGACAGCGGCAAACGCAGGACCTGGCGTTTCCTGCAGGGCCTTGCAGAGCGCGCCGGGGGCAGGCTCACCCTTGGCAGTCAGAAGACCACGATCTGCTATGAGTTTATAGCCCCGTCAGTGGAGATGTCCGGGTGAACCCCGTGGGGATTCATGAATACGGCTGATAATCCAGAAAAACCACAGGAAGCAGCCCCGCTTCTGGAGTTTGCTGATGTCACCGTCTGGCAGGGAGATACGAGAGTGCTCGATTCCCTCTCGGTCACGATACAGGAAGGCGAGAATGTCGCTATCCTTGGTCCCAATGGTGCCGGGAAGTCCTCGTTTGTTAAAACCGTCCTGCGGGAACTATACCCGGATCCCTCTGCGCCGGGCCTGATCTTCCGGATGCGGGGAAAGGAGGTCTGGGACGTCTTTGACCTCCGTTCGGCAATCGGTGTTGTCTCAAATGACCTGCAGTTTGCATACACCCGGCCGGTCACGGGCAGGGAGGTTGTCATCTCGGGCTTCTTCTCGAGCATCGGTCTCTTCAATCACATTGTGACACCGGAAATTGAGCGGAAGGCAGACCAGGTCCTGAAATTTTTGGAGATTGAACACCTCAGCGACCGGTTGATGTCCGGCATGTCATCGGGAGAATCGCGGCGTCTGCTCATTGGCCGGGCACTGGTCAGTAACCCGGCAACGCTCATCCTTGACGAACCGACCAACAGCCTTGACATTCATGCCCTGCACACGTTCCGCAGTACGCTGCGAAGGATTGCAGGAACCGGAACCGGTATTATCCTTATCACCCACAATGTCCATGATATCATCCCGGAGATCTCCCGGGTTATTCTCATGGACCACGGCCGTTTTATCAGGGATGGCAGGAAGGGGGATGTCCTGACCAGCAGTGAGATAAGTCGTCTCTTCCGGGTCAGTGTTGATGTGCGGGAAGATAACGGGTATTATTACCTGAGCGGGTACTGATGCAAAACATGTCAGGAAAGAACCTGGTGGATTGCAGGGAACCGGAAAATTTTCAAAAAGATTACTGCTCCTCACCGGGCAGTTCGCTCCTCTTCCTCCAGCCGTTTTTGGGAATGGTGATCTCGAACCGTGCGCCACTCCCGTGACGGCCGGTCTCGTGTATCTCGATACTGGTTATCGCCAGAATCTCCCGGACGAGGAAGAGGCCGTATCCGGTATGCTTGCCAAATCCTTTCCGGAAGATCTTCTGTTTCTCATCAAGGGGGATACCCACCCCGTCGTCTTCAATCACGATGACCAGTTCATCACCGCGGGGATCGCAGCGGATCATGATGGTCGTGACATGCCCCCCGTGACGGATTGCATTGTCAAAGAGGTTGAAGAAGACCTTCTCAAGCATCGGGTCGGCAAAGACCTCATAATCCTTGCAGACCTCGGTCAGGACCAGACCGGATGGCTGGGTTTTGGCAATAACCTGGTCGAGACGGAACCAGTCGGGCGCCCGGATGCCCAGGTCCTGGTAAGCCCGGGTGAAGTCGATCTGCCGCTGGATCGTATTCGCGGTTTTATCGATCTTTTTCATGAAGTCGAGGACAACCGGGTTCGGTTCTTTGAGGAGTGCGAGCTGGATATAGCCATTGAGGATGGTCAGCTGGTTTGCAACATCATGACGGGTGATGGTATTGAGGAGATTGAGCTTCTCGTTCGACCGCTTGAGGGCAATGTCTGCCTGCTTGAGCCGGGTTATATCCCGGGAGATGCCCATGACCGCAGTGACTGTCCCGTCAGGTCCCTTCAGCGGGACCAGGTGGGTGTCCTGCCAGGTATCCCTGTCCGGCAGCGGGATACGGCTCTCGATCCGCAAAGGTTTTCCGGTAGTAAAAACCCGCTGCAGGCTCTGGTACTGGCGTGCCGCAGTGTCCTCGGGAAAGAGCATCTTTCTCTGTTTCCCGACAATCTCGTCCCGGCTCTTCTGCATGACCTGCTGGCCGTAACTGTTCACGTAAACGACCGTATCGTCCCGGTCGATGATATAGATGAGGTCCATTGCCGCCTCCGCAAGCGAAGTGTACCGGTCCTCGATCTCCTATCGGGCAGCCGCTGCCTCCTTCCATGCAGAGATGTCGACAATGATCCCGCGGAACCCGGTAAGGCTGCCGTCCTCGAAGACAGGGGATGCATATATCAGGACGGGGAACCTGCTGCCGTCTTTCCTGATTGCCGTATATTCCGGGTTTGCATACGGCTCTCCCGCAAGGAGCTTTTTGATATTCGTCTGTACTAGGGAATGCTGAGCGGGGTCAACATAATCCAGGGCATTTATCCCCTTCCGGATGTCATCGGGAGTCAGCCCGAGTGCGGTGAACGCGTGACGATTTGCATAGGTCACATTCAGACGGGTATCCATCTCAAAGACGATCTGGGGCAGAAGATCGGTGAGTTCCCGGTACCGCTGCTCGCTTTGCCGTAATACTTCCCTGCATTCCTGGTCACGGGTGATATCATGGAATGTTCCCAGGATCGCGGGCCTGCCGTTGAACTGTGTCACGCCCACATTCACCCTTATGCGCACCCGGGTTGAGTTGTCCGCCCGGATAAGCGAGAGATCGTAGGTCTCCGGTGCCGGCCTGCCCTCCAGCCGGTCTTTGTAGATTGCCTGAATCCGCTCCCGGTCCTCGGGTGCGATCATCTCCCAGAGGGAATGCCCGATCATCTCATCCCTGCGCCGGCTTGCCATGGCAAAGAGCGCATCATTGGCAAAGGTGATCTTCCCGTCCTGGATAACGAAGACCGGATCCTGGCTGTGCTCAACGAGCGTATGGTACTGCGCTTCCTGCTCGGCTAATGACCGCTCGGAGGTTTTTCTCTCGGTGATATCAAAGAGAACCCCCGAGAAGACCGTCTCGTTCTCGTGAAGAGCCGGGCTCGATATTCCCAAAAACCAGATCTCTTCGCCGGATGGTTTGATGAACCTCCCTTCGAAATTCCATTTCCCGATATTTGCAACAACGTCTGCGATGGAGCTGAGGAACCTGTCGCGATCGCCCGGGTGGACATGGTCCGTGAACGCTTCAAAGAATGAATCCAGCGCCGGGCTGAGACCAAGGACATCGCGGGAACGTTCGCTGACATAATACATTCCTCTGCTGCCGTCAGGCCTTGCGTAAAACTGGTACACGACACCAGGAATCGTTGACGCAATCTCCTGCAGCTGCTCTTCTTTCCCCTGGATGTTCTTTCCAATCCTGATAAGCTCCTCCAGCTGGCTTCTCAGCTCCTCTTCCGATGCTGCGAGCCGGGAATGGGCATTCCGGAGATTGTCCTCGGCTTCTTTCTGGGGAGTGATGTCACGGATCGATTCGATCGAACCGGTGATCCCACCCTGCTGGTTGTAGAGCGGGCTTGCCCTCCCCATAAGGAATCGCTGCCTGCCTTTCGGACGGGGGAGGCTCGTCTCTGCGGTCAGGACATCCTTCTCGCGGATGATCCCGGAATAATCATGCCGGATCTTCTCATCCGTCTCGAATATGAGATCGATGAGGATCGGCCGGCGTTTTCCATAGAACGGGATAGCATATTCATAGTCTTTCTTTCCCAGCATCTCGCGGGCGGTAACGCCGGTCATCTCCTCAATCGCACGGTTCCACGCGATCACCACCCCGGCCCGGCTGATGGCAAACGTGGCGTCCGGCAGGAAATTGATGATGTCAAAGAGCAGTTTCTCAGACTCTCGGAGGGAATTCTGTGCCTGGTTCCTGAGTACGGCCTGGCGGATCTTCGAGGCCAGTTCCGCAAAGAGGGCGTTGGTCTCCCCGCCTTTCTGGAGATAAAAGTCAGCCCCGTTGTTGATCGCCTCGATGACAATCTCCTCACGCCCGCGCCCGGTAAACAGGATAAACGGGGTGTCAATCGGCAGTGAACGGATCTTCTTCAGGAGGGCAATCCCGTCGATGTCCGGCATCTGGTAATCGCAGATGATGGCATCGTACCGTGTGGTGCCCAACCGGAGTATGACCTCACGTGGTTTATCCAGAGTATCGACATGAAAATCCCCGGTCCCTTCGAGGAAAAGCCGTGTGATCTCGAGCAGTTCGGGCTCGTCGTCAACATACAGGACCGAGATCATAGAGAATCACTGTTATTTACGGGATATATCTGTATTGTGGAATAACCGGGGGTGTCCCGGCCCCGTGCAACACCGGATGAAATCGATGTGCCTACGATGACTGGGGGACACTGGCAAGCGACCGGATCAGGTGCTGGGTCTCCGCCGGTGTACCCGTAGTATTGACCAGATAGACGGTCGTACGGTTCAGGAGGTCTGTGAGGTATCGGGTACGGATGGCCCTCTTATAATTGTCGTTGATGAGGAGATGGGGATTGAAGTAATGGTTCTCCTCGAACAACCTGAGGGCGATCTCGGGATTGAGGGTCTGGACCGTGTTCCGGTCATCCGGGTCGCGCTTGAGAACGATGATGATACGGAGGGTGGTCAGGGGAAGGATCCGGCCTTTGCCGATGATCCAGCGGATATCGGCAACAGCCCGGCCCTCCCCATCGTAATCCCCCTCCCTGACAAGCCCCTCGAACTCCTTCCAGATCTTCTCCAGGTCCTGCCGGATATAGAAGTTCTTCTCGGATCCATAGGCAAGGATCTCGGGACCGAAGACGCGCGAGAAGAACCAGTCGTCGCAGACAATCCGCGTGCCCGGGTATTTCAGGAGGCCGTAGGTCTGGGTAGTCTTTCCCGCACCTGATGCGCCGATAAGGCAGAGGCCGGTTCCGGTGATATCCACGCAGGCACCGTGGATGGAAAAAATCCCATGCTCATCCTCGAGGATATCACCGGCAAGGCTGAGGGCAAGGGACTTGACCCAGCCATAGTAACTGAAGTTGAACAGGAACGCGGTTTTTGAGATCTTATCGAAAAGGACGGTGTCGGGTGCGTACGCGGGCTCCTCAAAGAGGTACATCCGCCCGTGCGACCTGACGTTCTGGGACATGGAGTAGAAATTCTCCTGCCATGTCTCTTTCATCACCGCATTATCGGAAAGGAGCTTGATGCAGCACCCGTATATCTCGGACTTGATCTCGTACCGCACCCGTGGTGCCAGGTTCCCGATAAGGGTCTCCTTCTCATCAGGGCTTATCAGCGATATCGTATACATCCCATCACCCGTTCCTGTTGTACACCTCTTGCACAAAGATCCTTCTTAATCCTTGTGCTGCCAAAAAACCTGCGGTGCAACCACAGGTTTATCCCAGTGTGGGGAGATGAGATGATAGTATGAAGCAGTATGCCCACAAGCTCGTCTTTCTCCTGTTTTTTACCTTCCTGCTCACCTGTGGCTGCAGTTCCGAACCCCCGATAAAGCAGCCGATTGTCACGGTTACCGATATCGCACTCTCGGATGTCTCCCTCTCAAAGATGGTCGTGAACACAACGGTCAATATCCAGAATCCCAACCCGGTCGGGGGCCGGCTGAACAAGGTAGTCTTCGATGTCTGGTATCTTGAAAACAAAAAGCCGCAATATCTTGG
Source organism: uncultured Methanoregula sp. (assembly GCA_964448885.1). Lineage (GTDB taxonomy): Archaea > Halobacteriota > Methanomicrobia > Methanomicrobiales > Methanospirillaceae > Methanoregula. The sequence continues at coordinate 470,033 of CAYVAQ010000001.1, read as the reverse complement.
CCATGGCGAGCAGTACGCCATTGATGTGAAGGAGAATGCTAATACGACAACAACTATCCCGGTCACCATCAGCAACCTGCAGGCCCTCTATGCACTCGGGACGCTCTCGCAGAAGGGGTCGATTGTCCTGATGGTCAACGGTTCCGCGTTCGTTGATGTAAAGGTGACCTCGTGGGAAGTGAAGTTCGCTGAGGAACGGGAATTTGCGGCAAGCGAGTTCGAAGCATACCTGCCAGTCTCATCCCTTGGGGGGATCAACGTAACCGAGGGGATCCAGACGGCAAAGGACATCTGGGCCCGGATCAATAATTAGGGAGAAAGAGATCACCCCCCCTTTCAGGATTCACCGGAACTATTTGAATCTCGTCAAATCCTCTTTTATATCCCCAGGTTCAACACTCCAGTCACTCGTTATGAGGGACCAGCATGGAACACCGGCCGGTATTTTCCATTGAACCGCTCGTGGCAGCATATCCGGAGCCGGATCCGGCCACCGGCGATGAACGTCGCTGGGTAATCGTTTTGGGAAATGACGTGCTGTATATGCAGAAATCCCCCCTGTCAACGGTTGTGTTCTCCCATCCGCTCCCTCCGGGTATTATCCCGGAACAGGTGCAGTATCTCGGCTGCCGGGATTCCATTCCCTATTACGCGGCTGCCATTGGCCAGGAGGGAAAAGTCCCCCGGGGATCTGCATTCTCTGCAGTACGGGCACTGCACGGGATGATCCCCGATGACCAGTTCGCGCTTGCAGCATATGCGGTCAGGATCCTCCAGTTTGACCGGACCAGCCGGTTCTGCGGACGGTGCGGAAAGGAAACCCGGCCGCTTCGCACCGAGAGGGCACGGCTCTGTACCGATTGTAATTATATCGTCTACCCGCGACTTTCCCCTGCAATTATTGTCCTGATCAAAAAAGGTGACGAGGTGCTCCTTGCCCGCTCTCCCCGGTTCCCGCACGGGCTTTTCAGTATCATCGCCGGTTTTGTCGAGCCGGGCGAGAACCTTGAACAAGCCGTCAGGCGCGAGGTGAAGGAGGAGGTGGGTATCAGCGTTAAGAATATCCGGTATATCGCAAGTGAACCGTGGCCGTTCCCCGACTCGCTGATGATCGGGTTTGTTGCCGATTATGCCGGTGGCGAGATTACTATCGATAACAAGGAAATCAGCGCAGCAGGCTGGTTCTCCCGCACATCCCTCCCCCCGCTTCCCTCAATGATGAGCATATCGCGGGCACTCATTGAGGCATGGGTACGGAACGAGATCTGACCGGTAGGATGTGCAGCACCCGGCTCCTGTCGTGTTTACCCCGTTCCTGATCGGTAACGATATAAGTCACTCTTGCCGTTATTAGATATATGTTCAGCCGTGTCCCTGAAAAGATGTCAATGATCCTCCTGCTGATGATCCTTGTCTTTTCGGGCTGCAGTATCCTGTACATCTCCTTTGTCACAACCAATGCCCTCAAGGAGCAGGCACGCAATGACATCCAGGGATTTGCCACGCTCGCGGCAACCCAGATCGACGGCGACACGGTCGTCACGCTCCAGCCGGGGGACGAGTCCACGGCAGAGTACCGCCGTATGCAGGGCATCCTCATCCGGATGAAGCAGGCATTTCCTGATATCAAGAATGTTGACATCTTCCGTCTCGATGATGGCCGGGTGGTCTTTGTCATGGACGACGCGTACGGTATCGGGGCAGACGCAGCTCCGATTGGAAGGCTGTACCCAGAGGTTACCCAGGACATGCTCAATGGTTTCTCCTACCCCACCGTTGATGCCGACTTCACGACCGATGAGTGGGGAACGTATCTGTCCGGCTACAGCCCCATCCGGAACTCCCGGGGCGAGGTGGTCGCCATTGTCAGTGTCGATGTCGAGAAGCAGGTGATGATTGCCAAACAGAACGTCATCAACTGGACCTCGTACATGATTGTCTTCCTTGCCATCCTCATGGCAGTCTTTGGCGTTCTCGGCGTTGAACAAGTCCGCGGGAAGCTGATGAAGGATTTGAAGGATCGTGAGAGCCGGTACCATGCGCTCTTCGATGAGACCTACGATGCCATCTTCATCATGGCTGACGGGGTCTACACGGACTGCAATACCAGTGCGGAGAAACTCCTCAACGGGACAAAGGAGCAGATTGTGGGAAAAAGTCTTGCAATGCTCTCGCCAAAGATCCAGCCAGACGGGACAGTCTCCCCGGAGGATCTCCCCGGCAGGATCGCCCGGGCCCTTGCCGGTGATCACCAGCGGTTCGAATGGCGGCACCTGACCCTGGACGGGCAGCAGTTCGATGCCGAGGTCAGCCTCACCCGGATCCAGATCGATGGCAGTATCGCAGTCCAGGCAATCGTCAGGGATATCACCGAGAAGAAGAAAGCCGATGAAGCACTGCGCCAGAGCGAGGAGAAGTACCGCAGCCTCTCCGAAGCATCTCCCAATGCAATTTATATCATCAACCAAGACGCGACCATCACATACGCAAACAACTATGCGCTCCGGATCCTCAAACGGAGCCTCACCGATGTACGGGGTCACCGGCTCATGGAGGTATTCCCGGGGGAAGATGCGGACATCCTTATCCAGATCATCATCGGGGTATTCCAGCATGGCCACGATGTCCGCCGCGATGACCGGATCACCGCATCCGACGGCACCGAACGCTGGCTCTCCAGTGTCTATACTCCGTTAAAGGACAATGCAGGCCGCGTGACTGCCGTTCTCTGCGTCTCCTATGATATCACCGAACGAAAGACGATGGAGAACCAGATCGCCACATCGCTGCGGGAGAAGGAATACCTCCTCAAGGAGATCCATCACCGGGTCAAGAACAACCTCCAGGTCATCTCCAGTCTCCTCTCCATGCAGGCAGACAAGGCAACGGACAAGAACGTCATCGATTCGCTCACCGACAGCCAGAACCGTGTCAAGTCCATTGCGCTTGTGCACGAGAAGCTGTACCAGAGCAAGAGCCTCGACCAGATCGAGTACAGTGATTACCTGACCAAGTTTGCCATGCACCTCTTTGATACCTACAATGTCAGCCAGTCGCAGATATCCTGTAAAATCCATGCCGAAAATATCCTGGTCGACATCAACCAGGCTGTCCCCTGCAGCCTGATCATCAACGAGTTGTTGACAAATACGCTGAAATACGCTTTCCCTGGCGGGAGAAAAGGCGAAATCGTCATTGATTTCGTCACCGATGGAAACAATTACATCTTAACATACCATGATAATGGTATAGGCATCCCTGAGGGGATCTCATTTGAACGTACCGAGTCGCTTGGCATGAAACTGATCTACGGCCTGACTCAGCAGCTGAACGGCTCGGTAACCCTGAAGCGGGAAGGCGGGACAACCTTCATCGTCACCTTCCCCCGGTTGCAGAAGACTGGTGAATGATTATGGACAAACCGACAATCCTTGTTGTTGAAGACGAATTCATAACCGGAGCAGACCTCCAGAGCAAGCTCAAGAAGATGGGGTACAACGTTCCCGTGGTTGTTGATACCGGCCAGAAAGCCATCGATGCAGCTGCCGAACTCAGGCCCGATCTGGCGCTCATGGACATCACTCTCAAGGGTGAGATGACGGGCATCGAAGCTGCGGCCGTCATCGGGAAACGGGGTATCCCCGTTGTCTTCCTCACGGCGCATTCCGATGAGAACACCGTTGATAAGGCCGTTCGTTCCGTTCCATTCGGGTACCTCATCAAGCCGCTTGACGAACGGGCACTCAAGACCACCATCCAGATGGCGCTGTACAAGAACGAGATCGACGGGAAGGTCAAAGAACGCGACTCCATCATCCAGGCCCTGATCAATGCCAACAGGGAGCCGATGTTCATCATCGATCAGAATACGAATATCCTGGTCATCAACAACGCCATTGCTTCCATGCTCACCCCCAACGCCGAAGTAGGTACCGGTCTCCTGCTCGAGAGCCTTGTTGCGGGGGGGTATGTATCAGCCGCCCTCGCCGACGCGATCCGCAACCATTTCTTCGATAACCGGCCTTACCAGTTCGAAGAGGAGATCAAAGGTAAATGGATCTCGTATACAATCACGCCGCTGGTAAATGCGCAGGGCAGGGTCGACCGGTGTGCGGTCAACAGTTTTGACGTCACTGCCATCAAGCGGGCAGAACAGACAACAAAGGCACTCAATGCCCGTCTCGAGAAAGAGAAGCAGAACCTCCTGATGTTCGAGGCCATGATGAACAGCATGGACGATTTCATCATCGGCACCGATGATATGGGGCTCATCGCGTTTGTCAATGATGCGTTCATCAAACGGTTCGGCTACCAGCTGGCCGACCTGAAGGACAAGCACATCAGCATCCTGCAGGACCCCTCGGATCATTTTGCCATCGATCAGAATGCGTTCTTTGTTGACAAGAAACGGGTCTGGAACGGGAACTTCACCGCGGTGAACAAATTCGGGTTGAAGATCAAGACCATGCTCAAGAGTTCCCCGGTTATCCAGGGGGACCAGACCCTCTCACGCGTCTTCGTGCTCAGGGAGAAACTGAGCTGATCCTTCCCGTCCCTTTTCCATTCCCCTCCCCTTACTGGTGACTACCAGCAATCCTGTGTTCTGCCGGCATTCCGTGTACGGGAGACGTCCCCTGCCCGACCGCCTGTACCCCGCAAGAAGACCCCCAATGCGTGTAGAGATCCTGCCAGGCCGGACCTTCCCCCGGGGGAGACAACGACACCCTATATTCTCACCGGCATCATACAGTACTGTAACAATGACAACCGATCGTATCCCCATCGGGCGTTTCTCGCAGATAACCCGGCTGAGTACCAAAGCGCTCCGGCTCTATGATGAGCGTGGGCTCCTGGTGCCGGCAAACCGCGATATTGCAACCGGCTATCGGTATTACACGGGAAACCAGATTGCATCCGGTGTTTCAATCAAGGAGCTCTGCGGGCTTGGCTTCCCGCTTCAGGAGATTGAGACAATCCTGCATGCACGGTACGCAGGAGATACGGGCAGGATCCGGGAGCTTTTCCGGAAACGACACGATGCGATCCGGTCGGAGGTCACTCGGTTACAACAGATCGAGGTGCTGCTCTCAGAGTCTGGTGCCAGTCTGGAGACGATGTACATGACATTCAACGAACCTGTTGTAAAAGATGCAGCCCCCCAGCGTATTCTCGGGAAACGCGGCACGGGCAGCTATGCTGAGACGATAACGATCCTCATGAGAGACCTCTGCGGCCAGATATTCTCCGAAGAGAACCAGCGGAACGGGTTGAAAGTCACTGGTCCCTTCATGTCGATCTATCACGATCAGGAATACCGCGAGAAGGATGCAACAGTCGAGTGCGCAGCTCCCATATCGGGCCGGATCGCTCTCAGCGACCCCGGCATGGAAGTGCGCATGCTTCCCGGGGGAAAGTGCCTCTCCCTGATCCACAAGGGACCGTACTCGGGATTGCATGGTGCCTGGTCACGGATCGGGACGTATCTTGAGGAGCGGGACTTCGTCATTACCGGCCCTCACCGGGAAGTGTACCTGAGCGATCCCGCCACGGTTCTTGAAGAGGAACTCCTGACCGAGCTCCAGATCCCCGTCGATCTCTCGCCGCGCAGAAAAATTTCGTAGAATATTTTTATTCCCCCTTTTTCATGCCGATTTCATGCAACATGGCTCATGGAATGGCTATTTCGACCAGAAATGCTATAATACAGTATATAAAATTATAATACAGGCATATCCGCGTCCGTTTTAAAAACCGTGAGAGATTGGAATGAATGACTCCGCGATCGATGGAAACGAAAATGTCATCGATGTTTTCGTTTTGAGTAATAATGAAGCGGGTGCCCCGGTACGGCCGGAGCACCTGGAACAGAAAGGGTACCGCGTCACCCTCTTCTCCGGCAGCAGCCAGCTCCTGGAAACCCTCCGGTATGGAAAACCCAACCTCCTTGTCTGCGACTCCCTCTCGCTGGGTGAGGAGGCGTACGAGGTCTGCCGGCAGATCAAGACCGACAACGATCTCTGGATGATCCCGGTCCTCATCGTCACCCGGGCCTCCAACCTCTCCGATCTTCTCCACGTCCTTGACTGTAACGCCGATAACTTCATTGCGTATCCCTTTGATGCGCCATACCTTGTCTCCCTGATCGAGGGTATGCTGGTAACCCCTGTCGAGCGCCAGACGCCCGACCAGGTCAAGACGCAGTTCAAGATCCAGCATGAAGACCACCTGTTTGTCGTCATGGCAGACCGGCGCAAGCTCCTGGAATTTCTTCTCTCATCCTTCGAGATCGCGGTCAACAAGTCTGACGAGCTTGCACGTGCTCTGTCCCATGGGACCTCTCTTACGGAGTCGCTGAAAAATGCGGAGGATACCCTGGCCGAGCGCGGGCGTGTCATGGTCAATCTCGGCAGCACGCTGGAGCAGCGGGAGCAGGCGATCACCCTCCTGAATGACGAACTGGCGGAAAAGGCCCGGAAGATTGAGGAACTCTCACGGGAGAAGGATTTCCTCCTGCAGGAGCGGGAGGAGAACAAGTCCCGGATAGCGGGTGCCGAGGAGGAGAACCGCCGCCTCATCCAGGAGCATGAGGAGTCCGTCAAGGTATCATCCGCAGAGGCCGGGGAACTCCGGAACCGGATCGCCTATCTCTCCGATGAACTCACGACCGCAAACGCCGATCTTGCTGCTACCCGGAAGGCGCTTGAGGACGAGACCACCCGGTGCGACAGCGCCGAAGCAACGCTCAAGGATCTGGTTCCCGAGAAAGATGTCCTGGAGAAGAATTACCGTGTACTCACGCTTGAGGCCGAGCAGCTGAAAGTGGCATGCACAGCAGAGAAGAACCGGGCATCCGCTGCTGAACAGGAAGTTAAAAGCCTCCTCCTTGCAAAGGCACAGTCCGAGCAGGACCTGACACGGATTATCGATGAGCTTAAGGAGACTGCAAAGCAGCAGGCCGGGGAGGTTTCAAGGCTCAGGGATGAGCGGACTGCTGACAGGGACCAAATCGCCACACTTGAGACCCGGGTCGCTGAAGTCACCCGGGACAAAGAGACAACCGAGTGCAACCTGAAGAATACCGCAGAAAACCTTATGCGCGATCTCTCGGCGCAGAAAGACCGGTCCTCCGAAACAGCGCAGGCACTTGCTGAAAAGGAGCGTCAGTATGCAGCCCTTGATGAGAAAAGGAGGGAGAAAGAGTCGCTCTGCCAGCAGCTTCAGGCCGAATTGACCTCCACGCGGAGTATACTTGACGAGACAAAATCTGCCCTTACCCGCGAGCAGGCACAGCACACGGGGGCTGTCGAGGCCCTTCAGGCTGCGGTGCGTGAGCGGGACGCGGCACTTTCGTCGCTCCAGGGTGCCCATGCTGAGGTGAAGACCGATCTCGACAGCCACCGCGATGAACTGGTGGCAGCCCGCCAGGATCTCACACGGCTCGAGGATGAACGCAACGCCCTTTTGGCAAAACTCGAAGAGAAAACAACACTTGTCCGGGACCTGGAGATGAAACTGCATTCGGCTTCCGGCGATCGGGCCGAGTTGGACAAGCATATCCGGTCCCTCTCAGACGAATTCGAACAGCTGAAGGCAAGTCTGGAGAGCGAGAGAAGGCAGCGGCGGATCAGCGAGGATAACCTGAAAGCGTCGCTTGCCGAGGGGGAGCGTTCGGCAGAACTTGCCCGCAAGGTATCGGAAGAGCGGGAACAACTCGCTGCAACCCTCACCTCGGAACGTGAATCTGCGCGGGTTGAGCGCGAGGAACTCAATGCCCGGATCGCTGCCACACTGGAATCGGCAAGGGCAGAGCAGGAAGGCCTCGCCGCAACGCTTGCACAGGAACGTGAATCTGCCCATGTTGAACGAGAGGAACTCAACGCCCGGATGGCTGTCACACTGGAATCAGCAAAGCAGCAGCAGGAAGGCCTCGCCGCAACGCTTGCACAGGAACGTGAATCTGCCCGTGTTGAACGAGAGGAACTCAATGCCCGGATGACTGCCACACTGGAATCGGCAAGGGCAGAGCAGGAACGCCTTGCAGCGCTCCTTGCATCAGAGCGGGAGGAACTTCAGGTTTTGGGTGAACGCGGGAGGGAGGCGGGGGAGGTCTGCGAGACCCGGGTCCGCGAACTCACCCGGGAACTGGCCGGTACAATGGACACGGTCAGGGGTCTTGAAGAACAGGTTGAATCCCTGAAACGGGAACGGGACACAGCAATCCGGCAGGCGGCGAACTTTGAATCCGAGCTTGACCAGGCCCGGGTTGCCCTGGCCGATGAGTGGGGCGATCATATGACGGACAATGAGCGGCTGGCTGCAGCGGTCGAGGAGAAGAGGGAGCTCGAACGCTCGATCGGCAGGGTTGCATCTGTGTCCACCAGCAGTCCGGTTATTGTACAGTCATCAAACCAGCCTGAACTGGCGGAAGGTGAGGCTCCTGTCGTGGCCACATCCCCTGAGGCTGACATTGGAAGACATACGCCCGACCCCGTTACGGGGGTTGAAGACCTGTTCGAGGATACTGGTGATCGAGCAGCGGATGAGCCCTCCGTTGTGATCATCCGCGACACCGATCCCGAGGTCACGATCGACCGTATCGGGGAAGAGACTGTGGGGGGGATTTCCGCAGATGAGTCAGTGGGCCGGGATACCCGGGATATGGTGGCAGCCAGTGCCGACACGTCTGATGAAGATCTACAGGAAGAATATGGCGGAGAGGAATCGGACAGCATAGCAGGGGCCACGATGCCGTATTCACCGGTTGCAGGACCTGCGCAGGTCTATTCCTTTGATCGGACCCAGTGGTTTGACCTGCTGAAATGGGCTCACCACTCCGGAGCGCTCTCCCAGGAACAGCGGCTCCAGATCGTGCGGATGGGCCGTCTTGTCCAGAAAGGGCGACGGCTCACCCACAAACAGGACGAGCAGGTACGGGAGATCCTTGGGCTGGTCCAGTCTCTCGGGTACCGGTTTAGCTGACCTGGTACCTCGCACCCCCCCTTACGCGCTCACTTCGCATGTGCCTGCACCACGCGCTGCCAAACCTTCATCATCAGCAGTATGAAATCTGACCGGTACCCGCATGCAACAGCCACCTTCAGATATCAAAAGCCTCAACACCCTTAAGGAGAGAACTGCCCGTCTCTCCGTCATCTCCAACACCGGGCTTGTACTGCTGAAGTTTTTCGTGGGCCTCTCCATCGGTTCGGTCAGTATCATCTCCGAAGCAATACACTCGTCCATGGACCTTGTCGCGTCCGTTATTGCGTTCTTTTCCGTCAGAAAATCCGCAGAACCTCCCGATGCAGGCCATTCGTTCGGGCACGGGAAGTTCGAGGACATGTCCGGGCTCATCGAGGCTGTCCTTATCTTTGCTGCTGCGCTGCTCATCATCATTGAAGCGACAAAAAAACTCCTTGGCGGGGAGGCTGATCCATTCCCTCCGGAACTGCTCCTCGTGGGTATCGGCGTGATGGGAATCTCGGCGCTGGTGAACTGGGTGGTATCCGAACGTCTCATGACGGTTGCAAAAAAGTCCGGATCCATTGCGCTTGAGAGCGATGCGTGGCATCTCCGTACCGATGTGTATACGTCCCTCGGGGTCTTTGCCGGGCTCATCCTCATCCGGCTGACGGGGATAACAATCTTCGATTCGCTGGTGGCATTATGCGTTGCAGTTGTTATCCTGCGGGCTGCCTATGATCTCACCAAACGGTCGTTTGCCGATTTAATCGATCACAGCATTCCGGTCGAGGAGGAGAACCGCATCCGCCAGATCATCTGCGAGCACGAAAGCAGCTATGCCGGTTTTCACGACCTGAAGACGCGGCGTTCGGGTCCGGAGGTATTCATTGATTTTCACCTGGTTGTGCCGGGAGACATCTCCGTGACGCAGTCCCATGATCTTACAGACCATCTTGAAGCGGACCTTACGACAGAGTTCCCGCGTTCGGCCATCACGATCCATGTTGAACCCTGCAATGAAGGGTGCACGCGGTGCGGTTCGTTCTGCACGTTTTACAAAAAGAGGGATGCGAAGGACCATCGCCAGTGATCCATTCCTGTCGCCCGAAACGCCCGGCCCTGCAGGTCGTTATCGTTCAGGTCATTCCTGTGCCGGGGGACATTTCCGCATCGAGCACCAGACGTTCCAGATGATTGAACCGACCGCCAGGAAGGATATCCCGATGATGGCATAGATGATGAGGCCGAAATTGTCCTTCACAAGGGGGATGCTCCCGAAGAAGAACCCGGCCAGCGTGAATCCGAGGATCCACATGGCGGCACCGGTTATGTTGTAGGTGAGGAACCAGCGGTAGCTCATCTTCCCGACACCGGCGAGGAACGGCGCAAACGTGCGGATGAAGGGGACGAACCGGGCAATGACGATCGTAAGGCCGCCATACCGACGGAAATACTCTTCAGTGAGAGCGAGGTGGTCGCGCCGTACGAGTGAATAATTCTTCTCCAGGACCTTCATACCGACCCGGTGGCCGATCCAGTAATTGACGGAATCGCCGAGGATCGCCGCGACAACGAGGGTGATGAGCAGGATCTCAATGTTCAGGTACCCTGCACCCGAAAGGGCTCCGGCAACAAAGAGGAGCGAATCGCCCGGCAGGTAGGGCATGACAACGAGCCCCGTCTCGCAGAAGATGATGACAAAGAGGATCAGGTACGTCCAGAAACCGTAGGCATCGATGATCCCCGGCAGGTAACGGTCGAAGTGGAGGATGAAATCAATGATAGTGAAGAACAGATCCATTTCCGGTTACTATAAGGAAGTGATCGGTTAAAATCATCGTGATGGCAGTTCTGACCGGCGATGGTCTCCATCCATTGCCGGTGACCTCCGGACGAAGTCAGGATTGTCCGGGGTCCTCGCTGATGAAACTCAGGGTTGCCGGCCCCCCCTCCCAGTCAATCACGACAGCCCTGCTCTCCAGGCAGTGGATTGAACCGTCTTTTGCCCGCACACGGAACCGCACGGTATCCGGCATGCTGGTGCCAGACAGCCGTTTTTCGATACGCTCCTGGATCTCCCGCTGGTCGGAAGCATCGATGAAGAATGCGATCGGTTTATCGAGAAGGTCTTCCTCGGTATACCCGTTAAGCATCCGGCGGATACCCGGATTGGAGTACACGATCCTCCCGTCACGGACTATGATGATTCCTTCATGACTGTTCTCGATGATCGTGCGGTACCGCTCCTTTGACGCCTGCAGTTCCCGCCGCACCTCCTCGGATTCCGTCACATCCCGGATCGTCTCGATGGCCCCGGCAATCTTCCCCTGGATGTCATAGAGGGGGGCGGCAACAAACCATGCATAGACCCCTTTCCTGCCAAAGAACTCCGGGAGGTAGATTTGTGCAGTGAATTTGTCACCGTCCCGGGAGAGGTTTTCATACGTCTGTGCGAGGGTTGCATCGAACGAGAGGACCAGGTCAGCCAGGATCGGGCGGCGCGCTTTGTAAAAAGGAATAGCATATTCAAAGTTATCCTTCCCTACCATCGCCTCGGAGGGGATACCCGTCATCTTCTCGATCGCCCGGTTCCAGACCAGTACTTTGCCTTCAGTATCAATGGCAAATGTTGCGTCCGGGAGGAAGTTGATTATGTCTGTCAACCGCCGCTCGCTCTCGTTGAGGCGCTCCTGGCTCTCGGTAAGGGCGGCAATATGGGCCCAAAGGCGCTCCTCGGCCGCCCGGATCTTCTTGTTTGCGAGGGAAAGTTCCTCGAGTTTCTGCACCCGTTCCGTCTCAATCTTCAGCCGCTCGGTGATGTCAATCAGGTTCCCGATGATGATGGGCTGCCCCTGGAGGATTGCCCGGGTGCCGGCAACCTCCAGATCGATAATGCTGCCATCTTTTTTCTGTCCCCTGAACGAATAATGAAGACTCTTGATCTCTCCGGACAGACGTTTGCTGATACTGGTCATGACAAGGTCCCTGCTTTCGGGTGCAACCAGCATATCTATCGGCATGCCCCCGACCAGCTCCTCACGGGCATATCCCATAATCTCGGCAAACCGGGGATTGACATGCAGGAACCGGTCACCCTGGATGACATAGACACCGACAAGAGACTCTTCAACAAGGATGCGGAACTTCTCTTCTGATTCAGCGAGGGCACGTTCGGTCTTTCTCCGTTTCTCATCGGCATCGATGCTCTCGAGGGCAAAGGAGATATCCGAACAGATCTCCTCGAGCAGGCGGGTCTCGTCATCACCAAAGAAAGCAGGTTCAGGAGCATACAGCTGGATTGTGCCGATCACCTGGTCATGAAGCCAGATCGGAAATGCCGCTGCGGAATGAAATTCGTTACCCGTCCCCGTCTCGACCGGATTCTCTTTCGTGCTCCCCGTGACGATATCATTTTCAATCACGCGTCTTTTGATAAATGCGGCCCTCCCGCTCAGACCATGAATGCCGGTCACGGTGTCTGCCGCAATGGGGACCGGTCGTATGCACTCGTCACGGAATCCGGCACAGGCTGCAGGGAAGAGTCCGGTTTTCTGCGAATCGAGGAGTCCTATCCATGCTCGTGCGAACTTCCCCTCGTCGATTGCAATGGTGCAGATCTTCTGGAACAGGTCTTCTTTTGTCCGGGTATGCAGGACTGCCCCGTTAATGGCGCTCATGATTGCGTACAGGCGGTTATAAAAGAGGATCTTCTCTTCTGACCGTCTCCGTTCCACCGCGAGCTCTATCTTGCGCCGGAGCTCGGCAAACTGTGCATCCGGCTCGCCCCCTTTCTGGAGATAATAATCAGCGCCATTGTTAATGGCAGCGATAACAACCTCTTCCCGTCCCTTTCCGGTAAAGAGGATGACCGGGAGGCTGCCCTGGTGGGTACGGATATACTGAAGGAATTCGATGCCGTCCATATCCGGCATCTGGAAGTCGGATACGACTACATCAAACCGGGTGGTGTTCAGGAAGTCGAGAGCCCTCCGGGCGGAGGGTGCGGTATCGACAGCAATCCCTCCGGGAGACTCCAGATAGATCCTGCTGAGCTCGAGAAGATCGGGTTCGTCATCGACAAACAATATCCGTATCATTGCCTGTTGCGGGGATTGGCTGCAGCCATATGCCACTGCACAAACCCCCCGGCACCCGTTCTCCCTGCTCCGGCAGGGGAACGGGTGGTTACCCTTTGCACACCTCCTTTCCCGGGTATCCTGATCTCTTCATGTAAGCATGCGGGTATATAAGACTCTCTATAAAAGGGTGCCCGGTGAGGGACCGCAACGGGAAAAACCTCATGCCGGCTCAAAAAAGGATTATCCGGTAACGATGAGATCCTGTGGACGGGATGCCCGGTATAGCAACCGCAGGACCAGGCCGACAAGAAGCACTGGCGAGGTCATGAGGATGATGCGGGCCCACTGTTCTGCCGAGAGGGGGACGTTCCCGAAGATAACGCCACCATACTGGACGATTGCGATCTGGACAATGACGATGAGCCCCATCACCGCAAAGAATGTTGGATTTCCGCGGAAAAAGGGTGGCATCCTGCCGTCAAGTGCACGACAGTTAATCCCGTTCCAGACTGCGGCGATGATGAATGCCGAGAAGAAGATTGTCGAAATCTCCGCAGGGTTTGTTCCACCAATGAACCCGGTGGTGATCTGGAGCAGGCCCCCGACAATGAAGACTGCACCGGTCACGATTATGGACAACCACATGAACGGGGTAATGATCTTTGCATCATGGGTGACCGGTCTGTGCCGCATCAGTCCCGCATGCGGCGCTTCCGAGCAGAGGGCAAACGCGGCAAGGGTGTCCATGATGATGTTGATCCAGAGGATCTCGATAATGGAAAATGGCTCCGGGTACCCGAGGAGTGGTGCAATGAAGACGAGGATGCAGGCGCAGAAGTTGATGGTGAGCTGGAAGAGGATGAAACGCTGGATATTCTCGTACAGCGACCTGCCCCACCAGACCGCGCTCGTGATGGAGCCAAAGGAGTCATCGAGCAGGATGATATCGCTTGCCTCCCGTGCAACCTCAGTCCCGGCAATTCCCATGGCAAGTCCGACATCGCCATGCTTGAGCGCGGGTGCATCGTTGGTACCGTCTCCGGTAACTGCAACGACAGCACCGGTCTTCTGGAGCGCCTGGACGAGGAGGAGTTTATCCATGGGTTCTGCCCGTGCCATAACATCCAGGTTCTTTGCCGCACTGACCTGTTCATCGGGGGATAATGTGCGGAACTCTGCCCCGGTCATCACCGTGCCTCCCTGCATGATACCGGACTCTGCCGCGATGGCCCGGGCGGTCTCGGGATTGTCCCCGGTTACCATCCGGACTTTGATGCCGGCCTGCTGGCATGTTGCAACCGATTCCGGGATATTTTCCCTCAGGTGGTCACGTATGCCGACAAAACCGTCCCAGATAAGGTGTGTCTCGTGATCATCATCGCCGTCGATCTCCCTATGGGCAAAAGCGAGTGTGCGCATCGCCCGTGATGCAAGGGAACTGACACCGGAGAGATCGGGTGATGATGTACAGAGTTGTGCAAGGATCTCCGGTGCGCCTTTCACCAGGAGATAGTGTTTCCCGCCGATCCTGACTACCGTTGACATCCGCTTCCGGTTCCCGTCAAAGAGGTGTTGCCTTGTGACCTGGTATTCGGCCCTGACCTGCCGGTAATTGACTGCGTGTTCCCGCAGCCACCGGAGGAGGGCACCCTCGGTCGAGTTCCCGATCACGATGATCTTTCCCTCCCGCTCTTCCAGATGTGCGGTCCCGTTCAGAGCAGCGTTGAGGGTAATCCATTCGGCAGTGGTCGAAGGGAGATTTGCTGCCATAACCGGTTCTCCGAACGGTGCTGCGACAACCTCCATCTGGTTCTTGGTGAGGGTACCGGTCTTGTCAGTGCAGATTGTAGTCGCAGATCCGATCGTTTCACAGGCAATGAGGCGACGGACAAGGCAGTTTGCCCGCGTCATCTTGCGCATGGCAAGCGAGAGGGAGAGGGCAACGCTCATCGGGAGCCCCTCCGGGACTGCTGCCACAACGATAACAACCGCGAGCATGATGTAATGGAGGACATTGTTCGCGGTGGCAAGGTCCATGCCGGTGACATCTCCCGTCAGGACTCCCTTGATGAAGAGCGAACCGAAGATGAGGACTGCCATTGCATAGCCGAACCTGCTGATGATGTGGGCAAGTGCTTCGAGTTTCTGCTCAAGGGGAGTCTGGGTTGCATGGTCGATCCCCAGTGATGCGGCAATTACCCCCATCTGGGCTGCATCCCCGACAGCGGCGGCGATGATCTGGCCTTTTCCGGCAGTTATGAACGTGCCCTTCAGGACGCACTCTTCGAGGGTCTTGCTCACCGGTTCGGTCTCCCCGGTAAAGGCAGATTCATCAACATGCAGATCATCGGAGGATAAAACCCATCCGTCCGCAGGGACCGCGTCCCCGGCCTCGAGCAGGATCAGGTCCCCGACAACGATCTCCCGTGAAGGAACGGAGGTGGGGTTCCCGTCGCGGATGACCTTTATGGCCGTGTCGTCGCGGTGGGCGTTGAGCACATCGAACTCCCGGCTGCTCCTGTACTCGTTGAAGAACGCGATCCCGGTTGCAAGCAGGACTGCGATGATGATCCCGATGGTGTCCAGAAGCCCGCTGCCCTGGATGAGCGCGACGATGGTCGAGACGGCAACGGCAAGGAGCAGGATCCGGATGACCGGATCATCGAACTTTTCCAGGTACTGTTTCCAGAGCGGATCGCGGACCGGCGGGGTCATCGCATTGGCACCATAGCGGGACCGCATCCCGGCAACGCGCCCCGAGTCAAGTCCGGACACGCCGGTCTCCGTCCGGAGCGTGTCAAGGGGGATCATGGAACTGTCTTTCATGCAAAAACCTAATGGAATGATGTGGTATCCTTACCGGGTACGACCCGGCGGATTATAGGTATTGTGTCACAGGGGCAATTATTTAAAAGGGGAAATGTGACGGTCCATCAGATGATACCAGTCTTTCTGAGGACCAGGCCCGTCCCGATATAGAGTACAAGGATGAGTGAAAGGACCTGGGCGATTGAAAAAATCTCCGGCCATGCCCCCCTCAGAAGAGCACTCCATACCAGAGCGGTGACCTGCAAAGCGGCACAGGCAAGGAGCAGAACGACTGCCCCGATTGCACATATGACAGCAACACCAGCCGCGATGAGTTCATCCATGGGCCTTTCCGCCTCCTGCAGGAAAACCGCTCATTCCAGGTACCCCGCCAGGACATCCCGGTACAGTCGTTTTACATTCTCCTCAGTCCCGGTCATCGGGGGGAAGCCGGCATACGCTTTCCCGGGCCGGAGATCCTGATCCAGGCTGATCGAGTACTGGGATACTGAAGGGAACCAGCCGGCTGCCTGGTAGTATGCAGCCAGGTACTCCTGTTCGGTCTGTCCGGGTGTGGGGATGAGGAGCGCGGAGGCCTTATTCAGTTCCGCCAGTTCCATCATGGACGTATAACCCGAACGGCAGATTATGCACCCGGCACGGTTCATGAGGTATTCCTTCTCCTGAGTACTTGCATAATTCATTATTGTCACGCCCGTTCTGGATTCCGGGGTATCTGTCCTGTCCGGGCTCCCGAGGAGGACTGTGCGTGAACCCTCAAGTCGCTCTACCTGGGGCAGCAGGATGTGTTCAAGTTCGGTCCGTTGTGGCTCCGGCCCGGAGATGATGAACAGGTAATCCAGGTCACCATCAGCCTGCCGCTTCCGCATGCTGGTCAGGATCCCGCTGTAATAAACCCGCTCCCTGGTGGGTCTGGAATCGGCCCGTGAGAGTTTCCCGGCAAGGGACAACGGGCCCGGCGGATTATCGGGGACAATGACCCGGTCAAATTTGCTATGGAGGAATCCATTGAGCCATACGGCAGCGAGCTCGAATGGCCATGCTATGAGCGGGAGATGATAGTGGAGCTGGTGGCTGATGAAGACCGATGGAGTGGATCCGGAGAAGACACCGAGACGGTTGTCACTGATGATCAGGTCGTACTTGTCACGGCGGAGGATCTTCTGTATCCCCTCCCGCTCAGCAGATACCGCGCCCAGCAGAGCCGGAATGGAAGCGGCGAACTTGGGCAGGAAGAACCTGCTTTTGCTATAGGGAGCCGGATAATCCGGAAATTCAATGGACCGGCAGTCCGGAAATTCCAGGCTGAGTACCTTCCTGGCATTACCGCTGGCAGCGAGGGTGACCTCGTGCCCGTGGCTGAGGAGGTTTTGGATGACCGGAATGTCCCGCGTTGCATGACCGAGACCCCAGTTGAGCGGCGAGACTAGAACAGATGCCATCCATCACTCCGGTAAGGTAGTGATCTTGATGGCAGCGTACTTGAATTATTCTAAAAAAACCGTGTATCAGCAATGGAGGCTACGGGTTGCGGCAGGCAAGAAGGGTTATCCCGTCTGATGAAATATCCTGTTTCTCGACGGAGAAGCCGGATGTGGTGAGAATATTTACCAGACATTCTGAGGATATCCGCAACTTCGGATACGTACCACAAGCCCGTCTCCAGCATCCGTCCTGACGGGTATACAGGAAATCACTCACCATGACGTTACTCTCCGCGAAGTCCAGCCGGCAGATGAAGATACGGTTATCATCCCGCCGTACCGGGATGACAACCGATGAGCCTGCCGGCTGGAATGAGTAATTCCGGCACGAGATCACCAGGCGGTTCTCCGGTGCAAGTTCACGCCCGCAGGCTTTTATGAGTTCCCGGACTGCGCCTGTGTCCGGAAGGTGAGTGATCGTGTCACCCGTGCAGAGGATGAGTTCCGGGGCAAGCCCTCTCCACGAGGCAATATCCAGGATATCTCCCGGTATGCACTGTATTGCAGCCCCGTTGGCATGGCTCTTCAGGATCGCGAGCATCTCCTGGCTGATATCCACTGCCGTCACCCGGTAACCAGCGTGAGAGAGAGGTATTGCCATAAACCCGCATCCTGCACCAAGATCAAGGGCAATACCCCCTGCGCCGGGGAGGAGGGAGTGGTCTTTGAGGAACGTACGTGCCGCATCGATGTTGGTCTTCATCCCCCCGGCCATCCAGAGGTAGTTACCTGCAAGGAGCGTGTCGTAGTGTTCCTGTACGGCGTTTGTCTGGGCATTCATGATCGGGTGGTGTCAGCTGATGCGGTTCATGTACATCAGCCGCAGGTGCCGGATATCATCATCCTTGAACCGGGGTACTGAATCGAGGGTGAACCGGGCCTGTGTCACGTTCTCTTCAGCAGTCATCTCCCAGGTCATCCCCCGGGGCAGGAGCACTTCCCGCGTGCTCTCGTTGACAAAGAGGAGGTGGCTTCCGGGACCTTCGTGGAAAACGAGATAGGTAAGGTAACCGTCCCGGTCCCGGCGGGCAAGTGAACCCGCATGGTACAGGATGGACAGGTCATAGGAGCAGAGAGTGTACCCGGGTTCAGCATACCTCCCGGAATCACGTATCTGCTGCGGGGTATCGTCCCGGATCTCATGGTAGAGGACAAGGTCTTCCCTGACGGCGGATGCAGCTATCGCCGCATCGACCTCGCGGACAGTCTTCTCAATACGTTCTGCCTCCAAACCCCCGGCACGGGCCCGGACCGAATCCCAGCGGAGGTACCCGTTGATCCCGTCTGCGGTCATGGGAGAGGTTACTACCTCAAGGGCTTTGGTGGTATTTTCAGGATAATCCCTCTCTGATACCGGTTTGAGATACCTGGGGTGGGTGAGGGTGATGTTCCTGATGGCGATGACCGGGGGGTTTGCCAGAGTCGGCAGGGTGTCGGGGGTAATTGCAGGCCGGGCTCCGGGCGGTGTTGGTATCGGGGCGGGGGTCTTCTCACCTGGCGGTATCAGGCCGGTACATCCCGAAGTGACCAGGACGATAATGATCAAAAATGCCATCAGTTTCTGGTAATCTCTTGTCCCGGGGCATCTTCTCCTGATAATCCTGCGCAACCAAATCTCCGATAACACTCTTGGACATGGGACGGGAAAAATAATTCGTGTTGCTACAGAGAAGACCTTGTTGCTCCCAAGAGTGGATTGCCCCTGCCCCCTCACATCCCCTTGATGGGGGGGTCCGCCGGATACCCCCCCACCCATCATGCAGGGGGGGTAGGAACGTTTTGAAAAAAGATGCAGGGGGGGTCGACCGGATACCCCCCTACCCGGAATTGAGTAATGAACATTTTTATGCATGCGCTAATCCTCAGGTTCCTGTGGAGTCACCGTCATGACTTGAGTAACGGGGGATCTACTCACGATTGAGTAGGGGGGTCGAATTCGGCCTGAGGGGGGAGGGGGTCACCGGTATACCCCCCCTACCCCATGCCAGGGGGGGTCAGGCGTTTTTGAAAAAAAGTGGAGGGGGGGTCAACCGGATACCCCTCACACCTCCACGAGGGGGTGCACGGACCCGGATCGCAAAATTGGGGATTGTTCCGTCGATTCATTATTGGGAGGATAACTCCCGGCAAGCCGGTGACTGAACACTGCATCGCCATAGGGGGAGAATGCCTGCTCCGGTGCGTTTTTTTGCGGGTGTCGTGATCACCTGTATCCCCCGGTGGGTATAGATATTTGTGATTGCCCGTCCAAGACTGTGTACCATGGCACAAGAGCCCCATTTCCGGTACAAACAGTGCCTGATCATCCGCAACGATGTCAAGATGAGCTGCGGGAAACGCTGTGCCCAGGCGGGACACGCGGCTATCGGGGCGTATAATGCCGCTGACAAGGCCCTCCAGAAGTCCTGGCTCACGGAAGGACAGAAGAAAGTCGTCCTGAAAGCCAATGATGAACGTACGCTCTATGAACTCAAGGTGCTGGCCGAGCGGGCGGGGATCTCCACGTCCCTCATCCAGGATGCAGGGATGACCGAGATCCCGCCCGGCACCATTACCGCCCTTGGTCTTGGCCCGGCAAAGAGCGAGGATCTCGACCGGATCACGGGGAGTCTCTCACTGTTATGAAGAAGAGCACGTTCCCGCTCGAGATCGAACTCGGGATGCGGTACTATGCAAGCGATATCCCCGGGATCGGGGGGCGGCTCCGGACGGTTCCGGAAGATTTCCGGGTTGATGAGATCCCGCTCGAGGGAAAAGGCGGCAGTGTGGGGCCATACCTTATCTGTACCCTTGAGAAGACCAACTGGGAACTCCAGCATGCGGTCAAGGAGATTGCAAAATGCCTTGGCATCAGTCACCGGCGAATCGGCTGGGCAGGGACCAAGGACCGCAACGCCGTCACCCGGCAGCGTATCTCAATCTACAATGTCACGCATGAGCAGGTTGCAGGGATCCACCTGAAAGATATCGTCTTGACGCCGGTCGGGCAATCGAACGAGGCGCTCAGGCTCGGTGACCTTGCCGGCAACCGGTTTGCCATCGCGATACGGGACACGGAGTCTGCCGACCTTGCCGGTCATGCAGGTGCGACAGCCCGGACGATTGCAGAAGGCGTACCCAACTACTTCGGGCTCCAGCGTTTCGGTGCGATCCGGCCGGTCACCCATACGGTCGGGGAATGGATACTGCGGGGGGATTACGAGCAGGCGGTCATGACCTATATCGGTATGGAGTTCCCGAATGAGCCGGAGAATATCAAAACAATCCGGTCGGCATTCCGGTCGGGCAGCGATGCCGGGGAAGCCCTGCGGTCACTGCCGGTCCAGATGAATTATGAACGGGCGATGCTCCACTACCTGTACTCTCACCCGGGGGATTATGCCGGCGCACTGCACGAGCTCCCCCCTAAGCTCCTCTCGATGTTTGTCTCTGCGTTCCAGTCATATATCTTCAACTGCGCACTCTCCGGTCGCCTTGATGACGGCCACACGCTGACGGATCCCGTTGCCGGCGACCGCCTCCTGTTTGCGAACGGGAGAACCGATGTTGTGACTGCAGCCGGAATCCCGGCAGCAGGGATCCATATCCGGCGGGGGCGGTGCAGCATCGCGCTCTTCATGCCCGGACGGGACCAGACAGGCTCTCCGGTTACCGACCCGGTAACGGAAGCGCTGCTGGCGGATCGAAAGATCACCCCCGCTGACTTTGCCCGTGCCTCATCGTTCGTCCAGACAAAATTCGACGGGGCTTTCCGCCCCGTTGCCCTCCGTGCTGACGTGAACGCCCGGACAGAAGAAAAAACCCTGTTCCTTGATTTTACCCTTCCCCCCGGGCATTATGCCACAACGGTATGCCGGGAGTACATGAAAGCCGATCCGGTTAAGATGATCTAACGGCGGGATGCCGCCATCCGCTTGGCCCCCTCGATCGCATCGTTCAGGTTGCCCAGTTCATCAACAATGTTCATCCTGACTGCATCGGCCCCGCGGATGACGCGCCCGTCCTCGATATCGGACCGGAGGATGGACCGCTCGGAAGTGACATCGCTGATGAATGTCTCAAAACTGTCGTCCACGATCTTTCTGGCATACTCCTCCTCGTCCATGCTGAGGGGCCGGGATGTTGTTCCCATGTCCTTCTTGCTCCCGGACTTGATGATGCTGATATTGTACCCTTCCAGTTCCATCCAGCGGCTGATATCGGAGAACGTCCAGATGACTCCCACGCCTGCCGTGAAGGTATCGGGATTGGCGTAGATCCGGTCGGCATGGGCGCTGACATAGTATGCGGCAGAGGTTGCCGTATCTCCCATCGAGACAAAGACCGGTTTTTTACTTTTTGCATACTCAAGGTCACCGATGATCTCCTGGGCGGCAGCCGGTGACCCGCCCGGGCTGTTCACCCGCAGGACGATTGCCTCGACCATCGGGTCGTCGGCAGCCTGCCGCAGTTCCCGACCCACGAGTTCACTGCCAATCATCTCCTGGTCGGCAAAATCGCCGGTCACCATCGTACCTTCCAGCCGGACAACGGTTACGCCGCGGGTATCGTCCCCGGAGAGGTATACTGCCATAATCGCGAGGCCCATGATAACAATCAGCCCTGCGACGAGAATGAAGAACCATCTCCGGCCGGACGAATGCTGGCGGGGAGGGGCAGCCGGTGCAGGTGGGGAGATTTCGGTACTCTCCATAGGTTATGCCCCGGAATACAGGACATCGAACTCAGAGACGAGGTTGCTCCCGCAGAGGTAATGCTTCTTGAGGTTGAGGCGGATCATCTCGTCCTCGGAATTGATGTGCATCCCGCCGACCAGCGACGGGGTATCCGAACCTCCGACAATGAATGGCAGGTGGATGAGGCGGATCTCATCGACCAGCCTGTCGTGCAGCATGTGCCAGTTCAGGGTCGGTCCGCCTTCAATCATCAGTTTCTTCACGCCGAACTGCTCTCTCAGGATTTTCATTAAAAGCGGCAGGTCAACATGCTTCGTACCGGCAACGACAACCGATGCACCTTTCTTTTTGATAGCTTCCACCCGCTCCGCGGGTGCATGCTCGCAGACTGCGATGACCGTCGGCGCATCAGGGCCAAGCACGTTTGCATCAAGAGGGATATCTGCCATGCTGCAGGGAATTACCCGCAGGGGGCTTTTGCCTTTGACATACCGGACCGTCAGAAACGAGTTGTCGATCCTGATGGTATTTGCCCCGACCATGATCGCATCGTACTCGGCACGGGTCTCGTGGAGCAGCAGCTCGGTCTCGTGAGCCATGTACTTCATGAGGATCTTGGACGAGGCGCCTTTTTTCAGCGTCAGTTTCCCGTCAGCGGTGATCTCTGACATCATCAGCACGTGCGGACGGTCGGTTGTAGCGATCATTGCAGGTCTACTCTCCGGTAAGATTGGATGGGGACTATAAATAACCTGATGATGGAGACGGTCAGGATCATGCGTTCATCGGATGCTTATGGGCAACTATTAATGGTTCGTATTCCCATGAAATGAGTTATGAACATTACTGCCCTGCGGCCGCGGTTCATGAAGTACCTCGAGCCCGTGGCAGACGTTTTTGTCCGGTTGCGGATCACGCCCAACCAGATCTCGGTCCTTGCCCTGCTCGCAGGGATCATCTGTGCAGTTCTCTTCATCAACCGCCAGTTCCTCCTGGGGGCGGTTGCTCTCCTGGTATCGGCGGTTTTCGATCTCATCGATGGCAGCGTTGCCAGAAAGACCGGCTCGCATACGGACTTTGGAGCGGTATTCGACTGGATCGTTGACAAGTATGTCGATGCTCTTGCTATCCTGGGAATCGGTCTCTCCGGCATCCCCATTATCAGCCAGTATTATCCGGTTCCCCCGGGCACCGACTTTGCGATCGTCGCGCTTGCCATCATCGGTTCCCTGATGAACACGTTCATCAAGCCGGTGGTTTACGCTGAGATCGGCTATCGTGAGAAAGTGGAAGGAAAGATCGATGACCCGCTTGAAGGTGTCGGCTTCTTCGGGAGACCGGAGACCTTCCTTGTCCTCATCATCGGAGGCGTGACCGGCTACATCTGGGCATCGGTCATCATCATCGCGGTCTGCACGAATCTTTCAGCGATCCAGCGGATCACGTACCTTTACCGAACGCTTTCATGACCTCGCCATAATATAACTGGTAGAGATCATCCGCAAAGGATCCCAGCCGGGGGATGATGATAAAAAGCCCGTACGCGATGACAACGAGGCATACGAGTGCCAGCAGTTCCGCGATTACGTTGTGGGCCCAGAAGAAACTCTCGTACCCGAATTCCCCGTTGCTTGCGATCTCCGGCCAGTAGGGAAACCACTGCTCGGTATATGCCATGATGACAAAGACATTCCGCAGCAGGTTGAGGAAATAGATCGTCGGGGCGATGATCAGGAACGCCAGGATCTTCTGTTTTGTCGTCGTCGGGACTGCGGCAGCTACCCCCATCATGATGGCGATACTCTGGATGCCGGTGCAGCCAAGGATGATCTCGACGCGGAACGCATTGTGCATGATGATATTCCAGTCGTTGAGGGTGACCGGGAACTGCAGCAGGTCGCAGAGCCATACGATCTGGCCAACGACGATCCCGATCAGGGCGTTGCCGAGAACCGGCACGTACTCGAACGGCGCATAGATGATGAATGCAACCGCTGCGGCGCGGGAGAGCTGGATGACCCGTTCATCATCTTTCATGAGGTATTGTGCCGTGATGACCAGAAACGGCAGGGAGAGTGCTGCCATCAGCGGGTACAGGAAATTGTTCTGGCTGAAATATTCGGGTAACTCTGCAAAGAGGGCAAGAACGATAAATGTCCAGCCGGTTATCGCAGCGTATTTCCGGTGCCGCCCGGGAACGAGGAAGAACAAAAACCCGATAAAGGAGATCAGCACCAGATACTCTATCATCATAGAATTATCCACCCGGTACCAAAAAAGGATTCTGGATGTGCAATCCCCAAAAATCCGCGGTGGTCCGTCATGGAATGGGAAACCGGGGGTGGTGAATGGTGATGACCCCAGCCTTAATCACCATTCAACACGCAATAGTATACCGATGTTCTGTCCTGAATGCAAGACTATGCTGATCTCTTCCGGTGGTCAGCTCAAGTGCCGAAAGTGCGGGTATATCCGGAAAATTGAGCAGGCCGACACTGACAAGGTCAATAAGAAGAAATCACGCACAGAAAATGAGATCGTGATCGTGGATGATGAAGGAGAAAAGCTCAAAACCCTGCCCACCATCCAGATCAAGTGTCCGAAATGCGGGCACAATCTTGCGTTCTGGTGGCTGCGCCAGCTCCGTGCTGCCGATGAGAGCGAGGTCCGGTTTTTCCGCTGTACGGAATGCGAACACACCTGGCGCCAATACGATTAATCCTTTTTTATCAAAAAAGCGTGATGGGTCAAAGGAGGCCCGGTGCCCTGACCCGGTATTTCTGCCAGAGCACCCGTCCCATGACCCGGAACGTGAAGTCAAGTTCTTCGAAGCTTGGAATATCATGCTCCTTCAATAATTCCCGGCCCGCATCCATGGATGCTCCTCCAAGGAGTGTTGCGACGATCCGGTTGCCGGTCATCTCTGAGAACCGGAGGATCCTCCTTGCAAGGTGATCAGAGGTGAGAACAAGGTTCGGGAACCCGATGACAAAAGCAATGTCCCAGAGGTCAGGATAGCGTGCCAGTACTTCGAAGGTCTTCTCAAACCGCCGTTCGGTTGCATCGCCGAGGAGGTCGATAGGATTGCTCTTGTTCCAGAACTCCGGGAGGAACTGGTTGAGTTCGTCTATCACTTCCGGTGGCAGGTCGACAATCTCGACGCCATATCGTTCGGCATAATCGGACGACAGTACGGAGAAACCCCCGGCGTTGGTGATGACGACTGCCCGTTTCCCCCGCGGGTATCCCTTCGGGTGCGCGAGCATTCGTGCGGCAAGGAACGCACCGGTGAGCGTATGGACAGCAATTACCCCGGAACTACGAAACGCTTCCATATACACATCGTATGATCCCGAGAGCGATCCGGTATGCGATGCTGCAGCAGCCTGTCCCTTCGTAGACGATCCCGACTTGATTGCAACGACCGGCTTGGTCTTTGCTACTTCCGAGACGACCTCCATGAACTCCCTGCCATCAGCGATCTCCTCAATATAGAGGATGATGGCCCGGGTCTTCTCATCTTTCTGGACATAGCGGAGATAGTCGAGGAAGTCGAGATCGGTCTGGTTTCCGACCGAGATGACATTCGAGAACCCGATCCCGTTGGCCAGGCTCCAGTCAACAACCGTGTTGATGATGGCCCCGCTCTGAGAGATGAAAGCGATATTCCCGGGGACCGGTGTCTGGTGGACATATGTTGTATCGATCCCTTTGGGGGGTATGATCATCCCCAGGCAGTTGGGGCCGATAAGCCGTGTGCCATGGCGCCGTGCTATCTCGAGTACGCGCTCCTCAAGGGCCCGGCCGTCAAGACCCATCTCCTTGAAGCCCGCCGTTATGATGACGGCCATCGGAACGCCTTTCTGCCCGCACTCCTCGACCACCCTGGGGACGTGCATTGCCGGAACCGTGATGACGGCAAGATCTACGGGAGCCGGGATTGCCGTCACATTGGGGTATGCTTTCAGCCCCTGGATCTCGCTGCGCTTGTTGTTGACGGGATAGAGTTGTCCCGGGAAATGGAGGAGGTTGTGCATAACCGCATATCCCATCTTGCTCGAGTCCTGGCTTGCACCTATCACCGCGATCGAACGGGGATTGAAGTACTCAATGGGAACCGGCTCCCGGGCTTTGCGCTCCTGGTGCACCGGCTCATCGGAAATAATAATCCGGGCATCAACCGCAAGCGAACCCGTTTCGTACAGCCGGAGCGGATTTATGTCGAATTCAACGACCCGGTCATTCTCCTGGAAGAAACGGGTGATGGCAACGAGGGCAGCGACCAGTGCCTCCTCGTCCCGGGGCTTCATGCCGCGGTACCCCTGGATAAGGGGATACCCATTGATGTCCCGCACCATCTGTCGCAGGGTTTCCTCGTCAACAGGGAGGATCCGGAGCGTGACGTCCTTCATCAGCTCGACCAGTGTCCCACCCATGCCAAACGTGATGACCTTGCCGAATGCCGGGTCGGTCTTGCCCCCGATGATGAGCTCAAGTCCCGGTTCGGCCTGCTGTTCAACGATAACTCCCGTGATCTCCGCATCGCGGCAGTACTTCTTTGCGTTCGTAATGATGCGGTCAAAAGCTGCTGCTGCCGCCTCCTTTGAACCAATGCCCACAACCACTCCCCCGGCATCGCTCTTGTGGATGATCTGGGGGGAGACGATCTTCATGACAACCGGAAATCCGATCGTCTCTGAAGCGGTAGCAGCATCATGGGGTGTCATTACCATCCGGTATTCTGGGACCGGAACCCCGTATTCTTTCAAAAGGTCATATCCTTCGGATTCAGAAAGCATCAGTTTCTTCATGAGCTGATCACCCGATCCATGGGTATCATGCTGCGGTCGTGCACTGGAACGACCCGGACAAAAACCGGGCCACCCGGAACTCCGCGATGCATTTTCTCAACGGAACTTCTAATTGTCGTGGAGGTTCTGGTTTAAATCTATGGGGGGAAATGCCCCTGACGTATTTAACCGCCCGGGTGGCTGCACCTCACCGCGCAGAAATCTCCAAAAAAATAAGCCCGTAAATTGTCTGGAATTCAAAACGGGCTGATGGCGCCGCAATTAATAAAAAAATAAAGTATATCTGACCAGATAACTCCACAAAATCGGGCATTTCCCGAACGGAAAATGGCAACCCTTAATTTGCATTACTCATTATTAATTGTGTAAAATCGGGGTTTTTTGATGGCAGAAGACTTCAATGTTAAACTCACCGAAAAGCATTACACGCCAGATCCGTCCTACCGGCAGAACAGCTGGCTGGGGGACTACTCCCGGGCATACGAGGATTTCCGCAGGGATCCTGACGGCTTCTGGGACCGGATCGCCCGCGAACTCCACTGGTTCCAGCCCTATACGAACGTGAAGGAATGGAACTATCCGTACGCCCGCTGGTTCATCGATGGCAAGACCAATATCACGTACAACTGCCTTGACCGTCATGTCTCAAATGCACGCCGCAACAAGGTCGCCCTCATCTGGAGGGGTGAGGATGATACCGAGCGTATCTATACCTACCGCCAGCTCTTCCGGGAGGTGATGAAGGTTGCAAACGGCCTGAAGAAACTGGGTGTCACCAGGGGGGACCGCGTCTGTATTTACATGCCCATGGTTCCTGAACAGATAATCTCCATGCTCGCCTGCGCACGGATCGGTGCGGTGCACAGTGTCGTGTTTGGCGGGTTTGGCGCTGCCGCGCTCAACAGCAGGATCACCGGAGCCGCGGCAAAGGTGGTCATCACTGCCGATGTCACCTTCCGGCGCGGCAAGTCTATCCCCCTCAAGCATATCATTGAAGAGGCGATCATCAACGCCCCCAGTGTCGAGCATGTTGTTGTCCTCCGCCGGGAGAAAACCCAGCCGGTCGAGATTCATAAGGAGATGGAGATTGATTTTTACGATCTCATCAGCGATGTGAAACCAGACTGCGAGGCCGAGGTCATGGATGCCGAGGATCCGCTCTTCATCCTCTACACGAGCGGCTCCACCGGCGCTCCCAAAGGGATTGTCCACACCTGTGGCGGCTACATGGTAGGGACGTACTATACTGCAAAGAATGTCTTTGATATCAAGGAGAACGACGTGTACTGGTGCACGGCAGACCCCGGCTGGATCACCGGGCATTCGTATGTCGTGTATGGCCCCCTCTCCATGGGTGCAACGATCATCCTGACCGAGAGTACGCCGGACTTCCCGGATCCGGGTGTTTACTGGCGCATGGTTGAGGAGTTCGGCGTCACCATTCTCTACACCGCACCGACGGCTATCCGCATGTTCATGAAGCTTGGCGAAGAGTGGCCGGACAAGTACAACCTCTCAACCCTCCGGATCCTTGGATCCGTCGGGGAACCCCTCAATCCCGAAGCATTCGAGTGGTACTTCCGGGTGATCGGCAAAAACCGCTGTCCGATCCTTGACACCTGGTGGCAGACCGAGACCGGTATGCATATGGTCACGACCATGCTTGGCGAGCCCATGTATCCCGGCTTCGCCGGAAAGGCGATCCCGGGGGTAGTGGCCGATGTGGTCGACAAGGAAGGGAATTCCGTTGCGCCGGGCACGGGGGGTTTCCTCGCGATCCGTGAGCCCTGGCCATCAATGCTCCGTACCGTCTATAACGATGACGAACGATACCGGAAGTACTGGAATACCATTCCCGGCTGTTATGCCGTGGGCGACCTTGCGGTGAAAAACGCTGCCGGCTATATTATGGTCCTCGGGCGGTCTGACGATCTGATCGTCGTTGCCGGCCATAATATCGGGACCGCGGAGGTTGAGAGTGCACTCGTCTCCCACAAGGCAGTGGCCGAGGCAGCCGTCATCGGCAAGCCTGACGAAGTCAAGGGAAACATCATCAAGGCGTTTGTCATCCTCCGTGTCGGGCATTCCCCCAGCGACAAGCTCAAAAACGAGCTCCTCTACCATGTGCGAATCACCCTCGGACCGATTGCCATGCCATCGGAGATCGAGTTCGTGACATCTCTGCCGAAGACCCGCAGCGGAAAGATCATGCGCCGGGTGCTCAAGGCAAAAGAGATGGGATTAGATCCGGGTGATGTATCCACCCTTGATGAATAATTCCGGAACTCCGATTCTTTTTTCACTTGTGACTCTTACGGGGTGTGGGGATGGAAGACAGTGCGGATCTCATAGCAACTCTTTTATATGCTCCCTTCCTCTGCTTATATACGGTTTATAAAGCCCAACTGACCGGCACGGGTCATCGGGGCCCTAAGACCATAAAAACCACGGACTTACAGGTGATTTACAGCTATGAAGGTCAGACCAGAGGATTCCCTGAAGATCGAAAATATCGTCGCCTCTGCAAAGGTGACTGATTATCTGGATCTTCCCACGCTTGCATCCAAGATCAAGGATGCAGAATACAACAAGAAACGGTTCCCCGGTGTTGTTCTCCGGATGCAGGACCCCAAGATTGCGGCCCTTGTCTTTGGATCCGGCAAGGTTGTCCTCACCGGTGCCAAGAGTATCGACAGCCTGAGCAAGGGGCTCAATATCCTTGGCGGCCTTTTACGCAAGCAGGGAATTGATATCCCCAAGAAACTTGATTACAAGATCCAGAACATCGTAACCTCTGCAGATCTTGCAACGGCAATCAACCTCAACAAGATCGCCGTGGGGTTCAATCTTGA
Source organism: uncultured Methanoregula sp. (assembly GCA_964448885.1). GTDB lineage: Archaea > Halobacteriota > Methanomicrobia > Methanomicrobiales > Methanospirillaceae > Methanoregula. The sequence goes on along the minus strand of CAYVAQ010000001.1, from coordinate 440,338 downwards.
CCGGATTGAATATGAACCCGAGCAGTTCCCCGGCCTCGTTTACCGGCTTGATAATCCCAAAGTCGTTGTCCTCCTCTTTGGGTCCGGGAAACTCATCATCACCGGTGGTAAGGAACCGGAGGATGCACGTAAGGCTGTTGTGAAGATCCTCTCGGATCTCCGGAGTCTCGGTCTCCTGTAATCTTTTTTGTAACGGGCTCACGCTCTCATTATCTTGAACAGGTGCCAAAAAAATTAATGACATATATACTCTCTGCCCATTGCCGAACAATACGATATACTATATATACGCAAAAGCCATAATTATTGGATATAGCAAATCGAAAATATTGTGGATGTGATGTATGAGAACGGAGAATGTCATGTATTTCACGGAAAAGGAGGAGGAATTTGCAAATCTCCTCATCGAGATCGGAACAAAACGGAATGTGGCAAAGGTACTGGTCTTCCTTGCAAACACGCCTGAGGCAACATCCCGCGCAATCGAGCGCGGCACCGACCTCCGGCAGCCGGAAGTCAGCATCGCGATGCGCTACCTGATTGACCAGAACTGGATCAACAGCCGCGAGAGCAAGGCTGAGAGCAAAGGCCGCCCGGTCAAGATTTACGAGCTGGCAAAGCCGATCCACGAGATCATGGACAGCATCGAGAAAGAGAAGAAGAAAGAGGCGAACAACCAGCTCGCCCTCGTCCAGAAGTTACGCGACTATATCCGGTAAGGTTATTACCTTACACTTTTTTTCCCCGCCCACGACAACCGTGGTCTTCCGGGCATATGCGGTGAACAGGCCGCTTTCGATGACACCCGGGATTGCTGCAATGGCGGATTCAAGGTTCTCCGGGTCTTTAATTTCCTTAAACTTGCAATCAACCACAAAATTCCCGTTATCCGTGATGACCGGGCCATCCTTCTTCACGGCCTCGCGGATGACCGGCTCGCACCCGAGTGCCCGGAGTGATGAGATTACCGGAGTGAGTGCGAACGGAAGAACCTCGACCGGAACCTGCGTGCCCAGTCTTTTCACCACCTTCGCATCGTCAACTACGACAATGAACTGTCTCGCTGCTCCGGCAACGCACTTCTCCCGCAGGTGGGCTGCACCCCGGCCCTTGATGAGCCGGAGCTTGGGATCTACTTCATCCGCACCATCAATGGCGATATCGACGACCGGGTTGTCATCAAGGGTTGTCAGGGGGATGTGTGCCTGCCTGGCACGAATCGCTGTCTGGTGGGATGTGGGGATCCCGGCAACCTTCAGCCCCTCATTCTGTATCCGCTCTGCCAGCCGTTCAATCATGTAATAGACGGTGGAGCCTGTCCCGAGCCCGACAACCATCCCGTCCTGCACCATATCTGCAGCCTTATACCCGGCAGCCCTCTTGGCTGCGGTGAGTGCCTCTGCTTTCTTGTCCATTACCGGGATATTTCATCATGCTATGGTTAATTAAGATGGTGATCGGAGGTCCACTGCACCAGATCGGCAGAATGAGATACCCCGGAAATCAGGCACGAAAAAGGGGGCTGTAAAAAAATTACCGTAAAATTTTCTTTGTTGCCTCGCATGCGTGATAGGATGTGCAGTCCAGCGTGATGGGAGTGACCGAGACATTTCCTTTCCGTATCGCGTGCACATCCGTCCCTTCTTCGGCATCATCGACCAGGGGGCCGTTGATCCAGAAATACGGTCTGCCACGGGGATCGAGCCGTTTCTCCACGCCGGTATGGAAGAGCTTGTGGGCGAGCCGCGTGATCTCGTATCCCCCTTTAACCTGGGACGGGATGTTGACATTGATAACATCCGTATCCGGGGAAAACCCGTGCTCGAGGACGCGCCCGACAACATCCCGGACAACTTTTTTTGCCTCGTCAAAACTATGCCCGTGGTCGCGCGGGTCGTCGAACTTGTCCCCCTGGTCTTCAACCTGCAGGCTGAATGCGATCCCTTTGGTGCCCTGGTTCGATGCTTCAAGTGCCGCCCCTACCGTTCCCGATGTCATGATCGACTCGGTCGAGAGGTTCTCCCCGATATTTATCCCGCTCACGACCATCGTTGGTTTGAGGTTCAGCGAGTACAACCCGATGATTACCGCATCGGTCGGTTTTCCTGCAACTGCCCATGCCCTGACGCCGTTTATCTTCACCTGTGAAGCCCGCAGCGGCTCGAAAATGGAGATGGACCTCCCCACGGCGCTCTGCTGGCTTGCCGGTGCAACCACCGTCACGTCTGCTATGGATTTGAGGGCATCATACGCGGCCCAGAGCCCGACCGAGCTCACGCCGTCATCATTGGTCAGCAGGATGGATGGTCTCATGGTACCTACACAGTTGTCCGTTCCCTGCCAATAACTCACCGATTCGGTAAGTGTATTTTCTCTAAGAAGCAAATACTGGGGAGATGAAAGTCCTGCTCGCTGAATATGCAACCGCGCACGACCCCCACCTGGCAAATGAAGGTGCTGCCATGCTGGGCGTCCTGAAAGCCAGTTTTGAACGGTGCGGTCATGAAGTAGTGCTGCCCGGTTCGGGGGATTTTGCCGCCGAAATCGAACGACTCGCCCCTTCCTGTGAGATGGGGCTGGTCATCGCCCCCGACCACCTTCTCACCAGGTACACGATGCTCCTCGAACAGTACACTCATAACCTCGGGTGCGGATTCATGGTTACTGCGCTCTGTGCCAACAAGGTGAAGACCCAGCGGATCCTTGCCGGACATGGCATTCCGGTACCCGGGGATCCGGGGGCCGGGCAGTGCGTCATCAAGCCGGTCAGTGGTTGCGGGGCGCAGGGTGTACGATTGTCGGAAACGGCCCCAAAGGAAGGGGAATTTGCCGAGCGATACATCGAAGGGGAGCACTTCTCGGTGAGTATCATCCCCAACCGGGTTATCGGGGAAGCGTGCCTTTACTTTAAAGGAAACCCCCCGCTCGTCCTTGCCGTGAACCGGCAGGATATCCGAATGGGAACGGACGGGGCGTTTTCATATCTCGGCGGGGTGACTCCGGTCCACCCCTCCCGGGAAGATGAGATCATCAGTACTGCGATCCGGGTTGCAGAGGTCCTCGGGTGCCAGGGGTATTGTGGTATCGATGTTGTGGTTGCAGACAAGGTCTATGTCGTGGATGTCAACCCGCGCATTACCACAAGCCTCGTCGGGATAGCATCCTGTATGAAAGAAGAGATCGCGGATCTCCTCATCGCAGCCTCCCACGGGGATGGCGGGACGCAGGTACATCTCAGCGGGCAGGTCCGGTTTGACACGAACGGGCAGGTAACCCCGGTATGATCGGGATTGATGTCGGCGGGGCCAACCTCAAAGTCGTTGACGAGCATGGTGTCCATATCCATTACTGTCCGCTCTGGGAGAAGGCACCGATCACGGACCTGCTCCGGCCCTATGCCTCCGGCAACTCAGCCCCTGCGGCAGTTGTCATGAGCGGGGAACTTGCCGATTGCTTCACGGAAAAGATGGAGGGAATCGCGTTTATCGTCAACAAGGTACGCGAGGCGTTCCCTGCTGCCCGCTTTTACGGGATGGATGCCGGATTTCATGACCATGCAGTCCCGCAGCTCGCTGCCGCGAACTGGCTGGCGTCCGCTGATTTCCTCCGCCAGGACTACCCGGATGCGGTCCTGCTTGATATCGGGAGCACCACGGCGGATATCATCCCCCTTGGACGGTTTGACGATCTTGTGGATCTGACGGACACCCGGCGGCTCCAGCGGGGATATCTCCTCTATACCGGCATGCTCCGCACGAGTATCCCGACCCTTGTCCGCTCTGTGCGGGTAGGGGGCATACCGACACCAGTCAGCACGGAATATTTCGCATCGAGTGCCGATGCCCACCTGGTCCTGGGTCATATCAGTCCGGTGCAGTATACCTGCGACACTCCCGACAGGAAAGAGAAGACGATTGAAGCCTCCCTGCGCCGCCTTGCCCGTGTCGTCTGTGCCGACCTCGCGGAGATCGGGGAGGATGGTGCGATGCAGGTAGCAGCAACGTTCTGGGATGAGCAGCGGTCCCTGGTCTGTTCTGCGGTGCAGAAGGTTGCGGAAGCGACCGGTGCTGAAAAGATCCTCGTTGCCGGGATCGGTGCCCCGCTCTTTTCCCAAGAACTGGGGGCAGCCGATCTCACGCAGGTACTCGGGGCGGCTGCCGATGCACTCCCTGCCCTTGCGGTGAAACAGGTTGCCCTCCGGCAGATGACACCTTAAAACGGGTTGTGACCGGCCCCTGTTGTAAATTCCGCGGCTGGTAACCCCTGCTTATCCCCGGTGCAGGTCTCCTGGATCACCGGGACCAGTTTCCCATACGGGGCTTGCCAGGGAGATTCATCCGGGGAAAAGGCCTCTGCTGTACCAGGCACTGCGGGGACATCAGCGATGATCGCTTCGTCTTTCTGTAGGATTCTCCTCCGGGAGGAGGGATGCCCGCACACCGTGAGCACATCAGTGCTGTCTGCATGTCCCCCTGCAGAAGAGATCCGCGCGGCAGCATCTGCAATGGTGATAACCGAATTCGGGAGCCGCATCCCAAAGACATCGGTTGCCGGGATCTCCGGGAACTTCTCGCGGAGGTACTTCCGCCAGGTTGTCCGGTCAACGATGATTCCCATGGCCTCAAGAACGCGGGCTGCCCTGCTCGGTGGCATGATCGATGCAAGGGTGAAGTAGAGATCCACGACCAGGCTTCCGATCCTGGTGTCCGGGTAGAACGGCTCATCGGCGTTGATCAGCCTGTGGCAGCTCCGGCAGGTGAACCGCTTAACCCGGACGGTTATCGTGCGTTCCCCGGAACCGTCTGTGATAACAATAAACCGTTTCGTCCGGGTATCATATCCCTGAACGGAACCTCCGCAGAATGGGCAGGATTCCAGGGTCCTGAACTCCATACCATCAAAGGAGATGATGGCCGTCTGAATGATATCGGTTACCATCGGGGGGATGCGGGGTGGTCGCATACAAGTGCCGTCCTGATTGTTGCGCTGTGCACTAGTGCTGTGCACTAATGTTCTGATGATCTTTTTCTCACCACCACTATAAAAACCCACTTAAATTCATCATGGCCGCAGGCAGGTCCAACCGGTAGCCGCGGTCCTTCGGTGGAATAGCACAGGGAAAAATTCTGTCCAAAATCTATTCCCTCCCACGCCTGACGAGAAAAACCGCTTTCCCCTCCCCGGCTCGGGGGAGTTTTCGGTTCACTGCGGCGGAACCGGTTCCTCCACCGTGTTTATTATCCCCGGGAACCAATGGAAGATTACCATGCTGTTCTCACCCCGACCGGAAGAACAGAGAACCCCGGACCCGTAATTATCCTGCGCAAAATGTGGAGCCGTCCCATGACCGATACCCCGGCAAAAGCCCCCTGGAAGATCCTTGTTGTTGAGGACAGCCGGACCCAGGCAGAATATCTCCGGCATATCCTTGAGAACGAGGGCTGCCGTGTAACCCTTGCAGAGAATGGTAACGTGGCGCTCGAGCAGATTGCCATCGACCGGCCGTCGATCGTTTTCACCGATATCGTCATGCCCGAGATGGACGGATACGAACTCTGCCGCCGGATAAAAGCCGATACTTCGATGAAGAATATCCCGGTTATCCTGGTAACCCAGCTCTTCGACCCGGCGGATGTGATCCGGGGACTTGAGGTGGGGGCTGACGATTTCATCATCAAGCCGTTCGATGCAGGATCCATCCGGCAGCGGATCGCGACGATCATCGAGAAGCTCCAGCAACCGGATCCTGATGGAACACCCGCTGCACTGCCGATCACGCTGGGCGGTAAAACGGTCCGGATCCCGTCCAGCCGGATCCAGATCCTGAATATTCTCCTCTCAACGTATGCCGTCGCCGTCTCCAAGAATGCCGAACTCATCGAGGCACAGGACCGGCTTGCGACCCTGAATGAACAGCTGCAGCAGGCGGTTGCTGATCTCCAGCAGTCCAACAGCCGGCTTACCCAGGAGAACCTGGAGCGCAGGCGCGTCCAGCAGGCACTCGATGAGGCGAATACCAAACTCAACCTGATGGCGAGCATCACCCGGCATGAAGTGATCAACCAGCTCACGTCCCAGCACGAGTCGCTTGAGTACGCGCTCGATATGCGGGAGAAGGATCCGGAGAAGGCATGGGAGCATGTTGCATCCGCAGCCGAGATTGCGACGCAGACCCTCAACTCGGTACGGTTTACCGGTGAATACCAGAAAGTCGGTGTAAAGGCGCCCCAGTGGCAGAACCTCCACGGGCTTGTCGCATCTGCGGCAAAGCACATCCCCCCGACCTATGTCCGGATCGAGAATGCCCTCCCGTCAAACCATGAGATATATGCCGATCCGCTGATCGAGAAGGTCTTTACCAACCTGATCGAGAATGCCATCAAGTATGGCAGGAAGATCACCACAATCCGGTTCAGCAACAGACCGGTCGACGACTCCGTGGTTGTGGTCTGTGAGGACGACGGTGTCGGTATACCGGCCGAGAAGAAAGAACTCGTCTTCAGCTACGAGTACGGGATGAATACCGGCCTTGGCCTCTTCCTTTCCCGGGAGATCCTTGCCATCACGAACATCACGATGCATGAGACCGGTGTCGAAGGGAGGGGGGCGCGGTTCGAACTGGTCTGCCCTCCCGGTACAACGCGTATCACCCCCCGGATTCCTGAATGAGAACGATTCAGGGAACCGGCAGTCCGGCGGCAGAACATTTTTACTGCATGCAGTCCGAATGAAAGACTGCAGGTCTGTTTGTTGCCATGGCACTTTTTTCCCCATCCGTCCTTTCCAGTCCCGTTGATCGCACCCGCATCTCTGCCATTGCCGCTGTCTCGGTGCTCACGCTCGGGATCAACCTGTTCGGCATGCTGCAGGGGTTCACCATCGTCCTCTCACATCTCCTGTACTTCCCCATCATTCTCGCTTCGTACTGGTATCCCCGCCGGGGTTTTCTCTTTGCCGTTGCAATAACTGCCGTCTACGGGACCATGGTGGTCCTCTTTGCCACGGCCGAGTCTGTCCTTGACCCGGTTGCACTCTCCCGGATGGCCATCCTCATCATCGTGGGAGCAGCGGTGGCACTGCTCTCCCGGAACCTGGCCCGGTCAGAACAGCAGTTACATGATATCATCGAATTCCTTCCCGATGCAACATTTGCCATCGACCGCGATGGCCGGGTAATCGCATGGAACCGGGCCGTTGAAGAGATGACCGGTGTACGCAAGAGTGCCGTCCTGGGGCAGGGCGATTATGCATATGCGCTGGCATTTTACGGGGAGCGCAGGCCGATGCTGGTCGGGCTTATCATCAGCGGGGTGGCACGACCCGAGGAGAAGTACCCGGCAATCCAGCGGGAATCCAGCAAACTGGTATCCGAGGTGTATCTCCCTCATTTCCACGGCGACCGGGGGGCTCACCTCCGCTTCTCGGCAACAGCGCTCGTTGACTCAAACGGGAATATCACCGGCGCGATCGAGTCTATCCGCGATGTGACGGACCAGGTCATGACCCGGGCTGCACTGGAGAAGACCGGGCACCGGCTCAATACGCTTGCCGGTATCCTCCGGCACGATATGTCCCGGCGGCTCTCGATACTCTATGCCCATCTCCGTCTCGGCGTTATGAAGTTCAATGACCCGGAAGTGATCGCATTCCTCGCCGGTATTAAGGAAACGGCAAGTGGCATGAGCCGCCAGATCGAGACATCCCGGGAATTCCGGGATATCGGATCGACTCCCCCCGCATGGATGCCGGTACAGGATGCATTCCGGGCCGCCAGTGCCCGTCTTGATTTCGGTGCAGTTGTCTTCCGTGCCTGGACGGTACGGCTCGAGGTATTTGCCGATCCGCATCTCCCGACGGTTTTTTACCACATCCTCCATAACTCGCTCAAGGAATCGACCGGGGCAACGATGATCACGGCAACGTACCAGATCCGTCCCGACCACTGCGCGATCATCATTGAAGACAACGGCACCGGCATCCCGGATCCTGCAAAAGGATCCCTCTTTGTCCAGCGGGAGGAGAGTTACGGGCACGGGCTCTTCCTGGCCCACGAGATCACGGCGATCACCGGGATCACCATCCGGGAGACCGGCGTCTACGGGGAGGGTGCGCGGTTTGAGATCCTAATACCCCCCGAAGGGTACCGGATCGAGGGGATGGGCCAATGATCGAAGTTCGGGAGCTCAGTGTCGGGGAATTTGACCGGGCCGCGGCAGTCTGGAAGGACTACCACGAGACAACCGGGGCACCGGCGAGCGATCGCATCTTTGGCGTGTTCACCGGTGGCGACCTTGTCTCGCTTGCCCGGTGCCGGAGACACCCGGGCGGCCTCGAGGTGGACGGGATATGGACTCCCCCCGGTCACCGGAAGCACGGGTACTCGCGGATGGTCGTCTCGGCGCTGGTGGAGGCATGTCATAATGACGACCTGTATATGTACGCAGTCCGCCATCTCACCGGCTTCTATGCGGGTTTTGGTTTTGTGCCGATCCCTGAAAAGGAACTCCCGCCTGCAGTTCGGGAGAGATATACCTGGGCTGCGGGAAACCTCGAGGGTGCAGAAGTCCAGCCGATGGTACGAAGAGCCGGTCGGGGAAAGATCTTCGACCGGGGATAAAAAAAAGGTTGGAGTATCTTTCTCTTCTTACTTCCACCCAAAGATCGGGATCATCGGCCTGAGGGGCTCAAAGGACTCCCCGCATGACGATAATTTATAGGTTCGGGAGAAGTGGTTCCCCTGCTCGTTCTCGAAGGTGATTACCGCTTTGACCTCCTGGATCATGCTCTGGACGGGGTGGGTGTATCGCTCTTCGACACCCAGTGACGGGATGTCAAATTCGATATTCTGCGGGACCAGTGCCACATGGATCTTCACCGCTCCGGTATTGCCGTTATTCCGCAGGATAACTGCTTTTGCATCATCGCTGAGTTCTGCAACAATGTCCGGAAGGTGAGCAGTGTCATTCATAATCAGCATCGACATGACGAGCACGATCAGGATGATGAAAACGATTCCGGCTGCATAGATACTGAAGATGAACGCAATGATGGTAGCGAGGATACCTGCAACAATCAGGATCTGAATCTTCCGGTCCATACCCAGCATATCTCCTGCACGGTTATTCTGTTTAACGGTTTATTACAGCCTCGTCATCCCCTGGCCCCGCCGGCACCAAATCGTTGTGCCGTCAGTTCAGGTGGTGAAGGGTTTTCAGGTGCCGGACCGTTTCCTGGACCGCCTTAACCGGGAGGCTGTCCCGGCTCGGGGCCGGAACCCGGCCATCAAGGCTTGAGAAGATACTGCGGATGGCATCCGCATGGGACGGCCCATAGCCCCCTTCGAGAATGAATGCCAGCGGGAAGTCGCCGGCACCCCGTATGAGCGAGGTGAGCACCCCAATATCTCCCGGCTCCAGCCGCATGCTCCCGACCGGATCATCGGAAAGGACATCCTGGCCGGCAGAGACGATTACGAGATCCGGCTCGAAACGTTGAACGGCAGGGACGATAACTTCGGTGAAAGCCAGCTGGTAGTCGGGGATCGTGGACCGGAAGGGGAGCGGGACATTGATGGTGTAACCGGTCCCTCTCCCGTGTCCGGTCTCCTGGACGAGTCCGGTATGGGGGAAGGCATCCTTCTGGTGTGTTGAACAATAGAGGACCCGGTCGCTGTCATAAAAGATGCTCTGGGTCCCGTTTCCATGGTGTGCGTCCCAGTCAACGATAGCAACACGGTCAACCGAGGTCAGCGCATCGGCAGCCGCGACAGCCGCATTATTCAGGAGACAGAATCCCATGGCCCGGTCGGCCTCGGCATGGTGTCCCGGGGGCCGTACCATGGCAAAACAGGTCTCGCCCGAGAGTGTCCTCTCCACCGCTGCAACTGCCGAACCCGCTGCATACGTTGCCACCTCATAAGAGCAGGGGTTGACATAGGTATTTGGATCGATGTATCCCATCCGGATCTGGTTCTGCTCCAGGAATCCTCCGGTGAACATGTAATCATCGAGCGAGCAGTATGCTGCATTCCTGACGCACTGTCCTTCAAGCCAGGTCAGGTATCCCGGGACATGGACCCGCTCCAGCTGGGACCGGGTCGCCTGGACCGGGTCGTGGATCGCGATGGTTTTCGGCAGCCCTTCGAGCGCTGTCACCAGACGGTCGTGACACTCCTTGTGTCCCTGGCAGTCATGGTTCTTGAAGACCGGGCCGGTTATCGCGCTGTAGCCCACAAAACACCTCTGAATTCCGAAGTACTGTTTCATTGTTGCAGTTGAAGAATATTGTCAAATCTGCAGCATCCGGTGAGTGGCGCGTGTCCGTTTCTCTGCCGTTTTATCCGGGAAAACCATCCATACGGTATTCGTGCGCGACATCGGTGCAATCCGGAGACGACGGTAAATCCATTCTGCGCGGGGCACGAAACGTGGCGGGATTCCCCGGATCGTGAAAATTTTTCCCTCTTTTCCCCAAAAGCCCGTGTTAAATAAAAATACTGGAAAACGGGGCAGAAATAACCAGATTTCACTCACCGGTTTATCTGCTTTCCGGTAGGTTTGAAGCTAGTGCATAGCACTTTCCGGCGAACAATTCGAAACCTATTAATAACAACATACAAAGAAATTCTGTCTGACCTATACGAGATCCGAAGACATAGTTGCTGGTATAGGTGACAGATTCAGAGGTGTGTAAAAAAATGGTGTTTCATCCCCCGGTAGCCATCACTGCAAAGGCAGGAGATGCCGGTAAGTATAAAGTTGGCCTGCCTGCATGGAACATGGTCCTCCGTGGATTCATGTCCGGTGCGTATATTGCCATGGGTGCGGCCCTTGCAACAGTCTGTTCGACTGGTATTATGGCAACCGATGCTGCACTCCGCTATGGTACCGCAAGTGCAGGGTTCTCCCAGCTGATTCTGGGTGCTGTGTTCCCGGTTGGTCTTATTATCACGGTCCTTACCGGTGCTGAGCTCTTCACCGGTGACGCAATGCTTGCCCCCATGGCTGCATTCATCCACAAGGTCACGTGGGTTGAAGTTCTTAACCTGTGGGTCTTTGTGTATATCGGCAACCTGATCGGTTCCATTGTATTCGCCTACATCATGGCATACGGACCGTTCGTCTCCTTTGATGCAGCAGGTGTCGGCACGGTGACTGCCTTTGGCTCGCGTGCGATAGCGATAGGTGGAGCAAAGGTGAGTTATGTCGGCATGATGGGTATGTGGTCGGCATTCCTCAAGGGCATTGGCTGCAACTGGCTTGTCAACCTTGCAATCCTCCTTGGTATCTGTGCTGATGACGCAGTCGGCAAGTTCTTTGGGATCTGGTTCCCGATCATGGCTTTCGTTTCAAGCGGTTTCGAGCACTGTGTTGCCAACATGTACTTCATCCCTGCAGGCATTCTCACCCAGGGATTTGTTACTGACCCCACGAAGATCAATGCCAGCCTGAACTGGGTCACGATGTGGACTGCAAACATTATCCCTGTTACTATCGGCAACATCGTCGGAGGACTCCTCTTCGTCGGCATCATCTACTGGGTAGCATTCAGGAAAGAGATTGCGGCCCTCAAGTAAATTTTCACCATAATTATATTTTTCACCACGAAAAGAGAAATCAGGTCTCCAGTCATCTGTCAGCGGGGCTGTAGCGGTTGACCGGGACAGGCCCCCTGTCGTCTCATTCCCCGGGATACGGGAATAAATCGGACAAGCCCCTATCCCGGGGTTTTATGGTAGCGTTGCCTTTCGATTCGTTTCCGGCAATCCTGCGGCGGGGTGATGAACGATTACCAACCGGTGCAAGGAACGTGCGATTCCTGGATTTCAGGGATAAAAACGCAGCGCTTAAAGCAGGCAAGCACCCAATAATGTTCAGATGAAGATCGGAAAAATCGATGTAAAGATCTCGATTCTTGCAATAGCCGTTTTTATTGTTTTCACCTGTTTCCTGCTTGCAGCATCTGTCTACAGTGCGGATGTCCGGTCGAACCTGATCTGGCTCATTCCCTGCCTGTTCATGCTGCTGGTAATCCCTATCGCCCTGAATTACATGAGCCGGGCCCAGTATGCTGATCTCACTCCGCTGTACGAAGAAGAAGCAAAGACCGTCAGGGTGAAACTGGTTAACGAGAACATGGTCGGCAAGGCCGTACGGATTGAGGGTGTTGTTGAGCAGGTGTATTTCCAGTTCCTGAACCGTCCCCAGTACCGGGTAGCCGACCGGTCGGGTGCCATCTCGGTAAAGATGTTCACTACCCCGGAAGAAGATGTGAAGGTGAACGATGTTGTTGAGGTTCTCGGGCAGGTCATCAGAAGGTATATCGTAACGGGAGAGCCGGTCATAAACTGCGTCTCGATCAGGAAGAAGAAGAAATAATGCCCGGGTCTTCAGGAATGCCCCCCGGAGTCTTTCCGGCCCCGGCTCCGAAGGGGATGTTCCCCGCAACCCGTCATAATCAGTGAATGTTTGGTGAAATACATGCCCGGTGAATCAGTATCCTGTGTCAGGCAGGGATCGGACACGACGATCCTTCTTCTGGAACTTGCAGTGCCCCTGCTCTCCTTTGGCGGGGCGCTCCTTGCCATTTTTGCAATCGATTCTGGCAGCACCCTCGATATCCGCTACTTTGCAGCAGGGTGTGTCATCAGTTCATGTATCCTTGCATGGCTTGCCTGGATTCGGCCGGTCAAGGACATTGTTGCCCTTTCGACACCCATCTATGCGATAATCTTCTTTATCGTTCCCACCAATCTCGCGGTCACGCTCATTCTCGAAATGCTGTATGCAGCGAGCCTTACCATCCTCCTGGTCCGGCTGAAACTCCGGTTCGGACCGGCACGGCTGAAAGGACCTTGCGGGGAGGCAGCCCTTGCCACCCCGCTCATGACCTATTGTGAATCGCTTCGCGGGAAGGTGCCGGTGGTCGGGCAATCCGCTGCCCATCTCGCTGCGATCGGGTTTATCCGGTTCTCGCTGGGCGACTACCGCGAGGTGATCCATGCAGCGGATACTGCAACACAAAAAAACGAATTGCTCACGCAGTGCCCCGCGCTCTATACGGCGTTTGAGATCATCCGGGAACAGGCAGAACTCCTCGAAACATCGGCAGAACAGCCCGATGAGTTCCGTGACTTCCCCCCCTCCGACCGGGACTGTCTTGCAAAACAGGTTCCTGAAAAGAAACGCACCGGCCGGTACGAGCTCGCGCTCGAGAATGCGCTTCTCCTTCTCTTCGCCACAGCATGGATCGCATCCGAATCGGATCGGCCAATGCTGCTTTCGGGTGAAGAATTTGCCCTCCGCCTTATCGCGGAATGATCCGTGTTATCGTATCCCCAGCTCAGGCTGGACCCCCTTCCGGGGATATCCATGGAAGGTGGATCGTCTCCTCCTCCCGGTGACGGGGCGGGAGCTGGAGATGATCTGTACGGAGAGATGAACAGGAGTATGCGGGAGATCCCGAATTCTTCTTTCCCGGTGAGGGTTTGGGAAAGGCTTTCTGTATTGATGCCGGGATTCCCTGGTATGAATCGTCCTTGCTGAATATGGAAATGAGAAGGGGTTGTCCTGGTATGGTGATATGATTCAGAGGTGTGTGTATATCATCCATTCAAACAGGCAGGAGCAATCCCCACTATCAGACCGGTATGCTGTGCACTAGTGCACAAACACTATGCACAATACATATTATTACGTATCTCCTATTTAGGCATTAGGATTCAATGTTTATTGCTAATGCACAGCATACCATTCAATGCAGGTAGCCGGTAAATCCGGCAGCATACCAATCTCTTCAGTTCATAAGACGTGAAACCATGGCGGAAGACGAGCTGGCTGATGAAACGGGTCGGATACGGGCGGTCCTCAAGGAGCACCCGCTGGGTCTCTCAATCAAGGAGATCGCCGCAGCGGTTGGCATGAGCCGGAACTCCATGGCAAAATACCTTGACGTACTCTCTGCCACCGGCCAGCTTGAGCTCCGTCACGTGGGGAATGCCAAACTCTACACCATCTCCCAGCGCGTGCCGGTCGGGAACATCATCAATTATACCCGCGAACTCATCATGGTCATCGACAAGTCCCTCCAGATCGTCGAGGCGAGCGATTCCCTCTGCGCCTTTGCCGGTGTCCCGCGCGAAGCGGTCCTGCGAACCCGGCTCAGCGCCCCGCCCACGATGCTGCTCACCCCTGCCGAAGAGCACGAACTCCTGGCGCTCATGAACGGCGGGCCGGCCTGGCGCAAGGAGATCCGGCTGGTGCGGGAGGGTATCCAGGAGATCTTCCTTGAAGGGCGGTTCATCCCCACCTCCCTCCACAATGGCGAACCCGGGATCACGCTCATCCTCGAGGACACCACCGAGCGGCGTCGCGCCGAGCGGGCAGCGCAGGAACGGGACCGTCTCCTCCATACCATCTTCCAGATCCCGACCGTACCCCAGTTCTTTATCGACAAAAACCACAAGGTGGTATTCTGGGACCGGGCACTGGAGATCATGACGGGATACAAGAGCGAGGAGATGGTCGGCACCAGCGGTCACTGGCGGGCATTCTATGCGCAGGAACAGCCCTGCCTTGCCGACCTGCTCCTTGACGGGAACATCTCCCGCGTTGTCAATGACTACCGCGGGGGGGCAAGCCTGACCCGGGCAACGGATGGCGGGTATGAATGCACGCAGTTCTTCCCCGCGATCGGGGAAGGCGGCCGCTGGCTGCATATCACCGCCTCGCTCATTCGTGATCCTCAGGGAAATGTTACCGGCGCAATGGAGACGATCGAGGACATCACGGATCGGAAGAAGCGCGAGTTCGTGGTCGAGAGCTGATGTCCTGACAACCGTATCCTGTCAGGGACCCGGTGCGGAGATAATTTGTCCCGACGGTTTTGGCGCAAAACCGATCATCCGGTGCTTATTGCCCGCTATCACCGCAGAATTATCCGGGTTTTTTCTTCTGTCGGGACTGGATCGGGTTTGAACGAAGAAACGAAAAGAGCGCATGCGTTTTTCGGCTGGTCTCTTTGATATGGCGTGGTTTCCCGGCCGGGAACCGGGTTGTATCCTGCCCTTTTTTCGGATTCCCCGCGACAGGCTATGCCTGGCCTGAAGCCGTTGCCCTGCTGGCGGCCAGGCCGCCCGGCTCCCGGCGCATCGGGCAGACCTTGATGCTGTCCAGGTCCCCCATCACGAAACTGAACCGGTCGCGGATGGTTTTGGGAAGTTCGATCTCGGGGATGGGGCGGAACCCGAGACTGCCATAGAACGTGACGAGCTCGGACTTGGAGTGCATGTACAGGGTCTCGTTCCGCCCACACTCCTCGATGAGGAGGATCATGACCGAGCGTGCAAATCCACGGAGCCGGTACTCTTCCAGGACATAGACGGCATCTACTTCCAGCCCGTCCTCGTGGCGCGAGCACCGGGCAACGCCGATGATCCGGGTGCCGGTGAAGACCGCGAAGAGCCGGTCGTTCCTCCGGTCGGCCTTCTGCTGGTGATAATGGATCCAGAGCTCCTTCTCGGCCCTGACCATCTCTGCCGGTGTGAGTTCGCGTACCTCCACGGCCTCGATGATCCGGCCCCTGGCCCCGTCTGTTCCTTCAGAGAAGATGTATCGCCCGATCTTCCTGATCATCTCCGGGTTAAGGACCGGGACGCTGCTGCTCTCCTCCCCGGCAAGCGAGTAAAGGGTGAGGAGGGTCAGGTCCTCATTGAAGCGCCCGGTCTCGGTCTGTGCAGATATCGTTCGCATGGGCTTGCATTCCAAAAGCGGCATGATGCCGTTGTCCTGTACCCGTTATTGTTCATGCAGCATAAGGCTGATGCCGGTCAAGGCCCGGCCCTGATCCGGTCACGCCATTCCGGCCTGATCAAGTCGAAAGGTTCTTTCGTTCTCCCTCCCAGTATCAGTATATCATACGCCGGTAACCGACCGGTCTATGTACACTGTCAGAGGTGTGTGGCATTGATAGACAAGCTCTTACTAGGGAACCTCAGGTTCAGGGAGACTGACTTTACTCCCAACATCGATTATTACAAGGAACTGGCCGGGAGCCAGCACCCGACCACGCTCTGGATCGGCTGCTCGGACTCGCGGCTCCAGACCGGGCATATCACCCAGGCACGTGCCGGCGAACTCTTCATCCAGCGGAACATCGGCAACATCGTGCCGGTCCATGACTGGAACTTTGCGACCGTGCTCGAGTACGCGGTTGTTCACCTGAAAGTGAAGGATGTGGTCATCTGCGGGCACTCGAACTGCGGCGCGATACGCGCTCTCGATAAGGAGAGCACGGACTCGTACATCCCGCTCTGGCTCAACAACGCACGCGAGGCCAAGACACGGGTCGATACCCGGATCACGCCCCCGCAGACCCCCGTTGAGAAGGAGGAGCGGTACAAGATGATCGAGCAGGAGAATGTGCGGCTCCAGATCGAGCACCTCTTCACCTACCCGCTCCTGAAAAAGGCGGTTGACGAGAAACGGGTGGACGTACATGGATTGTACTATGACCTCGGCACCGGTGCGCTGACCCGGGTGACCTGACGACATGCAGGAGACTGGCCGGAACAACCGGTCCCGGTAATCCCCTCCTCCACAAGTAACAATTTTTATCAGGCCCACGGATGAAGATATTTCTATGCCGGTGAATGATACAGGAGAGCACGATTTTTCCCGTCTCGTCCTCTATCGTGCACTGTTTGAGAACGCTGCTGATACCATTCTGCTTGTTGAGAATGAGGTCATCCGTGACTGCAACCATGCCGCAACGATATTGTTCGGACGGCCCCGGGAGCAGATCTGCGGAAGGCCGGTTCCTGAACTCTCCCCGGAATTTCAGCCCGATGGCAACCCGTCAATAAAAAAAGCCCGCGCTCACCTCGCGGCCGCGCTTGCCGGTGAAACGCAGTCCTTTGAATGGTATCTCCTCCGGGCCGACGGGACCCCGTTTCCCGTTGAGATAGCCTTGAACCGGGTCCCGGTGCAGGACCCGGCCCTGCTGCAGGCCAGTGTCAGGGACATCACCCTGCGAAAACTCGATGAGGAGGAGCTGATGGATGCGTACAAGCGGATCTCTGCTGCTGAATCAGAGATCCGCCAGCAGTACGCTGCACTGGCGGAGACCGAGGAGATGTTCCGGAATCCGGTCGAGCAGTCCCCGGCCGGGATATATCTCCGGCAGGACGGCATCATCCGGTATGCAAATCCCCGTTTTGCCACGATGTTCGGGTATGAACGGGATGAGGTGCTTGGCAAGCAGTTTTCCGGTATTGTCGATCCCGGCCATTGCCTGGAAAAATCCCCTGCCCTGGCGCCGGATATCCCCCGGGAGGGAACCCGTTCTCTCCGCAGGCTGGAGTTCACCGGCCGTCGGAGAGATGGATCGGTAATCGAGCTGGAGATCCTTGAAGCTCCCATGGAGTACAAGGGGCGCCCTGCCCTGTACGGCAACCTTCTGGATACCACCCTGCGTAAACAGGCCGAAGCAACAATTCACGCCCTGCTGAACGCCACACGGGATGAGACCGTCCTTACCGACAACGAGGGGAGGATACTGGCAGTCAATGAGGCATTTGCGCGGAGTGCGGGTAAACCAGAGCAGGCTCTCATCGGGACGGTAATCTACGAGCTGATCGCAAGCGGAGGCATATCCATGAAGATGGCGGATGCGATGCAGAACAAGGGGTCCGGGGTGCCGGTCTCATTCGAAGAAGAACTTGGCGGTCGCTGGTTCGATACAACCATTTATTCGGTCGGTGACAGCCTGGGAGTCCTGCAGCAGGTGGCGATCTTCCGCCACGACATCACGAACCTGAAGGCAGCGGAACGTGACCTCCGTACCGCAAACGAGCAGCTCGTCTCTGAGAAGGAACGCCTGGCACTCTTTGCTGCTGCACTGGATAACATGCGGGACCTTGCCGTTATCACCCGGGGTATGGGCGAAATCCTCTACATCAACGCAACGTTTGCGCAAAAATTCGGCTGCAAAATCGAGGATGTTGCCGGAAAGAAGCTCAAAGAGCTCGCGCACAATGAAAACCTCTTTGAGATCGGGGATAGTTTCTTCATCGACTATCGCGACAGTGACCGGCAGGGACTGTTTATCGGACGGAACCAGTATGGAATAAAAATACCCCTGACCATAACCGCCAGGCCCATCCTGTACTATAACCGGAAACCTACGCATTTTGTGTTTGTGATGCGGGAGAAGATGGGGTAATCCGGGCAAGGGCACAAGGGCGGGAATACCTCATTGCCCGGTTTTTGTCTGCCGGTTCTTCTCCGGGTCTTTCCAGTACAGGAATGCAAGGATGAATGGCGCAAGCAGGAAGAACGCGGATGTGCCCGGTAAACCTATGACGGCAAGTGCGAAGCCGGCTACCGCAAGGGCAGGAAAGACAAACGCCCACTGGATCTCTCGCCTGATGTGGCTGTCATCAAGCGAGGGCACGAGTTCCCGTGCCCGGCTCCTGATATAGAACCACTGGGCCAGGATCAGCACCCCGAGGATGAAAATATTCAGCTCGAAGAGCATGGCCCCGAACATATCGAAAGGAAAGTCTCCCGCGATGTTGGTAGTGAACGGGATGAGGCAGACAAAGGAGAGGCTTGCGATAGTGAAGAACAGGAGCGTGCGGTTGAGATGCGTGAGATGGCGGAAACGCTGGTGCTCGAAATACCAGAACAGTGCAAGGATGATGAAGGCGATGAAGTAGTGCAGGAGATCCGGCAGGACCGACGCGAAGATGGCATGCACGGGCTGCGGGCTTGTTGTCTGCATATATTTGGGCGGGATACTGATGGTAGTGACCAGCAGCGTCATCGAGAAGGCGTAAATAGCATCGATGACGTTTGCAATCCGCTCCTTGGGGATCGTATGGTAAGGACTGCTGTGGGATTCTGTCATGACGGTCAGCTTTTCGTGCATCGGGTTGGTGTGGCAGGAAAAAAGATTGTCGGTTCATTGGTGAATTCACCTTCATGGTTACACAAAACTTTTCAGAGGCTCCCGTACAATATCCCTTATGCGATTCCCATCACGGCCTGCCATGGTCATCCTGTTCATCCTGGCCCTTGCCCTTGCCGGGCCGGTCTCCGGTGCAACGGGTTCGATCCAGATCACCGTGAACCCGGGCGGGGGGACGGTCTGTCTTGATACGGACTGTCGGGAGAACCAGGGGACGACGGATGAGGCGGCAAGCACCCTTTTTACCGGTGTGGAAGCGGACTGTTACCATATGCTGAACGTGTACGGGACGCCAGGGTATGAACCCTATATGGGACAGGTCTTCCTGGATTCGTCCGGCGAGACGCTTGCGCGCGAGGTGACCCTGAAGAAAGAACCGGCTTCATCACCCGCTACGGGTTCGCTGCGGGTCTTTATCACCCCCGACGGAGGAAAGGCCTGCCTCGACCGCATGTGCGAGCTCAGCAGCGGGGACCGGTCCGGCAGCTGGAGCGTCCAGTTCACCGATATCACGGCCAATACCTACCATACACTGGCCATCAGCAATGAGGGGTACGAGACATTCTCGACCGAGATACGCCTCCTGCCGGGGCAGATCAACTCGATGTCGGTCTCGCTGAAACCCCTGCCGGCGGGCAGCACGCCCATCCCGACCCCTGCCCCGCCCATGGAACCTGAGAATACGCCAGCCCCGCGGGCGCCGCCAACGCAGGCAGCAGTTCTTCCCTGGGCCGCGCTCATTGCGGCAGGTGTCGGTGCAGTCCTCTTCCTTGCAGCGAAGCACCGGCCGTGAACCTGAGCGGGCCCCATACTCCTGCAGCCCCTGGTACCAGCCTGGTGCTGCAGCGTGGGTTCAGTTCCTGCCTATCCGGATCTATCCCGTTTTTTTATAAAATTTTTTTATACGAAAAGGGTTCACCAGTCTAGTATGTCACGCAGCATTGCAATCGCGCTCATCTTCGCGCTCGTCCTCTGTGCAACGGCAATCTCCGGCTGTACCTCGCCGAAACCCTCTGCCGCTCCTGTGGTTACGCCCCCTGAAGGAACGGTCACGACCACAACCGCACCTGCACCTGCTGCACCCCTGCCGGAGCAGACCGCTGCAACGGTGAAGACCACGGCATCCGCTCCCGCCGAGAAGGTCCTGCTGAACGAGAAGGGGATGATATCGCCAGCCCAGTACCGGAAATATGATTTCAAGGCATTCGGTGACCAGTTCTCCCAGCTGGGCGAGAAGTACCATATCACCATCAAAGCGGACAAGCCCGTCATCGGCTATGCGGTGACAAACTACCAGGCAGAGCAGCTGGGCGGGGACACGCTGACACCGCACTTCGTTGCGCACTCCGAGAAGATCCAGTGGGGGCTCATCGAGCCGTACATGGTGCTGGGAAAGACCGATGACAAGAGCCAGGTCTTCACGGTCGAGGAGATCGCTCCCTACGTGTACGTGGTCGATGCCCGGTGGATGAAGTTCGATGACAATTACCAGGACACGGCACCGTTCAACTACGAGATAACGATCGCAAAGGTCATCTGATATTTTTTTTGACCTTCCGGCCTTTTTTCATCATCTCCTTAAGTCAGAACCCGTTGTCGAGCCCCTCGCGGATGTCTGTCTTCTTCTCCGCGTTGAGCATGGCGATATAGTCCTCGTACCGGTGGATGCGGGTGCTGACCGGGAAGGGGATCCCGATGGTGGAGATGATCGCTTCCCCCCGGTCGAGCGTCTGGATCTCGATCTCCATCCGGGAGAGGTCCTGCTTGGCGCTGCCCATGATGATCTCGCGGTCCCCCCGGTCGCCAAGTCCCATGACAACGAACGTGTTGATCTGGGCAAGGACCTTGGGATCCACGTTCTTGGGCTGCTGCGTGATGACGCAGAGGCCGACACCGAACTTGCGCCCTTCCATGGCGCACTCCCGGAAGACCTGGGTCGATGAACCGCCGCTGGCGAGCACCCGCTGGGCCTCCTCGATGCTGATGAGGACCTGGGGGTGCTTCTCTGTCTTCGCGTCAACACCGTGCCCCCGCGACTCGGACCGGTGCCTGCTCATGATCATCCGCGTGATTATGGAGAGCACGAAGAGCTCGCTCCGTTCGCCCATATCCGGGATATCGATGAGGACGACCTTGTTCTGGTGGAGGTTCTCGAGGATCTCCGGGATGGACGATCCGGTCCGGCGGAAGAATGCGCTGTTGCCCCCGATCAGGTTCTCGATGTGCCGCTTGATGACCCGGACCGGCCCGGGCATGGAGTTGCGGAGCTGGAACGCGATGCTGTTCTCCCGGATGACCCCGGTGGAACCCGTGTCCCGGAGGGGGTACACCTCCGGGTCTACGCGCTCGAAGAAGTCGATGATCTCCTGCCCGCTGGTCCGTGAGAGTGCCTCGACGATGTCAAACTGGGGGCCGGAGAGGTCGTAGAGGATGGCAAGATCGCTGATCCGGAAGTCGTCGTACTCGAGCCAGAGCCGGTTCATCCCGTACTTCCTCCGTTCGGTCTCGTCGCGGATGGTGAAGATGGCAAGGCCGTCCCTGCCGTTCGTGTAGTGGACAAGTCCCCTGGTCGGCTCGCCGGTCGAGGACTTGCCCCCGCCCACGTACTCCCCGTGCGGGTCAACGATGAGGAGACCGAACTTCTGCGCCTTCATGCAGGATGCGCAGAAGGTCTTCATGAAATTGGACTTGCCCATGCCGGTGGTAGCAAAGACACCCATGTGCTGCGGGAGGACGCTTGCAGGAATCCGTACGGCAACATCGCGGATGACGTCCTGGCCGGTGCGCATGAGCCCGACCTCTATCTCTCCCATCTGTTCGGTGAGGAACCGGAAGTCTTCCGCGGTCGGTTCCTCAACGGTCGAGAACTTGGACGGGATGGTGCGGGGCTTGTGGAATTTTCCGTCCTGGTCAACGAACCCGAGCGGCACGGCATCGACCGTGATATACACGTCCTCGCCGAGGCCGTAGAACTGCTCGGCATATGCCCGCGTGTCCCACTTGGGGTCGGCGAAGTTGGAGTCGTGCGAGAGGTCGGTGACCTTGCAGAAGAACGTGGCATGCTTGGTATGGTCGACGACTTTCCTGATATCCCCGATATAGAGCGTCTCGCTGTGGGGGGCGATGAAGCGGTAGGAGAGGACGCTCCTGCCGATGAGCCGGAATTTCGATGTGTCGGCTGTATCAGTATCGCGCAAATTCATCATGGTAATCTCCGAACAGGATCTCATAGGTCTGCCGATCGATGCCGGCCCCCGCGAGCGCTCCGAGCAGGTCGCTCCTGATCTTCTCCACGGTCTCCGCGGTCAGGACAACGGTGCGGTGAGCATCGAAGAGGGGGTAGGGGTACCCGGGGATGCGGCCGTCGGCCGAACAGCCGGCGAGCCGGTCCATGACCGCCCCGGCGGTCTCCCGGTCCGTGCCCTTCGGGAGCTCGATCTTGAGCGGCCCCTTCGACCGCTCGTGGAGGCAGGCAACATACATGGCGCCGTGCTGCCACTGGGCGAACGGGGCGTGGTCAAGGATACCGGGATCGATCGCGATCCACCAGGGGGCCCGGATCCCCCGGGCTTTCGCCAGCCCAAAGACCGCCGGAAGGAGCGGGTGACCGCCGCCCCAGGTTGCCTGCGACCGTTTCGATATCCCGGCAAGCCCGATCCCCCGCTCCCGGCAGGTTGCGGCAATGCGGGCGAGGACCGGGTTGTGGCTCTCGTGCGAGACCCTCAGGGGGCCGTCCCGGAGCAGGAGCGCCCCTTCGCCCGACTCCTGTGCCATCCGTTCGGTCACCCAGTACTCGATCGTGTCCCGCAGGACACCGGCTGCCCGCGACACATCCTCGTTGCTGAGCGGTTTTCCCGGCGGGTACCCGAAACAGTCCGCGTAGAGCACTGAAAAATCCGCGTTCTCTTCCCCGGGCCCGATCGTGGCAAACGTCATCGGGGTAACCGAGCGGCGTGACCGTTCGTTGCCGATATAGGTCGTCCGGGCTGCCCGGACAACCGCCAGCGCCATGCTGCCGGACTCGAGAAGCGTCACATTCGACCCGTCAACCGCACAGATCTCGCCAGGGTCCGCAGGGGTGCAGGGGATAAAATCCGGTTCCCGGATGCCGGATGCCGATGCAAACCGTGCTACCAGGTCTGCCGGGATCGTGCTCTGGATCCTCCCGGCCGCCTCCCGCACTGCACCCGCGTAATCCTCATCCATCGCTGAATCTATGTGGCATGTACTGGCATATAAGGGGGACGGGGGCGCGGGGTGAAGGTGATCTCCGGCAGTCTCTGCAGTTTTCCCCAAATTTTTGCTCTGTAGAAATCATTGAACCTTTTTGACGCTCTTGGGGGTGTCGAATCTCATCAGAGATGCGACTGGAGAAGAACGCGATAGCGTTCTTCGACTTTCATGATTCTGCAGTCGAAGATTTCACCAAGAAATCTTCTCCTCCTCCTGGTTCTTTGAACCAGTCGGACCCCGCCGCTGATGCAACCCCCGCTTTGCGATGACGACGTATTACTGTTAACCGAACTCGTCTCATCGCACTGCGCCCCGGGTCGAAGAACGCGAAGCGTTCAGGAGAAGATAATGATCTTCTCCTGCGGAAGGACTAGCGTCCTCTCCGCATTCTCCTGCTGCGGGTCTGAAGACCCACAGCATCCCCCACGGGGGAAGACTGCTCTTTTCAAAGAGCAGGCTGGAGAAGAGCCTCTGGGCTCTTCGATTTGCCGAATCTCGTAGAGATGAGGCAGTTGAGGATTCGAACGAATCCTCAACTCTGGTGGCGCAAGAGGGGGGCATCGCTTTGCCAACATAGGTTTTCTCCAGAGCCCAAAATTTTTATCAGGTTGCGTGCAGCACCAGATGAATGTCATGACGGGTGCGAAACGCGACAAGGGGACCCGGACAGCCGGCATGGACCCTGGCAGTCCCTGTATCTCGTTCCTTGCCCCGCAGGATGTCCGGCCCCTTGCACGGCTCTACACGGAGGTCTTTCTCGCGGACGAACCGACCTCCGTCCGTATCGCCCCTGACCCGGCCCGGCTCCTGCCGCATGCAGAATGGTACATCGGCTCCCTCGTGCCCCGCGGGTTCAGCCTGGCAGCCCGGGACCCCGGGAGTGGTGAACCCGTCGGGTTCCTCTTCTCGTTCGATGTAACGGATGAGTTTTCGGAAAGTCCCGGCCGGTATGCTGCCTATCTTGAAAATTTCCATGAGGCGGTTTTGATGATTGATGCGCTGGAACAGCGTTTCCTCGAACGGGGTGGGATACCCCCGGGTTCGGTGCTCCATACCCTCCAGGCCGGTGTCCGTGCGAATTTCCGGCAGCGGGGGGTACTGGCAGCCATGATGGAACAACTCGTCTCCCGGGCCCGTGAGCGGGGATACCGGCAGATCGTTGCCGAATGCACGAACCCGGTCTCGCATACCGCTTTCCTGAACCTGGGATTCCGTCCGGCCGGCTTCCTCCCCTACGACACGTTCCTCATCCATGGCCGGCCATACTTTGCCGGGCTTGAGGGCGGGCTCTTTCTGGTTGTGCGGGACCTTTGATAACAAGAAGCGCGTTCCTGATACACGCGGTACCTGCAGGGATGAATACCCTCGGCTTGGTACGGGTCCGGTACAGCCCGTCCTCCAGTATTCCGCTGCACATTCTCTCTGCTGCCGGACCCGTTCATGCCATATGGCTGATGACGACATTGAGCCCGATGGCGATGAGGATGAGACCGCCGGCAATCTCGATCCGTTTGCCGATCAGCTCTTTCAGCCTCATGCCGGCCATCACTCCCGCGAACGATATGAGGAAGGCAACGATGCCAATGATGAGCGCTGGGATGAGGACCTCCATCCGGAGTACGGCGAACGAGATCCCGACTGCTAGGGCGTCGATACTGGTGGCAAGGGAGAGGACCAGCACCGGGAGAACCTCAAGCGCGCTGAGAGACCCCTCGTCCTCATCGTCCTTCTCCAGCCCCTCCCGGATCATTTTGATCCCGATGATGGCCAGGAGGAGGAACGCCACCCAGTGGTCATAGCCGGCGATGAGCCCGACAAACGCGGAGCCGAGCCCCCACCCGAGAAGGGTCATGCCAGCCTGGAAGGCACCGAAGCAGCAGGCGATGATGAGTGCGGCGTTGAGGAGACTGGTCCTGGTCGATGTTCCGACTGCAAGGGAGACCGCGAAACAGTCCATCGAGAGCGCGATGCCGATGATAACGGGGAGCAGGAGGTCCATGGTCCGGTATATTGTTGGAGCCGGCCGTGATAAGGTCTTGCGGTGAGGATTGCCGGTAATGATTCCTCCGGTTATGGTACATGATCCGCACAAGCCGGGTCCCGCCCGCTGCCCCCCTCCCGGGAAATACCGGATCAGGTGCTGCCGGAACTGATCGCCCATCCCGGTCGGCACGGTGATCCCGGGACGTGCCCCCGCGCCCCGCGTCCGGCTCTTCTGCACGGTCACAACCCTTATAGCACATCGCGTCCGATGTTTGGCAAACGAAACGGAGCCTGTTGTATCATGCACGCCCTGCGCCATGTTCTTCCCTGCATTGTGCTCGCCCTCTTCCTCGGTGTCATTCCGGCCGGAGCAGAGACTCCCTCGGTCATGGTCGCCGACTACTCGATCTCGCCTGCGGTCCTCCAGCCTGGTGACGTGGGGACGATCACCGCGATCATCCGGACCACCGCGTCCTCCGCGAGTATCAAGGAGAACACCGGTATCCAGTCCGGTGGCACGTTCGAGAGCACCCGGAGCACCGATATCAGCGTCAATATCGAAAGCGTCCAGCTCGATTCGCGGGATGTTGAGGTGCTCTCCGGCAACTACAAGCGGGTTGGCTCGATCGGGCCGGGCCAGTCCATCCCCATCACCTTCCTCATCCGTGCCCCGGCAAAGGACGGGATCTACTTCCCCGAGATCTGGATCGATGTGACCGGCGGCCAGAGCGTGCGGCAGCCGGTCCCCGTCAATGTGAATACCCAGATAGCGCTCCTCAAGAAGCCGGCCCTTACCGTGCTGAAGACCGTGCCTGAGGGAACGAACCCGGGCGACGAGGTGCCGGCCTCGGTGGTCATCCGCAACGACGGGCTCTCCCGCGCCGATAAGGTGACCGTTGTCGTGAACTGCAGTTCACCCTCCATCACCCAGAAAACCCCCAGCACCTTCCATGTCGGGAGCCTGGAGAAGGGGCAGAACGCGACCATCGCTATGGTCTTTTTAACCGACAAGAACGCCCCCATCGGGATCAGCCGGGTCTGCCTGACGGTCACGTATGTCAACCCTGACGGCTCGACCACGACCGAGAACGAGGTAATCGGGATCCACGTGCGGGGCAGGGCGAAGATCGGGATTGCGTCCCTCTCAACGGACCCGGTACGGATCCGGAAAGGCGACCCGGTCTCGCTCGTGATCCGGCTCGAGAATACCGGCACCGACAATGCCAACTCGGTGAAGGCAACCATCGATCTGCCGGTCGCCGGTGTCCGGGATGCCTATGTCGGGAAGATCGAGCCCGACAGCGACGCCCCCGCGGTCTTTGCCCTCAAAGCCGGCGATGCCGGGACATATGTCTACAACCTGACGATCCGGTACGAGGACGACTCCGGCGTCCAGGTCCGCCAGGAGTCCCTGACGATGACCGTCTTTGACGACGGCCAGCCGCTCATGCTGGTTGTGGCAGTCATCATCCTCGCGGCGGTGCTGGCTGGCGCGTACTACTATCTCCGGGTGCGCAAGGGTAGTGGCGATGCTTGAAGAGGAGCAGGTCGCGTTCTTCCTTGCATCCCGGCTCATTACCCGTGGGAACAAGGGGACGCTTGCCCTGACCATCATGATCATCGCGATGGTCTTTGTCAACCTGATCTTCCTGCCCTCCATCATTGCCGGCGTTGTGGTGCTCTTCAACCAGCAGACCATCGACTACAGCTACGCGAACCTGGTAATCGAGCCCCGGGAAGGATCGCTCGTCATCACAAACCCGCAGGCGCTGGTCGATAAGATCGACCGCATTCCGGGGGTTGTTGCCGCAACTCCCCGGTACGCGGCCGGTGCAACGATCGTGCATAAGTCCAAATCAACGACCCCGCTCCTGGTCGCCATCGACCCGGACAGCGAACGGGAAGTGATGAAGATCCACACGCATATCGTGGACGGGGACTACCTGAGCGGGAGCGACACCGGCCAGATCCTGATCGGGACAACGCTTGCCGGCACCGGGGAGGAGAAGGTGGAACGCACCCCGACGCTGGGCGGCGTTGCCGTGGGAAAAACGGTCGATGTCACGTTCCGGAACGGCGTGACAAAACAGTTCCGCGTCAAGGGGATCGTGAAGACCGGAACAAGCCTCGTGGATGGCAATGCCTTCATTACCCGGAACGACGCTGAGGCTGCACTCGGCACGCCCGACCTGGCCAACCAGGTCCTGGTCCGGACGAAGAATACGGGAGACGAGGATGCCATGCGCCTTGTCCTGATGCAGTACGGCGTACAGGAGCAGATCTGGACCTGGGAGGACAAGTCCGCGGAGTTCCTCTCCTCGATCGTCGGCTCGTTTGGGATCATCAACTTCATCAGCACCATCGTCAGCCTGGTCATCGCGGTGGTGGTGATCTTCATCGTCATCTTCATCTCCATCGTGTACCGCCGCCGGCAGATCGGGATCCTGCAGGCCATCGGCATCGACCGGCGGATCATCATCAAGTCCTACATCTTCCAGGCGCTCTTCATCTGCCTCTGCGGGACCATCGCGGGCTGCGTGCTGCTGCTCGCCCTGCTCCAGTACCTTGCGGTCAACCCGCTGGTCTTCCCCGGCGGGCCCGTTGCCCCGCTGCTGGAGACGGGGCTCGTTATCCGGGCAATCGTGAGTCTCTTCTGCGTCGCGGTCATCGCCGGCTTTATCCCGTCCTGGCTGACGACGCGGGAGGAGATCCTCGCGGCAATCCGGGGGGCACCATGATCCGGGGCGAGCACCTCTCCCGGGTGTACGGGCGGGGGAGCGTGGAGGTCCGGGCCCTGGACGGCGTTGACCTGACGATTGCCCGGGGCGAGTTTGTCGGCGTGATGGGGGCGAGCGGGAGCGGCAAGTCCACGCTCCTGCACCTGCTCGGGCTCCTCGACCGGCCGACCGGCGGCACGCTCGTCATCGATGGCGTGGACGTGACCTCCCTCTCCGAGCGGGAGCGGACCCTCTTCCGGCTCAACCGGCTCGGGTATGTCTTCCAGGACTATGCCCTGGTGCCGGAGCTGACGGCCGAGGAGAACATCTTCCTGCCGTCAAAGGTCCGGGGCATGACCGCTCGGGAGTGCACCCTTGCCTGCCGGGATATCCTGGCGCTGGTCGGGCTCAAAGAACGGTACGGGTTCCTTCCCGGTGAGATGTCCGGCGGCGAGCAGCAGCGGGTTGCCATCGCCCGTGCGCTCGTGAACAACCCGGCGCTCCTCCTTGCCGACGAACCGTGCGCGAACCTTGACTCGAAGAACTCGGTCCTGATCCTCGACCTGATCCGGAAGCTCAACCGCGAGCTCCGGCAGACCGTTGTCATGGTCTCGCACGAGGACTGGCACCGGAAGTACTTCGACCGGGTGCTGTACTTAAAGGACGGGAAGATCGTGCCGGACCCCGAAAGTGCGTGACGGCCCGGTCCTCCCTGCTGGCAGAAAAAATGGGGCGGATCCGGTAAAAACCGGCCCGGTCTTCCGGTTACAGGCAGAAAACCCAGAGGTTGTTCAGGTTCACCCACCAGAGCATCGCGATGAGCGCACCCACAACGACCGTGTAATGCACGCGGTGCGGGAGGGTCCAGTATGCCGATCGCCAGGCCGGGACCGCGAGGACGACGGCTGCCAGGGTGAGGATCAGGGCAATCACCGGCAGTGTCAGGACTGCAGTCAGGACTGCCGGGACGGCCTGCGTCTGCATGTACGTAGTGAGAATTTCCACATCACTGGAGATCCAGGGTGCGAGTACAAAGACGAAGACCAGGAGGATTAGTCCTGCCAGGCCGGCGATCCACCGGGCGATCACGGCCGCTCTTGGTACTGATGGTTCCGGGACCCGGTACATGCGACGGAACAGGGCAAGGAAGGGCCAGAGCAGGACGCTTGCAAGGACGAGTCCGGCCACGGTGGTGAGGCCGTCCCCGAAGGACTTCATCTCGTACCACGGCACCCGATCATAGGTCATCACCGGGTTGTTGCGGTACATGAAAAAATCATACGAGCCGTCCGCTGCCCTGTGGAAGACGACATCGCCGTCAGCCGGGCGGCTCCCGTCGGCCGGGGAGAAGATGCCCGGCTCCACCTCCGTATACGCGACCGGGCCGGAGCTGCCGGTGATGATGAGCGTGCCGTCCGGTGATGGAGTGACATCCAGGGGATCCGTCAGGGAGTAGTATTTCTCGAACCCGGCATAGTTATGCCGGTTTGACCGGTACGATCCGGCATACTTCTGCAACCCGGCCGATGCAGACGGGTCCGGCGCAGGGAGCACCACGGGTTTTTCGGGATAATAGTGGTCCATGAACGATGTGAAGAGTGCATTCCGCACACCCCTTCCGCCGGCGCTGCTGCCGGAGACAAAGAAGCCGGTCTGTTCCTCCGGCAGGAGGAAGAGGAGGGAATGGAACGTGTCGGTGTCGCCGCCGTGGACGATCGCGCGCCGGCCATTATAATCCTGCTCGTAGAACCCGAGGCACATCCCGGTGATGCGGGGATCGTTTGCGAACGCCCGGGCATGCATCCGTTCTGCAGTTGTGGGAGACAGGATCGTTGCATTGCCGTACGTCCCGTTCTGCAGGTGGGCGATCATGAATTTTGCCATGTCGGGCGCTGTCGAGGTGATGCTTCCTGCAGGGCCGGGCACCAGGATGAAGTCATCGGTGGGATTGTTCCTGCTGTTGGCAAACGAGTACCCCTGGGCTAGTTTCTCAGCAAGATCCGGCGGGAGTTTCTCCCGGATGCTGGTATCTTTCATGCCAAGCGGCGTCAGGATACGGGTCTGCAGGTACTGCTCGAAGGGCATCCCGGATACATCCTCGACCACGACCGCCGCAAGGGTGGTACCGTAATTGGAGTACCGGGATACGGTTCCCGGGGGGTTGACCCGGGCCGGAATATTCTCCCCACAATACTGCCGTATGGAGATGAGGTTTGCGGGATCCACGCCGGTCATGTGGAGGCTTGAGTCCTCGAACCCGGCCGTGTGGGTCATCAGGTGGCGCATGGTCACCGGCTGGCCCGGGTACGTGTCCGGGACCTTCATGTCTTTTAAGTACGTGTTGACATCTGCGTCAAGGTCGATCTTCCCCTCTTCTACCAGCTGCATGACGGAGGTCCACGTAAAGAGCTTGGATATCGAACCGATGCGGAACGTGGTGGTACCGGCATGCACCGGGGTCCGGTTTTCGAGATTGCGGTACCCGTATCCCTTGGACACGACCACCCTGCCGTCCTTCACCACAACCACCGTGGCCCCGGGGACGTTGTATCGGGCAATAGCTGCCGGCATGACCTCATCAAGGAACGCTTCCACCTCAGCGGGATCGGACGGGCCGTGAGGGGGCGGGATGCTTCCGGAAACGCCGGCAATCCCGCTGGCCGGGCTTTCACCAACCATGACTCCGGCCCCCCATACCGGAGGACATGCAGCGATGAAGAGGAACAGAAGAGCGATACCAATGAGCAGACCCGGAAACTTCATACTGAAAACTGGCGTTCAACAATTTAAATGAATCTCTTTCTCGCACCGGTGCAGGCCAAAAGGAGATCCGCTCCGTGTTTCCCGCTGTGGTCACTCCGCTTCCCATGCCCGGCCCGTCTTGTTTGTGCCGGGCCCCAGTGTTTATTATTTCCCGGGTGAATATCAGCACTAATCACACCGTTCCCGGGACCCCAGATGAAACCTTTTGCCTCCCTGTCGCTGCAACGCCTCCCCCTCCATGTCTATATCAGTATCTTCATCATCCTCATCACCGTCTTTGTCACCGTCTTCCTCTGCTGCACCTCGTATCTCGCTGCACGGGACGAGATCGTGGCAGTAAACGGGATGATGATCCGGTCCACCGAGCAGAACGCGATCCACTCCCAGCGGCTTGTGGACAACGGGCTCCGGTTGTATGACGACACCTACAACAAGGAGCTCATGAAGCGCTTTCCCCAATTTCTTGATGCGTACGAGCGGGCCGGCCGGGACCCGTACCGGGTCGATGTCTACCGGCTCAAAGAGGAGGTTGAGCCCGTCCCGGGAGGCGAACTCGGCTTCCATATCATCAACAAGAGCGGCGTGGTCATTGTCACCACCTCGCCCCAGGTGCTGTACCTGGATTTCCGGGCATGGCCGGACTATTATGCAACGCTGATGAAAGGACTCTCCGGTGATGAGTTCTTTGCCGACCGGGTCACGCCTGCGGTCGCCAGCACGGAGTCCGGCAGGGTGACCGGCGAGCTGGCGAAATGGGCTTACATGCCGACCCCCGACCACGAGTACCTGCTGGAGATGGGGCTCACCTCTACCGCGTTCAGCAGCGAGCGGACCCATCTCTCTGCGTACGAGGCTGCAGAGGATCTCAGAACCTTCAATCCCAACCTTGTCTCGGTCCGGGTCTTCAACTCCGGCAGGAACCTCGTCACCCCGACCGGCGTGAACGAGAGTTTCACGATGGACGAGGCCCTCTCCCGCAGGCTCGATGCTGCCTTTGCGGGGGAGGATATCTGGATCAATTCCACTGCAGCGGGGATGAAGAAGCATTACCTCCTTGTCCGTCTTGACAATGACGCGATGGAGACCAACATGGACCTTGTCCTGGAACTGGTCTATTCTGATGAGAACCTGAACCGGAACCTCTCCGCAATGGTCCTTTACTACCTGGGGATCGGGGCGCTCGCCCTCATCGCGGGTATCCTGCTCTCGGTTGTGGTCTCCCGCCACATCACCCGGCCGATCGCGGAGATCATCGATGATACCGGCCGGATCGCGGCCGGCGAGCTTGATCATCCCCTTCGTCCCCTCGAGAACCCGGAGTTCCGGCACCTGGAGGAGAGCATCACGCTGATGATCGGGAAGATCCGCCATTACAGTTCCGAGATCGAGAAGGAGAAGACCGAGCTCCAGATCGCGTCCGATATCCAGCAGGACCTGCTCCCGGCAACCATCCTGCAACCGGCTCATCTCTCGATTGCGGCAAAGAACATCCCGGCAAAAGGAGTTGGCGGGGACTTCTACGATGTCATCGCCCTCCCGGATCCGGATGATTCCGGCTCCCGGACCGCTGTCCTGATCGCGGATGTCTCCGGCAAGGGCATGCCGGCTGCGCTCTTCATGGCCCTTTCCCTGACGGTGATCCGCGTCCTCTCGGTCAGGTACCCGTCCGCAACCGGCACGATGACCGCTGCCAACTCCATCATCAGCATGAACTCCCGGTCCGGGATGTTCGTGACACTCTTCTATGGCGTGATCTCGTCGGATCCGCTCACCATCTCCTTCGTGAATGCCGGCCACAACCCCCCGATGATCTTCCGGGCCGCGACCGGGAGCGTTGAAGAGCTTCCCGGGACCGGGCCGGCGCTCGGCGCTGTCGAGGATTTTGCGTACGGCCTGGATTCGGCATCGCTTGCACCGGGCGATCTCCTGCTCCTCTACACGGACGGCGTAACGGAAGCGATCAATGAACGGGAGGAGATGTACGGGACCGGCCGGCTGGTGGCGGTCGTGAACCGGGAACGCACCCGGCCGGCCCAAGATATCGTGGACGCGGTGATTGCCGATGTGCTCGCCTTCGCCGGCAGCGCGACGCAGTTTGACGATATCACGCTCATGGTGATCCGGGTTGAATGATCCCGCGTGGCTTTATCCGCTCCGGGACCGGGTTTTTGGCCTGCCGAAACGAACCCCCTTACGCTTCCCGCACCCGGCTTGCGCCATCCGTCCCCGCCTCGATCACGAGCGTGTTCGCAAACTCGCCCTGCATCTCCGCGATGTGGGAGATGAGAAGGATCTGCGGGAACCGGCTCTCCTGCGTGCGGAGCGCAGTCAGGAGGTTGTTCCGCCGCTCCTCGTCCTGGCTCCCGAAGATCTCGTCGAAGATGAGGAACGTGGACTCGTGCACGTTGTGGAGTTCGGCAAGGTACCGCGAGAGGGCTATTCTCAGGGCGACCGCGATGTCGTCCTGCTCGCCCCCGCTGAACCGGTCGATGGGGTAGTCGTTGTCGATGTCGCGGACCAGGAGGTTGAAGTCCTCGTCAAGCAGCACCTGCTCGTACCGCCCGCCCGTGATCTCGCTGATGATGCGTGAGACTTCGCCCTCGAGCCGGCTCCGCACCACCTGCATCAGGTAGATGACGTACTCGGCGATGAGTCCCCGCGTCAGTTTCAGGAGTTCGATCTCGTCGCCGATCTCCGTCACCTGTTTTTTCAGGCCGGCGATCTCCTCCTGTGCTCTGGCATAGGCCGCGACCTTCTCCTCCGCGAATTTTTTATCCCGCGTCGCGTTTGCGATGGCAACCTCCGCATTCCGGAGGCCGGCATCTGCATCGGCTGCCGCAGCCCCGAGTGTTACTGCCGCCGCAGGATCGAACGCGGCGCCGGTGATCGCTTCTGCAATCGTTGCAAGTTCTTCGTCCCTGCCGGCGATCTTTGCCCGGATGCCGGCAAGGTGCTCTTTTGCCATCTGGCCGTGGCCGATCTTCCGGCCGAGCTCGATGAACCGGAGCTGCACTTTCTGGACTTCTGCAGCTTCCTTCTCGCAGGCCCGGAATACAGCATCATCGAACGCAATGCGTGCAAGGGAAGCGGTGAGTGAGGCTATCTCCTCGGTTTTCTTTGTGTGCTTTGCTGTGAGGGCTGCGAGTTCCTCCTCGTACGCAGGTTTCTGCCGGAGTTTCTCGGTAATCGAGCGGACCGCGTCAAGCTCCGGTTTCAGTGCTTCAATGGCAACCCGTTCCTTTTTGAGCCTCTCCTGCCGTTCGAGATCGGCAACCGCCTTCGCCTCAAGCTCATGGATTTTTGTGCTGAACTCGGCATCGATGCTCCCGAAATGGTCGCCCAGTTTCTGCCGGCACAGGGGGCAGACCCCGTCGGCGCCGGCTTTTTGGATCGTCTCCCGGTCGGCTGCGATCTTCTCCCGCTCTTTTTGGAAGTTCTCGATCCGGGCTGCAAGGGTCCCGGACTGCCTGTTGGTCTCCGCGAGCCGGTAGCTGACCGCGGTCTCGAGCCGGTCCTCCGCAATATCCCCTGCCCCGAGCCCGGCACGGATCTTTTCGATGAGCCCCGCCTTCCGCGCACTGTCCGTGTCGAACCCGGCGATAAGCGCCTGCTGCTTCTCTTTCCGTGTGGCAAAGTCGTTGAGCTGCACATTGGCAAACCCGAGCTCCGCGTTGATCTCAAGGAACTCCTCCTTCTTTCTGCGGAGTGTGTCCAGCCGGTGCCGGACCTCGTCGTATGAGCCTGCAGTCTTCTCAATCCGGTGGTACTCTTCCGCCTCTCCGGCCAGGAGGGCGATCTGGGCCTCGAGTTTCTGTGCTTCCAGCAGGTCAGTGTCCCGTTCCCTCCTGAGTCCCTGCTGCTGCTGGAGGAGCCGGTCGTACGCGGCCTTCTTCTCCCGGAGGATGTTCTGCTGCACTTCGAGCTCTTTCTTCTGCTGTGCGAGCCGGTCCCGGGTGGCGGTATGCTCCGCGATGGCTGCCGCCGATACGGCGACGGACTTCCGGAGGGTCTCCGGGTCCTCAGCGCTCAGCCGGCTCCCGAGTGCTGCAAGCTCGCCCTCCTTCCGCTGGAGTTCGCCGGTCTTTGCATCGATCTGCTCTTTGAGGATCTTCTCGCCCTCCGTTTTGAGGTAGTCGATGCCAAGGGCCTTCTGGAACCATTCCTTCCGCTTTGCCGGCGTGTTGTCGAGCAGCGTGAGGAGGTCCTTCTGGGCCGCGTAGATGGTGTTCCGGAAGTCGGTGGGGCCCATGCCGATGGCGAGCTTCACGGCCTCCTCGACCGGGCTCACCTCCTTTGCCACGAGCTTCTTGTTCCGGTAGAGTTCGGCGTCGTGCGTGACGCTCCTGCCCTTCCGGAACGTCCGGATAATCTTGTACTCATCGCTGCCGATCCGGAAGTCGAGCGCCACCTCGCACTTGTCCTTCGGCCCGGCAAACGATGAGACGATGTAGTCGCCCGAGATGCCGGTCGCCTTCACGCCATACAGCGCGAAGAAGATGGCGGTCACGAGGCTCGACTTGCCCGTGCCATTGTTGCCCAGGATGCCCGTGATGCCGTCTTTGAACTCGATCTCGGCGTTGCGGAAGCGCTTGAAGTTGCGGAGCACGAGGCGGTCGAGGATCATCTATCTGCCTCCATCAAGGGGAAATATGAATGATCCGTTTCCGGCAAATGTGGAATCAGAATGGTGGTTTCGGTTCTGACATAATGATGGGGGCTGATGCCCCCATACCCCCGGTTACGAGGGGAGCCGCCGCCCCGAAGGGCGCCCCGCGGCGGCCTCGTTGACTTGTTCATCGGGAATCCCGGACGATTATTACGGGCATCGCAACCGGGACCGTTCAACATTTGCAAATGGTCGCGTACCCGGTAATCTGCCCCGCCGTGCCCCGAGAGGGGCCCTGAGGCGGGGAGGCATCGCCCCTCCGCATGCAACAGGCAACCGCGGACATGGGAGAGCACATGTACAGGTAATACGGCGTCATCGCACTGTGCCCCGTCCCCCAACGGGGGACTGGTGGCACAAGAGGGGGGCTGCGTGTTCCAAGAAACCGGTATGAAAGAATTCATTCCCCGCTCCCCCGGTGTTCATCCATCGCCGCCTGCAGAACCTCTCTCCCGCGAGCCGCGACAAACGCCCGCTGCTTCTCCGACAAATTCTTCTTCGTGATGAAGCCATCGAACTCCTGCAGGTAATCGATCATCCGGATGTCCTGCTGGAGCGGGACGGGCGTGTCCTCGGCCTCGCTCTTCACGCGGATCTTCAGGTCGAGCAGGTTCTCGCGGACACCGGCCAGGTGCTTCATGTCGATGCCCTTGCCGTGCTCCCGCGACATGCCATCCAGCGTCACCTGCGCCATCGCGTACAGCGGGAGGCTGCGCTGCTCCACGCGGGCGATGATCTCCTCCGTGATGTCGCCCGGGTGCATCCCCGCACATGCGATCGTGCCGAGGTCGGCCATCGGTGTCTTCGGCAGTTCCAGGTGCTTCACGCTGTGCGAGCCGGTGTCCACGACCAGGCCGCCCTTCGTGTCCTTGATCTCGCCGTACGTGAGGTACTCGGTGGAGCCCGAGTACCAGGCATTGTCGGTCACCTGCGACTGCCGGTGGTAGTGGCCGAGCGCGATGTAATCGAACGTTTCACTCAGAATTGTAGCGTCGAGTTCGTGCTCCGCGACGGTTGCCAGGCGCTTGTCTTTTATCTGCGTGGCGAGGCCGTGGGTGACGAGGACGTTTTTGTGTTTTTGGCTTAGTTCGATTTTATCAAATTCTGTCCGGTAATCTTCCGGTCTTAACATATTCGGGAGCAGGTGGAAGACGGTGTCTTGCAGCTCAAATTTTTCATACTTGAATTTGTACGCAGCTTTTACGTCGGCCTTGTGGTACGCGAGGACCTCGTACGGGGATGTGGTGTACCGCGTCTTGGTCATGCTATGGTTGCCGGCGATTATTACCAAGGGGATGCCGGCTGTACTTAATCTGTCCAGTGCTTCCAGGACGGTTGTGTAGGCTTTGGTTTTTGGTTTGACAGTGTCGAAAAGGTCGCCGGCGTGTACTAGGCAGTCGGGTCTGGCGTTGATGATGTCGTTTATTCCACGGAGGAAGTTGTCGTAGATCTGTTTTTCTCTAAGATTAATTCCTGTATTTGGATCAAGCCTCGAAAAAGCTGCAAGTCCGAGATGAGTATCCGCGATATGAATGAGTTTCATTGGATAAACTGTAATGGAATTTCATGAGATATAAGCGGAGAGGGGGTGGGGTGAAACTGAAGTGGGTTTATTAGTTTGTTAGCAATTCATGGCCGAGCTATTAGTAAATTCATGGAGCTGAAATTTCTCAGGAAAAAATCATCAAAGAAAAATTTTTTAAATATGGATTACCCTTTAACCGAAAAGCTATAGAAGAAGTCTTTGGTACACACAGACTCACCCTTACGACAGGATCTTCCGTGACCTCCTGAAAACAAAATCTTTCCGTACAGACATACGGTCAGCCGATAAACACATTCCAGATGTAAAAGATTATCACCAGGCATATGAAGGGCAAAATTATGCCGAGTGCTATGATCTTCGCCCTGTTATCCCCGCCAACAATCTCTATCAGGCTTTTTGGGGTCTCATCCTCTTCACGGAGAGCCGAGATCACCTTAATGCATTCAACAATGGAAATTACCCCAAGGGATATGAAAAACGGGATCCCGACCTTGAAGACGATGCTGGTCTCCACGTAATTGGGGATGACGGAACTGACACACTGGATGAGGACCTGGAAGAGGGTGATGAACGTAATCACCACGGCAGCACTCTCAACAACGGCAGCATCCTGGTGAATTTTCAGGAGATCCCGGTTATAATTGATCAGTTGCTTGTTCTCTTCGATTTTCACTTTTCCGAGGGTGATATCTTTCCGGTCCCGGAGTAACTCAAGAAAAATCTGCGAGTCCCGGGTTTTGTAATCGATTTCATGTACTTTATTCTCGATATACCCGATCTCAACGGACTCATGGAACTCCTCGTGTAACCTGGACTGGATGTTCCTGATATTCTGTAGATCTAGTGCCAGGTGGTTTTTGATGGAGAATAACCGGTTGACCGAATAACTGATCGTTTCAAACAGGCTGTTCAGCTCATTGAGATCTGCTTCCAGGCTACGAACCCTCTCGCCAGCAGGGGCTGGTAATTTCGGGGCTGGTTTTTCCGATGCGAGATATGCAAGGGAAAATTTATCGATGCATTCATTCTCTTTCTTTCCTTCCTGCATATAGAACTGGATTTTATAGGCATACCTCACGAGATCTTCAACAACATCGAAAAATATCCGGTGTTTTTCTTCCCCCATATCGTAGGATAATTGAATGGTTACCGGGCAGATATCCGCAGCAAACCCGACCTCTTCCAGGTGGCAACTGGAAGATTCGGTGTACAGGATCTTTGAATATCGGGGATACTCCTCAATCCGTCCGTCCCTTACGTGAGCGTTTAATTCAAAAAAGCGGTCGTTTTTATTCTTCTTCAGTTCGATCCACGAAGGAGGTTTTCCGGAATGGTCATCCGGATCTTTCTGTATGGCCAAAAAAACAGTCTCCCAGCCAGGTCTCTCTTCCGTTTTTCCTTCAAGGGGAACTTCAGTCAGGTTGAGTTTTTTCACAAACTCGGTCCTGATATCTGTTATGAGTCCCTTCTTATAGTCTGCCAGTGCTGATTCCGTGGGATCAAGAATAAAAAACCTGTGGAGTACCTGAAGGCCCATGGATATTACTCGTGTGAGCCCGGTTGTTTCTCCGCGTACTGGATCAATGCCGGGATATGATTTTCGATTATATATTCTTTGATCACTTCTTTCAGGGCCATGTCCGATCCAATATAATCTGTCGGCCCACGCGTTTCTGACGTGATCAATTTACTCTGTTTGAGATTCTCGTACAATTTTTCCGAGTCGATCTGACCATTAAAAAACTGCCCGGCATATAAATGGAAAAGATCCTTCTGCTCCTCATTCCAGAATTCGTAGCGATGAAGACACCGCTTAATCTCAAATCGGGGGTCTGCCATTTTTTTCAACGTGCTACATTATCTAAAATCGTATATTTAGTCCTGTTGTTACTGAACCTTTGTCGGCCAGATCAAAAAGCGTTTATCGGATGGTGATAAGTACGAGATATCTCTCGGATACCTGAAACCATGGATACAAAGCAAAGGATCGCTGATCTCAACGCATTAGCAGAACGTTTCTATAAGGAAGGAAAATTCGACAAAGCCCTGGAAGCAGCCCTTGAGTCAGCCAACCTGACAAAGGACGTATACGATGAAAACCATCCGGAATATGCTGATAGTCTCTATAATTTAGCGGGAATCTATGGTTTGACAAACGCCTACGATAAAGCTGAAGCTCTGTACCTCCAGTGTCTTGAGATTCAAAAAGGGGTGTCTGGAAATAACTCTCCTGATGATTCGTACTGCCTCAATAATCTGGCGAGCCTCTATGAAAAGAGAGGGGCTTATGACAAGGCGGAACCCCTTTATTTACAGGCTCTTGGGATAACGAAGAAAACTGTGGGTGTGAAGCATCCGGATTACCTTATTATACTCAACAATATCGCATCATTTTATCAACGTGTCAGAACTTATGAAAAAGCCGAACCACTCTTTGTTCAGGCACTTGAGATCCAGAAAGTTACCCTTGGTGAAAACCATCCTGATTACTTGCATACTCTCGATGACTTAGCTCATTTATATTATAAGATGAGTGCCTATGACAGAGCTGAACCACTCTTTCTCCGGGCTCTGGAGATCCGAAGAGAAGCACTAGGAGAAAACCATCCAGATTATGCCCGCAGCCTCAGCAGTCTGGCGGGATTGTATGTTTCAATGGGGTTATATGAAAAGGCCGAGCCGCTCTATCAAAAGTCTCTGGAGATACGGAAGACGGTGTTAGGTGAGACCCATCCGGAATATGCGATGAGCCTCAACAATTTAGGGGCGTTGTATGTTTCGACTGGGTTATATGGGAACGCTGAACCTCTATTTCGACAGTCCTTGGAAATAAATAAGACGCAATTAGGTGAGACCCATCCGGATTATGCCACCAGCCTCAATAATCTGGCGATGTTGTATGACGTAATGGGGTTATATAAGAAGGCCGAGCCGCTCTACCAAAAGTCTCTGGAGATACGGAAGACGGTGTTAGGTGAGGCCCATCCGGATTATGCCACCAGCCTCAACAACCTGGCGATGTTGTATGTTTCGATGGGGCACTACGAGAAGGCAGAACTGCTCTATCAAAAGTCTCTGGAGATAAAGAAAACGGTATTAGGTGAGACCCATCCGGATTATGCCACCAGCCTCAACAATTTTGGGGCGTTGTATGTTTCGATGGGGCACTACGAGAAGGCAGAACTGCTCTATCAAAAGTCT
>CAYVAQ010000001.1:0-400163 GCA_964448885.1 uncultured Methanoregula sp. | reverse complement strand
CTGGAGATTATCAAAAATCCGCTGGGTGAGAACCACCCTATGTATGCCACAGGCCTCAATAATCTGGCGATGTTGTATGTTTCGATGGGGCACTATGAGAAGGCAGAACTGCTCTATCAAAAGTCTCAGGAAATAGTAAAGAATTTGCTGGGTGAGGGCCACCCGGAGTATGCCACCACCCTCAACAATCTGGCGATGTTGTACGAATCAATGGGGTTGTATAAGAAGGCCGAATCGCTCTTCTGTCTGTCTATAAAAATAACGAAGAGTTCGCTGGGTGAAGCACATCCGGAATATTCTGACAGCCTCAACAATCTGGCGATGTTGTATGTTTTGATGGGGTTATATGAGAAGGCCGAGCCGCTTTATCAAAAGTCTCTGGAGATACGGAAGACGGTGTTAGGTGAGACCCATCCGGATTATGCCACCAGCCTCAACAATATCGGGGTGTTGTATGACTCGATGGGGTTATATGAGAAGGCCGAGCCGCTTTATCAAAAGTCTCTGGAGATACGGAAGACGGTGTTAGGTGAGACCCATCCGGATTATGCCACCAGCCTCAACAACCTGGCGGAATTGTATGACACAATGGGGTTATATGAGAAGGCGGAACTTCTCTACCAAACGTCTCTGGAGATTATTAAGAATTCTTTGGGTGAAACCCATCCGGATTATGCCGCCAGCCTCAACAACCTGGCGGGGTTGTTTCATTCTATGGGGTTATATGAGAAAGCGGAACCGCTTTATCAAAAGTCTCTGGTGATATTAAAAAGTTCGATAGGTAAAACCCATCCGGATTATGCTACCAGCCTCAACAGTCTGGGGGGATTGTATAAATCGATGGGGTTGTATGAGAAGGCGGAACCGCTCTACCAAAAGTCTTTGGAGATACGGAAAACGGTATTAGGTGAAACCCATCCGGATTATTCTGACAGCCTCAACAACCTTGCGTTGTTGTATACAGCCACAGGTCGACCGGATCAGGGGCTCCTGCTCATGAAAGAAGCGTCGGCGATTTCGGATATTATGATCGGGCAGGTGTTTTCACTTAGTTCAGAAGACCAAAAGTTGAAGTACCTCACTTCATTACGCCCGATGGTGGACATCTTCATCTCCCTGATATTCCACAATTTCGCCCATTCTCCCCCGGCCGTACGGGATGCGCTTTCCCTAGTCCTCAGACGAAAATCGCTCACTGCAGAGGCCATGGCGGCCCAGCGTGACGCAATTCTTGGAGGGAAATACACTCATCTTCAGGAGAAACTGAAGCAGCTCAGCCTTCTTCGGATGCAGATCGCCCAGAAGACCCTCGCCGGCCCGGGACGCGAGGGGATGCAGCAGTACCAGCGGCATCTTGCGGAATGGACTGGTGACAAGGAGCGCCTCGAAAAAGATCTGTCACGCCAGATTCCCGAGATGCGGCTTGACCACACCCTCCGGAATGCCGACACCAGAGTGATTACCCACAGCCTTCCTCCTGGAACAACGCTTGTGGAATTTTTCCGGTTTGATCTCTTTGATTTTACCGCGATCCCGGCCAAGGGAGAAAAGCAGTGGAAACCCGCCCGGTATTGTGCCTTTGTCCTTCCGGCTGGCGAACCGGATGCGGTAACCATGGTCGATTTGGGCGAGGCAGACCTGATCGATCAGCTCATTGCGAATTATAAGTCCCGGCTGACCGGAGAAGGGAGATCGTTGCAGGCTGCGGATCGCACAACGCAGGGACAACCCGGGACAACCACTGCTGGCAGTGACAAACGACAGGAGCTCTATTCGGCCCTGATTGCCCCCCTGCGGGATGCACTCGGGAATTCTGATCGTCTGATTATTGCACCGGATAGCCAGCTCAGTGTTATTCCGTTTGAGGTGATCCCCACACCCGACGGGAGATATCTCATCGACGAGTACCATATCAGTTATATTGGTGTTGGACGGGATGTTCTGCGGTTCACGACGCAACTGCCGGGAATCCCGGGTAAGCCGCTGGTTCTCGCATCCCCGGATTTCAATCTGGCGGCTGAACCGGCACAGGTACAGCAGGATAGATCTGAAATTCCCGGCCGGATGTCCCGGGATTTCACCCGAAGTTCCCTGCACTTTGCGCCTCTCCCGGGAACAAAAATTGAAGGCGAGGAACTCGGCTCAATCCTGAATGTCCAACCGTTGTTGGAGGCCGACGCGCTCGAAACCCGCTTGAAATCTGTCGCATCTCCCCTCATCCTGCATGTTGCAACCCACGGGTTTTTCCAGAATGATACGGAACGATCATTGCAGGAAAAAACTCTACGTGAGCCGGGGATGGGCATCCAGCGACTTGCCGGCCCCCGGTTGGAAAACCCGATGCTGCGGTCCGGTCTTGCACTTGCCGGGGCGAATACATGGCTCGAAGACCGGAACGTGCATCCCGACGCAGAGGACGGGATCCTCACTGCGGAGGATGTGACCGGGCTTGACCTGACCAATACAAGCCTTGCCGTCCTCTCCGCATGCGAGACCGGTATGGGCGACATAAAGACCGGTGAAGGGGTCTTTGGTCTGCGGCGGGCATTTGCGCTGGCCGGGGCAAAGACGCTCGTCATGAGCCTCTGGAAAGTCCCGGATACTCCTACCCAGGAGCTTATGGTTGATTTCTACAAGCGTCTCCTCAACGGGACCCCGAAAGCCGATGCACTCCGGGAAGCACAACTCGAAATCCGGAAAGAATATCCCCATCCGGCTGACTGGGGGGCCTTCATCTGCCAGGGTGATCCGGGACCGCTACTCGGTGCGGGAAGTGTTCAGACCGGACCGGCTCCCCAAAGCGGAACAAACACGGATTCTACCTAATCACTCTGATACCATGCCCCCTTACGACACCCCCTTCAGACCTGGCGACCTCATTGCAAAAGAATACACGGTCATCGATATCCTTGGCAGGGGTTCCGTCGGAACCGTTTACCTGGCAGAGGATCTCGGGAAAAAAATGATTTTTGCGATAAAAGCCCTCAACCCCGGCCTTATCCGTTCAGAAAAAGCCCGGGAGCTGTTCCTGCGGGAAGCCAGGATATGGTTGTCCATAAAAATTAATCCCCACATCGTCCATCCTTTCGGCATTGTCAGCGATGGAGATAATCTCTTCATCATCATGGAATACATCGCCCCGAAAAGGGGTGGTGAGAGCAGCCTTGCAGGGTACCTCAGTAAAACGAAGAAACTGCCTGCGTGTCGCATCATTTCGTGGACAGACCAGTTTTGTGAAGGGATGAAACACGCGTACAGCGAAGGAATAAGGGCCCACCGCGATATCAAACCCCAGAATATTATGATCACGCGGAACGGAATTCTTAAGATTACCGATTTCGGTATCGCGTCGGTTCATCCAAATCCAATGCCACAGAAGTACTCCGACAATCCCATCCCCTCGTGCGTCCGCAATCATGATACCCTGACCTCCGCAGTTGGCACGTATCTCTATATGTCCCCGGAACATTACCGGGATCCCGACCTGTGTAACGAACGAAGCGACATCTACAGTTTTGGGATCGTCCTTTACCAGATGGTATCCGGAGGGTCGCTGCCGTTCCTTGCTACGCCACCCGCTGACAGGTCCCGTGAGGAGCAGGACCGGTTTATCTCAGACATGAAGCGGATTCATAGTGAAGCCGAGCCCCCGATGACGGGCACTCCTCTCGACAAGATCATCCAAACCTGTCTTGCCAAGGATCCCGGTAAGCGATATGGATCGTTTGAATATCTTCAGGAGGATCTCAACGACCAGATCATCATCCATAATTGTCCCCAATTGAAGAAATATCAACCGAGGAGGGTCGACATGCCGGAAATTGATTTTGTCCGTGGCCTCATCTACTTCCAGCATTCCCGTTTTGAGGAAGCCGTTTCAGCATTTGATGAAGCGGAGAACGCTGATTATCATTCATTCGATCTTGTCGTGGCAAAAGCGGACTCTCTTGCAACCCTGGGACAGGTGGACAAAGCCCTCTGGTATTACACAACAAAACTCAACGAGACATACCAGGATCCCCGCCTCCTCTATGGCATGGGGATGCTGCTGGCAAAACTGGGAAGGCATGATGAAGCGCAGAAAAGCCTCGTGCCCGGCATGGCCTATCTCTATAGGAACCCCGAATTTAGAGAAATGTACTGGGAACCTTTCGTGAGAATGGCCGGGGATCCGGTAGCCCGTCCATTCTATGCACACCTGCTTGATGGGCGATTTGAGGAGGTACTGAAAACATTCTACCCGTATGTCCTTCGTGATCGGAATTCATCCACCGCACTGCGGAAGGGTGAACGACCGAAAAGGACATCACGGGATACGGGCACCACCGATCTCCCGGCAGGATCAACAGCGTGGGATCACTATGCATTGCTACAGCGTGGAGAGAACGATGAAATCCCTGAATCTGCCCTGGCGCCCCCTGCACCCCAATCTTCACAGGATACTCCGGACACGAAGCGTTCTTCCCCATCCGTCATTGACAGAATACACAAAACAATCATGAGATATCTCCGGCCATACCGGCATTT
This sequence comes from uncultured Methanoregula sp., assembly GCA_964448885.1. GTDB lineage: Archaea > Halobacteriota > Methanomicrobia > Methanomicrobiales > Methanospirillaceae > Methanoregula. The sequence goes on along the minus strand of CAYVAQ010000001.1, from coordinate 395,636 downwards.
CACTTCCCGCATGGAATCAAAAGCAATCTCTCCTTCCCGGCTCACCAGGGTGAAGCGTGGACACAAGTGATTGAAAAAACCCCAATCTATTAATGGCTTTTTTTCCTATGGAGATATCATGAAAGAACTATCCGGTGGGGCAACGGTTGTCGATATTACGGCTTTTGACCGGGCACAAAGAAGGGGCATGACAGTACCTTCGCCGGAGCTTTTGCTTGCTACGATACTCTCCCTTGAAGATATCCCCCATCTTCCCTTCTATAAAGAGGTCAATGCAGAACTTTTTGCCATGGAACGGGCATTCCAGGAGGCTGACCTCATCCTCCAGATTTTTCGCGATTCACTCCTGCAATTTATGGAACGGGAAGAACAAAAAAAAGCAGAGAGCGGAGATGATACCGTCCAGAAGAATGATCCCCGCTTCAAGGCCATCCTTGAATCGGCCGACGAGCTCGCCACGGGAAAGAAGATCACCTGCCTCGACCTTCTGGCGGCAATCTTCCTGGACCCGACCCCGCTCATAAAAGACGTTGCTGAGTTCTACCATTATTCACCGTACGATCTTGCTTCATTCTGCCGGCTCTACAAGGTCGGCCCGCCAATGGAAAACCGGCAGTATCCCAAAAAAACCGAAGAACCCGTTGACGATGAAAAATTCTTCAATGAATACCAGCCGAAGCAGGGCTCAACCAGAATACTGGAACGGTATGGCAGGGACCTGACAGCGCTGGCTGCTGCAAAAAAACTGGATCCGCTCATCGGCAGGCGTGATATTCTCCTGCAGGTGATCCAGACCCTGGGCAGGGAAAACAAGAATAACCCCATCCTCGTCGGGGAACCGGGGGTCGGGAAGACGGCGATTGTTGAAGGTCTTGCAATCCGGGTTGCAGACGGTAAAGATCCCCAGGTCCTTGCCGGAAAGCGGATCTTCCAGGTGAATATCTCTTCCCTTCTGGCCGGGTGCGTGTACCGGGGGCAGTTCGAACAAAAACTCGAAAAACTGATGGAAGAGGCACGATTAAATCCGGATATTATTTTATTCTTCGATGAACTCCACACCATGATCGGAGCGGGGAGGGCTGAAGGGGGCAAGCTCGATGCAGCAAATATCCTCAAGCCGGCACTTTCCCGCGGCGATATCCGGATTATCGGTGCAACCACATTCACCGAGTACAACCAGTACATCGAGTCGGACGAAGCATTCTCCCGGCGGTTTGAAAAGATCCTTGTTCCCGAGCCCGGCAGGGAAGAGACCATCGCAATCCTCAAGGGACTCCGGGCACATCTTGAGAACCACCATGGCATTCCCATCAGCGACGCAGCGCTCCAGGCTGCTGTGGAGATGTCGGAACAATTCGACAAGAACCACCAGCTCCCGGACAAGGCAATCGATCTCATCGACAAGGCGGCTGTAAGAGTTCGAGTACCGGTACTGAGCGGGAGTACTTCCGGCACGGGCCCGGTAACGGAGGAGACGATAGCAGAAGTCCTGGCAGAAAAGACCGGGATCCCCCTCTCCCTGATCACCGGTTTTTCCGGAGGGAGACAGCACGAGAAGATCCTTGACCTTGAGAAATTCCTTAAAACCCGGGTGGTTGGCCAGGATGCCGCCGTGGAGACACTGTGCCGGAGACTGAAGATCGTTTATGCCGGTCTCCTTCCCCGCGAACGGCCGGCGGGTGTCTTCCTCTTCATGGGCCCAAGTGGCGTCGGAAAAACAGAAATGGCCAAAGCCGTTGCCGAGTATTTGTTCGACAGTGATGCTTCCTTTATCCGGTTTGACATGTCCGAGTTCATGGAGAGAGAGAGCATCACCCGGCTTATCGGGGCATCGCCGGGTTATCAGGGATACGAGACCGGAGGGGTTCTCGTTGATGCTCTCCGGAACCATCCGTTCTGTGTTGTCTTATTGGATGAGATTGAGAAAGCCCACCCACAGGTCCTGGATCTCTTTCTCCAGCTCTTTGGCGAAGGCCGTATCACTGATTCACGGAGACAAACCGCAGATGCGACCAATGCCATTATCATTATGACATCCAATATCCAGGTCAATCCGCTTCTTCTCCTGTCGGGATCCACGACAATACCCCCCTCTCATGGGGATGAGATTTCTCAAGGATCAACTCCTCCCGACAGAGGCAGGACCCCAAAAGTCCCCCCCGTTTTCCGGACAGAATTATTGAACCGGATTGATGAGATCATCGTCTTCAGCGATCTCGATAAAAAAGACCTGTCGAAAATTCTTGAGCAGGTCCTGGACGAGCTGGTCACGCGGGTGACAAAAAAACAGAATGTCCGGCTTGTGATTGACGACGAGGTTTTCCGTTTTCTTCTGGTCACCGGGTACAGCGAAGAGTTTGGTGTCCGTGAGCTGCAGCGGATTGCCGAACGATACATTCTTGCCCCGCTCAGCGACATGATCCTGACTGGAAGGATCCAGGATGCTCCCGTCTGGGAAGTCCGGTATACGAACGGTCAGATCGTTATTGTACCGGTGACGGATACTCCTGTACAAGATTGATTCTTTTTTTGTAAGTTTCCGCATACCGGGAAGGAGAGATTCCCGGGCTAGGCCCGGAACCTCGGGTTGTTCATCATGTTACGGCAGTGGTTTTCCCGCACGTTTTTATCCTTTTATCCGTTATAACAATCCTGATAGAAATGAGATGTGGCTGATGCAGGAATCATGTAATTCCCGGCCATGATGGGTGTGAACGTGAAAAAAACGGCTCTGGTCATTTTCTCACGTTGCCGGCATCCGGGCAAACTTCCGCAAACTTACAGCTCAGACATTCCCGCTGCGTTGGCCGGGCCGGGAAATCCGCATACTCGTACGAGGCATTCATCTCCGCAAATTCTTTCGGGATCATTGCCTGGAGCTCGACCAGCTGCTCCCAGAAGAATGAATACGGTTTGACTTTACCCGTCTTCAGGAAGACCAGCTCGGTCCGGATGTCGTCCGGTCTCATCCGGTAGTACTGCATGGCCCACAACACATACGCCTTCATCTGGAGTTCCGTCTCGTACTCGTCATCGTCCCGCCCGGTCTTCCAATCCGTGAGAACGAGTGTGCCGTCTGGCAGTTTCGTTGCGAAATCGACCTTGACCGTGACACTGGTATCCCCAATGCTGAAATGGTCGAAGGTCTCGTGCCGGAGACATTCGCGATCAGCATAGTCCGGCCATTTCCCGAAGAACGTGTGCAGGCAGGTCTTCCCGTTCTCTTCGATGTAATCAAAAAACGAATTCGGAATTTTTTCGCCGTTGTGATACTCGGTGAAGGTCTCGCCGCCGATCCCTTTGTAGAGCGAGACTTTCTTTACGAACGCTGCAATCGCGGCATCGCGGTCCATCGGTTTCTTCTCGCAGTGGAGCTGGATCTGCTGGTCGATAATATCGTGGATGAGCGAGCCCTGGACCACGTGTTTTGATGTGAAATTTTTGAGCCACTGGATTTTTTCCGGGGGGACGACCTGATTTGTTTTCACGTACTGGGCGATATACTCGAAATAATACTGGCGGGGGCACCGGTTCCAGACCGTGTGCCGGGTGAAGGACCAGGAATTTATTTTATGGAAGAAGGGATCGAGATCGGCCATAAGCCTATTTTTCGAAATTATCTGGAAAAAGATTTCTTTTTGCAATTTTCTTCATCAACTAATTATCACCACACGATTTAGCGATAAATAATCTGCATAAAGTTTTTCGTTTTGAAAATGGTATTGATTTCTTACAGGAAGACAAGATGGCAAAAAAGAGCTCGCGTACACCTAGAGATACGCAAAATTACACTCTGTATGGACCTTTGGGAAATCCTGTATATCATGGAATTTCTAATGATCCTGATCGTCGTATTAAAGAACACGAACGGGATGGGAAATATTTCTCAAGTTACTCTGTAAGCCATAAAAGGTCTCGATCGACCGCAGAAGCCCGTGAAACTGAAGCAATTCACAATCATCAGAGATGGAATTTTGGCATTCCACCTCAATATAATGAAGCTAAAGTCGATCGAGATATGTCCCCATCATTTGGCCTCTTTAACCAATCTCGTCGAAAATCAAATGGTAACAATTCTGGTTTTAGATTCTTCTAATTTTTTTTAATTGAATGAAAAAATTACATTGGTTGGTAATGCTCTCATGGTTTGCAATGAATATTTTGAAAATTAATAGAAAAACTTCATTTCTATTCGAGTAGAAGTCACAAATATGGGACAATCGGTTAATCAGGATTGGTTGATCAAAATATTGGTTTTTGACATAATTTTTTGTATCATTATTTATATTTTCAATTCAAGTCTAATGCTTTCCATTCTCGTCTTTATTGGATTTTTTATTGCGGCAGTATATTTATTATATTCGATCAAATGTCCACATTGTGGCAACCTTGGCGCTTTACATAAAACAAATACCAAGAAAATTAATTCGAATCAACATCGGAGATATATCACTCGAAGAGAGAATGCCGGGCATTCGGTATATGTTAATCAATATGGTGAATCAGTAGGTGGAGTTCATCATTTTATTGATAGAACATACGTTGAAATTGTTACTGTTGGAACATATGAAGACACATTTGTATGTCAGTATTGTGGGTTTATTACAACAAAGCAATATCATTCAGAAGAAGGCCGGGAAGTGATACCTACCTAATTTTTTTTACAAAAAGTAATTTGATTTTTCTCTCAAATGTTGATTGTATATTATTTAAAAAACTTGAGCGAGAAATTTTTCTAATTTTTTTCAGATTTTCTCTCAAAAAATTTAAAAAAAAAATTTCGGCTCGCTTAAACGAAAGCCGTCTTACTAAAATACCAATCTTCACGCCATTAAAACCCCTTATCTTCACCCCCCTTTTCTCAGATCCACTCACTCGAAGAATGCCCTGGCATTCATCTCAAGCTCTTGCTCCTTTTTTGGAGCAATCGCATTCCCAATCCGGCCTCAATCCGTGCCCCGTTGTACCAGTTTTCCGGAACGGAGCCCTGTACGCGCCCGGATTGGGATCCGCCGACCCCTTGTTTTATCAAAAACTCCTGGCGGATTTGTGATCATAGGGGGTCCGGAAGTGGTGGACCGGCGGTGACGCCCCTCTCACCGACGTGGGATGCCTGTTCACGCACAGGTTTACCGACGGAGAAAGTACTCGTACCGTCGGAGAGAGGTCCGGAAAACCGCCCCCCGGTTCAATTGCCCCTACCCCAGCCCATGCAGCACTGAGATCGCCCAACCAATTAGTGCTATTTACGTCACAATTTCTCCGGCGTGAAAAAGTGCGTTTTGGGGGTACTTAGTGCCTCTTTTTGCCGACTTAGTGCCTCAAAACGGGGGTATTACGGCCCGACCCCTCCCCCCTCCTCGGACTCACCAACGTGCGATAGGTCTTCAGACCTGGAGCAGGAGAAGTGTCCATCGGACTCTTCGACCGAGAATCTGATCCTGCGGGGTATGTCGGGAGCATCTCCTGGCGGATCGGTGTACCGACGGATCCGGAGGGTAAATTCTGATCTCGGAAAAATGAGTTTGAGTTATTCCTCATCCCCCTCGAACTTGTCGTTGTTGGGATTGAGCTGGTCCGCATGATTGTCCATCGCCGCATGGTACGCGTCGTTGTTTGGGTTCATGGAGTTGGACCGGTCATCGTTGGGGCTGTGGCCGTGGCCTCCGCCTTTTCCCATAGTGGTTTCACCTCCTGCACGGTGTGCAAGAGAGAATTGGATGGATGATGGATATCTAGGAAAACGGAAATCGTTTCCCGGATAAGAAACAAAAAATCAGAATTTGATCTTGTCCAGTTCGGTATAGAAATCAAGTCGGGCAGGGCCTCGTTTTTCCCCCAGTAGCCTGAATACTTCATCCAGGATCTCCACTTTGAAAGACTCAATCCGGGCAAGGAATTCCTTTCTTGCTTCTGGCAACACGCCGTTTTTAATGAAAACGTCCTTTGTCCACACGATCGCTTTTTCCCCGTCATTCGTCATCATGGATACAACGAATAGGTACCTGCTTTGTGCGTTATCGCTGCAGTCTTGGGAGAATGCGTCATAAATGCACTCGCAGTCGCTTTTGATTGAAGTGACATACTCTGAATTGATTGCCGTCTGACGGTTTTTATTGAGACAATTGATGTGCGATCCAAAGCTCCTGATCCAAATCTGACCGGTGTTGTTTCCTGTACTGTGCATGAGAAAAAGATGGGGGTGACGGTGGATATCATGAATATCCGAAATTGTTTCGACCGATAAGAAACAAAATTATTTTTTCTGTCCAGTCTGGCTTTTCTTCTGCTGGGTGAGGAAGAACTTCAGCGCGAACTCCCCGTCCGGAGTTATTGAATAATTCTTAGCTTTCTTGCTCCCTGACCGGAATTCCTCGATAACTAGATCCCATTCAAGCATTTTTGCCATCAATTTTGTCAGTGTGCCGGAGCCCAGCTTGCGTTTGGTTTTTTTATCCCCGATGTCCCGGACCGGTTTGTACCGCTTCTGCATTTCATTGAGGAGATCCTTGCGTGTCACGGCCCTGGGAGATCCCACCTCTTTCGTTTTGGCGGGAGGTGCAAGGACTTTCAGGATCTCGATGTAATTCGGATTGCCGGACAACTCTTTGACCTTCATCTTGGGGATTGTGAGTCTGTAGATATCGCTTTTTGTCGGCGTGTAATAGACTTCCGCGGCAAGCCAGAGCGACATTACGAAGAGGCCGATGGAGTGGAGTTTTGTCCCGCCGGTGATGTTAAAGGAGTACCGTGCCTCGGGAAATTTGAAAAACACATCAAGAACCGCATCGCGGATAGATTCGAGTGACACGGACTCGGTCTGGAGTGTCTCGCAGATTATATCCATTTCTTCGGATTTTGTCTGGACTTTCTTGATGGCTGCATGGATCTTTTTGGTGAGAACGGCCTGGTCAATATCCGGTTTTGGTGATATTTTCCCGATATTCTTCTCAACAATAACAAACGTGTGGGTAATCCCCTTCCCCTTAATCACAAGAGGATAGGTCTCATGGACGTGTTCACCTGCGATTAGAAAGTGGATATGTTCCTGCCGCTCCATGATAAGCATCTGCCCGATGAATATTTATTTTTGTTTACTATTTTGGAAACAATTTCCAGTGTTATTCATAGCAAACTCCATTGAGATTTTTAATCATGTCCTCCACTGGCATCATCAAATCCGTGAACTGGCATATCACTTCCGCATGTAATTACCAGTGCAAATTCTGTTTTACAAAAAATCTCCGTTCTGATGAGGTTGACCGAAATAGGACAGAAAAAATACTGAGGATTTTGTTTGATATCGGAATTGAAAAGATCAATTTTGTTGGGGGAGAACCGCTGATACATCCACATATCGATTCCCTCACCCGCATGGCAAAAGAAATCGGATATGTTGTATCCCTGACAACAAATGGGTCTCTGCTTACAGTAAAAAAACTTGCACAACTTCGAAACCATGTTGACTGGATCGGGCTGTCGGTGGAATCATGCAGCGATAAAATTGAATCCCGACTGGGACGGGGAAACGGTGGTCACGTGACTCATTGCATTCAGATTTCTGATCGAATTCGCGAAGCAGGGATCCATCTGAAAATAAATTCTACAATCACCCGTCTGAACTATTCTGAAAACCTCCGTCCTCTTATACGGACTCTGAATCCTGAGCGCTGGAAAAATTTTCAGTACCTCCCCATCATGGGCCAAAACTTGGATAGTGAAGATGATCTTTCAATCACAGCAGATCAATTTCAGAAATTTATTCAGATGCATGAAACGCTAACTATGAGTAATGGAGAAACACCCGTCTTTGAAACTTGTAATGATATGATAGGCTCATATTTCATGCTCAATCCCTCTGGGAATATTATCGTGAATGATTACGGAGGTTATTCTGAAATTTTATTTGAAACGGCTATTAAACTTGGAATTGAAACCATAATAAATCCGGAAAAATACCTGAACCGAAACGCGATATATGCATGGAATAGTTGCAAATCTCAAAAAAAGACATCTTTGGATAGTTAACCATGAAAGTTGAAAAAGAATCCATGATACACTCCCTTTGGGATGCGCATCAGATAATCAAAGGTGTTGACTTTAGAAAAAAATTTCAGCTCGCATCCGAGGAGCAAAAAAAGCAGTTTTCACATTATTATTTTATTAATCGTCTTTTCCATCACCGGAGAACAAGGGATCCTGGATTTTTTTTATATGTACTTAACGAAGTTTCCAACAATCCGGAAATTATTCAGAAAACGATTAGTTATATACGAAAAGTGATAGCTGATTCGACAACAACTTACACAGATTTTTTTCCCCATGAAAAATTGTCGGATACGGGAAATAATCCTAAACCTTTCTCTTGGAGTTATTCTGAAACAAGGCTAATCGAAAATTCTTTGCATGATCTTTATCGTGACGCAAACGAACGGGGAGACATTGATGAAGCGGTCATCATCAGGTCGCAGATGACCAACCGGCGTGTTTCAAAACCGTTCTATAGCGGAGATCAATTTCTGGATTCAAATCATAATCTCGACCTGATGGGCAGTCTTGTTGCCAGTGGTGGAGGTAAATGGGATAATGAAGGGCAGTTTTTCCTTACGCGTTATTTAAAAAATATCAATCTGTATCAGAATTTATCACCAATTGAGATCGATGCGGAGTTACTAAAAATTATTGAGAATCCACTGGTGCAGAATTTCCGGCAAGCATTCGGAATTTACCCTGAAAGTCCCGAAAAAATTGGATTTGCACAATCCATTCCCCGTGATATCAGATTTTGTCGGGATTGCGTATTTATTGCTTCAGAATTCTGGTTTGATTCTCTGGAAATCAATCAAAAAATTGCATTGCTGAATCGTGAATACTCATTTAATGTTGATAAGAATCATGAAAAATTCGAGTTAAGTCCGTATCATTCGAATCAAATAACCTGGTTGGATTTTTATTACGCTGTTTATGGGTTTGTGAATGAAGCACGCCAGATGCTTAACTTGATTTATTCAAAATCCTCGAATCACAAAATACGATCTGACGCATGCTGGAAAATTGGCGAATGTCATGTAATAGACGAAGAGTATTCCGATGCTCTGAAAAGTTATCAGTTATCCTACAGTCATAGGACTGAATATTTGAAGGAATTAACAAATTCCCCCACCAAATGCACAGGATATGTTGGTGATCAATTACATTCAATTGAGGTTAACCAAGCACAACTCGAATTGGTTTATTTATTAAGGGAGATGGGAGCAGTTCACGTAAAAAAGGGTGACTTTCAAGGTTCAGAGAGATGTATTGATGATGCACTTCCATATCTGGATAGTATCACGCGAACGGGATTCAAAGAAACGTGCTATCTGGAAATTGCCAAGGCATATGAAATGTGCAAGGCATACGACAAGGAACTTCATCTTCTTGAGAAATGCCTCATTGAAATTGAAAAACCGATCCAGCGTGGATGGATCGAAGGACGAGTGACATTTTTAAAAGGATCTGAAATTTCGACGTTATCGAAAGAAGCTGAAAATAAATCGGCGGATGAGTTCACTGAAAAAATCAGACATCTGTTCTCGTATGCGGGCTATGCAAAAAAAGCGTTTCAATATCAAAAAGCGTTGCATTATACAAGAAGAATTGCAGAATTGAATCCTACACCAAAAAATCTTCTGTCTTTAGGAATTCTATGTCAGGAGATGGGTTTCTATTATGAATCTCATGCATTTTTCGAAAAAATCCCCTCAACACAACTTTCTGTTGAAGATCATTTGACATTACTCCGAACTGATGGGATTAACCACATCCTACTTGGAGAAACGGCAATAGGTAAATCGCTATTGTATCAGTTCATTGATGAGGTTGCCCATTTAATGGAAAAATCTGAAGGAGACAAATACGCTCAACTTCAGGAACGGGGAATTCTATGGATCTTTAGAGAACTCCTTGAGCGGGGAATATCTCTGGGAGATACGGTAATTATTCCCATTATTGATGAAATCAAAGAATATTCTCTGAAAAAAAATGACATGAGAATTGAAGAATTAACTGATATCGTATCGTTTTCATATCAACTGGTCGGATGGGATGAAAAAGCATTAGATGAAGAGATGACAGCGTTGGCAACGATCGATGAAAGAACTGAGAATTATGTACTTTTCAATTACTTTATCGGCCGGCAACATTTACAAAAAGGGGATTATAAACGGGGAGTTGCCTGGCTGGAGCGGGCAATCCAACATCCTTCTGGGAAAAATAATCCCGGCTTTCGTGCAATGGCTATGAGTGAACTCGCCCAAACGTACTTCCAACTCGGCAAGTTTAATGAAGCGCAAGAATATCAGACTAAAGCTGAGCAATTAAATCCGCAAATTGCTGACGTATACTTTGTTCAAGGATCAAAACGGGTCTCCAAACATTTGAAAACAAAAATTAGTATTGAGAGTATTGACAATCCAGATGTTAAGATAATTTTTAAAAATGCGGAGAAGATGTATCATGAAAACCTCATCGAAATTATTCAAAAAAACAATGCAGAGCTAATGGACCTCTCAATAATCCTCTTTAATTACGGAAAAGGTCTTGAAAGTCTCCTTGATGCAGAAGTCTGGTCCGAGATCCGACAGATTATGTTTGAAAAATACTCTGATGATGGAACATGCATCGATTATGGAAATTTGTACAGTGATTTACCGTTTTATTTTAAAGGTGCTCTTAGTATGTATCCAGAAACAAGAGAAAGTGTGCACCTTGGAACTTGGGGGAAAATAATTCTCAAAAAGAATGAAAAACACCCCGTTGTTCGTGACATTAATAAATATTTGAAAACGCGGTTTTCGAAAGACTTTGAATTTATTCGATATGCTTGTGAGAAAACATCTCCTTACCGCAACCATGGTGCACATAAAGAAGTCATCACATCCTCGGATGAATTTCTTAAAAAGAGGGAGGAAATAATTCCCCTCATTAATGAGGCAATCCGTGTTGTTTATAGCAGGAAATTAGATAACTTTTCTTTTGTAAGGGAAAAACAACAATTTTCAGGGTGTTAGCCGCTAATCCCCCGCCTAGTGAGTAGGGGGGGTTGGATCTTTTTTTAGAAAAGACGTATGTGAAAGTCTGCAGGACTGTCATTTGAGATTGCAGAAAATCTCACGGGAATTTTTTATGGTTAGTGGCGAGTTGGTACAGTATTCCTTGGTCTTCATCAACCGCCCCCCGCGATTTTCATCCAAACATCGCACCCGTGATCGCGATTGAAAAAAGTTCCGGAGAAATCACGTTCTGGTTTTTATTTCGCAATCGCCCCGCAATTTTTCCGGAAACATGACGGCCCGCCTCGCACTTTCTACCATCCCCCCCACCGTAAATCCCCCCTCCCGGCACCCCCCCTTTTTCGCGATCCACTCCATCCCAATCCGGGCCCTATACGAGCCCCGTTGTACCAGTTTTCCGGAACGGAGCCCTATACGCGCCCGGATTGGGATCCGCCGACCCCTTGTTTGGGTCAAAACTCCTGGAGGATTTGTGATCAGAGGGGGTCCGGATATAGATTTACGTCGGAGGCCCCCATCTCACGTCGGAGAATCCCCCGCCTGAAGACCAGTTCCTCCGTCGGAGAAATAGCCGATCCGCCCGGACGGATGCAATGCGTTTCTGTGGCCTCAAATCCGCTGCGATAGGCAGGAACCCGCTGTAGCATGAGATCGGCAAATTAAATAGGCACTATTTAGGTTTTACAAGAGCCCGCAAAATCGTCCGATTGGCGTAAATCCAGCGCAATGGGTGTATTCCCAAAACACTTGCACATAAACCAGCTGGTTTTGCATGAAATTGATCCGGGCGGAGGCAAAACTGGTACAACGGAGCCCGATACGGGCCCCTTTTCCTTATGAAAAGGGGCTTGAGAATGGTGAGCGACAGCGGCTCAAGCCATGAGAAGACCGAAGGTCTTTGAAGAACCTACTGGTTCTTCGAGGGCCCGGATTGAATAGTTCCCTCATATCGGGGGATGAGATCTGCCCTGGATGAAAAAACGATCCCATTTCCGGGGTGCGATGAAGGTAAGGGAATATCAAATTTCACGAACCTCTCCGGCCTGATCGCAACCAGACACTCAGTGCGGATCATAACTCTCGCACGGGCACGCGAAAAAAAATTCCGTTTTTTTTGATCTCATTAAAACTTCCAACACAACCGGGGGAAATGCAAAATCTCTTTATGAAAATCTCCTGATGATTATCAATGCACCCACGATTCCGGTAACGGCCGCCCATGGCAGAGGTTCCCCGGCTGCCGGTGTTGTTCCCGGTAAATTCTGTGACGGAATGGGCGTTGAGTTCCTCTCCGGCTCCATAATCTCGAACGCGCCGGCCATCACGCTCATCTGACCGTCAGGGTTCGTGATGACAACATTGTAACGTCCGGAGGCCCTGCCGGCCGGATCAATAATGCAGCTGGCTCTCTCCGGATCAGCAACCGAGACATTGGTTGCCGGGATAAAACCGAGGTCCAGGATCTCAAGCCAATTTTTCAGGTCAACATTATACGGGCTTCCATTCGTGATCCGTTCCGTTGAAATCAGATAGGCATAACCGTCCGAAATATCGAATGCCTTACGCGGCCCGTATGACGGTTCCGAATTCTTCCTGGCATTCGTGCTGAACTTGTGGAACGGCGCTGCAGGATCGGTAACATCGATGATTTCCAACGTCGTGTCCGTCCCGACAAATGCGTAATTGCCGGCGGTGAGGACACCGTAGGGATCCGCAAGCCAGGCTCCGGTCTCCCCGTCCCGCAGGCTGCCCTCGTGGGTGGGTTGTTTGGGATCCGAGATATTGATGATCTCAAGCGCGTTGTCACCGAAACTTGTCACGTACGCGAACTTCCCCCGTGCGTACATGCTGTTGGGTGTTTTCAGCAAGGCCCCCCCGGCCCCGTTCCGGAGACTGCCCAGATGGTCCGGCATCACCGGGTTCGTGATATCGATGATCTCAACTGCGTTGCTTGCCGCGCTTGAGGCATACACATAATTTCCGGAGACATAGAGATTGTTGATGTTATTGAGCCTGGCCCCGAAATCCCGGTTGGTGATCCGGGCACGGAAGACGGGTTTTGACCGGTTGGAAACATCGAAGACCTCGACGGTATCGGTCAGGACGCTGGCAACATAAGCATGGTTATTCGATACACCTACCCCGAAGGCTTCCTCCAGTACCGAATCGCTGGTGTAGCTTGAGATGAATCCGGTCATTGCCGGCTTTTCCGGGTCAGTGATATCGATGATTTCAAGAACATTTCCGCCGGTCACATAGGCGTAATGACCGGCAATTGCGATATCAACCACGTTTCCAATTGTCCTGAAGCTTGCCGCATGGACCGGGTTTTCCGGGTCCGAGACATTGATAATTTCGAGGCTGTTTGCCGGACCATTGGCATACACATAATCACCGGAGACAACAAGGGCCATCGGAGAAGCCACAAGATTATCCTGCGGTCTTTCGGGAGTCTTTCCGACAATGACCGGTGAGATATTAACCGGCGTGAGCACGATCTCTGCCCCGGGTTCGAAACCCGATCCATGGAGCGTAAGGGTTATGTTCGCAGCACGGTCGGTCTTTTCCGGCATGACCGAAGTGATGACCGGGGCGCCGGCAGCTGATATGACAATGGTCCAGCAAAGGACGCAGATGAAGAGGACGCCCATGCCATGGAGATACCATTGTGGTCTGTTCACATTCATTAAAGAATAATTATTATTTATGGTTAAATTCGTTTGTAATTTTTTCGGGCGGGTCTTCTCCAAGCGTGAACGACATATTCTGTAACCTTTGTTGCACCCCTACATTTTTCCCCTTCCACCCCCCTGCTTTCGGTCTCCGCCGCTGATCAGCCTCACCGTTACATCGCTGGTCAGGAGCGTCATCTGGTGGATCGCGATCGCGTTCAGCTTTGCGAGCCGCTCCGGTTGCGTGAGGCCGTCGCTGATGAAATGGGCATTCAGGTTCTCAAGATTCGATAAACAAACGAGCTGAGAAATATCCGCGTAGTCCCGGATGTTTCCTTTCCTCTCCGGATTATTCTCCCGCCACTCCTTTGCGCTCATGCCGAACAGCGCCATGTTCAGGACATCCGCTTCGGAAGCGTATACGGCATTGATCTGCGGGCGTGTCAGCTCGGGAGGGATGAGATTTTCCTGCACGGCATCGGTATGGATCCGGTAATTGATCTTCGCAAGGTTCCTGCGGATGTCCCAGCCGAGTTTTTTGTGCTCATCCTCCTTGAGACGCTGAAACTCCTTGATCAGGTAGAGTTTGAATTCAACTGAGATCCATGATGCGAATTCGAATGCAATGTCCTTGTGGGCGAAAGTTCCCCCATACCGGCCGGGTTTCGAGACAATGCCCCGGGCGTTGGTCTTTTCAATCCATTGCCGGGGTGTGAGAGTAAAACTGTTGAGCCCGGCCTGTTTTCTAAACCCGTCGAATTCGACGGGATTAAAATCCGGGTTGTTGAGCTGTTCCCATATGCCGAGAAATTCTATCGTGTTGCGGTTCCGGATCCAGCTGCGGATAAGATCGTCCGTGCTTTCAGGATTTTTGTATCGTGCAATATCGGTTATGCAGATGTAGTCCTCATCATTCTGCATCACCACAGTGACTTCACGGTCAAGGACGTTGATCTTTGCCATACCATCCCTCAGCTCCGTTCCCGTCATCAGGAATTTCCATATCTACTGCTTCATGGTTCAGGTAATAATGGCCCGGCGCGGGGAGTGAAACTGTCCAGAAGTTCCCCCCTCTCTTTTTACATATGCCGGCCGTTTTCAAAGGGCAGGCACGAGAAGAATGCATCAGCATTCTTCGAAGTAATTGATCCGGGCGGAGGCAAAAGAGGGTAATACGGGGCTTATAGGGCCCGGATTGTCCGATGGGATCGAAGACTCTGGAGGAGGATCAGGGAGGGATGGTTACAGGATGGGTTTTTGGTACGACACTACCGTCAGGGGTGGAGATACACTCTTCACATGTTCACATCAAGGATCTGGATCCGGGTATGGTTGCTGTCGAAGAGCACGGTCGTGGTGACATGGTTGCTCCCCGCATAGGGCCCGGTGAATGCCATGGTCCGGCCTTTTTCCACATCGGTATAGTCAAGCCCGATCGTTTTTGTCTGCGTATTGCCGTTGTCATCGGTGACCGTTGAGTACATCTCGAAAATCTCGTCCGGGTCCGGGACGTTCTGCACCGTGACAACGATATGGCCGGCATCCGGCTGGCTCGCAGTGACCGAGACGTTCATGTCGTGGTAACTGTGGGACGGAAAACTGCCGGGATCGATGAGTCCCATGACAAGGACGCCTGTCACGAGGGTCATGAGGAGGATAAGATACACGATGATGATGCCAACCCCCACGGCAGGGAGCCAGAACAGCCAGCTCCTGCCTGAGAATGCAAGAGAGCCCTGGTTGATCCGCTGTGCAGACTGCCACGCATCGTACATGCCGTAGATCCACAATCCGGCAAACAGCGCCCAGTAGATGAACTGCACTTCGGGCATCAGCAGGCGTTGAAAGGAAAGAAGTACGTTAACGCCGAAAAATGCGATAAAGAAAAGGTACATCCCGCCGTGGAACGCGATGCCTGCCCAGGTCCGGCCGGTATACCACTGGCCCCAGCCCGGGACGATGCCGCTGAAGGCGGCCGCAAACCAGGGATTGCAGATCGGTTTTTGCTCCATTGCAGGGGCGTTGATTCCGGGGATCTGCAGTTCGTATTCACCGGGCGGTTTATCCATTCCATGTAAATAGAATCGTTATTATCTATATGTGTTTCCCGCTCTCCCCCGCCAATCAGCCGGACCGTTGCATCGCTTGTCAGGAGCGTCATCTGGTGGATCGCGATCGCGCCCGAGCTTTGCGAGCCGCTCCGGTTGCGTGAGGCCCGCGCAACAAAATTCATTAATCAATCCGGTACAGAAAAAAATTACTTCTTCAAATCCATTTCATCGAATGCCCGGTCAATCCTTTCAAGAAAATCCCGTGCATCCGATACAATGGTCCCCGCTTCTTCGGGTGTCATCGCCGCTTCAATATTGTAATCCACGGTTTCTCTGCGTTCTTTGGCATGAGAGAGAGCTCGGCCATAGGTCTCTTCGATAAATCCCTTCCTGACAAACTCAAGACCGAACTGGAGGATGAGTCCCTTGTGGCCTTTTGGGTGGAGATCCCGGCTTGCAAGAAGTGCACGGGCTGCATAGAACATCGCATAATATGCCCTGCTGACCGCATCGTTATAAAAACCGCCTTTGAGAAGATATTCCGCGGCATTCAGAGTTTCAGAGCTGCAAGTTCAAGATCGCGTTCAGGCAACCGGGATCCCCTCGCTCATCACATTATGCCCGAACGGGGATGTATCACTGAATGTCTTTGCATTCATCACTTTTACGGAAAGATATTCCCCGCATTCGACCATGACATCGAACGCGAGACCGGTCATTGCCCGCCAGCCTTCATGCTCATCTCCATTCCAGAGTACGAGGAGATCGATATCAGAATCTGCATCTGCATCCCCTCGTGCTACTGATCCGTAGAGGATGATCCGGTCGATATGGGTGGGATACCGCTCCTGTGCAAGCCGGACAAACTGCCGGATAACGGTTTCATACCGTTTCTGGATGGACATTTTCGTATATGATCCTTTCCCAATGCACAATAAATATTTGCCCGTTGCTCCCCCGGACGATCGCGGACCCGGCACCTGCCCGGCCTAACAGGTGATCCCGCCGCCACAGCAGGTACTGAGGCAGGCTGTCCAGGCAGCTGCGCCGATCGTGTGAGCCAGGTAAAGGTTGTTACATCTCTCGGTGCAGTCGGGATCATACCACGGGGCCACGAATTTATTCTCCGGTGGTTGGATCGCCTGTTGCTGCCCGGCGGGATTACCGATAAAGGAGAGAACTCCGGCAAGGATGCCGGCTGCAACGGCCATGCAGACAATGAAGAGCACAAGGCGTGCAAGCGGCGATCCGGGGGATTGTGTTGCGGTCAATTGAAGATCATCTCGTTCGTATCGTTGAGATGCGTTGGATCCGGGGGCATAAAAATACTAGAGGAAATGAAATTTCTCCTGCGGCTTTCTCTCCTGCGGTTTTTCCCCCGCGGATGGTATCGTTCCCCGGGAAATTGCCGGATGATCAGACCCCACCGGCCCGGGCCGCACCGTGGTTATCGTTCCCGGGTCATCGTGAACCTGTACCAGATGGTGCGGACAAGTGTCAAACGCGAGACAGTACCGGGTGGGTGCCGGTACTCCGCGTGAACCCGGGACTCCGGCACGGACCGGCCCCTCATGAAAAACAATGGTAGAGGCGCTGCACTCTTCATCGGGGCGTACTGATAAATACGCCGGTAGCAAAAATTTTCCTGCTGATTCATGGCGGTCCACCCCCTCACCCCTGAGTTCATCTACTGGCCCCTGATCGTGGTCTCGGTCATCGTCTTCCTTGCCGGCACCCTCCTCATCACCATCGCGTGGGGACACGGGCGGCCCGGCCGGTTCCTCACCGCATGGGCCCGCGAAGCGTTCCGCGACGGTGCGTGGGTCTTTCTCCGGACGCTCGTCCTCGATGTCCTCCTCTTCCGCAGGATCTGGAACCGGAGCAGGTGGCGGTGGGCGGTCCACATGTCCATCTTCTGGGTCTTCATCCTCCTCGGCGCCTTCACCCTCCTTTCGGCATTTGCCATCGCCCTCTCCCTCATCGACCCAGCCGGTGCCGGCGGGGCGTTCTTCCGGTTTTTCACGGACCTCAGTCTTCCCTACTCCCTGCTGGCGTACCCGCTCGTCATCGGATCGACTGCCGCCCTTGCACGGAGGCTGCTGGTCGCGGAGGTCCGGCAGCGGACAAAGGTCCACGATTATTTCATCCTGGTTTCAATCCTCCTCATCGGGCTCTCCGGGATGGTTGCCGAATGGTTCAGCGGTTTTGATCTCTTCATCGGCAAATCCCTGCTCAACTGGGATCTCGCCATCCTGATCCTCATGGTGCACATCTACGCAACCTTCCTGCTCTTTGTCATGCTCATCCCGTTCACCCGGTTCCGGCACATCGTCGCAACCCCGCTCCTGCTCCTCGCACGCCGGGGAGGTGCCTGAAATGGACGGGCAGGATCTCCGTGCGATCTGCTCGCGCCACTTCTCCCCGCTCCAGATGCTGGAGCTGGACGCCTGCACCCGGTGCCAGGAGTGCGTCGGGGTCTGCCCGGTGGTCCGGGCCGGCTATCCCGACGGGGCCATGGAACGGATCGCCGGCTGGAGGAAGGTTGTTGCCCCGGAGCCATGGATACGCTCCCGCATCACCCGTGCTCCTGCCGCTGAAACGGACGGGGCAGCACTCTTCTCGAGCCTGTTCCGGTGCACCTCCTGCGGCGCCTGCTCCGCTGTCTGCGAGTCGGGGATCGCGACAGCCCCGCTCTGGGAATCGATCATGGGCGCAGGGCGGGAGATGGGATATGTCGATCCCGCGATCGAACGGACGGGCCGGATGATCCTTGACCGGAAGAACCCGTACGGCAACCTGCAGGAGGACCGGTCAGCATGGATCCCGGTGGGAATCCCGGTTGCTGATGCAGCACCGGTTGCACTCTTTACCGGGTGCACGGCAGCCTTCCGGCAGCAGGAGATCGGGCAGGCTGCCCTGCGGATCCTCAACAAATCCGGTACCGAGTTCTGCATGCTGAAGGAGCGGGAGTCGTGCTGCGGTTCGTTCCTGTTCCGGACCGGGATGCCGGAAGAGTACGCGGGGACCATCCGTGCCATGATCGACGACCTGCAGGCCCGGGGGGTCAGGACCCTGCTGGTCACCTGTGCCGGGTGCCTGAAGACGATCACGACCGACTGGCCCCGCGTGTACGGGACGGAGCTGCCGTTTGCGGTTGTCCCGTTCGCCGCATTTGTCCGCGACCTTATCCGGCAGAAGAAGCTGCGGTTCCGGCCCGGGCCGCCCCTCCAGGTCGTATACCATGACCCCTGCCATGCCGGCCGGCACCTGGTGCACGATCTGGGCCCGGACCTGGCATTCGAGGCCCCCCGCGATGTTCTGAGCGCACTGCCGGGGATCGGGCTCCGTGAATACGAGAAGAACCGGGAAGACCAGGTCTGCTGCGGTGCCGGCGGGGGAACCAAGGCCCGGCACCCGGACCTTGCGATCGCGATCGCAAAGGAGAAGATATCCACCGCGGACCGGATGCAGGCCGGCATCCTTGCCTCATGCTGCCCGTTCTGCCGGAGGAACCTTGAGGATACGCGGGTCCTTGTCGGTTCCTCCATCGAGGTGCTCGACCTCATCCAGCTGGTTGACCGGATGCTGGACTGAGGCGTGAGGGATTGAGGCAGAATGCGGAATTGCCGATGTATTATTTTTATTCAATAAAGCCTGATATTTTTTTTATCTGGAGGAAATGTCAGATCCCCCCGGGCATTCTCGTTCCATCCGGTATGAGTGTCCGGAACAGATATCATGGATTCAGAAGAGGAAAGCATCCGCACTATGTCACAGTTCAGAAAAACAATCGTCACCCTCGTTCCCGTTACTGCAGCAGTCCTGGTTCTTTCCATGTTCCTGCTTGTACTCGTCAGCCCGTTGCTTGAGCTCTCCCATACTCCCCTCTTCACGTTTCTGCAGACTCCGTTCGGGATGCTTCTGGCCGCGGTCTGTGTTCTGGGTGTCCTCTGCACAGGGTATTGCGTCTCGCAATACGTGGAATTGTTCCTGGATCCCCTGACGCCGGAAGAAGAGCAGGATCCCCTCATCCGCGAAGTGATTCTCCACTGCTCCTTTGACCAGGCCTGGGACCGTTGTTACCGTTCACTCCATGCAATGGGGAGGCTGTGGATGATCGCCCCCGACCGGCGGAACATGGCCCTCTCGGCATGGTGGATGCGGAACTGGCTTGTTCATGTTCAGATCTCACTTCACCGGCTTGCAGATACCAGGTACCGCGTTGTTATCACGGCAAGACGGTATTACCAGGTGTATGAAAAGACCGGCAGCCCGACCACCTGGGAGCATCGCCCCGGGCTGGCGGCAGGAAAGGACCTGTCCCTGCGTGCCAGTATCCGGACGCTGGACGCTATCGAAGGTGCCTTACAGGAAGAGGATCGGCGCTATCGGGAGATGCCGTAGTTCCGGAAATCCCCTCTCCGCCGGGTACCTCTGCGTCGCCTAGTTTTGGACCCGGGCCCGGGACACTGTTGCAAGCAGGAGTTCAGATTAATGAGTTGGACTGCGCTTATTCCCGCTACGACCGCGGGCCGCGGGTCACGTGCCCCCCGGCCTCCCGGATGGTGGTCTCGATCGTTGTCAGCAGCTCCTCATCATGGAGTGCATAATCCAGAAGCTCGAACCGGTTCACGAGCCTGATGGGCTTGAGGATGATGAGGGGTTTCTTTCCCGCGGTCTCACCGCTGTAATCCGCCGGGACGGTTGTCATCGACTCATCCGGCCAGATTGCGATATTCCCGTTCCCCGCCTCGTCCCAGAGTTTCCTGACAATGTCCTGCGTAATCATGGAAAGGTTCCCCGCATTGTGCGTACAGGAGTGATGGTTCCGGGACACTTAATCCCGTAGGTCGGCTGCCCGTACCGTCCGGTCATTGCGATGATGCCCCGGGCACGGGCAGACCGCGCCCGGATCCCGGCACCCCTTTTAAGAGCGATGAGAATAATAGTCCAATCCAATGATCTTTGACGACCCTTCCCTGAACGCTGCTCTCCAGTCCGCAGTCCCCGGCCTTGCCGGCATCATGCTCTTCATCTCGTTCGTGGCGGGGCCGACATTCCTCATGTTCATCATCCCCGTGATCCTCTGGTGCATAGACTCACGGCTCGGCATACGGCTCATGGCGCTGTACTCCATCAGTTTCGGGATAAACTCGGTGCTCGAGCTCTTCTTCCACGCCCCGCGGCCTTATTGGATCAGCAGGGACGTGACTGCATTCGCCTCCGAGACCTCGTTCAGCCTGCCCTCGTGCCATGCGCAGGTCTCGGCCACGGTCTTCGGTTATATCGCGGTGTGGAAAAAGACGCGGGCGGTGTGGGCTGCCTGCATCGCCATCATCCTGCTCGTCGGGATCTCGCGGATGTACCTTGGCATGCATTTCCTCCGCGATATCCTCGGAGGCTGGCTCGTAGCGCTCGTCATCATCGCAGCGTCCCTGCGGTACGGGGATGCAGCGGCCGCCTGGTTCTTCCATCAGGGGGTCGCGGCCCGGGTCCTCGCTTCGCTGGTCCTGTCCGGGGCCGTTGTCGTGGCATCGCAGCTGGTGATCCTCAGCTTTGGCGCATGGCAGGTCCCGCCCGCATGGTCCGGGCTTGCCCTTGCGCAGACCGGTGTTGCCATCGACCCGATCTCGATGGGTGACGCGCTCCTCTCGGCCGGCATCCTTTTCGGCGTTGTCGCGGGTGCCGGGATCTGTGCAGCGCACCTCAGGTATAATGCCGGCGGGAGCGGGTCGCACAGGGCCGCCCGGGCGGCACTCGGGCTCCTTTTCATCTTCCTCATCCTTGCAGTCCTCGATGGCACAACGAAAATGCCGGGGTTAGCCGGCCCCGGCATGACCTTCGTGCGGTCGGCCCTCATCGGCCTGTGGATCACCCTTGGCGCACCGTACCTGTTCTGCCGGCTCGGGCTGATGGCCCGGGAATAACGGGTCCCGTACTCCCCTTCCGCGGCCCTTCACCTATACGCAGCAGCCGAAATCCTGCATGCAGGACCTGAGCCAGTCAAGATCGGTCCCGCCCACATGGCATATCGTGGCATGGATGTAGGCGCAGTTCCCCGTGTATATGATGGTGCACGACCCGCTGTTGGCCGGGGGGTGCAGCGCCGCCTCCTGAGCCGGCCGGTCGAGGACAACGTAATGCAGGCCGGCGACGAGGGTTGCGGCAACAGCGAGACAGGCGATGAAGAGCACGAGTCGTGCGAGCGGGGATCGTGAAGGTTCCGGCATGAGGGGCATCCCTGGGGTTTGGTACCCAGTAGTTGGGACGGGCGTTATAAAAACGCCGCGAAACCGGGTGCCGTTCAGGCTCAGGGCGCCGGCTGACCGGTTCCCGCTGCAGGACCGGCTGGTCCCGCACTATCCCCGGGCCGCCATCTCCCGCTCAAGGCTGTTGATCGCTGCATTGAACGACGCCTCCCACTGCGTGAACGTGCGGATGTACTCCTCCAGTCTCCGGATATTGGCTTCGGACTCGATCCGGAAGAAGGGGATGGGCGTGTCATGCCCCGGCAGCCGTTTCCAGCCAAAGAGCCCGGAGCTGTCGGAGAGGACCGCTGAATACTCCTTCTTCAGCCATTCCATCTCCCGCTCGATCTCCAGGAGTTTCTGCTGCAGGCCGGGTTCGTCCTTCAGCCGGTCGTTCGTCCGGATTGCCCGGGACACATCCGCGAGCTTCTTTTCGTATGTCCTGTCCCGGACGATCGCCCGGTAAACGTCCCGGAGCCGGGCCAGTGACGGGGCTGCACGATCGATGAGCCGGCGCTTGTGGGAGAAAATCTCCGCGTTCCCGTCCAGGTACCGCGGGTAATTGCCGTTCAGCACCTCCCGCACCCACGCGGCAATCGGGATCTCCGGGTTATTGGTGGAATACAGCGTCTGCTCCCGTGCACGGAGCCCGATGGTCCTGATCTTCTTTGCAATAAAGAGATGGTTCTCGGTCCCGGTATGGAAGAAGGAGGGATCAAGGTACGGGGTGCCCTCTTTACGGCGGCGGTCTCCATCATGAACAAGACCATCGTACCACGATTCGAACTCGTTTGACCGGCCAAGGTAGTTGTCCAGCAGCCAGTACGACTCAACCCCCGCGTCCCGGTATTTCCTGTCGCGGGCCTCAAGATCGGGCGAAGAGATGGGGCTGATCTGGACCTCGAAGACGACCGTCCTGCTATCTTTTTGCGCACAGACATCGGAGATCCAGGTCCGGTCCGGTGACGGGTGCTCCACGCAGGCGTCCCAGCCTTCCGCTTTACAGGCCCGGTAGATGAGGTACTTGATTGCGAGGTGCTCCGCCGACTCCTGCTCGTACGAACATCCGGCATCGACCGCGTGATAGAAATGCCGGGTCCCGTTTTTCGATGACCGCAGGTGCCCGGGCGCCCCGCAGCAGGCCATCGTTACGGGGAGCCCCTTCCGGTGCCGGGATTTCAGCGCCTCCCACTCCTCATCGGAAAGATCAGGGGCGATTATTGTCTCCCCGCCAATAATCGCTTTCAGCGGCATAGTGTCAGGGTATGTCCCTTGCGGGATAAAACGGTGCGGGCGGTTGTCCTGCCCCCCGGGGCCCCGTTCAGAATATCACGGCGGTTGGGTCCGGGCGGTAGGGCGCCATCGGCACCATGGTCTGGGCAGGAACGGGAACGGCAGTCGGCGCCGGGGTGACGACCGGGTCTTCCTGCCCCGGCACGTGCGTGTGCGTGTCGCTGCCCGGCAGCAGGATGCGGGTGGCCTCCGTCTTCTGACCGCAGCTGCCGCCGATATGTTCGCAGTACGCGAGCGCTGCCGTGTCGCACCCGTTCGAGACCGGCCACCGGCTGCCGTCATTGCCCTCCCGGCCCAGGTACTCCGCGTAGTGCCGGGCATCGACAAAACTCATGGACGGGATCGTCTTCTGGAGGTAACTCATCGTGATCGCGCCGGTCCGGTCCGAGCCCTGGCTGCAGTGGTAGTAGATGAGCCGTTTTGTGCCGGGGGCCTGGCCTTCGCCGGCAAGCAGCGCGATGATCTGGCCGATGCGGGACGCGTAGGCACAGGAATCGGCAGACACCCCGTCCTCGGTCATGGACTGCGTGCAGGCTGCGTCAATGGCAAGGCCGGGGGGGCAGAAGTGCACGTCCGACCAGACCGCGCTCCCGTTCCGGCCGTGGAACGGGGAGTTCTTCAGCGGGCCGGTGCAGAGCGAGTACCCGTTGCCGAAGGCCTGCGAGATGGGGCCGAACTCCTGGATGTCATTGCCCTGGTGCGTCAGGAGGCTGATGTCGATGACCTCGTACTGATCGAGGCTGAAGTCCGCCATCGCCCGCCGGATCGCCGCCGCTTTGGCATCGTTGCGGTAATTGTCGGAGGTGAAATAGGCCGGGACAAACGAGCGTTTGTCCTGCATCAGCGCGTTCATCCCGTCATAGGCATAGTACCAGTCGTCATGCATCCGGCAGCCGTGCGCGTTGTCGGGTGCGTCCCGGAGGTTCAGCGGGACCTGCCCCCGGACAAGGAGGTTGCCGGTGGCGATATCGATGTCCACGATGGTTGGGACCGAGATGTTATTCCTGGTGCTGAAGTCGAGGTTGTAGCGGTTCTGGCAATAGGTGTTGTCCGTGGCATTGTTGTCGCCGGCAAGCGCCGGCATGACCAGCAGCCCGGTAAGGGCGAGGAGGAAGAGGATGCAGGGGCCGGTGGTGCGGGACCGTGGTCGCAGGCTGTGCAGTTGCATGGCAGTGAATCACCTGAATGAGCACCGGTTGCCAACCGCGGAATAAATAGGGAACGGTTTTGGAGCGGCCAGGCGGTTACCGGCCGTGGTTCCCTGCCGGCTTTCGTTCCCGCTACCACTCCTCTGCCCGTCTGATCTGCTTGTGGGCGTTATGGCCGCAGACGTTCTTCCAGCGCTTCCGCTCGGCCCGCACGAGGCCGATCTCCGCCTTCTCCTGCTCGAAGGCGAGCTCCTTCACCAGCCGGTGGTAGTTCGCGAGGCGCGCCTGCGGGAGCTTCCCGGATCTCACGGCCGCCGTCACCGCACAGCCCGGCTCGGTCCCGTGCCGGCAGTCGGGGAACCGGCAGGACGCGGCGAGTTCAAGGATATCGGAGAAGGTCTCTCCTATCCCGGCCGAGGCGGTGCCGATGCCGACTTCGCGGAGCCCCGGGTTGTCGATCATGATGGCGCCGCCTTCGAGCACGAAGAGCTGGCGTACGGTCGTGGTGTGCCGGCCCCTGCCGTCCGACTCCCGGATGCCCGCGGTCTCCTGGACCTGCATGCCCAGCAGCCGGTTGATCAGCGTGGACTTGCCGACGCCGGAGGAGCCGATGAGGGCGATAGTGGTGCCGGCCGAAAGGTACGGGGCGAGGAGCTCCATGCCCGTGCCGTCAAGGGCGGAGACGGATATGACCGGGATGGCAGACGATGCCGGGAGGAGTCCGCCCGCGGGGTCATCCGTGCCGCCGGCGAGATCGGCCTTGTTGATCACGACCACCGGGCGGGCACCGGAGGCATGGGCCAGGGCAAGGTACCGCTCGATCCGGCGGGCGTTCAGGTCCGGACCGGCTGCCGTGACGATGAAGACCGTGTCGATGTTGGCGGCAATGACCTGGTCGGTGCCTTCGCTTCCCGAACCGCGGGTGAACCGGGTCTTCTGCGGGAGGATGTCCACGATCGCGGTCACGCCGGCGTCCGGCTGGCTGAGCAGCACCACGAAGTCGCCCACGGCCGGGAACCGCCCGAGCTTCCTGAGAGCGCCGGAGATGCCGGTCGTGACCATGCCCTCTCCGGTGAGCACGTCCCAGACCGTCTTCTGCCGGCAGGCAACGCGGCCGGCAACGTACGGCCCGGAATATTGTGCAAATGCTGCTGCGTGTTCGTCAGTCCAGCCAAGCTGTGTCAGGGTATATGAGTGCACGGGAGTGCACCCGGGTGATGCAGGATTCATAAAAAAACCTGGTATCTGTTCTTAATGGTGGGATGCTGCACGTGAAGGGGTTTGTGGTGGGAGGTCTTCTCCTGATAAAAAAACCGGGTGGGGATTCGATCCCCCCGGAATTATTTGGTGAGGGGGGCAGGGAAATCCCGCCCCGCTCATGAGTACGGGACGGTTGTTCAACTCCCGGACTGTTCGTCCCGGTTCTCATGTGACCGGCCGGCTTCCGGTGTATGTAGGCCGGCCCCTGCGGAAGGGAACCATCTGCCGGCATGAAACATGCCGGCAGAAGTATCGACAAGGTCCCGGTTAAAAACTGCCGCTTTTATCATGCCCATCCCCCAAGATCCACTCTTGATACTATGCCGTCCGTCATCCGTAACCGGTTCATTCCCGATCTGAGTCTTTTCGTCCTGCTCGCGCTCCTGGTGCTCTGCGCAGCCTGCACATCACCAGGGCCGGCTCCACAAGGCGCAACACCAGCCCCGCAGTCGCCGGGCGATGCCCTCATGCAGCAGGGAGAGGACGCGTTCTCGAACAGCAATTACGCTGCTGCAGAAGCGCTCTTCATCAGTGCACAGGAGAATTACCGCAGCGAAGGAAACGCTGCCGCAGCCCTCAAGGCACGGGACCGGGCAACCGTGTGCGGCATGATCCTCTACCCGTTCCCCTTCAACCGCAGCCAGGCGGATGCACAGGTTGCAAAGGCCATGCCGGACCTCTCCGTGCAGGAGCGGACGGCGCTGCTCGATGCGAAGAATAACCCGACCCTGAAGACCGACGGCGAAGTGATGTACTCGATGGACACTGTCAACAACATCCAGTTCCACAACATGCCCCTGATGCATACGCGGACGGCAGCCATGAAACGGACGCCGATCTATGATGAGATGTCGCCGCTGATGATCCGCAGTTACACGACCGGGCCCGGGATCGACCCCATCACCTGGGAAGGCACCGAGCAGGTCTCGATCCCCCGGTCCGATCTTCCGGCAACGGGTACATACCGGCTCTGGCTGCCCATCCCCATCGAATACGGGCCCCAGACGAATGTGACGATCCGTGCAACGGAACCTGCAAAATACGTCAAATCCACGACCGGCACGAACGGCGACATCGGGATCGCGTACTTCGAGTTCCCGCTTGCGGAGATGAAGGACCCCTTCGTCAATGCCACAGTCAAGTTCCGGTTCACCCGGCACGAGCAGCGGTTCACGATCGATCCCGCAAACGTACAACCGTACGTGACGAGCGACCCCGAGTACCAGAAATACACGAAAGCCGGCGCAAATATCGTCATTACCCCGGCGATGAAGCAGAAAGCACTGGAGATTGTCGGGAACGAGACCAACCCCTACATCCGGACGCAGAAGCTCTACTGGTATATCGTGAACACGTATCCCTACAGCCATGCCCCGCACTCCTACCTTGACGGAACAGGGAAGGCTGAGTCCGAGTACATGCTGGAGACCGGTATCGGCGACTGCGGCACCCAGAGCATGTACTTTGCCGCGCTTGCCCGGTCGCTCGGCATCCCCGCCCGGGCAATCGGCGGGTACCAGATGTTCGAGGGAAAAGCCGGCACCCACTTCTGGGCCGAGTATTACCTTGAGGGGTACGGCTGGGTCCCGAACGACGTGACTGCGGCCGAGGGAGCCGACTGGTCGTACGATGCAACCGCTGACGAGCGGCACCATTACAAGGCATACCTGTCAGAGAACCTCGACCCGTTCCGGTACGTGATCCAGAAGGACGTTGATATCCCGCTCCAGCCGGCAATAACCCGCCCGATCACGAACGACATGGTCTTCCAGGAGCCCCGGGCCGAGTGCGAGACCTGCACGGAGGACCCGATCTTCGCAATCCAGGAGTACTGGATGATCTCAATTGAGAAGGTCTGAGCAGACCAGTGGAGCGGAAAACAGAGTGATTCGTCATGGGGGTCAATGATTTTTTTATCGCCCCCCGTGCGCTACCGCATCGAAGAATCCTTCGGATTCTTCTCGAGCCTGCCCTTCCCTGCGGGAACGGCAGTCTTTCCTCTCAGGGGACGGCTTGAATTGTGATTGGACTACAGCGGTAACAGATAATATCTCGTTATCGCATCTGGGGGAATTCCCCATGGAAAATCTCCCCTGTGGTTTTTGAGATATATTCCAAAGAATCTGAAACAAATTCGTCACGTGCGATTTTGAGTTGAGGAATCGGTTGCTTTGTTGAATTCCTTTGAAGTGATGATGGGGGCTGATGCCCCCATACCCCCATTACGATGCTTGCCGCCGATGTCGAAGATTTTCTTTTGAAAATCTTCTCAACTCCCTTCGGTCGTCCCCGAAGGGAGACTGCCGTGACCCAAGGGTCAGGGCAGTCTGGAGAAAAACCTGAAAGGTTTTTCGACTCGCCCCGCGGCGGCATCATTTTCCTTTCATGAAAACGATTCCTTGTCGGAGTGCCCCGTACATGTAATACGGAGGCATCACATGCGCCCCCGAGTCGAAGAATTGCGATGCAATTCTTCTCCTGCCGAGAGTCGATAAACCCTCGGCACCCCCGCGGGGGTGTCGAGTCTCGTGAGAGGCGAGACACGAGAAGAACCCTTTGGGTTCTTCGAGTCAGGGCTGGCGCAAGGGGGACGATTATCTGAAAGGGGGAATTCTACGGAGCAGAATCGTATATTAGGATCGTATAATCTCCTGCAGGACGAGATGCAGAAAATGGGGTGGGGCCTCACGGGAACTTTCAAGTCGCACGAACGTGCCGGGTGCCAGGTCACAGCACCCGGTCCACACCCGGTATCGAACGAATCAGGTGCCCGAGGCCGAACGAGACCGCGATGGTCAGCGGGAGGACGATGGCGAACTTTGCCAGCTGTGGCAGGGTGATCCCCGCAAAGAGCAGGGAGAGGCAGACGAGGACGACCGGGTGGAAGATGTACACGGTGTAGGAATCGGCTGCCATTGCGTTCGTCACCGGCCCCTGGCTGTTGAACCAAGTCGAGAAGATCCAGATGAGCGCCGTGATGATCATGACGCACGCCATCTGCTCCCAGAGGGCATACGCCATTGCCTGCCAGTGGAGTCCGCCCGTGATGAGTGAGATCCCGGAAGGCGAACCCATGACACTGGAGAGGAAGAACGGCTCGACAACGATCAGCGCCAGCGCCGCGAGCGTGCAGGTTTTTCCCAGTCTGTCCGGAATGCGGTCGAACCACCGGTTCTCCGCTGCCACAATCCCGACAATGAAGAGGGCGATGTACTGCGGGAAGAAGGGGGGCTGGAAGTTGAAGAACCAGGTCGACCCGATGGGGAGGAAGATACGGACAACTGCCGTGATGATACCGAGCAGGAGGCCGAACCCGGCGATGGCGGCAAATCCCGGGAGGGGCTTTGCCGGCACGCTGCCAGGCGGGGCCGGCGGGCGGACGGCAGTCCAGAGCAGGTACGCGCCCGTGGCGAGGAGGAGGAACATCACGAACCACATCGGCCCGAATGCGGGACCGGTTATCGGGTTCAGGAGCGTTGCCACGGGCATGGGGAGCGGCGCCCCGGCAGCCATGAGGAGGACGGTCAGGAAGGTGTTGATGAAGAGGACATAGAAGAGGAGCGGGATGCCGAGCCGCACGAGCCGGTCATGCACAAACTTCTGCCGGCCCTTCCGGAGCAGCGAGGGCAGGACGAAGTATGCCGAAACGAGCGTGAAGAAGCCCATGAAGAAGGACTGGTTGAGCGTATCGGCTACGGCAAGCACAAACGGCGTTCCGGGGGCATTGCCCGGGTCGATGAAGTACCAGCTGCCGGGGCCCCCGTAGGTTATCGAGCAGTGCGAGACAATGACAAGGCTGATCACGAGGATCCGGAGGTTGTCGATATAGAGGAGCCGCGGTTTTTTCGCATCCCCGGCCGGTTCGGCATCACTCATAACCAGCAATCAGGCGCCGCTGATATTTATGCTGACCGGAATTGAGGTGCAGGGCCGGGCCTGCCTCCCCTTGTGTCTTTTGCGGGATAAAACCCGGCCTCCGCTGCTTCCCGGGGGAGGGGCCCGGGATCCCCCGTCTTTTCCGGGCCCCGGTCTCCCGATCGCACCGGCCGCGGGGATTCGACCGGATACGATTGCGGGTTTGACGGCGAAGGGCTCACGCTCCATGAAATTCCACGGGCTGCAGAATTGGCAGGTGTAAATAGTACCCGCACCAACATCCGGTGTGATCCCGCGTGAGAACGGTACGGATTCTTGATATCGGCGATATGCAGAACGGGTTTCTGCACCGCGACGGCAGCCTCTCCATTCACGGTGCCGATGCGATCATCGCGCCGGCCCAGGCATTCCTGGATGCGGTACGGGACGGGTTCTTTGACCATACCTTTGTGGTCATGGACACGCATTTTGCCGAGGAATATCCGCTCTCTGAAGAGAGCCGCGAGTTCCCGATCCATTGCGAGTACGGGACAACGGACTGGGAACTCGCCCTCGACGTCTCCGGCCTCCCGGATGTCAGGTACCTGATGAAGAACCGGTTCAGCATGTGGGGCAGGCGGGATGCATCCGGTGCTGCCATCCGCGATGCCCGGCACCGGACTGCATACGAGAACCTCTTTTGTTTCGTTGACGATCCCCACAACCCGGCAGAGTGCACACCCCGCGATGAATATATCCAAAAGATCAGCCCCGGCGGCGATCCCGCTGCGCTTGATGTGACCCTCATCGGGGTTGCCGCGGATTACTGCACCCGCTATGCCATGGAGGGCTGGCTCGCCTGCGGGGCACGGGTAACCATCCTCGGGGACCTGACCCGGGGGATCGCAAAGGAGTGGCCCGCGGTGCTGGCCGAGGAGCAATACCGGTGCCACGGTGTTGAGACCGTCCGGGTAATCGGGAGCAGGGAATTTTTAAAGGAACGCGCCGGGGGCCGGTGATTGCACGGCCAGCCCGGTGCAGGTCTCTCATGAGACTCTTGTCCCGCCGGGATCGGCCCCCCGGTAAACCGTATCAATACCCTTATCATGCCCCAGCCCTGAACCGGAACAGAAAGGATTACGGGGAGGTTTCACCGGATGGGTGGCGGCGGACAGGACCTTGGAAGTATGCAGGGAATGACGACGTACCGCCCGGTTTACTTTTTTTTGATCGCGTTCCTGATCACCTGGACCTGCGAGTTCATTGCCGCATACTGCAGCTACCAGACAGGAATGCAGGGAATGCAGGACCTCTTCCTGCTGCTCGGGATACTCGGGCCGTTTGCTGCAACCCTGGTCATGTTTTTCCGGTCAAAGGACCCCCGCCTCTGGAAGGACTACTTCGACCGGATCGTGAACTTCCGGCGGATCAGGCTGTATGACATCCCGGTAGCGCTCTTCCTGTTCCCGGTTGTCATCCTGCTGGCCATCATCCTCTCGCTCCCGTTCGGGCAGCCCGCATCCCAGTTCGGTCTTACCATGCAGTTCGGTTTTACCGCAGGGTTCATGCCGGTCATCCTGATCCTTGTCTATGCACCGGCGTTCGAGGAACTGGGGTGGAGGGGGTACGGGATGGACAGCTTACGAAGCCGCTGCACCCTCTTTTCCGCCACGCTCTGGTTCGCCGGTCTCTGGGCACTCTGGCACCTCCCGCTCTTCTTCATCAGCCACTACTACCATAACCAGCTCCTCTCCAACTGGCTTTACTTTGTTAATTTCTGGGTCAGCGTCCTCCCGATGGCGTTTCTGATCAACTGGCTGTATTACCGGAATAACCGGAGCGTGATCGCCTGTTTCCTGATCCACCTCTCGGCTGACATTTCGATGTCCGTTTTCCCGCTGGAGCAGTTCACCAAATGCATAGTCACGGTGCTGCTGCTCGTAGTTGCGGCTGCCGTTGTGTATGCAGACCGGAAACTCTTCTTTGACAAAGAACCATATCCCGTTACGGTGTGAACGGGATTTCGGCCGAACGAAAAGCGAGTGGGCTGGCGCCCCAGGATCCCTGCCGCACGCCCTGGAACATACGTACCGGCGCGGGCGGCCTCTTCCGGTATCGGGTATCCGTGGAGCCGGACCGTGCATCAGCGGTAACCGGCCTCATCATCGCGAACGTCATCCGGAGTGAGGCATGAAAAGACCGTGGTGTCATAAAAAAGGATCTGACAGGCTCTTTCTGGCACCATAACCCGTCAGATCAATGGCGTATTCTCTCCGGACCGTTTTGGGGAAACACCGGAAAAATTCCCGCAAATTCAGGTAAAGCCGCGATATCCGGGGTATTTTTAAAATAAGTATGTTTAAATACAACGGTAGTAAAAAGGAGCGTGACCTTACTGCGGGAGCAAGGGGTGGGCGGTCATGTTCAGCATCCTGATGAACGTATTGCAGAAACGGGGCAGTGCGCCGATGGAGCTCGATCTTCCCGGCATTCCGTCATGGCTCCAGGAGCAGGAGATCCGGTGCCGGGAAGAGTTCCTGCAGGAAGCCGGCGGGGACGTGAGCAGTATCCTCATCTCCCTTGCAACGATCCGCGGGCAGATCCTCCCGCTGCGGGCGAGCCTGCTCTTCGATGACGATGGCAGCGCAGCCTCGGCAGCGGTCAGCGCCCTGCTCGAGCGGTTCGAGAATGCCCCTGCCCTGCTCTTCACCGGGACTGTTGGCGACGACATTGTCCGGTTCTGCCGGGACGCTGAGGCCGTTGGCCGGTGCTGCGGCTCCTGCGTTGCAGACTTCGGGCCGCTCCTTGGACCCGGCTACCCGGAGCTGCTGGCGGTGCTCCGGGATGAGGGTGGCGATATCAATACCCGGATTTCGCAGATTGCCCCCGCTGCCGGGCGGTATTCCGCCCGTCATGCCCGGGTTGCTGAGATCCGGCGTGTGCATGCCCGGCTCTCCGGCATAGCCGGAACCGCACGGGCCGGTGAGGCTGACGAGATCCGGGCAACCTCCCGGATCGAGATCTACCGGCAACAGATCGCGGCAATCGATGCGGACCTGGAGCAGATCGGGACCGGGCCGGCGTCCCGGCAGGAAACCGAGGAGGCACAGCGGATGCAGCGGGAGATCGTGCAGGACACCCTTGCGCAGTCGTACCGGGAATATGCGCAGGTCCTGCACGGCATCACGGTCCGGGCAGGGGAACTCTCGGAGCAGCGGGACGACGATATCGCCGCCGGGGTGTTTCTGATCCTCCGGGAGCTCCTTGACGGGAAGGATGTGCCCGGTGCCGATGAGCTCTTCTCCGCCCTGATCGATGCGTTCCCGATCTTCATGGAGCTGATCGATGACGGAGCCCTCGTGCTTGAAAACGACAGTGAACGGGCGGTCTTCACCGATGTTGCCTCGTTTGCCAACGGGCTCCAGGACATCTGCCTCTGTTACCATGAGATGAACGCGAACGGCAGCCTCCTGTCCGTGCCGGCTCCGCAGACCTCCGGGGAGCGCCGTCAGGAGCTCGCCCGTGAGCGGGAGGAGATCATGGCAAAGGTGATGGAGGAGTCGGACTGCATCCTCCGGGCCCATCTCCTGATGTCCCTGACGGACGAAGATGGCCCGGACCTCGTGCAGGAGATGGAGGAAGGGATCCGGCAGATGACCGGCCGCCCCGTGAGGATTCGGGCGGAGTACCCGGTGCCGCTGATACCGGGGGACGATGGTGCCGGGGAGGAGACCCCCGCACAGCAGGTCCGGATTTCCCCGTCACCGGGGCAGCATGCCGCATCACGGTCAACCCCGATGTGAATAACCGTTTTTACCGGGTACGGGACATTCCCGTTCCCTGACCTGCATCCCCGGCCGGGACTCCCTGCGCCAGCCCCCGTTCCGGGATTAGACGTTGTCCGTGGGATACCACTCAAAGTAAAAGGACTCGCCGCAGGACTGCTTCTCCCCGGGTTTCAGGGTGCGGATGTGACTGTCCGCATGCTCCTCGCAGACCTGGAGATACCAGCAGGTGATCGACTGGAACCCGATCGCATCCTTTCCGCAGAATGCACATTTCGGTTGTTCGTTCATGGGCATCATCGTCTGCGCCCCGTGTCCAGATAACGGTTCCGGTTGCTGTCTTCGTGGTGGCGAAGTGTCCGGGGGGGAATCTGGCGGATCATTTGGCCGTAATCGGCAAATCCTCTTCCATCCCCGCATCGAATTCTGAAAAACGATGCCCGTCCACGAACCGGTCGAGCTCCCCGATGAACGCGTTCAGCAGGTGCACGGGCACGAGCGGGACGCCTTCGAAGACCCGGATCTCCTCCTCGATGAGGATGACGATGACGGGGATCCCCGTATCGCCCGTGACCTGTTCATAAAACTCCGCCCGCTCCCTGTGTTTCGCGATCGCTGCCTTCAGCGCCGACAGCCGGTAGCGTCCGCCCGACCACTGTTTGCATTCGATGAGCAGTGTCTGTCCGTTCCGCTCTGCGATGGCATCGTACTGCCGCCGCTGCCGTCCCCGGGTCTTCACGATACCAGTGCTGGTTGCAAACCCGTTCTGTTCGAAGATGAACGCCGCCAGCCGCTCGAAGCCCTGCCAGGGTGTTCCTTCGGCAACCGATTCAAGGCCGGCAATGCTGCCGATGCGCTCGAATTCCGTGGTGCAATACCGGTACGGGATTTGCGGATGGTTGGTGATGAAATAACGCTCCCTGCATGTCAGCGTTACCGGTTGGTGTAGTTATAGGCATGGTGAGGGGAGGGTGAAAATGAACCGCAGGTCCTTTGGAACCTCCTCCGCCGCCGGTGTGAGAGGGGTGTTGTGCCGGCAACCTGGTTGAAGAAGATCCATTCACGGGAACAAAAAAATGGAAAACCAAAAAGGGGAATGAATAAAAATTTACCGCACAACCGGGGATGCACGGGTATTGAAGGGATTGGTCCGCACCTCAAGGGAATACAGGTACGGGTAACTGGTGTTCAGGTACGCCATGTAGTCAAGCCACTGGAGGACCAGCAGTTTGTACACGCGCCCGATGTCGCCCGAGAGATGGGCATAATCGCTCGGGGGGAGGTCCGTAATGCCGCGCCGGTGCCGGAGCTCTTCGGTAAGATGGAAGACGGCCCGCAGGAGTTCTGTGAAGGACTCGTGCTCGAGCAGCACCGGGTTTTCAAGGAGCCGGAGCAGGAAATCCCGGCGCGAGGAGAGGAACGCAAAGAGCGCCGGCATATCGATTGCGGCGGTATCGGCCGTGAACGGGTGCGCTGCAATCCGTGTCCTGAGCTGTGCGAACGCTTCCTGGTTCCAGTCCTTCCCGGAAGCGAGGGATTCCCGCAGCCGGCTGCTCTCCGGGTCTCCCGCGGCAATGGTCTTCATCAATTCGTTCCCGACTTCAGCATAAAACGTGCCGATGACCATGTTGATCTTCTGCATCCGCTCGTTTTTTGCCCGCATGACCAGGAGTTTGTTCAGCACGATGGTCACGAGGAGGACGTTGATCGGCAGAAAGCCGAGGGCGTTGAAGATGTAGTTCGCGGTGTCGTTCGGGTTTTTAAGGACAAGGAACTTGCAGGTATAGATACCCAGGCTCATAGCCACAAGGACGATTGCAAGTTTTGCTTCCCAGCTCAGTCTCACCATGAATCCGGTTATCGCCCTGTCCAGAGATAAACCGGCAGGATCCATTCCGCGGGGACGGCCCGGGCGTCTTCGTGGAGATCGCGGATCGCATCTCAGGCCCGGTGTCGTGCCGGCACATCGTGCACGCCGGCCCGGATGAGCACCTTTATAATTAGGCACACCCTAACTAATTTCGATCGGAGTATGGAGGACCGGGAACAGCAGCTGCTCGAGGCATTCCAGGCACTGCTGAGGCTCAAGAACGAGTGTTCATGCTCGGTCTTCTCCGAATGCGGGCTCTCCGATATGACCGTGAAGCAGATCGCGTACCTGAAACTGATCGATGAACAGGGAGAGGTCACCTTCAGCCGGCTCGCGGAGATCACCCGGACGTCAAAACCGACCGTCACCGAGATGGTCAACAAGTGCGTCCGGATGGAATGCGCGTACCGCGAACCCTGCCCCGATGACGGCCGGATCCAGTATATCCGGCTGACCGACAAGGGCCGGATGATCGCGACTGCAGAACAGGCAGCCCTCAGAAGGCTGATCGCACGGATGATGGAAGCACTGGACGAGAACGAGCGGGAGGAGCTTGTCGCCCTCCTGCGGAAGGTCCGGTAATTTTTTTTTCACCCGGAGAAATGTTAGGTAAAACCAAACTAAATGAATGAGGAGACAATGCAGGAACCAGAACCACAGATGCCAGAGAGACTGGTGATACCGCTCTTCGAGATGGTCGTGTACCCGGAGAGCCGGACGAAATTCGGTGTCGATTCAACCACGGGCAGCCTCCTGCTCGAGGCAATGGAGAAGGGCGAGGATACGCAGGCGATAGCCCTGACCGTCAAGAGCGGGACCCGGGCATCCGAGCTGACCGCAGAGTCCCTGTACCGGACCGGGACGCTCCTCCGGCTCTCGCATCTTGAACCGGCCGATGACGGGTATATCGTGATGGCCGCGGTCGTGCAGCGGGTTGCAGCAACCACGGTCTTTGAGCGGAACGGGCGGTTCTATGCAACCTTCCGGGTACTCCCCGACGAGAAGGATATCGATGACGAGCTGAAAGGGCGGATCCTTGCCGACATCAAGCTCACTATCCACGAGACGAGCAGCCGTTTCACCGGCTCCGAGCAGTTCACCCGGCCCATCGATGAGATGGACTCGGTGGACGCGGTCATGGGATTCGTGATGCCGTTCCTGCCGGTCAGCGTTGCGGAGAAGCAGAACCTGCTGGAGCTGACCTCCCTGCGCCAGCGGTACATCACCTTCCTCGAACTCCTGACCCGGGCACGGGACACGATCGCGATCCGGATGGAGATGGCAAAGAAGGTCTCCGACCGGGTGGGGAAGTCCAACCGCGAGGCCATGCTCCGCGAGCAGCTCCGCGTCATCCAGGAGGAGCTGGGCGAGGCGGATCCCGAAGGAGGCGACACCGGCTACCGGGAGAAGATCGAGCAGTCGGCAATGCCGGAGGATGTCAAAAAGAAGGCCATGGCCGAGGTCCGGAAATTGGAGAGCGGCGGACCCCACAACCACGAGAACTCCATCATCCGGAACTGGCTCGACCTCCTGCTCGACCTGCCGTGGGCAGCCGGGGAGGTAAAGAGCATCGATATCGCGGAAGCGAGAACCGTGCTCGACAGACACCACAACGGGCTTGAGAAGGTCAAGGAGCGGATCGTCCAGCACCTTGCGGTGATGAAACTCAAAAAAGAGAAGCAGGGCTCGATCCTCCTCTTTGCCGGCCCGCCCGGCACCGGCAAGACGAGCCTGGGGAAGAGCATCGCCGAGGCGCTCGGCCGGAAGTATGTCCGGATCAGCCTCGGCGGGGTCCGGGACGAGGCCGAGATCCGGGGCCACCGGCGCACGTATATCGGCGCCCTCCCGGGACGGATCATCCAGGGGATCCGGAAGGCAGGGACGAAGAACCCGGTCTTTGTCCTTGACGAGGTCGACAAGCTGGCGTCCTCATATGCCGGCGACCCGGCAAGCGCCCTCCTCGAGGTGCTCGACCCCGAGCAGAACAGTACGTTCTCGGACCACTACCTCGAGGTGCCCTTTGACCTCTCGGACGTGCTCTTCATTGCAACGGCAAACAACCTTGCAACGATCCCGGCGCCGCTCCTGGACCGGATGGAGCTCATCACTATCTCGGGCTACACCAAGAACGAGAAGTTCGCGATTGCACGGGACCACCTCATCCCGGCGGTCCTTGCCGAGCACGGCCTTGACGCGGACACGCTCACGTTCGATGATGCGGCCCTCCATGATATCATTGATCGGTACACCCGGGAGGCCGGCGTCCGCTGGCTCCGTAAGCAGCTGGCAAAAGCAGCAAGGTATGTCTCGGAGAAGATCGTTGCCGGCACCGCGGAGAAGCCGTTTGTCGTCACCCCGGACAAACTCCCGGTAATCCTTGGAAAAGAGATGATCCGGCAGGAGGTTGCCAAAAAGGAGCCGGTGCCCGGTGTGGTCACGGGCCTGGCATGGACGCCGGTTGGCGGCGAGATCCTCTTCATCGAGGGGACGTTCATGCCCGGCAAAGGGAACCTCACGCTCACCGGCCAGCTGGGCGATGTGATGAAGGAGTCGGCATCGATCTCCCTCTCGCTCATCCGGTCACGGCTTGCCGGCCAGCAGGGGGGCTTCGACTTCATGACGAGCGACATCCACATCCACGTCCCCTCGGGGGCAACCCCCAAGGACGGTCCCTCAGCCGGTGTCACCCTTTTCACTGCCCTTGCATCGCTCATCACCGGCAAGACCGCGGCCCCGGACCTTGCCATGACCGGCGAGATCACCCTGAGCGGTGCCGTGATGCCGGTCGGCGGGATCAAGGAGAAGGTGCTTGCAGCCCACCGGGCCGGGATCAGAAAAGTCCTCCTCCCCCGCGAGAACGAGCGGGACCTCACCGATGTCCCGGAGGATGTGCGGCGCGAACTGGTATTCGTGCCGGTCGACACGGTTGAGGACGTGCTCCGGGAGGCGCTCGGGATCACCCTCCCCCGGGTATTCGCCCGGCCGGCCGGGAGCTCCGTTGTGCCGGCACAGAATGTGTGAAAGGGGAAACTATCCTTTTCTTTGAGGGAAATCAGAATCAGATTGATGATGGGGGCTGATGCCCCCATACCCCCTCAATGAGCACTGCCGCCAGTTCGAAGAACCTGACGGTTCTTCTCATCCTCATGGTTCTGATGAACCATTCGGACCCCGAAGGGAGACTGCCGTGACATTAGGGTCAGGGCAGTCTGGAGAAAAACCTGAAAGGTTTTTCGACTTGCCCCGCGGCGGCTTCAATTCGGTTTCATGTGTAAAAATGGCAGTATTGAATTTCAGTCTCCGTAGTCTATGAAATTCTCAATTAAACCGCTTTGCCCCGCCGTGCCTCGGAGAGGCCCTGAGGCGGGGAGCCCTCCTGATCGATAAATTTTCATCGACTGAATGCAGACGCTCGTTTAAACATATTTTCCACAGTAAATCCTCTCGTTCCAGTAACGACATATCCCCTCCCTTCATATCCCCAAAAACCAGACCGGTAAATAACAGGTGCAGCACCCAGATGTCAGCGAAAACGCCGGTCTTCCGGTGGCAGGTGAATACGAACGGGCCGGAGACCTATGAGAAGATCATGGTCCCGGTCTGGACCGCGGACTGGGTGGACGACCTCCTGTCCGCCGGAATGGTCGGACCGGGATCGCGGGTGCTGGATGCCGCCTGCGGCACGGGCATCATTGCACGGAGAGCGGCGGGGGTTGCCGGGCCGGGCGGCAGGGTTGCGGCGCTCGACTTCAACGAGGGGATGCTCCGGGTTGCAGAGCGGTGTGCACGGGACGAGGGGATCACGGGTATCGGGTGGTATAAAAGCGATGTGCGGGCGATGCCGTTCCCTGACCGGGTGTTCGACACGGTCATCTGCCAGCAGGGGCTCCAGTTCTTCCCGGACCCGGCTGCGGCACTGCGGGAGATGGAACGGGTCCTCTCGCCCGGCGGGCGCTTTGCACTGAGTGTCTGGGGCCGGTTTGAGAAATGCCTTCACGTGCCGGTCATCTGCGATGCATTCTCGCGCTGGTTCGGCGAGGAGTCGACCGCCATGTTCAAAGTCGCCTGTTCGCTCTCCGATCATGCGGTACTGCACGACCTGGTTGAGGGCGCCGGGTTTCAGGATATCCGCATCCGGACCGGGACAAAGATCGCCCGCCACCCGTCCCTTGCGGGCCTCCTCCCCGAATACTTCTCCATCTTCCCGATCGCGGAGAAGATCGGGGCTATGCCCGAGACGGAGCGGGATGCGATGTTCTGCAGCATCATGGAAGGGCTTGAGCCGTACACGCGGGATGGCGCCCTTGCCGTGCCGACCGAGGGGATCATCCTCTCAGCGGTGAAGGGGGAGTGACCGGGGTACGGTAGTGGGTGGTTTTTGGGAACCTGCACCCGGGAAACCATTGTTCCTTGAGATGAAGCCTATTTGCAAAGAGCTCTTGTGGAATAATTCTTGGACTTAAATCGATCTGGGAATTGTGGATGCGGAAAAAAAGATGGCCCCCAAGACTAAGAAAGAAGCAGGTACTTACACTTCATGTTTTCACCTTCGGATGAGAAAACCGAGAATGACCAAACCTGCTGCGCAGAGGGGAATGATAACCGGCAGCGAAGCGTCATGAGTTGTGATTGGGGATTGTGTTGTGGGTGACCCTCTGGTTGTTATCGTTGGAATCCCATGACCGACATAATCATTACCCCAATACGTCGGTTGACCTGCGGGAATGACATCGCGTGAAGAATAGACATACTGAATAACCTTTCCATTTTCAATTTCTGGTGTACTACCAAAAAAATATTTTACGTTATCGATTGAAAACTCTCCAGATATAACTCGCCTGCCAATTGTCAAACTAATTTCACTATCTCGAATATTATCAAAAGATCCCCGATATGATCGGATGTCCGGATCCAAGCCTTCTGCCTTTCCCGTACTATCATAAAGATGTGCCTGATAAGGTACACCATTTATCCGAATCGTTATCGTCTCATTATGCGCCAGTTTCCCCCGCATCTTCGGGATATCGAATGTCAGCAGTTCGTATTTTGTAATCGATGAAGGAATCTTCAGTTCTGATGCATTATACGGTGCATTACTTGGTGTTGACAGTCCATCGAAAGAGATCAGTGGTGATGCATGCTGGGTTTCAGTCGGGATTTGTGATGTAGATGGTGCTTCGGTGATTATCATTGTTATCGGAAAACTGCGAGTCACATCAACATCATCGATATTTACTGAAGGCCCTTCTGAAACAACATTTTTATAAGAATAGACATATTGGATGACATTCCCATTTTCTGTTTTAGGTGTAGTATCGAAAAAATAATTTGTCCCGTTAATTTTAATTCGACCAAGAATGCATTCCTCACTTAATACGAAACTGATTTCACTGTTTTTTTCATTTTTAAGAGTTCCTGAACAGCCCGTAGTATCGCATATTATACCATAGGCATCTTCGGTACCATTCTTAACTACTATCTCATACGGCGCACCATCAATCCGAACCGTGATCGTCTCATTCTTCGCCAGTTTCTCACGCATCTTCGGGATATCGAATGTCACAAGATCGTACTTTTTAATTGACGGATGAATTTGGAGCTCCGAAGCATTGTAGGACGCATTACACGGTGTTGACAGCCCCTCAAAAAAAATAACGGGGGAGTCTGTTGCGGGTATGGTGTAATTATTTCCACTTGCGATAGTTCCAGCACTTACAACTCCCGCAACAGATAGCATCGCGAGAAGCGGTATTACGAATAAAAATCCTGTTCCGGATATCGTTCGTCTCATCAGCACCATTCCCGTTTTCGCACTTATTGGAAAAGCCCGGAAATTCGCACGAAAAAAAATTATTTCCGTACCCCGTTCCAGAAGAGCGTTGAGTTGTGGAGGGCGCTCATGTTGGAGGGGGCGTGCACCCAGCGGCCGGTGAACGCGTTGCCGTCCTGCGAGAGGACAAAGACAAAGAGCCCCACATCGTCATCGCTCTCTGCATAGGTGCCGGTCAGGGTGTTGTCCTGCACCGTTGCATTAAACGTGCCGGTGAAGGTCCCCACATCAGGATACGTGTAGCTGTAGTTCCCGGTCACGTCCGTTGCGGCCTGCTTAAATGTCATCACCGAGACCGTCCGGTTGCCGTCCCGTTCGAGCCAGGTGGTGTTCCAGGTACCGGACCAAGAAACGGCAGGGGAGGTCGTGGCGGTAGCAACTGCTGCTTCAGTGGTGGTCACCGGTGCCGCGGTCGTTGCCGCAGGCTGCGCCGTGTTCGCATTGGGTGTGCCCGTGCAGCCGGCAGCGATCAGCATGACGCAAAGGATGCCGGCAAGGGTAAGAGAAAGGGATGGTTTCATCATGATCTCCCAAGGTATTTCCTCTCAGCTAATTATCCCTGCTGGAACGATGCGGTGCATGCAAGAGATCCTGCAATCCCCGGATAGATCCCGCATTCCCCACGGGAATATCATACAGCCCCATCCTGAACGGGGAAACCGGCTGGATTATGCAGGGACGGGTCCGGTGCCGGGATCCGGTATGCCGATAAACCCACACCCTTCGCGGGGCATGGACTCCGGAATGACCGGACCTGTTCCGCCGTACAGCAGGAAACCCGGTGAGGACCGGATGCCCTCCCGTTTTGCCGGCTGCGAACTGCCACCTCCTCTTCATTTATATCCCCCCTGGCACCATTGTTGGTTGAAGGTGGAGGAGAATGGCAGCGTGGAAGTGCAGGGTATGCGGGTATGTCTATGATGAAGCGGCCGGGATCCCGGGATCGGGTATCCCGTCAGGGACACCATTTTCAAACCTTCCCGGCGGATGGACCTGTCCGGTCTGCGGAGCGGGAAAAGAAGCCTTCGATGCAGTCCCGTCCGATGACATCCATGCCCGCTCCGTGACTACGGTATCGGATGTCCTCGCCGCGGAACTCGCTGCATGGGATGTCCGCTTCATCTTCGGGCTCCCCGGCACCTCATCGCTCGGGCTCGTGGAAGCGGTACGGAAGAACACCAGCCTGCAGTATTATGTCTTCCGGCACGAGGCGAATGCAGCCATGGCAGCATCGGCCTACAGCAAGCTGACCGGGAATGTTGCGGCATGTCTTACCATCGCCGGCCCGGGCGCCACGAACCTCGTCACCGGGCTGTACGATGCAAAGGAGGATCATGCATCGGTCATTGCCCTCAACGGGCAGTCGGAAGCGCAGTACACCGGCCCCGGCGGGATCCAGGAGATCGACCAGGACGCCCTCTTCCGGCCGGTGACCGTGTATAACAACACGGTGGCGAGCCGGGACAAGGCGGTCCTGCTGCTGACCCGGGCGCTCAAGTATTCGATTGTCCATCGTGGCGTCTCCCAGCTCTCGGTCCCCAACAACATCCAGAAGGAACCGCTGGATGCAGCGTTCTGCACCCGCGAGTCCTGTATCGGCAGATCATCGTTTGTCCCGGCGGATGAACGGATGCGGGAGGCAGCGGACCGGATCAATGCCGCAGAGAATCCGGTCATCATTGCCGGCTGGGGAGCCTATGAATCCGGCCATGACGTCCTCGCAATCGCACGGAAGATCGGTGCACCGGTCCTCACTACCTTCCGGGCAAAAGGGATCCTGCCCGAGCGTGAGGAATGGGTGCTCGGGATCCTCGGGAATGTCGGGTCGCCCGCGGCCCGGAGAACCGCTGCCGACGCGGACCTCCTCATCACGCTCGGGGTCGGCTTCTCGAAGTTCACGAATGTGCCGGCAGATAAGCCGATGGTCCAGGTTGATATCGATCCGGTCAAACTGGGCATGAACAGCAGGTCGCTCTCCCTGTACGGGGATTGTGCCACGGTCCTCCCCCGGCTCCTCCCGCTCCTTATGCAGAAAGAAGCGGAGGCACGGCGCACAGCAGTCGTCCGGATGAAACGCGAATGGGACGAGCAGCGGGACCGGGAAGCGGATGGCACTGCGGTTCCGATCCGCCCCCCCTATATCATGAAAGTCCTCTCGGACGTGATACCGGACAATGCCGTCATCTCCCTGGATGTCGGCGAGAACCAGTGGTGGTTTGGCCGGAACTTCCGGATGAAACGCCAGCGGTTCGTCATGTCCGGGTATCTTGCAACCATGGGTTTTGGTTTTCCCGGCTCACTGGCAGCGAAGATCGCGTACCCCGACCGTCCGGTCTTCTGCATCACCGGTGATGGCGGGTTCTCCATGGCCATGGGGGATTTCGTGTCGGCAATCAAGTACGACCTCCCCGTCGTCGTCATCATCCTGAACAACCGGCAGCTCGGGATGATCCAGGTCGAACAGATGATGGAACATTACCCGAATTTTGCCACTGACCTGCTCAACCCGGACTTTGCGAAGTACGCCGAGGCCTGCGGGGGCGCCGGTTTCAGGGTAACAAAACCGGAAGAGTTACGCCCCGCAGTCGTGAAGGCTCTGGCGATGGGCCGGCCGGTCATTATCGATGTGGAGACGGACGCGAACCGGTTCTGAGATGAACAAGGGGGGAGGATCTCCCCGGTGCTCATCGTTTTTTGCCCGGTCAGTTCCCGAACAGCGGGCGGAGCTCGACCTTCTGCCAGTCCTTGTCCATGACCTTCATTTACAGCGTTTGGGTGCCCGGCACGTACACGACCTGGTGGTTGCTCGAGTACGCGGTCGTCCCAAAGACGATATGACAGAATTTCGAGCCGCCGTTCTCCATACAGACATCGCGTATCTGCATCATCTTCTGTGCATCGATCATTCCCTTTGCCTCGCCGGCCTGCCGGAGGAGGTTGTTGTACCGGACCAGCGAGTGCTCGGGAGGCGCGGAGAGGTTCCATGACGGGTCGGTGAAATGGTTCGCAGCAGCAACAATCCCGCTGCCGGTCCGCTGAAGGGTCCTGTTGGTCATCTTCTCGTACACGAACGCTTCGCCCGGTCCGGCAACATCAACGATCCACCCGACATCCGGAGATGTCCCGCGGATGCCGGCATCGAGCGCTTTGAGGTCGGAATAGTCAAGCATAAACCGGAAGTATTCGGTGATGAATTCCGGACGGGTCTCCGGTGCCTCGTCAGATATGCCCGCATTGTCGTCCGCAATGAAGAGCCCTTTGCTGTTCATGAAGGTCTCGGGGCGCA
Source organism: uncultured Methanoregula sp. (assembly GCA_964448885.1). Classification (GTDB taxonomy): domain Archaea; phylum Halobacteriota; class Methanomicrobia; order Methanomicrobiales; family Methanospirillaceae; genus Methanoregula. The sequence continues at coordinate 351,284 of CAYVAQ010000001.1, read as the reverse complement.
CCCCGGCCGGGCTCCAGGTTGCCACGGCATTGCTGCCATCCGTGGGCCGGTACACGGTAAGGACATACCACTTCGTGAGCGGCATCACGGCATCGTCCAGGTCCCAGTTCCGGGAGACGATGACCGAGCTGTCGGTGGTGTAGTCGCCCCACGTGGCAAGGTACGAGCAGGACGGGGGCGGGACGGGGGATGCTGACAGGAGTTCAAAGATCGCCCCGAACCAGAGCACGGCAACATCGTCCTCCGAGAGCCCCGAGGTCTCGGCAATGCCGGCGAAGATCTCCTTCACGCGCTGCGGATAATAGGCGGGTATGTCGTGGCCGATCTCCCGCATCTTCTCCCGGGTGTATCCATGTTTTGCCACACTGTCAAGGATGAACGCGTACTCCTCGTTGAGTTCGGTCTTCATCAGGGCCCCGTACTGGCGGCCCATCTGCCGGTAGGAACCGGTGAGGACAATGACCGGGTATTCCCCGGCCTGGTACCGCCTCCCGCCTTCGAACGAGGCAACGGGGGTGAGGTCCGTGGTGATGACCGGCGCTTCCGGGAAAGACCGCACCTGCGGCAGGACCAGAGCGGCAGCAGGCGCGAACGCGAAACAGAGGATAAGGAGCAGGGCGATGATTCTCATGCACCTGCTGTCTTCGTTGTACGCAATAAGACCTTTGATCCGGAGATGCCCGGCCTGGTCGTCCGGGAATCCGGATTACTCCTTCGCAGCCAGGAACTCCTTTCCCCGGGCATCGGCGGCAAGGAGCGCATCAAGCGCCATCTGCGGGGTAACGGCAAACGGCATGCTGTCCATGAAGTTCGCCGGGCCGGTTGCGGTTGTGGCAACGTTCATGAGATCGTCGCGGGTCAGCGGACTTTTGCTGATCCCGGCAAAGGTCACGGGCAGCCCGACGCTATCGCAGAACCGGAGTACCTCGTCAATTTCCCGATCCGGGGCACCCTCGAGCATGAGCTGGACGAGCGTGCCGAATGCCACGAGCTCGCCGTGGTACATGTGCCGGCACGCGGGGATGGCCGTGATTGCGTTGTACACCGAGTGGGCGCAGGCAATGCCATTGCTCTCGAAACCGACTCCGCTGAGGTAGATGTTCGCCTCGATGAGGTTCTCGAGCGCGGGAGTGAGGGTCTGGTTTTCCGCACCCTCCTTTGCTGCAATCCCGTCCCGGAGGAGGATATCGTAGCAGAGCCGGGCCAGGGCAAGCGAGGTCCCGGTCTGTTTCCCGCCGGCGAAGTTGTCATGGCCTGCGGCAGCGTTCGCCCGTGCCTCAAAGTACGTGGAGAGTGCGTCCCCCATGCCGGCAACGAGGAGCCGCACGGGTGCCCGCATGATGACCTCCGTGTCGGCAATGACCGCCTCCGGGTTTTTGGGGAGGAGGAGGTTACCGGCAAAGACATGGCCGGTCGTGTACGTGACGGCAATCGCGCTCGTCGGCGCGTCGGTCGATGCAATGGTCGGGACCGTCACGACCGGGGCTTTCTCAAAGAACGATACGCCTTTTGCGGTGTCGAGCGCTTTTCCCCCACCGGCACCCGCGACAACGCTGCAGCGGTTTTTCCGGTATACCTCCCGCAGCCGGTCGATCTCGGGCCGCGTGCACTCCCCGGCGAATTTCTCGAAAACAACCGGTGTTCCGGATTTCCGGAAACTATCTTCGATGACCGGCCGCAGGTCAGCATACGCGTGACCGCCCATGACAAAGAGGACCGGGCCGCCGAGATGGGCAATGTGTTTGCTGATCCGCTGAATCTCTCCGGCACCCTGGATATATTTCGATGGTGATACCAGTACTCTGGTCATATCCTTCCTGCTCCGGAACACCATGGGTCATGCTTCCAGATATAACCTGCACGGGCGGAGCGGGATTACGCTCCCTAACCTGCCTGGTCGTCCGGCTTGCGGGGAGGTGAACCCGAAGGGCTGAATCGTTCGAAGAGGCACTCCCCGGTCGAATACCGCTCACCGGGTCCCCGTGCAAGGAGGATGCTGTGGGCATGGTCTTTGCAGACAGCGGAGGCCCGGCACCCGAATGCCTGGATACCGATCGCTTCCCTGCCACAGACCGCACACTGGCGATGCCCTTCCATACGTACGCTTCTCATCGCCGCTGTCAGGTAAAAAGGTTTTCACAGCCCCTGGCGGTTGGTGTACCCGGTGGGCTGGTACTGTGGCTGTTCTGACCCGGTACAACCAGGGCCGGAACCCGTTAAGCTCATAATTATTGCCGGCAATCATTTGCCATGAAACTCACTCCAGCAGCAGAAGCAGAGGTTGTCGCGACCATGGAACGGTATGCCGAGGCGTACCGGAGGAAGGACATAAAAACGCTCTCGGACCTCTTCTCAACGGATATCACCGGGTACGGCAGCGGACCTGACGAGGTCATCGGGAACCACCGCGAATTCATCCGTCAGATCCGGCGCGATGTAACGCAGGCAGACCTCCTCTCCGTAACCTTCTCGGAACGGAAGATCTTCGGTGACGGGCGGGTTGCGTGGGCAACGGCCAAAAATACCATTGTCTTCACCACGGACGGGATCACCAAAGAGGCACTCCGGGGGAGATCGACGATGGTGCTGCGGAACACCGGCAGCCGGTGGATCATCGAGCAGCTCCATTTCTCGCTCCCCTATGGCGGGCAGACCGAGGGCCAGTCATTCCCCGGTGCGTAACTCTTTTTTTCACGGAGAATTTTAAAACGGGGATTTAGTCGCGCAGGACAGCAGCTCCCGGCTCGATGTACCGGCCCGACCCGATGAACCAGGTCCCGTCGATATCGTTGAGGTAACTGATCTTGAGCTCCGTCCTGTTCGTTGCAGGGTTTATCGAGTAATAATCGACCATCCCGCCCCCGGTCCTGGCCGCGTCGATCATGGCCTGGATATGGTGCCGGCCCATCGGATCGGTATCATTGCAGCGGTTCATCCCGATGGTATCCGGGCGGTATGGCCAGGCAAGGACGGTACCGTTGTAATCGTACGCGAAGATGTACAGGTCGTCCCTGATGAAGCGGCCGTTCCGGTCATTGAATGCAGCGAGGGCCTTCTCCCTTCCTTCTGCCAGCGCATAGGATCGCGCCTCATCCATGAACCCCCGGAGACCGGGATCCACCAGCCGCTCCTCACCGGTATAGATGCCGGCACCGATCCAGTAGGTACGGTCAACGGGGCTGACATAGCTGATCTTGTACCGCACGGTATAGTTTGCGGCAGGATCCGGGTACTGGTACAGGAGATATCCACCGCCGTTCTGTGCAAGCTGGATCTCGGTCCTGGTATAATACCGGCCGGACGCGTCCCGGGTATTTGCAAAACTGGTCCCGACCAGGTCCGGCTGGAAGGGCAGCGCAAGAGCCCTGCCGTCATAGTCCAGCGCGTAGATGTACAGGTCATTCTGCGTGAACGGGCCGGAACGGTTATTAAATGTGGCGAGGGCATCATCCCTGCCATGGAGCCGTGCATAATCTGCTGCCGTTTCCACGAATGATTTGATCTCCTGCGTTGTTGAGGGAGGTGCGGACCCGGCAGCCATTGCCGGCTCAACCGGGCCATAGTAGACACCGGATCCGAGCCACCAGGTGTCGTCAACCCGCGCAACGTACCCGAGTTTTCTCTCGATCGCATTGGCCTGCTGTGGGTTGTGGTAATAGAACCAGAGGAACCCGGAACCATCGGCGAGTGCGTTGCGGAACTTCCAGGCATACGGGTTGCCAAAGGCATCAGGCTCAGCGAGCCGGTTCGTCCCGATCAGTTCCGGGCTGACCGGGTGGGCGAGCGTTGTGCTGTTGTTGTCATACGCATAGATGTAGAGTTCTCCCCGGACAAACGAGCCGTTCCTGTTGTTGAACTCCCGTAAGGCCGCCTCCCTGCCATGCTCCCGGGCATAGGCAACGGCTTCCTGGACAAACGCGACCAGCGTCTCATTGGTGGTCACGTTGACCGCCCCGGGGATCGCCGGAGTCACCGGATGTGGCGAAACATCCGGCCGGGTACAGCCGGCAGAGAATGTCATTAGTACCAAAGCTATGGTGAGCAGGAGGAAGGAGATGCCCGGTTTCATACCGCAATTTCAGAGCCGATATGGCATAAACATACAGGATTTTGATCGGGAGCAGCATCAGCGGCCGGGAGCGGGAGATGCCCGCGGTTCACCCGCCGATGGGCCAGGCCCCTGTTGTCGAGGATATATGGTTACCGGTAACGCTCAAAATAGCACTCGCCGGATACTTTGCGCTCCCCGGGTTTCAATGCAAGGAGTATCGGGTTCGCATGGTCTGCACAGACATATTCTGCGCAACAACCAAAACCCTGGAACCCGATTACTTCTTTCCCGCAGGTCTGGCACTTGTCGGGAACGCTCATGGCAGAGAATGATTGTTCTGTGGGCTCATAGTGTTTTTCACGGTTTTTCCCGCCCTGGCTCATTCTTTTAGCTCTGTAGAAAACCTTCAATTCTGACGCTCTTGGGGGCGTCGCCAGGCGGCTCCACCCCCGCCGCTGGGGCATCCCCGGTTGCGATGACGCCGTATTACCCGTACACAGATTGGTAAGGCTGATGACAGGTAATGCTGCAGAATCATAAGCACCCCCGACCCCAACGGGGGCAGGGCTGGCGCAAGGGGGGCAATCAAATCACATTACCAGGATTTCTACAGAACAATTCTTTTTGCAATTCATTTCCCTGCCCCGACAGAGGGGGAGCGGTTTTTTTGAACCCCGGCCATCCACTGATTATAATAACCTCCTCAGATCACAATAAGGAAAAACGGTTGGAGTGCCGGAGCGCATGGTGGCCCGGCCTCCTTTCACGAGTGCATGGATATGATGAACATCCCCGATCCCCGACACAAAACGGGCAGGAACCGGGCGGTACTCCCTGTATGCATCCTGGTGCTGCTCCTGGTTGTTGCCGGAACGGCTCTGGCAGAAGATGTACCGGATGCATCCGCAACAACACCGGCACGGACCGGTGCCAGTATCTATTTCGAGACCTCGCCGCCAGGTGCAACGATATGGCTTGACAATGTCAATATCGGCACAAGCCCGTTCACGTATTTTTCACCGAGGACCGGGACCATGAAGGTGCGGGTGAGCAAGAAGAACTTCCAGGACTACACGGAGGTCATCACGGTTGGCGATGGGGAACGCGTTGACTTCAAAGCCCTGCTGGCTCCTGTCCCGAGCGAGACCGGTGTTGCGGAGACTCCTGCGTTTGTCGTGACCACCGCAACAGTCATCGACCGGGGCCCGGTCATAACCGTCCCCACCCCCTGGCCGACCGGGACGCCGGAGTCCCCGGTGAGCCCCGTCCTTGCCGCCAGTGGGCTCGCCCTTGCAATCGTGGTGGGTGCACTGTTTCGCCGGTAAGTCTCTACGGTAAGGCTGCCGGATGGCCTCGTCACTTCCCCTGGTGCCGGATGATCCGTATATATTGACCCTGACGCCCGTGCCTTTCCTGCTGACCGGGCGATAGTGCCCGGGTGGGATCCCCGCCTGTTGATGGTAACAGTGCAGAGTATCCTGTGACGGAACAATGCGCAGAGATCGCTGCCGTACCGGGATCCGATCCCGGCCCATTCCCCGCGGCTCTCACCCTGCAGGGGGCTTCCTGGCGAAAGATTCACGTGCCGGAAGGATAATGTCAGGCTTATGGGAGCGGTCGTGATCGGGTATGCCGGATAATGAATATCCCGGCCTGACCCCGGCACAGGAGCGGATGGTCAGGATTGCCGTTGAAGGGAACTGCGAGCTCTGCTCGGAATATTTTGCGCTCCCGTTCCTGGAGGTCCATCGTATCTCCCGCCGCCTGTACCGGGAGATGGTGCGGGATCCCTCGACACGGATCCTCGTCGTATGCCGGCTCTGTCACGACCACATCCACCGCCTTCCTGTCAGGGTCAAGGATCAGCGGGCTATCGCAGCCCGGCGGTCGTTTTACATCCGGCAGGACCTGCGCAGGGCACTGGGCTACCGGCCTCCTGTCTATTCTGCTCCTGATGAACCGGATCCGTCACGGCTCTATGACGAGATGTTCAGCCACATCTCCCCTGGTTCGTTCCGGCTGAGCGGGTGATCCGTCTGCTTGTGCCTTCCATGAGACGCGGAGAGCAGGAGGAGGTTTCGTACTGGCACGCTCCGGCCCCGTAGTACGGACTGGTACACCAGGTACGGATGTTGTACCAGGAAGCCGGATAGCCGGGTATTGCCGGGGGGGCAGTTTTACCGGATCTTTGGCCAGGGACCATATGGGCACCGTAACTCTGCAATCAACGCCGTATATTCTGATTCACTGGACCAGAATCCCAAATTATATATTTTTGGATGGAAAGACAACACCACATAGCCCGCATTATGTACCGTATCCTGTATGTCGACGACGAACCCGGTCTCCTCGAGGTAGCACGAATCTTCCTTGAGCGCGGCGGGGGGATGACCGTCGAGACAAAAACCTCCGCTATCGCTGCCATCCCCCTCCTTGAATCGGGAGCGTTCGATGCGGTGGTATCCGACTACCAGATGCCCGGCATGGACGGTATCGGATTCCTGAAACGGGTGCGTGGTTCGAACAACAGTATCCCCTTCATCCTTTTTACCGGGAAAGGCAGGGAGGAGATCGTCATCCAGGCCCTGAATGAAGGGGCTGATTTTTACCTCCAGAAAGGAGGCGACCCGGTCTCCCAGTTCGCCGAGCTCTCGAACAAGATCCGGTATGCGGTTACCCGCAGGCGTGCGGAACATGCGGTGGAAGAGAAGACCGGCGAGCTTGACCGGTTCTTCAACTGCAGCCTCGACCTGCTCTGTATCGCGGATACCGATGGATACTTCCGGCGGATGAACCCGGAGTGGGAGCGGGCCCTGGGGTATCGTCTCGGTGAACTGGAAGGGAAACGGTTCCTCGACTTTGTCCATCCCGATGACCTTGCATCTACCCTTGAGGCAGTCTCATCCCTCAAAGACCAGCAGATCATCGTGAACTTTGAGAACCGGTACCGTCACCAGGATGGAACCTACCGCTGGATCGAATGGCGATCCTACCCGCACGGGAACCTGATCTATGCAGCCGCCCGGGACATCACGGAACGGAAAGATGCAGCCGAAGCACTGGCGAGGGAGAAGACGTTCATCGATGCGATCTTCAACAGTGTCCCGGGGATGCTCTACCTCTATGACGCCGATGGACACCTTGTCCGGTGGAACCGCAAGCATGAGCTCATGACCGGGTACACTGCTGAGGAATTGTCGCGGATGCAGCTCCTTGACTGGTACCGGAATGATGAGAAGAGCCAGCGTGCAGTCCTCGCCGGGGTAACGACAACCATGGAGCAGGGTTTCGGTGAAGCGGAAGCGGACCTCCAAAGGAAGGACGGGACGAAGATTCCCATGTACTTCACGGCAAGCCCCCTGACGATCCAGGGAAAACAGTATTTTGCCGGCCTGGGTATCGATATTTCCGATCGCCGGAAAGCCGAGGAGAAAATCCGGGCAAGCGAAGAGAAGTACCGCCGGATTGTGGAGACCGCGATCGAGGGAATATGGTCCATGGATGAGGAGTTCACCTCCATCTTTGTCAACCGCAAGATGGCTGAGATGCTCGGATATACGGTCGATGAGATGCTCGGGAAGACGATCATGGAGTTCATGGACCCGGAGGAACTTGGCGATAACGAAAAGAGACTGGCAAACCGGCGCAGGGGTGTCAGTGAGTATTACGAGCGGAAGTTCCGCCGCAGGGACGGCAGTACCCGGGTATTCGGCGTCTCGGTTACTGCAGTCATGGATCATGAGGGCAGGTTTGCCGGCTCGTTTGCCATGCTGACCGATATTACCGACCGGAAGCAGGCTGAAGACGAGCTGAAGAAGAAGAACGAGGAACTGGGCGCCGCGTATGAGCAGCTGACCGCGTCGGAAGAGGAACTCCGGCAGAACCTGGACGAACTGGCGGCAAGCCAGCAGGAGCTGAGGAAGAGCGAGAGCAAGTATCGTCACCTCTTCAACAATGCCATTCTCGGGATCTTCCGCTCAACGCCGGACGGTCGCTACCTTGACATGAACCCGGCGTTTGCCCAGATCGCCGGGTATGAATCGCCCACAACGATGATGGAGTCGGTGAAGGATATCCGGGAGCTGTACGTCCGGCCTGAAGCCCGTGCAGAGCTCGGGGAGATCCTTGCACGGGACGGCAGGATCCAGAACTTTGAAGCGGAGATCCGGCGGCTGGATGGATCGACAATCTGGATTGCCATCAATGCCAGGACAACAAAGGACAAGGACGGGCGTATCGTCTCGTTCGATGGGACAATCGAGGACATTACCGGCCGCAGAAACGCCGAGACCGAGCTCGTTCGCCGGAATGAGGAACTCCAGGCATCGTATGCGCAGATAACCGCCGTGGAAGAGGAGCTCCGGCAGAACCTGGGCGAGCTGACGGCCCGGGAAAACCAGCTCGTCACACAAAAAGAGGAGCTCGCGAACCGGAACAACCTGATCACCACCATCCTTGACACAACCCCCATCGGCATCTTCATGGTTGAAGTCCCTTCCGGCAAACCGATCCTGGCAAACCGGGAAGCGGGCCGGCTGCTCGGACGCGGCATCCTGCCGGATGCGAGTGAAGAGAACCTGTCCGAGGTGTATGAGGCATACCGGAGCGGGACCGGGGGCCGGTACCCGACTGATGAGATGCCGATCATCCGGGGGATGCGTGGCGAGACGAGCAGGGTTGACGATATGGTCGTGGTCCGCCCGGATGGTTCACGGGTCCTGCTCGAGGTATTTGGTAACCCGGTACGCGACTTTTCCGGCAGGATTGTCGGGAGCCTTGTTACGTTTGTCGATATCACGTCCCGCAGGCAGGAATGAACCGGATCCCGGTCACCGTGCGACCGGTATTTCATCCACCTGACCGTTCTGAGATGTCCGTTATAAAAAATCTCTGCATAAAAACCGGTCCGGCACGGGTCATGCCTGCCGCCCCGCAAAAAAAGCAAAAAAATGAGATGGTTCAGGGGAACCGGACGATAGCCCAGTTCTCCTGCAGCCTGTTCTTCTGGGGCACCGGCTTTTCGTAGAACCTGATAAAATCGCCCAGTTTTGTCCATGCCCTGTCTCCTTCGTATTCCGGTCCAACCGCTTTCTCATCCATGGTATTCTGGTCGAGCCCGTCAGCGATCAGATCGAATTCCCGGTACACAAAGGGATACCCCTCAGCACCCATGATCGCAGGCCGGCCGGTCACAACCTCAAAGTGGAGGTGCGGGACATCGGACTGGCCGGTATTGCCCATCCGCCCGATAACATCCCCTTCCCGCACCCGCTCACCCACGGTCACATTCACGGATCCGGGGACAAGATGGCAGTACCCCGCATACCTGTCATTGCCGATATCGATGACAACGGTATTGCCGGTACCGGTCTCGAAGGCAAAGGGAATCTTCTGGTAGATGATCTCGTTCTCGGGCACGCCGTCACGGGCCACGACAACGGTCCCGTCGGCCACTGCATAGAGTTCCCTGCCGTAACCGGTGAAGTTCCGGGCATAGCTGGCGTTCCCGGTTGCCGCATTCCCGGTCACCGGGTCGATGTAGAACCAGTCCTGGGCATACCGCTGGTCTACCGTGGTCTTGTTATACATGGTTATTGGCGCCAGGAAGTGGTGGGTGGTCGGCTCCGTGGTCTCCATCACTACCCAGCCCGGCCCCTTCATCGGGGAGCCGATAACAACCGGCTTGTCCTTCCTGTTCACGGTCACCTCGCCGCCGGTTATGGTGAGCGGGGGCAGCCCGAGCGCACTCCGGTTCAGCGTCAGCCGGTGCACGAGTTTCTCTGGTATGGCGTTCTCATCCACCTTGAACCAGATCGAGATCCGCGGGGTGCTGAGTCTGAGTGTTCCGGTCTCACGCTCTTCAGCGGTCGGCGGGGGATTGGATGCAGGCTGGTACGTGCGCCGGAAGACCCTTGCATCCGGGGTGTAGATGACGCTTCCGGTTGCCGGGTTGATCACGTCGATCGACTCCGGGACATATGCGCTGGTATCCAGGCCGTTGAGCTCGAGCTCGTACGCAAGGTTTATCCCGTTCGTGCTGGGGAGCGGGATCGGGGATACCGGGTTGGTCATGGTCAGGACCGGTGTTGCCGGGGCGGTCTGCGTCTCCTTCACTGCAGGGGGAGTGACCTCCTGCGGTGCCGCGGGCTGGGTGCACCCGGCAGCAAAGACAACCGTGATACCGATGATGAGGATGATGAAAGCAAATCTCATGGATACACCTGAATGGTCAGGAGTCGGTTTGTACCCAGATAAATTTCATGATCCTGCTTTTGGCGGGAATGACAGACGGGGTGGGGGACAGCTGGTCAACTGCCGTCTTCCATCAGGCGCCTGCAGATCAGCGACGCGGCAATCCACCCGTACTCCTTCTGGTACTCGTTGACCGAGATATAGGAGAGCAGGTTCAGGGTATACGGCAGCAGCCCGAGATAGTACTGCGTGATGTCATCGTCACCTGGCGTGATCCGGTCGGCATGCATGCGGAGATTACGGACAACCCGGAATGCTTTTTCCAGGGATGGATCGCCGATCGTTTCCGGAAGCGCCGGAATGTCGGAGAGCGAGCGGGCCGTGAGGAACCGGGCATCCAGGAGGGCGAGGTCCCTGAGCGAATCCCGTGAATTCACCGGGACCATCTCGCCCTTCAGGACAGCTTCGAGCTTGATGATGTCGCGAAGGATGTGCGAGTACTTCGTGTCCGCAAAATCGATCAGCCACATGTTCAGGGTCTCATCCATCAGGACATTCTTCATGTTCAGGTCGCAATGCACCGAGCTCTCGTACACGGAAAAAGTCCGCCCGAACCGGCCGGGCATGACCGTTTCGATGAACCAGAGGGGATTGACCGACCGCCCGAGGCCGAAGGGGAGCTCGATCTCTTTCTCATCAGGGGAGGCAGCGAACCGGGCCTGAGCATATTCCCGGATCTGGTCATATTTCCAGAACCGGTTGTACTCCTGGTACAGGTCCATCTCCTTCCTCGCCGGGTTCCCGTACCATCCCTGCAGGACGACCCGGAAGAGTGCATCGAAGACCGGGAGGATCTCATCCGGCGTGTGGGCGAGATAATAATCCTCGAGCGAGAAGATTTTACTCTCTGCCCCCCGGATCCCGACAAAGTTATAGAGGATACCCCCGAAGTCACCGATCCGTTCGGTCTCGATGATCTGGGTGGCATTATTCTGGATATACCGTTTGACATGATCGGTATACCCGTGGATCTCCGCTTCGATGAGCGGCCACGTCCCCAGTTTCATCACGAGCGGCATCATCATGGCGCCCCGGCTGTCCTTTGCACTGACCCGGAACACCAGGGTCCCGGAGAAGCCCCCGGTCAGGGGTGTCAGATCGACCCCGCTGCAGCCTTGGTGCATCCACCGGGTGATCGTCTCAAAGGTCCGGTTCCAGCCCGGGCAGTCCCCGTGAATCCGGATCGGCATGTTGTCGGTATGTTCGATACGGGAGATGTAATTCACCCCAACGAGTGCAGTGTCAAGCAGGGTGTCCGGGCTGAGCTGCAGGATGTCACTGCAGGGTTCCCGTGCTGCCGTTCCTGATACGAGCCGGGCAATGTCCCGGGTGGAGAACGAGGGAGGCGTATCGAAGACCAGCCCGTGCAGGTACAGGAACGGGCTCTTCTCCGCCCCCTTTTGGTTTTTCTGGCAGCGGAGAATCTCCAGCAGGTCGCGGTCACGATCCGGCAGCATGGAATGGATATCGATGCATACGCCAAACGCGACGAGTGTTCTCTCTCCCGCAGGGGCCGGGACGGTCCCTTCCAACGAAGGCATCCCTGCATAGATGACCATGCTCATCACGGCGGGGCATTTCTCCCGCGTTGCTTTTGCATGAGCGAGGATGTCCGCACCGAGCTCGGCAAGGCGGACTCCCCCGGGACGTACGGGCTCTGCAGCCAGTACTTCGTGAAATGCCTCGCCCGCTGCTATCGAGAACGCGGTATTGAGCAGGATACGCGGTGCATCGGCGCGGGGAATGAGAAAATCCGGTGGATCAAAACTGCCGGAAGGGCGCCAGAAGATGGCGCCGCCCATGGTAACCAGGAGCCCCGTCTCCGGCAGGCTCTCGGACGGCGAGTCGCCGGGTGCACCGATACCTGCCGAATAGATCTCCGGCGCAAATACCCGGGGCACGAGGTCATCGGGAGCCAGGTCCTGCGGGCAGGACCGGCCGGTGGATCCGGTTATCCACAGGACCCCTTCATGGTCCGTGAAGGTATCGGCAGTTATCCGGACACTGGATGCTTGTTGAACGTTCTCCACACCGCTTCCTTGTGACGGGCACCCGGCCAGGTTGCACCGGGACCGCGCCTCGTCCCGTGTGGTGCAGATCGAGAAGACCCGGTTGAAACCGGTGATCTCGAGGACCTTTGCAACTGCCGGCTGCAGCCCGCAGAGATACAGGTGTCCGCCTCTCTGCCGGAGGTTCTTCTCGGTGACCGAGAAGACCCGGATACCGGCACTGCTCATGTAGGATACACCGGCCATCTCAAGGATGACTGCCCTGTCGTCAGCAACGAGCTGCTCTTTCAGAACCTGGTCGAGCTGGATCGATCCGGCAGAATCGATGCGTCCCCCCAGGGTGAATACTACTGCAGTGTCACTCCGCTCCCATGAACAGTCCATCAGGTGTCTCCCCGGTATTCCGGCATACCCTCTGCCAGAAGGATTGGATGAAAGGGCATATAAAAACCGTGAAACGGCAGGCATTGCCCGGTTTTTCCCTCAGTGAAGCTGATCCCATCTCATTCGGTGAGTCCGTACTTTTTCTGCAGTTCCTGCCAGTACGGATCCTTTTTCAGGCGGGATAAGCCCTCGTTGATCCTGGCTAGCAGTTCCGGATCATCTTTGCGGACAGCGACCGCATACAGCTCCTGGTGTGGAGCAGAGCCGATGATGACGAGCGACCGCGAGGCGGTGACCCGTTGCTGTGACGGGCCCTGGATGATGGAGATATCAACCGATCCGTCTGCAACCCGGTCAGAGAGCGATGAGATGTCCGGGTAGAGGGTGAGATTAGCCCCGGGCATCCTGCCGGGTTTTACCAGATTGTCCGTGATCCAGTCAGCCCCGGTGGAACCGGCCTGTGCCCCGACATGGAGCCTCCCGGCGTACAGGTCCTGCATCGTGAACGGTGAGCCGTTCCGTACCGCAAACGCCGGGCTCACCCGGAAATACGGTTCGGAGAAGTTCACCCGTTCCCTGCGCGTGTCCGTGATGGTCATCCCCGACCAGATGATATCGATCCTGCGGGATTCCAGCGACGGAACGATGGTGTCCCACGGCATTGCGACGAACGTGATATCGAAGCCCTCGTGCTCCGCAACCCAGCGGGCAGCATCCGCATCAAAACCGGAGATGGTTCCATTCTGATCTGCCATCGTGAACGGGGGAAAATCGCCATCTGCCCCCACAATGTAATGCGGTCGTGCTTCCGGGCCTGCAGGGGCAACGGGCTGAGCGGGTTTTTCCTGCGGGGTGGAGACGCACCCGGTGAGAACCAGGAGGAGTGCAAGAATCATGGTGCAAAGGCATCTTCCGTGCATATTCACATCCGGTGCGGGGATCGGATATATGCATTTGTTCCTGATCCCGTGCCCGGTCCCTGGTATCATTCCCAAAGGCAGATTTTTAACTGCATGAACCCGTACACTGGGTGAGACCGATCCTTCCGGGAAAGGACACCGGCAATGCTGCACCGGAACTCTACTGAAGCGGATATTGAGAGGCTCATCAGGAACGGCGATACTGCCGGGCTGGTCCGGTCGCTGGAGACAACCGATCCGGATGTCCGTGAGGCGGCAGTCCGGGCACTGGTGGAAGCGGGAGTATCGGCAATCGGCGAGATACTCCGTGTTCTTGCCCGGGCCGAAGATACGGGAATGGTGGAAGGCTGCGGGGAGGTGATCCGCCGGATGGGGAGACGCGGGCATGCAGCCCTGACCCGGGCCCTGAAGCACGAGAATGAACAGGTACGGGCATCTGCGGCATCAGGCCTTGCATATACCGGAACAATGGCAATCCCGGCACTCCTGGAAGCCCTTGATGATCCGTCATGGGAAGTGCGGGTACGGTCTGCAGAATCCCTGGAGAGGGCGGGGTGGAGACCGGGGCCGGACGAGATACAGAAGAATGTTGTCTGTCACCTTATCCGCAGGGATTTTTCCGGCCTGCTGCGGATACAAAAGAGTGCATTCCTCCATCTTGTCACCCTGTCAGGTCAGGGCGATCAACGCCTGCGGCTCAATGCCATCCGGGCGCTCGGCCGCATCGGGAACCGGAAAGCGATACCCGCGCTGGTCAGCGCCATCCGGGATCCCGGGAGCGATATACGGGCAGCCGCTGTCGAAGCCATCGGGGATATCGGGGGACTCCAGGCGCAACCCCATCTTGTCCGGGCACTGGCGGATCCCGGCCCCGATGTACGCATGGAAGCGATACTCGGGCTCGAGAAGTCCGGCTGGCAACCGAATAATACCGGTGAGAAGGTCCGGTATCTCGTGGCAAAAGGCCAGTGGGACGATCTCTCTGCTGCCGGTACGGATTCGATCCCGGTCCTCCTCGATCTTCTGGCGGGAAGCGACATGTACCATAAACGGAAGATTGCCGGTGTGCTGGCGGGGTTTGGTGCCCCTGCCATCAAAGCCCTGAAACGGGCCGCAGCCGGCAATGATACCATGCAGAGCCCGGTTGCCGGTGAGACCCTGGCACTGATCCGGGAGGGGCTGTCATCTCACGAGGGATCGCCCGAAAAGTCCGGTACGGGAAACATATCCTGGGTTGTTGAAGACGGGGACGAGGCTGAGCTTGCTGCGGGTCTGCCCCCAAAAAAGGAGCCGGAGGAATCCCCTCAGGCGATCTCCTCTGCAGAGAAGATCCGGCAGATACTTCCCGCGCTGAACGATCCGGATCCCACGCTCCGGGTCTCTGCCGTGGAAGCACTGCGGCCATTCGGGACGAAGGTGATACAACCGCTCGAACGGTCCCTGTCCGATACCGACAGGACCGTCAGGGTTGCTGCGGTCGAGGCCCTCGGGGCCATCCGCAATCGCTTGGTGGTCCCGTACCTGCTCCGCCGGCTCCGCCAGGATCGCGAGGCGGCGGTACGGAGTGCATCGGCAGAATCACTGGGTATCATCGGTGATATCGCCGCGCTGCCGTTCCTCCTACGGGCTTTTGGCGATGCCGATCCGGGTGTACGGTCCGCTGCAGCAGCCGCAGCCGGGCGATACGGGGCCCCGGCACTCCGGCCGCTGGTATCGGCCCTGCGTTCAACGGATGCCCGCGTCAGGAGTGCCGTCTTCATGGCACTGGGTGGGATGGAGGATCCTGCAGTACTGCCGCTCATCCTCAATGGCATCAATGACCGGGACGTGCGCGTGGCTGGATCTGCCACAGAAGCACTCTGCCGGTACGCGGCCCGTTCACCGGACCGGCTTTTCATGGCTGCAGGAAAAGTCCTCCGGGGAGGGACAAGGAAGGAGCGGCTCGGGCTCATCACGGCGCTTGAACGATCGGGCGACAAACGGGGTATGCTGCTCATCAGGACAGCAGCACGAGAGGATGCCGACCCGGCGGTCCGGCAACGGGCATCAGAAGCCCTCCGGTCGGGGGCCGGGGGAGGGATCCGGATCCGGCATAAACCTCAACTTCTCCCCGGGGAGGAGCAGCAGATCCAGGCATTAATCGCACAACTGACCGGTGCAGACTCCTCACAGCGCGATGCGCTTGCCCGCCGGTTCCGGGATATCGGGATTCCGTCTGTCCGTCTGCTAATCAGGGCGTATTCGGGGAGCGAGACCGGCGTACAGGAGGTGATCCGCCGGATCATCTCATCGATGCAGGACGATGTTATCGATGAATTGCTGGACATTATCGGGAACGCTGATGCACCGGACCGGATGGCCGCGGTCATGATGCTGGGAAACGTCCCCCACAAGCGTGCTGAACTCGCCCTTGACGGGATCCTGACCGGCAGTCCTGACCCTTCAGTCCGCCGGCTTGCCGCTGAAGCTCTCGGGAACAGCGGGAGGGATACCGGGATACTGCCGCTTGCCGACAGCATGAAGGAAGGGGATGGCGTGGGGGAAGCTGCCATCCGGGCGCTCGGGAGGATTGGCAGCGGTCCTGCGATCGATGCACTGATCACCTCGCTGGCTTCTGCTGATGATCATGACCTGCAGCATATCGCGGATGCCCTGTCAGCATGTGGCCGCGATGCACAAGCCCCCCTGACCGCTGCATTGCGCAGCGGTGACGCCACCTTTCGGAGGAATGTCTCGGCAGTCATGGATCTCCTCGGGTGGACGCCCGACGATCTCCCGGGAAAGATAAGCTATTGTGTTGCCCGTCGCTCCTGGGACGAGCTGAAAGCCTTCGGCGTGCCGGCAGCAGAAGACCTTGTGCGGGCTCTCGATGACCCGGATGAGATCAACCGGGCCGAGATAGCGCGGGTCATCGGGCTTCTGGGGCACCAGACGCAAAAACCGCTCATCGGAGCACTCTCGTCTTCCGGATCCCTGTTTGTCCGACAGGGTGCAGCAACCGCGCTCGGGTACCTCGGGAAACCCGGGCAGGCCCCCCTGGTACGGGCACTGCGCGACAAAGCCTCCGCAGTCAGGGATGCTGCAGCGCGGTCCCTTGAACAGACCGGCTGGAAACCTCCCGAGGTCCGGCATGAGGTCCGGTTCGCCCTTGCAAGGCAGGACTGGGAGCATCTCATCCGCCTCTCCCGCGATGCCGTTCCCGTGCTGGTACGCGCCATGGATGATGAGGATCCTGTGGTTGCCGCCGGCGCGGTACAGGCTCTTGGGAAGATCGGGGATACCCGTGCAATCCCGTACCTTATCCGTTTTGCCGAAAAGAGCGGGGATACTGAGGGTATTATCGGCATAATCGCCGCCCTGGGGTCGTTTGCCGACAACCGGGTGCGGGAATTTCTGACCAGGGCGCTGTACCACCCGGTCTTTGCCATCCGGAAGGCAGCAGCACGGAAGCTGGAATCGGCAGGCTGGGAACCGGCCCGGGACCGTGACCGGATCGAATACTTCATCGCCCTCGGGGAGGCCGGAAGACTTGCTGCACTGGGCGGTCCGGCAGTCCCGGCCCTTATCTCCACCCTTGGTGACGACCAGGTGATGGGACGCCTTGTTGTCACGGAAGCCCTCATCCTGATGGGGAGTGAAGGGATTGAGGGCCTGCTTGCGGTTGCCCGGGGGGACGATCCCCGGCTGGGCGGGGAAGCGCAGAACCTGCTTGCGGTCATCGGACAGGCATCGGCCGGCCCGGGCGACCGGCGGTCCGCTGATCTGTACCCGCCTCCCGAATTCCGGGGCCGCACCCGGGATATGGACACCGGGACGGCCCGCGCACTGCTCGGGAATCCCGATCCTCAGGAACGGATCGCTGCACTCACCGTGCTGGGCAGGTCCGCATCCGGCGATATTGCCAAGGCTATCATTCAGCTGGCGGGGGATCCGGTACCGGAAGTCAGGAGAGCCGCCCTTACCGTGCTCGGGCAGATCGGGGATATCCCTTCCCTGTCCTGCATCACCGGGGCATTCATCGATCCGGATCCGGGGGTCCGTTCCGAAGCGATCCATGCCCTGGTCGCGTCCGGATTTGCCGGTATCCGGGCTGCTGTCAGCGCAGCTGAGGACCACCGGCGCGATGTCCGTCTCGCCGCCATCGAAGCACTCGGGCAGATGAGCGGTATTGCTCCGGTACCCCCGCTTGTCCGGGGTCTCGGGGACGATGATGCGGAGATCCGCGCAGCCGCTGCCCGTGCGCTTGCTGCCCGTGCGCGGGATCCGGATACCCGGGTCCTGGATGTCCTGGCCGAGATCCTGGCCGATGCCGACCGGCGGACCCGGATCTCTGCGCTCGATGCGCTTGCCGGCATCCAGGACCTGAGGGCCCTCGACCTTATCCACATGGCAACCTATGACCGCGACCCTGATGTGCAGAAAACGGCGGGAGGCATCCTCAAACTGCTGGACCCGGCGACCATCTCCCTCATCGAGAGCGGGCCGGGACCCCTGGGGGAGGATGCCGGGATCGCGTATCGGATCGAGTCCCTCTCCAGTGATGACGAACCGGTCAGGTCCGCAGCTGCTGATGACCTGGTCGCTGCCGGGAAGGCTGCGGCCGGGCCGCTCCTTGCAGCGATCCCGGGGGCGGATCGCGGGCAGTACAATCGCATCATGGATATCCTCGGGCGGATGGGAGCGGATATCACTGACGAACTCGGTGCCGCATTGTACAATGAGGATCCTGCAACACGGATGGCGGCCGTCTGCCTCATCTCCCGCTATAAGAATCGTGCGACCGTTCTTGCGCTTGGCGATGCGTTGCCGTATGAACCCGAGATCCGGATCAAAAAGGCAATAGCAGAATTGCTGGGTGCTGTCGGGGACACTGCCGGCATCGTCATACTTGCCCGCCTCCTTGAAGATCCGGATACCGGCATTCGGTCCGCTGCCATCCGCTCGCTCGGGATAATCCGTGATCCTGCAGCAGTCGAACCGCTTGCCCGGCAGCTGGGCAGTGACGATGACGAGGTCCTGTACCTGGCACGGGAGGCCCTGATACTGCAGGGCACCCCTGCATGCAGGCACCTGGCGGGGCTTCTGCCGGAGGGGGACCACCAGCTGCGGACGATAGTGGCGGATATCCTCGAATCCTTACGATGCATCCCGGAAGATCCTGAAGGGAAAGCCTGCTTCCTCATCGGAAAGGAACGATGGTATGAGCTTGAGACGATTGGCGAGCCTGCCCTCGGTCCCCTGCGTTCGACCCTGTCGGATACAACAACCCATGCCCGTCTTGGTGCCGTCATGGCGATCGGCAGGATCGGCGGCGCTGACGCCGCCGGGCTGCTCATCACTGCACTGAATGACGACTCCCCGATTGTCAGGAAGCGGGCGGAGAATGCCCTGATCGCAATCGGGACCACTGCAGCCTCACTGCTTGAAACTGCCCGGCAATCCGGACGGCTCCGCTATCCGGCAACCGCAGAACGGATCCTTGAAAAGATCCGTCCGGGTCCCGATACCGGGCGCCAGATTGAGCCCTGAACGGGGATTCCCCGGCCGGTCCTGCTGCCACGAACAGACCGATACCGCAGGGAGGTGCCTTTCTCCCACGGTCAGCAGAGGGATTCACCGGTGCCGGCGATCGTTCCGGTTACATTATTGGTGGTATCAAGGACGGAATGGGCAGCCAGGAAGACCTGGTGATAACCCAGGATGGCCGAGATATTGTTGATGGCATCAAGGGCGGTATAGGCAACGATGCATCCCATGACCGCCACGGATATGAGCCCCGGCCTCTCGTTCTGCCGGAAAATATACGGGATTGCAACCATTGCCGGGAGGAGCGCAAGGACGCCAAGAACCATGCACGGCACCATGCCGACCGCAGAAAAACAGGCGGCAGAGACCGAGTTGCATTCCATGAACCGGTCGCTTACCGCTGCGAGGTACAGGGTGGAGGCGGATGCGACCGTTGCACAGAACATTGCCGCACCGATGAGGATCCAGTACCGTTTGTCGAACTTCACATCCGGTAATGCACATCCGGAAGATAAAAAGGAGGGACTCCCCTCTCCTGGTATACTCCGACCTGTCATGGACAGCGAACCGGATCCGGGCCGGTAAACAATCTTCTTATCTCAATAGACACTATCCCTGCACAGGAGCGAACGGGAATGGGTGAGGAAACCGGGTCTTTCCACGATGCAGTCATCGATTTTTTGCCGGATGCCACGTTTGTCATTGACACCGAAGGAAGAGTGATGGCATGGAACCGCGCCATGGAGGCCATGACCGGCGTTCCGGCAGGATCCATAATCGGGAAAGGCGACTATGAGTATGCCATCCCGTTCTACAAGACAAAGAAACCGATGCTCGCCAACCTCATCTTCATGCCCGAGGCCGAGATCGAGAAGCGGTATGACACTATCGAACGGATCGGCGATACCCTGATTGTTGATATCTTCATCCCTGACTTCCGGCCGGGCGGGGCATATTTCTGGGCAAAGGCAAGTCCGCTCTTCGACCATCAGGGTACCATTATCGGCGCGATCGAGACGATCCGTGACATCACCGACCGGAAACGCGCCGAGCAGGAGATCGTCCGGGCACACGGGGAGATCGCCGAGATCATCAGTTTCCTGCCGGATGCCACGTTCGTGATCGACCGGCAGGGAACCGTGATAGCGTGGAACCGGGCCATGGAAGAGATGACCGGTGTCCCGGCAGAATCGATGATCGGCAAGGGCGACTATACGTATGCCGTCCCGTTTTATAAGACCCTGAAACCGATGCTCGCCAACCTCATCTTCATGCCTGAAGCCGAGATCGAGAAGCGGTATGACAATATCGAAAAGATCGGCGACACCCTTGTTGTTGACATCTTCATTCCGGACTTCAGGCCCGGGGGGGCATATTTCTGGGCAAAAGCAAGTCCCCTGTACGATCCGCAGGGAAATGTCACCGGGGCTATCGAGACGATCCGCGACATCACCGACCGGAAACGCGCCGAGCAGGAGATCGTCCGGTCGCAGCGGAGCCTTGCCGACATGATCAACTTCCTTCCCGATCCCACGTTCGCCATCAACCGGGAGGGAAGGGTGATCATCTGGAACCGGGCCGTCGAGGTGATGACCGGTGTCGCTGCGGCCGACATGCTCGGGAAAGGTGACCATGAATATGCAATCCCGTTTTACGGTGACCGGAGGCCGATTCTCGCCGATCTCGTTCTCATGCCGCAGGAAGAGGTGATGACGCAGTATTCCAGCATCCAGCGCGAGGGAGACACACTCTTTGTGGATACCCTTGTGAAGAAACCGGGCACCGCGGGGAGGTACCTGTGGGCAAAGGCGAGCCCGCTGTACGACCCGCAGGGAAATATCACCGGCGCGATCGAGACGGTCCGTGACATCACGGAACGGCGGGAGATGGAAGGAAAACTTGCCCGGTCAACCGCGGAGCTGCAGATTGCTGCGGAGATCCAGCAGAGTTTCATGCCTGATGTCATACCCCAGATTACCGGTTTTGATATTGCCGCGCGAAGTGTCATGGCCAAGGAAGTCGGGGGGGATTTCTTCGATGTGATCCCCTTCGAGATCATGACCATCGACAAGGGAACCCTCGGGCTCCTGATCGCCGACGTCTCCGGGAAAGGTGTCCCTGCGGCACTGTACATGGCATTGTCCCGGATCGTTGTACGGGTGAACGCGCTCTGGCACCGCGACCCGGCCAAAGCGATCTACGCCTCGAACAATATCATCACCCAGGACTCAAAGGCAGGTATGTTTGTCACGCTCTTTTACGGCATGCTCTCGGACAGGGACCGGACCCTCACCTATGTCAATGCCGGTCACAATCCCCCGGTAGTGTACCGGAAAAAGGACGGTTCCGTTGAGGAACTGGGGCCGACCGGGATCGTGCTTGGCGCTGCCGAGAACCGCGAGTACCAGTCCCGGACCATCCCGATCGGCCATGGCGATATTATTGTGCTCTATACCGACGGGGTGACAGAATCCATCAATGAACGTGAGGAGATGTTCGGTGAAGAACGGCTCAAGTCCATCATCCGTGATTCCGCACACCAGCCCTCTTCGGAGATCCTGGCACGGATCCTCCGTGAGGTCGGGGAGTTCACGCGTGGGATGCCCCAGTTCGATGACATAACCCTGATGGTGATCCGGGGGACCTGAAGCGCAGGACCTGCGGTGTCGCTGCAGCTGGCATCATCCATGTCCGGAATGTTCAGGGGGACGGGCTGCACGCGGGATCGGTGAATCCCTGCCGCTATCCCCCGATCCGTTCCCGCGATTCATTGAATACCGTCCTTACTGCACTGATGACCATGTCGGGACGGTCGAGCTGCACATAGTGGCTCGTCTCCGGTGCCATCAGGTATTGCCCGGAAGATGACTGGCGGGCAGTCTCCTCCTGGAGCATCCGGAAGATCCGGTTTGCCTCCGCATTCTGCTGCGGATCGGGTGAGAATCCCATCTCGTTACCTGACGAAATCACGATAAGCGGGATGTCCCCCAGATCCGTGATATTCTCCCGCTGGAGTTCCTCAAAGATGGAAAAAGCGCTCTCGCCTTCAACAGCCCGGGCTTCCCAGAATGAGGGACGGGTCGCGAGCAGGGCCCGGTATGCCATGAACTCATCGTGCGGGAGCCGGGGATCCACCGGAACCCGCGTGAGGTTCCGTACGAACGTGCCATTCTCTGCGAGTTCCTGGTCGTCCCGTATCATCCGGACCGCTGCTGCAGTTGCGGCCTTCTGCTCCCGGGTAAATTTTTCCCCGGTCCGGACCATCTGCCACTCCGAACCCGGGTCCACGAGCACCAGGCCCGCAACCTCGTCCGGGTACCAGTGCGCATAGGCACGGGCGTACTCCCCGCCCAGGGAATGGCCGGCGAGGATGTAGGGCGGGGAAATGTTTGCCCGGGAAAGGAGCTGGTGCAGCCGGCTTGTGACAGCCCGTGCTGTCAGGGCCCCCTCCTGCGGCTCGCTCCAGCCATAGCCGGCCCGGTCATAACTGCAGACCGTTGTGAACCGGGAAACCGCCGGCTGCACGCGTGCCCATGAGAGGGAACAGTCGGTTGAGCCGGCCTCCAGGATGACAACCGGGCTGCCCGTTCCCTGGCACCGGATATGCATGACGCTGCCATTTACCACAACAAGATCCCCGGGCGCCGGGTATTGTTCCGCGAGCTGCCGGGCCGGATCGTTCTGAACAAGGTCCGGTTTTTCAGGGCCGGGTGCCGGTTCCGCGGGAGCCATGCACCCGCTGCAGCTGATGAGGACGATGACCATGATAACGGCATAACGGCAGATGTCATCTCCTTTCCGAACATTCACAACCGGCATACCAGCACCTTTCAGACAGTAAATGCTGTACTGCGTTTTCAGATAATGCTGTCGCGTGACAAAAAAATCCAGATAACCGGTCCCTGTCCATCAGCAGAAAGACCGGCCCGTTTCTCTTTTGCGCCCCAAACAGCCATACGGATCCCGGAAAAACCCTCCGGAAACACATAAATAATCTGGTTCTCTACTACTGCCCATGAGGGAACAGAAAAGCAGTATCCGGAAGATCCTCCGTGAGCGGAAGGATGCGATGGATCCCAGCGACCGGCTGAAAAAGAGCAGGGCAATCTGCCGGCACCTGATGCCGCTGATCCGCGATAACGAGGTTGTCATGGCATATACTTCCAAGGAGAAGGAAGTCAATACCACGCCGATCCTCACCGCGCTCTTCCAGCGAAATGTCCCGGTCATCGTTCCCATCATCCAGAAGGAGGACATCAGCCTGCGGCTCTCGTACCTGCGGGATCTTTCGGTGCTCGTCCCGAGCACGTTCGGTGTCCCCGAGCCCATCGGCAGCGAGATCCCCGCCCATGGCGAAGACGTTGAGACGATCCTCCTTCCCATGCTCGGGTTCGACCGGAGTGGCGGGCGGATCGGGTACGGCGCCGGGTATTATGACCGGTTCCTGGAGAAGTACCCGGACCTCCGCAAGATCGGTCTTGCGTTCTCGTGCCAGGAGATCGGGAAACTCCCCCTTGACAACACCGACGTCCTCATGGACACCATCATAACGGAGGAAGGGATCGTATACAAGGAAGGATGAGAGGCGTATGGAGATCAACGGAGCCCTGATTCTTGATACCTTCGCAGAGGCGTTTCCCGTCTGGATCTCGCGGGTGATCATCACCGCGGCTACCCATGAATGGGCGCGGACGGCTGCGGTCACCGCTGCCGGTTTTGCCACATCCAAGATAGCGTGCCCCTGCGAGGCGGGGATCGAACGGGAGTGGGCTCCCGGTGAGACCCCTGATGGCAGGCCGGGGGTCTCGATCCTGATCTGCGCCGAGAAGAAGAACATGAAAGCCAATGTGGCTGCCCGCATATCGCAGTGTGTTCTGCCGGCACCAACGACGAGCGCATTCGACGGGCTCCCGGATGTCCCGTCCCGGTTCTCCATCCGGATGCACTATTTTGGCGACCAGTACGAGGAGCGCTGCATGGTCGGCAGACGCCGGTGCTGGAAGATACCGGTCATGGAAGGCGATTATATCGGCGAGGAACGGTACGGCACGGTGAAGGGGATTGCCGGGGGCAACTTCCTCGTCATGGGGAAGGACCAGCCATCCGCGCTTGCCGCCGCATCCGCAGCCGCAGGGGCCATTGCCGGCCGGTACGGGGTCATCATGAGTTTTGCCGGGGGGATCGTCAGGAGCGGGTCCAAGGTTGCCAGTAAAAACTACGCGTTCCCGATGCCCGCCAGCACGAACCATATGTTCTGTCCGACCCTGAAGGGGAAGATACCGGACTCGCTGGTGCCGGATGGTGTCGGATCCATATACGAGATTGTCCTGAACGGTACGGATGAGGCAGCGGTACGGGGTGCCATGAAGGAGGGCATCCTTGCCGCTGCCGGAACCGGCCGCATCACGCATATCGGTGCATCCAATTTTGACGGGAAGCTGGGGCAGTACCGGTTCCCGCTGCTGGATCTCTTCCGGTAATTATTTTGGGATCCAGGTTTTTTTGACGGGAATCAGAGCGGCCAGCGGCACCGGTAATCCGCTTTCTTCAGGGAAGGACACCGGTTGAAATAGGTCTCGCCCCAGACCCATGGCTGGTAGTTCCAGCACATCTCGGGTTTCACCAGGTGGATCCCGCAGAGGTACCGGTCCTTCGCAACCCTGCGCAGGAACGGGCAGACCGTCACATATCCCCCGGTCTCCGGATTGCGCATCTCAAAGGAGACAACATCGCCAAGGTCTTCCGGTTTGAGGGCAGTGCCGGGGACCGGGTCCCCGTGCTCCCGGAATGCCACGAACCAGCGGAGGATGTCGGTCCTGCCCTGCTCGATCCAGACATAGACGTTTGCCGTGGTCGGTGCAATACCGGGCCCGAAGATCCGGCAGCAGAGCCCGCACTGCTCGCACGGCTCATCATCGGTAACTGCCGGTTCTTCTGGTGTCATATCTGCATATTTTTCACCGGGAGCGGGAAAAACGTTTGCGGCGGGGTGGTTCCGGGTGGTCATCCCCATGACCAGACCTGCCGCAGCGGATTACTAAAAAAGTCATGTAAGGACCGTATAACCTGCCCTTTGCAGAATATGGATGACCTGTTCATCCCACCGGCTATTGTCCGGCTCGATGATGTGGTTGATCTTCTCCTCGAAGAGCCGGGTCAGCGCATCCTCTTCGGATGCAAGATGGCGCTGGCACATGATCCTTCCCGCCCGCCGCCCCGCCGGATCCAGGATGAGAATACGCCAGCAGCCATAATCCTGGCAGATCTCCGGACGGGTCAGGTGAACCGTACACCACCCTTTCGCGGCCGCGGGATCGTAGCGGAAGAACGGGCATGCCTCCGGCCGCTCGGAGAAGATGCTCCTGTCCATGAAGAGCGCAGTCTTGTCCGGGTCCACGGATACGATTGTCTTCTGCCCGGTATACTGGTTCCGGACCATGAAGCGGAGACCTGCATACTCCTCCACGACGACATGGACAAGGCCAAGGTGGCTGCAGCACTCCCCGCACTGGCTGCACTCGAACGACAGAACGGATACCCCGGTTACCGGGTAGACCCGGTATGCAATTAAACCACCGCATACCTGCCGGAGGATGCCTCATGGGGAACCGGTATGGGGAAGGGATGCGATAAAAAAGGTCAGTGCTGGTCCGGCCCGGATGCCTTCGGCTCAGCTGATGCACAGTAGACAAGCTTCCGTGTCTTCTCCCGGACAAGCCGGCCGATAGCCGTGATAGCGATCCCCATCATCCCGGTAAGGAATATCGTGTGGATCAGGAAGATCAGGTACTGCTCTCCCCCGGTCCCGGACCAGAGCGCGACTGTATAGACCGCTGCTGCGCCGATGACCGCTGCCATGCAGATGAGACTTGCGCGGAGTGCGGTGTACATCCTGCTCCGGATATCCGGGAAGATCAACAGCCCCATCAGCGCAATCCCGCCAAACCCGACGCCGGCAAGGAGCAGCAGGTAGATGAAGATGTCAGCGATGAGGTCGCTCATGCAGTCGCCTCCTGTGCAAGGGTACCGGATGCCATGATGGCGGCATAGCCGAGCAGCGCAAGGATGATGACGATGTCAAGGGCGGTGGTGCTCCCGAGACCGATACTGGCCGCGAGGCCGGCGGCTGCAGCGACCGTGACGAAGACCGTTGCAGCGACCAGCCGGTCGTACAGCACCGGGATCCGTATCACCCGGACAAGAGCGCATGCCGCAACAAGGAGGAGACAGAATGCTGCAAAAAACCATGGATCGATCATAGGTTTCTGTAATAAACTTGAAAATGGTGGGATATCAATGCTCCCGCCCGGGCTGACCCCGCGATTCCCGGTGTACCCGCATGATACTCACGCGTTTTTTTATCCCCGCAGAACGAATACTGGGGGAAGATGCGCCCGTCCTATCTTGGAAAGATCCTGCTCCGGTGGTGCGATACCTGCCATGCGCCGGTGCTTGCGAAACAGTGTTCCTGCGGTTCAGCGACCCGGGAGGTCCCGGTCACGCCCCCGGGCGATGCCCGGCCGGCATTCCCTGCCGATATCGCGCTGATAAACCGGATTTACTCCGATCATTTCGGTGCCCCGCTCATTCCGGAAGGACATCTCGCGCTCCTCAACAAAGTGCCTGACGACGACCGGATGGAAGAGGTCATTGTCGGCGGCGGTGTTGCCGGGATCATCCGGTATTTCCCGGGGAGGCGGCACTGGGAGCCCGTCCCCCGGCCGGAAGCCTGCCGGCTCTTCTCGCCAACCAGACGGTATGTCGTTATCAGTGAGGATGCGGTGCCGTTCATCCGCGACCAGGGCATGAGCGTGCTTGCCCCCGGCCTGGTTTACATCGAGGATCATGTGCAGGCAGGAGACGAGGTCTTCATCCTTGCGCCGGACCGGACCTGTATCGGTGTCGGGCGTGCGAAGGTGAGCGCACAGGAAGCCCGGGAGATGAAGAAAGGCGCGATTGTCCGGACCCGCAGGAACATCGCATCCCAGGTGGTTCCCGGGAAGGCATCGTGGGACGACGCGGTACGGGCGAATGCCGATGTTCTTGAGCGGGCCGAGGGGGAGGCGGTGCAGTTCGTGATGGATGTGCACAACCGGAACATGCGGCTCCAGCCCAATATCTCCTACTCCGGGGGGAAGGACAGCCTCGCCACGCTCCTGGTGGTAACGAAAGCGATCGGGAAGGTCCCGCTTCTCTTTGCCGATACCGGCCTTGAGTTTCCCGAGACCTATGAAAATGTCCGGGCGGTGGCAGAGCAGTACGGGCTCGAGGTCATCCGGACTGACGGGCTCACCACATTCCGGGAGACATTTAAGAAGCAGGGACCACCTGCGGTCAATGCCCGCTGGTGCTGCAGGGTCTGCAAGCTGACGCCGGTCGGCAACCTGGTCCGCGAACGGTGGGGCGAATGCCTCTCGTTCATCGGACAGCGGCGGTATGAATCGGCGACCCGGGCAAAGAGCGACCGGGTCTGGCGGAACCGGAACGTGCCGGTCCAGCTCTCTGCAGCCCCGATCCACAACTGGACCGCGCTCCATGTCTGGCTCTATATCTTCCGCGAGCAGGCACCGTACAATGTCCTCTATGCAAGGCACCTGGACCGGATCGGTTGTTTCATGTGCCCGTCCAGCGATATGGCAATGATACACCTGATCGCGGACGAATATCCCGGCCTGTGGAAGGACTGGACATTACGGCTCGGGGCATGGCAGCAGGGGCAGGGGCTGCCCGCTGAATGGGTGACGGAAGGGCGCTGGAGGCTGCGCGAAGGAGGCAGGGATGACGAAGATAGCCATTATTGATTACGGACTGGGGAACCTGCGCAGCGTGATACGCGGTCTTGAAAAAGCCGGCGCGGAGGCGATCATCACCTGCGATGCGGAGGTTATCGCATCAGCAGACGGACTGGTTCTCCCCGGTGTCGGTGCGTTCTCCGAAGGCATGGAACAACTGGGCCCTCTCAAAGAGATCGTGACCGGATCGACCCGCTCCATCCCCCTCCTCGGGATATGCCTCGGGATGCAGATGCTCCTCGAGGAGAGCGAGGAGCACGGTCTCCACCAGGGCCTCGGCCTCATCCCCGGCTCGGTCCGGAAATTCCCCCGTGTCCCCGGCCTCAAGGTGCCGCACATGGGCTGGAACTCGCTGGTGGTCAGCAACCGTGAACACCCGCTCTTCGCGGGCATCGCTGACGGTCAGCACGTCTACTTTGTCCACTCGTACTACGCGGACACTGCCCCGGAGTTCACGCTCACCGCAACTGACTACATCTGCCCGTTTGCCTCGGCAGTGGCCCGGGGCAATGTCTGCGGGGTCCAGTTCCACCCGGAGAAGAGCGGCGCGACCGGCTTGCGTATCCTGAAGAATTTCATCAGCATGTGCTGAGCCGGCCCGGCCGGCCTCTGTTTTGCAAAGAGAATGATTTTATCAGCTGACATACGAACCTGTCTGCATGAAACGGATCATACTCCTTGCCCTCTGCCTCATGGGTATTATGGGAACCGTGTCGGCCTACGGTCTGTACCTCTCGTGCCCGGAAGAGGTCCAGGCGGGCATCCCCTTAAAATGTTCCATTGACAGCGATTTCCCGGCAGGGACAACCTTCATTGTTGCATTGTACCAGTCGCAGTATACCGCAACCCTCATCAGCAAGCAGCCGCTGACGATCCAGGAGAACAAGAACACCCAGTACAAGCTCTTCGATACGCAGGGGCTCCCGGGCGGTACGTACAAGATCGAGGTCCAGTACGTGGGCAACGATGAGCCGCGCCTGCGGTCCGATTCCAGGACCATGCAGCTCATCAAGCTCATCGACCGGTCCGGTGAGATCGAGATCACGTCCCCGCTGACGCAGACCACCAGGGAGGCGCTGCGGATCGAGGGCGCAATCGCCAAGCTCGGTTCCGATGGCGTTGAGATCGAGGTGCGCGGGCCCGACGGCCGGATCTTCGGCCCCCAGTGGATCCAGACCACGAACGACATCAAGGACAGTTCCGGCAAGTTCACCAAGAAGGTGACGATTGCATCGGCAGGGTCCTATGATGTGGACTTCTCCGATGCCAAGGGATACATTGGTAAGGTGACCTTCACGGTCACTGAACCGGAGACCGTGGCTCCGACAACCATTCCCACAACGACCCCGGTTGTGGTGAAGACCTCAAAGCCGGTAACGGCAGCACCGACGCCCATGCCCACGCCGACTGAGTCCCCGCTCTCGCCGCTCACCGTTACTGTTGCTGCGGGACTGTGCGGGCTCCTGGCTGTGCTCGGAAAGAAGAGAGCGTAATTTTTTTTCATTGAGATCTTCGGAATCTCTCCAAAAAGCCGGATTGAGATTGTTATTTTTTTAAAATCGATCTTCGTTTCTCGATCAATTTGCAGCCATTATCGCGATTCGAAGACACGTTCCCGGGAAAATATTCCCTGAAAACACCAAATCAAAAACTCGCAGGCGGGAGGGTTCCCCGCCTCAGGGCATTCGAAGAACCTGACGGTTCTTCTCTCATCTCATCCCTTTGGGATTCGATGCCTCCGGGGCACGGCGGGGCAGTTCGGTTTATTGTGAAGCAAAAACCGTATTGAGGCCGCCGCGGGGCGCCCTTCGGGGCGGCGGCCGGAATCGCAAACGGGGGTATGGGGGCATCAGCCCCCATCTTTCGAATCGAAATTTTTCGGAGATTTTTTACAGAAGGTCCATCGCGATCATCATTTTCGAAACAACTTCCGGTTTTCATTTTGAAATCGCAACAGTGATCGCGATTGAATTTTTATCCGGAAAAATCGGCGATCGATTTATTGTTACATCCGGCCCGCATTTTTCCGGAAAAAAGATTCCCGTTTTTACTTCTTCTTCCACAGCCAGGCTTCGTAGCAGAGCAGGACCGCGATCACGAGCATGCCGCCCAGGAAGAAGGCGATTGCGGGATCGATCCCTGCCTGTGCAGCGGCGGCGGTCGTGATGTCGGCCGGTGCCTGCGGGGGCAGCTGCTGCATCGCGACCGGTACCGGTGCCGGGCTTGCATTCGCAACCAGACCAATGTCGTTTGCAGCCTGGGCGCCTTTCGTCATCACTTCGGCGCCTGCGGCTGTTGCATTGGGGGAGGCTGCGGATTCCATAACGGCACGGGTTGCGTAACTCCCCGTGCTCCCATCATGCATCACAGCAAGCTGCGGCCCGGCCCCGCCATATCCCTGCGGCGAGACGAGGGAGGGTTTGATAATCGGAGAGAGGGCTGCGATCAGTGCCGAGCTGAGCGCAACGATGCCAAAGAGTGTTGCGTACTTCAGGATGAGCGATCGCATGGATGACTGCCGCGGGGCAACGACCAGCAGCTGGTTTGCCAGCGTGTACATCTTCACTTCCCGGCCCTTGACACTGTACCGGGTCTCGGCAACCGCGATGAGACCGGCCTCGAGCAGGTTCTCGACATGGTACTTGGCCGTGTTCATCGGGAGGCTCAGCCGCTCGGCAATGTCGGTGAGGCTTGTCTGGCCGTCCCCCAGGAGCTGGAGGATGTCGCTTGCGGTCTGGCTTGCCATTGCTTTGGCAATCTTCTGTGCCCGCTCGTCGCCCGGTTCCAGTACAAGGATCTTCTCGGTCATGCTCGCTTCAGTTGCTGATGGATGCGATGATGCGTTCTTTTCCGACCTTGAGGGCCAAATCAAGTTGGCCGGCATCCGGCCCGCCGCCCTGTGCAAGGCCGGGCTTACCTCCGCCCTTGCCGCCCAGGAGCCCGCAGACCTGGCTGATGATCTCGCCGGCGTTCACCCGCGAATCGCCGGATGCAAGGACGACCCGTACCGACTCCCCGGATCCCGCGAGCAGTGCAACGCCGCCCCTGCCTGAAATACTTGAAGCGATGGCCGAGAGTTCCTTCTGGGGGAGATCGATGCGCTTCACGACAACCGGAATGCCGCCGATGGTCTCTGCAACGATCGTCCGCATCTCCAGGTCGACAAGCCTCGCGCTCATCTTCTCGATCTCTTTCTTCTGGTCCTTCCATTCGGTAAAGAAGCGCTCGACCGTTGGCGGGAGGTTGTCGTGCTGGACCGAGAGCGTCTCGGCTGATTTTATGACAATCCCTTCAAGGTGCTGCATGTAGTAGATGGCGGCGATGCCTGCCGCAAACTCGATCCGCTCGATACCGTCCTGGATGTGCTCGACCCGGATGATCTTGACCATCCCGACCTCGCCGGTGCTGTGGCAGTGTGTACCGGCGCAGGCCTCGATATCCCCGGCAACCTTCACGACACGGATCTCCCTGCCGGGCGGGACACCGCCCTGGTACAGGCCGAAGCCGTACTTCTGCTCGGCCTTCCCCCGGTCCTCGATCCCGATCTCGACCGGCTGGTTTGCCATGATCATCCGGTTCGCCGCAATCTCGATCCGGTTCAGCTCGTCCTGGGTGATGTGCTTGAAGTGCCGGATATCCACGCGGGAGCTCTCGCTGCCCTTCTGTGCTCCGGCCTGGTGGATGTGGGCGCCGAGGACTTCCTTGGACGCATGGAGGATGATATGGGTCGCGGTGTGGTGGCGCATGAGCGAGAGACGCCGCTGCTCGTCCACCATCCCCTTGACCCGGTCGCCACGCCCGAGGACGCCGCCCGTGATGTGGTGGAGGATGACCTCGCCCACCTTGATGACCTCGTCAACCCGGACCATGCTCTCGTCCGAGACGAGCGTCCCGGTATCGGCCGGCTGTCCGCCGCCCTCCGGGTAGAAGAGTGTCTGGTCCAGGACTGCATAGTTGTCGAAGAAGTCGATGACCACCCCCTCGAACTCGATGTCCGAGGTCTGCTCGTAGTAGAGTTTCCGGGTCGGCGGGAGTGCCTGGACGCGTGCCGCATACTTCGCGGTCTTGTCCTCCTCACCGGACTCGCGGCGCGACTCGGAGTGCTGATCGGCAACGATCGAGTAGAAGTTGTCCGGCAGCTCGACCACCGCGCCCTCTTTTGCGGCAATGTCCTTCACCATCTCGGGCTGGATGCCGTGCGAGTCGTAGAGCGTGATGATCTCGGCAAGCGGGACCCGCTGGCTCTTCGCCTTGTAGGTCTTTGCGACTTTCTGGACGATACGCGTGCCGCGCTCAAGCGTCTGGGCATACTTCTCGGTCTCGCGGTCAACGATCTCCCGGACAACGGCCATGTCCTGCTCGAAGCGATCCCTGCCGATGATCCGCGTCTGCTCCTCGATGAGGTCGGCGAGCGGCTCATCGATCTTCAGGTCGTGCATCATGCGCAGGGTGCGCCGGATGACGAGCCGTGCAAGGTATCCCTCGCGGACATTGGACGGGACGATGCAGTCGCCGAGCATGTACGCGAGGCAGCGGGTGTGGTCCACGACCGCGTACACCTTCTCGACCGGGGTGATCATCTTGTCGAGCTTGTCGGTCGGCACATCGATCGCTGCCGCAACTTTCTTCCGGAGGTTGAAGAGGTTGGAGCCCGAGATGTCCATGAGACCCGCGAACTTTGCGTTGAGGGCGAGGATCTTGGCAAAGTCCTTGTTGTCCAGCATGTGGCTGAGGTTTGCTGCGGACATGACCCGGCTCACCATCTCCGGGAATACCGCATCGTAAATGGTGGGCGATCCCTTCGATGCCCAGACCAGGCGCTCGAGCCCGTAGCCCGTGTCAACGATCCGCAGTTTCATCGGGTAGTACATCTCGCCCTTGAGGTCGTACCCCTGCCCTTCCGTCTTCTGCCGGCCCAGGCTCATGAAGACGAGCGTTGCAACCTCGAGACCGCCAATGAGGACCTCGACGCTCGGCCCCGCGTTCCCGCCGCCAATCCACGGGTTCTCCTTGTAGGTGACCTTGCTGATATCGCCGCCGATGGATGCGATGAACTGGTCGCAGAGTTCGACCGTGCGGTCCTTCCAGTAGATCTCCTCAGTCGGGGTGTTGAACGCGTGGTGCGCCATCATCTCGAAGGTGGTCAGGTGCCGGCCGGATTTTCCCACGGAGTCGAGGTCGTTGAGCCGGATGCAGGGCTGCGAGATGGTCAGCGGGTTTGCCGGCGGGGGGACGACGCCGCTGGTAACAAAAGGCTGGAAGTCCGCGATGGACGCGATGGTCAGGTAGATGTCGTCCCGCCACCGGGCTACTACCGGGTACCTCCCGATGCGGGTGTGCCCCTGCTTCTCAAAGAACGAGAGGTACGCCTCGCGCATGGAGTCGAGCGTGTGCGGTTTGAAGACCGGGTTGCCGATGAAGTTGTAGGGTTCGCAGGGTGCGTCGCCGCAGACTTCGCGGGACGGGTCGCGGGTCCAGAACGCGGAACCGCAGGACTTACAGACCTTGCGGACAAACCCCTGGTTTTTGAAATAGTCGAGCTGGTATTCCTCTTCGAGCATGGGATCACAATTCGTCAGTACAGTTGCCCGTGAACGGTAATTAGGGTATTGTTCCGATCACTGCATCCGGTCAACATACCAGCCGTCGATCTCTTCGTAGACGCCGGTCGCCATCGCGATCCGGACCGCGACCAGGTGCCAGCAGGTGCGGTTCCGGTACATAAAGTCCCCGCAGGTGCAGAAGTCCTCGTCAACAACATACTCGCCGGTCCTGCCCTCAACGGCAAAGAAATCGTGGTACTTCCGGATCCTGCCGGCGTCCAGCGCCGCGAGGGCCTTCTTCCCCCGGGGACCGTACGCTGCCTCGATCTCGCTCCGCAAATCGTTACTGAGCGCCCGCTCCCTTGCAAGCCGGTCGAAGAGATCGCTCATGGGATGACCGTGATCTGCGGCAGATCGGGAATGAATTTCCAGCGGTGCTGCACCGCGAGCCGCTCCATCGCGGGTGCCTCAAGGGCATAGTGGGTTGCCTCGATGCACGGGAGCGGGGCAGCCCGGTACACGGAATGCTTCAGTTCGGCCGAGAGGAATGCGTCGGCCCCGAGCGCTTTTGCCTCGTGCAGGAACGCAAGGTCAAACCCGCTGCCGCCAACAACCGCAAGGCGCCGGGGTCTCGTAACTGCTCCCCACACCCGGACCGGGCCGCCGATCCGGCTAACGATCTCCTTGACGGAGAGTGAACAGTCCCCGACAAGCCCCAGTGTCATCGGCTCGGTGTTGGTGAGGCCGAGCATATCGGCAAGGCAGTCGTTGACACCGCAGCCGGCGCGGTCGAAGTTCGTGTGCATGACATACACGTTCAGGTCATGCGAGAGGATCTCGCGCATCAGCGATGCGACCGGCCCGGTCAGCGCGCTCACCGGGGACCAGAGCGGGGTGTGGTGAACGACCAGCATATCGGCTTTGTGCGCAACCGCTTTCTTCACAACCGCGGGAGTTGCATCAAGTGCAGCGCAGATCGTTTTGATCGAACGCTTCCCTTCAACGACCAACCCGATCTTTCCGGCATCAAAATCCTCGGCAAGCTCCGGGGGGGCGATCCGCTCCATCTCCGCAATGAACGCATCCACATCCATACCTCATCATGGACGCGGTGGGTTAAAATCGCATTTATTACCAATAGTAATAAGCATTAGGTTTATTATGCATAAATGTGAATATCTGGGTATGCACAAGACGATTGAACAGATCCATGAACGCATCCGTGACGGGAACGCCCGCGTGGTCACTGCTGAAGAGATGCCCGCGATCGTTGCCCAGCTCGGGGAGAAGGGAGCGCTGAAAGAGGTCGATGTTGTCACCACCGGAACCTTTGGCGCCATGTGCTCGTCCGGGGCATTCCTCAACTTCGGCCATGCCGAACCACCCATCCGGATGGAGCGGATCTGGCTCAACAATGTCGAAGCATACGGGGGGCTTGCCGCGGTCGATACCTACATCGGGGCAACCCAGCAGTCCGATACGCTCGGGAACGAGTACGGCGGTGCGCATGTCATCGAGGACCTGGTGGCCGGCAAATCAGTCGAGCTCCGCGCAAGTTCGCGGGGCACGGACTGTTACCCGCGCCGGACGATCACCACTGACCTTGTACTCGAGAACCTCAACCAGGCGATCATGTGCAATCCCCGGAATGCCTACCAGCGGTACAATGCGGCAACAAACACGACCGACCGGACTCTCCATACCTACATGGGCGTCCTGCTCCCGGGCAGCGGCAATGTCTCGTACTCGGGCGCCGGTGTCCTGAACCCGCTCTCCAATGATCCGCACCTCCGGCTCATCGGCAGCGGCGTGCCGATCTTCCTGTGTGGTGCCCAGGGCATGATCGTGGGCGAGGGGACGCAGCACTCTCCCGCTGCCGGGTTCGGGACGCTGATGGTGACCGGTAACCTCAAGGAGATGTCGCAGGACTACCTGCGTGCAGCGACCATGACCGGGTACGGCGTGACCATGTATATCGGGCTCGGGGTGCCCCTGCCGGTCCTCGACCTGGACGTTGTCCGGGCAACGGCAGTCCGCGATGAGGACATCAGCGTGGATATCCTCGATTATGGCGTGCCCGGCCGCTCGCGCCCTACGATAAAAACCGCAACCTACGCGGAGCTGCGCAGCGGGATCGTGGACCTGAACGGCGAGGAGGTCAGGACCTCGTCCCTCTCCAGTTTCCGGAAAGCCCGGGAGGTTGCGCAGGAACTGAAGGGCTGGGTCGAGCAGGGGAAGGTACACCTGACCCTGCCAACCCGGCCGATCGATGCAACGAAGTCCAACAAGCCCATGCACCAGACCGCGGCCGGTCCGCGGGTGCTCGACATCATGGACCGCTCGGTCATCACGATCGGCGAGGACGAGGACATCACCGGCGCTGCCAAGAAACTCCTCAAGGGGGAGACCAACCACCTTCCGGTCGTGAATGGGAAGAAGGAGCTGGTCGGGATCGTCACCACTTTCGACATATCCAAGGCCGTTGCAAACCCCGGCCGGGCCCGGCTCGTGAAAGATATCATGAAGACCAAGGTCATCACCACTGCTGTGGACGACTCCGTTGACATCGCGGTCCGGAAGCTGGAGCAGAACAACATCAGCGCACTGCCGGTCATTGATAAAAAACGCCATGTCATCGGGCTCCTGACCGCGATTGATCTTGGCAAGTGCTTTGGCGGGAGGTGGCTGAAATGAAACTGCTCGTCAACTTCTCGCGCGGGAAGGGCAAAAAGCCCATCATCGCCCAGGCAGTCCTCGATACCGGCGTCCTCATCAACGTCGAGCGGGCGGTCATCGATTCATCGGAAGGCGAGGCGCTCATTGATGTGCCGGACGACAAGTGCAAGCTGGTCAGCAGTTCAATGTCCGGCCTTGGCGCCAATGTCCGGATCCTGGACCGGGGAGTCCACCATAACGAGAGCGAGTGCGTGGACTGCGGTGCCTGCATCAGCATCTGTCCCCGTGAGGTCTTCACGTTCGACCGTGAATGGAAGCTGCAGTGCGATGAGAGCAAGTGTATCCTCTGTGGCAAGTGCATCGGGGCATGCCCGCACCGGGCGCTGACACTCCCGGTATGATCCGGGAACGGTTCCACTTCCGCGAGACGTTTGCTACGATCCTCGCGGAAGATCCTGCTCATGCTGCCGCTGCGAAGGCAGGGATCCTTACTGCCCGGCAGGAGCTTGAGGCATACATTGCCTCAGACCCGTTTTTTGCAGCAACGTACGAGCCATATCAACCGGACTCGGATGCGCTGACCGTTCAACGTATGGCGAAAGCAGCAGAAAAGGCGGGTGTCGGACCCATGGCCGCGGTTGCCGGCACGATCGCCTGGGCTGGTATGGAAGCCATGATCGATGCCGGCGCATCGTTTGGCGTCATCGATAATGGCGGGGACATCGCGCTCATCGCAGACCGCCCGGTCCGGGTCGGTATCCATGCGGGCGGGGCTTCGCTCTCCAACAAGGTTGCGTTCGTTGTCCCCCCTCAGGAGATGATCCTGGGCATCTGCACGTCATCGGCAACGGTCGGACCTTCGGTCTCGTTCGGGATCGCGGATGCAGTCACCATCGTTGCCCCCAATGTCGCGCTTGCCGATGCCTGGGCAACTGCGGTCTGTAACCAGATACGGCCGGACGATCGATCGGTACTGGACCGGGTGAATCCTGGGGAAGTGGACGGGATCTTTGCGGTCCTGGGTGATGCGATCGTTGAGTGGGGGCGGCTCCCGCCGCTGGTGCCGGCAGTGGTGGACGAGCGGATCATCAGTGCCGGGGACCGGTGAGGATTTTTCCACCACCGGTTATGGATCAACCGGAATCCCTCGTGATTGTCAGGAGCAGGCCGGGCAGGCGCTCTCACTGCCACTCCGGGTTCTGCAAAAATTCCCGGCCCTGCATGTATGCGTTCTTTCCGGAGAATGCTGCCACAATTTTGTCGCCATCGCTGATCACAACAACCGGTTTTGCATCTTTGATGCCGAAATACATCTCCAGCAGATCAGTCTCGTCCACAAGGAGCCCGCCGCGGAGCGATGATGCCGGCTCGAGTTCGAGCCGTTCGCGGACCAGTTCGCCCGGGTCGGTCCGGAAGAAAAAATAGAAGGCCTGGAACGCGTTGAGGAGATCGGAGACCACCAGCTCAGCCCGGATCTCTTCGTTCAGCCCGTCAAGTTTTTTTGCGATACAGGGAACGTCATCATCGCATGCATCGAGGATCCGGTCAGTGAGCCTGACCAGTTCGTGGTAGGGAAGCCCGGTCCCGGCATCGGCCATGCCCCAGTATTGGGTGCCGGAAGTAAAAAACAGAGGGGTATTTCCAGGTCGTGCAGGGGACGGATCCGGGTCCTGACCCGATACCCTTATTCTCCCTCGCGGAATATGAATACAGGTGAAAGAGGAGGACACCGACTGGTTTGTGTACCACCGGATCCCGGAGCACGGCGAGATTGAGGAAGGTGCGCTTGCACAGGTCTGCTGTCTCGATGCAGCAGTCGTAGCCGGGTCCCTCTCCCGTCTCGAGCGCTCCTGCCTGGTCGAGCGGTGCTCCGGCAAAGTCCGGATGCTCACGTTCGGCGAGGCACTCATCAAAAACCAGTTCAAATATGAAGAAGACCTGCCGTACGTGATCGAGAACGGCGTCATCAAAGCGAGGAAATAATATCATGCCAGACCACGAGATCGCCATCCTCCGGATCGGCCACCGTCCCGAACGCGACCAGCGGGTGACCACCCATGTCGGGCTCACGGCCCGGGCGCTCGGGGCAAAAGGGATGTACCTTGCCGCAGCCGACAAGGACGTCAGGGAGAGTATCGCCGATGTTGCAGAACGCTGGGGCGGGGAGTTCTTCTGCGAGGACAACGTGAAGTGGCGATCCTGTATCAAAGAGTGGAAGGCGAACGGCGGGTCCGTTGTCCACCTCACGATGTACGGCCTGAACCTGCCAGACGTGATCGGCGAGATCCGGCCGCACAAAAAGATCCTGGTCATTGTCGGTGCCGAGAAGGTTCCGGGCGAGATCTACGGCCTTGCCGATTTCAACGTTGCAGTGACGAGCCAGCCGCATTCCGAGATCTCGAGCCTTGCCCTCTTCCTCGACCATCTTGCAGAGGGAAAGAACCTGGCGCTCGATTTTCCCGGTGCCCAGATAAAGATCATTCCCTCAAAGGCCGGCAAGCAGACGGTGGGCCTGTGAAGGGCCGGGTGCTCATTGCCGGGTTTGCAACCCGGCATGTGGCACAATCAGCATTCAATGCGGGATACGAGGTCTGCACGGTAGACCATTTCTGCGACCAGGACCTCGCCTGGTGCACGAAGGATCGTGAGAAATTCGACGACCTTGCCGAACTGCCGGATGCTATTGACCGGATCTGCCGGCGCCACGCGTTCGACTATTTCGTCCCGACCTCCGGGGCCGAGATGCTGTCGTCACCGGTCCCCCGCCTTGGTACCGATCCCCGGTCTATTGGCAGGTTTATGGACAAATGCGCGACGCAGGAGTTCTTTGAATCCCTCGATATTCCGGTCCCCCGGATCCTCCCGGACGGTGAATATCCTGCCATGGTCAAACCGAGGACCGGGGCCGGGGGATGGAGGAACGCGGTCATCTGCACGGAAGCGGAGATGAACGCGTGGCGGGAACTGTACGAGAATGTCCCGCACATCCGGCAGGAGTTTGTCGAAGGGGTCCCCGCAAGCGTCTGCTGTGTTGCATCGGGTCGTCAGGCAATCGCGATCGCCGCCAACGAGCAGATCCTCCGGGGTGGCAGCGGTGAATCGGCATACGGCTTCTCCGGCTCGGTGACGCCGTCCGATCATCCCGTTGGCGGGGAGATGGCGGCGCTTGCCGGGTTGATCGCGGCCGGAAGCGGCTGCGTGGGAACGATCGGCATTGATTTTGTCATCGGGAAGGATGGCCCCGTTGCAATCGAGATCAACCCGCGCTTCCAGGGCACCGTGGACACGGTCGAGATGGCAACCGGCATTAATCTCTTCGATCTCCATGCCGGTGCATGCCAGGGTGTCCTGCCGGATCGCCCCCCGGTGTCCCGGCAGGTAGCGTGCCGGAGCATCCTCTTTGCCGACCGCGACATGACCATCACTGCCGACCTTGCACAATTCCGGCAGTTCACAGCCGACATCCCGTGGCCGGGGACGCTCTTTGAAGAAGAGCAGGCGCTCGTCAGCGTGTACGGCTGGGGCCCCACGCGGGAGGCTGCGCTTGCGCTGCTGGATAAACATATTAGCACAGTCCGACAATATATGCGCTGATGGACTCAACCGAAGACACGCTCAACGATCCGGCAATCCGCGCCTATCTCCACCGGCTTGTTGGCGATGAAGGCCTCGACCTCCTCGAGCGCTTCCCCGCGGAGGGCGAGCACAGCGATGAGGACCTTGCGGCGCAGACCGGCATCAACCTCAACTCGGTCCGGCACACGCTCTATACCCTGTACGAGAAGCGGCTTGCCGAGTATCACCGGATCAAGAACAATGAGACCGGCTGGCTCACGTACCTGTGGCAGCTCCGTACCGACCATATTCACGATGCAATCCGCGAGGACATGGAGACAATCTTAGAGAAACTCTCCCGGCGCGAGAGGTTTGAGGAGGAGAACGACTTCTACAAGTGTGGCGAATGTCACCAGATATTCACCTTCCCCATTGCCATGAACACTGATTTCAAATGCCCTGACTGCGACATCCCCCTCACCCACTTCGACAACGAGATACTCCTCAAAGCCCTGAAGTCCCGGATCGAATCGATCAAGAACTCGCTTGGTCATGCGTAAGCAGGGATTTACCGAATACGAGCGTCTGCTATCAGAAACCGGCTGCAGCCCCAAAGTGATCGCCCACTGCAGGGCGGTCACCGAATGCGCCCTTGAGTACGCGGCCGGAAATCCGGATGCAGACCGGTCCCTTGTTTTAAGTGGAGCCATGCTCCATGATATCGGGCGCTGCCGTACCCATGCCATCGATCATGCCCAGCAGGGTTCGGATCTCCTGCGGGCGAAGGGTTTTCCGGAGGAACTTGCCCGGATTGTAGAGTGCCATACCGGCGCCGGGCTCACTGCGGACGAGTGCACGCTGCTCGGACTCTCCCCCCGCGACAGTATCCCATCGACAACAGAGCAGAAGATTGTAACGCACGCAGACAATCTGATCGCCGGTCATCACCGCACGACCATTGACGATACCCTTGCATCGGCAATCCATCTCCCGAAGAAGGCGCGGAAGCGGATGTACCGCCTGGCTCGCGAAGTCGAACTGCTCTGCGGTCGGTGAACGTGGCCGGAAAAATCAGATGATGACCTGCCGGACCTGGGGCAGGGCACGGATCTCTTCTATCACACCATGGGGGAGTGGCTCTTCGATGATGATAACCAGTTTCGGGTCCTCGGCGAACTGGGGGTCGGTCACGAAGATCTGGCGGATCGAGAGCATATGATCGGAGAGCACCTTGACTGCAGCGCCCACGATCCCACGTTCGCTCGCATTCCGGGGAAGTACGGTGATGACGGTAAATCCGAGCGACTCGGCAACCCGGCTCAGGTCCGGCGTTGCCCGCATGTTGGTGAAGATCTCGCGGAGCATCGGGCGCTCGAGGATCCGCCGGGCTGTTGAGTCGACAACGCGCCGGTCCGAACCGATCGCCTTTGCCACAGCGGTTGCAGGGACCTCGATGCCATTGCAGCAGATTCGTCCGTCTCCGGTCACCCCGAACCCGTTCTCCAGGAGGAACCGTACTACCTTGCTCTGGGATGGGGAGTCGGTGAACTCGTGGATGATGTCAGACCACATACTAACCACTGGGAATGGCGTATATAAATATACACCGATGCATCGCTTTTATCATCAGTGCCGGCGGATTGCCGGCCGGGGCAGGCAAACCCGGTTCAGGCGGGAGGAACTGCGCGAGAATCCCCGCCCCGGTTCGTTCCGTTCAATTTTCCCCGGTAACCGGCCATGCTTTACACAAGTTTTTATTAGATAGACAACCTTTTTGTTATGGCACAAAGGCGAGGGTAGCCAAGCCAGGTCAAAGGCGCTAGGTTGAGGGCCTTGGACACGATCTTGGCACAGTATCGCAAGTGTAAAAATCCTCATAAAACAATGGGCGAGGGTAGCCAAGCCAGGTCAAAGGCGTTAGGTTGAGGGCCTAATCTCGTAGGAGTTCTTGGGTTCGAATCCCATCCCTCGCATCGTTTCTGCTCACGTTTCTTCCGTATCTCTGGATCTTCTTTCATTGGTTTTTTAAGGTTCGTGACTTCATTCATACCAATGAAACTGAAATTCTTTCTCTCAATCGGCAGCCTCCTCATCCTTTTGTTCGTGATCAGCGCGGGTTGTACTGACAACAGATCCGGATCAGTTCCGACTACTACAGCAACTAGCGCTACTACTCCCCAGGCAGTTGCACCGGCTGCAACGGACGGAGCGTACACATCCAACGAGACGCTCGTAGCGTTTGTTGAGAGCGCCGCTGACTATGCCCGGGCCCGCGGTGCACCGGCAGCTCTTACCGAGTTCAACAATCCGAAGGGATCGTTTGTCAAGGGCGAACTCTACATCTATGCGTATGGCTTCAATGGCACCACCCTTGCCCACCCGGTCAGCCCTGAGGCGGTCGGGAAGGTCCGCGAGGGACAGACCGGCGTCTTTGTCAGGGAGATGGGGGCGGCAGTCGGGGACGGCAGCGGTTTTTACCGGTTTACCTACATCAACCCGCAGCACAACCGGACGCTTGAGTCCAAGTTGGGATATGGCGTGAAGATCGATGACACCTGGTGGCTTGGTTCGGGCGTATATACCGGGCCGGTCCCGCAATAATCCCGATACCTGGACGATATCGCTCTTTTTTTGATCTTATTCCTGCAGTATGCCGCACAATCCTTATTATCTGCCGCCCGGAACACTCCGGCATGGTACCGCCGCACAAGCCGGCACGCCGGCGGAAGCAACCGCTTGAAGAGATCCTGCCGGGCATGGCAGTATCGGCACTTGCGCACGGCAGGGACTTCATCCTGTGCTACGGGATGGATGAGGAGACCGGCAGGAAAACGGTTCATGTCATGACCGGTGAGTTTGTCACGCCCTGCATGCTCCGGAAGCTGATAGGCCGGGCCGAAGCGCAGAAGGACGAGGGCAGCTCGCGGGTCTGCCGGCCATGGAAATGAGCCGGCAACCTCACATATCCCTCAGGATCGGGATCGCTCACTTTCACCCCACACCTGCCCCGGGTTAATATCAGCGGATGACCGCATCCTGATCATGGAATGCCAGTACACCAGCTGCCGCGTGATGTGCCCCCGCTGCAGCCATATATGGACCTACATGGGGACGCGGCTCTTCTCGCTCCAGCGCTCCCGGCACCCGGTCAAGGTGCCCTGCCCCCGCTGCCACCGGAAAGTCGTCATGGACGTGAAAGAAGCGGTATGAGCAGCCGGCCCGGGCGGCAGTCTATGGCTGGATCCGGAGTTGTGCCTGCGGGACCCGGATCTCGAACCGGACGCCAATCCCCGGGACACCGTTCTCCTCGATGGTGATCCCGGTGATCTCCAGGATCTCCTTTGCAAGGAAGAGCCCGAGGCCGGTATGCTTCCCGAAGCCCCGCTCGAAGATCTTTGCCTTGAGCCCGGCAGCGACGCCAACCCCATTATCCTCGTACAGGATCGTGATGCCGTCCGGTGAATCCATGGTCCGGACGCTGATGGTGGTCACGTGCCCCCCGTGCTGGATCGAGTTGTCGACAAGGTTGTAGAAGACACGCTCAAGGAGCTGGTCGGCATAGACTTCGATGTTCTTCTCCGGCGGGACGAACGCGATACCGTACGTGCCCATGACCGGCTGGAGATGGTTGAAGATCTCCCGGATGTTCATCCACTGGGGGGCTCGCACCCCGATGGTCTCGTAGTCCCGGGCAAACTCGACCTGGTGACGGATATTCTCGGCAGCATTCTCCTGCACCCGGATCAGTTCCAGCAGTTCCGGGTCCTTGACCTCGTCCTTGAGCGTATCGATGTTCAGGAGGAGCACCGTCACCTGGTTGAGGATATCGTGGCGGGTGATGCTCGCGAGGAGCGAGATCTTCTTCCGGGCAAGTGCAAGGGCAAAGCCGGCAAGTTTCTGCTCCGTGATGTCCCGTATCATCAGGATGAAGCCCTTGGCGTCCCCGCCCCGGGATATGATGGGGGTACACCGTAGTTCGAGGTAGGCTGGTCGTGCGTCAATGATCCGCTCCATCTCGAATACCTGCCCTCCCGAGCGCATCTCGGCGAGCGACTCCATGATCTTCGGGCCGCAACCGGGAAGGAGCGAGCCGGCATCGGAACCGATCGACTCCTGCGGGGAGATGCCCGTGAACCGTTCAGCCGGTGCATTGAGGCTGATGACCCGGCCCTGCAGGTCAAGGACAATCATGCCCTCGCTCAGGTTGGCGATGACCTGGTCCTGTGCCATGGGTGTGATGTCCAGGAGCTGGTACCGGACCATGCCGATCAGGATTGCAAAACCGGAGATCAGGAATGCGAGCGGTGTCGGGTCGATGACGATGAAGTTGATCTGGCGAACTGCGTATGCAAGGTTGACGAAGAACGGGACGAAGACCGCAATGAGGATCGCCATCATCTGCCCGCGGTACAATCCTGAGGTGTACACGAAGCGCTGGAGGATGAACATGATGGCGATATAGATGATCAGGTAGGAGTAGATGAGATAGAACCAGAAGAACGGCCCATACGAATAATCGATATAAACAAGCCCGCCGATAGCCTGCTGGGTCACTGCCTGGTAGTAGAGGTGGTGGAGGGGGTTTGTTGCGACCAGGACGATACTGATGGCCGGGACGATGAAGAGGAGGAGGAGGTTCTGCCGGGTTATCCAGTGCTCCCTCCCCGAGTACTCAAAGGAGAAGAGGAGCCAGGCTACCGGAACAGTGATGATACCGGGATACTGGAGCATGCCGGCAAACATCTGGGTCTGGAGATCTGCGCTGGAGACCTGGAGCGCCGAACCGAACGACCAGAGGGAGACGGCGAGCATCAGGAGGACGAACGGTTTTGCACAGACATAGGTGCGGTTCCGCCACCCGGTAACTGCAAGGATGAGGGTGATCAGGCCGCAGGCAATGAACGGGATGTAATACGGAGAGTACTGCCAGATCATTCCTGCTCTCCCGCAGGCGCCTGTTCCGGAACCGGGGATATTCCAGCCCCAGCATATGACTCCTTCATTTACAGAATTGTCATTGTGCTCTGCTTATGAATAAATGCTTGCCTTTGCTGATGACTATTCCGGCATGAAATGGGGTTTTTCTTCCTGATTAACGTTCAATTAGGCGGATATGGGCATCCGTTTTCTCGGCAAGTCCGCTCCGGCCCTGGATCCGCGCCACATCGGATATCGCTTCCAGGACATGGACGGATTCTTCGAGGAACGAGAGGATGTCCGCCGGGAAGAGTTCGATG
This sequence comes from uncultured Methanoregula sp., assembly GCA_964448885.1. Classification (GTDB taxonomy): domain Archaea; phylum Halobacteriota; class Methanomicrobia; order Methanomicrobiales; family Methanospirillaceae; genus Methanoregula. The sequence continues at coordinate 306,339 of CAYVAQ010000001.1, read as the reverse complement.
CCGTACTCGTCCAGGAGGTACCCCGAGATCTGCCGGTGATCGAGCCCGTTCTCCCGCAGTTCGATCACTTTTTTGGCAAATTTCTTCTCCGGGCAGCCGCAGAGCGGCGAGTCCCGGCAGTCGCAGCGGAGGAAATCATTGAAAAATGCAAGGATCTGTTCCCGCACATGGAAATCGAGCGCGTCATAGTTCATGCGGGAACAGAGGGTCTCAAGCATGGTGCCCGAGAATGCGAGCTCGGGGAGGCGATACCCCGCGAGCCGCTCCAGTTTCTTGGCATGGCGAAAACGGGCCCGGTCCGCGATCACTCGTCTTCTCCGGTGCTCTCGTCAAAGTTCTTGAGCGAGGTCATGGCTTCGTTCATGCGCTCGCATTCGATGAGCCATTCATCGAAGAGTGTCGGGTTCTCAAGGTCGTCTTTGACATATTTTCCGCAGCAGGCTGCACCATCGATCACGGCGGCTGCGATATTGGATGCAGTCTCGAGAGCCATCTCCATGTCCTTGTCGATCTGGTCCCTGCCTTTCTTGACCAGCGTCTTGATGTCCTTGTCGAAATCGCCGTTCAGGTACTTCCGGCTGCCGGCAAAGAGCACCAGTTTGGGCAGCTGGAGGATCTCAACGATCTCTTCAAGATCGCCTTTCGGTGGTGCCGACATAACGATAATCTCAACCTGGGCAAGCTTGTCGAGCGCTTCTTCCTTTGAGAACCGCTTGTTCTGGTACAGCTTGATGATCTTGAGGACCTCGATCGTGATATCGACTGAGAACCCGTCAAGGATCCGGAACCCCTCCGGCATCTCATCGCTCTTGGGATCGACATCGAAACTGGCCTCTGACAGGGTCTTTAACCAGTTGTCCCACCGCTCCTGGTTGTAGAAAATGTAAAACAACTTGAGCGGTTCTTCTTCAGCTTTCTTGGTCGCCTTCTTCGCCATTTCAGTACACTATTCACTCCCGTGATTAAATGATTTCGTCCGGAGGGATGAACTGGTACGAAATGAGGAGGTGACAAAAATGCTGGTATCCCCTGCTGCGAACCCGGGATCGGAGAACGGTTATCATCCATGAACAGCAACTATTCAGGGAGTATGGCAGCAGGCAGGAGAGATCCCGGGCACGAGATGCTCGTGATGGCACGATACGGTGAGCTCTTCTTGAAGAGCGAACCGGTCAAGCGCCATTTCATCGGCATGCTGCTCCGGAATATTAGGAAAGCCCTTGCTGCCTCAGGTCTGGAGTGCCGGTACGAGACGCCGCGGGGAAGGATCCTGATCTATGGCAGCGAACCGGACCGGATCGCCATGATTGTCTCGCGTATCTTCGGTATCATTGATGTCAGCACATGCGAGCGCACACCCGCAGATATCAATGAAATAAGCGCTGTGGCACTCGCTCGTGCGAAAAAACACCTCTCGGCCGGCATGAGTTTTGCCGTCCGCGCAAAACGGCAGTACAAGACCGGCCTGAACAGCCAGGAACTCGGGACGCACATCGGCTCGTTCATCTACGACCATATTCCTGGCCTTTCGGTCGATCTCGACAGTCCGGATTACGAGGTGTTCATCGAGATCCGGGACTTTGGCGGGCTGGTGTACGACCGCCGTATCCCCGGCCCGGGAGGTCTTCCCTGGGGCACGCAGGGGCGGGTGCTCGTCCTCCTGTCGGCCGGTATCGATTCTCCCGTTGCGTCATGGCTCTCGATGAAACGGGGCTGCGAGATTACGCACCTGCATCTCGATGCCGGCCGGTGGGCAGGAACCGATGTCACCGCTGCGGCGATCGAGAACCACCGGCGGCTCTCGCTCTGGTGTGCCGGCAATCCCGCCCCGCTCGTGATCGCACACAGCGAACCGCTCTTCGATGCCATGAGCCGGCACAAAGTCCCGCCGCGGTACCGCTGCGTCATCTGCAAACGGTTCATGCTGATGGTTGCAGCCCGGCTGATGGCAGCCGAGGGGGCCCTCGCAGTCGTCACCGGGGAGAACCTCGGACAGGTCGCTTCGCAGACCCTTGCCAACCTTGGCGTTGTTGCCGATGCCGCGACAGTGCCGGTGATCCGGCCGCTGATCACGTATGACAAGGAAGAGACGGTCACGATTGCGCGCCGGATCGGCACGTTCGATACAAAGCCCGGCGACCTTGCCTGCCGGGCAGTCCCGAAGATGCCGGCCACCGGTGCAGAACTCGGCGAGGTGAAGGATCTCGAGGATCGGATCGGGATCAGCGGGCTTGCCGATGCTGCCTGTACCGGCCTCCGGTTCGTGACCGCGCTGGACGGGGCGATCACCGGGGATACCGGGAACGGGGGGCAGCGCAGCGGGCAGTAGTCCTGTATGCTACCTGAAAGAGCAGAACCGGGATATATCAGGCTATACGCGAATGGGGAGCTGGAACGTCGGTCCGATGCTGCGCATGATCTCCTGGCATCATGCACGGTCTGCCCCCGGCGGTGCAGTGTCAACCGGATCGCGGGTGAGCGGGGGTTCTGCCGGACCGGTCTTCTACCGGTCATCTCAAGTTTCGGCCCGCATTTTGGCGAAGAGCCGCCCCTTGTCGGGACCGGTGGTTCAGGCACGATCTTTGTCACGCACTGCAACCTCTCCTGCTGCTTCTGCCAGAATTATGACATCAGCCAGTGTGGCAGGGGATCCGAAACCACGCCGGAGGAAATTGCCGGCATGATGCTCCGGCTCCAGCATGCCGGCTGCCACAACATCAACATCGTGACTCCCACCCACATCGTCCCGCAACTCATCGAGAGCGTGCTGATTGCAGCCGGGCGCGGGCTGAGGATACCGCTTGTGTATAACTCCGGCGGGTACGATTCCGTTGAAACCCTCCGGCTCCTTGAAAATATTATCGATATCTGGATGCCGGATGCCAAATATGGCAGCAACGGGATTGCGGCAGACCTCTCCGGTGTACCGGACTATGTTGACGTTATGCATGCCGTCATCCGGGAGATGTACCGGCAGGCCGGCGATCTGGTGATACGGGACGGCATCGCGGTGCGGGGACTGCTGGTCCGGCATCTCGTGCTGCCCGGCAATCTTGCCGGGAGCGACATGGTGCTCCCATGGATCGCCCGGGAGATCTCGCCTGATACGTACGTGAATATCATGGACCAGTACCATCCGGCATACCGGGTCGTTGCGGAGAGTAATTCCCGCTACCGCGAGCTCTGTCGCGGGATCACCGCGGCTGAATTTTCCGGTGCCATCCGGATCGCCCGCGATGCCGGGCTGCACCGGGGATTCTGACAACGCTCAGAGGAGTCTCTGGGCAGTGGCGATTACCGTCTTCATCGCCTTGACCCGCGCAAACCACTTGTCGTCCGATTCGATCACGGTCCACGGAGCCGCTTCCGTGCAGGTACGGGCGAGCATCTCGTCGATGGCCTCTTCGTACTGGTCCCATCTCTCCCGGTTACGCCAGTCCTCCTCGGTAATCTTGTAGATCTTCTCCGGGTCGCTTGCCCGTTGCTGGAATCGCTTGAGCTGCTCTTCCTTGCTGATCTCCAGCCAGAACTTGACGATCCCGCCACCGGTCGAGTGAATGAAGTCCTCCTCCATCTCATTGATCTCCTGGTATGCCCGCTGCCATTCGGCCTCGGAACAGTACTTCTCAACCCGCTCGACAAGCACCCGGCCGTACCAGCTCCGGTCGAAGATGGCGATGTCCCCACCACCGGGAAAATGCTTGACGAACCGCCTGAGGTAATGGTACTCCTTCTCGTGCTCGGTGGGAGCGGAAATGGGCACCACGTAATACCCAAGCGGGTTCATGAACCGGGTGACCCTTGTGATGTTGCCGCCCTTGCCTGCGGCATCCCATCCCTCATACACGATCATCAGCGGGATTTTTCGCTTGAAGAGGAGATAGTGCAGTTCGAGCATCTCGATCTGGAGACTCCCGAGCGTCTCCTGCAGTTCATCCTTTGAGTACACTTTCTCCGGGTGGGAGTGGCGTTTGATCGGGCTCTTTTTGGGTTTTACGATCTCCTTGGTCTTCTGTCTCTTCTGCTTTCCCTCATCCGCGGATTCGATCCGCTTCTCCAGGGTGCGGATAATCGTTGAATAAACTTTCAGGATCGCATGCTTCCGGTCGGTGGCTTCGACCAGTGTCCAGGGGGCAGAGGCGGTATCGGTCTTCTCGATGATCTGCTCAATAACCGGGAGGACCTCGTCATAATGCCGGTTGATATTCCAGATAGACGGGGTCACGAGCCATGCCGTGAGCGGGTTCCGCTCCCGCTCCTCAAGACGGATCTTCTGCTCCTCTTTGGAGATGTGCAGAAAGAACTTGAGGATGCTCGTCCCGTCATCGCTGAGCTGCTGTTCAAAATAGTTGATCCGGGCAAGGCGCCCCTTGAGGGATTTCTCCCAGGTATGTTTCTGCATCATCTCCGAGAGGGTCCGGCTGTACCAGCTCCGTGCAAAGAGCGAGATGCGTCCCTTTGCCGGGATCCGGAGCCAGAACCGCCAGAAGAACGGGCGGGCACGCTCCTCCTCGGTTGGCTTTTCGATGGAATGCAGGGCGTATCCGCGGGGGTCGAGGGCATGGACGATCTCGTGGACGGTCATGGTGATGCCGGCAGCATTCCATCCTTCGATGACGACGATGACAGGGATCTTCTTGTCACGGAGCGTGCGCTGGAGGACATTGAGGCGGTTCTTGTACGACTCCAGCGTCTTCTCGTAAGAAGCCTCATCCGCAGTCTTTGAGAGATCGAGCTTGTCGAGCATTGCACGTAACCTCTTCCCCGGAGGACAGCAGCCCGGGTATTTCATCTCGTCAGTAGGTTACGAGTGGATATAACCTTTGTTCCCCAATGGGTTGTTGTGCGATGAGGATGGCGGTATCCGTTTTGAAGACCGGATCGCAATTAAAAAACAAAAACCGGATCGCGATTGAAAATTTTCCGATTTCAATCGCGATCATTGTTGCGATCAAAAATTCAAAACCGGAAGTCGATTGAAAAAGAAAAATCATGTTCCGGTTTTTCTTAAAAAATCATGCTGTGGTTGTGAAAAGTTAATGGATCTGCAACAGGCCGGATGCATCACTCACGACAGCGATCTGGTCGCAAAGCCGGTTTTTCCATCGCGATCCGGTTAAAAAAAGAAAACCGGATCGCGATTGTTCCGGAAAAATCGATCCCTGATGAAAAAATAAAAATCGATCCGTGATTTTTCCGGAATGATTTCCAATCGCGATCATGGTCGGGATCAAAATCGTAAAACCGGAACGTACTTAAAAAAGGAAAATCACGTTCCGGTCTCTCCAAAAAAATCAAAGCAAGGTTGCGAAAAAGGAACCTGGCATGAACTGCTCCGGTTCACACTAAGAGACTAACTATCAAACCTGTTTAAATTTTGGAGAGAGATCACCGATTCAGGGCTTCCCTCGGGGGAGCCCAGCGGGTGGCGGCATCTATCGTTTTTGGGCAGGGGACCATCATCCCCCATTGTTGTATTCTGCCTGCCAGGCACCTTACCCGTTCAGAATCCGAATAAGCCCTCTTTTTGTCCGGACTAAATGATGAGATTTCCAAAAATTTATCCCTTCACCGCCAGCCCGTTCTCTTTTGCAATCTCCACGAACGAGCGGGCAAGGTGCTCTGCCTGCTTTGTCGTGGCCCCGTATGTATTGAACTTCCAGACTTTCGTTGCGCCCGGGATGACACCGGTAATCCCCCGTTCCTCAAGAGCGCTCTGGAGATAGTAGCCCCGTTTCTTGTGGGTTTCCGCAACCTTGTCGAACGAGTCAATGGTGCTGATCCGGGTCATGGTGTGCTTTCGCGGGTACTCGGAGAGGCACTTTGTCCCCTCGACCGCGAGGAGCCCGTCCATAACGATCTGGTGGTTTTTCAGTTCACGGTCGAAATGTTTTGTGCGCTCCTTCACGTGCGGGAACGATGCCATCATGCCGACAAGCGTCACGCCCATCAGCGTGCATCCCATCATCTCGGGCTCCTTGATGCCGAACTGCCGGTTCGTCACATCTCCCTTGATCTGTGTTGTGCGGAAGACCTCCTTCTCCCGCTCGACGGTTGTTGCAAGGATGCCGGATGGGGCCGGCGATGCCATGCTCTTGTGACCGGAACCAACCACGAAGTCGACCCCGAGTGCTTTCCCGTCGACTGGCAGGATCCCGACGGTATACGCGCCGTTATAGAGGATTGGTATATCATACTGGTGGCAGACCTTTGCGATCCCGGCAACATCATGCAGGTTGCCGAACTGGTAATCGACATGGTCGATGAAGGCTAGGACGGGCGACCTGCCGAACTCTTTTGTTACAGCCTCAATCTTCTCCGCTGCGGCATCAGGTGTGATGAGTTTCTGGTCGTTTGCCGGGATCTCGCGGGCAATGCCCCCGGCCTCCTCGACCGCGAGGAACTCCGTGTAGTGTGAGAGGGTTGTCAGCAGGACCGGGTCACCATTTTTCACGTATGTATGGGCCACCGCCTGGAACCCGCGCCGGGCGCCGGGCACCGTACGGACGGCGTCCATGTTCAGCCACTTTGCAACTTCCTTGTGGAACTCGGCGATGGGGGGCTTGGCGATGTAGTCGAGCCGGTTGGGCTTGCGGCAGTTGTCGCAGACCGAGTACCCGTCACCGTACGCGATGACGGCTTTCATTGCATCGCCCGTGAGCCTCCCGCCAGTCTGGATTGGGTCGATGTTGATGAAGAGTTCGTCCACCTGTCGGGCCTCGATCCCGTTCCCGCACCTCATTTCAGCATCTCCTGCTTGAGAGAGCCGACCTGACGTTCGAGATTATCTAAAAGGCGCTGTACCTGTACTTTCTGTTTCTCATCGAACTCGTGCGATGGCGCCGTCTCGCGGAGAAGCACGCGGAGATCCGTAAGCGTGTACATCGCTTGGAATGTCATGTCGACTGCCCGTTTTGACATGGGTTCACCTGTATACATGTATTCGCACCCGGGAAATTAAGTACCTGTGGCTCTGCCGGACACCAATCCGGACTCGTATAAAAAAAAGAAGATACGTAACAGAGTTTCATGCTCTTTATTTGCAGAACGCCAAAATACAGATAAGCCGGTGAAAGATGAATTCAGTGCTTCATAAGTTCAGAAACGAGATCACGAACTTCTACCTCATCTCCCTTCTCAACATCATCTTTGCAGCACTCGCCATCGCTTTTGGTATCGTTTACATGATTGGTGCGGTAACCGGAATCTCCGCGGAGCCACAGATCCCCCTGTTCCGGCTTCTTGCCGGTGCAGCTGCAATGGCATGCTTCGGTCTTGGGATCAGCTGGCTCCTCACGACCGTAAGGATCTTTGAGGGTGTCGAATCGATCCGTGATATTCTCTGTGCATCCGGGGAAGAGATACCGGAGGAACGCGTCACCTGTCTTATCGTGCAGATGCTTGCCCATTACCGGGATAACCGGGATACAATCCGGACCATGATCCTTGTCAGCACAGCGGGAGGCTGGGTCTTCTTCCTCCTCTCAATCGCAACCGGAATCCGGGCGCTGTCCCTGACCGCGAATGGCGGATCAGTCACGTTTGACTGCCTTTCTCTCCTTCCATCCATCGTTCTGACCCTGGGAATTGCCATCGTCAGCCTCCTCTCTTCATATTATTTCTCGAAGTTTGCAAAAGTCTGGGACGAGCGCCTTCACGAGATCGATGCCTCGGAGTGTGCGCTGAGAGAAAAACTGGGGCTGGATGAGCAATGAGCGGAAGGCGCACGGTTTACGAGATCTACTGGGAGATCCTGGTCTATTGCAGGACGCCCCGCTCGTTCACCGCCATCATCAACCGCTGTGACCTGAACTCGAAGACCGGACAGGAATATCTTGGATTCCTTGCGGAGAAGAGATACATCCGGCAGGCTGCGGAGGGTGAGAGGACGACCTATACATCCACATCGGAGGCCGCTGAATATATCGCGCTCTTCAGCTCGCTGTACCAGAAGCTCTTCGACCGGGGCCCCGGGTTCCGCCTGTAACATCTGCTCTCATCGGGGATCCACATGTGTTCACGGGCCGGAATGTACAGGTGATGCCCGTACCTTATGAGATCCCGGGATAATTATATTCCAGAACGCTGCCGTGGGCACATAACCGATCACCATGAACAAGATTTACCTCTTTGGTCACCAGAAACCCGATACCGACAGTATTGCCAGCGTCATCGGGTATGCAGAATTCAGGAACCGGTCGGAACCGGGCAGGTACATCCCGGCCCGGTGCGGGGACCTGAACCCGGAAACGAAATACATGCTGGAGCGGTTCGGGCCCGAGTGCCCGGTCTTCATCCCCTCGGTCGAGCCCCGGCTCTCGGATATCACCTACAAGCCGGTCTTCTCACTGAACGGGGATGTCCCGACCGTTGATGTCGCAGGCCTGATGGCAAATGAAGGCATCCGGAATGTCGTCATCACGGATACGGGGGGAAAGCCGATCGGTATCGTTGGCGAGCACGCGCTTGCCGCTGCGTACCTGAAGACCATTCATCTGGCCGAGCTTGCTGTGACGCCGGTGCCGGTCGAGATTTTTGCCCGAATCCTCAGCGCGGAGATCATTGTATCGGCACATTCCATCCTTGAAGGCCATGTCTACATTGCAATCGATGCCCTCCACGTCACACTCTCGAAGATGACAACCCGGGACATCGCGGTTGTCGGGGATGACGAACCAGCCCAGCTGGCATTCATACAAGCCGGGATCGCGTGCCTGATCATTGCGGAAGGGGCGCCCGTTGGCGAACGTGTAGCCGCAGCCGCACGCGGGAAGGGGACCAGTGTCCTCTCCACCCGGCTCGATGCGTTCGGCGTCGGGAAGATGATCAGCCTCTCGCTGCCGGCCCGGAACGTCATGGAGACGGGTGTTCCGGTCCTCGCGCTCTCCGAAACGATTGCCGTTGCCCGCCAGGTTGTTGCCGGGTCAAAGTTCCGGGCCGCATGTGTTGTCGCCCCTGATGGCACCCTTGCCGGCATCCTCACGCGGACAACCCTGCTCGATGATGTGCGTCGTCCGGTCATCCTGCTCGATCACAACGATGCGTCCCAGGCCGTTGACGGCATCGGCAATGCCGATATCGTGGAGATCATCGACCACCACCGGCTCAGCCCCGTCTCAACGCTCAAACCCATCCGTTTCCTCAACGATCCGGTTGGCGCTACCTCAACCATCATTGCCCTGAAATATCTCGAATCCGGGCTTGTACCGCCCCGGGATGTTGCCGGGGCGCTCCTCTGTGGTATCCTCTCCGACACGCTTGGCTTGCGCATGTCCACCACCACGCACCGGGACCGGAAAGCGGTTGATTTCCTTGCGCCGCTTGCGGGTGCTGACCCGGCAGAACTCGCGGGTGCCCTGCTCGAGAGAGGGATGGACCTTGCCGGTGTCCCGCTCTCTGTGATCCTTGCACGGGACACCAAGGAGTTCGAGCTCTCGAAGAAGAAGGTGATCATCTCCCAGGTTATGGTGCCTTCCTTTGCCTGGAACCACGAACGGGCTGATCATGTCAGGAAAGAACTTGCCGGATTGCGCGCCGGAAGCGGGGCCGATATGGTTGCTGTCCTGTTTACCAATGTCATGGAGAATGCCAGCGAGGTATATGCTGATGCGTCACCGGAACTGATTACCAGGATCTTCGGGGACTCCCTCCCGCTCCGCATGGATGGCGTGATGTCGCGGAAGAAGGACTTTGTTCCCTGGCTCGGGGCGCGGTTCCGCGAAAGTACCTTGTAATCGATTCTGACCCATACTTTCATCATCCTTCAATCCCTTGTTATTCCAACGGAGTTGTTTTAATTACCAGTCATGTAAAAAAACCTGGAGATTCTGGATCACCGGTTGAGTTCAACCCTGATGGCACACCGGTTGTCCGCGTGCGCCTGCCCAAGAAGAAGTTAAATGAGCAGTTTGCCTGTGCCGAGCTGATGATGGGGGCAAACCACATCCGCGTCCGCTGCATGGACGGCGTCCAGCGGATGGGGAGGATCAAGGGCAAGATCAAGAAGCGGGCCTGGATCCGCGAAGGGGACATCCTGATCGTGGTCCCGTGGAGTTTCCAGGATGAGAAGTGCGATATCCTGTACCGGTACCTGCCACCCCAGGCAGACTGGCTGCGGAAGAACAATTATCTTTGATGGTCTGCCGGAGCGGACTATCGCTCATGACAAGACCTCACCCCTTTTTATAGCACGACTCCCAACGCCAATCCATGGGATTTTTCGAATTGATATGGCCGATCTTCTTCCCCCTGTGCGGGGCGATAATCTCGGTTGCCCATATCCGGCTGAAGCAGTATACCGATGCACAGGCTCTTGGCTGTTTTCTCATGTGGCAACTCGCTGTCGGGCTCGGGATCGGCCTGTTGTACGGCGGTCTCGGGCACCTCTTCTTTGCTGACAAGGTTGCTGCTTCTATCGGCTGGCCGGTCGGAAACCCGTTCCAGCGCGAGGTCGGTATATGGGATACGGTCATGGGTCTTACTGCCATTCTCTGCCTGAAATATGGTGAAGATTTCTGGCGTGCTGTGATCATCGGTCCCGGCCTATTCCTGGTTGCAGCCGGGGCAGGTCATGTGTGGGAACTTATGGCACATGGAAACACCTCAGTCAACAATGCCGGTGCTGTGATGTATTTTGACCTGCTCTATCCGCTCTTTCTCGCAGCGCTTTTCCTGCTGTATCAGCGGGAGAAAAAGAAAACTCCCCAATAAAAACAGAATTATTCAAGTTTTTTGGCAGACTTCAAACGGCAGGAAAAGGATAATTATTTTTTTTTAGTTCCGTTCAGACTGCGGTCAGAGATCGACCTGCCAGATCCCTTCGTAGGGGAGCGGGGTCATGCTCTGGAACTTGACTTTGAGGAGTGCGTTTGCTGCCAGTGCATTATATTCGTCCTGGGACTGAACCGGTATTGTGCAGGTCTTTGCGGACATCCCTCCGGGAAGGACTGACCCGAACTGCATTGCGGATCCCGGGTATTCTTTCCCGGCACCATCGACAAGTCTTGGATACCCGATGAGGGAGAAAGCATCCTTACCGGTATTCTTCACGGTCATGGAGGCCGATACCTTATAGGGTGGGTTCGTGTTCTGGATGAGTGAGACACTGTCGATCGTGGCAGTGAATTTTACCTTTTCCTGGGTAAAGACTGCAGTATCTCTGACCGTCAGGGTCTTCTGCGGTGTCTGCATGTTGGAAACGAACGAGGTGCAGCCTGCAGTGAGGATGATCATAAGCAGGACAGCACACATCCCGATTGTTCTCATGCCGGAAAAGAAGGCGGCGCCTGAATAAAAATAATCCCATTTAATCGTGGTGTATAGTATCGGGGGATGGAAATTCAGCTAGTCGGGGACAACAAACCGCGTGGGTAAAAAGCAGGGCAATTCCGGGAGGTTTAATACCGGAAAGATCCATAGGATTATCGAAGTAACGTCATGAATGATCGGATAGAGACCATTCGCCGGTTCGCTGGTCAGGTGATGAGCGAAGCGGGATCGCACGGCATGGACCATACTGAACGAGTCTTTCACCTGTGCCGAATCATTGGTGAGCAGGAACATGCGGACATGGATGTCCTGCTTCCGGCCGCCCTCCTGCATGACATAGCCCGACCGCTTGAGAAGGAGCACGGGCTTCCCCATGAACAGGAAGGTGCACGGATTGCAGTGGAGTATCTCACCTCCATCGGGTATGACCCGGACCGGATCCCGGTTATTGCTGCTGCGATCCGGACGCACCGGTTCCAGTCGCCGGAGGAGCCTGCGTCGCTTGAAGCCAGGATCCTGAGTGATGCCGACAAGCTCGATGCCATGGGTGCGCTGGGCATTGCCCGGACCTTCATGCGGGCCGGAGAGCACGGTACCGGGATAGATGATGCGGTCTCGCATTTCCATGAAAAACTGCTGAAGCTCGGCAGCCGGATGCATACCCGGACCGGCCGGTTGATTGCAGCTGAGCGGCATGATATTCTCGAGCAGTTCCTTGAAGCCCTGGAAAAGGAGCGCGGTCTTTACCGGCCATGATCCGGTCACGGTGAGAGATCGGCATCAGCCTGTTTTGGTAAGCTTTTGCAAATATCATACAAGCGTATGGAAAAGGAAAAATCAGAATACCGTCTCACCACTTGTTGCCGGGTGGTACGGTGTCCGGGGAACCGGAGTCTGGGCCGGCTCCGGTGCCGGTGTCGGGGCCGGCGTCGCCAGCGGCGTCGGCGTCATAACCGGTGCATGGATATGATCATCCTGTTCCGGGAGTGTTATGCGCATGGGCTCATTCGCCGGACAGAATGTCACGATATACCCCGTCAGGGTATTCTCGTTCAGGTTATTGCAGGTGAATGTTGAACTGGCATCGTTGTATGCAAAACTGTATGCCATCGGATTGTAGGTCTTGAAGAACGGAGCAGTCCTGAGGTCAGCCGGCCACTTGCCCGGATCGCATTTTCCCGGGCCATATGCCCCCAGACAGCAGTACTGGTCTACAAATTGGGGGGCGGATTCATGGGCATATTCGCAGGCACTCTTGATCGACACCAGTTCTTTGTCCAGATACAAGCCGATGGTTGTTGTGCTCAACCCGGATTTATCAAATAACGGGAGCAGGTCGGTTGCTGCTTCAGAAGCTCCGCAGTCATAGGCCGATTTGCCATCGGGATTGCTTTTCCTGAAGGTGCCCTGTTTGAGTTCAATCCGCATGGGAATGTTGAACCCGTCAACGAGACTGACATCGTAATAGTCCAGGTTCGTGTTGTGTTCATTCAGGTTGAATTCACCCTTGGTCAGTTTGTACGGTCCGTAGGGCCCCTGCCCCCCGCACTGGAGCTTACCTTTGCCGTCCTGGTATACCTTGCAGTCGCCCACATCGCAGGTAAGGGATCCTTTGCCATCATCAACACAACCGGTCCTGCCCCAGAATGAACCCTGCCATGTGCGGGTCAGCGTACTGGTGTGGGTGCTGCCGGGAGTGTTGTCGGCATCGAGCCTGAACCCCCCGTTATCGACAAGGTCAGCACCCTGCAGGCATTTGTATGCATTATTCGGACCGTGTGCAACGCCCGTGCATTTCGTTGTCGGGACGCAGGAATGATCTGGGAGCTCCTGACATACACTATACTTTTGCGACGGTGACGGGTAATACAGGGTTCCCCCGACAATAACTACCCAGACTGGATATGAACAATGGTTCTGGAACAACACTTCATGGGTTGTACCGGCTGCGGATATCATGGAGACACTGCCGTCATCGGCAGACACCGGAACGGCTGTTACGAGTGAAATTATTAGCATTATTGTAAGAACTGTGACCTTTCGCATAGCACACTCATTCCGGAGTGGAGAACGTGCTTGGTATTTTTGAGAGTTTCGTTTTCTCTCTGGTAATACCCAAAATGCCAAGCCTCAAATACGGTGAATAAACAGATACTCAAAGGTCATGAAGACCACCGGGATCACTGTAGTTGTCTTGCTCTGTGTAGTTATCGCATCATGCGGGTGTGTCCAGATCATCATCAACCCCCCCGGCATGCCCGGCACGAGCCCCCCGGTATCAGATCCCGGTGTTCCGGTTACCCGGTCAGTCACGTTGCCTGGTGATGACCCGATGCCGGTATCATCAAAAACGCCGGTTACTGCGGCCCCTGCACCATCCCGGAGCACGGATTTCATCGTTCCGATCGGCGACCTGGACCGGATTGGCCACCGGACCTTCACGTTCAACTATGCATCAGAATACGGCGGACCTTACGAATACACGGTCCGGATCCCGGTCAATATGTCGGTATACTATGGTGCCAAGCAGATGAAGATCGACGTGCCCTCCAGTTCCATGGACCCGAAAGAGATCCGGGCATATATCGATACCTTTGAATCCGATCCCGCGATGGAGGAACTCTACACAAGTGTCCTGACCCAGCTGCGGAATGCCCGGTACCAGAACGGCCAGTTCCTTTCCGATGACGAATATTTTGAGATGATCGTCGCGTTCGTACAGCAGATCCCGCCAACTGAGAACCCCTCACCCAAGCGGCGGTATCCGGTTGAAGTGATTTATGAAAAGACTGGCGATTCCGATGAGAAGAGCCTCCTCCTGGTCAACCTCCTCGCCCGTGAGGGTTATGATGTTGCCCTGCTCGTTTATGAAGATTTACAGTACGAAACCACCGGAGTCCGTGTCATCAAAGAAGTCCCGGATGCCTCCCTCCTGGTCTTCACGAACGGAAAGAAGGATTATGTATTCATCGATGCCTACCGGTCAACCTTCATCGGGAACGTACCCGATGAATTCCAGGGGGCAGACGATCCGGGAATTTATCCGGTTGGCCACGGCACCAAGAGTTATGGACCTATCAATTATGTCTGGAAGGTTGTTGCCGATCTCAAACGTCTCAAAACACTCAAGCTCCTCGACTCAACCGCATACGTCCACTCCTGGGACAAGACCGGGACCTGCTCGTGGATCAAGAACAAGAAGCTCCTGATGAATACAACGTGCTATTGCTGTGATATGTGAGGGGTTCCTGAAAGGAACCCTGAACAGGAGAAGGGATGCGGAGCCGACCTTCGACTTGTGAGGAGTCAAGAGCGTAGCTTGGGAAAACTGCGTGCGGATCCGGACTATGTGATCTTTCCTTCCCTGAAACGAGGATGATCAGATTAATCCCACGTTTCTCTTTCTTCATCCTCGGCATCCTGATAATCCGGATGGATCACATGCCGTGCCATGAATGCAAGGGCCGAATGCGGTGCCCGGCGCAGCAAGGGTCATCACGATTCCCATCGCCTTCCCCTTCTGGGCTTTGGGTATGTACGCTGTTATCATGGCCGGTGTAATGCCGGTCATCATCGCACCGCCGACCGCCTGGAAGATCCGGGATACGATCAGGAGCTCGAACGATGAGAACATGTCCGGCAGCAGCCCGCAGGCGAGCGATCCGATCGTGAAGATAGTAAAACCGGCAAGAAAGACGCGTTTGAACCCGATGATATCGGAGATATTCCCAAAGACCAGAACACACCCGGCCAGGACGAGAAGGTACGCGGTTGAAACCCAGGAAACCAGACTTGTCGATATATGGAATGCCTCCGAGATCGTCGGGAGGGCGATATTGACGATCGTGCCGTCAAGCGATCCCATGAAAATCGCAAGGGATATGGACAGGACGAGGAGGGAGTTGCCATGACTGGTTTGCTGTCGTGCGGGTTCCATGGTGATAGGTTGCCACCGGTTGTTGTTATGGTATATGCATTGAAATCCCCGTACTCGAAGCGTTGCTGGTGTCTAAAAAAAAAGGATCCAATCCGTGCCGGTCCCCGTGACAGCTCAGTGGAGAACAACCGACGCAGTTGGATCGAACGGATTCTTCCGCATGGCAAGGCTGAAGAGGTACGGGTAGTTTCCTTTCAGGTACTCCATATAGGAAGCCCATGAGGGCACCAGATGGGAGTATACCCGGTGCATATCACCCTGCAGGTGGGCGATGTCTGCAGGGGGAAGATCAGCAAGGCTCTCCCGGGCCATCAGTTCTTCAGTCAGGTGAGTGACTGCAAGGAGGAGATCGGTAAACGAGTCGTGCTCAAAGACCATCGGGTTCTCCGCAATGCGGAGGAGGAACTCCTCGTTCCGGATCAGGAGCTCGCGGAGAGCAGCGAGATCCACCGTCTCAGCAGCAATCGTGCACTCGTGGGTATTCAGGCAGTCTTTCACCACGGCAAACCGTTCGTCATTACCTGCGCCTCTGGATGCGAGGGCGGACTGCACCCGATGGATGTCCGGATCCGAGCGGGAGAGCATACCAAGCAGGGGCGTTCCCAGTGTTGAGAAGAAAGCTCCAATCACCATGTTGAGCTTCTCCATCCGCTGCCGTTTCTCGCGGGACTCAAGCATCTGGTCGATGATGAGCGTTACGATTAGCACCTCAAAGGGGATGAACGCAATATCCCCTACAAGGAAAATGAGCAGGTGGTGGGCATCGGCAAAGATGAAGTAGTGCACAAGGTACAGGGAAAGCGACAACGTAACCAGGATGAGCCCGGCTATGATCTTCCATCGAAGTTCCTCTTTCATCACCCCAGTTCTGGATCGGTCAATAACATAAGCGAATCGATTGGGTACCTGGCTGGCTCCCGGGTATCCTGATCGCAGGTGGATTTTTTTTGTTATTAATGGGGATATTACTAATACTTACAATGGTACAAAAGAACCGCATCCAAACGGCAAGACTCGATCTTATCCCTGCAACCCCCGGGATGCTCCGGTGCGAAGGAACCGATCCCAATCGGCTTGGCGAGCTTATTGATGCAAAGATCCCGCCATCCTGGCCCCCGCCCCTGCTTGATCCGGAGACCATCGATCAGTTCATCTCCATCCTGTCCGGTAACCGTGATCCCCATTTCTGTTCCTGGTACTGGGTTCTGGATGCCACACCGCCCTCTGGCAGGGTACTTGTTGGCAGCGGGGGAACAGCGTCGTGCCCGGGCGCTTGTTGTGCCGTTGTCATCGGTTATTCGGTCCTTGAGGAGTACCAGAGGAGAGGATATGCAACTGAAGCGGTCGGAGGGCTTATCGGGGCAGTGTTTTCCGATCCTTCCATAGCGCAAATCTGTGCCACCACGTATCCTGAACTGAAGGCCTCGATCCGGGTACTGGAGAAGAATCAGTTCCTCCCTGCAGCCCCGGTGGCGGGAGGAGAAGGAATTGCAGAAGGGACTCTTTTGTTCGTCCGTGCCCGGATTCCTGAAGAACAGTGAGATGTGATGGGCTTATCGCTGTTCATGAAATAGTAATGAGAAGGCTGGCCCGAAATCCCGGTGCCCCGCTCTCTCAGACAACGGGTATTACTGCTGGTAGCCAAACAACCGTTCCCGCAATCCGCTCCCCAACGGAGGATGAGTGGTATCTGATCGTTAATCAGGAACCCGCGATGGAAGTACAATTCCCCCGCATGTGTGATTTTTTCTGAACCAGAAAACCGGATGATATCCCGGCACAGTTCCCTTTCGACAACTGGTAAAAAAGTGAATATTTGAACTGCCCCGCCCTGCGGTTACTCAGCTGCCCCTTCACCGTCATCAGGAGCATCGATAAAACAGAGAACCGATGCAATCCCGAGCAGGAGCACGGCCGGCAGATAGATGGTGAAGAGCGAGAGGGATCCGGCTATCGGAATCGACAGGGTGATGAACACTGCCGAGAAGATAAGCATGTACCCGGCAAAGCGGGTCTCCTTGTTTGCAATCACCGCTCCCATCAGCCCGAGGCTCGAGAAAAGGGCTGCCTGGACGCCTGACAGGGTAACATCATTTGCTGATGATGTGAAGATGACATATCCTGCTGTCAGGATACCCAAAAAACCGCCGGCCAGCCCCACGAGGAATTGCTTCTTCATAGTTTTATCGTGGTTCTGGGGAGGAATAAAGGTTGCCGTGGCTGCCGAAAAGTGCGGCACGTGCGATTATCATTTCACCAAAACCGGTAAAAAGTTCGGCGGATGTGCGTGCAGGATTTTTGCGCATTTTCACCGAACTGTTTTATAAAACCTTGGAATTTTTCTTCTTTTCGAAAACGGACTGAAATTTAAAGGATTGCGCATTTCGTACTTTTTCGCTATGCAAAACCGTTTTTGGCAGAATGCGGACACGATTTTTGGGAAAAAATGCTGGTTTATCGTGTTTCTGTGCCGCAAAAAGGCAATGTGACCAAAATATTTATTAATTGTCAAATTAAGAGAAAATATAACCCTTTCCGGTAGGAGGTGGATTTCCCCATGGCAGCAGCAAAGAAGGCGGCAGCTAAGAAGCCGGCAAAGAAGGCGCCTGCAAAGAAGGCGGCAGCGAAGAAGAAATAATATTCTTCACCCAACACTACAATTTTTCTCACGAGACTTTTCGTATTTTCTCCGGTTAATAAAAATCCGGGATAAATCTCATCAGAAACCCCATCGGGAAGACTGTTCTCTGCAACCGTGAAAAAACCTTATCAGCAATCACCGTATCCTGTTTCCCTGCGTCTCTCCACGATATTCTGCCCATACCTTAATTAATGAGCATCAACATCCATGAATTAATACAGGGCTCCGGAATGCCCTGGTGACGAATTGCCGGTAATACCATGACCATGCGGCCGCTTTCAAGGAAGAAACAACTGTTGTTTGATATCAGCATTGTTGCCAGTATCCTTGCCGCCATCCTCATCACGTATTTCAGCCTCTCTGTTGGCATTTACGATGTTTTCCCGTACTTCTACCTCATCCCGATCACCCTTATCGCCTTCTCCCGCCCGAAACTGAGTATTTACGGCACCGTCCTGGTCGGGTGGGTTTACCTCGCCCTGGTCTTTATTATCGGGCTCCCTGATACCCATCTCTATACTGTTGCAACGGTCTGGTTCTACATCTTTGTCTCTATCGGTGTGCTCATCTCAACCTATTCGCAGGTTTACCGGAAAGAAGGTGAGAAGAGCTGTGGGACTTACTACAATTCCCAGGCAGGTGTGTTCAGTTACGATCGCTCGACTCTCAAGATCCGGGATGCAAACAAGAAATTCGCCCGGATGATCCACTTTGAATGCGACGATCTTATGAAGTGCTCGCTGCCGGATATTATCCCCAACCGGCATGAACGGGAGGGTTTCCTCGAGAAGGTCCGTGACCTCCGGAGGGTGGGTGATATTGAAGTCCAGTTCCGGGCATCGGACGGAAGCACGCGATGGGCTCTGGTATCAGCAGCGGAAACGGGGGAGCCCGGTGTCATTTGTACTGTTGTCGACATCACGGACAACAAACTGTCGCAGGAGGCACTGACGCAGGCGAACAAGAAGCTGAACCTTTTGAATAATGTCACCCGGCACGACATCCTCAACCAGCTCACGGTCCTGATCGGATATCTCGAACTCTCGCGTCAGGATGTAACGGATCCCCAGATACTCTCCTTCATCACCAAGGAGAAGAAAGCAGCTGAAATGATCCGGAGCCAGATCCTCTTCACCCGCGATTACCAGAACATCGGAATCCATTCGCCCCAGTGGCATAATGTGGCTGAAACGGTCTCCCTTGCATCGGCCAGTATCGATCCCAGCCAGGTCATGATCCAGGTAAACCTTCCCTCTATTGAGATCTATGCGGACCCGCTCCTTGAGAAAGTCTTTTTCAACCTTATCGACAACTCCCTCCGGCACGGCGATCACGTTACCGAGATCACGATCCGGGCCGAGAATTTGAGTGACGATCTCCTTATCATTATCGAAGATAACGGAATTGGTGTACCCGATAAGGAAAAAGAGAAGATCTTCCGGCGGGAATATTTCAAGAATACTGGTTTTGGTCTCTTCCTCTCCCGGGAGATCCTTGCGATCACCAACCTGACGATCCGCGAGGACGGCATCTATGGCAAATGTGCCCGGTTCATCATCCAGGTCCCGCGCAAAGGATACCGGAACGCAGCGGACGAGTCGCGTTTCTCTCCTGAACGTACACCCAATCAATAAGAAAAAAGGGATATTTTTTCAGCAGACCCGGGGGACCGGGTCACCCATGGGCGGTTCGATGAAGCGTTCTCCCCCGATTGAAGTCTCCATGATGACATGGGCACCTTCCATGACGCGACCGATAACTGCAGCATCCCTTCCATATTTATGGGACCTGAGTGCTGAAAGGATGGCATCGGCATCGGAGGCCGGGACGCCCATCACAACCTTACCCTCATTGGCAACCTCGAGCGGATCGATGCCCAGCATGCCGGCAGCGCTCCGGACACTCTTCCTGACGGGTACCTGGTCTTCACTGATACGGATACAGACCCTGCTCTTCCGGGCCATCTCGTTGACAGCGCTGGCAAACCCTCCCCTCGTCGGGTCCTTCATAGCATGGATCGTCCCTGCATCAAGGACGTTTTCCATCATCTTCCAGAGCGGCGCAACATCGGATTTTATCTGCTCGCCCAGATCGAATCCCTCACGGTGCGCCATGATAGCAAGACCGTGATCGCCAAGCGTCCCGGAGACGATAATAACATCGCCCGGTACAAGGCCATTATCCCGGACTACCTTTTTTGCAATCCCGATCCCGGCAGTGTTGATGGCAATCCCGTCGAGAGCTCCCCGCTCCAAGACCTTCGTATCACCGGTCACCAGGTTTGCCCCGGCCTCGCCAAGGGCGTCATCCATCGAGGCAACGATCCGTGCCAGGTCATCGACATCAAATCCCTCCTCGATGATCATTCCGCAGGAGAGTGCAATCGGCCGCCCCCCCATCATGGCAAGATCGTTGATGGTCCCGCAAACGGAGATCCTCCCGATATCGCCTCCCGGGAAGAATACCGGCCTCACAACATGCGAGTCGGTTGTGAATACGAGGTTCTCCCCGGCGAAGGGGATTACCGCTCCGTCATCAAGGGCTTCGAGACCGATGCCCCCGGCATTGTTGTGCCGGAACTTCGTGAGGGTCTGGAGGAGCTCCCCCATGACTTCGCCGCCGGCCCCGTGCATGATGTTTACTTTCATTTTAGTCATCCACCTCAATCTCAATGTTGGTTACAACAATCTCCCGGCCTTTGATCAGTTCCGGCAATGCCCCGCACCGGGGACAGACAAAGATCTCGTCACCGGTATAGCCGCAGGAGCATTTTGTCTCTGGAGCAGTTTCGTGGCAGTCAAGCACTGCTTTTGTGAAGAGGGGATCGTCGGATTTTATGGTTTCAAAGAGGAATGTCACCTGGTCAGAATTCACCATCGCCATCCTGCCGACCTCGACACTGATCTTCTTGACCTGTTTTGCATGATGCTCAAGAGCCGCCGTCCTGGCGGTTGCATACAGGTCATAGGCAATGGAATACTCGTGCATTCAGTTTTCCATCGCAGCATAAACGTCTTTGAACAGTGCCCGGGTCTCAAGACCCTCCTCACGGGAGAGGCGCTGGATTGCAAACCCGACATGGACGAGGACGAACTCTCCAACTTTCACATCCACAAGATCGAGCCGTACTTCCTGACGGAGTTCGCCATAATCAACCACGCCAATATTTCCGTCTTTGATCTCGATGACTTCTGCAGGGACTGCAACGCACATGGATTTTTCCTCAGTGTTATCCTATACGTTTGAGGTTCAACCACATAAAAACAGTGATATTGGCTACCCGGGCTTTCCTGTTTTTTTAAAGAACCGGGCAAAAACCCCTGTTTGTTATCAGTAACGTAAAGCCAGTCATGGGAATTGTTCATCAAACGGAATCACCCGCTACGGAACAAGAAACCTCCGGCACCCCCGTCACACTGGTCGAAGGATTTAAAAATTCAATAAAAACGTAAGACGCCGGGGAAGAGATTTGAACTCTTGAGGTGCAGGGCACCAGTAGCTTTCAAGGCTACCGCCTTCCCGGACTAGACTACCCCGGCAGTGCTCCATATGTTGGTTTGCCCATGTAAAAAGGCTTCTTGCCTGATGATTGAATTCGATCCGGGTGACCGATCATCTGCCGGACAAAAATACGGAAAAATACCCGCTCATATCTTCCTGAACAGGAAGATGGCAAGGATGCAGGATACCACACCGGCAAGGGGCGTGAGAGGTGTTTCGGGAGTCCCGGGGAGTTCTGTCGATGTCGTGGGGATGAATGCGATCGGCGTGGACGGGCTCAGGGTAATGGAATCCACGTTCTCCCCGTACAGGAAGACCTCCCCGCTTGCGGCAGGATCTGAGGGGTATACTTTTACGTACAAGACCCTGTTGGTTGGGGATAGTTCCAGCCGTTCGGCTTCATTTTTTCCCTGCTTGTTGACAATCGCCGGGCTCCGTCCGGTATCGTCAGTATATTCAATAACCCAGTCAACGGATTTGGATGTATACAGCGACGCAGGGGCACTGCCGGTCCGTACAATGAAGTATGCAGGTTTCTCCTGTGATGAGCGGGAGTGCGCCGAATGAACCATCGGGGCCGTCGTTGTCTCCGTGAGCGGTTGTTCCATGGTCATGGCCGGGCTGGTCTGGACCGTGAAGGTCTTTGCACCGATGTACCCCTTGCTGTCCGTGAAACTGACTTCATAGTCTCCGGTATCCGTAATGGGAACATCTACAGAGAAGTCCCCGGCATTATTGGTATTTACATACCGTGGGCCGAAAATGACATCGTTGTCGGGGCCGACCACCTCGATCTGGACGCCGGAATTTTCACCGCCGGCTATGGTGCCGGCAATATACAGTCTTCCCGAGTAGGGTTGTGTCTGGGCAGTGGATATCCTGATCGCATCGGATCGGTCAACCAGCTGGACGACCCGCATCGTAATGGCATCTCCTCCCATACCGCTGGTCGGGACTTCGACCTTGTATGTCCCGGTTTTCAGGCCTGTTGTATCAAAAACTGCCTTGAATGTCTTATCCGGCTGGATATACGCGATCTTCCTTTTGACTTCCGTTGTTGTGGTCAGCTGGTAGTAGAGGACAACATCAATGGGCGTTCCGATACCAAAGGTTGTGGTTCCGGTAACCACAAGCGGTTTGCCTACCGTCAGCGTTTCTGGTGCATCGATATTGACCTGATAGGCAATTACTGATACGGGCAGAAAAATCAGTCCGATCATCAGCAGGACGATCTTCTTCATCTGGTATCTCCCGATGACTGCCAGCCGTTGGATTATTATCTTCGGTGTGGCAGGCAGTCTGTTCTCTTTATTGAAATGTCTGTGCTGGTAGATATAATAGTATTAGCATTCCGCTCATTTCCCGTTCCCGGGGTGAGGAGCCTTTTTCATATCCGCCGGAGCAATACATAAGGTGCTGATGACTGGAGACAGGCAGAAAAAACCGCTGGCCTCATGGAGAGGAAAGGAGCGGTATGGCTC
Organism: uncultured Methanoregula sp.; assembly: GCA_964448885.1. Taxonomy (GTDB): domain Archaea; phylum Halobacteriota; class Methanomicrobia; order Methanomicrobiales; family Methanospirillaceae; genus Methanoregula. The sequence continues at coordinate 283,511 of CAYVAQ010000001.1, read as the reverse complement.
GGACATACTCGAGTGCCTTACGGTGATCTTCAAAAGCGGCGGGTGTTCCTGGGCTGCATGCAGGATGTGCAGTTACCGGCATGAACGTCTTTCCAACCTGTCATGCGATCTCCTGAAAAACGATCTTGAAGCGCAGCTGGCATTTGTTCTTGATACGTATAACCCGACGGAATACCAGATGGTCAAGATCTTCACCTCGGGAAGTTTCTTTGATCCTGAGGAAGTCCCCCCGGCATTCCGGGAACAGGTTGCCCGGGCCTTCCGTGGAAAACTGGTCATTGCCGAGACCCGTCCGGAGTATATTACGGAAGAGGCTGTCGGTTCATTCATAGAAGGCATTGATGACGGATGCCAGAAGACACCCCTCTATTGCGCAGTCGGGCTTGAGACAAGCAGCGATGCGATACGGGAGAAGTGCATCAACAAGGGCTTCAGGTTCCGTGATTTCACGGATGCAGCGGCAACCGCTCACCGGGCAGGCGCCGGGATCAAGGCCTATTTCCTTTTCAAACCCCTCTTTCTGACAGAAGCGGAAGCAGTTGCAGATATGAAGCAGTCCTTTGAGGACACAATGCCCCATGCGGATCTTTTCTCCATGAATCCGTGTACTGTCCAGAGAAATACCGAGCTTGAATATTACTGGAAACGCGGGGGATACCGTCCGCCCTATCTCTGGAGTGTCCTGACGCTGCTCCACGACGCCCCCGTTCACCTGACCTGCGATCCGCTCGGGGGTGGGCAGAAGAGGGGTCCGCATAACTGCGGGAAATGCGATTATGAGATGGTAAAGGGCATACGGGATTTCTCACTGAGTGGTGACCGGGAACTCATTGGTGCACTGCTTGATACCCGGTGTGAGTGCAGGCAGGAATGGGAATATATTCTTGCCCATGAGCGGTCATGGTGCATGCCACTGACGCGGTAAATTTATTTTTTTTGGTGCCCGCTCTGGACATCGAGCTGGTGGGCAAGGAGGGGGAGAAATGTCCCTGCATCCGAGACGATCCCGATTGCCTGGGTTGTTCCGCGGTCCATCAGTTTGGTCAGGTGTGCAGGATTGATGTCAACGCAGACTGTTTTTACACCTGAAGGGAGGCAGTTTCCGACAGCGATGGAGTGGAGGAGGGTTGCGATCATCAGCACCATGCTGCACCCTCCAATGTGTTTGCGCATTGCATCCTGTGCTTCCATCACATCCTGGATGACATCCGGGAGGGGGCCGTCGTCACGGATTGAGCCGGCAAGGACAAACGGGATGTTCTTTTTAACGCATTCGTACATGATCCCGTTTTTGATTACTCCCTGATCTACCGCATTTTTTATCGATCCGGCCCGCATGATCTCGCTGATCGCGTACAGGTGGTGCTTGTGGCCTCCCATAACCGGGTTTCCCGTTGAAATGTCCATCCCAAGGGATGTACCGTACAGGCTGTATTCGATATCGTGCGTTGCAAGCGCGTTACCGGCAAAGAGGACATCGACATACCCTTTCCGGATCATTCCGGCAAGTGATTTCGCGGCTCCGGTATGGATGATCGCGGGACCCCCGACAACAGCGATCTTGCCGCCATTTCTCCGGACCTCGAGAATCTCCTTGGCGATCTTGGCGATCAGGGTCGTGCTGGGACGTTCAGGTGAGACGGTTCCATGCATGAACTCAAAGGTGCTCTGCTCGCGGGGGCGCTCGGGATAAAGAACACTGACGCCCTGCTCTCCCACGACGACGAGTTCACCTTTCCGGATCTTGCCGAGGGGCCGGGCCGTGGCGGTCTTTTTTACCGGATCGACAACGATGAGGAAATCCATCTCAATGGCTGCGACATTGATCCATTCTCCCCCGACCTTCACCTGGGTCGGGTGGTTGGATGTTGTATAGAACCCCTTGGGGACGACACGGTCAGCTTCAGCCGGTACAGTGTGGACGTCCTTCACTTCAACGGGCCGTGCACCGAGCCGGTGGACCTCAGAGAGGATAGACCGGAGTTTTTCCCGGTTTGTTGCATTAATGCGGAGACGGGCGTAACTGGGATCGGTCTTCTTCTTCCCGATATCAAAGACCAGGATCTCGAAGTTCCCCCCCATATCCATGACCCGGTCGAAGAGCTGGGTCATGATGCCGGAATCGATGATATGACCCCGCAGTTCGATCTCCTGAGACTCGCCCATAATAATAGGATCTTAGCGATGCACCTTAATATGCGTTCCTTAAAACGGCAGGATCGCTCGTATTTTCAATGGATTGTCATGAATTCGGGATTGTTGGGCCTGTTACCGGAATTAAAAAGGGTATTCAGTAGCGACCAGAAATCTTTCAGCTCTGATGAGGTCATGGGAGGTGTTGACATTGAAGGCAAGCCGGGGGTCATCAAGGAGAAGGAAGAACTCCTCCTGTTTTTCTCCGATGAGATCGCCCCGGAGCACATTCACCCCTGCGGGGCATGCCTCGATCCCGTCGATAGTCTCCCGGTACGGCATGCTCTCCCGGCAGGACCGGACCATTGAGGCTGGAATCCAGGTGGACAAGGCATCTTTCCCGCACTGCTGGTAATGGTGGAGAACGCGGGAAATTATCCCGGGGGTTATGCAGGGAATGTCCGAGACCGCAGTCAGGAAAGGCCGGGACTCCTCCAGGTTCTGGATAGCACTGGTAAGGTCTTCAATATATGATGTACCCGGAGTGCGAAGGACAGCATGGCCATGCGCCCGGCACCAGTTGGCGGTCATGGGGGTATTCGGAGAGGCGATGACCACCGGTTCGCACCCGGCGTTCATGAATGCATCGATGACGAATTGTATCATGGGTTGTCCGTTGATCAGGACCAGGGGCTTCTCACCCCGGCTCAGCCGGCTTCCTGTCCCGCCGGCCATGATCAGCGCACGCATGCGGCCAGGGCCTCCAGGAGTTGTGCATTCTCTTCCTGTGTCCTCACCGCTACCCGTATGCAGGACGGGAGCCCGAACGAGGTGCAGTCTCGCACGAGGATGCCGTTTTCATTAAGGCGACTGCACAGGGGTCCGACGTCCTTTTTTGTCTCGACAAGGATGTAATTGACCGAGGAAGGCTGGCACACGAGGCCGAGATCCGTCATGCCGGAGATAAGGCGTGATCTTTCAAGGGCAATGGCTGCTCGTGAAGCGGCGAGATCGTCCAGGTGCAGGAGAGCCTGCATGGCAAATGCTTCGGCAAAGGCATTGACGCACCAGGGTGATCGCGCAGTCTCGATCTTCTCAACCAGGCGGGGATCGCCAAAACCAAATCCCATGCGGATGCCCGGCACGGAGAACGTTTTCGTGAGCGAATGCAGGATGAACAGGGATGGATCCCGCGTGGCAGAGAGGCTTTCCCCGGGATCTGAAAGACCAATAAAGGCCTCGTCAAGGAAGAGTATGCCATTATTTTGTTTCACCGTGTTGAGGCTGGTGAGGAGCCCGGTCTTGGGGAGGAGTATTCCGGTCGGGTTATTCGGATTGCATACGAACGCAACGTCAGCTTCCTCCATTTTCAGCGTGCGTTTAGCGCCGGCAAGTTGTGCCGATAGCTCGTACTCCCCGAACGTGGGGGGATCAAAATAGTACCGGCGCGGCGCGCTGCTGTGGCCGAGCACGACCTGGCAGAATACCCGGATGATCTCTACCGATCCGTTCCCGACACAGATCTCCTCCGGATCGCGGCAGAAAACATCACCGATCCGTTTCTTCAGTTCAGAATACGTGTCATCCGGATACCCGGAAAGGCATGATGGATCGCAGTTCCATTCGATCTTTGGGGGAAACGGGTTGACACTCGCGCTGAAATCAAGCACCATTTTGTGGGTTTTTTCCCGTTGCAACTTTCCGGTACCCCCATGAATTACCCGTTTGGGAAAGTCAACAGCCACCGAAATCTGCTCCTTTTTGGGAATATTTGGCTTTACAGTCTTAAATGCGTTATGCGATCGTTGCGAAAGGCAAACAAGAAAGTTTATATACGACACAGTAATATTCTGTTTTATCTGGTTAAGTCAGACACAAGGGTTCTCTTTGTCTGACATATGCATGACATAAGCCAGACATATGTCAGAAAGAGATACAAAATGATGCAAAGAATCACGCTCCGGTTGCCTGAACAGCAGATCAACCTTCTCCAGCAGATGGTTGATTCGGGTGAGTTCCCGAATGTGTCAGAAGCCGTAAGGGCTGCTGTCCGTGATCTTGTTGAAAAACGCGCCAGCCGTGTCCTGAAGGAAAGCGACCAGGTTTCATTCAAGGTTTGAGAGGGTAGATAGACATGCAAAGCATAATTAACGACGCATTGAAAAATGCCGAGCTTGAAAAAGACATGAACAAGCCCGGCAGCTCTGCCGCACCGGAAGACGACTTCGTGGGACAGCCACGTATTGTAATCATCGGCTGCGGAGGCGCAGGGAACAACACCGTGAACCGTATCCACCACATGGGAGTTTCCGGTGCTGAAACAATCGCTATCAACACCGACAAGCAGCACCTGGACATGATCCAGGCCGACAAGCGTATCCTCATCGGCAAGTCCCTCACCAAGGGCCTCGGCGCTGGCGGTTACCCCGATGTTGGTAAGCGTGCAGCTGAGATGGCCCGCCCGACTCTTGAAGCAATTCTTGAATCAGCAGACCTCGTCTTTATCACCGCTGGTATGGGAGGAGGTACCGGTACCGGTTCCGCACCCGTTGTAGCACAGATTGCAAAGGAGCAGGGCGCAATTGTCGTCGGAATGGTCAGCTACCCGTTCCAGGTTGAGAAGGCCCGCCTGATCCGTGCAGAAGAGGGTCTTGAGGCCTTCGCAGCTGCAGCAGACTCCGTGATTGTCCTTGATAACAACCGCCTGAAGAACTTTGTCCCGAACCTGCCGCTCGGCCAGGCATTCTCTGTCATGGACCAGTTGATCGGTGAGACCGTCAAGGGTATCTCCGAGACCATCACTGAACCGTCACTTATCAACATCGACTATGCTGATGTCCGGGCAATCATGTCCAAGGGTGGCGTCGCAGTCATGCTCGTTGGCGAGAGCAAGCAGCAGAACAAGGCAGAGAGCGTTGTCCGCGAGTGCCTCTCCAACCCGATGCTCGATATCGACTACCGCGGAGCAACCGGCAGCCTGATCCACATCACCGGTGGTACCGACCTCACTCTGCAGGACGCAGAAGAAGTCGCAACCTCGCTCACCTACGAGCTCGATCCCCATGCAGATGTCATCTGGGGCGCCCGCGTCAGGAGCGACATGGAAGGCAAGATCCGTGTCCTTGCAATCATGACCGGTGTCAAGAGTGCACAGATCCTTGGAACCCGTCAGTCATACAAGACCATGGTCCAGGATATCGAGACCAAGCGCTCCAACCCCAAGGCAGTTGAGATGCCCGTCCAGAGGCGGAGCGGCAGGGACCAGCCCAGTGGCGGCGGCGTCCTCGAATGGGTCGGTTAATCCCCCGATAATAACACCACGCACACATCAAAACCAAAAACCATACCAAGTTTCCGGGACGTGTTGGTTCATCCAACAACCAACATCCTTTTCTCACGTTTTGTCCGGCAATGGAAAAGAACCGGGCCGGCAGTATGCAGTCCTCTCACGGCGAAATGCTTATAGGGACTCCCTGCCTTTAATATATAGTACATTCGAAGCAGTCCTTCGCTCGGGTGGATGGGGACAAACGTCCGGCTGTTCCGGACCATGTCCTGGTATCGGGAGTTGAACATCATGAACAGAGTGTTGACCAAAGACTTCGCCATGAAGTCTTCTGTAAATTCACAGCCTTGTGCTTTTTCTGGTGTTTTTCGCCCTGCATCCTGTGTGCAGAGTGTTTGTTTGAGTGAGGCAGAACTGAGATCCATGACCTGGTCTCCTGTGTGCAACAGCCCCACTGAGAGAAGCTCGCATCACCTTCGAACGGAGAATCTGGTGAGGAGTGGTATCGCATGCTGAACGATTTGATGGAAAAGAGAAAGAAGATCCTCGCAGAGTCTGAAGAACACAAAAACCGCCGCAACGAGCTCAATGCCAATGCAAGCAAGTTCGCCCGTGAGCGCAATACCTTAAACAACCAGACCCGTGAATTTGTCGAGGATGCCCAGAAGAACAAGGATCTCCGGGACAAATACAACCAGGAAGTCCTCGATATCAAGGCCAAACGCAACGAGTTCAACGACAAGGCTAATGTCCTGTTCGAAGAGATCGAGTCCTTCAAGAAGGAACACGGCACCCAGAAGAATCGTGGCGTCAAGGAACTCCAGAAGCAGATCGAGTACATGGAGTACCGCCAGCAGACCGAGGTCTTCACTACCGACAAGGAACGCGAGCTGATCGAGAAGATCAAGCAGATGAAGGGCCAGGTCCGCGAGCAGGAGGCCGAGCTCGAGCAGAACAAGGAGATGCGCACCAAGGTTTCAGAGGCGCGGGAGTTTCGCAAGCAGGCATCCGACCTTCACGGAAAGGTAACCGAGGTAGCCGAACTCGCCCAGAAACACCACGACCTCATGGTCGATGCATACCGGAAAGCGGATAAATCACGGGAAGCAGCGGATGCATCCCACAAGAGTTTTGTCGAGGCACAGGAAGCTGCAGACGCCGAGCATAAGTTCTTCATCGCCTGCCAGAAGGAACTCCGCGATTACGACAAGGTCATCTCCGGCCTGCGCAAGAAGACCAAGAAGGTCAAGGTGACCAAAGAACAGAAAGCAGTCAGGAAGGAGGCAGAGAGCCTCTTCAAGAACTTCCGTGCAGGTGAGAAACTCACCACTGATGATATCCTGCTCCTCCAGCGCTCCAAACTCATCTGAATCCCCCCTTTTTTACCGTCAGTAATGATTTAATAGATACTCTGCGACTTTAGTAGTACTGATGACGCAGGGGCGAACGCTTGTCCTGAGTGTCGACCGGGACGATGACATCGGGTGGAAAGCGAGAGTCGAGAGCCCGTGCATCGGCCGTGCGGCATGCCTGAAGGCTGCCAATACCCTGGCACTTGCCGATCCCGAAGACTCTGATGTCAACGCCATCTTCTCCGCGGTCAAAATCTACGACGAGCTGACCGCAAAGGGCGAGGATACCGCAATAGCGGTCGTTGCCGGTAACCACCTGCACATGATCGATGGTGACCGCCGGATCGCTGCAGCCCTCGATACGGTCGTGAAGGAGACGCAGGTCACCAATTGTATCCTGGTCACGGACGGGGCGGAGGATGAATATGTCATCCCTATCATCCAGTCCAAGATCCCGGTCTCAAGCGTCCGCCGGGTCATCGTCAACCAGATGCCGAACCTCGAAGGGACCTATTATATCCTGAAGAAGCTTCTTGACGATCCCAAGATCTCGAGGATGATCTTCATTCCCATCGGCCTTGCCATGCTCCTGTACGCGATCGCGTACCTGTTCGGCTGGCCGGGCGCTGCCACCATTATCGTTGTTGGGGTAATCGGCAGTTACCTCCTGTACAAGGGATTCGGTTTTGATGAACTGGTCCATGGCATCATTGACGCTCTCCGGCTCTCGCTCTCCCGGGGCAGGTTCTCCTTCATTACGTATACCATTACGATCCTGCTCATCATCATCGGCTGCACAGCCGGGTTTTTGAATGTTCTGAAATACTATACTACTGACGGCAGCCTGGGCCTCGTCCTTTACATGATGACATTCATCTTTGGCGCCATCGAATGGCTCATTGTCGCCGGTCTTGTCCTGTCGGTCGGCATCATCATCGATGTCTACTCAAACGAACGGGAGAACCTGGGAAAGGTCATCGTCTTCCCCTTCTTCGTTGCCGCAATCGGACTCATCCTCTATGGTGCCAGCGTCTATCTCATCTACCTGAGCGGGGTCCCCGACTTCCCGCTGGCGCCAGAAAGTGCAACAGCGATCAGCATTCAGTCAGCCATTGCCGGAATCATTGCAGCGATTGTGGGGGTCATCATCCAGTTCTTCATCAATCGGAGGAACAGCGAACAGCGCAAACAGGAGATCATCGAGGTTATGTGATCCCGGGATTACCGGCCCCGCAGGTTACCGGATACCAGAAATCCAGGTCAATTCGTTTCATTCTTTTTTTGGGACCTATGCCTTCAGGCAATGGCTCTTGCCGGCAACCGAATCCAGTCTTTTGCCCGTACGGTGCGACTCTGAAAGTGAAGAAAAGAATACCGTGAAGAAAAGAATACCGGCCTGAAGTCTCACGGGGCCGGGAAGGAGTCCGCTACCGGAGTTCCCGGTGGGGGTGGAACCGGTCTCCCGTCAGCAAAATACCCCATTCCCCCGGGGAACTTATTGGTCTGGGTGAAGTTCTTCATTGCCTGGGGGGATCTGACCGAGAGGCTCGGGACAACAATATTGAAATCATGGGCAGGGTACCAGAAGATTCCGTTTCCGTAATCGTATGCAGCTTCGTGAACAATAAAATCGGCACTGGAGAGATCGATCCGTTTCATCTGGGCATCCTGGTAATTGAGGATCTTGAGAAGCTTGTTCTTCAGGTCCTGCTTACCGAATAAAAAGAAGATGAACCGGGTACTCTCATCAACGGAGTAGTCGACATGGATTGCGGCAGTGCCGTTGTCGAGCTGGATCTGCACCTCTTCCACGGTAATGTACCCGTACCGGTCATCGCTCGCGGCAAGGACTGGTGCAGCGAGTATGCCCGATGCAAGGATAAGGAAGAGCACAACAGCGCAGAACCGCATAGCATAGTACATTCGCAAAATCACCTTAAAAGGTTTTTGGGAAATTCTCCCGTTTATCGTCGTAATTTGTAATGAAAATGGTGTTATTTTTTATTGGCAAGGATGATCTCGATTGACGAGACATTGGTCTTGCCGGTATCGGTGTCGATGATCTCGGTCGAGGTGACGATCTCTTTCTTGGTCACACCTTCCAGGAACCGGTTCAGGGCTATCTCTGCGGTATCAACGGCACGGGAGATGGCTTTTCCCCGGGCCTTGATTGCAACGGTCTCTGCGCCATTGTTGAACTGGGTGACGACAGCAAGTACATAATTCATGACGGGTTTGTTTCCGACGAATACGGTGTTCTCTTTCTGCTGCTGCAAGGGATTCCCCTCCCGTTTCAGAGATACTTCTTCTTGACGACAAGTTCTGCATTCAGTACGCTTGCGCCGGCCGCGCCCCGGATGGTGTTGTGACCCATTGCCATGAACCGGATCCCGTCCCGGACACGACCAACGGATACGGTCATCCCGTCACCGCGCATGCGGTCGAGCCGGGGCTGGGGGCGGTCAGGTTCTTGATCAAAGAAGTGGACAGACTCCTTTGGCTGGGTCGGCAGGCCCCTGATGGGGGGTTTGTAGGTGCGGAAGGCTTTCCTGACCGTGTCGACCGGCTCTTTGATGTCGATCCAGATTGCCATCGTGTGGCCGTCAATGACCGGGACCCGGTGGCAGCTGGCGCTCACGTTGTACGGTGCGTTCTGGATCTTTTTGCCTTTCAGCGTACCCATGATCTTGAGGGTCTCGCTCTCCATCTTCTCCTCTTCCTTGCCGATATAGGGGATGACGTTGTCATAGATCGCCATTGCTGCGACCCCTTCGAATCCGGCACCGGAGACTGCCTGCATGGTTGCAACCCGGATATCCGTGAACTTGAACTGCCGGAGTGGCGCCAGGGCACAGCACATCATGATGGTCGAACAGTTCGGGTTCGTCACGATGAATCCGTCCCGGCCGCTATCCTTCTGGACATCGATGAGACCGAGGTGATCCGGGTTGACCTCCGGTATCACCAGCGGGATGTCCGGGTACATCCGGTGGGAACTCGCGTTGCTGAACACAGCAATTCCGGCATCAGCAAATTCTTTCTCCACATCTGTTGCGATCTCTGCAGGAAGGGCAGAGAAGACAAGGTCGACATCCTTCATCGCTTTGGGCGTTGTTGCGACCACCTTGTTCTTTGCGATCTTCTCCGGAAAAGGTGTTTCAAGACGCCATTTAACAACGCTTTCGTAAGCCTTTCCTGCGCTGCGCTCGGATGCGCCGAGGGCTGATAGATTGAACCATGGATGATTTGCAAGCCGTTCAACGAATCGCTGACCCACTGCACCCGTTGCTCCGAGTATTCCAACATTGATCATAGTGTTCCGGTCCTGTGTGAGTTGTACTCTGTCTTCCCGTTCGCGTTTAAAGGCGGGTGTAAAATCCCATTTCTCCTGCGATAATAAAAACATTGTTTTTTTTATTATTAATCGGCAGCCAAAAAAAAGAAAGCCGACAGCCGGACGGTTATAATAAAACAAACGATGTTGCACCGGCTCGAGAATGGGGAAAAAAGATTATTCCATGTGGATTGCCTGGGACGGGCAGACGTCAACGCAGGTCTGGCAGTCAACGCACATGTCCTTGTCAACTTTTGCTTTTTCATTCTCCATTGATATTGCGGATGCCGGGCACTCGCTCACGCAGGTCTCGCACCCGGTGCATTTCTTCTCATCAACAACTGCGACCATGAACGGTTACTCCATCGTGATTGCTTCGGACGGGCAGACGTCAACACAGGTCTGGCAGTCAACGCACATGTCCTTATCCACTTTTGCTTTCTCACCTTCAAGAGAAATGGCTGATGCGGGGCATTCGCTGATACAGGTCTCGCACCCGGTGCATTTCTCGTTATCGACGATAGCGACCATCTCGGTTACTCCAATGTAATAATTGGCAATACCGGGAAAAAAAGGATTGCTTTCTCGCGTACCACGCCAGCTTATTTTCTCAGGCCGAGTACATCGTTCATATCATAGATGCCCGGCTTTTTCCCAACAACCCACTTTGCTGCAAGGAGGGCACCGCTCGCAAAGACCGACCGGTCATAGGCACGGTGGGAGAGTTCGATCGTCTCGAAATTTTTTGAGTACATGACCTTGTGGTCGCCAACAATATCGCCGCCACGGATGACATGGACACCGATCTCGTTCTGCCTCTTCGTCATGCCCTCGCGCCCGTACATCTTCTCACGGGCCCCGGCCTCCTCTTCGATGATCTGGAGAAGAGTCTTTGCGGTCCCGCTCGGGGCATCAGCCTTGTTGCGGTGATGCGCCTCGATCAGTTCGATGTCATAGTCTTTCAGCAGCCGTGCCGACTCCCGCACCAGCTGCTGGAAGATTGCCACGCCGATTGAAAAGTTGGTGGTTATGACTGCAGGAACATGGCCGAGGATTGCCTTCTCCATCTCCGCGCGCTGGGCAGGGGAGATCCCGGTTGTCCCGACAATGAGGGCACAGTTGTTCCGTGCAGCTACCTGGACGTTCCCTACTACCGCGCTTGCGATGGTAAAGTCGATGACTACATCCGCTTTTGTCCTCTTCAGGAGGGCATCGGCATCCTTTGCCTCAACGATCTCCGCCCCGAAGAATGAACTGGGCTTGAGGTTGATACCTCCGACCAGTTCCATGTCGGGTGAATCGTGGACCATCCGACCGAGTGTCTGGCCCATCCTGCCCGAGGCTCCGCAGATTACTACCCGGATCATGGCTGGATCACCGCGTCCGCCGGGTTGCGGTCTTTTTAGGTGCGGCTTTCGGACGGGAAGCAGGCTTCGCAACCTTCTTTGCGGCCGGGGCTTTTCGTGCACTCTTTGTGACATCCTTCGGGATAGTCGCAAGCACGTTCTTGAGCTGCTCGGTCTTCTTTGCATCGAGTTCGTCCAGCGGGAGGCGCACCGGGCCACCTGCCAGCCCCATGATCTCGGCTGCCTTCTTGACCGGAATCGGGTTCGTGTCAATAAACATCGACCGGAAGAGGGGAGAGAGGGCAAAGTTGAGCACCAGGGCTTTCTGGTAGTCGTTTTTCAGGATGGCTTCGTACATCTCGACCATCCGTGCCGGATCAACGTTGGCTGCAACCGATATGACGCCGGCACCGCCAAGCGCCATGATGGGGAGCGTTATGTTGTCGTCGCCGGATATGACAATGAAATCGTCATCCTGGGTCTCTTCGATGACGCGCGAGATCTGGCCGATATTCCCGCTCGCCTCCTTGATGCCCCAGATGTTCGGGTGCTGTGCCAGCTCCGCCACGAGGTCGGGCTCAAGGTTCTGGCCGGTCCTGCTCGGAACGTTATACATGATCACCGGCACATCGAGGTCGGCGATCCTGTGGTAATGCTTGATGAGACCGGCCCGGTTGGGCTTGTTGTAGTACGGACTGATGACGAGCACACCGTCTGCACCGATGTCCTTGGCAGCCTTTGTCAGCCGGATTGCCTCCGCTGTGTTGTTGGACCCGGTACCGGCAAGGACCGGGATCTTCCCGTTGACCTTGTCTACCGTGACGTCGATAACCTTCTCATGTTCTTCGAACGTGAGCGTAGCCGATTCTCCAGTCGAACCGCAGGGCACAATCCCGTGGATACCGCGGGACAGAAGGAAACCGATGTTTTTCTCAAGGCCCGGGATATCCAGGCTCATGGACTGGTTTCTTTGAAAAGGGGTAATGATTGCCGGAAGGACACCTTCAAACATGAATAGGATTATGAATGTCTTTTAGTATTTACTTTTCTCGTTATGTAGCCGGCGATCCGGTTCCGGACCCGCTTGCTCTCGATAATCGCGGACGCTGAGAGTTTTGCCTTGTTCTCGTCGAAGTTGTTCGTGAAGTTTTCTTTCTGCTTGTTCAGCAGCTCGGTTCCGAGGGTCTTGATGTAGGACGGTTTGATTCCCATTGATAATTCCTCTAAAGTGCAGTATATTAAATGCGGTTGGAGCAGATAATGATATTGCTTGCCACGTCGTCAGGGTCCTCGCCGAACAGGACGAGCCTTGATGCCGGCCCCGCAGCAGTCTTTTCATAAATCACGTCAGGAATGCCCTCCCTGCAGCAGAATGCGATGCCCCAGTCCATGGTATCGATCCCTTTGGGATCCCGCGAAGCAGAGAATGATGCGCATTCAAGGAAGAGATCGTCTTCGAGTACCTGGAGCACGCGATCAGAGTACCGGAGGATAGCGGCCGACCGGACTGACTGGTCGAATTTCATTGCGGTGAGGATGGCCCGCACTGCAGGGTCGTCACGACCGAACATGCTCGCACCGGTTACCCGTGCTTTTCCGGCAGCCATACCAATCCCGCCCGGGACAGAGGCTGCCCCGTTCCTGTCGCGTGCCCCCCGGATCGCGTATGCGAAGGCAGCCCCTTCCGGGGGGATGAGCCGTTCATCGACTGATTCTGCAAGCCTGAGGACGGCGGCATCAAGCAGTGCAATTACGGTCTCGCGTTCACGTTCCGGGCTCATGGTTCTGTTCTCCCTGATACCTGTACCGTCAGGTGATATGGTTCACCGTAAGCCAAGTTCCCCGCGTATTTCCATCATGCCTTTGAGGGCAGTTTCATAAAATGTACCCATCTCCATCAGCGGGGCGATGAGGGCGATCCGGTTCCGGTCGCATCCGGCGGCAAAGGACTTCTCCTTTGCTTTCTTCGTGATTGTCCTGACGGAGACATCAGAGAGGCTCCCCCCTTTTACCAGTGCACATGCGATGATGAGCCCCGATGCGCTGTCTGCAGCCTGCAGGGCAATCTCGACAGGGGCTGTATAGCTGCCGGTATGGAGGAGATGGTTGTGACCTTTGACAATCTCCGCAATGTCATCAGGGAGCCCGGCATCCTTCAGCATATGAGCACCAACTACTCCGTGCTGCTGCATATCGCCTTTGACAAGGTCGTAATCGATGTCATGGAGGATGCCTATCTCCTCCCACCGGGCCGGATCGCCGGCCAGCGGTATCGCCAGCGCCTTCATGATGGCTCCCGTGGCGAGGCAGTGTTTGACAAGCGCCTCATCGTGCACATGCTTCCGTATGAGTGCGATCGATTGAGTCCTCTCCATGCATCAATCATGCCTGCCGGGGCTCATTAAGGATTTCATTTGATCGCTGTACACAGGATGCGGATAAGCCTATATCCTCCGGGCGCGAAAAATTCTGTAATGGACGCGCGACTTCTGGATGTGGTCATTGGTGTAGCCGCATTCATACTCCTCTGTATTACACTCGCTGTATTCCCGATGGTGATGCAGCCGGCGTATGCCTATCTTGCAGCAATCATCGTATTCATCCTCGGCCTTTCCGGCGCAGGCTATCTGGTTAACGACAAGATCACGTAAACGGTGCGCTCCCACGATACCCCGTTTTTACCAATTCAATAAAAAAACGATCAGTTCTTCTTTTCGCCGGCCGGTTCTGGCTCTTCCTTCTTTGCCGGCTTTTTCATCTTTGCCATCTCACGCTTCTTTGACCGGTAATAACTGAGCGGGTGATTCACCTTCTCGCAGAGCTGATCCTTGTGGACACAGAGCCCGGTGGTCAGCATCGCAGCGCAGGCCGGGGCCGTGTATTCCGTGCCGGAGCCCCCGCGGCCGGTGATGTGCTCGACCTGGTACATCGTCTTCTCCGGATCGAAGTCCGGGGAGCGGGCATACAATGCGGCAATTGCCGGTACATCCATACCGATGGTGTGGACAAAGGTTGTCAGCGCAAACCGCCCGGCATGCGTGAGGTTGACCCCGGCGGTCAGTGCTTTGACAAGGGCCTGCATACAGGGCGGGAACGCGTCCTCCTCGATTGCACCAAACTGTTCGAGCATGTGCTGCTGGTATTCCTTCTTGATCTTCTCGCCAACCGGGGCAAGCTGTTCGCAGAGTGCTTTGGGGACATGGTAGGGGAGATCGCGCCGGAGAATGACCCGGATCCGCTCGCGGAGGAGTTCGAGGAGCTCGTCTTTGCGGACAATGACAAAGCCCCGGTCTATGGTACGGTTGACGAGCCTGAACCGGTCCTCGTGGAGCACGGCAACGATCTCGACATAGTCCGCAAGCGGGATCCGGTCCTGTGCCAGGGTTATGTTGAACTCCGCTGCCAGGTAGTTCGCAATCCGGCTGTTGCCGTCATCGTCAAGCACGGCATGTTCGTTCCAGCCCCGCTCGTTCTCTGAGCCGGTCTCTGCGTTGAGGAAGAAATACGCCCGCTCCGCCTCGTACCGGGCGAGCCGGTCGTATACCTGACGGTCGCCAATGCACGAGACAAGGATCCGGGCAAGCACATAGCCGGCAATCTCATCTTCATCGCGGTGCTGGAAGTGCGCAGTGATCGTCCGCTTGCCGGCGAGCGCCTGGTTTATCCGCCGCACAGCAAGCTCAGTCAGCTCGTCCCCCCGCGTCTCTTTCAGGAGCTGCTCGAGCGGCGGGAATGATTTTCGGATATGTTCCTGGGCTTTTTTTAAAAAAGGGAAGTGGGAGAGTTCCTTGGCTGATGGGGAGTACTCCACCATCAGTCTGCCTCAATGCGGGGAGCAAGGAGGTACTCGACATGGCCGTTTCCACCGGCAATGTCGAACGAGAACCGGACCGGGTGGTCGATACCGAGGTAGATCTCGACTTCAGCAGCCCGGCTCATGACCTTCCCCATGTCCTTTAAGTAGTCAAGGGAGAAGAGCGAGCGGGCTTCTGCGGGGGTGAGCGAGACGAGCTCGTCTTTACTGAACTCGCGCCGGATATGGTCAGTGTCGCCCTCGGCAACAAGGTAAAAGGTCTGGTCCTTGGGGTTGATCCCGAGCGCGATCTTGTCGGAGATGACGGCTGCAGCCTTCATGGCATTGTTGAGATCCTCGCCCTTGATGACGATCTTCCCCGGCAGGTTGATGGTCGGGGGGTTCGGGTCTTTCCGGATGGTGTTGGTGTCAAGGAGCGTGATGGAGTAGTGGTAACCGTGGACGGAAACAGCCATCTTCTGGGCATTGTCACCAAGTTCGAGGCTGATGAGGTCACCTTTCTCGGCCATACCGAAGATATTCTTCATCTTCGAGATGTCGATGCCGAGCTGGCTCTTGGTGGTCTTGAACGAGTCAAATGCCTCCTTCTTGAGGGTCATGGAGATCATCGCCACGTTGGCGGTGTCTACTGCCCGCGTGGAGATGCCGGTCTCGTCCGTGTGCAGCCGGCACTCGGGGATGAGAGCCGAGATCGCATCGATCGCTTCCTTGAAAATATCTGCATCAATCGTTGCTTTTAACATCGCTTACCCCACAAATACAATCTCTTATACAGTATATCGTCCTATGGTAATTATAGTGTTTTGGGTTTATTCCCGGTTTTTATGGGCGAGGCGTGATAATGGGATCACAATGGGGTTATGACAAGGCATACCTGAGGGCCAAACACGAGGGATACCGCTCGCGGGCAGCCTACAAGATCATGGAGATCCAGAAGAAGTTCGAGATCATCCGCCGTGACGACAATGTCGTGGATCTCGGTGCTGCCCCCGGCAGCTGGTGCCAGGTGCTCCGGACACTGACGGATGCAAAGGTTGTCGGTATCGACCTCAACCCCATTGCCCCGCTTGATGGTGTCGATACGCTGGTTGGTGACCTGAATGACAGGGAGATCCAGGAGCAGGTCATTGCCATGCTCGGCGTTGTCAATGTCGTGGTCTGCGATGCAGCCCCGAAACTCTCGGGCCACAAGGCCTACGACCAGGCACGGATCATCGAGCTGAACGAGATGGCGCTGAAGTTTGCCTGCAGTGTGCTCAAGCAGGGGGGAAATTTCGCCATCAAGTCCTTCCAGGGCACGGACTTCCCCGAGTTTTATGCGGATGTCAAAACTCACTTCCACGCGGTCAAGACCATGAATACGAAATCGAGCAGGAAAGGATCCACAGAATTATACGTTATTGCAAAAAATTTCTACGGATAAGATATCGATCATGCTCCTCAAGGATTCCTACAACCGCCCGGTCAGCAATATCCGGATAAGCCTCACGCCACGATGCAACCTGAAGTGCATCTACTGCCACCGCGAGGGCGAAGACAAACCGGAAGCAGAACTCTCCCTCGCGCAGATCGGGGAGATCCTCAGGGTTTCAGAAAAGTTCGGGATCCGCAGCGTAAAATTTACCGGTGGCGAGCCGCTCTTACGAAAGGACATCATCGACATCGTCCGTGCTGTCCCGTCATCCATGGAGTCATCAATGACCACGAACGGGATCCTCCTTGGAAGATATGCAAACGATCTCAAGGAGGCCGACATGAAGCGGGTGAACGTGAGCATTGACAGCATCAATCCGGAGACTTACAAACGGATCACCGGTTTCGACCAGCTCGGCAAGGTGCTGGACGGGATGAAAGCCGCAGAAGATGCCGGTCTCACCCCCATCAAGATCAACATGGTCGTGCTCGAAGGGATCAACGACCACGAGATAGATGACTTCCTTGCATATATCCGCGGCAACCGGAACCTTGTCCTGCAGCTCATCGAGCTCATGGATTTCAACAGCTGCGAGCACCACAGCAAGCTCGACGGCCTCGAGGACTCCCTTGCCTCCCGTTCAAAGACGATCATCACGCGCAGGATGCATCACCGGAAGAAGTACTGCCTTGACGGGGCCGAGGTCGAGGTTGTCCGGCCGCGGCATAACTCTGAGTTCTGCAAATTCTGTACCCGGCTCCGCGTAACCTCGGACGGGAAGCTCAAGCCCTGCCTCCTTCGCACGGACAACCATGTCGACATCCGCGGGAAGACCGGGGAGGAGCTCGAAGAACTGTTCAAAAAGGCTGTAGCGCTCCGGGAACCGTTCTACAAGTAATCCTCTGGTTTTTTTCTGCACTCCATTTGCTTTGTTGAAATCCTTTGAAGTGATGCTGCAAAAAAATTCTGCCCGTCACGCAGCTGTTGGCAGGGTGGTAAGGACGCGTGCCAGCTGGAAGAGCAACAATCCGTTGGCAAACAGGATGATTGCGACCACCATGCCGGGGATGAGTCCGGGCAGGAGCATCGAGAGACCAAAGAGGAGCCCCACAATGTTCAGCACGGACTGGGTGATGAGCAGTTTTTTGAGTGGCGGGGGAATCACAACCGGTTCGGCCGGGGGATCTCTCAGAGCCTTCACCATGGGGAGGACGCGGAGCGTGAGCGGGATGACACCGCCAAGAATGTTGAGAACCGCAAGGAGCACGACTAGGGTGCTGGTCAGGAGTCCCGGGACGATTGTTGCCACAACACCGAGCGTGATGAAGAGAAGGCCGACAAGCACCATCGCCCACGAGCGCCGGAACTGCCCGACCGGCGTCTCGCCCATGGCAAGGACCTGGACTGCCATGATGACGATGAGGAGTCCCAGCTGGCCATCCGGCGAGAAGGGGATGATCCCGAGGTTCACCGGCACGAGCAGGACCGCAAGGAGCGACAGGAGGACGCCAAGGAAGACCAGGATGGCGATGGTGAACGAGAGCGGAGCATCCCGGAGGAAGAATGAACCGGCTCCCTCCCTGACCGGGAGTGGATCTGCTGAAGGGTCCTTTTGCGGGTAGCGTTTTGCGACTACCTGGATGCCCCAGGCAAGATAGAAGAGGCTGATACCGTACAGGATGAGGAGGACCGCGGTCACCGGGTTGGTCGTGAGGCCGGGCAGGAGCGTGACAAACCCCAGGATCACGGCGAGCAGGTACACGAGACTGCACGCAACCGTGAGGTGCCGCAGGATGCCGGGGACCCGGATCCAGGCTGCCGCTTTATCCTTTGCAAGGAAGAGCTGGAGCAGCAGTGCGGTCCCGCCGGCAAGCAGCAGGACCCCGACAAGTACGCGGACGATGGACGAGAGGGCCCCGGGAATGAAACATGCAGTCATGCCGAGGATCCCTGCAATGATACCCAGGATGACAACAAGCCACGTGCGTCTGACTTCGCCAAACGGGGTCTTGCCCATCGTGATGACCTGCAGGGCAACAAGGACGAGGAAGAGCCCGTAGGTACTGTCCGGCGCGTACGGAAGCGTTCCGGCATGGATTGCAAACAGGAGGATGCCGAAGATGAACATGAAGAGGCCAAGGGTGATCAGGATGACTGCTTCGAGCGTGAAGTCAAATTCCCTGGCTGCAGTCGCGATGGGGGGGTTCTGCCGGGTGTCGGGTGTCATGGGGAAAATCCTGGAATCGCTCTCCGGTATACGGTGCACGGAGAAACAGCCGGACAACCGGAATTGCATACCGGAAATTTTTTGCTGGTATGATTTTTTTAAGCACCATTATTTGTTGGTTACTATTCCCGTCTCTCCTTTTGCAAAGGAGTGTCCGGGCCTGACGATTCCCCTATAATTATTCCGTTAATTTCAAGATCAAAGAATTTACCAGACCCGCGGTTACATAATTGATGGATCAAAAAACCCGGGATTTTTCCGGTACACGAGGCAACACCATGGCTGACGAGAAGAACGAGATCCCATCCTATGCAAAGCCAAAGAATGATGAAGAGTTCCAGAAACGCTATGGCGATATGATCGGGCTTGGCCAGTCCGCGGTCATCTATGCAAGGAATGGCGTTGCCGCAAAGGTATACCGGGAGAACCAGCCACACTACCAGCCGTTCATGGAGGCATACTATATCGCGCTTGTCGGGGAACTTGGCCTTCCCGTGCCAAAGATCTATGGTGTTGAGACGTTCCTCGGGCAGACCTCTGTCATCATGGACCAGGTCCGGGGAAAAAGCCTCCTTGACATCGCACTTGAAGACACAAAAAAGACCGAAGCGTGCCTGGACAAGGTCGTGGAGATGCAGATTGCGATGCACAAGGTGAGCGTGGGCGTCTTCCGCCCGCTCAAGATGGTGCTTGGAGCCAATATTGCAGCAAGTCCGTCACTCACTCCGGCTGAGAAGGAGCGGCTGAATGCGGAACTTGCAAAACTCCCTGACGGCCTCGCAATCTGCCACGGGGATTTCCATGGCGGGAATATCCTCTTTGATGGAACATCCTACCTGATCATCGACTGGGCAGAAGTTGCCTGCGGAGCTCCTGCCGGTGATGCCTGCCGGACCTACATGGACTATTACATGGGAAGCAAAGAGATTGCAGAGGTCTACTTACAAAAATACAGCGCCGCATCGGGCCTCACCCGCGAAGAGATCCTGGCATGGCTCCCGGTGACAGCCGGATCCATTTACGGGTTCCTTACTGACGAATGGAAGAGACAGATCCGACACCTTTTCTGATCTCTTATTTCGATTGTGACCGGAAGAGATTCCTTTTTTCGTAACCTGCCTGCGCATCAAGACAACGTATATACAATCCCGCATCGAACCTACCGGATATGCCGGAAGAGAACGAATTTTTATCGATCCTCGATTACCTGTACAGGAAGTCGCTGATGCTGCAGGACACCAGCGGGTTCAATAAAGTCCTGTATTTTTATCTCATCGATTCCCTTGCCCACATCGATTACACGGCAGGGATTTATGCATACAATTACGGCTCGCCCAAGAATATCATGGGAGCCGAATACCTCCGCTGGAGGATTGACGAGGAGAAGAAAGGCGACCGCCAGAAATTCCCCGGCTTTGTCAACTGGCTGCGGGAGAACCATCCGGAAAAGTTTGCCGCTCTTCCCTCGCTCTGGCAGATGATCTACGACACCGAAGACCCGGCAGGTTACCGGAGTTTTCGTATCGTCATCGATCCGGACAGCAAGACGCCGATCCCGCCGGATTTCTTTTACGCCATCATTGACGAATTCTTCGAGCCCGAGTTCCTCAAGAGCATCTACGACGACGCATCGCTTGCCGGCCTCTTCAGGACCTACTGTTCACAGGCATAATCGCACCCCGGGTACCCCTTGATATGCACGTCAGCCGGATCTGTTCAGACCTTGTAAAGATCGCCACCGAGAACCCGCCCAACCATACCGCGGACTGCATCGAGTACATCCGCCTGTTTCTCGATGGAATCGGCATGAAGTCCCGGGTCATCGGTTCTTCGGATGGTCAGGACAACCTTGTCACGGAAGGGCCGGCGCGGAAGCTGCTGCTCTGCGGGCACGTGGACGTTGTCCCTGCCCTTGACAGCGGGTGGAAGACCCCGCCGTTCTCCGGTATCATCGACGACACCTTCGTGTACGGCCGTGGATCAACCGATATGAAAGGCGGGTGTGCTGCGATCCTGTCTGCCTGCAAATCGGTTGCCGACCAGAACGGCGAGGTGCCTGCAACCCTGGCGTTTGTTGGGGATGAGGAGACGGGAGGGAGGAACGGCATCTGCCACCTCCTGGCAAAAAAGGCCCTCACCCCTTCTGACTGCATCATCGCAGAACCGACCCCCGCCCGTCATCCGTCCATCGGCCAGAAGGGGCTCCTCCGCGTCGGGATCCGGTTCAACGGGAAACCGGCCCATGGCTCGCTGTACCCGGCAGTCGGATCCAGCGCAATCATGGAGTCGATGCGGCTGCTTGAATACGTCAAAGGATTATACGCACGGGATTACCCGGTCGACCCGTCGCTTGAGGCAATCCTCGGGCGATCCTTCGGCATCCTTGCCCGGGAGTTCAGCCTGTCGGGTGTCGAGAATATCCTCCGCAGGCTGACGTTCAATCCCGGAACGATCCATGGCGGCGAGAAATCCAATGTTGTTGCCCAGCGCTGCGATCTTGAGCTGGAGTTCCGGGTCCCGTGGGGATGCAGTATCGCGGATCTTACTGCGGACCTCCAATCGAACGCTGGAAGTGAGAACGAGGTGTCTGTACAGGAGACGCAGGTGCCCACCATCACCCTGCCCGAAAGCCCGGTTGTCATGCATACCTGCAATGCCATCCGGGATGTCTGGGGAGGTGAGGTCTTCCCGATTGTCCAGTGGGCGGCAAGTGATGCCCGGCACCTGCGCCGTCACGGTTTTTCAGTGCTCGAGTATGGCCCGGGCGAGCTCCCGCTCCTCCACGCGATCGATGAGCGGGTCAGGATCGAATCGCTCGAGAAGGCCGCGGCTGTGTACGGGCAGGTCATGCTCCAGTACCGGTAAAACGGGAGCAAAAAGAAAAATTGACGGGCAATAAGAAGGGGTTCACGCGGTTCAGCGAACGCCCGCGATCTCCGAGACCCTTTGAACACAAAAAAATGATGTAAGTTACCGAACCGCGCCGCAGTTAGAGAACTGTGCCGCAGTTGTACAACTAACAGCAGACAAAATTCTCCGGCGTGAGTGTTCCGGTCGATCGGGCAGGTTTTGTCTGAAAAATTCCGGGCGGGGGTGATGGGGTTGCTGAAAATTTTTTGTTTTAGGTGTTCAGTAGAAATTTTTTGAAGTGATGATGGGGGCTGATGCCCCCATACCCCCCCAGGGATTACTGCCGCCGATGTCGAAGGACGCCCCGCGGCGGCATCAATTTCTTTTTCCAAAAACAATTGCCTGTCGAAGTATCTCGTTCAGGTAATGCGG
The DNA here is from genome assembly GCA_964448885.1 of uncultured Methanoregula sp. Lineage (GTDB taxonomy): Archaea > Halobacteriota > Methanomicrobia > Methanomicrobiales > Methanospirillaceae > Methanoregula. Next base: position 261,323 of record CAYVAQ010000001.1, on the reverse strand, counting down.
CGGCATCACATGCGCCCCCGGGTCGAAGAATTGCTAGGCAATTCTTCTCCTGCCGAGGGTCTTTTAACCCTTGGCACCCCCCACGGGGGTGTCGAGTCTCGTCAGAGACGAGACACGAGAAGAACCCTTTGGGTTCTTCGAGTCAGGGCTGGCGCAAGGGGGAAACTGATATTCGGATGGAGTTTTTCTACAGAGCAGTTTTTGAGAAAACCTTTGCAGTGATAATGACGCAAGAGGCCTTCGCATAGCGAAAATATGTTTTTGAAAAAACAGAAAAATAGTATTTATTCCCGCATCATAACGAACGCAGCCCCGGCTGCAACACAGAGGGCCCCGATCACGGTTAATGGTGAGACCGGTGCATAGGTTGTCCGTTTCGGGACTGCTGTGGTCTGCAGCGGCCCCGCCGGCTCCCCGGTAACAGGCTGTTCTGTATATGTCACCGTTACTACTGCCGGAGGCTCAGTGACCGGTGGCTGGGTTGTGAAGAAGGTCCCGATCCTGCTGATGGTCGGCACCGGCGTGATGGTACCCGAATAATTGACCACCTGCTGCCTGTTCATCACGTTCTCCTTGTTCATTTGCGCATCATTGTAGTTCGGATCGATCCCAAGCGCCTTGTAGTAGCACTGGAGTGCATCGGAGGGCCTGTTCAGTGCGGTGAGTGCCCGCCCCTTATTGTTCCAGACCGTTGCATTGGTCACCGTGATGCTCGTTGCCTGGTCAAATGCATAGAGCGCCTTGTCATACCGGGCTGCACCCATGTAAGCAAGACCCATGTAGTTCCAGTTCATGAAGTTGAGCGGGTCCATCTTTGTGCAGTAATCGTACGAGACGACCGATTTCTCGAAGTTCTCCAGCTGCAGGTATGCATACCCCTGGTTGCAGTACGCATCCATCCGGTTGGTCTGGACAAGGAAGAGCCTGTCATATGCAGCAACTGCCCCTTCGTAGTCTTTCATTCCATAGAGTGCCAGGGCACGGGCGTTCAGGGCAACCGGATCGGACGCCTTGATCTTCAGGGCACTCTCGGCAGCAGTGAGTGCATCGGAATACTGCAGTTTCGCATTGAGCGCAGCTGCCTTGCCGGAGAGGGCGGCCGCATACTTCGGGTCCGCGGCCAGCGCATTGTTGAAGTATGTGATCGCTGCATCGTAGTTGCCGGCAATGAGCGAGTTCTGCCCCTTGGTGTACCATTCAAGGGCGTCCTCGCCATGGACCGGTGCGATGAGCAGGAGAGTGACGATGAGGAATAAAACAATCAGCGGGGATCTCATATTCTCATGACGAAATTTCCCCTTGATCCCAGATGAATCTGTTGCTTGCCGGTTACCAGTCCGACCCATAGAAGCTTCGGGATACCGCGAGAGCCACGGTCACCGCACAACCGGCCGTGAAGCAGAACGCGACAAAGAATCCGGTCCCTTCGGCTACGAATCCGGCGATGGCCGGGAGAATGGCCATGCCAAGATACCCGGTCGTGGCAAAGAGGCCCATGACAATCCCCTGGTGCTCCCGGATATGGGCAAGGTACGCCATCACGGCGAACATGACAACCCCGGCCAGCGCACCGATTGCGATGAGACCGGCCGGCGTGAAGAATGAGAGGATCACTGCGGCTGCCATGAGGAGTGCCGACCACCGGAAGACCGGGACGGGGGGGAACCTGGTGCGGGAGCATACGATGACCGCTGCGATCGTTGCGATGCTCATGCCGGCAATCCATGAACCCACGGTACTGTACGAGACTCCGGAAAACTCCGGATACAATGAGGTCATGACACCCGTTATCCCGATGAGGACAAGGGATGTGTACCAGAGCCAGTTGTACTCCCGGAGATACCCGGTAACGGTCTCGGGTTCGTACGACTCCTGCCGGGCAACCTCTTCGCTGACAAAGAACGCGCCCGCGGCCGGGATGAAGGCAACCAGCGCATAGAGAAGAATACCAGCTGCCGGCGCCTGCATGTTGACCGCGAGCCATCCGGCCAGGACGAGCCCGAGGACCAGGCCGGCATTCTGCCATGCCATGAACCAGCCGCTCATCCGGAGATGATCCGGGTCGCGGTTCACGGCCGCCATTGCCGCAGCAACAAAGAGTCCGGCCCCGATCCCCTCAGTAAACCGGAGGGCAATGACCGGGACTGCGGAACTTGTCATTGCAAGGAAGAGCCCGCTCGTCACCGTTACCGCGAGGCCGAGGCGGATGATAGGGATGCGCCCGAACCGGTCCGAGAGGATCCCGGCAGGGAGCGTGATAACGAAGGCGCCAAGGAAATAAGCCGCATAGATGAGGCCCTGGAGGGAGGACCCGGCATCATAGGACGGGAGAACCGGGACGATGGCATTCGAGAGCGCCATCACGGTAAAGATTCCCAAAAAGAGGGTGAGACGGGTCCGCACGAGGAACCTCCCGCCATCAGACCATGCGGTACGTCTCGAGGTTCATGGGGGAGTGTGTCTCAATGTGGTAACGCTTGTAGATGGAGCTTGCAAGGTCAATCGTGTTGTTCTCGTCCCCATGGATGCAGAAGATCTTCTCGGGCCGGGGCTGGATCTGGCCGATATAGTTCATCAGCTGCCGACGGTCCGAGTGACCGGAGAACCCGTCGACCGTGATGATCTCAAGGTTGATGGTGATCGTACCTTTGCGGCCCATCGGCACCTCGCGCCAGCCCTTCTGGATGCGCCGGCCGAGCGTCCCGTCAGCCTGGTACCCGACAAATACCAGGGCGTTCTTCGGGTCCTGCGCGAGTGTCAGGAGATACTCCATGACCGGGCCTCCGTTGAGCATGCCACTGGTCGAGATGATGACGCACGGGTCACCGTTCATGACCTTCTCGCGGAGTTCGGACGAGTCGACCTGCTGGAAACATTCCGCAAGGAACGGGTTCATGCCTTCGCGGAAGATGAGGTTGCGCAGTTCGGTGTTGAGGTACTCGGGATAGGTCGTGTGGATTGCGGTTGCTTCGCGGATCATGCCGTCGAGGTATATCTTGACCTTCGGGATCTTGCCAAGGCGCATGCCCTCCTCGAGGGCGAGCATGACTTCCTGCGACCGGCCTACCGAGAACGCAGGGATGATGACCTTGCCGCCCCGTGAAAGGACCGCGTTGATGGTCTCGTACAACCGCCCCTCTGCTTCAGAACGGGGCTGCTGGAAGTCGTTGCTGCCGCCGTACGTGCTCTCCATGAAGAGCGCCTCGAGGCGCGGGAACTGGTTGACGGCCTGGTTGAAGAGCCGGCTCTTGCTGTAGTTGAAGTCACCGGTGAACGCGATATTGTACAGGCCGTCCCCGACATGGAAGTGGGCGATTGCGGAACCGAGAATGTGGCCGGCATTGTGGAAGGTGAGTTTCATATCCGGCGCAATATCGGTCACGCTCCCGTAGTTGAGCGTGATGGAGTGCTTGATGTAGGTCTTGACCTCGTTCGAGGAGTAGGGGACTTTCCGGTCTTCCTTGTGGATAACATCGAGGTAATCCAGCTGGAGCATCGCAGAGAGGTCCCGGGTAGGGGGTGTCGAGTACACCGGTCCCTCGTAGCCGTACTTGTACAGGAGGGGGATGAGGGCGCAGTGGTCGAGGTGGGCGTGGGTGAGGACAACGGCATCGAGCGATGAGAGCGGGTGGATCTCGGGCACGTACAGGTACGGGGTGGCGCCAGCATTGTCCGGTTTCTCTCCGCAGTCGATCAGCACCTTGCTGTGCTGGGTCGAGAGGAGGAATGCCGCCCTGCCGACCTCGCGGCAGCAGCCGAGCGTGGTGACCCGGACCCACTGGTCCTTGCGCGGGGAGTCTTTGGCCGTATCGTCCTTGCCGGGAAGATCGCGGTGGATGCGCCGGCCGATGGTGCGGAGGAAGGTCTTGCGATCCTCGTTCACTGAACGGAGGTACTGCCGGACCTGCTTGACGGTCGAGCTCTCGATCGGCGGTGTCCTGACAACCTTGGGTGTCCAGCCGATATGCCGGGTGATGTCCCGCAGGGTGGTGCCGTTCTTGCCGATTACCACGCCGGGCTTCTCGGCCTCGATGAGGACTTCACCGGTATCTGCATCGAAGAAGATGTCCGTGATCCCGGCATTCTCCGGCACGACCGCCCTGATGTCGTTGTGAGCCTTCTCCGGGTCCTCAAGGATCGTGGGGCGGACGACAATCCGCTTGCGCAGGTCCCGGGCCAGGATCTTGATCAGGTCGGCCTCGTCCGCGAACCGCTTGGGGTCGTCAGTATAGATGACGAGTTCCGGGCCTTCGAATTCAACCTGCGTTACGTTGATGCCGCGGGGCACCTTCTCATTGATCTTGTCTCTGAGTTCCTTTAACCGCTCTTCAATGTTCATAAAAAAGTCGTCCCAAAAAAAGAATTAAGCAGAAGTCTTGGAGAGATACTTTTTCACCATATCCTCGGAAAGCTCCTGGTACTTGTCTTTCGTGATCACCACAACGTGGATCCCTTCGCCGGAACCGGCATCGCGTTTCATGGCAGACTTGAGTCCGCGGACCGCAAGTTCGATGGCCTCTTCCTCGCTCATGTTCGCCTTGTACCGGTCTTCAAGAACGCCGTATGCCATCGGGGAACCCGAACCGGTTGCCACGATCTCCTCCTCCTTTGTCGCACCGCCCATAGCATCGACCGAGTAAACGCTCGGACCGCTCTCGTCAATGCCCCCGACAAGGAGCTGGACATAGTACGGGAAGTACCGGTTCTGGTTGAGGTAGTTGGAGAGGAGGGTTGCGGTCGCACCGACCGTGATGGGGCGTGACCGGCGGATCTGGTAGAGGTTGCACTCAACGGTCAGGATGCGGGCAAGCTGCTGGGCATCGCCAACGCCGCCGGCGGTAGTCATGCCGATCCGGTCCGCGACCTGGTATACTTTCTTGGCTTTCTTGCTTGCGATCATGTAGCCCATGGTCGCCCGCTTCTCGGTTGCAAGGATGACACCACCGGCAAAATTGATCCCGATCGTGGTTGTCCCTTTCATGGACTCCTGTAACTGTTCAGGCATGATAACTCCCAAAAACAAATTTACGCTATAATGTTGCTTTAAAAGCGCTTAAGGTATTAGATGATATCAGGGGATAAAAAGGTTGTTATTCTGACTCTTCGCAGAATGCCCTTATCAGCTCGCGGTCGTAGAGCATGCCCACGAGCTTCTTGTCGCCATTGACGACCGGCAGCTGGTCGACGCGGGAGCGTTTCATCTTGAGGGCGCATTCACTCACTTCTGCATTCTGCGGCACGGCCACCACATTCTTTACCATGGCAAGCTTGACCGGCCGGTTGGGCAGCTGGACCTTGGAGATGCCGAAACTGATGGTATGGTTGTCACGGATGCTCTCCCAGGTCCACTCGTCATCGTCGGTCCCGTTCGAGAAGTCCGAGACGCCGACCGAGTCCTCGATGCTTGAGTTCCGGATGAGGTCACGCTCTGAGATGATCCCCATGAGGGTGTTCTCGGCATCCAGGATCGGGATTGCATCGACCCCGGAGATCTCCATGACACGGCCGACAACCGGCAGGGGGGTCTCTTCCCAGAGCGCGAAAGTCCTGCTCACATACCGTTCCTTGATCTCCTGCTTGCACTTGATCTGGGCAAGTGCGTGGATGATATCGGCAACCGACAGGAGCCCGATGAGCTTGTTGTTCTCGACGACCGGGAGCCGGCGGATGCGGCGGGTGACGAGCAGGCGGGCAGCCTCGATGATCTCCGTGTCGGGATCGATGGTGATCGGTTTGGCGGTCATCAGCAGGCCAAGCTGGGTCTCCTCGGGCTTCCGGAGGAGGTCCTTTCTCGTGATGATACCGACGATCTTCTTGTTCTTGATAACCGGCACACCGGAGATACCGGTACGCTTGAGGATCTTCAGGACATCGTCCCGGTTGCCGGGAATCTCGACGTGGACAACGTCGGATGTCATATAGTCTCTGACAATCATTTCAGTTATGATCTCACCACCATGGTCGATACAGTGCTGTGGGTGACAACAAAGGTGCTCACACTGCCGATCAGGAGCCGGTCGGTCTGGCTCTTGCCATGAGAGCCGACGACAATCAGGTCTGCCTTGATCTTGTCGGCGAGCGTGATGACCTCGCTGCCGGCGTGGCCGAATTTTACATGGGTAGTCAGGGTGACCCCGGCCTCGGCTGCAAGCCCTTTCGCCTTTGCGACGACCGCCTCACCCTCCTTCTTGAGGACGTTATACATGATCTCGACGGTATTGTCTGCAGGCAGGGAGGAGAAGAGCCCGGTCTCTACGATGTAGGCGGCATGGAGGCTGGCTTTACCTGCCCTGGCGATCTCGAGAGCACGATCGAAAGCATGCTGGCTGGCTTCCGAACCGTCAATCGCGACAAGGATATTAGCAAACACCGGAATCACCCAAAACAAACATGCCTTTTTTATTTGATTTACCAATTAAAAACATTATTGTAAATCATACCGGAATGGGCTCGTTTTACCAGCGATCCGACCGGATCGCGGCTGAAGCGAAGCCCGGAACGCGCAGTGTCGATCACCAGCAGCCGGGCGGGTGCACCAGGGCGGATAAATGACGGGACACCCGCCAGCCGCGAACCTGCCACGGCTCCATGGAGGAGGCTCTTCGGGTGCTGACGGTACACGAAATGGGCGAACGCCAGCTCGGAAAAAAGGTCGGGCGGGACGAACATGACATTATCCGTGCCGAAATAAACGGTGCATCCCAGTTCGCCCATGAGGGAGAGCGGCGGGTGCTTATCCGACCGGGTCACCCCGAGGACCCAGTTCGACCGTGGGCACACCGCAATCGGGATCTCCTTCTCGGCACAGTAACGAAGCTGCCTGCGGGTTGCATGTGTTGCATGGATGATGAGGTCCGGATCGTATGAGAGCGCAGCATCGATATCGTCCGCATCACGCTCGCCGGCATGGAATGCAACCATCCGGCCCTCCCTGCGTGCTTCGGCAACGAGCCGCTCGACACCCGGGACATCACGGGTGCTGCTGATCCCGATCCCGTGACCGTCCCGTTCCCCGCCGTCCCTGCCAAAAATGACCGGCACAAATGGCAGGCCCTCTGCAGCCTCCTTCAGCGCTTTCACGCCGGTCTTTCCCCCTTCCCGGAAGTCCGCACACCCGGAGACCCCGCCCGCAATCATCCCTTCGATACTTGACCGCATCCCCGCAACAAGGTCTTTTCGTGGTGCCTGAGCAAGCAGCCGGTGCTTGAGGCCGTCCGGGGGGGTGACCAGCGAGACCAGGTCCCCCGTGACCCCGCAGTCCATGGCAATGGTATCGCCCAGGTGGGTATGGGCGTTGAAGAGGGCCGGGCATATCCACTGCTCCGGCGCGGTCTTCCGTTCATCAACCGACCTGATGATACCTTCCTCGATCGTGATATCCACTGGCCGGAGGTCTAGTTCTTCGCCAACGAGTGCGTGTCCGGAGATGACCCGGGTTCCATTCTTTGAGGGGGACTTCATGGGGGATTACACTTCTTTATATAACACCGGAACCAAATATATTCGCATGGCAAAGAAGCAAGGTGGAAGATTACTCTCATCAGCCGGTCTCGTTAACTATTACGAGAGCGAGGACCGGAGGGCTGTCCATATCAGCCCGGTCACCGTCATGATTGTTGCCGCTGCAGTCGGCATCATCATCTACGCGCTCGACCTTATGTTTTAAATCCCGTCTCCTTTTTCAGTACCCTTTTTGTGATGTCCTCATCGCCACGGAAGTAGAGGTTGTCATGGCCGGTCCACCGGCCGCAGTTCCGGAAGACAACCGCAGGGACCCCGTTGTTGCTCTCCCCCATCACGAAGTTGGCAAACCCGGCGATCTCATCGACAACCGCCTCTTCCGTGATCTTCAGGACATGACCAAAGAGGTCCGTATCCCCTCGGAAGTCGCGGATTGCCGGAAAGCCGCTCCAGCCAATGGCATTACCGGTCTGGCCCCGCCGGAACGACCGCCCGCAGGTGTCGGTGATAATGACCCCGACATCCTTCCCGCAGGTCTTTTGTAACGCTTCCCGCATCTCCTGTGCCGATTTCATCGGGTCCGGGGGGAGGCAGATGATCATCCCGTCATCGATATTGGACTGGTCAACGCCCGCCCGGACGCCGATGTGCCCGAAGGACATCTCGGAGAGGATGAACGGGTGCTCCATGATGATGTCAGTTGATGCATCGAGCACGGACTGGACGAACCGCGGGTCCTCCCCATTCAGTTTTCCCAGCCGGATTGCCCGTTCGCCCGGGGTGATATCGGCGAGCCTCCGGGTGTAGCCCTTTGCCTTGGAATAAATGGTTGAGGCAATGCAGAGGATGTCGCCATCCCGAAAAGCAACCTTGCCGGCAATGAGCGCTGCAACATCGTCACCTTCGCAGATGAGCGGGAGCCCCCGCACCCCGATGACCGAAATATCTTCCATATCCTCTCTATGAGACAGGCGTCCGATAAGAGAGTTTCGAAATCACTCCGCCCCGGCAGTATGGCTGGCGGAATGCGTGAACGTGCCGGTATTCCCATGGCGTGCACCGGAAACCCTGCGGGGGAGTCGGCGATATTTATATATACGGACAACACGCACAACGTCATACTTATGTACTTCATCATCCGGTGCCCGGGGGGCTGCAGGACCTTTACCTACGTGGACCGGTTCCAGAAGTGGAAGCTCTGTCCGGTCTGCGGGCATGCCTATGAAGTAGCAAAAGCCCAGGTGTACCTGGAAGTCGAGGACCACCACGAGGCCGAGCATATCGTCCGGCAGATGGAACGGCACCTCCATACCACCAAGAAGAAGGACTTTTCTGAGGCGGAGAAAGAGGAACTCCGTCACCATTACACCACTGCCTTAAAGAGACGCCGGCAGGGTGCAGCACACTGATTCCTGCCTCATGGCTCCGGGTCGTGGATGGTGCCCCGGACATACGAAGCCGCTACACCGGCAATACAGAGGATGGTGAAGATGACAAAAGCGGCTGTCACGCTCGCCATCAGGGCCGGGTACACGGACGGAGTTATCGCTACCGGGCCGATAAAGACCGCAAAGCAGAACATCGCGATCCCCATCGAGAGGAGCTGGCCGAGGGACCGCATGGTGGCGTTCATACCCGAGGCGATGCCCAGGTGCTTCCTGTCGACCGAGCTCATGATGGCATTGGTGTTCGGTGACGAAAAAGTACCATAGCCCAGTCCCATGACCATCAGGCACGCGATGATGGCCCACAGCGGGGTTGATGGCGTAAGAAACATGAAGAACGCGAGGCCGGTTGCGGTAATTGCCATGCCGGCAGTCGAGACGATCCGGGGCTCGATCCGGTCCGAGATGCGCCCTGCAATTGGCGAGAAGATGGTCTGGATGACCGGCTGGGCAACGAGGACGAGGCCGGCGAAGGCTGCCGAATACCCCTGGATATACTGGAGGTAGAGGGCGAGGAGGACGCCGACACCATAGGTCGCCCCGTAGTTGATCATGGCCGCGATATTGGAGAAGATGAATGTCCGGTTGCCCGAGAAGACCGAGAGGTTGATGAGCGGGCTCTTCTCGCGCTTCTCCCACCACCGGAAGAAGACCGCAGCGACGACTGATGCTGCCAAAAAGAGCAGCCCGGTGATATCCGGAAGCACCAGCATGCCATAAATGAGGGCGAAGAGCATGATCCCGTAGATGAAGGCGCCCGCGAAGTCGAACTCCTCGCCAGCTGCATCGGCCCATTCATGCGGGATGCCCCGGACCGTGAAAAAGATCGTGATAACGCCGATAGGGATGTTTAAGAGGAAGATGGCCGGCCAGCCGAACGTGTCCGTGAGGAAACCGCCGAGGAACGGGCCGATGGAGAGTCCTGCATACACAGTGGCGATGGTTATCCCGAGGGCAGCCCCCCGCTCACCGGATCCGTACACCTGGGTGACGATTGCAAGCGATGTGGAAAAGAGCATCGCTCCCCCGATGCCCTGGATAAACCGGAAGAGGATCAGGACCTGGGCCGAGGGGGCAGCCGCACAGGCAACGGATGCGATGGTGAAGAGGAGTACGCCGGCAAGGAATGTCCTCTTGCGGCCAACGATATCGGCATACCTCCCGAACGGGACGATAAAGACCGCGGCGGCGATGATGTAGGCAGACGTGATCCATCCGAGGGTGACGGCATCGGCCTGGAACTGCGCTGCCATGGCTGGCAGGGCTACCATTATCGAGGAACCGGTGTATGGGACCAGGAAACTTGAGAGGGAGGCGACCAGAAGGATGATCTTCTTCTCCCGTTCATCGACCATGCGTAATTCCGGGGTTGGTGCTGATCACGATTAAGGGTATGGGAGAAGGAGCTATCTTATAGGGGGCGGCAGGTCAGGCAACACTTCATACCCGTGGAAAGATACAGATCTGGTACATGGACCCGTTTGATGCTGTCGTGATCGGTGCCGGCCCGGGGGGACTATTCTGTGCCCTGCATGCAGCAGCCTCCAAAAGACGCGTCCTCCTTCTCGAGAAGAACAGCCGGCCCGGCGCAAAACTCCTGCTGGCCGGCTCCGGCCAGTGCAACATCACGCACGCGGGCGATATCCGGCAGTTTCCCCGGCATTATGGCGCTGCAGACCATGGCAGGTTTGTCCGGCCTGCCCTCATGGCCCTGACCAATGATCAGCTGATCCGGTTCTTCTCCGATCGCGGTCTCGGGATGGTGACGGAGGAGAATGGCAAGGTCTTCCCCACAACCCGGCGTTCCAGTGATGTTCTCGCTGTCCTGCTTGATGAATGCGGGAAGCAGGGTGTGATCCTTCGTTGCGGCGAGCCTGTCCAGTCGGTCAGCCGGGACGGTTCCGGCTTCACGATCACCACGGGCTCAGCACGGTATCATGCCAAGGCAGTGGTGATAGCCACCGGCGGGGAATCGTACCCGAAATGCGGGACAACGGGGGACGGGTACCGCCTTGCTGCGGGACTCGGGCAGCCGGTCACCGAAACCACTCCCGCCCTCACGCCCCTTATCATCAGGGACTACCCGTTTGGCAGTCTCGCGGGGATGTCGTTTGAGCAGATGCCGTTCTCGATCTGGCGTGACAACAAAAAAGTTGCCGGTTACCTGGGGGATGTCCTCTTCACCCATGCAGGCCTCTCCGGTCCCGGTATTCTCGATGCCTCGCGGGATGTCAGGAGCGGCGACGAGATCCGGCTCTCGTTCGTGGGGACCCTGCGGCGCGAGGAGTTTGCCGCAGACCTTGCAACACGTGCGCCGGAGAATCCCGGGTGGTTCATCGGCACGCTCATTGCAAAGTACCCGATCCCGGAGCGCCTCATCCGCCAGCTCATCCGAATATCCGGCATACCGGAACGGCTCACCTGCGCCCACTTCCCTGCAGATCTCCGGTCCAGGCTTGTCACGAACTGTACCGCCCTGCCCCTGACCATTGCGTCAAAAGGCGATTTCCCGATAGCCATGGTCACCCGGGGAGGTATTGCCCTCCCGGCCGTGAATCCCCGGACCATGGAATCCCGGATCGTGCCCGGTCTCTTCTTTGCCGGGGAGGTGCTGGATATCGATGGCGATACCGGCGGTTACAACCTGCAGGCCGCGTTCTCGACCGGTTTTCTTGCAGCCCTGGGGATGGGGAAGTCCCTCCTGCCCTGAACCGGGAACCCGGTATTGCCCCTCCGGTAATTGATGGTGAGACAAAAACACAGGGCCTATTATCCGGGAAAGGAAGAGAGTTCTATGGATCCAGAATTCCGGAAAAAATGGGGCATCATCATCCGGGCCATCGTCATGATGGTCGTCCTCCTTGCAATACGGACATACATCGACATCAGTGGTCTCGACACGGTCCCTATCAGCCCGGTCGTCGGGGCGTTCATCACCGGCGCCATCTTCACCATCGCCATCATCTTCACCGGTACTTTCACTGACTTCAAGGAGAGCGAGAAGGTCGGAGGAGACCTTGCAGCCGCGCTCAAGGCGCTCTATAACGACAGCCTTGTCCTCCCGCTGGCAGATGAAGCGCCGGCACGTGCATTCCGTGCCCATGTCCGCGATCTCCACCGCACCATCAGCACCGGTCTCCGGGGCAATAATTTCAGCCTGTCAGATGTCAACCGCGAGATGACCGTCCTGAACAATGATATCCGCACCCTTGCGTACCTCAATGTTGCCCCGCCGCTGGTTGCGAAACTCCGCAATGAACTCGGGGCGATCGACCGGATCTGCAACCGTGTCGAAGTCATCATACGGACCGACTTCATCCCGGCCGCATATGCCCTTGCCGAGGTTGCGACGGGCGGCGTCATCCTCCTCATGCTCTTCCTCAAGATGGATCCCATCTTCGAGTCAACGCTCGTCTTTGCAGTCATCTGTACGATGCTCATCGGGCTCCTCCTCCTGATCCGCGACATGGATAATCCGTTCGAGTTCGGCCCGGACACGTTTGCCGATGTCGATCTTGAGACTCTCGTATTCCTGGATACCTATTTCGACGAGCAGGATGCGGCGATGCAAAAGAACCCCCCGGTAAAGAACTGAACATCTTTTTTCCCCTCGCCGAGAGCAGTATATGAGATTACGATGCAGGATTATTCTGGTCTGATGAGAATATCCTTACGGATAATCGCCCCCCCTTGTGCCAGTCCATACTCACCTGGCCTCCGGCTCTTCTCGCATCTCATCCCCCATGGGTTCGATGACTCGGTGAACGCGAAGGTGTTCTCCCCGGTCCTCCCCTTCTTCCTGAAGGAACGGCAGTCTCCATTCGGGGACGACTGAATGGAGTGAAGAAAATTTCAAACGAAAAACTTTGACAATGGCGGCTGACCTCGTATCGGGGGCCGGGGGATTCATGAGTCGCATCAGCGATGATTGACTTGAGAATGGTGAAGGTCATCATGCCTGAAACAAGAGAAGACCGCAGGTCTAGGAAGAATCCGGATGGATTCTTCGGGCATCAGCTCCCATCATCACTTCAAAGGATTTCACCAGACCAAAGATTTCAAAAGAGAAGTTCATTCGTCCTTTTTTGCCCCGCCGTTGCCGGGGCCGATGGTGAGCCCGGCCTTCTTGATCAGGTAATACCCGGCAGCCAGCCCGACAACGATGACCCCGATGCTCATCAGTTCAAACCCGTACTCGAACCCGCTCTTGCCCGTGGGATCGATCAGGATGACCTTCCGTGCAACGGCGATGATGGCAAGGAGGACCACGATCTCGACATGGATCGTGTTCTCGTGGAAATAGGCCTTGATGGTATCGAGCAGCTCGACACCGATCAGGACGAGCAGGAAGGCGCCGAGAACGGAGATCATCTCCTGGGATTCCATCAGGATCGGGCTGACGGTCCAGAGCGATTTCAGCAGGATATATGCAAGGTCGACCATGGAGGTCAGGAGTACAATCACCAGCATGATTATCAGGCCGGCATAGATCCCCTTCTCGATCTTTTCAATGAAAGGCACAAATTCCATGGGTTATTCCTCGAATGGTACCAGGTCGGGCAAGGCAGGGTCATACATGCTGACAACATCGCCGATCACGATCACGGCAGGGGGTTTCACACCGGCTTTCTTCGCCACTGCAGCGATGTCGGCGAGCGTTCCGGTCGTAATACGGCGGTCCTTCCGGAGACCCCGCTCGATGATGGCGACCGGAGTTGTCGCGGCTTTCCCGTTCCTGACCAGGACGTCTGCAATCTTTCCAAGGTTGGCAACTCCCATAAGGATAACGATGGTCCCCCGCATCTGCGCAAGGAGTTTCCAGTCAAGCGCGGGTTCTGCCTTGGTCGGGTCCTCGTTCCCGGTCAGGACCGTGACCTGCGATGCATACTTCCGGTGCGTCAGGGGGATGCCCATCGATGCAGGGACGGCAAGGGCACTCGATATCCCCGGCACCATTTCGGCTGCGATACCGGCGGCACGGACGGTGTCGAGTTCCTCGCCACCCCGGCCGAACATGAACGGGTCGCCGCCCTTGAGCCGGACAACCGTCTTTCCCCGTTTTGCCCGGTCAACCATGAGCGCCTCGATCTCGTCCTGCTCGAGCGTGTGTTTTCCGCCATATTTCCCGCAGTCGATCTTCTCAGCCCGTTCGGGCAGCGTTGAGAGGATCTCCTCGCCGGGCAGCTGGTCGTAGAGCACCACATCCGCCGCATCGATGATCTTCCGTGCACGCTGCGTCAGGAGCCCTTCGCTTCCGGGCCCGGACCCCACCAGATAAACCTTACCCGCCATGTGTTATCCCCAGTCGTTCATATGCCTCTGCAATCAGGTCCTGTGCGCGGGCGCGGAGCGCCTTCCCCTGCTCCCGTGCCTCTTCGATGGACGATACCTGTGTCTCGATCCGCTCGGTCCGTTTCCCGTCAAGGGAGAGGACCTCGGCGATCAGGCGGCCGCTCCGGCAGAAGATCCCAAGCGGCGTGAAGCACCCGCCCCCGAGCTCGAACATGACCGCCCGCTCGATCATCACGTCAGTCCTTGTTGCAGGGTGGTCGATGGTCGAGAGGAGTTCCATGAGCGACGGATCGGCCCGGCTGACCACGGCCACGGTCCCCTGGTTGGGTGACGGTACGAACTCGGCCGGGTCGAGCCGCTCCCCGCGAACCGAAAGGCCGAGCCGTTCGATGCCGGCTTCGGCAAGCATGATAGCATCATAGTTCTTGTCTGCAAGTTTCCGGAGCCGGGTATCGACATTGCCCCGGAGGTCCTTCACCACATACGCCGGGTTGTGCCGCAGGAGCTGGGCGCGACGGCGGGTGCTGGAGGTCCCGAGGACCGAAACGGCACTCCGGCTGCCGGTGAATGCCATGAAGTCCGAAGGGGAGTCGCGTTCCAGGATTGCCGACGTGAAGAGCCCGGACGGGCGGTACGCCGGGATGTCCTTCATGCTGTGGACTGCGCAGTCGATGCGGCCGTCAAGGATCGCATCGTCGAGCGCCCGCACAAAGACCCCCTGCCCCCCGATCTCGTGGAGCGGGACGGTGGTCGTGGTATCTCCCTGGGTATTGATCACGACATATTTCGCGCTGATGCCCTTTCCGGCGAGCAGGTTAATGACTTTTTCAGTCTGTGCAAGGGCCAGCCTGCTCCCCCGCGTCCCGATGATTACCGACATTGCGTGTATGCCTGTACGATGGTGGCGATATCGTCGTCAGTGTGCGCTGCGGAGATGAAGTTGGTCTCGAACTGCGAGGGTGGCAGGAAGACCTTCGCGCGGAGCATCTTCTCCCAGAATATACCGAATGCCTTCGTGTCGCATTCTTTGACATCCCGGTAGTTCTTCGGTACAATCGGCCGGAAGAAGTACTTGAACATCGAGCCGATCCGGACAAACGAGCCCCCGGCCCGGTTGCCGACCGACTCCTCCATTGCCCGGGTCTTTTCGTCAAGGTTAGCATAGATGTCGTGGTGGTCGTGGAGGTACTGGAGCGTTGCGATGCCCGCGGTGAGCGAGAGCGGGTTGCCGGAGAATGTCCCGGCCTGGTACACCGGACCCTGCGGTGCCACCCATTCCATGATCTCGCGACGGCCGCCAAATGCGCCGATGGGTAGTCCCCCGCCAATGATCTTCCCCAGCGTGGTCAGGTCGGGCTTCACGCCGAACTTAACCTGTGCACCGCCGATACCGAGGCGGTACCCGGTGATGACCTCATCGAAGATGAGGAGGACGTCGTGCGCTTTTGTGATCTCGCGGATCTCCCGCAGGTAGTTGTCCTCGGGCAGCACCGGCCCGATGTTGCCGAGGACCGGCTCGATGATGAGGGCGGCAATGTCGCGGTTGGAGACGAGCAGGGACTCGAGCGCCTCCGTGTCGTTGTACGGGACCTGCCGGGTATGGGCAACGAGGTCTGCAGGGACGCCTGCCGAGTCCGGGACACCCATCGTTGTTGCCCCGGATCCTGCCTTGACCAGCACGGCATCGTGGGCGCCATGGAATCCTCCCTCGATCTTGATGATGTCCTTCTTGCCGGTATACCCCCGGGCAACCCGGATCGCCGCCATCGTGGCCTCTGAACCGCTCGATACGAACCGGACCATGTCCATGCCGGGATGGTCCGATGTGATCAGCCGGGCAAATGCCGGCTCGAGCGGCGAGGGTGTGCCATAGAGCCAGCCGAGATCCAGCTGCGCCATGACGGCTTTCCGGACCGGCTGGGGGGCATGGCCGAGGATGAGCGGGCCATAGGCAAGACAGCAGTCGATCAGGACTGCGCCGTCAACCGTGGTAAGATGTGCCCCGCTCGCATAGGCTGTGTAGAACGGGTATGGCTTGATCGCCCGGACCGGGCTGCTGACGCCTCCCGGCATCAGGGTTGCCGCTTCGGCATACAGGTCCCTGCTCGTGTTATATTTCATCCATCCACCTCGCGACATCGGCCGCAAAATAGGTAATGATTAGATCGGCGCCTGCCCGCTTGATGCAGGTGAGGCTCTCGATGACTGCATCCTTCTCCCGCAGCCACCCGTTTGCAGCGGCGCCCCGTATCATGGAGTATTCGCCGCTCACCTGGTACGCGGCAACGGGCAGGCCCAGCGCAGCGACGTCGGAAAGGATGTCGAGATAGAATCCGGCCGGCTTGACCATGAGGATGTCCGCCCCCTCCTCCTTGTCCAGCTCGGATTCAAGGATCGCCTCGCGGCTGTTGGCAGGGTGGATCTGGTAGGTTGAACGGTCGCCAAATGCATACCCGGACTCTGCGGCTTCCCGGAACGGACCGTAGAATGCCGAGGCAAACTTGGTCGAGTACGACATGATGAGAACCTCCTCGAACCCTGCTTCATCAAGTGCATTTCTGATGGACGCGACCATGCCGTCCAGCATGCACGAGGGGGCGACAATATCGGCGCCGCTCCCGGCATGGCTCACCGCGATCCGGTTCATCAGTTCGAGGGATTCGTCGTTCAGCAGATCCTTCCCGTACCGGGTCTCCCCGACAATGCCGCAGTGGCCATGGTCGGTGTACTCGCAGGCACAGACGTCCGTGATGACCACCATCTCCGGCACGGCACCCTTGATCTGCCGGATTGCCCGCTGGACAACACCTTCCGGATCGAAGGCGGAGCTCGCCTTTGCATCCTTCTCCTTTGGGATCCCGAAGAGGAGCATCGAACGGATCCCGAGGTTCCAGAGTTCGGTAGCGACTGCTGCGGTTCCGTCAACGGGGTAACGGAACTGCCCGGGCATCGCCTCCAGCGGTTTTGGTGCAGTGATGAGTTCGTCCACGAAGATCGGGGCGATCAGGTCGTTCTTCGAGATGGAGATCTCCCGCAGGAGCGGCTGGATATGCCGTGTCCGCCCCCTCCGCATCCGTCGTTTCGGAAAAATGCTCATCGGTATTGCCCCTGTACCTGTTCCCGGTACAGATTTTTCATGTCCATCGTATTTATGGTTATATTATCCCCGGCCCGGGTTGCCGGAGGGATTTTGTTTGAGGGTACACGCGAGCTGCAGTGAGCTTGCCACCAGGTTCTCGAGATCCTCCTGCGTGTACCGGTTCGCATCGATCAGGGCACGGTCCTTGGTGGTGTCCTCGTCGTTCTCCCCGACCCACGATGCAATGGCGACCTCGGGGATAAGGAACCCGACCCAGGAGAGGAAATTGAGCAGGTTTCCGGCAACGTGCTGGACCCCGTCGACATGGCCGATGACGATGAGGCCGGCCACCTTGCCGGTGATCATCCGGTTCCCGAACCAGGAGTACTGGTTCTCGATGGCATTCATCCGCTCCACGAACTTCTGGACCAGCGCCGAGTGGTTGTTCCAGCGGATGGGCGTGGCAAGGATGAGGATATCGCAGGAGAGGACGGCATCGTACACCTCCTGCATCTGGTCGTCGGGATACTTCATGGAGCTCTGGCACGGGTAGGTGCAGAACGAGGGGTCCTCGGAGTAATTCCCTTCGCAGTCGTGGATGGTCAGGTCTTTGAGCCGGATCAGGGTGGTCGGGCAGCCGAACCCGCGATACTTTTTCAGGGCGCGTTCCAGGAGCATCTCGGACTTGCTCATGCCGGGAGCCTGCCGGCTCGATCCGGAGATGCCGAGGACGCGGACCTGTCTGCAGACATTCTGGTCCGGCGCCGGAATAACGTTTACCCCGAACTTCCTTCCGACAATGGGTGCTGGCATACGGTAGTATCACGGTTGTCCGATAAAGTTCTTATCGATCCGGGGCAATCACTCACCGGGGACAACCGATGACGGAGATGAGGAACGGCCGGGTGAGCGATGATGTTCGCGGGCTCTGTATCTGCAGGGACTGCCCCAGTTATACCGAATGCATGCGGGCGGAAGATGGCATTGTCTTCTGCCTGGAGGGGACGTCTGCCGACTGTATGTTCGATCCGGTCGGCTGCAGCTGCCCGGAATGCCCGGTGCAGCTCCGGCTCGGGCTCACCCGTTCGCAGTACTGCATCCGTGGACCGGAGAACGAGCAGCGGTGAACCCTTTTTTCCTGCAAGCTGCTAATTATCGGATATCTTTTTTTGGATGACTTCCACAACTGGTATCATGAAGTGGTCAGTCTCCTCTCTCTGTGTTCTGGTCCTTTCCGTCATCCTGGTCTGTGCAGGATGTACCGGAACGCAGGCGCCCGCTCATCCTGCAGCTATGCCGCCGTTCGCTGCTGACAAAGACCTGCGTGCCCTTGGGCTCACGGCAGCCGATGCGCCCGTCAATTACACCCTTGTTGAGAGCCGGGCGAAGTCTATCGACGAGGTCGGTTCCCTGGCACAGAGCCTCGGGTGGCATGAGGGGTACGTGGTGCGCTTCTCGGGAATGCCCGGCCACCAGATGGGCCCGACTGAGATAACCCAGACGATCACCCGCTACCCGGCCGACCGGTCCCCGGAGATCCTCTCGCTCATTGAGAAGAACGATAAGGCCGACAAGGAACTGGAGATCATGGACCTGCCCTCGCCCGGTATAGGGGACCGGGGGTTCGCGTTCTCGGGCAAGGCGGCATCGCAGATTGTCATGCGCCCGGAGACGAGCGATCCCTTTGCATCCGGCTCCCTGAAGGGATCGCTCAAGCAGGACGTTATCGAGATTGCCTTCATCAAAGGTCCGACCCTTGAGGTGTTCCGGATGACCGGGCCGCATTCGGATTACGCCGTGCTCCTTGACCTTGCAGAGCGTGCGGGCGCGCGGCTCTGAAGGGCAGGCCAAAAAGTCTAACCCGACCAGTATTTTAATGGTGGATGGAAGAGAATAAGCAGGAGACGAGAGAGGAAGTACCCGGAGGTTATGGATGGAATTCAAGGATATCGTGATGCAGCGGTATGCAACCAAACAGTTCGATGGCAGGATGGTAGAGGAGGACAAGCTCTTCACCCTCCTTGATATCATCCGGTTCTCGCCCTCTGCATTCAACCTTCAGCCCTGGAAGATCAAGGTAGTCTCGGCAAGCCGCATCAAGAAATCCTTAAGCCCCCATGCCAACAACCAGCCGCAG
This sequence comes from uncultured Methanoregula sp., assembly GCA_964448885.1. Taxonomy (GTDB): domain Archaea; phylum Halobacteriota; class Methanomicrobia; order Methanomicrobiales; family Methanospirillaceae; genus Methanoregula. Next base: position 241,909 of record CAYVAQ010000001.1, on the reverse strand, counting down.
ATCACCACCTGCTCGCACCTCCTGGTCTTCTGCGCCAACACCGAGCTCGAGCCCCTCATCGATAAGGCGATCGCGGGTATGGAGGAGTCCGGGATCCCAAAACCGATGGTCCAGCAGTATGGTGAGATGATCCGGGCATATATCGCCTCAATGACCCCGGAGCAGCGGATGGCGTTCTCCCGCGAGCAGATCTATATCGCCCTGTGCAATGCCATCAATGGCGCGAAATCCCTGGGCTTTGACTCCTGCCCGATGGGCGGGTTCGATCCGGTCGCATTCGCCGAGGTGCTCTTCCTTCCCGAGGAGTATGTTCCCGTGGTACTCTGCGCCATCGGGTATGCAGCTGACAAGCCTTCAAAGAAATGGCGCCTGCCCCGGGAAGACGTCTTCTTTTAATTGCCGAGTCCCGCAAGGGGCGAGGCAGGAGAATCGAATAAGTCATCAGACTTGTGCGATGAGAAGAACGTAGTTCTTCGGAGAACGCATAAGCGTTCTTCGACCCGGTTTGTTTGCGGTCATGCGGGATACCTCGCGGGCTGGATCCGGAACCCGTGTTCATAATCGGTATCCTGCCATTACGAAAACAATGTGATCCATCTCCTGATGGGGGATCGGACAGGGAAAAGTGCCGGTCGGGCGCGCCGGCAGAAAAAATAACCGGGACCTACTCGTTGCGCGGCCCGACTCGTTCCCCTTCGGTCATGGCTTTGACCAGCGCTTTGGCAGTGTGGAGGTCGCCCTCCTCGGCGCTGGCGCGGATGGAGAAGGTGATGTCGGTGATCATCTTCTTTGCAAGGACCCGGGAGAGGTCTTCGATGATCTCTGCGGCTTTCGGGTCCGTGCAGCCGAGGCGTGCAAGGGCCCGGTCCCGCTCGCGTACCCGGACCTTCTCGGACCAGGTGTGGAGGGAGGCGAGGAAGTCATCAGCGGAACGGCGGTTGAGGTGCCGGAGGAATATGGCCAGTTCGGCTTCGACAAATGCGTGGGCCCGCTCAGCTTCTGCCTTGCGCGTGCTCATGGTCTGCTCATTGATCATGCGGAGGCTGTCGATGGTAAAGAGCCGCACGCCATCGATCGAGTCGGCGCCTTCCTCCACATCCCGGGGCTGGGCGATGTCTACGATGATGAGCGGGCGGGGGTGCCCATCCACCGGCCAGCACCGGTCCTTCATGGCATGTGCCAGTTCTGCCCGGCGGATGATCGGGTGGGGGGCGGCTGTGCAGGAGATGACGACATCGGAGAGCGTGATATAATGGTAAAGCTCCGAGAGGCGGACGGCTTTTCCCCCGATCTTGTCGGCAAGGATCACGGCCCGGCCATACGTGCGGTTGGCAACGTACATGGCCGTGAGCTTCTTCTCGGCCAGCGCCTGGGCAACGAGGAGGCCCATCTCGCCGCTTCCCACAACAAGGATGTGCTTACCCTCAAGGCTCCCGATCTCCGCCTCGGCGAGCTGGACAGCTGCGGACCCGATCGAGACCGCACCGCGGTTGATGAGCGTGCGCTTCCGGACCTCCACGCCGACATGAACGGCTTTGGTCACGCAGTGTTCGAGCAGGGGCGAGGCAGTCCCCGCCTCGTGGCCGTCAAGGAGTGCCTTTTTGAGCTGTCCGATGATCTGGTCCTCGCCCACGATCATGGAGTCGATACCTGACGCCAGGGCAAAGAGGTGCCGCAGCGCGCCGGTCTGCTCGTGCATGAAGAACCCGTTCCGGCCCTGCGACGAGAGGAACTCCCGCAGCGCCGGTGCATCGCCTTCGACAATAATCTCGACCCGGTTGCAGGTCTGGAGGAGGAGGGCGCCCGTAAAACGCTCCTTTGCGGCGGCAAGGAGCGCCGGCTCATCGGGGAACCGGAACGCCTCGATCGACTTCACATCGGCAGTGTGGTGGCTGACGCCCGCTATGGCGACCTGCACGCCAGCCGGCTCGTTCATTCCAGGTATCTCCCGCGGACATCCTCCCAGACATCCTCCCGGCCCGCCTCGAGCGCGCTCCAGACAACCGGATCGCGGAGCACCTTGTTCAGGATGGCGCTCCGTTTCTTCTGGTCGGGCTCCTGCACCCGGAGGATCTCCCGCAGCCGGATCTGCAGCGCGATCATCTCATCGAGGGCGGGGAAGGTCTGCTCGATCTGCTCGCGGATGTAGCGGGCAGCGGCCGGGCTCCCCCCTCCGGTACTGACGGCAATGGTGTAGTTGTCTCCTCCGGTAATCGCGGGCAGGGTGATATCGCCGGCCTCGCCATCGGCATTGTTGAAGAGGACGCCGGTCGCTTTGCACAGTTTGCCGATCCGGTTGTTGACAACGGTGTCGGACGTTGCGGCAATGACCAGGAACGCACCCGTGAGGATGGCGGCAAGGTTCCGCGAAGACGCGGTCACGAGATCGAGGTCCTGGCGGGTGATCTTCATAGTATCGAAGGCCGGGTCGAACGACCGGCTGACAACAACGATCTCGGCCTCGCCGGCGAAATAGGCAGCCTTCCGGGCCGCCACCTCTCCCCCACCGAAGATGATGATACGGCGGCCGGTGCAGTCCACAAAGAGAGGAATCATTCTGAATAGTAGATAGAGCGATATCGTTACATTAAGATGTTGATTCGGCCGGGATCCGGGACAGTCCGGGGACCGTCCGCCGCCCTGCAGTTCGATACGCTTAAATCATTTGAATACCCACATTGTAGAGCACACTGCGCCGATAGTGTAGTGGTTATCACTAGGCGTTGCCAACGCCTAAACCCGGGTTCGAGTCCCGGTCGGCGCATCCGGTTTTATCATTTTTTTATTCCGACGATAAGCGCTGTGATTTTCTCATTTCAGATATTTTTGCCATGTTTTTTGAGAATTTCCAATAATCTTGTGTAGTGAGAATTCCTGAAATGGAGAAATGAGCGAGTGCCCCCCAACCCCCTCCCCTCCCGACTGCCGCCACAGGCAGGCAGTCGTTCGGGCGGGGGAGGATCGTTGCTAGAAAAAATCGAGCGTAGTCTGAGATTTTTTCGTTATTGAAGCCGCCGCGGGGCGCCCTATGGGGCATCGAATTCCGAAGGAATGAGATGTGAGAAGAACCATCAGGTTCTTCGAATCGGCGGCAGTGCTCGCAACCGGGGGTATGGGGGCATCAGCCCCCATCATTGCGATTGAAGGAATCAACTGGAAATGAGGAAAAACAGTGATCTGAGCAAGCAGACCGAATCACGATTACTCACAGTACTTCAATAATATCCCCAGCGCCTCCACTTCCCGCTTCCCGCCGCACTTCCGCACGACACCCGCATGGTAATCGATAAGCGCCTTCAGTGCAGGATCCCGGTTCATCCGGTAACGGGTTGCATGGACCGTTGCATCGATGAGGTTCCCGAACCCCCGGTTCACCGGGTGAATCGCGACCTCTTCAATAATCTCAGAAACTAGAGTGAGGCGGACCATCAGTGCCTCGCTGGTCTCCTTCTCGATGGTTGTCGTGAAGGCAGCCCATGCATCAGCCCCCCGGAGGCGCTGCATGGTCCTGCCGCTGACAGTGACGGTGATGAACGCCTCCTCCGGGAGGTCTTCGAACGCCGTCTTCACGTACAGGACCGGGTCGTGGATGAAGTTGGCGATGACCCAGCCGTCGTGTGCAACGTTCTGTGCGGTATGGCTCCCTTTGAAGAGGACCATCGATGCCGCGCCGGCCTTGTAATGGATGCCGATGGGTGCCGCATTGGACGCGGTGGTCGCGATGACCTCGTTGATGCCGCCCCTTAAGAGTCCCACGACCAGCCCTCCCCGAGTGCCAGGTATATTGCTGCTATCGTGATGTCGGCAATGGAGCCCGGGTTGATATCCCGCTCAAGGAGCTCGGCATCGAGGTCCTCTGCCGTCCGGTTCCCGTCGAGGACATCGCGGGCGGCAAGCATCGTCTCCTGCGCAATGGCAAGGCTGTGCTTCTTGGCGATGAAGGTGTCCGGCTCCGTTGCAAGGAGGGTGAGGAACATGGTGACAATGGACTGACGGCCGGGCCCCGTTGCCTTGAGGATGTCCGCACCCCGGCGGGTCAGCGCAAACCCGTTCACCCATTCCCGGGCCACCATGTCGTTTGCCGCCGAGTGCTGCATGATGTCCAGGAGTGTCATGTCGTTGTCCCGGATATGCGTGAGGGTCTTGGGGTCGTTGACGTCCAGATCGTCGGACGCGTTCATATGGACCGCGGTCAGCGCAAACGCCTTGTAGAACGCGACGGCATCCGAGCTGTCGGTCTTCATGATGGCGTCCATGGCGCCCGCGATCCCTTTGCCGTACACCAGCGGGATGAGCAGGATGAAGGCCCCGAAATGGGTGTTGCCGCCGGAGTGCATGTTGGTGTCGCGCACTGCGTGTTTGAGGATCTCCCCGATCCGGCCGGTGCCCTTGTCGGCCTCTTCGAGCGCGGGCCGCGAGAGGATCGTTGAGGCAAGGAAATGCTCGAGCCGGGTCTCTGGATAATCGTGGCACCGGTCCACGTTCCCCGGCTTGGGATAAGCGCAGACCTCGAGCATCATCGCCATCTGGGCGCGTTCAACGTTAGTCAGCTGGAGGGATGTCATGGAATACCCGGCTCATGATCGTATCTGAAAGATCGCGCTTGAGGCGCATATACTCTTTCTTTGAGAGGCCGGCGGTCTTGAGGGTCATGTCCCGGAATATGCAGGGGGACGATGTCTTGCAGCACCAGGCAAGGCTGCCAAAACAGGTCTGCCTGCCCCCTTCGAGCGGTGTCCCGGCAACGGCGCCGAGCTTCATTGTAATGTACTCCTCCTTGCCCAGGCCGATCCGGTTGAGGGTCGGCATCAGGGGGCAGTCCTTGACCGGCATGCAACAGAACGTGAGTGCGCGGATGTCTCCCCCGCGGCAGAGCTGCTTGGGGGAGTTATACCATCCCTCCTCATCGGCATACCGCGTGATGGCAGCATCAAGGCCGGCAAGAGTACGCTCATCGGACTGGCGTGCGAGCGAGACGATGTCGGCGCCGTGGGAGAGCATCTCCCGCATCCGGTCAAACGTGTTGATGGAGTTGTTGGCAATGATCATGAGGGGGCAGCTGTTCCGGATCTGGCGGAGTTTTGTAAAACCGGCGTCCATCAGGTCCACGTGGAGGATATCTGCACCGGCCCGCCAGCACTCGATGGCGAGGGCCCGGTCGTCCTTTGCAACGCCGGCCCGTATCTTAACCGAGACCGTGACGTTCTCTGCCTTGAGCGCACGGATAACCGCCGAGAGTTCCTTTGTGTGGTGCAGGTAATACTCCCCGCAGCCCGCTTCGACCATGGGCTGCTGGCGGCAGTGGGCATCGATCTCATATACGGTGGTGTCGCCCAGCGCACGGGCAATGGCCGTGAACGCCTCGGGGCTGCTCCCGCGCAGGTTGATACCCGGAATGACATCGGAGGATTTGAACTTCTCAAGCTGGCTTTTGAGTTCGCTGACCGGGTCATCAGGAAGGAACTCCTTCCGGTCCCCGGCCATCTTCCGGGTGGCCTCCATGGTCTTTGCATCGATGGAGTACCCGCCGATAAATGCAAGTCCGATGTGCTCTTTTCGCACAAGCGCATATGCGGCATCCACGATGCCGGCCATGGATGCGATCGCAATGGGTGTCCGGACCACCCGGTCATTCACAAGAAGCCCGAAACGCTCGAACGCATCCATCATAAGTTCATATCAGTTGAAGGTAATGGAACAAATTCCTTTGCATCCGCGGCCCGGGGATTCACCCGAGGGATTCGAGCGAATACCCGTCCTTGATCCGTTTGAGGGAGATCCCGGTGCGTGCGTCCTCAACGGTGATCCCCTTGTTGGCTTTGAAATGCTCGACAACGCGGGGCCACGGGATGAGGTAAGCCTCGCTTGCCTTGCCGGGCCCCTGGCGGAACTCTACAGCAAGGTACCCGATCCGGCCGGTCCGTGCCAGGAACTCCGAGATGGCATCGACCTGGTGGACATTCTTCTTGTCAGAGTGGAAGTGCTGGGAGAAGTAGAGCTTCTTGTCGATGATGGACTTGCACTCGATCGACAGGTAATAGCGGGGATTGAGGGAGTCGACCAGCACGTCGACATACTGGCTCGTGAACTTGTGCTGCTTGAGCCGGTACGCGAAGCCCTGGATATGGTTGGCGGCAAAGAACCGGTTCAGGCAGTGGACGATCTCCCGCTCGAAATCACTCATTGATACCCGTGTGATCCGGGTGCAAAAAAACCCATTCATCTGCGGCCGGCCGGGACCCTGCTCCCGGATCCGTGCTTCCCGCTGCCGGGGCAGTTGCCGCGGTCCCATCCGTCGCGAACAAACAAGAAAGTTATTACGATTCTAAGTAGATTTTCATACGTAGTATTTTCTCATGCCGATCTTCCGGCATACGGAAAAGCACGCATCACCGGCGGGAATGAGGAAACCCGCGGGCAATTTATACGGAGTATATCACATGAGCAAGAAGGGAATGTTACTTGTGGGGCACGGGAGCAAGCTGCCCTACAACCAGGAACTGGTAGAAAAAACTGCAGATCTCATCAAGGCAAATAACCAGGACTTCATTGTCAAATGCGGGTTCATGAACATGAACACCCCTTCGATCAAGGACTCCTTAAACGAGTTCAAAAAAGAGCAGATCGATGTGCTCGTTGTCGTCCCCCTCTTCCTTGCAAAGGGTGTCCACATCGAGAAGGACATCCCGGGCGAGATCGGGCTTCCCGAGGGCGTGAAGAAGGGCAGCTTTGCCATGAACGGCAAGAGCATCCCCCTCGTCTATGCCGACCCGATCGGCAGCGACCCGCTCCTTGCCGACCTCATGGTCAAGAATGCAACGGCAGCGCTGAAACACCTCTGAACCTTTTTTATGCATATCCTGGTACTGGACACAATCCACGGCGGCAGGGAGATCCGGGACGCCTTTGCAGAAGCAGGGCATACGGTGGATGCCGTGGACGTGTACACCAGTACCACGCCCGGACTTTTTTCCGCAGCAAAGGAGCGGGAGTACGACCTGGTGGTTGTCCCGGTCCATCTCGACCCGGACCATCCCCTCCTCGCGCGGCGGAAGTGCCCTATCATCACGCACCATGAAGCGGTCCGGCAGCTGCTGGGAGAGGATCTCCCGACACCCATGATCGAGATCACCGGGGCACGGGGCAAGACCACCACCGCTCATGCCCTTGCGCATGTCTTTTGCGGAAAAGGCGTCCTGCACACGTCAACCGGCACGTACTCCTACCCTGCGAAGACCATGCTCTGGAAGCGGAGTATCACCCCTGCATCGGTCATCCCTGCGGTAAAGTATGCAAAGGCGATGCCCGGGTGGCTCATCGCGGAGGAGTCCCTCGGCGTCACCGGGGCCGGGGACCTGGCGATTATCACCTCGCCGGAGGACTATGTCTTTGCGAACGGGAAGAAATGCGCCATCAAAGCAAAGCTGGCATCCGCTGCCCGTGCGAAACGGATCCTGGTGGCCGACAATATCCCCTGCAGTTACGAGAACGTGACCCGTGTTGGGGATGTCGTGCGGTGCGACGGCATGGTGTGCACGGTCGAGGAGAGCGGGATGAAGTTCATCCTCAAAAATCCGCTCTTTGCCCTCCCGCCCTACCGCATGCCCATGATGCTTGCTGCCGCTGCTGCCATGATGTTGCGGGTCAACCCCACCCCGCTCAACCATTTCGCTGCGCTCCCGGGCCGGATGTCCGTGACCAGCGAGCAGGGGCTTGTCGTGGTCGACAACTCGAACAGCGGCACCAATGTCGTCACCACGCTCTGCGCAGCGCGGTACGCACGCCACTGTGCAGGGGTCACCGACCTGACGCTCGTCATCGGCCAGTCCGCGTCCGATGGCGCGGTCTGCGAAGGGTTCAGCCCGGACCAGATCGCCTTTGCGATCGACAAGATCCTCCCCCGCCACGTGATCTGGGTCGGAAAGTATCCCGAGCCGGGCACCGATGCGTACAAAGCCGTCGGAGGCCGGGTGGATGCGGTCTGCCTCGATCTTGCAGAAGGGAAACGGATCGCGCTTGAAAAGACCCGCCACGGATCAGTTGTCCTTGCCGTAAAAACCTGGAGATAAACCATGCCCGTAAAATCCATGCACCCACGCCCGAGCTCGATCGTTGCAGCACTCTATACCGCCCGCGACCTTGGTGTCGACGTCGCGATCCTCCACGGGCCGTCCGGCTGCTCGTTCAAGCATGCCCGTCTCCTTGAGGAGGACGGGATGCGCGTCCTGACCACCTCGCTTGCCGACAACGAGTTCATCTTCGGCGGCCAGACCCCCCTGGAGACCGTGCTGCGGTACGCAGAAGACCACTTCTCCCCGAAACGGATGGCAGTGATCGGGACCTGCGTTGCGATGATCATCGGCGAGGACCTCCAGTCCGCAATCGACGGGGCGGGGATCACCACCCCCACGATCTCCGTTGACATCCATGCCGGTTACCCGGAGAATATTGCCGGTGTCCTCCTGACCCTGGAGGCGGCCGAGCGGGCCGGGTGGATCACGGCAGAGGAACTCACGCGCCAGCGGTTCATGATGGAGAAGGCAAACGAGGTCGAGCGCCTCCGCGGTGCAGCATACAAGCCGTACATCGAGCCATCGCGGGGCGACCTCAAGCACGTTGCCGCCCAGCAGCTGGTTGCCCTCGCAGCCTCCGGCAAAAAAGGCGTGGCGATCCTGAACGCCAAGAAGGAGACCGCGTACATGTTTGCTGACGAGCTGATCGCGCTCCACGACCGCTGCCCCGCAGCGGATATCACCTATATCGTGAACCTCGAGCAGCGCGGGCTTCCCAAGACCCGGGCCGATGCACAGCGGATCCTTGACGCGGTCATCACCCGCGGGATCGATGCCCGGCTGGTCGGTGCCCTTGACGAGTACGGGGCGAATGGCGAGACGCTCGGAAAGGAGATCCAGAGAATCGGCCCGGCCTTCGCGCTCATCGCCGGTGTGCCCCACGCGATACCGCCCGAATACACACAAGGGGTTGAGTGCTTCTCCATTACCAACGGGCCGCGGCAGGTCGAACCGCTCCGGGAGATCGGCCACCAGCACGTTATCGTCGAGGTCGACCTCCACCCCAAGACGCTCGGGGTCCGGGAGATCGTGGAGAGCGAGTTCGGGGCAGTGCTCCGGAGCATCCCATGAGACAGATCCTCATCACGGGCGACCGTTCCGGCAGCGGCAAGACCAGCATCACGCTTGCCCTCACAGCCCTGCTTGCACAGGATCACACGGTCCAGAGCTTCAAGGTCGGGATGGACTATATCGATCCCTCGTACCTGACCGCGGTCTCCGGCCGGCCCTGCCGGAACCTGGACAGCTTCACGCTGAGTGCTGCACAGATCCGTGCGGTCTACGCCCATGGCTGCCGGGATGCCGACATGGCGATCGTTGAAGGGGTCCGGGGACTATACGAAGGGGCCGAAGCGCTCGGTGATACCGGCAGCACCGCCGCGGTTGCCAAGATGCTCGACCTGCCGGTGGTCCTGGTGGTCTCCGCCCAGAGCATCACGCGGAGCGCGGCAGCGCTGGTCAAGGGGTTCCAGGCCCTTGACCCGAAGGTCCGGATCCGCGGGGTCATCCTCAACAATATCCGCGGGGGTTCGCACAAGGAGAAGGCGGCACAGGCCATCGAGCACTACTGCGGCGTCCCGGTCATCGGGGCCATCCCGAGGACGGACGAGATGCGCCTCACCATGCGCCACCTGGGCCTCGTCCCGTTCCGCGAAGGATCCGGGGGGAAGGACTTCGATGACCGGATCGAGGCCATCACAACGGTCATCGGAAAGTTCGTGGACCTCGACGCATTCTGTGCGCTGATGAAGGATGCCCCGGTGAAACAGCCGGCAAAAGCCCTCTTCCCCGCGTGTGCCGATCAGGATATTACCATTGGCGTTGCACTCGATGAGGCCTTCAATTTCTACTACGCGGACCTCTTCGATCTCCTGCCGTCCCTTGGTGCGCGAATCGTCCCGTTCAGCCCGGTCCACGATGCCCTGCCGGAAGCCGACGGGTACATCATCGGTGGCGGATACCCCGAGCTCTTCATGGATGAGCTGGAACGGAACGACCGGATGCGGGAAGCGATCCGGGAGGTCTCGCACAACGGCGTTCCGGTATACGCCGAATGCGGCGGTCTCATGTACCTGACCCGGACCATGAAACTGCTGCCGGGCTGGCAGGGGCGCACGGACACGCACGAAGCGGAGATGTGCGGGGTGTTTGCCGGTGAGACGATCCTACCGGCGCACCGGGTTGTCCGGTACGTTGAAGGGACTTGTTCGGCCGACTCACCGTTCGGCAAAGCCTCGTTCCGGGGCCACGAGTTTCACTATTCGGAAGTGAAACTTGAACGTGGTACAAGGTACGCGTACCGGCTCAGCCGGGGAGAAGGTATTGCGGATTCACGGGACGGTGCCGTAGTTGATAACACCCTCGGGAGCTATACGCACCTCCACCCGGTTGCAAGCGCCGGCATGTTCCGGCACTTTGTGGGCCTGTGCAGACAACACTGATTATTATTCTCTGGATCTCTCCTGCCCGGTGTCAATCGCCGGTTTTGCCGGATTCAAAGTCAACGATTTTGTCAACCGAGGCCGACATCTGGGCAATGACCACCGGGTCAACCCCTTTTTCAACGCAGAGGAATATGCCGGATACATCGGAGAGTTTGAGTTTGTTGATGACGAAATGCAGGAATTTTGCGGCACTCACTGATGGAATGTGAATGAGCAGCATACTGACCGAATCAAAAAGGATACACTTTTTTCCCTCGGGCATTATCTTGAGAATCTCGGTTATGGCGATCCCCAGATCGGTAAGGTTTGCCGGATTGTTCACGTACCGCACTTTCGGGTTCGGTCCCGTATTCCCTCCTGAATACAAGGTGACGGCATCCACAACATAGACCGATTCAGGATCGATACCGCCGGCCTTGTAAATTTTCGAGAGAATTTTAAATGGCTGGTTGACCGTCACGAGCAGCGGTATGCAATGGCTGCTCTGGAGTTTCTTTATCATGGCAAGATTCATCGAATTGATCGATTCGGGCTGGGCAAGCAGCAGGTAGAGTAACGAATTGTCATCAGGCGTATGAAGATCGATCTCTTCCACAAGGTTCACTTCCCGGCAAAATACTCTTTAAACTCTTCAGGAATGTCCTCATTATCCCGGGTTACTTTCTCCGTGATCTCGTTCAGGTTCTTCACCATCTGCCGGAGATTGTTGGTCTGGATCTGGAGCTGCATCCGCAAATCTTCGGCATCATATACACCGGTTTTTGCCACGTCAACAATATTCTGCAGGTTTGCTATCGTCAGCTCCATTGGTCTGTTGACCCGGGATACGGCTTCGTTCATGTATGCGATGAGTTCAACCCGCCGCTTTTCCGCAACCGCCCTGTCAGAGAGATCGATAAAGCTCTCAATGAGAAACTCTTTATTGCCGATCCGTGTTTTTGTTATGGTTTTTATAATAGGGATCCGTTCTCCCCGGGAATTCAGGAGCATCTTCTCGGACCGGTCAACCCCCCTGCCCTTGTCCGTGATCGGGCACTCCCCTTTTTCCGTAGGGCAGACAAACTGGTGGCACTCTCTCCCGATAATCTGTTCGCGGGGGAGTCCGATCAATTCTTCCGCTGCAGGATTCGCGTCCACGATGATATGGGTGTCCGATTCGATGATAAGGATCCCTGCCTGGATCTTCTCAAATACAATCCGGAGGACGTCATTCTTTTGTAAGAGTTCATCATCCGTTCCCGATACCAGGCCAATCTTCCCTGCCATGTCTCCATCATCCCGATGCTAATCGCGTTAATTTGCTTCCGCAGTTCCGGTATTTATTAGTATAGATGAACCGATCAAAAGAAAAAACTACAAAACCCCGGCCACCCCATCACAGATCATGATAATCTATTATGACGGGAAGTACCTGCCCGAGGAGCAGGCACGGGTGTCAGTCTTCGATCACGGATTCCTGTACGGCGATGGCGTGTTTGAGGGAATCCGGTGTTACAATGGCCGCATCTTCCGGCTCAAGGAGCACCTTGACCGGCTCTATGACTCGGCAAAGACCATTGACCTGGCGCCTCCCATCAGCAAGGAGGAGATGACCGAGGCCATCTGCGAGGTGCTGCGGAAGAACAAACTGAACAATGCGTATATCAGGCCGATCTTCACCCGCGGCGTGGGCGACCTTGGCCTTGACCCGCGGAAATGCAAGAAGCCGTCGGTCATCATCGTCGCGGTCACCTGGGGCGCGATGTACGGCGACCTGTACGAGAAGGGCCTCAAAGCCGTAACCGTTTCGGTGCGCAGGAACCCGGCAGAATCCATGCCGCCCAATGTCAAGAGCCTCAACTACCTCAACAACATCCTTGCCAAGATCGAGGCGAACTACAAGGGCGGCGACGAGGCGATCTTCTTTGACACGAACGGGTACATCTCCGAGGGATCGGGGGACAACCTCTACGTGGTCAAGAATGGCGAGATCATCACGCCCCCGACGCTGAACAACCTCCGGGGCATTACGCGGATGGTCCTTTTAGAAGCCGCAAAATCGCTCGGGATCACGGTCCGGGAACAGAACATGGGATATTTCGACATCTACACCGCGGACGAGCTCATCTGCACGGGAACCGCAGCGGAAGTGGCCCCGATCACCTGGGTTGACGGGAGGACTATCGGCTCCGGAAAGCCCGGCCCCGTCACCCGCCAGCTGATGGCAGCATTCAAGACGATCACTGAGAAGGAAGGACACCCCATAAAAAAGAAGTAACAAATCCTGTCAGGCCGGGACCTGTGTTCCCGTCCCAGTATTTTTTCATCCGCTCATGCCGGCAGCAACCCCGTTACCGGGTCTTGGCGGTGGTGACCTGCCCACCTTATCCGCGGACATAAATATGTCCGGCACCAAGCATCTGTACGAGCATTTTCCAGGATCACTCCCGCATGCAGAGCGCACACGATTCCCCCGACACGGGCATGTCCCCCCAGAAAGGCCGGGAATTTTACCTTGAAGGACTCTCGCTCGGACGGGAAGGCCGGCACGAGGATGCCCTGACCTCATTCTCGCTTGCCCTCGCTGTGGACCCGACCCTTGCCCTTGCGTGGGTGGGGCGGGGTTTTGCGCTCGGTAAACTCGGGCGGTACGAAGAGGAGATCGAGTGCTGCGACAAGGCGCTTGCGATCGACCCGTACTGCATCGATGCCTGGAACAACAAGGCGTTCGCGTACGGCATGCTTGACCGGTTCGAGGACAAGCTGGAATGCTGCGACAAGGCGCTCGAGATCGATCCCGAGAACGCGACTGCCTGGAACAACAAGGGGGTTGCACTCGGGATGCTCGGGAAGTTCGAGGCCGAGATCCGGTGCTGTGACCGGGCCCTCGAGATCCGCCCCCGCTATCTCTCGGCATGGGTGAACAAGGGATTTGCGTACGGCAAACTCAAGTGGTACGAGGAGGAGATCCTCTGTTACGACCGGGCCCTCAAGATCTACCCCTTCTACTTCTCGGCGGTCATCAAGAAGGGGATCGCCCTCATCAACCTGAAGCGGTACCATGAGGCGGTCGAGGTCCTCGACCGTGCGCTGGCGATCGAGAACGACAATGCAAAAGCCCTGTACCGCAAGGGCCTTGCCCTCAGCATGATCGGCCGTCACGAGGAGGCTATCCGCTGCCTCGAGCGTGCCATCGAGGTCGATCCGTCAATTGCGGATGCCTGGGTCGTCCTCTCCAACTCCTGCTTCATGCTCGGAAGGCTCGAGGATTCGGCACGGGCCTTTGACCAGGCGTATTACATCGATGTCAAGGATGTCCGGTCCGGTGTGCGGCGGGGGATGTCCATGCTGAAGATCGGCAAGTTTGACGATGCGCTCCGGTGCTTCTCGGACGTCTTTGGCGTCCTCCTGCGCTGACCCCCTCCGGTCCTATCCCTGCATTTTTTATGCACGCCTTGCGTACAGGAGAATATGGATGTAGAAGAGTTCGTCCGCACCCGCGTTGCTGACGGGATGGACGAAGAGACCATACAGAAGAAACTCACCAAAAAGATTGCCAGTTTCAAGAAGGGTGTCAGCCCGGAGTATGCGGCATCGTTCGCCCGGGCAGTCATCGATGAGGTAAAAAATTCCTCGGACCTCAAAGGCGACTTCTTCAATACGGAAAATGCCGGCGTGAAGATGGGCGAGTTCGGGGTCGGTTCCCGGGGCAATGGCGACTTTTTTGCGCACCGCCAGATCGCCCGCATCATCGGCAAGACCAGCGCCTCGGTCGGCGTTGACGAGATGGACGATGCCGGGGCTGTCAAAGTCGGCGGCCAGTATGTCATCTGCACGGTGGACGGGATGCACTCCCGGCTCTCGGACTTCCCGTTCCTTGCGGGGTTCCATGTTACCCGGGCAACGCTCCGCGACACGTACGTGATGGGCGCAAAACCGATCATGCTCTTCTCCGACATCCACGTTGCCGACGATGGCGATGTTGCAAAGATCTTCGATTACACGGCCGGCATCACGACCGTTGGCGAGGCGATGGACGTGCCGCTCGTCACGGGATCGACCCTGCGGATCGGCGGCGACATGGTGCTCGGCAGCCGGCTCACGGGATGCGTTGGTGCGGTCGGTATCGCAAAACACATGACCGCCCGCAAGTCCACGCAGCCCGGCGACGTGCTCCTCATGACCGAGGGCGCCGGCGGCGGGACGATCGCAACGGCCGGCATTTACTCAGGGTTCCCCGAGGTTGTGGAGCAGACCATCAACCTCAACTTCCTCACCACCTGCGAGACGCTGATGAAGAGCAAAGCCTTCACGAAGATCCATGCCATGACCGATGTCACGAACGGGGGACTGCGGGGGGACATCTACGAGATGGCCGAGACCGCACAGGCCCGCATCGTCATCGATGACGAGCACGTCGCGGGGCTGGTCGAGCCGCATGTCCGCGACATGCTTGAGAAGCTCAAGATCGATTATCTCGGCGTCTCGCTCGATGCGCTGCTCATCGTTGCCCCGAAGGCTGCGGCTGCAGACATCTGCAAGGTTGTCCGCGGTGCGGGCGTGCACATCGAGGAGATCGGGCGCGTGGAGAAGGGGAAGCCGGAGGCGGTTTTAATTTCCGATGGCAAGGAGCAGGACTTCACGCCCCGGTTCCGCGAGTCCGCGTATACACCGGTCAAGAAGGTTGTGGATACGCACTCTCGCGATTTCGATGAGATGAAGGAGGAGGTGCTCCGGGCGTCGGAGGCGGCGATCCGGAAGAAGGAGCGGGTGCTCGCCCGGCTCCGGCAAAAGAAGTCGTGATTCTGGATAGAATCACAAACCGCACGTGAAACGAGACCTATCGACCATCCTCTTTTTTTCTGCCTGGACATTCCGGTTATTGGAAATAATAACAAGACGGTACATACACTGTCAAATAAATACAATCCAAAAATAAATCACAAGATTAATAGTGCCAGAATTTCCACTCTTATATCTGGCAGATTTATAAAAAATGCTGCTGTCTGATGAAAACTGATAAGGGAACGGTCCGTCTGCCGTGGAAAGCCCGATGGACCGGTTCCCGCCCGTAGGCATGGATCCGTGATACTTTCCAGATGATGAAATTTCCGGTCGTGCCGCATATCGCAGAATAGAGGTCGATATAAGTCATGAATTTGCATGAACGAAGAGGCACGGCCGGATGCGCACGCACTTCCGGAACCAGGTACCCGCCACGCTATCCGAACATCCCGGGATTACCGGAGGCAGAAGGATCATGAAGAGACTTCTTCTGATCCTTACTGTAATTCTCTGTATCATGGTTGTCCCGCCTGTTCTCGCCATGGACAACCCGTACAGGAATGCACACAAGGTCACCCCTTACGATGTTGCAGTCGATGTGGGGTCCGATGCTGTGAAGTTAAGTGAGACATCCGGGATAGAATTCAGTGGTGCAGAGTACACGCACACGATCGGCAGGGTCTCGGTTAAGATGAAACCGTTGCTGAAGGGACTTGACGAGAAGAAAGACATGAAAGGAAACCGGCGCTCGTACGGGAAGGCAAACCAGATCAACTACGAAGTCTATCGCGATATGATCAAGGAGCAGGTTGTTCTGGAATCACCTGAAACTGTCAGTTACTCGTACGATCTCGCGCTCTCGGACTGGGTGACCATCGAACCTGACTTCTCCCGACCGGAGACTTCCCGTGACGCCAACAACACGGAGATAGTGTCCTACCCGTACACCAGAGAAGTGACCAGTTACGCTAGGGACAGTTCCATTGACATCGACCGTGACGGGTGGGGCAACCTCATCATCAGTGTCAATGGCGAGGATGTCGAGGTACTCCCGAAGCCTTTTGCCACCGATGCTTCTGGCAGAGAGTTCGACATGGATTATATCCTGGACAAGGATGGAAAGACCATCACCATAACCGGCGACCTGACCGGGGCAGCTTACCCGGTCACCGTCGACCCGACCGAGCGGGTGACGAACGGCGGGTTCGAGAGCGGGGATTGGAAGAATGGCTGGGTATCCTATAAGGGCGATACATCGGGATACCAAGTTGTAAAGGGCGATGGCGTTTACCAGCCTTATGAAGGAACCTATTACCTAGACGTGGTCGGCGGGGGCGGATACTCGGTGTTGCGGCAAACTAGTGGCGTGAACTATGATGGGGCGACGACGGTTTCGGTTGCATCTGCAACACCGGTCCCAAGTGCCTTTGACGTCCCCGTCTCAAACGTCTGGTATACCTACGGCAACTGGATTGTCAACAACCCGATGCAGACGGTCCGTGGCTGGTCGGTAAAGTCAGCCACGACAACACTGACCGGTACAAGCACGCTCGATATCTGGACCTATGGAGAAACCCACGGACATATAGACTCGATCAGGATTACGCCGGACCGGGTATTTCCCCCGGTCGCTAACTTCCGCGCGACCCCCACCACCGGCTATAACCCGCTGGCCGTCAAGTTCACCGACATCTCGGACTGCTCGCCGACGTCATGGTCGTGGGATTTTGGTGACAGTTCATTTTCGACAGAGCGGAACCCGAAGCATACCTACACAACGGCCGGCACGTACACGGTCCGGCTGACGGTGACGAACAGCGCAGGGAGCAATACAATGGTGAAGACGAATCTAATCGTGGTAGAGGCACCGACATTTTCGATGACAGATGAACTTGGATGGTCTGCGGCAGATAAAAATCATGAAAATATGGTAACGATACTTAAAACGGAGAACCAGTGGAAAGAAAAATTTTATCTTCGAGGAAATTCTGTCACAAAAACTCAATTTGGAGCTGGTTCACAATCCGGGGATCAGACCTTGAATACGGCGACGTTACATTTTCATGCCGGTCATGGATATTCTGAAAGGGATGGAACAGGTTCATATCTTGAATTACTTGATTCTGACAATAAACCTACAATCAAACTCACCCCTGCAGAAGTCGAGGGAAAATGGGGTGGTAATAATAAATGGGTTTTGTTAAGTTCGTGTCTTGTATTGCGTAATGATAGCTGGGGAAAAGCTTTGGGCACATCACACGGAATTTTGGGATTTAAAACAGTTGCTCTCGAACATCCTGAATTTACCCAGGTATTCTTCAGACATGCCCTAGATGATGAAAAAACAGTCTATGATTCTTTCAAGTGGACAACATACGAATTAATGAAAAACGATTGGGTCGAAATTAATCCTTGGGATAAGAGCGGTCCGAAGGAAATGACCATTGCAGCGGTGGTATTTAAATCACAAGAACAGGCTGATAATGATTACCTACCTGGGATAAAAACTGGGATCTATCCAAATCCACCAAATAAACTCTATGAAACAGACTGGCCGTGTAATAAACCGCCACAGGAGGGATAAAGATGCAACTATTCCATAAAATAGTGCTCGGCATTGGATTCATTGCCTTAGTGTTCGCAGTGGTACTCCTTTCAGGAACTGGTACGAATACTCTTGAGAATAGTGACAAGATGAGCGATTCTCCCGGCATTATCACAAATACTACGATTTCCGGAACGAGAGTCAACGTCTATCAAGGAGCGGTTGGCAATATCACCTTCAATGCTACGATTCCTGAATCCCCCGAGTCGATAAACGTATATAAAGGAGTATTTCTGCCCGGGGATTTAATTGATGTGTCTCCGGAATCGTCAAAACGCAGGGGAAATGTCCCCTCTGAAGAGGACGCGCCCTTTATCGCAAAACAAATTCTTGAACAATATGGAGGATTGCCACCAGATGCATTGCTCATGGGCGCCTCAACATCATATGGACAATTACGAGACCCTTCAACCTGGGAAGTGACTGATAGATTTCCCGAGGACACCATGGTATCATGGTGGCGGAAGATAGATGGCAGGAGGATCGTTGGCGGGGGAGATTTTATTCAGGTGTTATTGGGAGATAACGGGGCGCCTTTGTGGATATACAAACGCTGGAGAACATATTCGCCTGCTGGCAGTGTTCCCATCATTCCTGTGAATAAAGCGATCGAAAAACTCGGACAGGGTGATGTGATTAATCCCCCGGCAGGTAATAAAAATGATGTCTGTGTCTATGGCATCACTTTAGCATATTACATAAAAGGCATGGAGCAACCTGAGGTCACGCTGGAGCCGGTCTGGCTCTTTTACGGCAACACATCAGATTACTCGCTGATGTTCCAGGTCTACGCCCGGCAGTTCGCCAACTTCACCGCAACACCTACCTCCGGCAAAGTCCCGTTGACGGTTACCTTCACCGACACCTCCGATGCATCGCCGGTCAAATGGAACTGGTCGTTCGGTGATGGGACAACCTCAGCGGAGCAAAACCCGACTCACGCATATGCAGCAGCAGGCACGTACAACGTCACGCTGAGGGTCTGGAATGACCTGGGCAGCGATACGCTCAGCAGGCCGGCGTTTATCGTGGTCACCATCCCGGCACCTCCGGTTGCCAACTTCACCGCCACAAACACGACCGGAAAAATTCCGCTGGTGGTCAGGTTCACCGATACATCGCAGAACACCCCCTCAGAGTGGAACTGGTCGTTTGGTGATGGGACCGTTGCAACCGGGCAGAACCCGCTGCACACCTATACCGCAGCAGGTAACTTTACGGTATCCCTGACCGTGACCAATGATGACGGCAGCGATACGGCCGTCCGGACGAACTTCATCACAGTCCAGAAACCGGACGATGCGATCACCCTGATCGACCAGCTGATAACCTATATCCGGAACCAGAACAATGTGCCAAAATGGGTCCAGAACATGTTGATTGGCGAACTCACTGATGTGAAGTATTCGCTACAGGACAACCATCCCGATGACGCGATGATGGGTATGAAAATTTTCAAACTCACGGTCAACCTCTTCAAAGGCTGGCCGCTGACAACCGCCCAGGCTTCAACCATGCAGACCGCGGCCGATGCAATCATCCAGGCAATCAACCTGCCGGTGAACCAGCAGGCGATTGACCAGACAAAGTCCCTTTCAGCCGAGGTGAAGGGAATGAATATTCAGCGCTCCGTAGAGCAGTCCCTGCTCCTTGAGCTCGAGGGGGCGGTCTTCAATCTCGAATGTGGAAAGGACCAGGCTGCTGCCTCTCATATTGATCTGTTCATCAGTACCGTAACGGCACAGGACGGTAAGAAGATCCCGCATGACAAAGCAGTTCAGTTGATTGCGAAGGCAGATGCGATCAAGGCAATCATCAAACCATGAACATTTTTTCGAATGGATTGCCCGGCCTACTGATCTGTTATGGCCGGATTTTCCGGGGCAGGCGCTCGTGAGAAATATTTTGCACTGTAGAAATCCTTTGGAATGATGATGGGGCTCCGCCCCAAACCCGTTATGATTCCAGCCGCCATCCCCGCGGGGCGCCCCCATGGCGGCCTCAATTCGGTATCACTTTTTAAAATCCGGGTAATTGCCCCGCCGTGCCTCGGAGAGGCCCTGAGGCGGGGAGGCATCGCAACTCCGCAGAAATTAACCGAAGGGATCTTTAAACGCCGGGTAAAAAATTTTCTTTATCTATTCCTCAATTTCCCAGTCCCCTCCTCACCTCCCCCCACACCCCATCCTTTATTCCCCCATGCGTACAATCACCGATAGATACACCATGAAGATCATCGGGATCGCCACAACCCCGCGGAAAGGCGGGAACAGCCAGGCACTGGTTGAACACGTGCTTGCCGGCGCAGAAAAAGCCGGTGCAAAGACCGAATTCGTACGCATCACCAAGCTCGAGATCAAGCCCTGCCTTGGCTGCGGTGCATGCAAGCACGAGGACGGCTGCGTCCAGAAGGACGACTTCAAGGGACTGGTGAAGAAACTTGAGAAGGCTGACGTTGTTGTCCTCGGCTCGCCGATGTACTGGGGCCGGCTGAATGCGCAGGCCTACCCGCTCATCGACCGGTTCTACTCGCTCCTGAAACCGGATTTCACCACCGACTTCCCGAAGGGCAAGAAGATCGTGTTCGCCATGACCAGCGATGGCATGGGGGCCGAGGCAATCGAACCGGTCAATACGTACGTGAAGCATGTCTTCTCGTTCCTTGGCTTTGAGGACGCCGGGCTCATCTGGCAGAACCAGTGCTTCAGGCCCGAAGATCTCGACAACTACCCGGACAAGATTAAGGAAGCTGAAGAGCTCGGTGCCGGGCTCGTGAAATAATTTTTTTTAATTTTACCTGAATGCTGATGCACAGAAAGTCCCCGTTATTTTTTTTTTTAAAAAAAAATCTAAAAAAATCTGACAACGTTCTCACAAAAATTTTTTAAAAAAATTCCGGCAAAAATTTTGTCTCCAACCTTTTTTTTTTATACAAAAAAATCCCGGGAAAATTTTTGCAAAATCCCGGCACAGAACTGCAACCAGGACGCCTGCTCCACGGTCCGTAAACCCCCCTCTCCGGACCCCCCATTTCCCCATAGCAGTCCACCCTCAATCCGGGCCTGTATCGGCCCCGGATTACCTTCTTTTTCCACCCTGCCCGGGAATTATATGCAAAAACACCCCAATTATGTACACGGGTTTTGGAAATACGCCTGATTTACTGGATTTACGCCAATCGGACGATTTTGCGCGGTGCTGTAAAACCTTAATAGTCCCTTTTGGATGGCCGATCTCCCTCCGGATCGACCAACAGCCTGCCCGGATGAAAAGAAGGGTGGTTTTTGGGATCTGATTAACGTCAGTAGATGTACATATCCCGTCGGAGAATATCCCGGATTGTCTGGATATTTTACGTCAAAGATTGTCACTCTACGTCGTAAACTGTTATCCGGACCCCATGTAAGGGCAAATCCGCCAGGAGTTTTCATCAAAACAGGGGGTCTGAGGATCCCAATCCGGGCCCGCAGCGGGCTCCGTTCCGGAAAAGTGGTACATCAGAGCCCGTATATAGCCCGGATTGGATGTGGTCTGATCCCGGAAAATACCGTATCCGGGGGAAGGTGAATATCGGTGGGTATATGACGGTGGAGTGGGTGGAAGAATGGTTTTGGTCCGGGTTTTTGTATCCGGATTATTTCCAACCGGATACCGGTGAAAATTTTTCATCGCGATCCATTTTCTTACAAAAAATCGATCCTCTGACTGCAAACCGGAAATCGATCAGCGATCGCTCCGGAATTATTTTTTAAATCCGACACATCATCACACACCTGAAGGATGAAAAGGACACGTGAACGTGTCTTCGAATCGCGATCCTGCTTTCGATTTTTTTTTTGAAAACGAAAATTGATTTTGAAAGAACGATTACGATCCGGTCTCTCAGGAGAAATTTTCCGCTGTCTTCAGACTTCGCGACAGGTAAATTGTCGCGTTCATTTTGCGGTCCGAAAAAAAAAATTTCCGGTAAAAATACTGTTAATGCATTGATTATGTTTTCAATACCGGGCATTTCCGCCCATAATATTGAAGAAAACCCGGATTTACACCCATGCGATTCTTTAAATTATTTATGCGCATATGAGTAATTATAGAAAGATCTTCGTACGACCGGTGAACAAATGCCCAACGATAACCAGACACCCCCACACCATTCAGGAGAAAACGACAACGAACGCTTCACCTTCCAGACCTGTGCACGCGGGGAAGCGATCCGGCACCGGCCGGGCGGCAGCCGCAGTCTGTGGGACGAATGTACACCTCCCGGAAAACCCGGCAACTCCTGCTGCTGCGGCACCGGGTCGGCAGCTGCCGGGCACCGGAAACACTGCGGCCACGTGCCCCGCTGCCACTGATTTTTTCGGACGCGGTATAATTGCGGCTGCACAAAGAAGTTCCGGATCTCCTGGAACAATACATGGAAGAAGCGGGTGTATCCTCACGCTGGGTCACGGTCCGGGACATCCGGGCACACTTTTCGCTCGATGAATCGGCCGGGCCGGCCGTATCCGGTTTTCTCCAGCGGCTCGCGAGTGGTCCGTTCTTTTCCTGCCCATACAAGGTGAGCCGTATTGAGAAATTCGTGGATTCCATCCCCCCGTACCGCATCATCTGCCGGTACCTGGTGGAAAAGCGTCCGTCGCACCGCAAAAGCAGCAATCCTGTCATACAAAAACCGGAAAAAACCCGGTAAAATACCTGACTATTCATCCGTTGCACCGCTATCCGGTGCAGAACGGGTAACCCGGCCGGATATTACCCAATGCCCGCGGCGGGGGACGGCCCCGCGTACGCCGTACCATTCCCAGTACTTCGGACTTCTGCTGCTACATGCCCTGCTGCCGCGAAGATCCCGTCCAGGGAATCTCGATCAATCCCGGGGCGATCGAGCTCATCCGGCTCATCAATCCCGAGGACCTCGAACAGGAAGCGGCTGCCGAACGGCCCAGGGTCTCGCGCAGGACCGCATGGCGGGACCTCCACAAAGCCCGCTGCAGGATTGCCGATGCACTGGGAAATGGGAAAGGCATCACCATGACCGGCTGCATGATGGCTGCTGAAGAGCGCAGCCCCAGATGCCCGAAGAGCGATCCTGAAAAGGAGTGAGTGAACCGTTTTCGCGGGCGGGATTCCGGCATGCCGGGACCAGAAGGACCCGGGAGATGCGTGCCGTCGCCCGTGCCGCATTTTTTTGTTGGATCCCGATCCTTAAATCTTTATGCTCATATGTGTAATAATTCCCTGCGTAACGAGGGAACCATCATGCCGAATTTTGACGGACAGGGACCACTGAAGCGGGGCCGGGGGCCCTGCCGGAATAACCCGCCAAAAGACCCGGAACCATCCTGCACCGATGAGCCGGGACCAGAACACCGGATGAAAACACCCTGAGGCGGGAAGACCATGGCAGCACCATTCATCAGTGTACACGATCTCTGCATGGACTACGGCGACAACCGTGTCCTGAATAATATATCGTTCGAGATCCCGGAAGGCGGGATTGTCGGGGTCATCGGCAGGAGCGGCGCGGGAAAGAGCGTGCTCATGCACCTCCTCCGCGGTGTCGAGGAGCCGCCAACGAAGGGTTCGGTCATCTATCACATGGCAGCGTGCGACCGCTGCGCGCACATGGACGTGCGGAGCCGGGCCGGCAGGAAATGCCCGGAGTGCGGTGGCACGCTTGGCGCGGTCGATGTGGATCTCTGGGACGAGAAGACCGATGGCCTGAAGTCGCGGGTCATGAACCGGACCGCGATCATGTTCCAGCGCACCTTCGCGCTCTATGGCGACGACCGGGTCATCGAGAACGTGCTCCATGCGCTCGACGACATCCGTTACCCGCAGGAACATGCCGTGAGCCGCGCTGCCGATCTCATCGACCAGGTGAAACTCTCGCACCGGATGATGCACATCGCCCGCGACCTTTCCGGTGGCGAGAAGCAGCGTGTGGTGCTGGCGCGGCAGCTGGCCAAGAACCCGGCCATGCTCTTTGCCGACGAGCCCACCGGCACGCTCGACCCCGGGACCGCTAAGCTCGTCCACCAGATGCTCCTTGACGCGGCAAAGAAGAACACGATGGGTATGGTCGTGACCTCCCATTTCTCGCAGGTCATCGAGGACATGGCGGACCGGGCGATCCTGCTCGCTGACGGGGAGATCGCTGCCATCGGCACCCCGAAGTCCGTGATCCGGGCGTTTGCAAAAGATTACCAGGAGGATGAAGTACCGGAGGACGTGGAGCTGGGCGAGAAGATCCTCGCTGCCCGGGACGTGACCAAGCGGTACATCTCGGTTGACCGCGGCGTTGTCCGGGCGGTCAACAGCGTGACGTTCGATGTTTCGAAGCGCGAGATCTTCGGTATCATCGGTAAGAGCGGTGCCGGCAAGACCACGCTCTCCCGGATCATCTCGGGTATCATCGAGCCGACCAGCGGTGAGATGAACATCCTGATCGGCGACGACTGGGTGGATATGACCAAACCCGGCATCGACCAGCGCGGCCGGGCCAAGGAGTACATCGGGCTCCTGCACCAGGAGTACGACCTCTTCCCCCACCGGACCGTTCTCGACAACCTCACTGACTCGATCGGCCTCGAGTTCCCCATGGAGCTGGCAATGCGAAAAGCGATCGCCACGCTGCAGATGGCCGGGTTCACCGAGGCAAAGGCACGGGCAATCCTCAAGAGGTTCCCGGGCGAACTCTCGGACGGGGAGCGCCACCGGGTCGCCCTTGCGCAGGTGCTCATCCGCGAGCCGCGCCTCGTGGTGCTTGATGAGCCGACCGGCACCATGGACCCGATCACCAAGCAGGACGTCCGGCACTCGATCCTCAACGCCCGGGACGAGATGGACGAGACCTTCATCGTGGTCTCGCATGACATGGACTTTGTCCGCGACATCTGTGACCGGGTTGCCCTGATGCGGGGCGGGAAAATCATTGACGTGGGGCCGACAAAAGAGATCCTTGCCCAGGTAACGGACGACGACCGGAAAGACTGAACCCGGTCCGTAATTTTTTCCTGCGCCGGCTTGAGTTTCGCCCTTTCGGTCAGTTTCCCTTCATTGTTGCGAATATCGCGTATGAACGGGGGCCGAAACCATCCGATCCGAAACGGGCCCGCTACCTGCTGAAACGGCGGGTGACGTGATCCGTGCAGCGGACCCGGACGCGGGCGGCAGGGTGAAAGGACAAAAAACCGATCTTCCCCGGTTCAGGTCCTCACCTGTCCCGGGTTACTCCTTCTTCGCGCTCACAAAAATATTGTACGCAAGCTGCGGGACCCGCTTCTCGACAAAGGGCTCAACCTTCGTTGCAAGGTTGAAGATGGGGTCGATCATGTCGATATGGGCGAACGAGCACCATTTCACGTCAATATCCGAGAAGCCCGCGCCATCGAAGAGCGAGAACATCTCCTGCTCATCGTAATAGTGCTCGCCGAAGTCTTTCATGACCACGTGCTTGATCTTGATCTTCTCGCCGATCTTGTACAGGGACGGGATCCCCCGGGTGATCAGTTTCTTGCCCAGCGTGCAGAGCGCAATGGACCCGCCCGGCTCCATGACCCGGTACACCTCCGCGATCATCGATGCCGGGTCCTTCACGTAGCTGAAGACGAGCACGCTCGATACCGCGTTGAAGGAGTTGTCGGCAAAGGGAAGTTTCTCTCCGGTGCCCACCAGGAACTCGCAGTCGGGGCACCGGCGCCTTGCTTTCGCCACCATCCCGCGGCTGATGTCCAGTCCGGTCCCGCACCCGCCGTTTTTGATATACTTCTCGACAAACAGGCCGGTCCCGCAACCGATATCCAGGAGGTTGCCCCCCTTCGGGAGGACGTTCATGAGGTGGTTGCTCAGGTGGGTATGGTATTTCTTTCCCCGGTGGTGATCGTAGTGGTGGTCGTAGGTGTCGGCCACCGTATCGTAGTGCTTGCGGATCTTGTCCGTCTTGGTCGTGCTCATGAAAAAACCTCCCGGATCCCCGATGTCAGCGCGCCGACCTGG
This sequence comes from uncultured Methanoregula sp., assembly GCA_964448885.1. Classification (GTDB taxonomy): domain Archaea; phylum Halobacteriota; class Methanomicrobia; order Methanomicrobiales; family Methanospirillaceae; genus Methanoregula. The sequence goes on along the minus strand of CAYVAQ010000001.1, from coordinate 216,023 downwards.
ATGAACTCGTTGTTGCCGTGGATCATCCGGCTTTCGGCCTCCGCAAGGGCGATTGCCAGCGCGGGATGGTTGTATTCCCGTTTTGCCGCGAACCGGACCTCGCCGATGACCTCTGCGCCGGAGAGCCCGTAATCGATCATCAGCGATTCGAGCCGGCGGACCGCACCCGGTGCGTCGCCGGCCTGCATTGCAGTCAGTGCACCCTGGGCGATCGTGGTGGTCTCCGACTGCGAGAGATCGAAGAGCTCCGTGCACCTGCCCGTCTCCATTGCTGCCTGCAGGAGGAGGAGGGCCCGCCGGAGATCGCCGCCCGAGGCCTGGACGATCAATTCGAGTTCATCATCGGAACAGGTGTGGGCGCAGTCCCGCTCCTGCTCCCGGACGGTCCGGAGGAGTCCCATGACCTGGTCTTCTCCGACCGGGCCAAAGAAGAGCGGGAGGCAGCGCGAGCGGATGGCCGGGATGAGGGCGCTCGGGTTGGTGGTGGTGAAGATGAACCGGCAGGTCGTGCTCGTCCGCTCCATGATCCGCCGGAGTGCCTGCTGGGCGTCCCGGGTCAGGGTATGGGCGTCCTCAAACACCATCAGCTTGTACTCGGCATTCAGGGGCTTGATCGCCGCATACCACTTGACGATGTGCTTGAAGTTGGTGATGAGGGACTGGCTCTTCTGGTAGATGTGGGAATACCGCTCGTCCTGTTCGAGGAGGACCTTTCCCTGCAGGAAGAGGTCCGCGGTCTGGAAGACGGAAGTGTTGAGCTCCCAGTTCTCGCCGTACAGGGCACGGGCAAAACATTCGACGGCAACGCTCTTGCCGGTCCCGTGCGGGCCGGAGAGGATGAGGTGGGGGGTCATCTTCGATTCAGCAAACGAGGAGAGGTGGCGGATGACCTGGTCCTGGCCGGATAATCCGTTCAGGTCAGTGGGCCGGTACTTCTCAATCCAGAACATCAGAAAGCCTCGTCGTCATCTCACGTATTGCTTCTTTTAAAAGATAATGATTGTCAAGATTTGCGATGAGGGCTGCCGCTTCGCCGTCGCTCAGATCGGTGCAGGCGGCGGTGATCGCGGGAAGGGCGCGGGTGAGTTCGTCCACGATTGTCAGGCTGGCAGCCCGGGCGGTGCGGGAGAGCGGGTTGAGGTCGACCGCGATGACGGTCTTGTTCATCGAAATAAGGGCCCCGGCCCGGTCTCCGTCTTCGAGCGGGACGAGGATAACGTCCGCTGCGTACATCCCTTCGCGCCGGCACCATGCACGGTCGTGCGAGAGCGGGAGCAGGCGTTCCGCCGGCCCCGAGAAGACCTCGGCGCCGGCACGGGTGAGGAGGTCCTCGATGAGCCGGATCCGTTTCTCGGTCCGGTGGAAGAGGTTCACCTCAACCAGTGCGCCGGATGCCTTCTGGAGTGCGGCGATCTCCGCTGCAGCGAGTGCCGCGGTGTTCCCGTTGACGGAGATGACCGGGTGGCGGGCTCGTTTGAGCAGTGCTGCTGCCGTCCGTTCTGCAAGGGCTGCACTCCGGGTTGTCCGCTCACCGATGAGGTAATCGAACGCCTCCCCGCGCCCGTGGGCGGTCAGCCCCTCCCACGCAACGATGCCGTCCTGTGCGGCCTGTGCAAGGCGCTCCCGGGTGACCAGGGAACGGTACCGGGGGTGGTCGGGCGGGATCATGGAGCTCCTCCGGTGAGCCGTGCGCCGGCCCGTGCCATCGTGCAGGGATAGACATCGCCGAACTGCCGGAGCACCGGATATGCCCGTTCACCGCAGGCGAAGACACCGTTGCCGAGCATGGTCATGCCGGCCATAATCTTCTCGGCCCTGCATGCCGCAAGGACGCGGGCAACCTCCGGCGTCTCAAGACCGCTCCTGTGGGAGAAGTCCTGGCAGCACCTGAAGAACTCCGCAGGACTGGCGGGCTTCGTTGTCGGGAACGCGCTCTCCACGCGCCGCATCTTCTCCGCGGAACCCAGGACCGTGGGCGTCAGGATCGGGCCGAACGAGACTGCACAGAGAGGTCCGGGGAGATCATAGAACCGGTGGATCTCGCCGTCAATTCCGGCACCGGTCCGGACAACCCTGCCCCCGTCCTGGCAGGCCGCAACATCCCCAAGACCTGTGCGGTGAAGAACCTCGGTCTCATGGGCGATGCGGGCAATCTCATGACCGGTCAGCCCGAGACCTTCGAGTTCATTGACCGCAGTCAGCGTGGCGAGGAGTGCTGCAGCAGAGAGCCCGAAGCCGGCGCCGATCGGGAGCCGGCACTCAGTGATCACCCGGACATCGGTGCCGATGTGGCGGAGTGCCGAGGCAATCGGAGGTGAACGGTCAGCCACCTGCCGGTGGGAACCGCCCGGCAGGACCTGCCGGACACTCACCGACGTTTTTTCTGCAGTGCTGACCGTAACGGTCACACCCGGTTCGATCACAACGCCGGCACCGATGCTGCCGGTGGTGGTCCCGGACGGTCCGGTGATCTTCCTGAAATACCCGGAGATGTGGCCGGGGCACGATGCACTGATACTCATGGTGGATCTTTCGGGAATGCTTGCAGGTATTCAGGTACTGGTGGTCTCTCTATGAAGAAAAGCATTACAACGGCACGGGCACGGGTGACCGGGAAAAACCCGATTATCCGCTGCCGATCTGGAGGTCGCGCAGGATCCGGCGGATATGCCCGATGTTGATGGTACGGGTCGTGAGAAGGCAGAGATAATTCTCCTGGTACGGGGCGACAATGACATTTCCTTCCGGGATCTGGAGGGTGATATGGACAAAGGAGCCCCACTCGAGGTGCGGCGTGATCTTCCGCTGGGTCTCGAGCATGTTGCGGGCGATCTTCAGCAGCGGTTCGATCTCAACATCGCCCATCAGGAGGATGTTGCGGTCATCGTTGAAGACCGATATTGCAACGACACCGTTGAGTTTCTTGATCTGCCCGATGACACGGATCGCATGTTCGTCAAGCACGACCTGCTGGGACGGGATTGCGGGCTGTGGCGTAACCTCGGGTGCAATGGGGATGACCGGCGGGGGCGGGGGGATGTTCCGCATTGCAGGCCGCTGTCGCGGGACCTGCTCGATCACCGGCTCCGGTTCCACGACCTCATCAGCAACCGGTTCCGGAACATCGGCCGGAGCCTCCGGAACAATTTTTGGAACGGTCCTCGTCAGGACCGGTGCCGGTTCAGCGGGGGCTGCACGTTCCTCCCGCTGTGCGACCGGCGGTTCCGGTGCGGGGGGCTCCGGGACCGGGAAAGGGGGTGCCGGCTGCGGGACTGCCGGCCTGGCCGGGACGGTCTCGGCAACCTTCCGTTCCGGCTGTTGCGGCGCTGCAGCGGGGCCCTGCTCGTCGGCATTGTAGATGCTCATTGCCTCGGCAAGTTCGTCGGCCGTGTATTTGCAGAGATTGAACTCGATGGTGGGATGGGAGTTGAAATAATCGAGTGCAGCATGTCCCCGCAGCTCGATCCGGCCGTGCTTGAAGTAGTAGGCAAGGGGCTTGCCTTTCTGGATAAGGATGAACCCTTCGCCGTCCTGGATGACAACCCGGACAATACCGACAAACCGGACCGTATGGGTGAAGATCCACTGCGGCGGCGCCTGCATCCACCCGATACTGACCCCTTCAGGTAACCGGTCGATCATAACTGTGCCACGATGCTGTCCTGGTTTTTCTTCATCTCGTACGTTATCTGCCCGATATTGGCCGTGTTATCGGCGATGATCACGAGGAAGAACTCCTCGATGAGCGGACCAAGGATCAGGAAGTTCTCCGAGTATTCCACAAAGACCATGGAGAGCGAGGCATCGCCGAAATGAGCAGCCGTGACTTTCGAGTCGAGCATGATGGTGGCGATGACCTCCCGGAGATCCTGGTCAAGGGAGATGCCCGATTTCATGCTCTCGATGATCTCCCCGTTCTCCTGTACAACGATCGCTGCCTGGACGCCGTTGAGGATCAGGAACTTGTTGAGGGTCTCTTTGAGCATCCTAAACTTACCTCGGACAGAGATGGTTCACGACAGAACTGCGGGAACCGGGTATGGTGTTGTGCGGCAGTCCGTCCGACTGCAGCAGGTTCCTGCCCGGGCGGGCAGGAGTATCGGGTTTATTCGTTGTCTTCCTTTGCAAGGGTATCAAGGATCTTATAGGTATTGATCATCCGGTTGAATGCGGTCTGGAGCTCGCCAATCTCGTCGTTGCTCAGCAGCTCGATCTCCGGGTTCTTGAGTTCCCCGGTGCTCATGCTGGTTGCGATCCGGGAGAGCTTGACGATGGGGTTGGTGATGCTGCTTGCCAGAAAGAAGCTCCACATGACGACCACCGAGAGGGTGATGAGCGTGATGATGAAGATGCTGTTGGCAAGACCGATATTGTTGATGATGCTCGTCGTGCCGCCCATGGAGACGATGCCGAGGAGGATCATCGGGATGGTGGCGACGAACAGCATACTTACCATCAGCTTGTAGAAGATGGGGATCTGGAAGGTGAAGCCGGCCGGAGCCGGTTTCTGGTCCGCTCTCTTTGAAGGCATAGACTAGTATTTACAAAAACACCATTTAAAAGTTACTCAATAATTCCGGGCATATCCCACGAGGGGATAAGGAAATGTTGCGAAATTATAAAATTTTGCGGCTGCTTAACAACGCTTTTTTGTACGATGATTTGCGTGATGGGATCCCTGCATTGCGGGAAGTATCTTTTCAAAAACCAGCCCGGCTATCTCTTCCTTGGTCCCGTTCATAGGGGTGGAACCTGTTGGTGAGAGAAGCGTATAGTCCCCGTGAACATTCCCCATGGTATCCGGCATGTTCATCAGGACCATGGATACACCCTGGCCAAGCAGCTCTTTTGCTCCTTTGAGCGGGGAACGATCGATCTTGAACGCAACGGTGACAGCAGGTCCTTTCTCCAGGACTTCGGTGATCAGTTTGGGGGCCGGCTCGAGCGTTATGGATGAGCGCTTCCCGCTCCGGATCTTCCCTTCCGTGACAACCGGCGTGAAATCGGAGATTGCAGCGGCACTGATGTAGATATCGGCTGGTTTGTCATTGAGGTACTGCATAACTGCCGTCCGCATGTCGTGAGCCGTCTCTATATGGATGTTGGTAACGAGCGGGACGGTATCCCGGTGCACGATGGTGACATCCGCCCCGAGCCGGTACGCCTCGAGAGCGAGCGCCCGGCCCATCTGCCCGCTCGACCGGGTTGTCAGGATCCGGACATCGTCAACCGGCTCCCGGCACGGGCCGCTCGTGATGAGGACGCTTCTTCCGGCAAGCGGCCGGCCGAGCACGTTCCGCTCGCAGGTGAGGGCGATCTCATCGATCCCCGGCATCTTGGCCTTCCCCTCTTCGATCCGCGGGCTGAGCACATCGATCCCCCATTGCTGCAGCCGCCGGATATTCTCCACCAGCGCCGGGTGGCGGAACATGCTGTGGTGCATTGCCGGGACGACCACTACCGGAATACCGCTGCCCAGCGCTGTTGTTGCAAAGGTCGTGACCGGGGTATCGTCGATGCCGCAGGCGATCTTGCTAACCGTATTTGCCGTGCAGGGGGCGACCAGGAGCAGGTCAGCCGTCCCCTCGTCACCGCAGAACGTGACATGCTCGACCATGCCCGAGATCCGAATTATCGCTTCGTGCCCGCAGGCATAGGTGATGGCATCCGGCGTGATGATGCCGGCAGCTGCCGGGCTCATGACCGCCCGGACATCGGCCCCGCGGCGGCGCAGCTCGTGGATGAGTTTTACGAGCTCAACGGCAGCGATGCTGCCCGTAACACCGATGACGATCTGTTTTCCTGCCAGGGTCTGCCGGGTCATGTTATCGTGATGTCGTGTACCAGGTGCCAGGTGCGGGGCCGGTACTTCTTCACCTTATGTGTCTGGATACCACAAGAAAAACCTGCGCTTTCAACGCACTCACGGATGGCTGATTCATCTGTCCCGAGACTGCTCAAGTGGATGACGCTGCCGGGCCTGACATGCCCCAGTGCATGGAGGAGCATGGACGGTGCATCGAAATGTCCCATGAGAATCCGGTCATAGGTGCCGGAGAGACTCTCCCGGCAGTCCCCTTCAGTTATAGTGATGCGGTCTGCAAGCTGGTTGGCGGCTGCATTCTTCCGGAGGTATTGGCAGGAGACCGGGTTGATCTCCATTGCATGGACTGCTGCCCCGGCACCGGCAGCGGGGATGGTGAAATACCCGATACCGGCGAACATGTCGGCAACCCGCTCCCCTTCGCCCCGCTCCCGGATCAGCTTTGCGATCCGTCCCTTCTCCCCGCGGTTGCCCTGGGAGAACATCACCTTCGACGGATCGAGATAATAGACATACCCGCTCTCGCGGTGCCGGGTCTCGCCACAGCTCCCATACAGGACCACGACCCGTGGCGTGCGGGTGATGTCATCCAGCGCCTCCCGCCAGATGACGCCGGCCGGGTGTTTCAGATCCACAATCTTCTGCACATCATCCGGTGATGGGCGCGGACCATGGAAGACCGCGATGTCACCAATCATGAAATACCCGCGCCCGCTGTAGCGGGGATCCCGTCCGATCTCCCGGTCGAACGGTTCTCCATCCCGCACCGGCACCCACGCGGTCTCGCCATCGATGAAGGGCCGGTGTTCCGGATCGATCCAGCCGGCGCCGGAGATCGCCGCCAGGTCTTTTTTGGGAACGCTGCGGACCCTCATCCTCTACCTGACAATGATGAGATGGTCCCCGTCCCGGAGGATGCTGACCTGGTCGCCTGCCCGGAGGTTCATCCACGGCGGGAGGCGGATATCCCGGGTTTTCTGGCTTGCCGGGTCCATGATGCCCGCCGTCTTCTGCTCGGTATAGACAACGAGGGCATTCTCGGCATTCCGCGCATTCCCGATGATGGTCTCAACATCATCGTCGCGGACAGAGCGGGACCCGCCGTCAGCGAGATCAAAGCCCCGGACAAAGTGGGACTCAACGTGCTCGACCTCCAGGTACCGGTTTTTGATCTTCACGACATCGTACTTCTGGAACCGGGGAAGCCGCACCGAGTACGTGATCCGGAAGAGCTGGCGGCCGGCCTTCTCGCCCACCAGCTTCGGGTGCGTGGTATACCGGCCGCCGAGCTGGGCAACGATACCCTGGGATATCAGAAGGCCGATATGCTGGGAGCCGATGGTGATGTCGAGCCCGTCGCGGATGGGGGTCATGTCGGAGATGAACGAGAGCCGCTCGCCGCCGGACTGGAGCGAGTCCTCGACCTGCTGGGCAATGGACGAGGCCATCTGCACTTCATAGGTGCTCGGGATCCTCCCGTCGGCCCGCACCTGGACAACGCCTTCATGGTAACTCCCGCTGATCCGGTTGCAGCGGTCGCACTGCTCCTTCTGCCAGACGATCTCGGTCTGGCAGGTGCCCTCCACCGTCTTCTTGTACAGGAGCCCGCGGATCGTCAGATCTGCCCGGGAACGGTTGACGCTGGTGTCGGTGATCGCGACATCAATTGAAGATTTTTTCACATCCGGGTGAAAATGGACTGCGGATCGTGCAAGGTCCGGGCCGATCTCATCCCGGGTCCGTTCGGAGTCCGTCCAGGTATTGACCTGCCTGACTGCGCCGCAGCTGGGGCACTGGATATGGACCACCCGCGGGTCGCAGGTGAACCACGGGGTGCTGCCGATCCGGCACTTGGTACAGAGGCCCGGGGAGTCGGTGGGTGCGCCGCATTTGGGGCAGAAGTTATCCCGGATGCTCATAGGCGGAAGACCTGCGCGTGGGGGACCGTGCCGATCATGATGCAGCCGTCGCGGGTGATGAGGCCCATGCTGATGGCAACCCCGACAGCCCTCTCCCCCATGAGATTGATATTGTCCGCATTGCGCAGGGCTTCCCGGACCTCATCCTCCGTGGAAGGGCAGGTGCCGTAGAACGCCTCGGTGATGGCTACCGTCAGGGAGCCATGGGAGAGGGTGGTATTGATCAGTTCGCGGTCGCAGACCGCCACCACGTCCCCGAGCTCCTTGGAACGGTGAATTTTTAAGAACATTGGTTACTCTTTTGTCCGGTGTGATAAAAAAGGTAAGCGGAAAAGGCAAGGGGGAATCAGATCAGCCGAGCCGGATCTCCACTCCGTACACCCGGCCGACCGTCTCGGCATGGATACGAAAGCAGTCATCAGCCGTGATGGTGCCGCTCTCCAGCAGCTTCAGGGTATACCGCGGTACGGACTTCGGCCCGATCACGGCGCCGGGCCGCGAGTTCTCGTCCATGTAGTCGCTCTCCATGGTGAATGGTCGCCGGCTCCGGACCAGCTCGGGAATCCCCTCGTGCTTTGCGATCACGGACGGGTGCAGCGGGGTGTCGGGCGTTGCATAATGCTTGATAACCCGCTCGACCGGGACCCCGGCCCGCTGCGCCATGCCAACAACATCCCCACACGAGCCGGTCTCCGCGTGAATCTGCAGGGCGCACGAGCAGTCCGCTGCAAGGCTGAGTGCATGGAAGAGGACGTCATTGGATGCTGCCATGACCACGTCATCGACCGGGTAATGCGGCCGGCCGCTCTTGAGGGCAACGGCGCTCCCCTCCCGCACATATCCCGCTGCGCAGTCGAGACCGGACTTCATCAGCTCCGCTGCCTGGTCCAGGGGCATGCGCTCCGCGAGTTTCCCGATCTCGGCCGGGTGGACCCCCAGCACCGGGAAGACCGCGATGCCCGCGGCTTCTGCAACCAGCCCGGCAACCCGGATCGTTTCGTCGAAGACCCTGCGGTAATCGTCACCGGTTGTTGGGAATACGCCAAGGGACCAGGAGGGCTTAGACACGAGAAAGATGTGCGTGCCGCCGGCGCGGGAGAAGTCTTTTGCGGCTTCGATGCCCCTGCCGTTGACCGGGTCGATATGGATGTGATCGTCAGTGATGGGGATGGCGGGAGATTTCATGGCACTTCACGATCTTCATGAGCGGGTATCCCCCGGACGGTGCGAGGCGTGCATGGCAGTACGTAAACCCGACCCGGGTAATGATGTCGACATTGAACATCAGGCCGGACAATTCGCTGTACCCGAAGACATTCTCCGTCATCAGGTTCCGGTCCAGCCTCACCGTTATCTCTTCGACAAACGGCTGGAGGACGACCGCCTTCTCGATGGCGGATTCAACGCTTGCCGCTGAGTTGCGCGAGATGGGTGTCCCTACCCACTGGTGATAGAGCGCCCCGAGCTTGATCCCTGCTTCAAATACTGCCTGTTCCCTGTCGTTCTGCATATGGTGCACCTCAGATGAGCTGGATGATACCGGACTTCGGCTCCATGGCCTCGCCGTGGCGCAGGAGCATGTCGATGCCCTCTTTGACCTTCTCGCGCGGGAATCCCTTGGAGCTGACGGCATCGATGACCTGGTCGATTGCGGCGCGCCGGCCCTCCCCGCCGATGTCCCGGATCGCGTCCTTGATGACCCGGACAATATCGCGTTTCTCCTTGGAGATGCCCGTGACCACCCGGTCGATATCGAACGTGCCGGTCTTGGCATCGTACGCGATCTGGCGCAGGCAGGCGTCAACGATCTGGATGACCCGTTCTGCATCGCTCTGCTCGATCGAGTTCGAGAGCCGGATCCGTGCGCTCGCCTCAGCGAGACGGACGAGCGCCTCGAGCTGCCGGGCCGTGACCGGCACCGGCTTGTTGGAATCAGCAATGCCCCTGAGCTTGAGGTAGTAATTCACGAGGGTCTCTTTTGCCTCCGGTGTGACCATCGGGAAGCAGGTCCGTTTTGCATACGCGACATATTTCCGGAAGAGGCCCGGCTCGATATCGGGCATCACCGGCTTGAGCTGCTGCTGGATGTATTCGTCGGTAACCCCGGGGATGGGTTTCTTCTTGTGCTGGGCGATCAGCTCCCCTGTGGTGTGGGCCTTGAGGATATGCTCGGCGATGGCGAGATCGAGCTTCTGGTCCGGCTGGTCGGTCATGATGAAGATGAGATCGAACCGGGACAGGAGGGAGGGGGGCATGTTGATCTGCTCCGAGAAGTCCCCGAACATGTCGAATCGCCCGTACTTCGGGTTGGCAGCACCAAGGAGGGCGCAGCGGGACTTGAGGGTGGCGGTGATCCCGGCCTTGGCAACGCTGATGGACTGCTGCTCCATCGCCTCGTGGAGTGCCGAGCGGTCCCCCTTCTCCATCTTGTCCATCTCGTCGACGGCAGCAACACCCATGTCGGCAAGGACAAGCGCCCCTGCCTCAAGTGTCCACCGCCCTTCGCCGAACTCGTCCTTGACCGCCGTTGCCGTGAGCCCGGCCGCGGTTGACGACTGCCCGCTCGTGTAGATCGCCCGGGGCGAGAGCTTGACGACATACCGGAGCAGCTGGCTCTTGGCAATACCCGGGTCCCCGATGAGGAGGACGTGGATGTCGCCGCGGAGCCGGCTCCCGTCCGGCATGTCCTTGGAGATCCCCCCGAAGAGCTGGAGGGCGATGGCCTGCTTGACGTTCTCGCTGCCGTAGATGGTCGGGGCGATGGAGTGGGTGATCATCCGGTAGATCATCGGATCCTTGCTGAGCCGGAGGATCTCGTCCTCCGCTTTTTCATCGATCTCCACCTCCTCGAACTCCTTCTCCGCGATCTCGATGGAGTTGCATTCGAGGAAGATGTCAAAGACCGTGCTCTTCTCGCCCTTGACGATCCGCTGCATGGACCGCAGGATCCCGTTGATGACCACCCGGTCGCCAGGTGAGACGGTTCCGGAGAGATCGTCCGTAACGTCGATGTCCAGCGTCTGGGGCTGCTCACCGCCGCGGAGCCCCTCGGGGGATTCCTGGACGCGAAGTTTCTGCGAGTCGACAAACCGGGACCGGGCAGGGATGAGGTCAAGTTTCTTGAAGGTGCACCCGTCCGTTGCGCACCCGTCGGGTTCAACGAACTTCCCGTACTTCTGGTGCTTGTGGGTGAAGTGGCCGGCCGGGCACCGGAAGACGGCCTCCACGACCCGGGGCCGGACCTCGGTGGTCTTTCGGAGGATCCCCTCGACCGAGACGAAGGTGTTGATGTCGTCCGACCGGATATCCCGGATGAGCTTCTTCTTCGGGAGGTTGGTGAACCGGATATTGATGTCCTTAGGATCCTTGCCGTCTTTTGTCCGGATGAGCTGGGCGGCCCTGATAGCCTCGCTGACATCCTCGATGACCTTCCCGGGATTCTCTAAAAGTTCGTCAGCAAGGGCAATGCCAGCCCTGCCGGACTTCTCGATCTCCCGGTAATCGATATTGAGTGACCGCTTGTGCGGGTATTCGCGGGAGATCTCGCCGAGCTCCTTCTTGTATTTGGTCTTGAGGAGCCGGGTCCAGTCAGCTGCCTTGTCAGCATCCCCTGCTCCGGATGTCCTGGTCTCCATCCCGCCACCTCAGATCTTCTTCTCGGAAGAGAGGACAAACCGGGCGATCAGCGCCTCCATCTGGATATCGCTGCTTGCCCCTTCGGAGAGCCGGAAGTCCGCTTCGCCAAGGTGATCGATGAGCTGTACCTTGAGCCCCCGGTCCATGTCCCGTTTCAGGAGTGCCCGGTAGCACTGGTTGATGAGCTCGTTTGGCGCAATCCCGCGTTCATGGAGGAGGTGGTGAAGGAGGGATTCTGCGGTATCAAAGTCGCCGTGCAGGGCGAGGCTGAGCAGCTCCTCGATCTCGTCGGGACGGGCGGTCGATGTGATGGCATAGATGCCCTTCTCGTCGATGGTCGGGCTGATGATGGCCGCTCCCTGGAGTGCATTGATGGCCTTGCGCATGTCTCCCTGGGCAATATAGACGATGGCGTCCATTGCGCCGGCAGATATCGTAAGCCCCTCCCGGCCGGCAATGCGGCGGATCTCTTCCTTGACCGCGTCCCCGCCAAGGGGTTTGAACCGGTAGATGGCGCACCGGCTCTGGATGGGGTCGATGATCTTGGAGGAGTAGTTGCAGGAGAGGATGAACCGGCAGGTCTGGGCATAACTCTCCATGGTGCGGCGCAGGGCAGCCTGGGCATCGGTAGTGAGTGCATCTGCCTCGTCAAGGAAGAGGATCTTGAACGTGGCATCCCCCAGGGGGGTTGTGCGTGCAAACTGCTTGATCTGGTTCCTGACCACATCGATACCGCGTTCATCGGATGCGTTCAGTTCCCGGAAATTCATCTGCCAGGAATCCTTGAAGAACTCCTTTGCAAGCGTCACGGCAGCGGTGGTCTTGCCGACCCCGGCACTTCCCGTGAAGAGGAGGTGGGGCAGGTTGCCGATCCTGACATACGAGGTCAGCCGTTCAACGATCTCGTCCTGCCCGACAATATCGGCAAGCACTGCGGGCCGGTATTTCTCGATCCAGATTGTGTGGCTCTCTTCCATCGTGCATCTCCACTGGCTTAAACCCGGTATATCAGAATCGCGTCAGGGACAAAGGTATTTGATAAGTATGTCCGGCTGGAAAATTCGCGCTGTACGTAAAGAATGTCATAATATTTATCATAAGGGTTTTGAAATTACTTCTCATGCAAGGAAAATATATTTTACTCGCTCTTGTTGTCATCTTCCTCCTGTTCCCCCCGACGGCGGCTGCCACCAATAAGATCGCAGCGGGCGCCCCGGTCTTTATCGGGGAAACGAACCTGGATATCTCCAAGGCACTCGATAACTGCCGGATCATCGGGTGGTGGCCGGAAGGTGCCGATACGAGTACCGGGCCCGGGGAGAAGAATATCACGCTGCGCCCCCTCAACGAGCTCTCGACCGCCCTGTCCCATTATACCATCAGCGTTGAGGATTATGCCGGATACCCGGGCAACTGGTACTGCGAGGAGAAGAAACCCCGAAAGGTCGTGTTTGTGGTGCGCGAGCCTCAGGTCCTGATCCGGGTGTGGGACCTTGACAACGACCGCGATGTCTCCGGCAAGACAATCCCGATGGCTACCAATATCACCTATCGTATCGAGACGAACATGGATGCCGCGATGCAGCTCAGATACCGCCCCGATCTCACGCCGGCCGACTCGTTCTGGACCGTGAAGCTGACCAACCCGTACGGACAGGGCATCACGAACATCTACACCGGCAGTGCCGGGGCTTCCGACACCCAGGTCCTGACTCTCGACAGCGCCCCCCGTGTTACGACCTCTCCGTACCTGTGGTCTTCCGGGAGTGCGTGGAACCGGGCATCGAAGAACAAGATCGGCGAGCTGCTCTACCCGGCAGGGAAGTATACCTTCACGGTCAGCCAGAACCTGAACGGGATGGCGGGAGTGTACAAAGCGGCAGGTATCACTGATACGGCAGGGAAACTCTCGAATTCCACGGACGTCACCTTCGAACAGCCGGTGATGGTAACGTCAACGGTTACCGTTCCCCCGTCTGCAGAGTCTACTGCAGCACCGGACACCCCCGCTGTCACGCCGGCAGCAGTTGTCCCGGCGCTGACTGAACTGACCACGACGCCGGTACCAACCAAGACCCCGTACCAGCCCCTTCCGGCATGGATCGCCGTTGCCGCACTCGGGACTGCTGCCGTGCTTCTCGGTATCCGGCGCAACCGGTAATTCTTCTTTTTTCCGTTGATCTGCTGAAACGCACATGAACGGGAGTTCACACCCGAAGGCATGAAAATCGGGAAAATATTGAAATTAACGATGGCCCCCCGCCTCATGGAATCGAAGAACCGTATGGTTCTTCTCTCATCTCATCCTTTCAGGACTCTATGCCTCCCGAGGCACGGCGGGGCAAGGTCGGTTTTATCCACATAAAAAATTCATATTAACCGTCCTAATCCGCCGCAGGGACAGCCGCAGGCTGTGGAGAAGTGTCAACTTCGACTCGCCCACGCCAGAGGGCGGCGGCGCTAATCATATTTGGGGGTATGGGGGTCTCAACCCCCATCAACCAACCTGTAAGATTTTGATTTTCATGGGAAATCTTCCTGTCGGATAATTCCCCCATTCTCCCCTTGCCCTTCGCTCTCCTCCTCACTCGTATTTATACCGCATGAACGCAAATACCCCCGGGAGTTTTTCGTTATGAAAATGAAAATAATTCTGCCGGTACTTCTTATTGCCTGTTTACTTGGTACTCCCGTTCTTGCCGCGGATACCGGGAGCGATCAGCTGAACTCTGCAGCAAAACTGTATTCAGACAGCGTGGATCTCGCCAACGAGGGCAAATACCAGCAGGCGCTCGATGCAGCGGACCGGGCCCTTGCCATGAATGTCACGTCCCTGACTGCCCTGATCCAGTCGAACCGGGCCGGCATCCTGGTCATGCTGAACCGCAACACGGAGGCGGTTGCCGCCGCCGATGCTGCCCTTGCGATTGAAGGTGACCTCAACACAACCCGGTCCATCGCCTACTTCAACAAGGGGAATGCGCTGAAGAACCTGGGACGCATTGCAGAAGCACGCGAGGCGTATGACCATGCCTATGCCCTGGACAACACGCTGGTCCTCCCGGTGATGGAGGATGCAACGCCTGCCCGGACCACCGCAGCGTCCCCGTCCATGACGGTCATTCCGGCAACTGCAACCTCACCGGCACAGTCCCCGGTGACGGTCCCGCCAACCCAGAAATCCCCGGTCATGCCGGGCCTCGCGATCGGTGCGCTGGCGACAGGTGCCGTCCTGGCAATGCTTGTCAGGAGATAATCTCCAGCATTCCTGTTTTTTGGCTCTGGTGAAATCGTTCATCCGGATAATTGGTCTCCCTCCCCCCTTGTGCCAGCCCTGACTCACAGAGCCCTTGGCTCTTTTCGCACCTCATCCCTTCGGGATTCGATGACTCGAAGAACCCCTAGGGTTCTTCTCGTGTCTCGTCTCTGACGAGACTCGACACCCCCGCGGGGGTGCCGTGGGGTCAAAAAGACCCCTGGCAGGAGAAGAATTGCGTTGCAATTCTTCGACCCGGGGGCGCATGTGATGCCTCCGTATTACCCGTACAGGATACCCGAATAGCGAATTGTCTCCATAAAAGCGAACTGATGCCGCCGCGGGGCGTCCTCCGGGGCGGCGGCAGTTCATCAGAACCGGGGGTATGGGGGCATCAGCCCCCATCATCATTTCCAGGAGTTCGATAGGGCATGTTTTTCCGTTCTGTAGAAATCTTCCATCTGTATAGTTGCCTCCCCCAGCACCAGCCCTGACTCGCAGAGCCATCGGCGCCCCGTGTCTCCTCTCCGACACGACCCGGTACACTCGTGGGGCATCGAATCCCGGTAAATTCTCCGGACGTCAGACTCCGTTATCATAACTGTTGTTATCACCAGAACCGGAATGTCATCCCTTTTATGGCACCTGCTAAATCTTGAAGTCCCTGCACGAGAAAGATTATTGCACAATGGATGGGGCAGTCCATATCTTTGCAGGCGAATTCAACCGGTCAACACTCCCGCTCAGGAAGGGGGATCCGGCGGGTGATCCCGGTGTGGTAACTCCGTCCGGGGCATCATGCGGGCAGGTCATCCTCTCCGGGGTCCTGATGGAGGTCCATGAAGAGAATGACATGCTCTATGCCCGCATGGCAGACCCGACGGGCGGGTTTGACCTGGTCTGCAGCAGCAGGAACCCGGGAGTCTCCGAAATCCTGAGGGCTGCCCCACGCCCCTCGTTCATCGAGATCACCGGTCGTGTGAGGGTATCCCGGAACACCCCTGCTGTCACCCTCGCGGTCCGACCCGATATGGTACGGCAGGTTGACCGGAAGGCCCGCGATCGCTGGATCCTGAAGACCGCCCGCGAGACGATCCGGCGTCTCTCGCTGGTCCGGGATTTCATCGCCAGTCCATCCGGCAATGATGACTGCATTGCCGCAGCAGCCCGGCATTATCGCCCGTCAGCCGCGGATCTCGATGCCCTTGCAGCGATGACAGAGGTGGCAGTTGATGGCATTGCACCACCCGAAACCGGCAGCGATGCGCAACCGGATCCCCGGCTCCTTATCATCGATATTCTCAAAGCAAGCCCCGGTCCCCGGGGGGTCCCGGTGGAGGAGATCATTGAGACCCTCGGGCAGAAGGGCGTGTTCCAGGATATTGTCCTCAAATCCATCGAGGCGCTGATCGTTGAAGACGAATGTTACCAGCCGCAGAAGGGCTTCATCCGGTTGTTATGAAGATGGAGTTCCTGCCGGATGGTCCGGCCGTTGTTGTGGAGAACACCGAACGTGTTCTGGTCATCGCCGACCTCCATTTTGGCATCGAGGCAGACCTCGCTGCCCACGGGATCCATTTCCGGAGCCGGACAAAGGCACGACTGGAGCGGATGATCGCGACCATAGAGAAAGCAGATCCCGACCGGCTGGTGCTCCTGGGGGATGTCAAGCACCGCATCCCGTCGCTCTCGCGCCAGGAGTTCTATGAACTCCCGGAGATCCTTGCAACCCTCAGGAGATACGTGCAGCTCGAGGTCTTCCCGGGTAACCACGATATCGGGATCGAACGGTTCCTCAACGATGGCGAGCTCTGGCAGAAGGAAGGCGGCATCATCGATGATGTGGGGTACCTGCACGGGCACACCATCCCGGCACCGGCGCTTGCCGGGCACCTGCTCATTGTCGGGCACCACCACCCGCTGGTCTCCCTTCATGACGAGGTCGGGTGCGCCTTACAGGCACCGGCATATATCCGGGCTGAAGCGGCGACCGGTAAGCTGTGGCCGGATCGCGAACCGACCGGGACCGGGACGCAGAAGGTCCTGCTGGTCCCGTCCTTCAACGAAGTGGCCGGCTATGATATAGCCCGGATCATCAGGGATCCGTTCTCTCCCATCTCGCGGCTCCTGACGCGGGAGAATGCCGAGATCATCCTTGCAGACGGGACCTACCTGGGCCCGGCAAAGGCGGTGATACCCGATGAAGGCGATTGAGATCCTGGATCCCCGGGTGCAGGCCTGCGTCAGGAAACGGGGCTTCACCTCGCTCTCGGAGGCCCAGAAGCAGGCAATCCCTCTTATCCATGACGGGAAGAACATCATCCTCATCGCTCCGACGGGTACCGGGAAGACCGAGAGCGCCATGTTTCCGGTCTTTGACAACCTCCTCTCCCTCCCGCACGGGAAGGGCTTCTCCGCGATTTACATCACGCCCCTCCGTTCCCTGAACCGAGATATCCTTTCCCGGATGCAGTGGTGGTGCGGGGAACTCGGTCTGCGTGTTGGTGTCCGCCACGGGGATACCCCGATGGCGGAGCGGCGTAAGCAGGCACTGTCGCCCCCGGACCTTCTCATCACCACCCCGGAGACCCTCCAGGCCCTCTTCATGGGAAAACGCCTGCGCCAGCACCTGGCTGCCGTGAAGTACGTTATCGTGGACGAGATCCACGAGCTCGCGGGGAGCAAACGGGGCGCCCAGCTGGCGGTCGGGCTCGAGCGCCTGTATGAATATGCCGGGGAATTCCAGCGTATCGGCCTCTCTGCAACCGTGGGGAATCCTGATCAGATCGCCGCCTATTTCTGCGGTGCCCGCCCGTGCACCATCGTCCAGGTCCCGGTTGCAAAGCACCTGGAGATCGGGGTGAAGTACGTTGGAGATGATTTCCGGCACCAGTCGGAGACCCTTGCAAAGGCCCTGAACCGCGAGGGCTCCACGCTTGTCTTTGTGAACACCCGGGTCACTGCCGAGGCGCTCGGGCATGCGCTCTATGGCCGCGGGGATGTTGAGGTGCACCATGGTTCCCTCTCGAAGGATGTCCGGATCGATGCCGAGGAGCGGTTCAGGAAAGGGGAGATCCGGACCCTCATCTGCACCTCGTCCATGGAACTCGGCATCGATATCGGCAGGGTCGATCATGTCATCCAGTTCGGCTCGCCCCGCGAGGTTGCCCGGCTGGTGCAGCGGGTGGGGCGTGCCGGCCACCAGCTCAACACGACTTCCCGTGGCACGATCTTCGCCACCGGGTTCGATGACCTGCTCGAGTCCCTGGTGATAGCCCGGCGCGCAAAAGCCGGCGTGCTCGAACCCGTGAATCCCCCGAAAAATGCTGCCGATGTGCTCGCCAACCAGGTTGCCGCAATCGCTGTTGAGTACGGGGAGATCGAGCGGGATCGCATCCGGAAAATCCTTGACCGGTCTGCCCTGTTTCCTGACTGCGGTGCACTCCTTGACGAGGTATGCCGGCAGATGGAAGATCACCGGCTCATCAGGCTCGACGGGAGCCGGATTGTCACGACCTCACGTGCGCGGCGCTACCTTGCCGGCAACCTCTCCATGATCCACGACGAGCGCAAGGTCCCGATCTTCGACATGGTGACCCGGCGGACGGTCGGGACGCTCGATGAGTCCTTCGTGGTCAGCTGGATCCATACCGGTGCCGTTTTCATCACCAAGGGCCAGTTGTGGCGCGTGCTCGAGATCGCGGACGGCAGGCTGACCGTTGAACCCGCAAAGAGGGCACAGGGTGAACTGCCGTCATGGGAGGGAGAACAGATCCCGGTCCCCTTCCCGGTTGCCCAGGAGGCCGGGGCGCTGCGGCGTACCCGCACGGTTGCCGATTACACCGGGGAACATGACGGGATCGCTTTTGCCGGTGCATTCCTCCGCGAGGTTGAGAAGAACCGTTCGCTGGTCCCCACCGATGAACTTATCACGCTCGAGAATACCGAGGACGGGGTTGTGGTCAATGTCTGTGCCGGCCATAAGGCAAACGAAGCGCTCGGCCGGGTACTCTCGATCCTTATCTCAGCCCGGTATGGCACCACGGTCGGTCTCGAACTTGATGCGTACCGGATGCTCCTCCGCCTGCCGTCCCCGGTGCGGGCAGCGGATGTCCGCGACCATCTCCTCGCGCTCGACCCGCAGACCATGCCGGGCATCATCCGGCTTGCGCTCAAGAGGACGGCCCTCTTCAAATGGAAACTCGTCCAGATCGCCAAGAAGTTCGGCGCAATCGATCCCGATGCGGATTACGAGAAGATCAGCATCCAGCGGCTCCTGGAATTTTTCGATGATACGGTTGTCCAGCGCGAGGCGTATCGCGAGCTCCTCACCGAGTACATGGATATCGACACCGCTGCAGCCCTTGTCACCCTCATCCGCGACGGCAGTATCACGGTCTCCCTCGCCCCGCACTCCCTTATCGGTGCCGGAGGTCTCCTTTCATCCCGCGACCAGATCCCGCCGCCCACCGCGGACGGGGCAGTCCTTGCCACCCTCAAAAAGCGGCTGGATCACGACGATATTATCCTCTGCTGCATGAACTGCCGTGACTGGAAGAGCCATACCGTTGTCTCCCGCGTTGCCGAGCACCCCCAATGCCCGAAGTGCGGGGCCCGCCTCATAGCCGCACTCAAACCGTACGAGGAAGAGCAGTATGATCTGGTCAAGAAAGCGAAGAATAATGCGGAAGAGCGCTCAACGGAGCAGCGGATGCTCCGGAATGCCAACATCGTCCTCTCAAGCGGGAAGAAGGCTGTCATCGCGCTCTCGGCCCGGGGCGTCGGGCCGGAGAATGCATCGCGGATCCTTGCAACGCTCACCGAGGGGGATGCGTTCTACCGCGAGATCCTCAAAGCCGAGCGCAGTTTCATCCAGACACACCGGTATTGGACATGAAGCGGTGGGCTCGGGCTCATTTTCGAGAACGTTGTCAAAGGGATCAGTCAACAAAATTTTCATACGTAAGAGAATGGAGGGTGTGCCCCACCAACTTTCTCGAAGAACCGTTCAGGTTCTTCTCTTGTTTCATCTCTCTTGATCTTCAACACTCCCCGCTGACAGCGGCCACTGACGGGTAGTCGTGCGGGCCGGAGAGGAAGGATGACCTGGTTATCCGCTTCTGATTCTGTTTTCCCTGTTTGAGGCCGCCGCGGGGGCGCCCTGTCGGTGGCGGCGGCTGGCATCTTTATGGGGGCATGGGGGCATCAGCCCCCATCGTAATGAACGATGAGTTCAGATGACTATTTTTTGGAAAATCTGTTGTTAATTATGCAGCCGTTTGTAGGTTTTTTTTACCTACAAAACAATCGTATAACCTACAATTTTTTATCGTCTCCCGCGTGAGTTGTCTGGTTGAACAATCGGATTGCGATTGAAAAATTCCGGGCAGGGTACGGGGGGGTGATTGAATTTTTTATCCGGAGCCGGGAGAATCAGCCAAAATGTTCCCAAGTGACCTCCCGTGTTTGGGGCATACCATCCATTACCGCCTTCACAATTCCCGCGAGAGGCCGGGAGGGAATCATCCGGAAATCGTCCGATGATAATCCATTCGGAACCGCAGATACCGGTTCTTTTAACGATTCACTAAAAAAGCAGGAGAAAAATCCGGAAAAAAGTTACATTATGCTCTCGAGCTTCTGCTCGAGGAAGTCGAGACCGCGCTTGATGTCTTCCAGGTTCTTCCCGCCGGTCAGGATGATCTTTCCTGAAGAGAAGAGGAGCGCGACGATCTTGGGGTCCTTGATGCGGTAAACAAGACCGGGGAACTGCTCGGGCTCGTATTCGATATTCTCAAGGTTTAAGGTGATGACAACCTTGTTGAGGTTGATGTATTTCCCGATATCATAGGAACAGACAATATTGGTTATCGCAACCTTGGGCTCCTTGTAGGTATCAACACCGGCAGCCTTGAGGGACTTGATGATCAGGGCAAGCCCGTCCGTCAGTGCCTTTTTGTCCCGGATACCGGTGAGCACAACCTTTCCGGAGGAAAAAATCAGCGATGCGATCTTGGGATCCTCAATACGGTAGACCGCCCCGGGGAACCTCTTGGTGTTGAGCTCGCAGCTCTTGATCTTGCCGGAGACTTCGGCAAGGTCAATGGAATCGGCAATCACGCCGGATGCCACGATGTTCTCAATCTTCAATGAAGCGTATTTCTTGTCAGCCATCCACTATACTATGAAGTGCTCTGAATCATAATACTAATGCACAACCTTTATGTTCCCATCACGTTTGCCATTCCCGACGGTATTTTTTATATGACCGGCTTGTTGAGAACCGGATAAAAAAAGCAGATTAATGAAGGAACCCGGTTTACCTATTTTTGGATTTTCATGAGAAAGAGCGGGCAGCCGAATGAAAGTTATGAAAAGATGTGCGAGCGGTTCAGCATCGATGTCCCGGAGTACTATAATTTCGGGTACGATGTCATCGATGCATGGGCAAAGAAGGACCGCAACAAGCTCGCCATGATCTGGGTCAACCAGAAGGGCGAGGAGAAGAAATTCAGTTTTCTTGACCTGGCCAACCTGTCAAACCAGGCCGCAAACATCCTCCTGAAGTACGGGATCAACAAGGGCGACCGGGTCCTGGTCATGCTCCCCCGCGTACCGGAATGGTGGATCTTTGCCATCGCGCTCATCAAACTCGGGGCGGTCTTTGCCCCCTGCCCGACCATGCTCACCCCGCGGGACATCCGGTACCGTGTCAACAAGGGCAGGTTCCGCATGATCATCACCGATGTCGAGAACGCCCCCAAGGTCGAGGAGATCTGCAGTGAGTGTCCGACCCTGACTTCCCGCTTCCTCGCTGATGGCGAGATTGCTGGCTGGGCAAGCTTCCCGTACGAACTCCTCTATCCGGCGCCGGTCTCGTTCCGCTCGGTGAGTATCCCCGATCAGCCGAGGACCCGGAGCACTGATCCCATGCTCATCTATTTCACGTCCGGGACTACCGGTGAACCCAAGATGGTGCTGCATAACCAGGCATATCCCCTTGGCCACATTGTCACCGCCCGGCTCTGGCAGGACCTCCGGCATAATGACCTGCACTTCACCATGTCGGATACCGGCTGGGCAAAATGTGCATGGGGCAAGATCTTCGGCCAGTGGATCGAGGGGGCCTGTATTTTTGTGTACCATATGACCGGAAAATTCCAGGCAACCGAGGTCCTCCCGCTCCTTGAGAAGTACCAGGTGACCACGTTCTGCTGCCCCCCGACCATTTACCGGATGCTCATCCTCGCCGATCTCAAGAAGTTCGATCTCCAGAGCCTGCGCCACTGCACCAGCGCCGGCGAACCCCTGAACCCTGAGGTGATCCGGGTCTGGAAGGAAGGGACCGGCCTGACCATCTGCGAGGGGTACGGTCAGACCGAGACCGCCTGCTGCGTTGCCGCGTTTCCCACTGTCGAGCCCCGCCCCGGCTCCATGGGCAAACCCTCGCCCGGCTGGGTGATCGAGGTCCATGATGACGATGGCAAACCGCTCCCGGCCCATGAAGAAGGACGCCTTGCTGTCAGCTGCACCCCCCGGCCCCCGGGCCTGTTTGTCGAATACCTTGACAATCCCGAAGAGAATAAACGATCGTTTGTCAATGGCTGGTACTACACCGGGGACAAGGTCTATTATGATGACGACGGGTATTTCTGGTTCGTTGGCAGGGGCGACGATGTCATCAAGAGCTCAGGGTATCGTATCGGGCCGTTTGAGGTAGAGAGTGCCCTTCTCGAACACCCGGCAGTCCAGGAAGCGGCAGTTGTCGGTTCACCTGACCGGATACGCGGTGTTATTGTCAAGGCATTTGTCGTATTAAACAAGGGATACGAACCATCCGAATCCCTGGTGCGGGATATCAAGAATTATGTCAAACGGACCACCGCACCCTACAAATACCCGCGGGAGATCGAGTTCATAGCCGAACTCCCCAAGACGATATCTGGCAAGATACGGCGCAACGAGCTCCGGTCCCGCGAACTGAAGAAATATATCGACAACCAGTAACCGGAATTCCGGTACTTTTTTTTGGGAACCATCCCGGTTCCATCCGGATTTTTGGTGCAGCAATAAAGCGAAAAGAGTAATAAGTGCACCACTAAATGGATCTGTATGGTGCGATACTCCGTTACTATGGATGATACCCTCACCGCCACTGTCGACAAGGAGTGCGGTAAACGCAGGATGTCACGTTCGGAATGGATCAGCGAGGCCTGTTCGTCCCGGCTTTCGGGAATCCCCAGTGCGGGAATGGCCGGCCCCGCATCACTTCCCTGTGCCGGGCCTGCACCCGGCCCGGAACACCACAACATGTCTGATTACAATGAGGTGTTCGGGAGTTTCAAAATCGATGTCCCCGAGTATTTTAACTTCGGGTTCGACATCATCGATGCATGGGCAAACAAAGACCGCAACAAACTCGCCATGATCTGGGTGAACCAGGAAGGCGTCGAGAAGCGGTACACCTTCTGGGATCTTATGCGACTCTCCAACCAGATCGTGAACATCCTGATCAAATACGGGGTCAACAAAGGCGACAAAGTGCTCATCATGCTGCCCCGTGTCCCGGAGTGGTGGACATTTACGCTCGCGCTCATCAAACGCGGTGCAGTATACTGCCCGGCACCCACGATGCTGACACCCAAGGACCTGAAGTACCGGATAAACATTGCCGACATCAAGATGGTCATAACCATGGAGGAGCATGCGGCGAAGATCGAGGAGATTGCCAAAGAATGTCCCTCATTAAGCTGCAAGATCCTCGTCGATGCAAAACGACCCGGCTGGATCAGTTACCCGGTTGAACTGGATTATCCTGCACCGGTCTCGGCCAAGATCGTGAACATGCCCGGCACCAAGAAGACAAGGAGCACCGATCCGCTCGTCATCTTCTTCACTTCAGGTACCACCGGCGAACCCAAGATGGTGGTGCACGACCACAGTTACCCGCTCGGCCATATCGTCACCGCCCGGTTCTGGCACGATCTGCGGCAGAACGACCTCCACTTCACCCTCTCCGACACCGGATGGGCAAAGAGCGCATGGGGCAAGTTCTATGGCCAGTGGATCGAGGGCAGTGCAATCTTTGTGTACGATATCCGCAGCCGGTTCAATGCAACCGAGATCCTCCCGCTCATCGAGAAATACGGGATCACCACGTTCTGCTGCCCCCCGACCATATACCGGATGTTGATCCTTGCAGACCTTGACAAGTTCGATTTCACCGAGCTCCGCCACTGCGTCAGTGCCGGGGAACCCCTCAACCCCGAGGTGATTAAGGCCTGGAAAGATGCGACCGGGCTGACCATCCTCGAAGGTTACGGGCAGACCGAGACCGTGCTCTGTATCGGGACTTTTGCCGGCATGGAACCCAAGATTGGTGCAATGGGCAAACCTGCCCCCGGCTGGCATATCGAACTCCACGATGACCATGGCAAACCCGTTGGCCTGCATGAAGAGGGCCGGATCGCCATCAACCTCGACCCGCGGCCGGTCGGTCTCTTCCGCGAATACATGAACAACGATGAGGAGAACAGGAAGTCCTTTGTCAAGGGATATTACTACACCGGTGACAAGGCATACAAGGACGAGGACGGGTTCCTCTGGTTCATCGGTCGCGATGATGATGTCATCAAGGCATCCGGGTACCGTATCGGGCCGTTCGAGGTCGAGAGCGCCCTCATCGAACACCCCGCGGTGCAGGAAGCCGCCGTTGTCGGTTCACCGGACGACATCCGCGGGCTTATCGTCAAGGCATTCATCATCTTAAAACCAGGCTTCAAACCTTCTGACACCCTGACACGGGAGATCCAGGATCATGTCAAGAAAGTCACTGCACCGTATAAATATCCCCGGGCAATCGAGTACGTGGACGCCCTTCCCAAGACGATATCCGGTAAGATCCGCAGGAATGAGCTCCGCGACCGCGAGATGAAAAAATACCAGAACG
Source organism: uncultured Methanoregula sp. (assembly GCA_964448885.1). GTDB lineage: Archaea > Halobacteriota > Methanomicrobia > Methanomicrobiales > Methanospirillaceae > Methanoregula. The sequence goes on along the minus strand of CAYVAQ010000001.1, from coordinate 191,439 downwards.
GGACCGTTGGCCAGAAGAAGGAATAACCCCTCTCTTCTCCCTCACCTTTATTAAATCCGGTGCGTAATCTATACAGGCACGGGAATGCTTCGTGCAATGACCCGGGAGGGTAGCCAAGCCAGGTCAACGGCGCCAGGTTCAGGGCCTGGTCTCGCAGGAGTTCTTGGGTTCGAATCCCATCCCTCCCATTCTTTTAATCCTACCTGTTCTGTCGCGCTTCTGCCATGCACGCCTTCTGATTACCAGGGCATTGGCGGTCGTTTTCATCCACAGGCGCCGACGCATGCTGATTGCAAACCCTTATTCCGATCCTGCCCTCACACTGGTTGTATGAAAGGCGAATACGTGGTGATTGCCATTGCATTCGTTCTTGGTATCCTGTCAGCACTCTGGAGCGCGTCCTTGGTTACCATGGCCGATGCATTCATGGGATCGTTCCTGATTTATGGCGTGCTCGGGCTGGCAATCCTCTGGTTCTGGCGTATGGCTGCGGCAGCGATGAATAAGAACCGGTGACCGGATCCATTCGTTCTGCAGCCCAATCACTATTTTTAAAAGGTTACCGGACAAGCAGAGAATATGGCACTGGAGATCGACTCTCTCCGTCTGGCCGGCATCGATGACCGGAACATCAGTACCATCCGGCAGTACGAAGCATACCTGCAGTCCGTCCTTCCCCCCACCGAGATCATCCGGGATTTTCTCATTGATGTCGATATGCAGCCGGTCCTTTCGGACCTGTATCTCTTCACGGAGAACTTCCTGATCGAGGTCCCGGATTTTGTTACGTTCTATGATGGCAAATCCCATACGAAGAAGCTCAGTTTCACCATCCATCCGCTCAAAAACGCAATCGTCTTCCTGAACCAGAAGATCAGCGAGGCAACGGACAAATATCCCCGCACCGTTGAAGTGAATATCCGGTTCAGGACCGGCACGGCATTCTCGTTCTCGGAGATGAAGGAGAATTCGCAGAAACTCGAGTATATCTCCCACACATACCTTATCCCCAATATCGTGAGAAGCTAAAAAAAGGGGCTCCTCCCGATCCCGCCAGCCCGGCTTCTTTTACGCGAGGATGATGAACGTCCAGCAGTAGAACATGAAGACCGGTACGAGCAGGGCAAGATAGATCCCTTTGTTCCAGCGCCAGATCGCAGGGCCGTCCATGGTCTCTATCGGCATCAGGCTGTATACTGCCGTGATCAGGTTGATGACAAACCCGATTCCCCCCGCAACGGCCCAGGTGCCGCCCTGCGTGACGAGCCATAGGGAGATGAATGTCAGCACGATACTGACAACCGGACCGGCCGCCATCTCAATGCCCACCGTACGGGGATCCCCGTCATCATTCCGGTTGACAAGGTTCCGGTAGGATGCGCCGAATGCATTTCCAAAGAGCCATGCGGTGACGAACATGATGAGGGTCCCAAGGCCCCAGAACCGGGTATCGGCGTCCTGGCCGTGCCTTGTTGCTACGATCCGGTGCGCAAAGTCATGGAGGAGGACGGATACCGCGCCGACAATGATATAGATGAGGACCATCTCAAGTGTCAGTTCGACCCTGTCTGCGAGCATGAATGCCAGCGCAACGATGAGGATGGCGACCTCAATGACCAGGAGCTCGGTAGCCGAGAGGCCGAAGTAGTGCTGTTCCATCTTCCTGACCGCAATCCTCCGTGCGGCGATCTCCTTCTCGTTCAGTCTCTCAACCGCGTGCCCGAAGACCAGGTCCGAGAAGAATTTTGCAAATTTCAGCAGGATCTGCCAGATGAACGCGATGTTGGCGAAAATCACCTGGATGATGAGGATGGCGATGCTGGTGATGACAGCGGCAAGCGCCATGAACTGCGGCGGGATGAAGCCTGATGCGGGAAGCGTCTTCTGCATCGATCCGCGGGCCTGCTGGACGAGGCCGGCAAAACCTTCCGCTCTCGTCTCCGGTGCTGGTGCGGGCAGCAGGGGTTCAACCTCTCCTGCGTCCATTGCGATGATATAATTGGATTTTGTCAGGCCGTCGCTCCCGAAATGGTTGCTGACCCGCAGGGTGACAAAGTACTGTCCTGCCGTGGTGTAGGTATGGACCGGGTTCTGTTCAGAAGAGGTTGTACCGTCGCCAAAGTTCCAGTTCCAGGTGGCAGGTCTGTTTGATGAGGTATCAGTGAACGTAACGGTCAGGGGGAGAGTGCCCCCCTCGGGAGATGCGGAGAAACCGGCAACGGGCGGGTTACCGACTCCGATATAAGCCGGCATTGTCCGGGTATTGCTCCCGTACTCGTTGGTTACCGTGAGTCTTATCGTGTATTCGCCATCGGTTTTAAAGACATGCGACGGGTTCTGGCGATCGGATGTCGTTCCGTCCCCGAAGTCCCAGTGGTATGTCATCGGGGAGGCACCTGGTGAGTTCTCAAAAAAACTGACCGTGAACGGGGCATTCCCATACCGGGTGCTGGTGTAAAATTCCGCAACCGGAGGATTGGTGACGACAATAAATCCATCACCATTGTCAGGTGTGTCGGCGGCTGTTACGCCATGAGCACAAGCCAGGGCCAGGAACAGGACAGCCAGAACGGATGCAATCTGGTTCTTCATCATGGTTTCCTTGAGGGCTGCCCGGGTTTTTCCTGGGGTCAGCCGGTTTGTTCTGTTCTCATTCACTTTTTTTATGCTTAAACAAATTGGTCGGCAGCCCATACCGCCTGAACCGGCAAAAGGACAACTGTTGTTAAAAAGGCAGGAAAAAAGATTAAACCTTCTTTGATGTATCCCCTTTCATGATGTATTTTACAATAATGAAGATCACGAGCGCGATGATGACAAAATCGATGATCGCCCCGACATAATCGCCGACAAGGAACTTCATGGGGCCGATATCAAGGGTGGCTGAGCGCCAGTCCCCCCCGGGAACAAGAACCCCGATGATTGGCATGATGATATCGGTTACCGTTGAATTGACCAGTTTTGTTGCAGCTGTTCCGATAACAAACGCAACAGCCAGGCCGATGACCTGATATTTGTTCAGGAAATCCATGAATTCCTGGCTGAATCCCTGGGCACCGTTGCCGATAGTGGATATCCCGCCGCCGAGTGCTTTTCCAGCATCACCGATTGTTTTGTCAACCATAGAATAACACCGTACAGGACATAGAAATCCTGTATCTGTTATTGTATCCTGTTCCTGCATAAAAATATGCGGTGAACGGGTGACTGGCTTCACCCGTGCAGGATCTCATCGGAAGAGGATCAGAGATCTCCGGCCATGATTATTGTTCCGATCAATGCCTGCCTTCCATGATACCGTGTCAGGGATCCATGGATGGTTACCGGGATCAGGGTCCCGTTCTTGTGAATGGCGCTGACCGAATATCGTTCGGATGTTCGCAGACCGGATAACCGGTCGGAAACGGATTGTCGTACCCTCGGGCGATCGCTCTCGGGAAAGATCTCCGTGTAATCCGCAAGAGCAGTCAGTTCTTCTGCAGAACGCCCGCAGATGCGTGAGAATGCAGGATTGACGTAGATGAACCGGTTGTCCTGGATCATATAGATCCCCTCAGCCAGCGATTCAGAGAGGTTGCGGAACTTCTCTTCAGAGTCAGAGAGTTCCTGTTGCGCACTCTTCTCCCGGGAGATGTCAATGAGGGAAACTACACTCTTTTTCGTCCCGGGGATCATCTCGACCGTAATATAGGTGCTGATCTTTTTACCGTCGCGGGAGATGAAATCGAACTCATAGTTCCGGGGGACTTTCTCCGGATTTGTCCGCCGTAATGCATGATACTGTTTCATCTGCTCGAGATCGTCGGGTGATACGAAGGCGGTCCAGGGTATCCTTCCCACAACCTCCTCCCTTGTATATTCTGAGATCCGCTCGAATTCGCGGTTGACGACAGAAACCATCCGGTTCTCCTCAAGTATCATCATCGCGGTTCCGGTGGATTCGAAGACGGTCCGGTATAACTCCTCTGATTCATGGATCGCCTGTTCGCCGGCTTTTCGTGCAAGGGCACCGGCGATGATCTGGCCGTAGATCTTCAGGATGTCGATATCTTCTTCCGGCCACCGGGTCTCTTTTTGTATCGTTTCAAGCCCGAGAGCACCAATCACCGCAGGACCGATTGTCAGCGGGAGGATGAGGAGTGATTTGATGTTGTGCTCTTCGAGGAATTGTTTCTCGCTGGTGTTCCCGTCCGGTCCGGCCGGCATTGCGGCAACACTGGGGACGATAACCGATTCCATATTCCGGATTTTCATTGCAGTTGGTGAGAAATCCACGCCCGGGTGCTGGTTCATCTGCCCCTGCAGTGATGGAATACCCCCCGGTCCGACCCATTCATGAATCCATGTTATCTGACCCGGTACTTCGGACTCCTTTGCCAGGTAACACCGGTCAACGCCCAAAAGTGTCCCGATCTCCCCCAGGAGATTGTCGACGGCAGCATCGATCTCATCGGCCCGGAGACGGATAAACCGTGTCGAGGCATCGGAGGCTTTTCGGACCAGGTCCAGGCGTTTTCTGAGGGCCCGCTCTGCCCGGCGCCGGTTGACTGCCTGGTTGATCTTATGACCAAGCTCGGCGAACTGGGCCTGTGAATCGCCGCCTTTCTGGAGGTAAAAATCTGCCCCGTTGTTGATAGCATCGATGACAACCTCCTCGCGTCCCTTGCCGGTGAAGAGGATGAACGGGATGTCGGAGGACTTCCGGATGTTCTGGAGCAGCTGGATGCCGCTCATCTCAGGCATCATGAAATCGGAGACAACGGCATCGAATTGCCGGCTCTTCAGGAGGTCCAGTGCAGAAGGGCCGGAACTGGCTGTTGTGACGTCAAACGTCCCGTTCTGTTCCAGGAAGATCTTTCCCAGGTCGAGGAGATCGGGTTCGTCGTCAACATACAGGATGGATGTCATGGTTGGGCCGGGATCGCTGCTTACGACAAAGCATACTGTGCCTGTACGCTGATTAGTCTTTCGTATCGGGATAATCCGGTCAGACCAGCGGGGAGGGCTGTTCCCCGGTCAGGGACGGAAGTTTTGTCGGCTTCACCAGGACCGGTTCTTTTCCCTGCCGGATCTTCTGGATGATCAGCTCCTTGCCGGCATCCGTCATGGCAAAGATCGGGATGGCGACACCGGCCTGGACAAGGGCCCCTGGACCGGCGGCATCGCGGATCGTCTTCGATGCACACGAGGTGACCAGGTCCGCTGAAGAGACGAGCGACTCTGCCTCTTCCCGCGTAAGACCGGTGACATGGACCCCGAAGATGATCGTTGACGGGTGGATGCGGCGGATACTGACAGCGTCTTTTGGCAGTGCAACGGTGACGGCGATTCTCCGGTAACCGTTCTCGACGGCCAGGGTGACACCGGCGACCTGGTCCAGGGGGGCATTCTCCCGGTCGAGAATCAGGCCGCCCTGCTCCTCGATGCGGTCCATTACCGCAGGTATCGGCGTTGTTGAAACAAGCCCGGACATGCGCCCCCCGATTCCCTGGACAAGGCCTGGTTTTGCCACCACAACGGTTCCTGCCCCGTCGCATACGAGCACGACGGCATCGATGAGTCCCGCGGCAAGTCCGAAGCTGAGGATCTCGGATGCACCGAACCCGACAAATTCCCGGTCATCGAGGACTTCACGGTGTGGGGTGCACATACCAAACGCGTTGATCCGGTGCTCGATATTCTTCTTCACCGATTCCGGCGTGATATCCGGTATCGGGCAGGCAAACCGTCTGGCCAGCGGGCAGTCTTTGATCTGCGCTTCCCCAACCTCGACCACGTTTCCATCGCGGATGACGATCCGGCACCGGCCGATCGCTTCGATGATATGCTCGTCTCTTTTCGGGGCCATGCTTCTTCGGTATACCGGTTATGAGTATTGTTTCTTAAGGAGATCGCCAGTACCAATACTCCGTTATGCATATCATCCGGGTAATAAAGACAAGTAGTGGATGGAAACGGATAATCCCCGGTTATGGGAGATTGATTGCGCCCGCGGCATTGCGATCCTCATGATGGTGGTGTTCCACACGGTCTTCGATCTGGGATTTTTCTCCATCGTTCCGGTGAACACGACAAGCGGGTTCTGGCGGTATTTTGCGTATGCAACCGCCGGACTCTTCCTCCTCATCGTCGGGATCTCGTTGGTGGTCAGCCATGCACGGGCACAAAAGACCCTCGCCGGCCTGCAGCTTGCGAAAAAATATTTTATCCGGGGAGCCGGGATCGTTGCGCTCGGGCTCGTGGTAACCCTGGCGACCTGGCTCTACCTGCATGACGGATATGTCGTCTTTGGTATCCTCCACCTCATTGGCGTGTCAGTGATGCTCTCGCCCTTCTTCTTCCGGTTCAGGCGCTGGAATATTGCACTCGGCGTCGTCTGCCTCGCCCTCGGATTCCTGGTTTATGGGCTGCATGGTCCGGCATTCCTGCTGCCCCTGGGCATCATGCCGGAAGGTTTCACTTCGGTGGATTACACACCCCTGTTCCCCTGGTTCGGCGTTGTTCTCATTGGTCTTGGCATGGGGGATGTGTTATACCATGGGGGGAACCGGCATTTCCCGATACGACCGTTTCCGGATCTCTTCATGGTGCCGCTCTCGTTCATTGGCCGGCACTCGCTCCTTATCTATCTCGTTCACCAGCCGGTCATCATCCTGTTGCTCGGCCTGGCATCCGCAACCCCGGTTCTCTGAAATGAATGTACTATGAAGGAATACGGGGTAATGAGGACGGAGGCATATGCCCCCTCGGAATGAACGAGGGTTCAACACACCAGAAGAATCTTAATAGAATAACAGCGGGACGTGGTGTTTTCAATCTTCATTCGATTCGCAAAATTTCCGGGTAGAAGAGGCGCAATAACTGGTCAAGGTGGATGAACGCTTTCTTGTGATCGATGTAGATCCGGATGGATTCGCCGTTCCGCATGCGGAGGTTGATATATCCGGCAAAGAGGAGCGGTTTCTTCATCTCAATGGTCACGATATCCTTACGCAGGATCATGTATACCTTCTCCTTCTCAAGCTGCGCAATGGTCCGCGGGTGGGTGTCAACAGTTGTCCCGAAAAGTTCATCGAGGATGAACGTCCCGAACTGGACCCCGTCGGATCTGGTTGCATCCAGGTCCTTGTTGTGGATGATGAAGAGGCGCTGGTCGGTTGCATAGATGCCATACCCGCCAGTGCTTGATCCGATTGCTCCGGCAATCGCCCCGGTAACTCCGGCTCCGGGCAACTTCACGGTGATGCTCGAGAGCCCGCCGATATACTGCTCCTCTTCATATAATCCGATGATGGTCTTGACGCTCGGCTGTTCGCTGACCATGATGGACTGGATGGATGCGATGATGGATCCTTTGGCATCGTATATCCCCGTGCACTTGCCCCACAACAGCATGGGTTTGCCCCGGATTGTGACGCTCTCAAGGTTACCAAAGAAGGTGTCACCCTCGCGCGTGATGCTCGGGATCTCACCTGGTATCACCGCATCGGGGGGCATAATGATGTAGTCAATCAGCATGTGCTTGCGCTGGCCGTAGAATGGTATGGAGTATTCGTAATCGCCTTTCCCGATCATATCCTGTGCGGTTATACCGGTCAGCTGGGCGATTGAATCATTCCATGCAATTACCTTGCCATTGAGGTCTATCGCGAAAATGGGGTAGGGCACATGCCGGATGGACTGGTTCAGGCTGTCCCACCGGCCCCGGGTAACGCTGATAGCAGACGGGTCCGGGAGGCGCGGGAGATTGGGCAGGGATGGCAGGTGGGTTGCCGTTGTTGTCGGGAGATCTTTGAGCGGATCGGTGATCTGGAGTTTTCCAATCAGCTCAAAGGTACGCACTTCATCGAGCCATTCGGTATCCTCATCGTCAATTACCGCAGATTCGGACTGGAGGATCTCCGGATAGAAGAGTTTTAAGAGCTGCTCGAGATGGGCGAATGCCTTTTTATGGTCGACATAGATCCGGAATGATTCGCCTTTCTTCGTGTGGATGATGAGGAAACCGGCAAAGAGCCGGGGTTTTTTCATCTCGATCCGTGCAATATCCCTGCGCCAGACTTCATACACTTTCTGCCGTTCGAGGTCGGCAATGGGGCGGGGATGCATGTCAACGTTGGTACCGAAGAGCTCGTTGACAATGAACTCGCCAAACTGCATATTGGTGCTCTGGGACCCATCCAGTTCCGGGTTGTGGACAACAAAGAGGCGCTGGTCGGTTGCGTAAACACCGTACCCACCTTTGGCTGAACCAATGGCACCGGCAATGGCGCCCGAGATTCCTTCGCCGGCAACCTTGAGAATGATGCTTGAAACGCCGCCAATGTAATGCTCTGGCGGTGCCTCGTCTGTTCCCGTCTGCTTTCCAGGACCGCCACTGACGATGAGGGACTGGACAGCAGCGATAACCTTCCCCGCCCCGTCCCAGATGGCCGTTCCTTTCCCCCAGATTTTTACCAGCTGGCCACGGATGATTACATCTTCGACCTCGGCATTATAGGAATCGCCATCGCGGGTTATCCGCGGGAAGACCCGGGTGTCCCCGGCATACGGGGGATTGATGATGTAGTCAATCAGCATCGGTTTTGGTTCGCCGTAAATCGGGAAGGCATATGCGTAATCCCCTTTCCCGATCATCGTCTGTTTATCGATGCCGGTCAGGTCGGCAATCGCTTCGTTCCATGCAATGACCGTCCCGTTGTTATCGATGGCAAAGATGGGGTACTGGAGCATCTCGATCGATTCGGCGAGCTGGGACAATTCCGGTGTTTTTGACGGCCCTTCCGAGGTGGTTGTCCGGGGAGTCCCTTCTGCGGGCTCTGGGATGACCGCATCGCGTGGCAGGATATTGCTGAGCCGTACAACAAATGCAAGGTCCCTGCCCTGTGCAAGGTACTCTGCTACATTGCCGTTCTCATCGAAGAATACCTGGTATCCCCACTGGTACAGGCAGCGGGTATTCCGGTGATCAAAGACGTGATGCTCGATATAGGTACCGGGATTTTCCCGGTTCAGTGCTCCGAGGATACGCTCAACTTCGCTCCTTTCGTCTTCCGGTATAATGGTGAAAAAATTTGCTGCGGCAGTACCGTTTTTTGTCGTGAACCGGGTGAATGGTTCATTGGAGAGCGTGATGGTACCATCCGGCTTGAAACTGCAGAGGAGATCCTGCTGGTGCTCGACAACCGCACGATACCAGGCATCGCTGTCGGCAGGTTTGAATTCATAGCGCTTGCGCCGGACAGAGGTCCGGATGAACTCCATCATCCGGGGAAGTTCGCGCTGGATATCCACGCCTTTCTGGACATAGTAATTTCCCCCGTTATTCAGCGTCTCGATGGCAACCTGGGTGAGGTGCCTGCCGGTGAACATGATAAAAAGCGCCGGGTCATTCTGGCGACGGATCTCTTTTAAGAGGGAGACTCCATCGATATCCGGCATGGAATAATCTGCTATGATCGCATCGAACTGGTATTGCGCGATCAGGCCAAGGGCCTCATTTCCCGTGGAACAGGTGAAGAGCGAGAAATCCCCTTCCCGGTCAAAGAATTTCCGCAGGATATCAAGCACCCACTCGTCATCGTCAACGCAGAGCAGTGAGATCGGCTGGGTATCCTCGGACTGGTTCGTCATGCAGTGTGGTTGCTCCCCTTTGATCGTATTATTGTGAAATCGGTGAATTTCTGTGGATAAAAAATTATGCGCCGGGAGAGTGGTGTTCCGCGTTCACGGCGGTCAACTTTTTTCCGTTTTTATCAATTTTCAGTCGCTGCTTAAGATTGATAACCGTTTGTAGTATAAAGGACTGCCGAAACGTTGCGGTGGTAAAGAAGGGAAAATTCACGTTTTTTTCCGTGCCATGGAACAACCACGGAGCTTTTATACCCTTAAAAGGATTTTTCCGCAGTCATTTGATTTTTCCCGGGATTCCATAACTTATTTATGACGTTACGTAAAATTAGATAGAGCAACGTGCTGCTATAGTGTAGTCCGGCCAATCATGCGGGCCTTTCACGCCCGCGACTGGGGTTCGAATCCCCATAGCAGCATTTTATCGCTGATTGAGCGATGCTTTTTTCCGATCCTGACCTGAAGTTGTCCTCAATTTACCCTCACTTACCACGATCTGCAACAGATCTCTGTTTCGTGATGATCACAACAACCAAAGGATAATGCTGAGAAAACTTTTGCCCAAAAGATGCCGACGTCAAGACAATAACTGTAACTTTTCTCCCGTTCTTCATAGTTTATCGGCGGATGGGCTGCGGCATACTGTGCCGGTTGGTCTATAGCAACATAATGGAGACCGGCAATGAAGCTTCCGAAGATCGATAAACAGACTAAGAATAATACGAGCCGGGCGAGTGGCGATCTTGGCATCCCTGACACCACTGCTTTGCTATAGCCCCTGATGTATATAACAGTATGTATTTTTTAATTTCCTCCTAAAATAATTCCAACAGTCAGTTCAAGCCTGAATTCTCGTTACAGGCTCCTGTTGTCCTGTTCTCCTCCTTTCCCAGCGCCGCTCACGACTTTCCCAAAAGGAGATTCTTGTCAACCTGCTGGTGCACCTGTGGGACGCCGTCCCATTCCTGTCGGAAGAGAGAAAAGGATTAATTTCCGGCAGTAGCATTCGCCGTGATATTTTCTGAAGAGAGTGTCGTGACATCCGGGGTAACAGTAAGGAGCGTTACCACCGGTGTCGGGGTTGGAGACGGCTTCAGGCTTACCTGGATCTCGACAATCCCCTTGGGGGCAGTCGTACTCTTTGATGTCACCAGATCGCCATCCTTAAAGATCTCCACGATCAGTCTCTCCCCGCTGCCGTCATCTTTCTGGATGATGGCCTGGACCGTGCCGGTACTGGTCGAGATCTGGTATACCTTCTCCCCGGTTGCGCTCACATCCCGCTGCGCATTGGGTGTCCCGACGGTGCCGCTGAACTGGTTGGCATAGGTGATGCGGACCCAGACGCCGGTGTCCGGAATGCTCGCGGATGGTACAACAGTTGCAGCAACCGTTGGTGTAACAACCGGTTCAGCAGTGGTGACCGTCCCGGTTGGAACAACAGTTGTGGTGATCGTCGCTGGTATGATCGCGGTTGCTGTTGGGACCGGGGTCGGAGTTGGCTGCGCAGGGACACCTGTCTGACCGAACGGGTTGGCAAAGATGACGATCGCAGCGATGATGGCTATAATGACGATGCCGGCTATCGCGTACGTCAGCCATCCCTTCTTCCCAGATTCACCCCGCGAAGATACCTGCGGAGTGGGAGCATCATGTTGTGGAGAGACTGCTTCGGGAGGGGGTGTGAGCGGTTTGATGACCGGCCACCGTACCTCTTCGGGCTGTTCAGCCGGCTGAGGTTCCGTGGGGCTCGTCTGCTGCTCCGGCAGCTGCATGGCAACCGGTCTTGGAATAAGCGGAGCCGGCTCGGTCCGGGGGACCGAATCTTCAATCAGTGGTTCAATGGAATGGATGACCTGTTCGATAGGACGTTCCTTCCTGTCCGCAGCCTGCCCGAAGACTGGTGGCATGGGGACCGCTACCTGCGGGACTTCATGGGCGGGCGCAACGGGTTCGCTGACAGGTGTATCCGGAACATGGGATACTTCAACCATGGGAGAAACAACCGGGGGGGCCGGTGTCGCCGGGGGTTGTGCAAGCACGGTCTCAATGTCCCCCTCCTTCACGACCGGTGTGCCGCACCGGTTGCAGAATGCCGATTCCGGGGGTACGCGGCTTCCGCACCGGTTACAGAACGAGCCGACCGGAAGGGACGTTGTCTCAACGGGTGCAGGCATGGCGGGGGCTGATTCGACGATCTTCTTCATCGGGCGGGATATCTCAATCCGTTTCTTCTGCTGGGGCGTGCTGACAATCTCAATCTTCGGGTGGGGAGGCGGAACCGGAATATTCTCCACCGGAGGGGGTGTGGTCGTTTCATCCAGCGATGGGATGTCCGGCAGGACCGGGTGCTCGATTGTCGTCGTGACAAACTGCCGGAGGGCCTTCACCCAGTCATCACATTCCCGCTTCCGTTCGCCACCTGCGGTCTTCGAGAACGTGAGGATCATCTGCCGGGTAGTTCCCGTGCTGGTGAGGATGGAGAGGGTAATCGTGGGATCGCGGATTGCATTCTCGCCGCTTTCAACATTCTTGAGTGTTGCAAGCAGGATCTCCTGCGGGGGCAGCATGCCCTTCTTCCCATCGATGAGGACCAGCCGGCGGTTGGTGAGAACCGCGGTGAACGATACGGATTTAACCTTGATATTTTGGGTTTCCAGAATTTTTTGTTCGTCTTTGTACAGATCGGGGTACGCCATGCAACCACGTTCCTGATTATATTATGACTATCTGAATACAATAAGTGTTTGTCAGATTACCCGGGGCCGGCATGTCATCGGATCGTGTGCCGTCCTCCCATATACGGGCGCAGCACTTCCGGAATGATAACCGACCCGTCCTCCTGCTGGAAATTCTCAAGGATTGCACGCAACACCCGTGATGTTGCGACTGCTGTAGAGTTCAGGGTATGGAGGTGCTGTTTTGATTCGAAATCGCTCTTGTCCCTGACCTTGATATTCAGCCGGACCGCCTGGTATGCAGTGCAGTTGCTGCACGAGACCACTTCCTTGTATGCATTCTCGCGCGGCATCCAGGCCTCGATATCATATTTTTTCGCTGCAACGGTCCCGATATCCCCGGTGCATATGTTCACCACGCGGTAAGGAAGGCCGAGGCCCTGGAAGATCTCTTCAGCGTTGGTGAGGAGTTCTTCGTGGAACGTCCATGAGTCCTGGGGCATGCAGAAGATAAACTGCTCGATCTTGGTGAACTGGTGGACGCGGAAGAGTCCTTTGGTGTCAAGGCCGTGTGCCCCGATCTCGCGCCGGAAACAGGCAGAGATCCCGGCAAGTCTGAGGGGCAGATCCTTCTCCTCGAATATCTCGTCCTGGTACATGGCCCCGATCGGGTGCTCACTGGTTGCGATGAGATATGCATCATCGCCATCGATCTTGTACATGACCTTCTCGAAATCCCCAAGGTCTGTTACGCCCTCGTATGACTTCCGGTTGATCATGTACGGGGGAATGACCGGGGTAAATCCTTTTTTCACAAGAAGGTCGATGGCATATCGCTGGAGTGCCATGTCAAGGAGTGCAAGGTCCCCCTTGAGGAAATAAAAACCCGCACCCGAGATCTTGGTAGCCCGTTCAAAATCAGCCCAGCCCCGTTCCGCGGCAAGCTGGCCATGGTTCTTGATCTCGAAGCTGCAGGAACGGGGCGTACCGACCGTTTTCACAAGAACGTTTTCAGTATCGTCCTTACCGACCGGAACACTCTCGTGCAGGATATTGGGGAGGCGCATGAGGTACCCGCGGATGGCATTTCTGATCTCTTCCTGTTCCGCGTCCAGGTCTTTGATCTTCTGGGGGAGAGATGCAGCTTCTGCCATCAGGGGCTGAGGATCCTGTCCGGCTTTCTTTGCTGCATTGATGTCTCGTGCAATCGTGTTCCGCCGCTGCCGGACCTGGTCCGTCTCGACCTTCAGTACCCGTGAACGAGCATCTTTTGCCAGCAGGTCATCGACCCACCCGATCTTCTCCGTATCGTTGCGTTTCCGGAGATCTGCCCTGATTATTTCCGGGTTCTCCCGGACGAATCTGATATCCAGCATAAAAAACCTCGAATGAATGCCACTTTGGATATACAATATCATGGTGACCCTTCATACTTTATCATTCTCCTCTGCCGCGGCTCTTCCTGGCCGGATCCTGACCGGTAAATACGGTTCCGGTAATGTCGGGGGTTTTGCCACTTCTTTTTCGCATCAGGCCGGCCGGGACCTGCCTGCTCCTTTATCATGTCCGGCACCATAAGGGGTTTTTGAGGGTTAATATGACCACATTCTTCTATATCTGCAGGCATCTTGTCGGTACGCAGGAGAGCAGCGGCAAGGAGTCTGCCGATCCCGGCTGCACGCAGAAACTGAAGACCGGTTCATGGTGTACGGCAGACACCGAGGAGAAGGCAAAGGAGGCAAAACAGCATTGCCGGGGTGCCGATTATCTGAAAATCATCAGTTTTCATAAAAAAAAGTGACTTGTGGGATCTCCTGATCGTATCGGGGGGGTCCTGCTCATTCCCTTCTTTTATATTCGAACAATTTGTCGATGACCGTGAACTGGTCACCGTTGTTATAATTCACGATGACCTCAAGCCGGTCGGTGTAACGGGTTCCCTGCAGTATAGCACCTTGTCCAACCGTAACAGGCCTGAACGTCCGGGTAATAATCTCGCCATCGGAACGGGTAAGCCGGGCAGTAACGTCGCGGACTGCCCGCTGGCCTTTGCCTCCCTCAAAGAGAACCGTCACTTCGCTCGTTATTGGTTCCCGTTCAGCCTGAATCCAGACCATGAGGCTCTCGGGAGGGACCTGGGTGGGTCCCGGGGTGATGGTGACCGCAACTACCGGGATGATCCTGGCCGGAACGGATGTTTCCGTCACGCCAGCAGAATCTGGTGATCCTGTTGTTTGGGACTGCAGCGTGGTTGGGAATTGGGGTTTTTCAGCGGCATTTTTCCCCGGCATCCATCCTGAAGAGAGGCTCACTGATATGAGGATGATGAAGAAGACGATGCCGATCACAACTGCAGCCTTCTTTTTATTGAAAAACGGTCGTTGTGGTATCGGTTTTCCGCAAGCCGGATTTTTATTATCTGCCATCGGTGACGGGTTACCCTGTTCGGCGGGTTTGTTCATCAAACCGGGATTATGAGCCGGCACTGGCTCTTTGGCTCCCGTCTCCCCGTGGCTCCCGTGTCCGTTCCCGGGATCACTATTCGCGGCATTCTTCTTCCGTCTTTTCGATCCTTTCTTACGCGACCGGTCTGCCTTTTTTTGTTCACCGGTCTCCTCGTTTCCCACAACTGCGGGTGCCGGTTCCGGCGGGGGTGTGACCCCTGCCGGCGTCCCGCACGATTCGCAGAAATTTGCTTCCGGCGCCAGGGGCAGGCTGCATTTTCCGCAGGTGGGCGGGGGAAGCTGCCGCAGGCCACAGGATTCGCAGAAAACGATCCCTTCCGGTACGGGCTTTTTACAGTTCGGGCAGAGTCTCTCTTCTTTCTTTGCTCGGTTAAAGAACCGCATGGATTGGGCACACACCCCGGTGATTCAATACACTGCAATACCCGTTTTCACCTCCCGTTATTTGGATTGATTGAACCAACTGGTTACATGCTCACCGGTTTGCTGCCTGTCACAGGATATCCGGCCCTGCTCCAAACCAAAACCTCTTGTCTTTCCAGGAATACTCTATCAGTGAAAACCAGTCAGTGAAAGCCGGCCTGGCAAGCGGAGGAATAACATGAAAGTGGCAGTATGCGGCAAAGGCGGGGTCGGAAAGACCTTTATTGCCGGTAGTCTTGCAGAGCACTATTCCCGGGCGGGACATCCGGTCATTGCGATAGATGCAGATTCCAGTCCGAACCTGGCGCTTACGCTCGGGGTATCCCCGGATGAGGCAGCAAGGATAGTGCCGGTGGCAGAGAACGATGAGCTCATCCGGCTCAAGACCGTCACCAGTTATCCAGGCGTGTTCCGCCTCACGTTTTCCGTTGATGACATCGTCACAAAATTTGCTGTCAGAACCCCGGCCGGCCCTGCTCTCCTGATCATGGGGACGGTAAAGGCAATGGGATCGGGTTGTACCTGCCCCGCACATTCCGTGATAAAAGCCCTGATGCAGCATGTCATTGTCGAGCGCGATGAGGTTGTCATTCTTGATATGGAAGCAGGGATCGAACATCTCGGCCGGGGTACCGCCGCTCACGTCGATACCATCCTCGTTGTCACCGATTCAAACCGGAAATCCCTCGGCACTGCATCAGCCATTATCAGGATCGCCCGCGATGCAGGAATTCCCCAAATCCGGGTTGTCGGCAACCGTATCGCCGGGTTGCGCGATGAAGAGACCCTCCGCTCGTTTGCCCGGGAGAACCGGGTCACCATCGCTGCGCTTATCCCCTATGACAACCATATCGCAGACGCCGGGATTACCGGGGAACCGGTCAGCAGATCGGAATCGGCCGCCCTTGCCGGAATCGCCGGACTGGCATCGCTGCTGTTGCAGGAACACGACAGGCCGGGCGGCATGTCCGGGGGAGACGCATGAAGATCATCGTGACCATGGGCAGGGGGGGAACCGGTAAGACAAGTTTCGTTGCCCTGCTGGCAAAATATTGCATTGAATCCGGCAAAACCCCCATCCTCCTTGTCGATGCGGATCCCGACCAGAACCTTGCCGAGATGGTAGGTGTGGATCCCGAATCCTCCGGGAAAAAAACCATTGCCGAACTGCTTGCGGACACGTTCATTGCCCGGGGAGGAACAACCGTTGGTGTTCCCCCGTCAAGGCGCATTGAGAACAGGATCTGGGAGCAGGGCCTTTATGAGGGAGAGCATTTCGATCTCCTCTCGGTGGGGACCAAATGGGTGGAGGGCTGCTACTGCCTGCCGGATGCTGCGCTGAAAAGTGCCCTCGGCTCCATAACGCGGCAGTACCAGTATATCCTGATCGATTCACCGGGCGGCCTTGAACACCTCAACCGGAAGATTGCCAGCGATGTCGATATCATCCTCGATGTGATGGGACCGTCAAGCAAGTCCTTTGCCCACGTGAAACGGGCTTACCGGGTCATCCAGGAGGTCGGTATCCGGTTTGACCGGTTCTATGTTGTCGGGGGTCATGCGTTCTCTGGTAACCTGGCAGAGCGGGCTACTGAAGAGACTGGTCTCCCGTACCTCGGGAAGATCGAACCGGATCCCGATCTTGCCCGGAGGGTTCTTGCCGGAGATTCCCTTCTTGACCTTCCCTCAGATTCTCCGGCATTCCGGTCAGTCTCAGCACTGATGGAGCGACTTGAGTCCGCATAACCCCCGGATCTTCCGCTGGGAAGTGCGATAACCTTATAAAAACTCGTTCCTCAATACATAGCTGATACGGGACGGGGGGAGATCGTGAGCAGAAAAGGAGTCAGTCTCAACATACGGGAGATCCAGTCAGATATTGCCCGGCTTCGTGACCTCAGCATCTCTGTTGGTTCTATCCATGGTGACCGATGGGAAGAGGCGATGGGTCCTACCCCGTTTCCCTCCCTCACAACACTCCGTTCATGGGATCACACGCTCCTGAAACGGTACAAACCCTTCTATCTCCCGTTCTGCGATCTCTGCTGCTTGTGCACGTACGGGAAGTGCGATCTCACAGGATCAAAACGCGGTGCATGTGGGATCACCATGCCTGCACAGCAGTCACGGATCGTCCTTCTTGCCGCCTGCATTGGTGCTGCTACCCATACCAGCCATGCCCGGCACCTCCTGGATCACCTCCTGGAGGAATACGGCAGCGACTTCGCCCTCAATATCGGTGGCACGAGCGTGGGTGTCGAGGCCCCTGTCACCCGCCTGGTATGCGGTATAAAGCCGGAGACGCTTGGCGACCTTGAGCCGGTCCTTGATTACTGCGAGAACCAGATTACCCAGCTGCTGGCGGTAACCCATACCGGTCAGGAAGGAAGTAATCTTGATTTCGAGTCCAAGGTCTTTCACGCTGGTATGATCGACCATGTCGGCATGGAGGTTGCTGATATCGTTCAGATATCTGCCCTTGGTTTCCCAAAAGCTGATCCCCAGACCGATCTTGCCGATCTTGGCCTTGGTACGGTCGATTCCTCAAAACCGGTTATCCTGGTCATCGGGCACAACGTCGTACCCTCCACCAGCATCATCGACTATCTCCGGTCGAATAACCTTGCATCCACGATTGAGGTGACCGGGATCTGCTGCACCTCCCTGGATATGACCCGCTACTCCTCACGGGCAAAGATTGTCGGTCCCATCTCGTGGCAGTTGCGCTACATCCGCAGCGGGGTCCCGGATGTTATCGTTATCGATGAACAATGCATCCGGACCGACACCGTCCTGGAAGCAGACCGGATCAATGCCCCCCTCATTGCCACCAATGACAAGAACTGCCTCGGGCTTCCCGACCGGACCCTGGATGATACCGATGAGATCGTGAAAGACTTTGTCTCGGGGAAAGTCACCGGGGCACTCATCACGGATCCCGTCAAAGCGGGGGAGGTGGCGGTCAGGACTGTACAGGGTGTTGCACCAAAACGGAGGAAGTCGGGTGCAATCCCGGCAAAGGAGCAGGTCATCGCTCTTGCAAAGAAATGCACGCAGTGCATGCTCTGCCGGCGGGCCTGCCCGAATGACCTTGCCATTCCCCAGGCAATAAAATCCGCTGCCGGGGGCAACCTCGGTCCCCTGAACGAGCTCTACGATGACTGTATCGGATGCGGGCGGTGCGAATCTGCCTGCACGCAGAAGATTCCGGTCCACAGCCTCATCATCGGTGCGGCAGAAAAGATGACGAGGGAGGAGACATTCTGCATCCGGGCCGGGCGGGGTGCCATCCAGGATGTCGAGATACGGAAGGTTGGTGGTCCGATCGTTTTGGGGGAGATACCGGGAGTTGTCGCCTTTGTCGGCTGTGCAAATTACCCGAAAGGTTCCCGGGAAGTTGCTGAGATGTGCATGGAATTTGCACGGCGTCGGTATATCGTCTGTACTTCCGGGTGCTCGGCGATGTCTGCCGGTATGTACCGGGACGAAGATGGCAAAACGGCATATGAAAAATTCTCCGGAGCGTTTGAAGCCGGTGGCATCGTGAATGTCGGCTCCTGTGTTTCCAATGCGCATATCTCCGGGGCCGCAATCAAGATCGCAAGTATCTTTGCCAAGCGTCCCCTCCGCGGGAACTATGAAGAGATTGCCGATTATGTCTATAACCGTGTCGGGGCTGTCGGCGTGGCGTGGGGTGCCATGTCACAGAAAGCCGCATCCATTGCCGCCGGGTTCTGGCGTCTCGGTATCCCGGTCGTTGTCGGCCCCCACGGCACAAAATACCGCCGCCTGCTCCTCGGGCGGGCAGACCGGGATGAGGACTGGTTTGTCTATGATGCGCGGAGCGGGGAGAAGGTGTATGGCTGCCCGGTGCCCGAGCACCTCTTCTTTGCTGCGGAAACAAAGGAAGAAGCAATGGTGATGGTTGCAAAACTGACCATGCGCCCGAATGATACGAGCAAGGGCCGGGCCAACAAACTTGCCAATTATGTCGATCTCCATAAGCGTAACATTGGCGGTCTTCCTCCGGATGTCCACCGGTTTGTCCGGGTTCATGCCGATATCCCCCTGACGATGAAAGATGATATTCTCGACCACCTGATGAAGAACAACTGGAAAGAGCAGCCGATTCCGGACCCGACGCTCCTGCCCCGGATGATCCATCCACGGAGGGATTAGACGATCATGCCGCTCACCGATTCCTGGCAGACCGCTGAAATACCGGGACCCAAGAAGGCTTCACTCATCGTCAAGCCGGATATTGCCGATGCACTCATACGGCGGGCAAAGAGACCGCTCATGATCGTCGGTCATGGAATCGTGGAGTACGATGTCGGGGGAAAGAAACTGATCGACTGCCTCATCGAGCTTGCGACCAAAGCAGAAATTCCCGTGGTGGTCTCGGCAAGCACGAACAAGGAGTTCATTGCCCGGGGATTTGCCCCGGCAGCGGTTATGCCCGCAGTCGATATTGCCAACCGCCTGACCGACCCGGCATGGAAAGGGATTGATGGCAGGGATTCGTATGATCTCGCTATCTTCGTCGGCCTGCCCTATTCGATGGAATGGACGATTCTCTCCGGGCTCAAGCATTTTGCCCCGGGGGTCAAGACCATGACTCTGGACTGCGTGTACCAGCCCAATGCCAGCTGGTCGTTCCCGAACAGCACCATCAAGGAATGGGCTGACAGCCTCATGGCGATCGTGACAAACCTGGAGGACTAACGCGCGAGGTATCATGTTCGATTCCATACCTGTTGAAGTTGGTCTGGTTCACGAGGGTGAACGCGTTCGCAAGCAGGAGATGCATGTCGAACTGGGCGGCCCCTCGGTGTCGGAGAAGTTCGAGATTGTCCGGGTCCGGCCGGTTGACCAGATCACCGACGGGAATATCGAGATCCTGGGGCCCGACATCCCACAGATGGAGGAGGGCAGAGCCTACCCCCTCGGCATTCTTGTCGAGATAGCAGGGGAGAAGGTTGAACCGGACCTTGAGGGGGTTGTTGAGCGCCGTATCCATGAATACTGCAATTACATCGAAGGGTTCATGCACCTGAACCAGCGGTATGACATCTGGATCCGGCTCTCGAAGAAATCCTATAAGAAAGGTCTCAACTCTCTCCGGTTCATCGGGCTGGTGATGTACGATCTCTTCAGGAACGAGCTTCCCATCCTCGAAAAGGTCCAGATCACGTTCATCACCGATCCGCTCGAGATAAAACCGCTGTACGCGGAAGCCCTCAAGACGTATGATGCGAGGGATGCACGCGCACGGGGGCTCCTTGACGATGATGTCGATACCTTTTACGGGTGCGCCCTCTGCCAGTCATTCGCGCCTACCCATGTCTGTGTCATAACCCCGCAGCGGTACGCCAACTGTGGCGCGATCAGCTGGTTCGATGGCAGGGCGGCAGCTGGGATTGATCCCAAGGGGCCGATCTATGCTATTGCCAAAGGCGAGTGCCTCGACCAGGACCGGGGAGAGTACACCGGGGTCAACGAGAGTGCAAAAAAGCGCTCAATGGGTGAGATAAACCGGGTTTACCTCTATTCAGCGTTTGGGTATCCCCACACGTCATGCGGGTGTTTTGAAGGTATTGCCTTTTACATCCCCGAGGTGGATGGTTTTGGCATCGTCCTGCGGAGTTACCGTGACCTCACGGTGAACGGGCTTGCCTTCTCCACGATGGCAGACTCAACTGCCGGCGGCCGGCAGATTGACGGGTTCCACGGCATCTCGCTGGAGTACATGCGATCCCGGATGTTCCTCCATGCTGACGGGGGCTATTCCCGGGTTGTCTGGATGCCGCAGGAGACAAAGGAGCGCCTCCGGCAATTCATCCCGCCTGACATCTACCCTCTGATTGCAACGGAATCCGATGTCGCGGACATCACGGAGCTGAAAAAATTCCTGGAGAAGAACCATCATCCCGTCACAACCCACTGGAACCAGGATGCCGCTGATGAGGATGCCGGAAAACCGCAGGTGCAGGTCTTCTCCGGGGGGGACATCCCGATAACTGCATCCGGGTTCCGGATCATCCTCAAGAATGCCCGGATTACCGCAGAAAAGGTAATCATCCAGCCCATCAACCAGCACGGGAAAACCGGGGGTGAACGGCATGCCGCGAAAAAAGACTGAACAGGGCACGGACAGTGAGATGATACTCAACCTCGCCCCTCAGATCCTTGAACTGCTCAAGGGTGTCAACCAGCTCGAGCTGGATAATTTCAGCATGGAGATTGGCGATCTCGATCTCTTCATCCCGTCATCCGGGTTTGCCCTGCCGCATTCTGCCCCTGCGCCAATCACACCCGAAGTCCCCGCAAAACCTGCGGAGATCATCAGGGATACATTCGTTCCGTATCCTGCCCGGTATCCCGGAACGATCCGGGAAGTGACCCTGGGTGCAACAAAGGCGGAAGGCGGGAGCCGGGGAACAACCGTCACAATCGGGGGAGCAACCATGCCGGCATACTCTGACCGGATTCACCTCCCCCCACACGGCCCCGTCATCTCGCTCGATGTTTTTGATATGCCGGTCTCCCTCCCCAAGGTTCTCAGAGAGAATGTTGCGGAGGTTCTGGATCATCCTGCGGAATGGGCGAAGATGAATGTCAAAAAGTTCGGTGCCGATGTCATCACGATCCACCTTACCAGCACGGATCCGCTCTTCAGGGATGCCACGCCATCGGCAGCGGTCAAGACGGTCGAGGAGATCCTCCAGGCTGTTGATGTTCCGCTCATCATTGGCGGGTGCGGAGACCCGAAGAAAGATGCACAGGTTTTTACCGCCATCTCCGACATGGCTGCCGGGGAACGCCTGCTCCTGAACTCCGTGACCCTGGACATGGCCGAGTCGAAGACCCTCGAGAGCGTAGCCGCATCGGCCCGGAAGAACGGGCATCTCCTCCTTGCATTCACCGGCCTTGAACTGAACAATGCCAAGGAGCTCAATCGCAGGCTGTACGAGTATATCCCGCCGGAACAAATCGTCATGGACCTGACAACCGTTGCCCTCGGCTATGGTCTTGAATACTCCTTCACCATCCATGAACGTGCCCGCTACGCAGCGCTGATGGGCGACACCGAACTTGCCCACCCGGTCATCTCCGCGGCAACCAATGCATGGGCGGCGCGGGAAGCATGGATGAAGATGCCGGCCCAGTACGGCCCGCGGGAACTCCGCGGTCCGATCTGGGAGACCATCAATGCGGTTACCCTCCTCCTTGCCGGCATTGACCTCTTCCTGATGATGCACCCGGCAGCAGTCCTGACCCTGCGGGACATCATTGCCCGGCTTGAACAGGCGCCGGGGCAGGTGCCGGTTCCGGCACCTGACTGGGTGGGGGTGCGGTTATGAGCAGCGCACCGGTGGAGAAGAAACAGAAGAAGGGCATCAAGGAGATCAGCCCTATCGATGTCTATAAACTGCTCCCGAAGACAAACTGCGGTGAGTGCAAAGAAGCAAACTGCATGGCCTATGCAACCCGGCTGGTCAATGGCGAGCTCCTGCTCTCTGACTGCCCGCCCCTGCATACGCTCGAATACCGGGATGCCCATACAGCGCTTTCCCGGCTCATGGCGCCCCCGGTACGGGCAGTCACAATCGGATCCGGCGATCATACCATCACCCTCGGGGGAAAGTACGTGATGTGGCGGCATGAGTTCACGTACCATAACCCGACACCGATCGCGATTGATGTCCATGACCTGATGCCTCCCGATGAACTTGTCCGGAGAACGGAAGCCATCGGGCAGTTCTCGTATAATTACATCGGCAGGAAACTGGCATTGAACGCCATTGCGATCCGGTCAACATCGCGTGATCCTGCCGTCTTCGCGGAAGCGGTGAAGGCGGTTGCCCGGACCTCCCCACTGCCCCTGATCCTCTGCGCACCCGACCCGGCCGTCATGGAAGCCGGCGTTATGGAGGTGAAGGAGAGGCGCCCGCTCCTCTATGCGGCAACCGAATCGAACTGGAAAGCGATGGCAGACCTCTCCCTTGCCTGCCATGCCCCGCTTGTTGTATCGGCACCCGGTGACCTTGACCTCCTCCGGTCCCTGGTCCGGACACTCACTGCATATGGGGTGCATGACCTTGTCCTTGATCCCGGGACATCGACCGACGAGGGCCTCCCTGTCACTATTGCACATTTTACGGCCATACGGACCGCAGCATGCCGGCAGTTTGACGAGGTATTCGGTTTTCCGCTCCTGGGTGTTCCCATGGCAGTCTGGGCCGGCGATGAGTTATCTGAGGACATTCTCAAGTGGAAGGAGACGGTCCTTGCATCGATGCTCATCTCACGGTACGCGGATCTTCTTATCATGCACAGCCTTGACGGGTGGGTTATCCTGCCCCAGCTGATCTGGCGTTTCAACCTCTATACCGATCCGCGAAAACCCGTATCCGTTGAGCCCGGTGTGAAGACGTTCGGGCGGCCTGACCGGAAGTCACCGGTTCTCATCACCACGAATTATGCTCTCACGTACTTCACCGTGGAATCGGATATCAAGGCAGCGAACATCGATTGTTATCTCGTGGTTGCCGATACCGGCGGTCTCAGTGTTGAAAGTGCTGTTGCAGGCAGGTATTTTACTGCTGAAGCGATTGCCACTGCCCTCAAAGAGTACGCGGTCAGCACTCTTGTCGATCATACCACACTGGTCCTGCCGGGGCTCGCTGCACGCCTGAGCGGTGAGACGGAAGATGCGACCGGCTGGAAGATCCTGGTCGGGCCAAAGGATTCTTCCGGTATCCCGCAGTTCCTCCGGGATCACTGGACATCCTCATCATGAGATTATCCTCGCGCAGAGCAGCCCGGGACGCTGGCACCCGGATTGAACATTCGTTCGATCCCGGTATGTCTCCCGGCAGGTGGTTCACGTCATGGAAAAACCGGTAACGGTTCTTTTTCAGCCCCGGGGTACCTGTGTCTCTGTACCTCCGGGGACAACCGTACTGCAGGCAATCCGGATGGCAGGGATTGGGTTTGAGAGCATCTGCGGGGGAAAGGGAGAATGCAACAAATGCAAAGTGGTTTTTTTATCGGGCGACAGCGATGCCGGCAGCCCGGCAAGTATCAAAGGTCTGACGAGCGAGGAGATTGGCCGCGGGTATTGTCGTGCCTGCCAGACTCATATTTTGGGGAACTGCGAATTCTCCATTCCCCTGGAAAGCCGGATCGAGTCGCCCCGTATCCTCATGCACTATGATCTCCCCACAACCGCGGCTTCGCCCGGCATCCAAAAATTCCTCCTGCACCCCCCGTCATCCCGCGACCGTTCGCCCACCGGTCACCACTCAATCCGGTTCGAAGGATACCGCGGCGCACGCCCCCGCATGACCCGCGACCAGTACGAGCTGCTGGCTGCCGCGTGCCGGGAACTGACCGCTACCATCGCAAAGACCCCTGGATATCCGGAGATCATTGCCCTTGAAGATGGGGACACGACCATGGCACTGTACGGTATCGCGGTTGATATCGGGACAACAACCGTAGCGGGTGTCCTCATTGATTGTATCCGGGGTTCAGTCTGCGCCGAGGCATCAATCCTCAACCAGCAGATAGCATTCGGCGAGGAGCTCCTGACCCGTATCGCGGCAGCAAAGACAACGAAAGGGCGGGAACTCCTTCGCACTGCAGCGGTAGCGTCTGTCAATGCAATCATCGATTCGCTGGTCCGAAAGGCCGGAATCGACCGTACTGCAGTTGCCGAGACCTGTATCGCTGGTAATACCGTGATGCACTACCTCCTGCTCGGAAACGATGCATCGGTGCTTGAGATGGCAAACACCGGTATCCCCCGCGTGCCCCGGATAATCAAAGCCCGCGAGGCCGGCCTGAACACTGGTCCCGGGGCTTACCTGTACTGTCTTCCCAATGTCAGCCGCTTTGTCGGCGGGGATGCGGTCGGGGATGTGATTGCATCGGGGATGAACCGGTCAAAGGAAATTTCTCTGCTGATCGATCTCGGGACCAATGGCGAGATCATCCTCGGGAACCAGGACTGGCTCGCATCGGTATCCTGCGCCTCGGGCCCTGCATTCGAAGGTGCCGGGATGTCCTGCGGCATGCGGGCGATGAGCGGTGCAATCGACCATGTTGTGATCGATCCCGCTGATTGCACGGTCTCGTTCTCTACGATCGGCAGCGAATCGCCCCGGGGTATCTGCGGCTCGGGAATCATCGATACCGCGGCAGCGCTGGTAACGGCAGGGATCATTGATTTCTCCGGTCGGCTCATCGAGAGCCGACCGGGTGTCCGGCACACTCCTGATGGCCCGGAATTTGTCCTGGTGGAGAAGTCCCAAACCGGGACAGGCCGGGATATCGTCATCACCCGGCAGGACCTGGCCTACCTCATGGATTCGAAGGCCGCTGCCTTCGGGGCGGTCGGGGTCCTCCTGAAAAAATACCGACTGTCCGTGAACGATATCTCCCATGTGTACCTTGCCGGTGGTTTTGGTGAATACGCAGACCGGAAAAAACTTGAAACATTCGGTATTATCCCGGTATTCCCCAATGCTGCCGTCCAGTGTATCGGGAACGGATCGCTCTCAGGAGCCTGTGCGGCGCTCCTCTCGCTCGACAGACGGAAGGAGATCGAGGAAGTGGCGCGTACAATGGTCTACATCGACCTGCTTGTTGATGCAGATTTTATCGAGGAATATACGGCTGCACTCTATATCCCCGGAAAAGAGGAGTAATTCCGGTAAAGCGGGGAAAGCCGGTAATCGTCATTAAACTTATATCGCATTGGTGCCGGTCTAGTGCGATCCGTTTTTTCGATCTTCTCATTCAAAGAGCCAGCCAAGATCTTCCAGTTCTTCAATATGGGAGATCTGTTTGGTGATATCTGCGGTCTCGGGAATCTCGATCTTTGCCGTTATCTTGTTGGATCCGCCAAAGGTATCGAGGGTGGCCCCCAGGGCAACCAGGTCGCGGAGGATCTCATCCTGCATCCGTTTCCGGTCGCCGTCGCCAAGTTCGGCAATGAGCTGGAATTCGGGATGCTTGAGGATGGCTGTTTTGTTGATGGTAACCCCGCTGGGATTCTCCATGATAGCATCGAATGCTTCCCTGCGCATCCGCTGGTTCTCCATGTGGGAATACATCCGGTACCCTGACCTGATGGATGATGCTATCTCCTCGATCTTCGCAACAACCTGTTCGACCATCGATTCGAGGGAATCCTGGGCATGCGTGATGGCAAAGAGATGGAAATCGTCGGTGTATATCCACTGGATCTCCGTAGTATTCGCTTTTTTGTAGATGCGTTCGGTGATATGCCATTGCCCGGCCCTGATCGTGAATCCCAGGATCCGTATTCCTGCGGAGCGCGTTGCATGCACCGGGTAGACATGGAGATCCTCAACCAGGGAAGAACCGGCCTCCTTATATTCACGGATGAAGAGTTCGAAATATCGCGTCTTCGGGTGCGGGGGTTTCAGGACCACGCTGTCAAAGACTTTCCACTTGTATTCCATGACCTGCTGGATCTCAATCTCATCGCCCACATCTATCAGGTAAGAGTGATCGATGGTATTCTTACCGGATTTCTGGTATTCGTGATAGATGACTTCGGTCATGGTATCTGCTCTTCAGATCGGAATCTCTCAGGTGGTATCGACAGGTCTGTGGGAAGTCTGTGGTAGATATAAATCTGTTAAATGTTTTCTCCCGCAGTTATTTGAGCGCTTTGGTTATTTCCTGATTGGGGTTTTTTGTTTAATGATGTTTTCCTTTTATTCACTGAAAAGGATAACAACCCCTGAGCCGGATAGATATACCGGACAGGAATACCATCAAATGACCGATGACCGCGATGTGTGGGACCGCGAATATGGCCGGCAGGGGAGGCTCTGGGCTGGAACGGCACCGCCCCTGCCGGACCTCCCCGCCGGTTCCCGGGTCCTCGAACTTGGCTGTGGGAACGGCAAGACCTGTTCCGGGTTCCTTGTGCGGGGATGGGATGCACTGGCGCTTGATTTTTCACCTGCTGCGCTAAGGTCTGCCCGGAAGTTCATTCCCGGATCTCTTCAGCCCTCGTTCATACTCGCTGATGCCCGGTCGATTCCTTTCAGGCCTGCTTCCTGCGATGCTGTCATTGCATTCCATGTAATCGGGCATATGCTGGAACGCGATCGCATCGCCATTGTTCAGGAGAGTTGCCGCGTACTCCGTGATGGCGGGGCACTCCTCTTTGCAGAGTTCTCGATCTCCGATCTCCGCTCCAGTTCCGGCAGTCCTGCAGAGTCAGGAACCGTTCTCCGCGGAAGCGGGATACGCACCCATTACTTTACCGAGGAAGAAGTCCGGTCGTTGTTCTCCATGCTTGACTGCCTATCCATGGACACCCGATCGTGGAATCTCCGTGTGAGGGGACAGGTATTCGAACGGTCCGAGGTTCACGCTGTTTTCACCAAAGGGCAGACCGGCCGCTCCTGATGACAACCATTTTTATCCAGCCAGCGCCCATCTCATGGTTACAGGAATGGAAAATGAAGTCTCTCCCCGTGGTTATCGGTTGTCTTGTTTGTCTCATCCTCCTCCCTTCCGTTTCTGCCCTGGGTGGCGGCGAAGGCTGGGTGGAAGTCCGGTGCAATGTTGATGGTGCATCGGTGATGTTCGATGGTTCGTATAAAGGAGTTATCTCCGGAGGTGTACTCACGGTGCCGGTGTATACCACGGCAACGCCGTTCAAAACCGCGACGGTTGAAAAGGCAGGGTACTATTCCGGTTCGGCTCCCATCACGATGCCTGCTGAAGGCATGACTACAACAGTCTATATCACGCTCAACCCGATACCTGCCCCTCCAACACCAACCCCGGTGATGTACGGGTCTATTTCGGTAGATTCCACGCCGTCCGGTGCGGAGATCTATTTCAACGGCGACTACCGGGGTTTGAGCCCGGTGATCATCTCCGATGTGTGGCCGGGTTCCTATACCATAACTGCTGAGAAATCCGGGTATCGGAGCTACACGACAACAACGACCGTCTCTTCAGGCACCCGCTCGAATGTCTACTGCCCGCTCTCACGCCTCGACACCGCCGGGTCCCTGTATGTCCTCTCATCCCCCGCAAATGCCAACATCTACCTCGATGGCGTTTACAAGGGCCGGACACCGATGACGATCACGGACATATCCTCCGGTATGCACACGCTGGAGATCGATCACCCGGGCTACTATGACTGGCGATCGTCAGTTGAGGTGCCGGCCGGGGGAACAAAGACCCTCTCGGCAACCCTCAACCCGATGCCATCAGCATCCTCAGGGTGGATCTATGTATCCTCGAGCCCCGGCGGGGCCTCAGTCACGCTTGATGGGAATTCTGTTGGTCAGACACCGTATTCCGGATCCCTGAAACTGAACAATATCGCAACCGGCAGCCATAATGTTGCGCTCATACTGGCCGGGTATGCCCCGTATTCTGCCCAGACCAGCGTTTATTCCAATACGGTATCCGAAGTGACTGCCGTGCTCACACCGCAGGCTCCCGTATCTGCAACCGGGGGACTGACCGTCTCATCAACCCCCTCGGGCGCACAGGTCTTCCTTGACAATGCCTTTATCGGCATCACACCGCTGACACTGGCGAGCGTTGCATCCGGGACGCATACCGTGACGATCCGGATGGATGGATACCCGGAATACTCGACAACAACACCGGTCAATGCCGGTGCCACCAGTACCGTTTCTGCTGCACTCACCGCAGTAACTCTCCCGACGCCAAAGTCCCCGGTGCCGGCTGCTCTGGTTCTCCTCGCTCTTTGTGTTGCCGGATTCGTCCTTTCCCGGAAAGAATAGGCACACGATCACTTTTTTTTCATACGCTTCCGTGATTCAGAGAACCCGATAGCAGCTGATCTTCCCGGCTTCCTTTACCGATCCCCGTGAAACTTCGAATCCCGAAGGGGTGAGAAGGGAGAAGAATCAACAGATTCTTCGACACATCGGATCCTGAATGGATGAGAAGGGAGAAGAATCAACAGATTCTTCGACACATCGGATCCTGAATGGATGAGAAGGGAGAAGAATCAACAGATTCTTCGACTTTCGTTTCGTAAAAAAATCCCCGCAGGTGTCAGCGCCTAAGGAAAAATTCCAGCGATACCAGGACCGCAAAACCGGCAAGCACCAGGGAGAACCCGGGTGCCTGTTTTGCCGGGGTTGATTCAATCGGGGCAAGGAAGACTGATACCTGGACGGTCTGGCCTTCTTTTATCGTAACCGTCCTGGAGACCGGCGCGTAATTCTCTTTGGCGAACTCGAATTTGTGCGAACCTTCCGGAATCCCGGTGAACGTGTCCGGCGCGGTTCCGATGACGCTGCCATCTATCGAGACCTGGACACCTTCCGGTGACGATATGATCTTCGCCGATCCCCCGGGGATTGGCGTCTGCATCGCAGCGGCGGCCTTAGCAGGATCGATCACAACATGGGTTATCGCGGGCAGAATGTCCGAGCTTGCAAACGTGCGCTCATACCGGTCAGGGAACGTCACCTTCATCGATGAAGGTGAAAAATCTGCGGTCACGACGCTCGAAAGGGCAGATTCCTGCAGGGCAATCTCTGCTTTCTTGAAGTTCATGGATGCCGTCCGGTATTCTGTGCCGGTCGGGACACCGGACACATCAGCAAATTTTTTCATGCGGATTGTTGCGCTTGAACGATCCATGGCGATGAGTTCGGGGGGATCAGAACTGGTGCTCAGGCCCTTGAGGAGCTGCTCTTCCAGTACGGACTGGGGTATTGCATTCTCAAGAAAGCCCTCCAGGCTGAAGCTGAATATTGCAATTGCATCACCGTTCTTATCAACCGTTATCTCCAGTGAGTTGGCGGTGAATGCTGCAGCCGGCCCGGGAATTATCATGACCAGGCATATCGATACAAGAAAGATTCGGGCTGAAAGCGGGATATCTGTTACCATGGAAACAATCCGTCCTGAAGATGATACAAGACCTTTTGTGCAGGAGTATTGTACGTTCTCCTTATCGATAATCTTTCAGTTACCTCCGGTGTTTTTTTCCGGTATACGGCTGTGCCGTTCCATTTATCAGGATCTCCTGCCCTAATAATTCCGGTACGCATGCTCGACTCACTGCTGACCGCATTCCTCCATCTCGACCAGAATATGGCACTGGTTGTATCGGAATACGGCGTGTGGACATACCTGATCCTGTTCTTCATCATCTTCTTTGAGACCGGACTGATCATCTTCCCGTTCCTGCCCGGGGATTCGCTGCTCTTTGTCGGGGGAGCTGCTGCTGCGAGCGGGATCATCGATCTCAATATATTCATCATCGTGATCATTCTCGGGGCTGTCATTGGCGATACCCTGAACTACTGGATTGGTAATTATCTCGGTCTTCGCGTCTTCCTGGAGCGGTTCCCGGACCTGGTGAAGAAGGAGTATATCGACCGCACCTACATGTTCTATGAAAAATATGGCGGAGCAACGATATTTGTCGCCCGCTTTGTCCCCATAGTGCGCACGTTTGCGCCCTTCCTTTCAGGGGTCGGGACCATGCAATACCGGCGGTTCCTGTTCTACAATGTCCTGGGTGCTGTCTGCTGGACACTCGGGCTGGTGCTTCTTGGGTATTACTTTGGTACATTGACGGTCGTCA
The DNA here is from genome assembly GCA_964448885.1 of uncultured Methanoregula sp. GTDB lineage: Archaea > Halobacteriota > Methanomicrobia > Methanomicrobiales > Methanospirillaceae > Methanoregula. Next base: position 160,600 of record CAYVAQ010000001.1, on the reverse strand, counting down.
AGGAGAACATGAGTCTTCTGATAATCGGGGTCCTCATCCTGTCCGGGGGAACGCTGGTGTATATCTTCGCTTTGATGGTGAAAGGATGGTACCAGCGCACCCGTGGACGGAAGGCTGAAGAGTAGTTGTCCGGCGCTGAACGCGTTGATACCTGCTATAATCTTCCGGAAAAATTTTGGGCCGAGAAATTACCCGGATCTGCCTAGACTTTTTCATGCAGGACCTGCTGATTCTGAATATGGGCCAGGCTCTGCTTTTTTTTATCAGGCTGTGATTGAAAATAAAAACCGGATCGTGGTTGATCCGGATCAAAATTTTGATCGCTATCATGATCGCGATTGAAAAATAAAAACCGGATCGCGATTGAAAATTTTTGAGCAGGGTCTGCCAAAAAAAAATCAATCATGGTCTGATTGTGAAAAGTTAAATGGATCTGCAACTGATTGCACCGTCAGAGCCCCCAGATATTCCACAGTTTTTCAATCAGGGTCTGCTTAAAATTATTTCATCAGGGTCTGCTTAAAAATTTTTGAGCAGGGTCTGGTTGAAAAAGAAAAATCGGATCCTGATTGATCCGGATCAGATTTTCGATCGCGGTTATGATCGCGATGGGAAAATTTCCGGCAGGGTCTGATAAAAAAATTTTGGGGGGGCAAACGTTCTCTCTTCAAAAAAAAGGGTTCCACCCACCCCCGTTCACCCGGTACGGGTGATCTGCAGGCCGGTATTATCAACACGGGTTGCGATAGCAATGGAGAGATTGAGGGGTTTGAGGATCTTCTCAATAGATTTACGGTCCTTATCCGTCACGATGGCAATCGACGGGCCGACCGAACTCATGCCTACGAACTCCAGGTTCTTCTCGCGCAACTGGCTCATGTAGTGGTAGATGGCAAAACTGTGGTGCTCAACCTCTGCACGCTTGGACCCGCGGAACTCGATCTCCCAGATGATATCCCCGATCTTCTTCAGGTCATCCCGCTCAAGGGCCGGTATCAGGTCCATTAAGAAGAGGTACGCCTTCAGCTCACGGTCCCGGTAATCGAGCGTCCGGGCCTTGTTCATCAGGAGATCGAACTCCTGCGTGCCGGCAGAAGAGATATCCGAAGGGGGAATGACGATATATACGTTCCTTCCCTCGGCGAACGGGTGATGGTACACGAGCGCGAGCTCATCACCAAGCACTGCCATGCCGCCATGTGTGCTGACTGCCGGCCCGACACCGGTCTCGAACCCGAACGCAATATTTCCGTCAGCAGTCTCCTCGCAATAATTGTGGCCGATGAGATGGCGCAGCTGGGTACCGGACAGCGGGGAACCGATGGCCTCGTTCAGGGCGGTTGCCACCGCGATCATGACCGTGCTGGTTGACCCGAGCCCGACATGCTTGTGTTCATGGTCGGTCACTTTTATCGCAAAACCCCCGGAATACCCGGTTGCTTTTTTGAAGACCGCGACAAAATTCTCGATGATCGCCGCACGGTTGTAATCAATGGTTGTCTCTTTTTTTGTACAGCTGACCTCAGCGGTACAATAGCACTGGATGGCAAACCCGATACCGCCCCCACCGGCATGATCCGGGGCAAACCGGTTCATGTCCAGGACTGTCAGGTGGATTCGGGCCGGGGCCCTTACGTGGACAGTTCCCTTCCCGGGCCTGATCATGAATTTCTTCTTCTCAAGGCCCAGGGTCTTGAGGGTCTCTCCGGGTGCGAATGTTCGGAACTCGTACTCCACCAGGTCGAGATCCCCCCCGCGAATCTTCATTATTGCCATAGGTAACAGTTTCGTTAGGACTGCGATGAGAAAAAGGTTGTCTGCACCAGGGCAGCCCCGGGTGCGGCGTCCGGATATCAGCGGGATGACGGGCGATCGAAAAAGATATTCTTTCCCGATGCCGAGATGGGAATTGCATAAGCCACCAGGCATTCCTGTGGTATGATGCCAAGATCCCGTGCAGCTACCCCGCCGGAATACATCACCCGGTTATCGGCATTATGGATCTGGGCGGTCTTGACCGCAGAACCGATCGCGATCCCGAGATCCGCCATCCGGATAACACAGTTGGGGCCTGCGAAGAATGGTCCGGAGTCCTTCATCATCTTCCGCGCTTTGGTGAAGTCGGCACAGCTGGCAAACCCGCAGCCGCCGCAGTTGATCCCTGCTGTCACATCACCCCTGCACCCGATGATGAGGCAGGCATCTGCTGCAGCAATATTCTTTGCATCGCGGATGAAGAACCCGATATTGTTCTCGCCGCCCATCTTCTTCAGGCGTGCGCCGAGTTTCTTACACTCGCGTTTTGCCAGCACGCGGATCTCGAGCGTATCGATTCCCTTGCCCTTGGGCGCAGTTCGTGCGGCCAGTGCCATGAGGTCAGCAGCGATTGCAATCCCATTCTGTTCCGGGGTCATGCGTGATAATGGGAGTAAATGCAGGATAAAGGTTATTGGCCGCGCTGCATGGCAGGTATATCAGGTGGATGCATCGGGTTCGCGGATCTGTCCGTCCGGCACCATGATCTCGAACCGTGCACCGTCACCGGCAGTTCCGGTCTCCCTGATGGTCATGCCGGTAATATCAAGGATCTCGCGGGATATCGAAAGGCCAAAGCCGGTATTTTTTCCAAAGCCCCGTTCGAAGATCTTCTCCTTGAGGTCTGCAGGGACCCCGCCACCATCATCCTGGCAGAGTATTACCCGTGTGCTGTCCCGGGTCTCCAGGGTAAACCGGATAGTTGATACATTGCCGCCATGGCGCACGGCGTTGTCAATCAGGTTAAAGAATACTTTGGTGATCAGGGGATCGGCAAATACCTCCAGGTTGTGGGGAATTTCATTAAGTATTCGTGCATCACCCTGGCAGGCAGCGTTGGTGTTATTTGAGATGAGCAGGGAGAGGTTCTGCCAGACCGGCCGGTTGACGCCGACCTTCTCGTACTCTTTGGTGAACCGTACCATTGAGGCTATACGGCCGGTTGCTTTACGGATATTGGTCAGGTATTCCTGGTTGAAATTGTCCGGTAACGAGTCGCGCAGGAGTTCAACGTATGCATTGAGCGAGAGGATCTGGTTGTTGATGTCGTGACGGGTTATGCCCGACAACAGATTGAGCTTCTTATTGGCCTGGTGCAGGGCATCCTCGAGTCTTTGTTGTTCTGTGATATCGTTCACGACCGAGAAGAACCCGACAACCCTGCCCGCCCGGATGTGCGGTGATACGTGTATCTCGAGTGTGCGCTCCCTGCCGTTTTTGTCGGTAATGTGGTTGCGGAAGAGGACCCGCCTGCCGCTCAGTGCCTTTTGGATATTCTCCTGGACAACCTCAAATGCAGATGCCGGTATGATATCGCAGAGGTTCTTTCCGATCAGGTCCTCATCGGAGGATCCATACCATTCGGTGACATAGGTTTTGTTGAGGTAGATTATCCGGTAACCGGTGTCCATATAGATGAGGTGGGTGGGAACACCATCCATCACCAGTGATAGCATCTCCCTGCTCTCCCGGAGGGCCGATTCTGCCCTGCGGCGCTCGGTTACATCATTTACGGCAGCAAAGATACCGACAACCGTTGAATTCTGGATATGGGGGACCAGGCGGACAACGAGAATACGGTCGATCCCCGCTGCATCTTTTGCCGGTGTCTCGTACGTGACCTCCTCCCCCGTGAGAACTCTCCGGAAGAATTGCGCTGCATGAGTGCATTCTTCCGGTGAAAAAATCTGCGATATTTTCTTTCCTTCCAGTTCAGTATGGGCATCACCAAAAAACGTGGCATGCTGTTTGTTCGTGTAAACGAACCGGAGATCCGTATCGAGATAAGAGATGAAGGTTGGTACACCGTTCACGACGAGTTCCAGCATCTCCTGGCTCTTCTTCAGACGCTCTTCTGCTCTCTGTCGTTCGGTGACATCCCTGATGGAGATGAGGATTGCCGGCTCTTCACGGAATGATACCGAAACACCCAGGGATTCGACCCACCGCTCATTGCGTTTCAGGGTCAGGATCCGGTACCGTGAAAAGAATCCCTCGCCTCCACCGGTGATATCCTGAAAATCCTGCATGGCTGCTGAATGTGATTCGGGAGCGAAAAAATCCAGGATGTTCGCATTGGCGGTGAGATCGCGATAATTATCCGATTCGACGATACAACCAGCGGCCGGATTTGCAAAAAGAATTCTTCCGGTCAGATCCAGGATGAGGATGCCATCCAGCGAGTACTCGACGAGGGAACGGAATTTCTCTTCGCTCTCCGCCAAAGCCCGGACCGTGTGCAGGCGTGCAATCTCTGCCGATGCCTTTGCTGCAATAATATCAATGATCTCCCGGCCATTGTACGGGAGATAGAGGGGTTTTTTGGTAAGGACGCAGAGGATTCCGTTGACATTCCCTTCAGGACTTCGGAGGGGTGTGCCCAGGTACCCGCGTATCTGGAATTTTTTCAGGTCGATACTGTCGGGAAATAGCAGGGATACTTCATCTGAATAAACACAGAAGCCGTTTTCAGCGGTCTTCTCGCACGGGGTTCCCTTCAGGAAGTACCGGGAGCCTTCAATTTTTTCCCCGTCAAGAATCATGGAAAGGACACTGACCTGATCATCCCCTGCGGCAATCTCGCCGATCATGGTGCAGTCAGCCTTCAGCCAGCTGCTGACACTCTGGGCGATCCTGTCCAGTGATTCCCTTCCGGTCGTTCCAACGATCCCCTGTACCAGGGCATGGATCGCAGAATCGGATTCTTTCTGGCGGGTTATGTCCCGCACTACCGACAGCATGGTCGGTTGTCCCCGCAGGTCGAAAAGGCTCACGCTGAAATCAAGGACCTTCTCGGGCATTTCCCTGGTGCGGTACCGGATCTGGAAAAGGGCATGGTTGTTGGTGACCAGTTCCTGGCAAACATCGGTCAGTTGTGTACCGGATCCGGCATGGATAAGGTCAATGAACCGCATCTCCAGTATCTGCTCCCGGTTCAGGCCAAACAACCGGCAGGCGCGATCATTGGTATCGAGAATCCGGCCCGGTCCGTCCGGGGATACTTCGTTGATGAGGACACCGTCATGTGCATTCTCGAGAATGAGACGATAACGCTCACTGCTCTCCCGAATTGCATCCTCCTGGTGTTTGTATTCCGTGATATCTTCGATGGTGGAGAGGATATGGGGCTCGTCCCCGGCCATGATAATCGATGATGAGAACCGGCAGATGCGGGTCCCACCTGTTTTTATCCTGCACCGGATCTCTCTGCCACGCACAACCTGTGCGGTACGGAGTTCCTGGATCATACCAGAATAATCCTTGGGATCGACAAACAATCCCAGTTCCGATGCTGTTTTTCCGATCACTTCATCGCGATGAAAACCGGTATTTACCAGGAACGTATCATTGACGTCAACAAAGACCCCGTCACTCGCGGCAACCAGCGTAAGGGGAACCGGATTCCGTTTGAAGACCGTTGCGAATTTGTTCTCGGATTCAAAAAGGCCCCGCTCAGCTTCTTTTCTCCGGGTAATGTCTTTGAACAGACCTCTTGTATACAGGCACCTGCCATCTTTCATCCTGCAGGAAGCAATCCCTTCGATATAGATCTTCTTTCCCTCTTTTGTCTGGAATGCTGCCTCAATGATCCCGACATTCTCGCCCGATATGACCCGGCTGAATGTCTCCATGCAGTACCGGGAACTGTCTTTATGGACGATATCATGCAATGTCAGCCTCGGGAGATCTTCTTCCCGGTAGCCGAGCGTATCGAGCCATTTTTGATTGACAAAGAGAAACCGGCCGTCAGGTGTTATACTCTGTATGAGGTCGTTCGTATTCCGGATGTCCAGGAACCGCTGCTCCTGCTCGGCAAGCGTGTTCATGGTCTGGTGTATTGCTACTGCCTGGCGGATGACCCGGCTGAGTTCGGAATAGAGGATCTGCGGTGAACCGCCTTTCTGGAGGTAAAAATTGGCGCCATTGTTGAGTGCACCAATCGCCACATCTTCCCGGCCTTTCCCGGTCAGGAGGATGAAGGGGATATTTGTATTCGTTGTCCTGACTTCTTTTAGGAAAGCGATGCCGTCCATAGCCGGCATCTGGTAATCGCAGACGATTGCATCGTAGGTCTTTCCTCTGAGGATATCAAGCGCCGCCGTTGCAGACGATGCCGTATCAACGATAAAACCGCCATTGAGTTCAAGAAACCGTTTGCCTGCCTCGAGCAGAGGGGATTCATCATCCACGCAGAGGACACGGATGCCTTCTCCCATCATAGGTGGATGTCATCCTGATGCTAAATTTTTTTCGTTCTGTAACTGAATGACGACAGGTCACCCACTGTCAATCCCATCATCGGATAAGAATTGTCGGTAATCAGCATAATTGGTGCATCCACTCCTGAGCATGAAAACCGATGAAAAAGGGGCTTTCATACCCGGAAAGCCACACCGGTAAATTCTGCAATGATCCGGTCGCCCTCAGAGACCATGATCCGGTATGTGTCCGTTGAGCCATTGTCTTCCACACGCCGGGCTATTGCAACAAGGCTGCCCTTTGCAGGAGCAATGTACTGGATGCTCACCGATACAGCAACCCGGTGAATCCCGCAGCAGTTTGCTGCTATCCCAAAAGCCTGGTCGGCAAGGGCGAATATTGCCCCGCCATGGGCTACCCCGCCCGGGTTCATCTTGCCCTGGCATTCCATCGTAACTTTTGAATATCCTTCGGATGCCTCGATAACCGTCATGCCCAGGAGCCGGGCGAATTCGCTGTCGTTGAACAGCCGGATCTGGTCCCGGATTATTGCCTGGCTGTCAGAGGATGAAGATCGGTGATCCATGGTTCTTACGCGGGGAGTCCGTTCGCCAGGTCACTTGTAGTCTTTCCGGCTGTAGGAGTATTTTCCGCTCTCGCCCCCGTCGGAAACGATTGCGATCCATTCATAGATCGACTGGACTGCCCCGAATTTCTGGTACCGGCGCATGGAGAACCCGACCTTGAGCCGGTTATCGAAGTAGATATCGCCGTGTTCCTTGAGCCGCATGGCAATCTCAAGATCGTCCCCGGCATCGATGCAGCGGTACATGCCGGCTGCTTCGAATGCGTCCTTCCGGAATGCCGTGTTACAGCCCAGAGTATAATAGAAAGTTTTGCTGTAGTACCCGATACGTGAGAATGAATTTGCCAGGAACAACGATACCAGGTTGCCAAATCCTTCCTCGATCGGGTAGACCGGCCCATACACCTGCGCGATTGCCGGGTTTTTGAAGTCCTCGCTGATCTGTTTGATCCAGTGGGGCGGGAGGATGCAGTCGGCATCAGTGGTTGCGATGACATCTCCTTTTGCCGCTTTAACCCCGTCATTCCGTGCGCCGCCGACTTTCCTGCTGGTCTGCGTGAAGACGTTATCGGCATATTTTTTTGCAATTTCGCAGGTGGCGTCTTTCGATCCCCCGTCAACAACGATGATCTCGTACTCGCTGCGGGGAACGGTCTGGTGCGATAACGAGACAAGGCACTGGGCGATATTCTCCTCTTCATTGAAGGTGGGGATGACAACCGATATCATGGGGGTCTCCTGTTCTAGGGTTATACTGGCGAAATGATAAGAGTGCTGGCAATTGTCATTCCTGTTTCCAGGTTTTGAGGAAGTCCATCACGCTGCGGATGCAGCCGTCCATGTTGAGGTATTCGAACTGGGCAAAGCGGCCGACCAGCGGGATGCCTGCGGATCTGCAGAATTCATTGATGATCGCTATATTCTCCTGGTAGTCCAAGTCATAAACAACATACGCGAACGGCTGGCGCTCGACCGAGGTATGGATGATCTGGTCTTTTGTGCAGAAATCCATCTTTTCCAGCATATCATGGACTTCAGCGATCAGCTCTGTGTCAGGGATCGTGCTGATCTCGTCCAGTGGCTGGTGGGTGATCTCTGCAAGGATGGCGCTGCAGCCCTCAGGAGCAACGTTCCTGCTGTAATTCGAAGGGAATGAGACCCGGTTGGTCTTACCGAGCGCCGGATCCGGGACATATAACCATGAGATCGGGGGGACGGTTCCCGTAATTCCCACATTGACGCAGATGAGGGAATTGTACCGGAGTGCATTGCAGGCTTCCGTGACCCTGCGGGGCACACCGGATAGGCAGGGAAGGAGATGCTGAACCGGTATGGTGCAGATAATGGTATCGGCAGTGATCTCGGACTTCCCGTCACTTATCCTCCAGGATTGCCCGCTGCGCCTGAGAGACGTCACCCGGAATCCAGTGTGGATCCGGGATTTGATGGGAGCCGCTATCGCGGTGACCAGTGCTTCAATCCCCCCGTCGAGCGGATAGGAGAAAACGGCCTGGTGGGTGTATCCCTCGGTCTCGATGCCGATTGCGGATTTGATGATATCCTCAAACGGCGGGCGGGGAATTCGGCCGTCGACCCAGTGATGCGACATCTGATCGGTGGGGAATTTCCAGATCTTTTCATTATACGGGACAAGATAACATTCTGCGATCCCGTCGCCAAAGGTGTAATAGATCCATTCCCGGAAATTTGTCGGGAGTGGTATCTCCCCTTTCTCGACCGCGATCAGGTTCCGGATGAACCCGAAAGTGCAGGAGAGGCGGTCATCCGGGGGAAGGTCCGCCAGTCCGTTCTCAAAGGGGTATTTTACCAACTGCTGTTTGTAGAAGATCTTGGTGTTCCGGTCATTCCGCTGCTCGTTCTCCGCAATCATCCTGCGCATGAACGACAGTACTTCCTGGTCCCGCGAGAAGATGATATGGGAGCCGCCGATATCGAACGTGAATCCGTCGGTTGTCCGGGACCGGCACAGGCCGCCGTAGCGCGGTTCGGCTTCCAGGACAATAACATCGTCGCCGCGCTCATGAAGGAGTCGGGCCAGGGTTAACCCGGTTAACCCCCCGCCCAGTATTGCTGTTGTCACTCCTTACAGGTTCGTCCGCCGTATTTATATTTATGAGGGTTGGCAGATTATCAGCGCGGGACGATCATGGGTGTATCCGGCCCGCTGCAAATTCCGTCCCGGCAAATGAGGCCAGCAGGACAGTTGTTCAGACACGATCCGCAATGGTTACCATCGGTCTTCAGGTTGAAGCATCCTTCGGGGCAGCTGGTAAGGCCGGTTCCACAGGAAAGGATGCACTGGCCATAAACGCACGCGAGACCTGCCTCGCACTCGTTCCCGCAATACCCGCAGTTTTTGCTGTCGGTCATTGAATCGATGCAGGTATTATTGCATTTCAGTTTGTCCGACGGACAGATGACGGGTTTCTCCGGCCTGGCCGTGGTCGCGGGAATTATCGTTGTGGGAATAATGGTTGTTGTTTGCGTGAGGATCATCGTGGTGGGGATCAGGGTTGGATTTTCTGTCTCAACAACAACGTACGAACTGCCCCCGGAATTGCCAGTCTGCGCAGATTTGGGCTGGGGTGTATCTGCAGTCACGGTTCCTGATAACAGGCTGTTTCCGGTAATGGCAGGATACCCGATGAACACTGCAATGAGAGCGATAAGGATAAGGACAATTCCCGCACCGGCAATCAGCGGGAGCGATTTTCCGGCTGGTGCTGCGGGGGTGTGTTGGATCGGAGGAGAGCCGGGTTCCGGAATGTTGTCCTGGGGCAAATCCGGCTGGAGGGATGCCCCGCAGTTGGTACAAAATTTTTTGTCGGGATCGATCGGAGAGCCACATTGGGGGCAGTAGCGTAACACAGGAATCACCAGTCTGGTTCTGATACTATTTCCGGTAGAACAAAAAAGGTTTTTTCATTGCTAATCTGCGGGTAAGCATTACCCTGCCCGGTAATTCCTGAAAATACCCCTTGAAAAAAGTGAGAGATTAACGCTGGATATACCAGCCGGTCAGGGTAGCATCCAGGATCTTCTCATCCGTCTTCTTGGTTGCAAGGCTGACGACAATCATCGCAAGGATGGAGATGATGAATGCGTATGCCGAGAAATGCAGGGGGATCGTGGCGAAGTCAACACCGAATACAACGACCTTGAAGTAATTCAGGAACCCGAAGGTCAGAGCAGAGATAAGCCCAAGGCTCATGCTGGCAAGTGCTCCTTCACGCGTTGCACCGCGCCAGTAGAGGCCGGCCAGGAGCGGCACGGCAAACGTCCCGAGCATCGTCCCGATTCCCATCCAGATGAGGATGGCAAGCATCTCGGGCGGGTTGATCGCAAGGAGCATGGTTATCAGTGCTGAGAGGACGACAACGATCTTGGAGATCAACAGGACTTTGGCATCAGGTGCATCGGGTCTGATGATCTTCTTGTATATATCCCATGAGAACATTGCCCCGATGGTGAGCATGAGCCGGTCGGTTGTGGACATCACCGCGGCAAGAACGATGACCGCAAAGATTGCCCAGACCGCTTCAATAGGGATGGCGGATTCGATACCCTTGAGGATAACATAATCTCCGGCATTTGCCACCTTTGGGAGGACGATTGTGCCTTCCTTGACCAGGACCTGGCCGGCAAATCCGGTGAATTTTAAGAGGAACATGACAATGCCATACCCGATGAACGCCAGCAGAGGTGCCCACTTGAACATCCGGACATCACGAACTGTCAGGACATTGTTGATAACGTGCGGGGCACATGCAAGGCCGACCATCAGGAGAACGGCAAAGGAGACAACATAGGGCAGGGCAAATGCGCCGGCCGGGTTCCAGGGCATGACAAGGTTCGGGTTGACCGAGGCCATGACCTCGTTGACATGGGTGAATCCCCCGGCTTTCCAGATGATGAGCGGGGCCATGATACAGACGCCTACCAGGAGGATAATGGATTGGACGAGGGCTGCCCATGCCACTGCATACAATCCGCCAATGGTTGTGTACGCGGTCACGACCAGTGTCGCGATGACCAGCGCGAGCCAGAGGGGAATGTCAAAGATTGCAATGAGGACGATTGCGATTGCAGTGTACTGCCCGACAAGATAGATGAGGGAGACGATGATACCGGCAACCGCTGAGAGTGTCCGGAGCGCGACCGGGCTCTCGTACCGGTGGGCAAGATAATCCTGTACGGTGACATAGCCGGCAGACCGGGCAATGGTATGGAGTTTGACACCAAAGAAGATGATACAGAAACCGATGGAGAGCGGGACGAAGATCTGCTCCCAGATGGTCGGCCACCCGAGTTTGAACCCGAGCCCGGAGACGCCGAGGAGGGACATCCCTGAGGCAACTGTTCCGATCATGAGGAGGACGAAGACCCAGAAGTCGAGCGATCGTCCTGCAACAAGATAGTCTTCAGTGTTTTTGATCTTCTTCGATGCCCAGGCGCCGATGGCAAGCATCGCGATAAAATATATCCCGACGATGACGATAGTAACCATGTCAGCCATCGTTAATCATGCCCCGTGAACGTGATGCCCCAGTACAGCAGGGCGATGATCGCAACGATCACGACGCCGCCGACTGCAGCAATGGTAATATCTGGTAGTCCGAACATTGTACCATGTTAGCTTGTAGCATGCTAGGTTATAACACATTCGATATGATCTTTTTTCCCATTGCAGAATAACGCGGGAGAGCTAGTCGTGGAAAACTACCTTTAATAGCCCTGCATGCTAATAATTAGCACGGACTTTCCATCCTGCCAAAGGTGATCCAGTATTCTTCAGCTATCCGGCATAACCAAACAGATCGGCGGCCTGACTGCGGTGAATAATGTCTCGCTGAACGTCCAGGATAACCAGATCGTAGGACTCGTAGGGCCGAACGGAGCCGGAAAGACAACACTCCTCAATATCATTGCGGGGATGCTGCCCCCCACTGCAGGAAAAGTCGTCTTCTGCGGGGATGACATCACCGGACTGAAAGCCGATATCATCTGCCGCAGGGGAATCGCGAAAACATTCCAGATCGCAGAATCGTTCCCGAACCTTACTGCCTCCCAGTGCGTGATGATTGGAGTCCTGTTCGGAAACCATGTTCATCCTGGCATGAAGGAGGCACAGGAAGAGGCAGATGATATCCTCAGGCAGGTCAATTTCCCCCTGGAAAAATCCCAGACTCTGACACGGAACCTCAATGTTGTCGAACTCAAGCGCCTTCAGCTTGCACGGGCACTGGCAACAAAGCCAAAACTCCTCCTTCTCGATGAACTGACGACCGGCCTCAACCCGAAAGAGAGCCACGAGGCAGTGGAACTCATCAGGAAGATCCGTGACGGCGGAACATCCATTCTTATCATCGAACACGTGATGAGTGTCATCATGGGCGTCTCAAACCGGATCGTAGTCCTCGACCATGGGGAGAAGATTGCCGACGGACTCCCGTACGAGGTCATGAACAACCAGCGGGTCATCGACACCTATCTCGGTGACATCGACGCATTCTAGGAGAATCCTGCCATGCTTTCCGTATCCGGACTCAATGTTTTCCATGGAAATCTGCAGGTAGTGTGGGATCTCACCTTCTCGGTTGGAAAAGGTGAACTGGTTACCCTGATCGGCCCGAACGGGGCCGGCAAGACCACTACGGTTGAAACGATCATCGGCCTGAACCGGCGGGCAACCGGCTCCGTTCTGTTTGACGGGAAACCTGTCCTGGGTCACCACCCGTATGATCTCTTTGCCGCCGGCCTGGCCCTGGTGCCTGAGAAACGCGAGATATTCCCGTCTATGCCCGTTATCGAGAATCTTCGCCTCGGTGGAACAAATAACAAACAGGGAGCTAAAGCCCTGGATCGGATATTCCGCCTCTTTCCCATCCTCCATGAACGGGAACGACAGAAAGCCGGGACCCTGAGCGGAGGGGAGCAGCAGATGCTTGCCATCGGCAGAGCCCTCATGTCCGATCCCCGGCTCCTTATCCTCGACGAACCGTCAACCGGACTCTCCCCCCTTCTCACGGGGCAGGTCTTCCGTGCGCTGGAGCAGCTCGGCAGGGAAGGGATGACCATCCTTCTGCTTGAGCAGAATGTCAGGAATGCCCTTGCCATGTGTGACCGGGGCTATGTTCTCGAGAATGGCAGGATCGTCAAGGAAGGCAGATCAAAAGAGCTCCTGCACGACCCGCATATCCAGAAAGCATACCTCGGTTTCTGATCACTGCCGGTCAGCAATGGCTGGACAGCCCTGCACAAAAAAATTATGCCGATGATTCACTGCCAGGTGCGCTATCGTCTCTCTTCTGCCGCCTCCGCATCCACTCCCGGATCTCATCGGGCAGGCTGACAAGCCCGCGGGGAAGGAAGATAATGGTAAGGATCAGGATAACCCCGATAATAACGTACCGCCCGAACGTCAGGCCCGTTGCCTTGAGCCCCTCCCATAATACGGTCAGGACAATGGTCCCGATCACCGGCCCGGCCAGGGTGCCAAGACCGCCAAGGATGACATAGGTGATCGGCCAGAACGAATTGTCCACGCCATAGAGCTCGGGCGTTATGTACCCGATATGGTGGATCTGGAGGGCGCCGGCAACACCCGCGAGATATGCGGAGAGGGCAAACGCCAGCAGGCGGTACCGGACCGGGTCAATGCCGGCAGCCCGGGCCTCGGTCTCGTTCTCCCGTATCGCAAGGAATGCAAGCCCGATTCGCGAGCGCATCAGATACCAAATCCCGGTTATTGAGAGGACCGTGATGAGGAGAATCGCGTAATATTCGATCAACTGGTATCCCGGGATGGACGGGCTGACAAGCCGGGCCGAGGAGATCCCGTCCCATCCACCGGTCACTGGTGCGAGAACACTGACGGTAAGCGTCTGGACAATTATCGCGAACCCGAACGTGACCATGGCAAGGAACCATTCCTTCAGCCGGACGCACGTGAGACCGATGAGGATCCCGACCCCTGCTGCCACTGCTGCGCCAAGGAAGGTGGTGATGAACGGGGTGATGCCCAGTTTTGCTGCGATAAGGGTCGATGCATAAGCGCCGATGCCGAAAAATGCCGCATGGCCAAGCGATCCCTGTCCGGAATATGCAAGAAGGTTCCATGCCGAGGCAAAGATGATCCAGATGAGCATGAGGACAGTCAGGTTCAGGAGGAACATGTTATCCGTGGCAAACGGAATGGCGCATGCGGCAAGAAGGGGCAGGGCCATTCCTGCCTTTTCGAGCGTAGGACGGTTCAGTTCCATGGTGTCATTCCTCCTTCCCGCCAAAGAGGCCGGTCGGTCGTATTACCAGCACGATGATGAGGATGATGAACGAGACCGCGTCTTTCCAGATGCCGCCGAGAAGGAACGCGGCGCCGTTCTCGGCCAGTCCCATCAGCAGTCCCCCGATGATTGCACCGGGGATACTGCCCAGCCCGCCGAGAATGATGATTGCGAATGCTTTCACTGCAGGGATTGAGCCCATGTACGGGTTGAAGACCTGCCCGCTGACCACCCAGAGCGTTCCGGCTGCTGCCGCAAGAGCACAGCCGATCCCGAAACTGATGACATCGATCCGCTCGACATTGATCCCGACGAGCATCGCTCCCTTCCGGTTCTGGCTCGTAGCCCGCATCTGCATGCCGATGGTTGTTCTGGTCAGGAACAGGTAAAGGGCAATGAGGATTGCCGCTGTGAAGGCCATGATGATAACATAATCGAGCGGAACCGAGAGATCCCCGATGGGTATTGTTATTCCATCGTACGGGCTTTTGACGCTCTGCCAGTTATCAGTCCAGATAATTGCAGCACCGTTCTGGATGATGTAGATGAGGCCGATGGAGAGGAAGATCTCGTTCAGTTTTCCCGTGCCGAGAATCGGCCGGAAACAGAGGCGCTCAACCACGGCGCCGATGCCGACCAGGGCTAGCATGGAGAGGAGGATGATCAGGTACGGGTTGATCCCACTGAGGAAGAAGATGGTGGCAGTAATATACGCGCCAAGCATCAGGAACTCCCCGTGGGCGAAGTTCACGACCTTCATAACGCCAAAGATCAGGTTGAGTCCTGTTGCAAGCAGGATATAGATGCAGCCGGCATAGAGTCCCCAGAAGAGGATCTGCAGGATAATGGAAATGTCGTCCATAGCGGAGATATTCACCTGTCTTTACGTGTTAACCATACATCTGCCTGCGTGAATAAAAAAGGAATGGAGGTGTTACGCACTTCCTGCCTCATACCATGAAGGCAGGACGAATTCGGTGGTCTTCAGGTTGTCCGGCCAGACAATCGACGGGCGTGTCTCGCCGGCTTTTGTGTCCATTGCGAGCTGCTCCATCCAGAGGTCGAATGATGATTCGCGGAAGTCGGGGGAGAATGAGATCGTCCCATCCTTCATTGCTTCGATTACCTGGGGCATTTTGAGATCCACGAGTGCCTGGCGGATACTGGCCTTGTCAGTAGATCCGGCCTTGCTGACAGCTTCCGCGGCAATGAAGATGCCCTCATACGTGGATGCGCCCATCATGTCCGGGTATGAATTGAATTTAGCAAAGTAGGCCTGCTTGAACGCAGTCTGGGCATCAGCAACGGCCCCGGCTGGTGCCGTGTAGGGCGAGAACCGGCTCTCGATAATGACGCCTTCGCCATACTGTCCGAGATCCTTGTAGAACTGGGCATTGTCATTGTTCTCCACGTTCAGGAAGATCGTGTTGAGGCCGATATCCCGGCGAGCCTGCGTGATGATGGGAGCTCCTTCATTGGGGAATGCTGCGAGATAGACTGCATCCGGTTTTGCTGCCTTGATTGCGGTCAGCTGGGTCCGGAAATCGCTCTCACCCATCCTGAAACTCTGCTGGCTGACAAGGATAATGTTGAGTTTGTTCCTGGTAATGGTGTTATTGACCGCAGTCTGGACACCCTTGCCGAATGCGGTATCCTGGTACAGGAGGGCGAGACGGAACGGGCGATCTGATGATGCAGAGAGTTTCTTGTTGACTGCTGCCCGGACAATCTCATCGATAAATTGTGTAGTGTACTCACCGTAGCTGTCGGTTGTGGGGCAGTGGTGGAAGACATAACTGGTGTCGATGTCGGTCCTGTGCGTGATGATCGGGCTCGATGCACCGGTGACAATGTACGGGACTTTATACTCAGCCACCGTCTGTTCGTACGCGGAGGTGACCGCACTTGAGTAACCCCCGACAAGGACATCAACCTTGTCGTCCGTTATCAGCTTGGTTGCCGCTTTCTGGCCGCCCTGCTGGGTGGATTCGTCATCACCGATAATGAGTTTGATCTGTGCTTTTGACCCGTCCTTCATCGTGACGCCGCCATCAGCATTGATCTTTTCCGCTGCAACCTGGGCGGACTGCCACATGTTGTTGCCGACGTTACTGGCAGGGCCCGTCAGGGATGCAATAACGCCAACCTTAATGACACTGGCGGGAGTTGTACCGGAAGCACCCGATTGCTGCGGTGCTGCCTGCTGCTGGGTGCAGCCTGCAATCAATGCGGCTGCAACAATCAGGACCATCAGGACCAGGAGAGACTTTTTCATGAGGAACCCTCTATGCTATGATATAGCATGGCATTGTAATGATGGGATTTTGGTATAATAAATACTATCGATTTACTTCAGTCTGTGTTGCGCCGTCACGGGTTTTCCCAATAGTGTGGTGCAGGATGAGCGTGTTGTCCTGAAGAATACCAGCAGACGGGCCGGGGTTCCGAATCACGGGAACGAACGCGGTGATTGGTGAAAAACCAAACGGAAAGAAGGGCGGTGAAAAAGAAGGATTATTTGCCGACCGTGACGGTCTTTGCCCCACGGAGGATGCCGATGGTCCCGGTCCGGACAAACTCCTTGACGCCGTACTGGCGCAACAGGGTAACCATCGCTTCGATCTTCTCCGTGTCACCGATGACCTGCAGGACCAGAGACTTGGGGCTGACATCAACGATCTGGGCCCGGAAGATCTCGGCAATCTGCATGATCTCCGCACGGGATGTGCCGAGCTCGGCGGTCACCTTGATGAGAGCCAGTTCGCGCTCCACACGCGGGTTATCGGTGAGGTCAGAGACCTTGATAACGTCGATGAGTTTGTTGAGCTGCTTCATGATCTGCTCGATCTTGAAGTCATCGCAGATTGCAACGATGGTGATCCTGCTCATGCCCGGCTCCTCGCAGGGCCCCACGGCAAGGCTCTCGATGTTGAACCCGCGGCGGGAGAAGAGGCCGGTAACCCGGGACAGGACACCGGCCTTGTTCTCGACCTGGATGGAAAGCGTGTGCGGTTTCATGATCGGGGATGCCCTCCTATCATCTCGTTGATGGCAGCACCGGCCGGCACCATCGGAAAGACGTTCTCTTCCCGTTCGACCCGGAAGTCGAGGACGAACGGCCCATCGCAGTCGAGAGCGGCCTGCAGGGAGGACTTGACGTCGTCCGGGTCGGTGACCGTGATACCCTCGATGCCATATGCGTTGGCGATCTTCACGAACTCGACCGGCGGGAGTTCGGTGTACGAGTACCTGCGGTCATAGAAGAGCTCCTGCCACTGCCGGACCATCCCCAGGTACCGGTTATTGAGGATTGCGATCTTGACCGGGATCTTCTCGGCCGCGAGGGTACCGAACTCCTGGATGTTCATCTGGATGCTGCCATCGCCGGCAACATCGAAGACCGGGAGGTCCGGCCGGGCAAAGTGTGCCCCCATCGCAGCCGGCAGACCGTAGCCCATGGTCCCGAGGCCCCCGCTGGTTATCCATGTCCGGGGCTGTTTAAAGCAGTAGTGCTGGGCGGTCCACATCTGGTTCTGCCCGACTTCGGAGACGATGATCCCATTCCCGTCGAGGAGCTCGCTCAGTTGCCGGATGATGAACTGCGGGTGGAGCAGGCCGTCCTTCGGGCACTTGAGCGGGTGGTGCTGCTTCCATTGCTGGATCTTTTTTATCCAGATGTCGTGACCCCCGGTCTTCTTCAGGCAGGTCAGCATATCGGTCAGGACCGATTTGACATCGCCAACGATCGGCACATCAACCCGCTTGTTCTTGCCAATTTCTGCGGGGTCGACATCGATATGGATGATCTTGGCGTTTGCTGCAAAGGTCTCGGTCTTGCCGGTTACCCGGTCATCAAACCTGACGCCAATTGCAAAGAGCAGGTCGCACTCCGTGATGGCGAAGTTCGCGTACTCCGTACCGTGCATACCGAGCATGCCCAGGTTCAGGGGGTGGTCGCCCGGAATTGCCCCAAGGCCCATCAGGGTTGTTGTGATGGGGATCCCGAGCCGGGTAGCAATCGAGAGGAGTTCGGCCGAGGCATTCGAGAGGATCACTCCGCCGCCAGCGTAAATCACGGGTCGTTCAGCCTGGGCGATGAGTTGGAGGGCTTTCTCAATCTGGCGCTTGTGTCCATGATACGTGGGGTTGTATCCACGCAGCGAAACTTTCTCGGGTGCGGGGGTATCTTTCACGCTCATGGTGCTGACATCCTTGGGGATATCGATGAGCACCGGTCCCGGCCGCCCTGTGCCAGCGATATAGAACGCCTCTTTGACAACCCGGCTCAGGTCACCGGCATTCTTCACCAGGTAATTGTGCTTGGTGATGGGCATCGTGATGCCCGTGATGTCCGATTCCTGGAATGCATCGTTGCCCAGCAGGTTGGTCGGGACCTGACCGGTAAGAGCGACGATCGGGATGGAGTCCATGTATGCGGTGGCAATACCGGTGACCAGGTTACATGCGCCGGGACCGCTCGTTGCAAGGCATACGCCTACACGACCGCTCGCACGCGCGTACCCGTCAGCGGCATGCGCAGCAGCCTGTTCGTGCCTTACAAGGATGTGCCGAAGCGATGAGTCATAGAGTTCATCATAGATCGGCAGCACTACACCGCCCGGGTACCCGAAGATGATCTCGGTCCCTTCGCGCTGCAGTGATTCAACGAGGATTTTTGCCCCGGTCTTCATGTTCTTCCCTCAGTAGTCTGTTCATGCCGGCGATCATCGCCTCGACACTTGCCATGATGATGTCGGTGCTGGCGCCGCGTGAAGTAATTATCTTCCCGTCCTTACTTAACCTTACGGTCACGTCAACAAGGGCATCGGTACCGCCCCGGATCGCGTCGACGTGGTATTCTTCAAGCTGGATATCTGCAACATCGCTGACCGACTTTCGCAGGACCTGCATTGCAGCATCCACGGGACCGTCTCCGGTTGCGGCCCCGGTGATTTCCTGGCCATTGACCATGAGGGTCACCGTGGCGGTGGGGATCATATGGCTTCCGGAGGATGCGGTAAACTGCCGCATCTTGATGAACGGCCGGCACTCGAGCGCAAGAACCGCTTCGGCCACTGCCATCAGGTCCGTGTCGGTGACGCGCTTGCCGTCATCGCCCAGTTTCTTGATCCGCTTGACGATCTCTTTGAGCTGGTTGTCATCGGGATGGTAATGCATCTCGGTAAGAGCTGCTTCTACCGATGCGGTTCCTGAATGCTTCCCAAGGACCATGCGACGCTTCCTTCCCACCATCTCCGGTTTGATCGACTCGTAGGTGGATGGTTCGCGCATCACGCCATGGGCATGGATCCCGCTCTCGTGGGTGAACGCCATCTCGCCCACCACGGCTTTGTTGATTGGCAGGGGGACGCCGGTATGCCGCGATACGAGCGTGGCAAGGTGGAAGATCTCCTCTTTCTTGATCCGGGTCTGGTACCCGTAGAGGATCTCGAGGGCCATAACGACCTCCTCGAACGGCGTGTTGCCGGCGCGTTCACCAAGGCCGTTGACGGTCACATGGGCACAGGACGCCCCGGATTTCAGGGCTGCCATGGTGTTTGTCA
This sequence comes from uncultured Methanoregula sp., assembly GCA_964448885.1. Classification (GTDB taxonomy): domain Archaea; phylum Halobacteriota; class Methanomicrobia; order Methanomicrobiales; family Methanospirillaceae; genus Methanoregula. The sequence continues at coordinate 140,912 of CAYVAQ010000001.1, read as the reverse complement.
GGGCAAACCCGAGGTCATCGTGGCAATGGATGGAGAGCGGTGCTATCGCTGCAAGCGGCGGGATGAACTCCGCAACCTTCTCAGGCGTCAGGAGACCAACCGTATCGCAGAAACAGAGCCGGTCGGCGCCGCGCCGGACCCCTTCGGTGAATACTTCCCGGAGGAACTGCTGGTCGGCACGCGACGCGTCCTCACCGGAGAGTTCGACAATGAGCCCGCGGCTCTTGGCATACTCAACGGCATCGTATGCCATTGCAGCTACCTGCTCGCGTGTCTTGCGCATCTTCTTGGCGATATGCAGGTCGCTGACCGGAATGACGAGGTGGACCGAGTCCGCTCCATACCTGGCAGCATAATCGATGTCCTCGTGCAGGGCACGGACATACGTGCAGATCTCGGAAGACAGACCCGCATCCGCAATGAGGCGGATCGCGTCCCGCTCGCCATCAGAGGCAGCAGCGGAGCCGGCCTCGATGACATCGACACCTACGGCCGCAAGTTTGGCTGCAATCTCAAGTTTCTGGCCGGGCGTCAGGGACACGCCGGGTGTCTGTTCCCCGTCCCGTAATGTTGTATCTAAAAAGCGCAGGTTACTGGCAAATAAAACACTCACTCATGGCTATCACCATAGTTTACTATTGGGGTGGTGCATATAAAAAATCTCGCTGCACCACGTGAGTTTTTGTCTGCCATTCTCCGTGTCCGCCAGACCGGTCAGCCGTAATCGTCATGCTGGGGGCACAGCATGACTGTGCCTAACCGTACCTGTCAGCAACCGGTTCCGTATGGATTTTTGATCCGAACAGAAAAAAGGAAAAATTATTTTTTCAGGTGCGTCACCAGTCGCTTGTTCACTTCGTCCCAGTTCACGATCGTCCAGAACGCGTCGATGAATTTCGCCCGGTCGTTCTTGTAGTCAAGGTAATACGCGTGCTCCCAGACATCGACCGCCATCAGGATCCGGAACCCGGGGATGACATTGACATTGTGCTTCTCGAACTGCATGATGATGAGCCGGCCGGTCTCAAGGCAGTACGTGAGGACCGCCCAGCCCGAGCCTTCGACACTGGATGCGGCCTGGGTGAACTCTTTTTTAAACCGGGAAAAACTGCCGAATTCCGCTTCGATGAGCTTCCCCAGTTCGCCTTTCGGTTCTCCCCCGCCCCCGTCACCGGCCGGTGCCAGGTTGCCAAAGAAGATGCCATGGAGCCGGTAGCCGCCGGCATGGAACGAGAGTTCTTTGAGGGCAGCCTTCATGTCCAGGTCGTTGTTCTCCTTGCGGGCCTTGTCGAGTTTCTCGAACAGGGCATTTGCTCCGGTAACGTACGCCTGGTGATGCTTCTGGTGGTGCAGGGTGAGTTGCTCTTCGGACATTGCGGGAGCCAACGCCTTGTACCCGTAAGGGAGCTTCGGGAGTGCATAAGATCTGTTTACCATAATCGGTCACCTCGTATTTTGGACAGGATTACTCCCGTTTCCCGAGTTCGTGGTCGAGCCAGAAGAGGTGGCCGGGGACATCGCCGACCGTGTGTATCTTTGCGAGGATCTCGCTGGCATGCTCCTCCTCCTCCACCTGCTCTTTCACGAACCACTGGAGCATCTCGAATGTGGCGTGGTCTTTCTCCTTGATCGCAAGATCCACCAGGGCGTGGATCATCGCGGTGACCTTCTGTTCGTGGGCATAGGTCTCCTCGAAGACTTTCCCCGCCGACTTCCACCCGGTCTTCGGCGCCTCGATATCGAGGAGCGCAATCTTTCCGCCGCGGGCGTTCAGGTAGTCATAGATCTTCAGTGCGTGCTGCTGCTCCTCTTTTGCCTGCAGCCGCATCCATTTGGCAAATCCTTTCAGGTTTTCGCTTTCGAAATACGATGACATGGCTAAGTAAAGGTACGCCGAATAGAGTTCGCGGTTGACCTGCTTGTTAAGGGCCTGTTCCATGGTTTTCGAAATCATAGGATACCACGTTCTACCCTTGGTGTTCTCCATAATAAGGTTTTCAGTAGAGGATAAACCGGAGCAGTCCGCATAAGTTTAGGATTCCTTAACGGTAGGATCCCCGTTCGCCGCAACAATGCACACCGCCAGCCGCCTCCCGGCCAACCCGTACCGCCACCATCCATAATTTTTTTGCCGGGCAGGCACAAGGGGTACATAACGAGATAGTTCCATGTCCCTCCTCCCGTTCTGGAACCGGCCGGCAGCAGCCGGCGGAGCAGCATCCGATGATGTTCGCAGGGAATGCGAAAACCTGAAGCGTATCACCACCCGCGGCGATCTTGGGGCAGCGATCGCCCGGCTCGTCCTCATTCATTCCCCCGCGGACATCCAGCAGATGAAGCGCAACTTCGGCAAAAAGGTGCAGGACCTCTCTCCCGAATACCGCGACAAGCTCACCAGGAAGATCAATGAGCACCTGCTCGGTACCTACCAGACGATCCGGCTCCGGAACCAGCAAGGCTCATTCAATGCCATGAAGGAGCCGGTCACGGGCCTGCAGCGATCGTACTGGGACATGGTTGCCGACCAGTGCGGGAGCGACAATGACAGCAGCATCAGGCTCCGTTTCCTCAATTACCTGCTTGCCGGGTTTTGCATGGTTATCGAGCATGAACCCGGACACCCGGTCGGCACCCCGTTCCCGGGCGGCGATGCCGTACAGCTCATCGACGGGATTTATTACTGCCCGGTCCGGGAGAAGGCAGGAGATGTTGACTCTGCTCTCTGCCCGTTCTGCCCGGCCCTCCAGACACCGGAGATCGGGTACCTCCGGCCCCCGGTTGATGGCAGCGAACACCGGAAACAGGAATTCATCGACAACTGCTACCGTTATCATAATTTCAACGGGTGATCAAAACCGGCCGGAACTTCAGGTGTTCTCACTATATCCTTCCGTTGTCCGGCGCGGTTTTCACGGAGTATTTATTTCATGGTGTGTCCATGAGTAGTACTGGAACCGCAGGTCACGTCCGGATATTTTTCCCGATGAGGTCCCCCTATGAATACGCCGCCAATGCTTGCTGATAATCCATCCCTGTATATCAACCGGGAGCTGAGCTGGATCCGGTTCAACCGGCATGTCCTTGACGAGGCTTTCGATACCAGCCACCCCCTGCTCGAGCGTATCAAGTTCCTGGCAATCTTTGCCAACAACCTGGACGAGTTTTTCATGATCCGGGTATCCGGTCTCCAGCGGCAGCAGGCAAAGGGCGTGCTCAAGGTACCCCCGGACGGGATGACCCCTGCCCAGCAGCTGGAAGCGATCCATGAACGTATCATACCGGACCTCGCCGCCCAGGATGACTGCTGGCATAATGACCTGCTCAAAAAACTCGCTGCCGCCGGCATCCATCTCCATGTCTATTCGTCCCTGTCGGAAGCCCAGAAGAGGGCAATGGAGAAGTTCTTCATTGATGAGGTCTTCCCGGTGCTGACCCCCCTTGCCTTTGACAGTTCGCACCCGTTCCCGTTCATCTCCAACCTCTCGCTCAACCTGGCCATAATCGTCAGGGACCAGAACCGGAAAGAGTTCTTCGCACGCGTAAAAGTCCCCACTGATCTCTTCACGCGGCTCGTCAGGATCCCGGAACCCGATGGCACTGTCCGGAAAGACGACAGCAGCGTTCACATGGTTTACCTCGAGGAGATCATCGCCGCACACCTCCCGATGCTCTTTCCCGGCATGGAGGTCGTGGGCTCGTTCCCGTTCCGCATCACCCGTGATGCCGATCTTGAGATCGAGGTGGATGAGGCATCCGATCTCCTGACCACGGTTGAAGAGATCATGGAACAGCGGGCCCGGGGCAAACCCGTGCGGATTGAAGTGGAATGCTCCATGCATGACGGCATCTGCACCATCCTTGAGAGCAAACTCAATATTCCGGCCGGCATGATCTACCGCGTCTGCCACCCGGTCGGTATGGCCGATTTCATGCAGCTGATGTCGCTTGACCGCCCTGACCTGAAGGATATCCCGTTCCAGCCATCCATCCCGGCAGAACTTGGGGATGGCAAGGACATATTCTCTGCAATCCGGAACCGGGATATTCTCCTGTATCACCCCTATGACAGCTTCACTCCGGTGGTGAATTTTATCCGGCAGGCTGCGCACGACCCGGATGTCCTCGCGATCAAGATAACCCTCTACCGGGTCGGCCCCAACTCCCCCATTGTCAGTGCGCTTATGGAGGCACGGGAGAACGGCAAGGCAGTTGCAGCGCTCATCGAGCTCAAGGCACGCTTTGACGAAGAGAACAACATCACCTGGGCGCGGGCCCTGGAGCGGCAGGGCGTTCATGTTGTCTACGGAGTCGTGAACCTGAAGGTACATGCAAAACTCTGCATGGTGGTTCGGCGCGAGAAGGACGGCATACGACGGTATATGCACCTTGGGACCGGTAATTACAACGCGAGCACAGCCCGGATCTATACGGACTTCGGTCTCCTCACCTGCGACCGGGAGATTGGTGAGGATGTGGCACACCTCTTCAACTTCCTGACCGGGTATGCCCGTATTGACCGGTACCACAAGTTGTTCGTTGCCCCGGTTACAATGCGGAAGATGATCTTTGAGAAGATCGAACGCGAGATCGAGCGGCACCGGGCGCATGGCGACGGGCACCTCATCTTCAAGATGAATGCCCTTGTTGACCCGGAATGCATCGCCGTGCTGTACAGGGCATCGCAGGCAGGCGTGAAGATCGACCTTCAGGTGCGGGGCATCTGCTGCCTGCGCCCCGGTATCAGCGGGATCAGCGAGACCATAACGGTCAGTGCTATTGTCGGGCGGTTTTTGGAGCATGCACGGATCTATTATTTCCACAATGGCGGCAACGAGGAAGTGTATCTCGGCAGTGCCGACCTGATGCCCCGCAACCTGGAGAAGCGCGTTGAGATCCTCTTCCCCCTCCGGGACCCGGCAATACGGAAGGCGATCACGGACACCATCCTTCCGGTCCAGCTGCAGGACACGGTGAAGACCCGGATGATGATGAGCAACGGGACCTATTCGCGAAAGAGCAATGAACCTACCGGATCGCAAATGAATGCACAGTCCTGGCTGGTAGAGAACCGGGGATGCTGGCATGATCTCCGGCCGTGATGTCCGGGAGCCACCGGCCGGCCTCTGCTGGTTCATGCTCCAGCGCCTGCCACCCCTCCTAGAGGCGTTCTCCCGGGAGATCGGCGGGGTCCGGACAGCCGAAGATATCGAGTACATCCACCGCATGCGGGTCGCGTCCCGGAGGCTCAGGGCGGCCCTCCCGGTCTTCCGGCCCTGTTTTCCCGAAAAGCAGTATGCCCGCTGGATGACCGGTCTCACCCGGATAACCCGTGCGCTCGGTGCAGCACGCGATACCGACGTGCAGATCGCCTACCTGCGGAAATACTTAAAAAAGCATGAGCGCAAAGCCACCGGAACGGAACCGGATCTGCAGATAACCGGTGTTCCGGCTGCCCGGTTCCTCCTTGCTGATCTGGAGAAGCACCGGGCCGAACTGCAGGGTCCGGTGAACAAAGCGCTCGATGCACTGGAAAAGAGCGGGCTGGTAAGCGGGATGCAGGCAGCGTTCAGCGAGAGGTACACGCTGGCGAGGAGCCGGCGGAGGACACCCCCGCTGCATGCCATCCCGATGGTTGGAGCCCGGAAGATCGCCAGCCGCATCAGGGTATTGCACTCCTATGAACCCTGGATCAGTCACCCTGAAGCGGTTGCCGAGCATCATGCAACCCGGATTGCGGCAAAGAAGCTCCGGTACACCCTTGAGATTTATGGCCCCGCATACCGGAACGGGCTTTTGAAATACCATGCACGGGTGAAGCGGATCCAGGAGATCCTGGGCGATCTTCATGACTGCGATGTCTGGATCGATCGCATCATCTCTCTCCGGTTGCGGGAACGCAGTCTCCTGCGGACCGAGTCGAGACGGAAGCGACCGAGTCCTGAGATCCTTGCCAGCCTTGCCGTCTTTCTCATGGAGAAGGAGAAAGAGCGAAGGGGGATCTACCGGCAGTTCACGCGGTACTGGGCGATGCTTGAGCGTACCGGCACCTGGGACGACCTAATGCTCGACCTGGATGGGAAGCGGAAGGTCAGGTTCCGCCCCCCGGCCCGGTTTGATGAGGAGAAAGAACGGGTGGCGGTAAGCCTGCTTGCATCGACCTCCCCGGAAACCGTCCCCCACAGTATCACCGTGACGCGCCTCTCTCTTATGCTCTTCGACAGTCTTGCGCCGCTCCACCACCTCTCCGGACGCGATCGGTTCCTGCTCGAATCAGCCGGCATGCTTCACGATATCGGGTGGACCGGCGGTGCGCAGGACCATCATCGCCGCGGCGCAACCCGCATCCTCTCGGAAGAGCGACTCGCGTTCGATCTTCCCGAACGCGGAATCATCGCACTCGCGGTCTCCAGTCATCGCGGGGGCCGGACCCCGGCCGAAGATCCCCTCTATCGTGCGCTCCCGGATGAAAGCCGCGAAAAATCGATGAAGATTGCAGCACTCCTTCGTATAGCCGACGGCCTCGATGTCCTCCACAGCGGAACGGTCACCGAAGCCCATTGCATCACCGGGCCGGATGCGATCCTCTGCGATGTCAGGGCTGACGGGGACTGTACTGCTGAGAAGGCCCGTGCACAGGCAAAGGCAGATCTCTTCGGGCAGGTCTTCTCCAAACCGCTGGTGATCCGGTGAGCGCAACACCGGTCGGGAGTAATGGGCGTGTCGTTGCGTTCATCGATATCGGCACCAACTCAGTCCGGATACTGGTTGTCCGGCTCAACCCAAACCATTCCTACACGATCCTCACGCGCCAGAAACAGCAGATCCGTCTCGGGGAAGGGGAGTTTGACAATGATGTGATCCGGCCGGAAGCGATTGAGCGCCTGGTACTGGTCTGTAAAAAGTTCCACGATCTGGCCGGGTCATTCGGAACCGAAGAGTACGTTGCTGTTGCAACCTCGGCGATGCGGGAAGCGGAGAACCAGCATGCAATCCTCCACCAGCTCCGCAAAGAGGCAGGACTGGATATCCGGGTCATCTCCGGGCAGGAGGAGGCGCGGCTCATCTACCTGGGGGTCGCGAGCGGGCTCCACCTGCAGGGGCGGCATACATTCTTCATCGATATTGGCGGGGGCAGTACCGAGATTGCCTGCGGTGACGAACGCAACTACCAGTACCTCCGCAGTTTCCGGCTCGGTGCCATCCGGCTTGCATCGATCTACCCGGGGCGTGAACCGGATGGCGTAATATCCCCCGGGCAGTACAAAAAAATGCAGAACCATGTCCGCAGCACCATTGCCGGGTCCCTTACAAAACTCCGGAAATTTCCCCCAGACTGCGCATTCGGGAGTTCCGGCACTATCATGAACCTGGCGGAGATTGCAGCAAAGATCTGCCGCCCTTCCGTATCCCCTGCGGAGAACCGCCTCTCCCGGATCGACCTGAGGACGGTCATCGGCACCCTGTGCAGTCTCCCGCTGGAAAAACGGCGGGAGGTCCCGGGGATCAATCCCGAGCGGGCCGATATCATCATCCACGGTGCAGCAATTCTCGAATCATTCATGGACGAGCTGGCAATTGATTCCATCGCGACCACGCCCCGCGGGCTGCAGGACGGGCTCCTGGTCGATTACCTCTCGCGCATGGATGCATTCCCGCTCCTTGGCGAGCTCTCTCCCCGCCAGCGCAGCATCCTGCAGCTGGGCCGGTCCTGCGGGATCAACGAAGCTCACGCCCGGACCGTGACCGCACTGGTCCTCGAACTCTTCGACTCCTCACGGGAGCTCGGGCTCCATACCTGCGGGGCGGAAGAGCGCGAACTTCTCGAATATGCGACCTTCCTCCACGATATTGGTTCGTTCATATCGTACACCAACCACCAGGCTCACTCGTACTACATCATCCGTAACTCGGAGCTCCTCGGCTTTAACGAACGGGAGATCGCCTTCATGGCAAATATCGCCCGCTTCCACCGGAAGAAGACGCCCCGGAAGGGAGATCCCGGCATGGACGAACTCGATGCCCGCGAACGTGAATGCTTAAAGGTCCTCTCCACGTTCGTGCGGTTTGGGGAGACCTTAGACCGGAGCCATACTGCGCTGATCCAGCATGTCCGGTTCTCCCGTGCAGATGCAGACACGGTCTCCCTGGAAGTGACGGCACGGGGTGACTGCCAGCTCGAGATCTGGGGTATCGAGAGCGAGAAGAAGGCGTTCGAGAAGGCATTCTCGCGCAACCTGGTCTTTGAGATCATCGATTCACGGAAAAACCCGTGAAGGGATCAGCTCTTCCCCTGGAGGACGCTGATCTTTGCCGTGACATCGCTGCCGGAGAATTCGATCCGGTAATTGCCGGCAGACCTCACCATAAACTCGCTCTTTGGTACGTCAGGGTAATCCCCGCCATATCCTTTCTTTTCGACAACGCCCCCGTTGTCAGCGTACAGGACTTTAACCTCGAACCATGCTGTGGGGCTCGGGTAGGAGACCTGGATGGTCTGTTCGGATGAGGTGCCGATATTGATGACCTTCTCCCGGGTAATCTGTCGGGGCGTGATATCATATTTTATGTAAAGCGGCGGGGTAGTGACATCGTACGTGAACGTCTCTTTCTGCCCGTTCGAAAAGGACTGGTCCAGCGTGTAGATCTCATCGTAATACTCTTCATACCGCCCTTCGAGTTTCCGGACGGATGGTGAGGTGGGTAGTACCGTTGTCGTTGCGGGTACCGGTACCAGGGTCGGTTCCTGGACAATTGCAACCGATGTGGGGGATGGCACGGCTGGCGTGACTGTGCCGGATTTCTGTGGTGTCAGCAGCCCAAGGTACCATGCTCCCGCGGCAAGAACCAGAATAAGGATGATGATACCCAGGACCGGCAGGACCATAATCCCCTTTTTCTGGGGAGGGGGCGGCGGTGTGGCAGGAGTTTGCGTTACCGCAGGTTCCGGTTGTTGTACAGGTGCTGCATTCTGGTCTACTGGTGCGCCGCAGGACTCGCAAAATTTTGTCCCGTGCGTAAGTTCCTTTCCGCATTCGGTGCAGAACGCCATAAGATCCTGAATTTACCGGATATCGTATATTCTTTTGGGAATTACTCCCGGTACCGGCAGCAAACGAAGCAATGATTAAAAAAAGGTTCCTGACTCACTTCTTTGCCAGGAGTGCGCCAATCACGGTCTCGGCCGTTCCGGCCGGGAGATTGAGCCCCGAAAGTGCCTGCGGCATAACGCCCGCCATGGTTGACTTTCCTTCCGGTGTTGTGACAAAGTTCTGCAGGAGCGCAATACCCTGTGGTGATGCAAGGAATTTTTTCACTGCTTCCTGTCCTTCGGGAGTTGTCAGGTACCCGGCAACCGATCCGCCAATTCCGCCTAATGCTCCGAAATTCATAGTATCCTCTTCACTAAAATTTCCTCTACCCGTTAGTTGCAGGGTAAAATAAGGATACCGGAAGTCACCAGCATCAAAAACCTGCTGACCAATTAAACAAGAAGATCCCCATCGGACTTCCTGTCCTGCTATATATGCCTGGACGGATTGAAATAGGAAAAATGAGATCGGGAAATTATTCTTCCCTGAGCATTTGGTCGATAGCACGGGCAGCAGTCTTTGCCGCACCCATCGCAAGGATGACCGTTGCAGCACCGGTTGCAACATCGCCACCGGCAAAGACCTTGCGCATGGATGTGCGCCCGTTCTCATCGATGACCACGTTGCCCCGTTTTCCGCGTTTGAGCTCGGGAAGTTCACCAATGAGGAGCGGGTTGGGGCCCTGCCCGATGGCAGCAATGAAGACATCGGCGTCGATCGTGAAGGTGCTCCCGGTAATCTCCCGGGGCTCCGGCCTGCCGGATGCGTCCAGCGCGCACATCTCCATCTTCACGCATTCAACGCCGGTCATGGCCTGGTCGCCAAGGATCCTGGTCGGATTGGCACACATAACGAACTCGATCCGCTCTTCCTTTGCCCGCTCGATCTCGGCAATACGGGCCGGGAGGTCCTCTTCGCGGCGGCGGTACACGAGCGTGACCTTCCCGCCAAGACGCCGGGCAACCCGTGCTGCATCCATTGCAACGTTGCCGCCGCCGGCAACCACGACCCGGCTGCCGCGCTTGACCGGCGTATCGAAGATCGGGAATTTGTTCGCCCGCATCAGGTTGACGCGGGTCAGGAACTCGTTTGCAGAGTAGACGCCGGGCAGGTTCTCGCCCGGGAGGCCCATGAAGTACGGGAGACCGGCGCCGGTGCCAAGGAATACTGCATCGTAGCTGAGCAGTTCTTTGGTGGTCACGCTCCTGCCCACCAGGTGGTTGAGTTTCAGATCAACGCCAAGGGCGAGGACAGCATCGATCTCAGCCCGCACGATCTGCTTCGGGAGACGGAACTCCGGAATACCGTACATGAGGACACCACCGGCAGCGTGCAGGGACTCAAAGAGCGTCACCCGGTATCCCATCCGTGCAAGCTCTGCCGCAGCAGTCAGTCCTGCCGGTCCGGCGCCGACAACCGCCACCCTCCGGCCGGTTGAAGGTTTTTTCTGGGGCGTGACCATGCCGTTTGCACGCTCATGGTCGGCAACAAACCGCTCGAGTTCGCCAATCGGGACCGGGTGCTCTTTCTTCCCAAGGATACAGGCACCCTCGCACTGGACTTCTTGGGGGCAGACCCGCCCGCAGATTGCGGGGAGCATGTTCTGCTCCTTGATGATCGCAGCGGCTTTCCTGAAATCGCCTGCTGCAACCTCCCGGATGAAGGCCGGGATATCGATGCTGACCGGGCAGCCTTTGACGCAGAGTGGCTTCTTGCACTGGAGACAGCGTTCTGCCTCGACCATTGCCTCCCGTTCGGTCATGCCGGTATCGACTTCACCAAAGTCATGGACCCGGATCTCCACCGGCCGGTCATGCATGGTGACCGCCCCCGCAGCGGCACTGGTGTGCCTGGAACTTCTCGAGCGACTCTTTCTCCTCGGGCTGGTATGTCCGCATGCGCTGCATCAGCCCATTGAAATCGACCTTGTGGGCATCGAACTCCGGTCCGTCCACGCACGCAAACTTCACCTCGCCGTCAACCATGACCCGGCAGGAGCCGCACATACCGGTTCCGTCAACCATGACCGGGTTGAGGCTGACGAAAGTTTTGATGCCGGCAGGGCGTGTCGCTTCGCAGGTCACCTTCATCATGATGGCCGGACCGATGATCCAGACCGCATCCAGCTGCTCCCTCGCCATTGCCTGCTTGAGAAGATCTGCTGCAAAGCCATGGAACCCCTTGCTGCCATCATCGGTCGAGATGTGGAGTTCATCGCAGGCGTTCTTCATCTCGTCTTCAAGGATGAGGAGCCCGGCATTCCGGGCGCCGACAATGCCGATGACCCGGTTGCCCGCGGCCCTGAGCGCATGCGCGATGATGGGGAGGCAGGCCGTGCCAACGCCGCCACCGACCAGGACACAGGTCCCGAACTTCCGGATCTCGCTGGGTTTCCCAAGCGGCCCGGCAACATCCAGGATGCTGTCGCCAACACCCAGTGTCGCAAGGTGGCTGGTGGTCTTCCCGATCACCATGAAGATGACCCGGATTGAATCCCCGTCAACAGCAGAGATGGTCAGGGGAATGCGTTCGCCTTTCTCATCGATGCGGAATATGACAAACTGGCCTGCCTGTGCATGGTGGGCAACGTGCGGCGCATTTACCCACATCTCGTAGATTTTATCGGCAATCGCGCCGGTCTTCTCGATTTTGTACACTATCTCCACTCCAGTGCAATGATAAATGAATGGTAACTGGTGATCTACCCCAGCTATTTGGGTTCCAGCCTCTTTATCTTACGCACCCGGACCGCTACGCCGCGGGCTGACCGTGCCATCTCTTCAGACGGAAGCGCTGCTTTTCCGGTTGCCATTGCACGCGACCCCATAACCAGCACCTCATCACCATCGCGGATACCGGGATCGGCGCTGGTCACGCCCGGGATGAGGACATCGCCTTCGGGGACAAAATCATCGATATGGACACGATACCCGGAAGGAATCAGGGCCCAGCCATCGAAGGTCGGGCGCAGCAGTCCCGTGCCGGTATCGATGGAAAATATCTGGGTATTATTCCGGCTGTAAAAGATCTCGGGGTAATGCCCGCGGAGCGTTGTGCCCTTTGTATCAACATCCGCACCGAACTGGTAGGAGATCATACCGTGGAGCCGGTCATCCTTGATCTTCCGCTCCCCGGCAAGTGCTGCATCAAGGGCATTGAGCGCGGCATCGCCCGCCGGGTTCTCCGTGCACGAACATTCCAGGGAAATCCCGCAGGCTTCGGCTGCCATCCGGGCAACCTTCAGTGCGCCTCCCTCGAGGTGCGCAATCACCCGGCGGTACTGGTTCTTCCGGAAATATGCGGTCAAAACACCGGCAATCACGGCACATTCCTCGGCATCCCAGTACCCGGTGACCGGGACATCGTAGTGCATGGCCGGGTACACCGTCTCAAGCTCGCGGGGGACGAGGCCGAGCGGGGATGTGACAATCAACTCGTGGGCGCGGTTGCCGACAGCCATCTGGAACCGGCGATGAGTCTGCGAGAGGGAGTAGGGTTTTCTTGCCGAGCACGGGAGGAGCACGGCTACATCGGCATTCTTTGGCGGGATATACCGGGTGACCACGCGCTCCATGAACCGGCGCACCTCGCACCGCTGCATGGACTCGGCCGAATTCGCCCGCATGGTGCCTGCCCTGCCGATGGGGTTTGCGCGCTCGCTGAATTCGTACCGGTTGTCCAGGTGGCGCATGATTGCGACCTGGTTCGCATCCATCCGGCACCGGGACTCGACCAGTTCACGCAGCCGGCCCGATTCGATGAACCGAAAGACAAGCGCAACCTCCCGCAGGAGCGCGTCGCGGTTATGCTCTTTGAGGTCCCCGTTCCGGCATCCCGGGCATGAACAGATCCCGGTCTCCAGTGCGTTGCGCGGGAATTCACCTTCCGCGGTACAGAAAATTCCCTGAGCGGACCGCAGGTCAACGGCCTTGAAGTCAAAGAGGTCGAAACCGGAGTAACAGAGGATGGCGACAGTTGCAGGAAGCGCTGCGGCGGGGGCATACCATGCGGTATCGACCGGTGTCTTCTCTTTGAGCCCGACCAGCCATTCTGCATAGTTGCGGGGATTGGAAAACGCCGTGTGCCAGCCGGCAACCATGACGCAGTCCCCGCTCCGGGCGGTGTTATCGGCCTGCGGGTGGATGGTGACCGGCACAATGCCGGTTTCCGGGGGATACTTCACAACCAGCGCTTTTGGTGCTGACAAAGGGAGGTTTGCGTTCGCGAACCGGGTAAGGGCCATAAAGACCGCTTCCGTATCCAGCGCAGCCGGGAATTTTATCGCCGGCCCCCCTTCCGTTTCAAATGTTCCGGTCCGTGCAAGGCCGTCCCTTCTCCGGATATTACACCGCGTCATTACGCACCTCAATATTGCCGAGAACTTCACGAACGATCGCATTCCATCGCGGCGGGCATGACACGGTAAACCGGCTCTCCCGGTTTTTTTCCATGAGAACCCGGATGCCCTCGCAGCCTTTTCGCACCATGGTGTCATCCCAGTCCGGAATCTCGCAGGGGCCTATCGGGAAGGTCTCTTTGAGTTCCTTCGGGTACGGGCCGAACGGGGGCTTGAAGAAGAGCGTTGATGCAAACTCGTCCCGTTCGCCACCCTCAAATGCCACAAGGACAGACTTTCCGAGTGCGATGCGGGAGAGGCCCTGCTGGTAGCGGATGACCTCGGTCCGTTTGCAGCTCTCATCGCCGCGGTAGAAGAAGCGGCGTTTCGAGACACGGTCGTGCTCTGCAAGTGCGGGCCCATGGGCAAGCAGCGCCCGGTATCCCGCGAGAAGCTGCGGGTGTGCCCGGCACCGCTCATCTACCAGTTCCCAGAGCGTCCCGTCAAATATCGCCTGGCGGATCCGTGCAATTTCTGCAAGGGTCACGTGCAGGTTGTGGAGCGCGAGGAGACGCTCCCGCTCCTTTGATTCCCGAAGCTCTTCTGCGGTGTGGCTCCGGCAGACCGAACAGGCGCACGGGAGATCGATCAGTTCGCTGATCCGGAAACTCCCGTGCGTGGTCATGTACCGTCCGTCCTTTGCATAGAGCGCGTATGCTGCCGAGTCGAACAGGTCGCAGCCCATCGCGGTTGCCAGCGCGAACATGGACGGGTGGCCTGCACCGAAGAGGTGGACGCAGGACGCCGGGGAGAGCGTGCGCTTTGCCGCCATCACGACGCTGACGAGATCCTTGTACCGGTAATTCTCCATCAGCGGGACCACGGCACCGATCGGGCAGAACGAGAAATTGAGATCGGTGACCTCCTTTCCGGCCCGTTCGCGGAGATCTTCGAAGATGCCGCCCTGGACCGGCCCGGCCAGCGGGGCATTTGGCCCGAAGACCTCCTTCGCCTCTTTGAGCCGCTGCATGGTGATTGCCAGCTCGCCTTCCGTTGTCGGGCGGTCGGAGGCGGGTGATGTGGGGATATCAAGCGGCACCCAGATGTCGCTCCCGATATCGCGCTGGAACGTGAGCGTCTCCGTGTTGGTGATCGAGACCTGCCCGTACACCGAGAGCTGGAACGAGCCGGAATCGGTCATGATGACGCCATCGAAGTCGAGGACTTTGTGGAGCCCGTCAGAGAGGGCACGCTCGCGGAACTGTTTGCTCTGGGAAAAGATGTACGCGTTCGTGATGAGGGCTTCGACTCCCATCTTCTGCATCTCTCTGGGGGAGACGAGCTGGAGGTGTGGGTTGATGACCGGGAGAAGGGCCGGAGTCCTGATGACTTTTTTACCGACCGTCAGCTTGCCGTTTCTTCCCGCGATATCGCTGTACAGACTTTCGAACGCAATTGCCATGCCGCACCTTTTTTCCCTTTATATGTGCTGCATACAGGTTAAACGGTTGCCCTACCGGTGCTCCGAGAAGATCTGGCCTTCGAAGGTGAGGAGCTCGACCCGGGGATCGTGCCAGGCGTTTTCGGAGAGACCGGCCTTGGTGCATGTATGATCAAGGAAGGTCTTCGCGTCCCAGCCGTAATCGGTTGCGACCTGCGGGAGCAGGAGCCCGCTTGTTCCCCGGCCCCGGATAATGAGCCCGTGCTTTCCGACAACAATCTTCCTGGGCCGGTCCTCCGGGTCGCCCTCCATTGTAACCGGGGGAGTCAGGACCGTGACTTCCAGATCGATTGACGGGAGTTCGTTCGCACTCACCGGCCGGAACCTCGGGTCCTCGAGTGCTGCGGCAACTGCAGCCTGCCGGATGGCATCGCCCAGCGGCATCACCGGGTACGGGAAGCCGATGCATCCCCGGAGCTGTTCGTTAATGGTCAGCGTGACAAAGACCCCGCGTTTCTTGTCAAAGACCGGGGTGAGTTGTCCGGACGGTACAGGTTTTTTCAGGAGAACATGTTCGAGTGTGCCACGGGCCAACTGCAGCGCAAGTTTTCCTTCATCGTTGTTCAAGAGGTCCAACCGATCACCCCACCATCTTTGTCACGGTCTTAGTGTGTCAGGAATAACAATGTATCGTGGCTTATGGAAAGAGGTTGTTCCGTGATTTTTTGCTGGCAGCGGGCCGAAAAAAATGAGCGAAGTGAGTTTGGGGATTTCCCGGATTTTTTTGGGAAATTTTTGAATGAAAAATTTATTTGGTCCTTTTAAGTGTTTACGAAAATTCAGAGTTACGAAAAACTTTTGGATTTATTTTGTTTTTTTCCAGAAAAAAAATTGGATTTTTTTGAGTTCTTGATTTTTTCCTAACCCCCTAAAAAAATTTCAAACATATTCATCCTCAAAAAAATTTCTGGAACCACTCAATATAGCAAACACCACCCTCCGGACAAAATCCCCCCTTTAGGATATTACAGATCCATGTGATCGCGCTGACCTTTCTGAAGGTATCATGGCAGGTAACTTCGGGAACCCGGAAAAACCGAAATTTCTTCAACGAAGAAGATCCCCCATACGACGGTGGACTGACCCCCATATCATGCACCGGTCAAAACCCTGTATCCCTGTCCGTGTTTTTGGGAGTTCTGCCAGCCAATTAGTGCTATTTAAGGATCTTTTTTAACGGCGTCAAAAACCGGGAAAACAGGGGACTTAGTGCCTCTTTTTCACGACTTAGTGCCTCAAAAACAGGGTATTACGGCCCGACCCCTCCCGGGGCCCGGATCTCTCCGTCGGTGATTCCTTCTCGCTCTGGATTGGTGAGGATATCTCTCCAGGCCTCCCCCCGGCTCACGTCCTCCTCCACACCCGGATACCCCTGCCGCTGCTCTTATCTCCCCGGCCATCCAATACATACAGCGAGAGGGAGAGAGCGGCCGACGGTGACTTAAGTGTTGCTGAGGAAAGTCCCCCCACCCACCGGGCACGCAGCCGTACGCAAGTACGGGTGGCGAGAGTCACGGTAATGGCACAGAAACGACACGGCCTGCCATCAGTCATGAAGCGGCTGAGCCGGAAACGGCGAGAAGCATGGTCTCCATGCGAGTAACCCGCTGAGCGTTAACGGGCAGGATACGATGAAACGGCGAATCCCTGCGGGTGCAAGCCAGAACAGGACACACGGGCCGCCCGGTCCTTGTCCGGGTTTGGCGCATAGCTGAATGCCGCTGAAACAAAAGGAGGCTTACTCCTCCCACTCATTCTTTTCCCAGGATCTCCTGGTGAACGTGCCTGCCGCATACCCCTCGTCGTAAACCCGTATTTGCCCATCCTCTCTCGGGAGAAGGAATCGGAGCCCGTCAAGTGCCCGGTTGTACCAGTTTTACCTCACCCACCGGTAATCCCGCTCTGTAATTCCGAAAACTACGGTAATTCTCCCGGAATAATTCAGAGTTTTCCGGCGGGAATTGGTGAGGCAGTATTTAGCAATGTTACAGCCCTCATCACCTGCAGGATCACACCAGGTGGTTATGGATCGAACCGGGGGGATCAGTCCGGAGCGCCAGGAATATGGCTGGCAGGTTCTCCCCCACTCAATACCAGAGAATCGTGCCGATACAACATCACCGGGCCGGGAATTTTTTTTGCCGCGTCCCGTCAGATCCAGGTGTCCAGGATCTCCTCGTACGTTCCGTCCGAGAAATACCCGACACTCACTACATGCGCCTTCTCGCTGAACGGCCCGTAGATGGTAATGGAACCGCCGCGCTGGACTGGCGTGGTGCCGAGGCGGGAGCCCATAGACTGCATGCGGACAGTCCCTTTGCTGTCCGTCACGGTTGTTGCAAGTTCCATCAGCTGGTCTGAATCGGTGCCACCCTGGAACATGATAACAATTTTTGTCGCATCCGGTTTCTCCGCAATCGCGGATACGGCACGGCCGGTTGTCGTCACAGCAACCGGGTCCGGGGCTTGGGGTGTAACAATCGTGGCAGGAGATGGCGGAACCTGCGGAGCAGCGGGCTGGGTACAGCCGGCACACATCAGTAAAAAAATGGTACAGAGTACAGAGCCGGTGAAGAGTGCCCTGTATCCGGGTGAAAGGTGATGTATCTGACCGTGGGCGTTCATCAACCAGAAATTACGTTCATCTAAAATAAAAAATAAGTCCGCGTGGAAGCATTCCCAAATGTTTTTCCGGCACACAGATTTTTCTCCCAGTACCGGGCATACTGGATACAGAGGATCTGATACCATGACCGGAAACCCGATTCGCTGGATTGCACTGAGTGCCTGTATTCTCGTTCTCGCCTCCGCGCTTGCAGTCATCCCGGTATCCGCGCTGGAGCTTGGCTCGGGAAGCGGCAATACCATTTCAAACGGCGATCCGGCCATTGTCCGCGGCATTGCCACGGGACACCCCAACGCCGGCCTCCAGGTCTGGGTTATCGGTAAGAATTACCTGAAGATCAGTACGGTCGATGTGAACTCCGACAACTCCTACCGGTTCGAGATACGGGGGCCCGACACGCAGAACCTTGCGCCGGGCCAGTATTATGTCGTCATCCAGCACCCGATGATGAACGGGCAGTTCGATGTCTATTATGACTCATCGTCCGGCAGGGTCATCAACCGGCAGCTGGGCGGCGGCATGGTCATCTACCAGATGTCCGGCAGCGGGAGCCTGCAGGGTCCCGATAGTGCAGGGGCACTGGTGAGCGCCATCAGCAGCCAGAACATTGACGATATGTTCACCACGTACACGTTCACGGTCTCCCCTCCCGCGGCATTCATCGATCCCATCGGAGACCATGCTGTTGGCGAACGGTTCACCATCACCGGGTCAACCAACCTTGCTGACGGTGACAATCTCATGGTGGAGATCACGTCATCATCGTTCCGCCCCACATCAAAGAATGCTCCGGCTGGTTTCTCCGGCGCCAGCGGGCAGGTCACGGTCTATCCCGGGACCGGTGGCTACAACCGCTGGTCCTTTGATGTCGATGCATCGGAGTTCCTGGCAGACGAGTATATCGTGACGGTCTCCGGCATCACGGTTGATGTGCGGGGCACTGCCACATTCAATATTGTGGAGCGTGTTCTTCCATCACCCACGACACCTGCAGCGGTCCCGTCAACTGTCCCGCTCCAGCAAGCAGCAACGACACCCGCAGAACTGCCTCTTCCAACCCCGGCGAAAAAGTCACCGCTCTTCCCTGCGGTTGCGATCGCAGCGTGTGCCGCTGCCCTGCTGGTGGCAACCAGCCGGAAGTGAATCACCAGCCAAGGAAGAGTGTCTTTGTACGGGAGTACTGTTCCAGGGCATGGTGACCGTTCTCCCTCCCGATACCACTCTCGCCGCCTCCCCCAAACGGTATCTCCGGCGGGACGGTGAGGTGGCGGTTCACCCAGACAATGCCCGCATGGACTTCATCAAAGACCCGGCGCGTTGTCTGAAGATCGGTCGTCCAGACTGAAGCGCCGAGCGCGTATTGCGTTGCGTTTGCTGCACGGATGGCAGTATCAAGATCCGGAACGGTCATCACCGGCAGGACCGGCCCGAAGATCTCCTCGGTCATGAGACCACTCTCCGGAGTGACATTCGTGACGAGCGTGGGGCGATAGAAGAATCCCGGCTCGTACGCTTTGCCCAGCAAAGCGCCCCCGCCAATAATTGTCCCTTCATTCTGGTCACGCGCAGTCTCGACAGCCCGGGCAATCCGGTCCCGCTGGCCGGCACTGTTCAGGGGACCCATATCCGTTTTCGGCCCGAGACCATTGCCGACATTCAGTGCCGCCACCCGCTCTTTGAGAACGCGGATGAATTCCGGTGCAATTTTTTCATGGACAAAAAGGCGCTTGACCGCACTGCAGGTCTGCCCGGCATTGTAGAACCGTCCCCGCACTGCCCCTTCCACCGCCTTTCTGATATCCGCATCATCCATGACGATCATCGGGTCGGATCCGCCCAGTTCAAGGATCAGTTCCTTCTGCTGCGCAAGTTCCCGGACCCGCGCACCCGTTGTGCAGCTGCCGGTGAACGAGATCTTCCTGACACCGGGATGGGAGACCAGCGCCTCCCCTGTCTCTTCGCCGGTTCCGGTAACCATGTTGAGCGCACCCGGCACGAGCCCCGCCTCATCGAGAATTGCCGCAAGGCGGAGACTGGTGAGCGGCGTTGTGGAAGCGGGTTTTACCACCAGCGTGTTGCCGGCAAGAAGGGGGGGTCCCACCTTCCACCCGAGAATGATCACGGGCATGTTCCAGGGAATGATCGCGCCGCAGACGCCAAGTGGTTCCCGGACCACCATGCAGTCACCTGCAGCCCCGAGCCGGACCGCTTCACCGGAGGGTTGCGCAGATATCGCTGCATAGAATTCCAGGATATTGGCAAACCCGCGGACCTCGTCGATCGCCTCGCGGAGCGGCTTTCCCTGTTCCATGGTCAGCAGTTGCGCAAGCTCTTTGTGCTGTTCCCGCACCCTGGATGCCGCATGGAAGAATACCATCCCGCGCTCCCGCATGGTCTTCTTCTTCCAGGCATCGGTGGCAGACGCTGCTGCCTCAACGGCGCTGGATACGTCCTCCGGTGTTCCGTACGGCACACGGTCGATGATCTCACCGGTTGCCGGATTTCGTACATCGATCCAGCGCTCATCGGGTGATGCAATTTCGGCTCCGCCAATTCTCATCTGCATAGTCAGGACCCCCGCGGTCTGTCCATAGTAATGGTACACGGTGGTGGGTATTCAACTCTCACCCGTACCGGGACCCGGCAGGTCCCGGGCCGGGACAGAGTCTTCCGATACCGGCACCCCGCATGCGGGAATGGCCAATCCGGGACAGACCGCTGGTTCCCGTTGCCCCCCGGAACATCCTGGTTCGATGCGGGAGAACGCATAGGAGATCTCCTCCCACGCCCGCTCAAGAAGCGTGCGATAGTACGGGATATCGATCGTGTCCTCTCCCCATGCCGGTCCTACCCGGTAGCGCCGTGCGTCAACAACAACGTAACGTATCTTCATACCGGGCGCAATCTCCATGCCGGCCTCCCGGTACATCTGTACAGCAGCGCTCTCGAGGCAGCGGTGTGCATACCGGGTCCGGCTGATCCTGCGGCTGATTGCAAGGGATTCCGGGGCGGCCTGCGGCAGCTCGCGGAGCTTCGTGTTGTACACCTGCCGCACCCGGTCCATGACCGTAGCGAGACCGCGGACGGTTGCCTGTGCCTGCATGATCTCCAGCATCTCCTGCTGCATGGCGCGGACATACTCCGGCGTGTCATGGCGCCGGGCAGCAATGCCCCGCACCTTGATGCTGCCATCGGAGAGACGGCCATAATACCGGTTGTATGCCCCCGACCCGTTATTGAGCGGCAGGAAGACGATCCAGGTAAAATGCTCGATCTCGGCCGGGATCCCGGTGGTTGCATATAACCGCTCGTTCAGGAGACTCACGGGCGATCCCTGGACCCAGATGCAGTCGACAATGCCGTGGATGACCGTAAACCCCATGGACTCGGCAAGGTCCTTTGCCTGCAGGAGGATCTCGCGCGAGCGGGCGGTGATCGCTTCATGGACCTCGATCCTGCCGAACTTTGCATTCTTGTATCCCGTGTACCCGAAGCAGGTCACCAGCATCCATTTGAGGATGGAGTCGATCCCGGCATACCGGGCATTCATCTTCTTCATCCGCTTGGTCTCTTTGCGCAGCTGCACGACCGGATCCAGTACTGCAGGGAGGAAACCGGGCCGGTCCGGGTCTGTGAGGGTCTCCGGGGAGAGATTGAACTTGACAATAATGCTGGGATACATAGAAGTGAAGTCAATCTCGTCCACATCCGCGTAGATCCCCGGTTCCGGCTGGAACATCATCCCGCCCCGGTCAGCGCTCCGAAGACTGGCGAGTTTCCGGACGGCCTCCGGGTCTGGCTTCCGGAACGGTACCGCAATGCCTTTCCTGACCGCCTCATACGTCTCGTAACTGCTGATGAGCGTGCCGGGTGTGAACCGTGCAGCAAGGTTCGGGCAGAGGCCGGATATCCGCGAGGCCATGAAGACCCCGTCCAGACCGCCTTCGCGGTAGACAAACGACTGATCGGTATCGATCAGCACCCGCCCATCCGGGATCAGGGCAGCTTCCTTGTGCTCGACCCTGCCATAACTCCAGTACGACCGGGAGTTCATCCGGCGGTATTTCCCGTTCCGGGAGAATGGCAGGGAAAGACCGCTCTTCTCGGCAAAGGAGCGGAACCGCGGCATCCACGTATCGGCATGGGACATGAGGATGACATCGGGATCGAGCGCCTCAATCAGGGAAAAGAGGTCCGTGAGGATCCGGGTTGCATCACCTTCAAGCCGGTCCGGGCGCCCGTCATCGAACTCGATCCGGGCTGGCAGCGGGAAGCGGTCCGGGTCATCAGGGATATGGATTGCGACCTGCTGCAGGTCATACGAGTAGTCTGCGGTAAACCGGGATTCACCGGCATTGCCGCACGGGAACTGCCCCCGCTCAGCCAGGAACTGCTGGTCGCGCCGCACATCCACGTTGAAGAGCCGGGCATCAAACTGTGTCTGCAGTTCGATCATCTCTGCAACGGACCGGTCTGCATGAACGCTGAACCCGTCCTGTGCACCGAAGACCGTGTGAAACGTGCAGGGCCGGGCACGATAGTGTTCTTCGAGTGCGTCCAGCATTTCCTGGTGAGCATGAGGATCGGCAAGGCTGAAGAAGAAGGGAGGATCGTAGTCGAAATGCTTCCGGGTCACCGTCCCGTTTTTGCACCAGAGATCGACCCCGTCACGATACGTGCAGTCAAGGATCCACATGGTCGTCACCCCCGGGCAGGTCCCGGCAGATCTCAAGAAGGGAAGAGAAGACGCCGGCCTCAAGTACCGTGTCGCAGCCGAAGAACGCCTCGCTCGAGTGCTGCCGGGCGATCCGGGCAAGTTCGCGGCCGGCTCGCTGGTCATGACGATCCAGCCGGGCAGCTGCCCGCTCCCACCGTTCGGTCATGGATCGCACGGCAAGCCGGACGCTCAGGAAACTTCGGCCCGTCAGAGCACCCCCAGGGTGGTCTGTCCCGGAATGCGGGCGCATTCGGTCCGCCCACACCGGGAGCCGGCGCTGGCAACCGGCGTTTTCAGGTCATCCGCATTTACAATCTCGATGAGCCGGTCTGCATGGCGTGCAAGTGCTGCAAACGAGCGGTCCATGGACGGGGAGTACAGGACGACCAGTGCTTCACGGCCGGCCTCTCTCAGGGCAGAACCGGCAGGCTCAATGAGGCGCTCTGCGCTCTCGAAGAGCGAGGTGTCATGCTCGATAAAGAGGATTGTGTGGCCGCCCTCGCGGATAACGGTCAGGAACTGGTCGGCAGTGAACGGCCGGCAGACCTCGAAGTTTGAAGAAGACCGGTCGATACGCGAGATGAGCCGGGAATAGTTGCCGCAGACAAAGAGGAAGAGGAAACGCCCGAGTTCCGGGTTGGTGTTCAATGCCGTGAGGATGACCTGTTCCGGGGCTATGACTGCCGTAAACGATCCCGGGTGGAGTGTGATCCCCCTGCGCAATACGATCTGCATGGCACCGGATTCCTGCGGCAGCGGCAGGTAAAAAGGGCCGGGTGGCGGGGAGTGAAAGTGGACTGGCCGGCAGGGAACGCCGGTGCCCGGCAGGCCGGGGCGCGGAACACCCCGCCGATAGACCACCGGTTGCGGCACTGCCGGCGCAAGATTTATCGCCCGAATGCCCCCAAGTCCTTTCAAAAGCGGATAAGGGATGATTGTTGTGAACGACAGACAACCGGGCCCGACCCTTCCCGATACGACAGCAGCTCCTGGACCTGCGGAGCCAGGGCAGCAAGATGCTCCCGCTGAAGTGGGAGATCTCCAGTGGGAGATGATCGTTGAACGGGAGAAACGCCCGGTTGCGGTCATGTTCTACTCGCCATCATGTGCATTCTGTCATCAGATGGCGCCGTACTTTTCAGGGTATGCACGCGAGTACCGTGACTCCGTGGTCTTTGTGAAGGTCAATGTCATGGCAAACCCGTGGACTGCCGAACGGTACGGTGTCCGGAGCACGCCTACGTTTTCCTTCTTCTGCAACGGAAAACCCGTGCAGCAGATGGTGGGGGCGGTATATCCCGCGCTCCTGAAACGGGCGATCGATGAGGTTCTTGTACACGGGAAGGAGTGCGCAAAGCGCTCAACAGCGATCGATTACGAGATAACCGGTTACGGATGAGTGAGGGCAGAGCGGTATCATTCTCCTTTTTTTGGAGAGCCAGGATCAGTACCTGTGCCCGGGTAAATCAGATCTCCCGGCTGCACCCGCTCCGGATTGCCGCACCGGCAACTGCCTTTGCCACCGCTTTTGTTACGCCTTTGTCAAGGATATTGGGGAGGATATGATCGTGCCGGGGCCGGGGCACATAGTCGGCAATGGCATGGGCAGCGGCGACTTTCATCTCATCAGATATGCAGGTTGCCCGTGCATCAAGTGCTCCCCGGAATACTCCCGGAAACGCGAGTACGTTGTTGATCTGGTTGGGGAAGTCGCTGCGCCCGGTGCCGACAACTGCGGCCCCGGCAGCCAGGGCGGTGTCCGGCATGATCTCGGGTGTCGGGTTGGCCATGGCAAAGATGACGGGGTCTTTTGCCATTGTGCGGACCATTGCGCCGGTTACCGTACCGGGTCCTGAAACCCCGATTAAGACGTCGGCCCCTCTCATCGCATCAGCAAGCGTCCCGTCAAGCCGGGCTGCGTTGGTCTCCTGGGCAAGAATGAACTTGTACTTGTTCCGGTACAGGGAGTCGCGGCCCCGGAAAATTGTCCCCTGCGTGTCACAGACAATAATGTCGTTGACACTTTCACAGACCTCCGGATCATATCCGATACACTTGAGAAGGCGTGTGATGGCAAACCCGGCAGCCCCTGCTCCGCAGATGACAATATTCAGGTCAGTAAATTTTCTACCGGTGACCCTGCAGGCATTCAGGAGCCCGGCAAGGACAACAATGGCAGTCCCGTGCTGGTCGTCATGCATGACCGGGATGCCGATATCCTGCAGGGCGTCTTCCACCTCGAAACATTTCGGTGCAGCAATGTCCTCGAGGTTGATCCCGCCAAAGACCGGTGCAATATTGCGAACCTTGTCGATGAAATCCGTCTTGCTGTTCTCAAAACAGATAGGGAATGCATCGACCCCGGCAAATTCCTTGAAAAGAATTGCCTTCCCCTCCATCACCGGAATTGCCGCATAACCCCCGATATTACCGAGACCGAGTACTGCGGATCCATCGGTTACGATGGCGATGGTATTTGCCTTGAGCGTGTACCGGTATGCATAGTCCGGGTTCTTTGCGATCTCGCGACAGACCTGCACAACGCCCGGCGTGTATGCCCGTGAGAGATCGCGCCGTGTCCTGAGCGGGACCTTTGACCGGATCCCGAGTTTGCCCTTGTACTGTTCGTGGAGAGCAAGCGATTCCTGGTAGATCCCGTCGCTCCCGGGTGTGAATATCATATGCGGGTTCCCTGTATGAGTGAGTGCAGGCACAGGTAAAGAATCTGGTGGTCGGAGGATCCGGGCAGATTCTTTATTGTTACCGGGAGAGTTTCAGTGCAATCTGCGCAACATATTTTCCCTGGAATCGTGCACCGGCAAGTTCGGTCTCCGAGGGAAGCCGGGTCCCGTCATTTCCCGCGATAGTTGATGCCCCGTAGGGTGAGCACCCGGTCATCTCATCAATGCGTGACTGCCCGGCAAAGGTGTAGGGCAGCCCGGCAATGATCATGCCATGGTGCAGCAGAGTGATGTGGACGCTGAGGATGGTGGATTCCTGGCCCCCGTGCTGGGTTGCCAAACTGGTAAATACACTGCCAACCTTACCGACCAGTGCTCCGGCTTTCCAGATTCCTCCGGTGGCGTCGAAGAACTGCCGCATCTGCCCGCACATGTTGCCAAACCGGGTAGGCGTGCCGATGATGATCGCATCAGCGGATGCAAGTTCCTGTGGAGTGCAGATCGGTATGTGGGCGAATGCTTTCTGTGGCTCAACAGCACCCACTTTTGCCAGAACCTCTGCCGGGAGCGTCTCCGGGACCCGGCGCAGGAGAACATCGGCACCCGGTACCTCCCGGGCTCCCTCGGCAACCGCCTCTGCCATCCGGTGGACATGCCCGAACATCGAATAATACCGGATAAGGATCTTCATGGTATCCGCACTCTTCTGCAATTCTGCGCCGGAACATAAAAGGGCGGATACAACCGGATCTGGATAGAATCCGGGGAAATGATGAATCTCGGGGGTTACGTATTTATACGTAAATGAACAAAAATATACATTAAGGTATAAGTTAGTCAATCAAAAGACTGACCGATTCACCTGTTTAAGGTTATCAGTATCCTAAAAAGATGTGATGTTTCCATGAAGTCAAAAGATATTGCTATTGTTGGTATCCTGCTTGCAATTGGTGCAATACTCCGGTATTTCCTTGCAATGCTTCACACGCCGCTCACCCCGAACATGATCATTGCGTTCTACTGTCTTGCGATCATCCTGATCCGCCCGAAGATCCTGGAAGCGCTGGGTATCGGGCTCGTTGCCGGTATCCTCTCGATGCTGATATCGAGTTCGATGTTCCCGCCCGCCAATCTGATCAGTGAACCGCTCGGCGCGCTTGCCTGCTTTGCATTATATGCCGTTCTCAGCGAACGGACAAAGTTTGCCCCGACCGTGACAACCTTCGTTACCACGCTTGTCAGCGGTTTCTCGTTTGCCGCTGTCGCAATGATCTTTGTCGGCGCAACCGTGCTTGCCAGTCCGAAATATGGCGGCGACATCATGGCATTCGTTGCGGTCTTTGTCCCGATCGTTGTCATAACGGCAGTCTTTAATGCAATCGTAGTCCAGTTCCTCTACATCCCTTCAAGCAGGGTTCTACTTAGAGGACAGGAATGATTGAGCTCAATAACGTCAGTTACACATATCCCAGGACGGTGCAGCCGGCCCTGCACCGGATCACCCTCACTCTTGAAAAAGGCCGGTGCATCCTGGTTACCGGCCCATCGGGGGCCGGAAAGACCACTCTGGGTCTTGCATCCTCCGGTGTCCTGCACCATGAATATGGCGGGAAGAAGGAAGGCTCCGTGATCATTGACCGCAGGAGCGTTGCCGATTATCCGACACTCTCGGATCTTGCCCGGAATGTCGGTGTTGTTTTTGACGATCCGGAAGCCCAGATGATCTTCACTACTGTTGAAGAGGAGATCCTCTCCGCTCTTGAACACCGCGGGCTCCCGGCAGCAGTTATTGAGGAGCGGCTCGATGCGATCATGCGGACCACCTATCTCGAGGCACTCCGGGATCGATCACCCCACCACCTGTCAGGCGGCCAGAAACAGCGCGTCGCCCTGGCTGCAACGCTTGCGCTCGGAAATGACATCCTCATCCTTGACGAACCGACCTCCGAGCTGGACGAACACGCAACAAACCGGATAGCCGCGATCCTCCGCAATCTGAAAAGCCAGGGGAAGACCATCCTGCTCATCGAGCATAAATACCTTCATTTCAGGGACATTGTCGATACGATGGTGGTACTGGAAAACGGAACGATCACGGCCATGGGAGTTCCGGACGAGGTTCTGGACGATACCCGGATACGGGGGATGATCCTGCCGGATTTCTCAACGGTCAGATCCGCAAAGCCGGCGCTGCCGGAAAATGAACCCGTGATAACGGTCAGGGACCTGACGCACGCATACGATGAGGTTGTTGCACTCTCCGGTATCAACCTGACCATCCGCAAGGGAGAGTTTGTCGCGGTTGTGGGTGAGAACGGTTCCGGCAAGACTACGCTGGTCAAACATTTCAACCGGCTCCTCTCTCCCACAAGCGGCGATGTGATTGTCAATGGCCGGAACACCCGGGAATACAGTATTGCCGACCTTGCGCATGATGTCGGGCTTGTATTTCAGAACCCGGATCACATGTTCTTTGCTGATACCGTCAGGGAAGAGATTGCCTACGGCGCCAAGAATCTCGGACTGGCCAATGGAGATGCCCTGACGGATGCGGCACTCAGGGATACGGGGCTTACCGGTTCGGCCGAACTCTACCCCCGGTGGCTCTCCCGCGGGGAGCGGCAGCGCCTTGGCATCGCCTGCGTACTTGCCATGCAGCCCCGTGTTATTGTCCTGGATGAACCGACAACCGGGCTTGACGGGTACGAAGCCCTCCTTGTCATCGAGATCCTGAAAAAACTCCAGGAGAAAGGCCATACAATCGTGATCATCACCCACAACCGGGATATTGCCCGGCACTGTGCTGACCGGATTATCACCATGGAGAACGGCAGGATTATTGCCGACACCGGGAGTGCATGAGATATGACCGAGATCCTCCAGTACGTCCACAAGGATACGTTCCTTCACCGGCTCCATCCCTATACCAAGATCGCATTCATTGTCGTTTTCAGCATCATGTGCATCATTGCATCGGACCTCGTTTTTCTCGCGCTCATGGTCGTTGCATTGCTGGTATTCGCCGCGTTCAGCCGGCTCCTTATTGAATCGCTCAGCCAGCTCAAGCTCATCCTCGTAATGAGCGTCATCTTCATCCTCATCACCATCATCACCATGCCAGCCGGGGATCTTCTCGGCTACCTGGTTCCCCTTGGTATCCCGGTAATCGGCGGGCTTATCCCAATAACAACGGGAGGTCTTATGATCGGGCTGATCCTCACGTTCCGTTTCATGATCCTCATCCTGGCATTCCAGCTCTTCCTCATCTCGACACAGCCGCGGGACCTTGTTCACGCCATGGAGAAGACCGGTCTTCCGATCGATTATATCCTGATGTTCATCATTGCACTCCGGTTCATCCCCACCCTGCAGATTGAGGGGCAGCGGATCCACGAGGCCCAGCTTGCCCGTGGCTATAACCCGGGGACGGGATTCATTGGCAAGATCCGGAGCGTGGCTCCCATCGTAATCCCGCTGGTATCCAACGCGCTCATCCGATCGAATGTTCTTGGACTCACCATTGACATGAGGGGATACCGGACCGGCAATAAAACCCATGTACGGGAGCGCCGGTTTGCTGCCCGCGATTACGCCGTTTTCTCGATCCTTGTTTTTTCAGGATGCGGGTTTGCGGCCCTTTTTTTTGCACAGATGGTGTAGAGAGGGCACTCCTTTTTTATTGGAACGCAGTGGCAAGAAAAACACAATTTCTCAGTATGAGCCACTGATTAATAGTTCACCCTGTCCAGTGCCACAACAATCGAAAAGCCTCATGGCGATTCTCCTGTAACATCTTTGATGAGATCTGATATCTCCTCATGGGAATTCGGAGGATCCTCCAATTCGCAACAGGAGAATGTGGAGAGAACATTAGTTATTCGGTACGAGAGGATCACAATCTTTTCCTGAACCCGATATGCTCTTTGACCCGGGACGTAAAATGACTGGATAAGACGGGTAAGGACGAATATGTCGTCATCACAACGTGGGGGATGCTCTTTTCAGCAAAATGTGATGAGGGCCCTGGTGGGTGCAAGACACCGTGCGATGCATCAGCGGCACGATCCGAACTGCTCAAGAGAGCGCCTGCGGAGAAGATTTTTATCATAAATCTTCGATGCGGAAGTCGAAGAAATTGCATTTCCTTCATCGACTCATGTCTGATGAGCATAGAGGCCTCAAGAATATCTGGCGGATTGTTTCCATGATGATTTAAAAAAAACCGGACCGAAGGATACTGGTGGTTTGAACAGACAAATCATGAAAAGAAAATTACGCCCCGGCCGGGACTTGAACCCGGGTCAAAAGCTCCGCAGGCTTCTAGGATATCCACTACCCCACCGGGACATGGTGTGTTTGCCTGCCTTACTTAAAATGATGTTATCGCTTAAATATCTCACTCATCGGTAATGATTTTTCACGAAAAAAATACAGGGATGGTTACTGGAACATCCGTTTCACTTCAGCCTGACTCCGGCAATCAAGGGTGGAGACATTGACCACAGTAGTGTCAATGTTCCCTGAAGGTTTTACCCAGATACCAACTGTCGGGGTCACATTGAATCCACCAATTTCAATGAGAAGATTGCCCTGTTTATTGACCTGAATTGTCCTGTTCAGTTTGAAACCATAGTCTTTACCAAAACCGTCCTGCAGGTAAATTTCCCCGGTGTCCGGGTTCCGTATAACAATATTGAGATATGCATACGGACTGTATTGGGAAATTTTTATCTTGCTTTCCTTGCCGGTTTTATCAGTGACGAGACGGGTCTCTGTGACATTGAAGGGTTTGGATATTGAATAGTTAATATACAGTGGCGGGTTCTGCAGATCAATTTTCCTGGCAGTCTTGTTTGAAGTAAATTTCATATCCACTTTCACAAGGTCAATAAGACAAACCATATCCTCCGGATTGATTGTCGCCGTTTGTATCACATTATATGCAAGAGTCGGTGTCGCAGCAGTCTCGAATGGAGTTACTTCTTCCAGAAGGTGCTGGACTTCACCCGGTTTTGTTGTTTCCGCAAACTGGTTGGGATCGTACAAATCCACCGGTCCTGATGTTGTATCTGTCGGTGGAGCTACACATCCTGCATTCGCCAGTAAAAAAATGATAAATGCAGTGCAGATAACCTGAATTTGTATCGTTCTCATCATTGAACAACGTACTGTGTTTAAGGTAATTAAATATTGCAAGTCAAATCGTGGCTATCCGATCTTTTGCAGGGACAGGACAAGTCCGACAATGCCTGCACGGTGACCGTCCTGCGAATTGAGGGTCGATTTTTGTATGGAGATGCAGGATCGTGACTGGTCCGGGTGGATGAACGTACCCGAATAGGTAATTACCCCGGCATTTTTTTGAAGATCCTCATTATATTTTGTGATGAGGGCAGAATTCTCCCCAAAGAATAACTCACCGCTCGTCTTTCCCGCAATATCTTCGAGTTTTTTACCTGTCATATTGCAGAACGCCGAATTGCACCCGAGGATCCGTCCGGTTGTATCAGCATAAAAGAGCGGATTGGGGAAGGTGTTGATCATATGCTGCAAAAATCCGAGGTGGTTCTCCAGGGCTTCCTGCGCACGTTTCCATTCGGTCATATCGGTCATGATGATGTAACAGGTATTACCTGCTTTGTGCTGGATCATCGTTATACGGTTTGAGATGAACCGGCGGGATCCATCCTTCCGCACAATCCAGAACGTGATATCAGTGGGAACAATCTTCTCCGTTTTACAGCTGTTGATAACCTGTCGCAGCTGTTCCCGGTCTTCAGGAGCTGCAAGATCCATGGGTGTCAGGGCCTGGATCTCTTCCCTAGAATACCCCAGAATCTCTTCAGCACGGGGATT
Source organism: uncultured Methanoregula sp. (assembly GCA_964448885.1). GTDB lineage: Archaea > Halobacteriota > Methanomicrobia > Methanomicrobiales > Methanospirillaceae > Methanoregula. The sequence continues at coordinate 110,106 of CAYVAQ010000001.1, read as the reverse complement.
CATGTAGGTCGTCTTGTGACCTTCCTGGATGATGATACCGTCCTGGATATTTTCGGCCATGAGCCTGAACTGCTCCTCGCTGGCACGTAACGCGAGATCGGCTTTTTTCCGTGCCGTGATGTCTTCACAGAGAATGGTCATCCCCGTATTGCCGTCCTCGAAGACCGTGGGGATATTCTTCTGGCGGAAAAACCGGTCGCCCCGTTCGGGAACATGGATTTCCTCACCTGAATTACCGGAAGCCAGTAATTGTTTTGTCCTCTCAAAGAAGTGAGTTATCCAGGATTCCGGAAAATGGAGGAACTGAATATTTTTCCCGATAAATTCATTGCGGTCTTTTTCAAAAAATGCAAGAACCTGGTTATTGATCCTCACAATCCTCTGATCCTGGTCAAGGACGAAGATGAGATCATCAACCATGCCAAGCATCTGGTCAAATGGCACGCGGGTTGAAAGGGAAAATACTTTGGCATTGCCAAAAGTCCGCATCTCAACCTGACCGGATACCAGGAGATTGTCCAGGTATCTGCCAACCGAGTGTTTGTTCTTCCTCATCACCCGGGCGATATCCGTAATGCTCATTCCCTGACGAGATGATTTCAGGATCTCTTTTATCTGCCGGGTCTCATCAAGAAAATGATCCATTATTCAGATCTCTATTTTTAGTATTAAAGCATTTGTGGTAGATGTAACTCTATTATGTAACCAAATAATGTTACAAATAATGCAAAACTATATAACAAATTATCACAATATCAATGAGAAACACTGTCAACAATCACCTGTTCGGCAGATTGGTATTATTAACGATCATATCCATTACATGAAAACCATAATCCGTTAAGGGGACATATCTGATGGAATCAACTGGAAGAAAGACCCTGCTCATATTCATCATAGCATTGTGTCTGATATCTCCGGCATTTGCCGGAACCAAATATATGGCAGGGAGTCCTGAACTTTCTGCATATATTTCTGGAAGCAATGAACTCACTCCCGGGAAAGATGTCTCGCTGACTGTTGTTATCCAGAATACCGGGCTTAACGAATTCAAATTCGTACAGTCCGGTATTGTCGACCGTGACGATCAGCCAAATACTGCGAAGTTCCTTACCGTTTCCCTGTACCCGGGAAATGCCCCGCTGATTATCAAATCCGACCCCCAGATGCTGGGCGATCTCAAGGGTGCCAGCAGCGTCAATGCGGTGTTCCAGGTTAAAGTCAAGGCGGATGCGCCGGCCGGTACATATGAGCTGCCCGTATCGCTGAATTACACCTACCTGTATACTGCTGACCAGTACGGGGTAGACACGATCCAGTACACCTACAAAACAAAGGACGTCAACATCAGCATCCCCGTGAAGATTAAATCCGATGTCTCTATTGATGTCCTGTCTGCAACACCGGAACACCTGAATGTGGGTACTGAAGGCTATCTGAACATGAAGATCAGGAATATCGGATCTGAAGACGGATCGAAGGCCATTGTCAAGATTGTCCAGAGCGGCAACAGTCCGATTGTTCCGACTGATAGCAGCGTATATATTGGTGACTTCAAATCCGGCAGCACCATTGACTGCAGGTATAAGGTATCAGTTGCAAAAACCGCTGAGAGCCAGACCTACCCTGTCGATGTCGTTGTTGTGTATGAAAATTCTGAAGGTGATTTTGTCACATCACGGAGTGACACGGTTGGCGTTCCAGTCGGGGGAAAAGTTGATTTTTCCATCACTTCGCCTCCACCGGAGATGAACCCTGGAAACAAGAAAGTACTCACTGTGGTCTACAAGAATACCGGTTCGACAACGGTCTACAGTGCCCAGGGCCGTATCAGTGCAGTCGATCCGTTCACCAGCAACGATGATGTTGCATATCTCGGGGATATTATGCCCGGCGAGTCTGCAACGGCAGACTATGTCGTCAGTGTTGACCGGACAGCAACCATCAAGGAATATGGCCTTGACTCCGAGATACGGTACCGCGATGCCCTTGATAACACCTATATCAGCGATACCATGAAAGTCAGGGTTGATGTTGTTCCCACGGCCGGAATAACAACAATTGTATCCAATCCAATCTATCTCTCGATCATCTTTGCCGTGATTATTGGTATCGTGTATGCGTTCTATCATTACCGGAAAAAACAATAATCAAATTTTATTTTCTGGATTCTGACTATTATATGTATAAATTTAATAAAATCAATGTCCGCATGAATCTCTGGCAGAATTGGTGAACACTGTGATTAGCAGACTTTTCGAAGGAATCGCCGATACCATCATCAAACGGCCAAAACTGGTTGCTCTCCTCATTCTTGCAGTGTTCTGCATCGGCCTCTATGGCATGACGCTGCTTACCATGGAGACCGGCTGGACAACGTATGTTGACAAGAATTCCCCTTCCGGTGCAATCGAGCAGAAATATAATCAAGAGTACAAGTCTGACACAATCATCCTCATTGTTGAAGCTGGCGACCCGCTGAGTCCTGAAGTCGTCTCCTACATTGATAGTCTTGAGACCGATTTGCGGCAACAGCAGAATATCAAGAGTGTCCAGAGCCTTACTGATGTTTTGAGGATGTATAACGGGGGAGCGCTGCCTGCATCACAGGCCGAAACAGAGCAAATCGTAAACTCCCTCCCGGAGAGTACTCGTGCAGTCCTGTATCCATCAAATGTCCTGACCCTTGTCCAGATCAAGCTGACGCCCGGATTATCGGAGGAGGTCCAGAAATCAGTTCTGACAAACGTGGGCAGGGTTGTTGACTCGTCCAATCCCCCGCCCGGCGTCAAGGTCGAGATCTCCGGCTCCCCGGCATTTCAGCAGCAGATGAGTGCAGGGCTCTCGAGTAACATGGGGATTCTCATCGGTGGCGCGCTTGTCCTGATGATCATCACCATGGGGATCCTCTTCTCGTATGTGCGTCACCGCTTCATGCCGGTCCTGCTTGTTGCAATTGGTCTGGTGACATCCCTTGGCCTGATGGGGGTTGCGGGAATCAACCTGAACATGGCAGTTATCGGGGCATTTCCGGTCCTGATTGGCCTTGGGATCGATTATGCAATCCAGTTCCATGCCCGGTTTGACGAGGAAGCGCGGAAAGGATCCCTTGAGAATGCAGTCGTTGTCACGGTCACCCGTACCGGCCCTGCGGTCCTCTATGCAATGCTTGCCACGTCCATGGGTTTTGTGGCAATGTACGTCTCAACCGTTCCAATGATCCGGTCGTTCGGCCTCGTCTCAATCATCGGTATCAACACCTGTTTCTGGATATCCTGCATCGGGATGCCTACGCTGGGCATTCTCCTGAACTACCAGCCGAAGGTCCAGACCGGGCAGTGTTATGCCACGGGCACCGGTGCATGCGACTCGATTATCGGAAGTACGGAAAAGCCGGTAAAGGACCGGAAGAATGGTTTCTCGTATGGGCAGTTTTTGACCGATACCTCGGTGAGGATTGCAAAGAACCCGATCCCCGTCCTCCTGGTAGCCGGTCTCATCGCGCTCATCGGATTTCAGATTGATGCAACCATCCCGGTCAGTTCCGATGAGAATGCGTTTGTGCCATCGGATATGACTGCGAAAGTCAACATGGACAAGGTCACAAGGGTTATCGGCGCGACTAGTACAGCCGATTTCCTTGTTCAGGGGTCGCGGGTTGTTGATCTCGATACGGTGCGCTGGATAAAAAAGTTCCAGGATTACGAACTTTCGCGTCATTCACAACTCACCGGCGCAACAAGCATTGTCACCTACATCCTGCAATACAACAACGGTGTGATGCCTGAGACGCAGGCCGAACTCGATGCTGTACTTGCAAGGATTCCTGCGGACACCCGGAAATCGGTCATGAGCGATCCCATGTGCGGGATCATCCGGTTCAGTACCATTGATGTCCCTATCAACCAGCAGAACACGCTGAAGGAACAGATGGTGCGGGATATCGAATTTCTCGATCCGCCGGTTGGCATTTCAATAGACCCGGCGGGAAACTTTGAGGTCACCACGACCCTGCTTGAAGCGATGACCGAATCGAAAGACACGATGACAATCCTTGGATTTATCTTTGTATTCGTATTCCTGATTCTCGTTTACCGGCATCTCCATGCTGTCTCGCCAATCATCCCGATCATCTTTGTGGTCGGGTGGAACGCGGTCATGATGTCTATCATCGGGCTCACCTATAATCCGCTTACTGCAACGCTCGGATCGATGACCATCGGCGTTGCAGCAGAGTACACCATCCTGGTCATGGAGAGGTATGCGGAAGAGGAGGAGCGCCTTCACGATCCAATCGCTGCAATCCAGGAGAGCGTGCAGAAGATCGGCACCGCTATCACGGTGTCCGGGCTTGCTACCTTCTTTGGTTTCTCGGCCCTGTGCCTTGCCACCTTCCCCATCATCAGCAATTTTGGGATATCAACGCTCATTGCAGTCGCCTTCTCCCTGTGTGGGGCAATCTTCATCATGCCGGCTGTCCTCTCTGTCATCGGGCAGCTTTCCGAATGGATCGAGAAGAAGAAACATCCTTCGGTGTGATTCTTCCCATCCTCTGTTTTTTTTAAAAAACTATTAATAGTGAATGAACTCACTCTTTAATACAAGTTAATTGGAGTTAATTCAATTAAATTTTCATAAAAAGTGGTGAACGTATGCATATCATGGAAGGATTTCTCCCCTGGCAATGGTGTCTGGTCTGGTGGATCATCGCCCTGCCGTGTCTCGCGGTTGGTGTCTGGCAACTGAAAAAGGTCATGGCCCGCGATCGTGAGGCACTGCCCCTCCTTGGAGTAACCGGCGGATTCATCTTCATCCTCTCATCCCTCAAACTCCCTTCCGTGACCGGGAGCTGCTCGCACCCGACCGGTACCGGTCTCTCAGCAATCTGTTTCGGACCCTGGATAACATCCGTAATCTGTGCGATTGTCCTGCTTTTCCAGAGTCTCTTCCTTGCCCATGGGGGTCTGTCGGTCCTGGGTGCAAATATCGTTTCGATGGGAATTGTCGGCCCCTGTGTCGGCTACGCCGTGTATCGTATTCTTAAGGATACTTCAGTGAACCTGTATGTGACCGTCTTCCTCGCGACCGCTCTGGCCGACCTGTTCACGTACATTGTCACCTCGGCTGAACTCGCGCTTGCATACCCGGCTGAAGTCGGGGGGTTCACCAGCTCGTTCATCATGTTCATGGCAGTCTTCGCGATAACTCAGATACCACTCGCGATTGTCGAAGGCATTGTCCTCGCCCTGGTCTTCAAGTATATCATTGACCTGAAACCTGACATTCTCATCCGGATGAATATCTTCTCTGAAGATCGGATCAATGCAGCACGGAGTGATGCCTGATGGCCCGGAAATACCTGCTTGAGATCCTGACGATTATCTCAATACTTGCCTTCTGCATACTTTTCCTGTATACGAGTTCGACGATGAAAGGGGCGGAATTTGCCGGTTCGGATAACGTCGGATCCGGCCTGGTCTCTGAATTATCCGGAAAGCCGGCCGAGAGTTTCACCCCTCTGATCCCCCAGTGGGAACCGCCAAGTGGTGAGATCGAATCATGTCTCTTTGCCCTCCAGGCCGCCCTTGGGGGAATTTTTGTTGGCGGGGTTTTCGGGTACTGGCTGGGCCAGAAGAAAAGCCTAACAGAATCAAGGACCAATCAGTAATTCATGTTTGAGGAACTGCTGGAAGATGTTGCCCAGAGAAACGGGTTGCGTGAAGTAAATACTTCGGTAAAACTCGCTGCAGGGCTTGGTGCCATCATCCTCTGTCTCCTCGCTTCGGGATATGCTGCCCCTTTGGTGATCGCGGTTATCCTCTCGGCGGCAATAATCCTGCTGGCACATATTGATGCCCGGTTTTATGCGGAGCTTTTTTTTGTTCCGCTCTCGTTTGCGCTCATGAGTGCACTGGTTATTGTCCTCATCAGCGGCGGTCAGACCGTATTGTGGAGGATGGATCCGCTCCCGTTTCTCTCGCTAACCATAACCCGTGAGAGCATCAACCAGGGCGTTTTTATCCTCTGTCGGGTTATCGGGGGAACATCGGCTCTGTTATTTATTGCCCTGACAACGCCCATGACAGACCTTTTCTGGGTCATGCGCCGCTGCAGAGTTCCCGATTATGTTATCGACCTTTCAATGATCGTCTATCGTACTATCTTCTTCCTCATCGACCAGGTGCGGCAGATTCACCATGCACAGGTCATGCGCCTCGGGTACTCCGCATGGCGGGAATCAATAACAACCTTCTCGATGATGTGCGGTGCGGCATTCATTGCCAGCTGGGATGCCGGTGATGATCTTGTCCGGGCCATGGACGCACGATGCTATGACGGGAAGTTTGCCATTCTCGGGGAATGTCATCCGGCCGGAGTCCGTTCGGTTGGTATGCTGGTCATCTTCCTTCTTGCAGGGTCTGTCATTGTTCTGATAACGCAGGGAATGACCATTTTATAGGAGCACCGTTATGAGCAGCATCGTTCTTGAAGCACGGGAGATCCGGTACCGGTACCCGCGGGGACAGGAAGCGATACGCGGGATAAGTTTCCATTTCCGGCGGGGCGAAAAGATCGCACTTGTCGGCCCGAATGGTGCCGGGAAATCCACACTCCTCCAGATGTTCAACGGTATGATCCGCCCGGACTCCGGGATGATGCTCTTTGACAATGAACCACTGCAGTACGATACCGCCTCGCTCCGCTGCCTGCGCAGGAAAGTAGGTTTTGTCCTCCAGAACCCGGACCGGCAGATCATCGCACCGACAGTATACCAGGATGTTGCATTCGGGCCAATCAATCTCGGCTACCCGGAAACGGAAGTCCGAGCTGCGGTTGCAACCGCGCTTGCCCATGTTGGTCTTTCCGGGTTTGACCGGAGACCTCCTCACCAGCTCTCCGGTGGCGAGAAAAAGCGCGTTGCAATTGCCGGTGTGCTTGCAATGGACCCGGAGATCCTGGTCTTCGATGAACCGACAAGCGGTCTTGACCCGTCCGGTTCTGAAGATCTCATGGAACTTCTTGAGGAGCTGAACCATGAGGGAAAGACGATTGTCATCTCCACCCACGATGTCGAGCTCGCATACCCGTGGGCGGACCGGGCCATTCTTCTGGCAGACGGCCGGATTATCCGTGAAGATGTTCCTGACGTGGCGTTCGGGAGCCCCCGGCTTGTCCGGATGGCGCATCTTTCGGTCCCCACACTCCTTGAGTTATCTGCCGAGTTGTCAAAACGTGGTTTCTCAATCCCGGCCAGGAAACCGCGGAGTGTTCTCGATATGGTGCATATTATCGAAACACACATCAGGAGTGCAGATCAAGCCCGGAAACCTGGCGTGATCATCGTCTTCAACGCGGACGAACTCAATGCGGGGATGATTCCCGGATTCCTGCAGACCTGCCCGGATGTTGTTGTCGGGGCAATGGGTACCCGCGCAAAGCAATGCGCAGCTTCCAGCAGCATTGTACTGGAGTTCACCTATGGCGTTATTGACAAGTGCATCCTCCGGGCTCTCCGCGGGCATGATTCCCTTATTATGACAACGGGCTCAATGGTACCCCGTATCCATAAACGTGTTGCCGAATATGGAGAAGAAAGCGGCATTACAATCAGCGTAACGCCGTTCGACCAATCCACACAATCAGCAAAGGATTTCCGGTGAGCCTGGACCATGATCTCAATCCCCCGTATTGTTATCGCCGGGACGCACAGCGGCTGTGGTAAAACCACTGTTGCATCAGGAATTATGGCTGCTCTTACGGCCCGGGGCCATGTAGTCCAGCCGTTCAAAGTGGGACCCGATTTTATCGATCCAACCCACCATACACGGATATGCGGCAGGGTCTCCCGCAATCTCGATCCCTTCATGATGGGCGAGGAGGGGTGCCGCGAAACGTTTGTACGTGCCACGGCGGGAGCAGATATCGCTGTCATCGAAGGCGTCATGGGAATGTTCGATGGTATCGATGGCGGCGACGTAGCAAGCACGGCGCACGTTGCCCGGATTCTTCAGGCTCCGGTTATCCTTGTCGCGGATGTCAAAGGTATGTCGCGCAGCGTCCATGCGCTTACGCAGGGATTTGCCAGCTATGATCCCTCGGTAAAAATCGCCGGAATCATTTATAACCGGACCGGAAGTCCCCGCCACCGGGACATGATCGCATCTTCAGCTGCCCTGCCCTCATTCGGCTGGATCCCCCGTCATGATGGCATCGGCCTGAAGAGCCGCCACCTCGGGCTTGTTATGGCCCATGAAGACAGTTCGCTAAAGGCAGCCGGTGATGTTATTGAGGAGCATGCCGATGTGGACCGGATCGTCAGTTCTGCCCGTTCCGCACCGGATATGCTCCCTGCTCCTGTCCAGCCGGATGAAACGAACCCGTTTGTCACAATCGGCATTGCCTGGGATGACGCGTTCTGCTTTTATTACCAGGACAATCTCGACCGGTTGCGGGCGGCAGGAGCTGACCTGCTCTTCTTCAGCCCACTCACCGATCCGCTTCCCCCGGTATCAGGATTGTATTTTGGTGGAGGTTACCCGGAACTCCATCTTGAACAACTCTCCCATTCGCCCCTGACTGCATCCCTGAAATCCGCAGTTGACCGGGGGTTGCCGGTCTATGCAGAATGCGGGGGGCTGATGTACCTTACCCGCGAAGTGGAGAGCGAGCGGACATTCCGCATGACCGGAATTCTGCCCGCTGATACGATGATGACAAAAAAGATCCAGGGGCTCGGGTACGTGAAGGCAGAAGTGGTATCGGGAGGGTCAATTCTTCCGGTATCGCGCATATTGCTGGGGCATGAATTCCATTATTCATCGGTATCCCCTGACAGCGATGCACAATTTGCCCTCCGTCTTTCCCGGGGAAAAGGCATTACTGATGATCGTGACGGGATCTTCTCCTGTAATGCTATCGGTACATACACCCATGCCTATTTTTCAACACCCGTTGCAGAAGACATCGTTGCCGCAGCAGTCCGGTATTCCCATCAGTGAACAGCCCCGGGTCATTACAAGTAATATAATCCTGTAACACGAATACACCTTGTATGAAGCAGGTGGCTTTTCATGCGAAGTGATGAAGTCAAGAAAGGATATCACCGGGCCCCGAACCGTTCTCTCCTCAGGTCCCTTGGAGTAACGAACCGGGAGATGGACCTCCCGTTCATTGGTATTGCAAATGCATACAACAACATTGTCCCCGGTCACCTCCACCTGCGGCAGATTACGGAAAAAGTACGGGAAGGCGTCGCCGCAGCCGGTGGGGTGCCGTTCGAGTTCGGCACCATCGGCATCTGCGACGGGATTGCCATGGGCCATGAGGGGATGCGGTACTCCCTCCCGTCCCGTGAAAATATTGCAGACTCTATCGAACTCATGGTGCAGGCCCACCGCTTTGATGGCCTGGTCTGCGTCTGTACCTGCGATAAGATTGTCCCTGGCATGCTGATGGCCGCGGCCCGGTGCAATATCCCAAGTATCGTCATCACCGGCGGTGCAATGATGAGCGGGTACCAGGACGGGAAAGACCTCTCCCTCATAGATGTCTTCGAGGGTGTGGGCAGGGTCGCGGCCGGGAAGATGAGCGAGAGTGCATTATGCGAGCTCGAGTGTGCCGCCATGCCCGGGTGCGGAAGCTGTCAGGGGCTCTACACGGCGAACACGATGGCCTGTATGACCGAAGCGATGGGGATGTCGCTACCCGGTTGTGCCGCAATCCCTGCGGTTGAGGCCGGCAAGTACCGGATTGCGCGGGAGACGGGGGAGGCCATCCTGCCGCTTGTGAAAAAGCAGGTCAAACCTCGCGACATCATCACGAAAAAGAGTTTACGAAACGCAATCCGCGTTGATATGGCGCTTGGGGGCTCAACCAATACCGTTCTCCACCTGATGGCTATTGCAACGGAGGCAGACGTCCCGCTATCGCTTGATGATTTTGACGAGATTGCAGGAAAGATCCCCCATATCTGCTATATGCAGCCTTCGGGACCGCACTCTATGCAGACACTTTACCGGGCCGGCGGGATTCCGGCAATCTTTAAACGGCTTGAAAAATACCTTGACAACTGCCCGACCGTATCCGGGATGAAGACTGCCGAGATCATCAAATCAGCGACCATCCGCAGCGAGGAGGTGATCCGCCCGTTGTCAAAGCCCATCAGCAATGAGGGCGGACTCCGGATCCTGTCCGGAACGCTTGCTCCGGATGGTGCCGTGGTAAAAAGCGCTGCGGTACCGAAAGCAATGTGGACGCATACCGGCCCGGCCCGGGTATTTGATGGCGAAGAGCCGGCCATGAAGGCAATCCTCGGAAGAAAGATCAAAGAGGGAGATGTGGTCATCATCCGGTATGAAGGCCCGCGGGGAGCACCCGGTATGCCGGAGATGCTCTCACCCACCTCAGCGCTCATGGGGCTTGGGTATGAGAAGGTCGTCCTCCTTACCGACGGGCGTTTCTCCGGCGGTACGCGTGGACCCTGCATCGGGCATATCGCACCTGAAGCAGCAGTCGGCGGACCCCTCGCATTTGTCCGGGAGAAAGACCAGATCGAAATCGACCTGGTAAAAAAGCGTCTGGATCTCAAAGTCACGGCTGCCGAGATCGCAAAACGGAAGAGATCATGGAAACCCGTCAGGAAATTACTCACCGGCGTTCTCGCCCGGTACGCAGCCACCGTGGGGCAGGCCAATTTTGGTGCTGTGCAGCGGGAATAATATCAGCTTTCTTTTTTATCCCCTCCCGGAATGTATCCGGGTGCGGTTCCTGCAGGAACGGAAATTGAGAAAAAGAGTATTGAAAGATCCCTGGTTATGCACCGGCACTGTCATAGACCTGACAGATATACCGGGTGCAGAACAGGGTCCAGGGTGCAATAAGACAGAGATAGATCAGGATGCCCAGGATCGGGATCATCTGAATGACTGCAACGATGATAGCGTAGATGATTGCTACGACAATCAGGACAACGATGGCGATGATGTACGGGACCCAGCCGATCTTATTGATGGTTGCAAGGATCTCGCCAAAATTGAATGCCTCGCCAATGCTCCCGGTCCGCGCAAAGCGGACAACCCCGATGATCTCGAAGACTGCAATGATAATCGCCAGGACAAGGATGACCAGCATGCCGATGAGCATGATGCCGGCGCTTGCCATGATTGCAGTTGCGTCACCGGTCATTGCTGCACCGAACCCGACAACCATCAGGATGCCAAAGACGATGATGAGCGGAATCGCATAGATAAGGGCGACGATGATGTACTTGATGCCATCGATGAAGAGGGTGCCCCAGTCAGTAACTTCGGGAGCCGGTTTCTCACCGCGGAGAACCTTCAGGGAATACCCGGCCAGCGGGATACCCAGGAGGATCGTTGCGATGATAAGCATGATCCACTGGTTCCACTTTCCGACAACAGCCTCCTTTGCATATTCAAAGGAGTCTCCTACCATGTTTCCGTAATCCATCTTTTTTTCACCACGTTATGGAAATCAAATCGCTGAATCATCCGTGACTGCACCAGCCACAAACGATTTAAATTAGTTAACAACTTCGCAGAATATAAATTTATTGCAGAATTTTGGCTAAAATTGGAAAAGAGTTGAATAAATCAGTGCCTGAAGTACCGTACGCCCGTAAAAACCATTGCCATGTGGAGACGGTTTGCAGCTTCGATTACTTCCTTGTCGCGGATTGAACCGCCCGGCTGTACAAGGGCAGTGGCCCCGGCCTTTGCTGCAACTTCCAGCGTGTCCGGGAACGGGAGGAACGCATCCGAAGCAACCGCAGAGCCCTTCAGCGGGGCGCAGGCTTTCTCGATGGCGATCTTCGCCGAATCAACCCTGCTCATCTGCCCGGCGCCGATTCCCAGCGTCCGCCTCTGGTCTGCAAAGATGATGGTGTTGCTCTTGGTGTGCTTGCAGACCTTCCATGCCAGCTGGAGCGCTTTCATCTCATCGGGGGTCGGGTCGCGGTCTGTGATCACTTCCCAGTGCTCCTGGTATTCCGGAGTCCGTTGGACAAGGACACCGCCGTCGATTGTCCGGATCTCGTCAGCATTTGTCTGTTCCGGCAGGATGAGGACACGCATATTCTCCTTCTTTTTCATCAGTGCAAGAGCATCCTTTGAGAAGGAGGGAGCGACAATCACCTCGACAAAGGTGTTGCAGATCTCTTCAGCGAATTTTGTATCCACTTCGCGGTTCACGGACACAACGGATCCATATGCAGAGACCGGATCAACATCGCGTGCCGTGAGGTATGCATCGAGGATCGTTGTTCCGGTTGCAACGCCGCAGGGATTGTTATGTTTCACAATCACTGCTGCAGGCTCATCGAATTCCCGCAGGAGCCCGACACCGGCGTTGACATCCAGGTAATTGTTATAGGACATCTGCTTTCCCTGGATGGGTTCTGTGCCAGCGATACCCCGGGTCCCATAGACTGCAGCCTGCTGGTGCGGGTTCTCACCATACCGGAGTGCCCTGCCCTGGGTATACTGGATTGAGAATGTCGGGGGGAACGGGGCTTCAAGACTGAAGAGATAATTGCTGATGGCTGCGTCGTATGCAGCAGTCCGGGCAAATGCTTTCTTGGCAAGCATCAGCCGGTCTTCAGCAGTGATGCCTGAACCCTTCAGGGATCTGATAATCATCGGGTAGTCGGCAGGATCGACCACAACGGCAACATCCTTGTAATTCTTGGCAGCTGCACGGATCATGGCAGGGCCGCCGACATCGATGAACTCGATGAGCTCCTCAAGGCTCATCTTCTTCTGTGACATTGCCTCGAACGGGTACAGGTTGACAACCAGGAGATCGATATGGTTGATACCGTGTTTTGCCATTACCGCGTCATCGATCTGCCGTCGGCCAAGAAGGCCGCCGTGGACCTTGGGATGAAGGGTCTTGACCCGGCCGTCCATCATCTCGGGAAAGCCGGTATAACTGGATACCTCCGTATACTTGATGCCGGCCTGTGCCAGGGCTTTCCCGGTGCCACCGGAGCTCATAATACTGAATTTCTGGTCAGCAAGGTCCCGGGCAAGATCGATGATACCGGTCTTGTCCCATACCGAAAGGAGTGCCCACTTCATGGATACTACTTAGTGGAACATGAGGAAAAATGTATCCAGCCCGGACGGTTCGGCATTTACTTCAGGTAAACCCGGTATCCGGGACTTCCCATAATTTATCGTCTGGCATCAGCTTCACTTCTCACCAATATGGGGCAGAATGGTAAATTGAAGAACGATTCTGCGACCTATTCAAAAAACTGGCGAAATGCGCACGATTAGCCTGTATGAATCAACCCTATATTTATATAGAACCACAATACAACAGATAATGGAACATCAATCAGGGATGTCTTATGAGCGATGCAGAACGTAACCCGGTTCCGCCGGGCGGGGAAGGATCCGGCATACCCGATGCGAAGGTATCGGAACCCGCACCTGTCCAGTCAGAACTGGATGAGCAGAAGAAGGCCAATGCCGAACTGAATGAACGCCTCCTGCGGCTTGCTGCGGATTTTGAGAACTTCAGGAGACGCACGGAACGGGAACGGCAGTCGGTTATAGCAATGGCCAACGAACGTTTTGCAGTTGATCTTCTCGAAGTGGCGGACAACTTTGACCGGGCCGTGAAGGCCGACGATGCCCACCTTAGAGAAGGCTTAATGCAAATCAGGCAGTTATTCAGCGCCCAGCTGGAGCGCCACGGTGTGACGCCGGTCGACGCACTGAACAAACCATTCAATCCCGCAGAACACGACGCGATAGCACACGTCCCCTCCCCCCAGCCGGAAGGGACGGTTATCGATGTTGTCTCCAGCGGGTACAGGATGCATGAAAAGATCATCAGGCACGCAAAAGTTGCGGTATCAAAAGGAAATTCAGCGTAACGGAGGAAAAAAATGGCAAAAGAGAAAGTTCTTGGTATCGACCTCGGGACCACCTTCTCCTGCATGTCCATCATGGAAGCAGGCAAACCGATTGTCATTCCCAATGCGGAGGGCGGAAGGACCACTGCGTCCGTTGTTGCCTTTACCAAGGAGGGGGAGCGCCTGGTCGGGAGTCTTGCCAAGCGGCAGGCAGTCACCAACCCCCAGAAGACCATCCAGTCCATCAAGCGGAAGATGGGAACCGACGAGAAAGTGAATATCGATGGCAAGAATTATACGCCCCAGGAGATCTCGGCAATGATCCTGCAGAAGCTCAAGATCGATGCCGAAGCATATCTTGGCGAGAAGATCAGCAAAGCCGTCGTCACGGTCCCTGCGTACTTCAACGATGCCCAGCGGCAGGCAACCAAGGACGCCGGGAAGATCGCCGGTCTTGAAGTCCTGCGTATCATCAACGAGCCCACCGCAAGCGCCCTTGCATACGGGATCGATAAAGAGAATGATGCAACGGTCCTTGTCTACGACCTTGGGGGTGGTACGTTCGATGTCTCAATCCTGACCCTCGGCGACGGCGTCTTTGAGGTCAAGTCAACTGCCGGTAACAACCACCTTGGCGGGGACGACTTCGACAAGCGGATCCAGGACTGGCTCGTGGATGAGTTCAGGAAGAAGGAAGGTATCGACCTTAGGAACGATCCCTACGCCATGCAGCGGCTCCGTGACGCAGCAGAGAACGCCAAGATCGAGCTCTCCCAGCGGCAGATCACCAACATCAACCAGCCCTATATCACCACCGATGCCAGCGGCCCCAAGTTCCTCAACATCGATCTCACCCGGTCGAAACTCGAGCAGCTTATCGGCGACCTTGTTGAATCCACGGTCGGCCCGGTCAAGCAGGCGCTTGCGGATGCCAAACTGGAACCCAAAGATATCGACCATGTCCTCCTTGTCGGAGGCTCCACCCGTGTCCCGCTCGTGCAGGAGACCGTCAAGAGACTCCTGGGCAAGGAACCGGACAAGGGCATCAACCCGGACGAGTGTGTCGCACTCGGCGCCGGCATCCAGGGTGCTGTCCTGACCGGTGAGACCAAGGACATCGTCCTGCTGGACGTCACCCCGCTCACGCTCGGTATCGAGACCCTTGGCGGTATCGCCACAAAACTCATCGAGCGCAACACCACCATCCCGACCCGCAAGAGCCAGATCTTCAGCACTGCCGCTGATGGTCAGACCAGTGTCGAGATCCATGTAGTACAGGGCGAGCGTGCGCTTGCACAGGACAACTTCACGCTCGGGAAGTTCCAGCTCACTGGCATTCCCCCGGCCCCCCGCGGGATCCCGCAGATCGAGGTCACCTTCGATATCGACTCGAACGGTATCATCCATGTCTCGGCAAAGGACCTCGGGACCGGCAACCAGCAGGCCATCTCCATCAAGGGGGACAAGAAGCTCTCCGAGGAAGACATCAAAAAGATGATGGATGCTGCCAAGCAGTTCGAGGCAGACGACAAGAAGAAGCGCGAGGAGATCGAGCTCCGGAACCAGGCTGACACCGCGGTATTCACGGCCGAGAAGATGCTCAAGGAGAGCGCCGACAAGCTCGAGGCTGCTGACAAGACGAAAGTCGAAGAGGGGATCGCTGCCGTCAGGAAGGCGCTCGAAGGGGAGAACCTCGACGATGTGAAGAAGTCGATGGAGACCCTCACCGAGGCCGTCTATGCCGCCACCACCAAGATCTACCAGAAGATGCAGGCCGAACAGGCCTCGGCACAGCAGCAGGCCGGCGGTGCCGGGTCCGGCCCCGGTTCCGGACCCTCGGAGCAGGAACCGAAGAACGACGACAACGTTGTCAACGCCGACTACAAGGTAAAAGACGAGTGACGGGACCATGGGAAGCGGCGACTTTTACGACACGCTCGGGATACCCCGGAGTGCCGATGATGCGGAGATCAAAAAAGCGTACCGCAACCTCGCCCGCAAGTACCACCCGGACGTCTGCAAGGAACCCGGTGCCGAAGAGAAGTTCAAGAAGATCAACGAGGCCTACAGCGTGCTTTCGGATGACCAGAAACGGAAGCAGTACGACAACATGGGTCACGAGACCTATACCAATGCGTCAAAGGGCTCGTATACCGGCGGCGGAGGGTTCGGGGGCGGCGGCTTCTCCGCCGACTTCTCCGGGTTTGGCGACATCTTCGACTTCTTTGGCGGCGGGCAGCGGCGCAGCGGACCACAGCCCGGTGCCGACCTCCTGATGCGGATCCAGATCCGGCTTGAAGATGCAGTGAGCGGGATTAACCGTGACATCGAGGTAATGCATACCGAACCCTGTGAGTCGTGCAGTGGATCGGGCAGCGAGACCAAACGCCTCAACACCTGCCCCCGCTGCGGCGGGACCGGGCAGATGCGACAGGCATCAAATTCGCCGTTCGGCCAGTTTATCCGGATGACCCCGTGCACCCAGTGCGAGGGGCGCGGAAAGATACCGGAGAAGATGTGCAAGGCCTGCCACGGGTCCGGCCACAACCGGATCAAACGGAAGATCACGGTCCACATCCCGGCAGGCATCGACAACGGGATGCGCCTGCGCATGGAAGGCTATGGCGAAGCGGGAGACTATGGAGCCCGCAACGGCGATCTTTATATCGAGGTCTACATCATGCCGCATGACCGCTTCATGCGGGCGGGTGACAACCTCGAGACCTTCATCGAGATCTCCCCCGCCCAGGCAGTCCTCGGTACCTCGGTTGAGGTCGAGACCATCGACAAACGCCATATTGACGTCAAAATCCCTGCCGGCATCCAGTACAATACCGCCCTGAAGATCAGCGGCGAAGGGATCAAGCGGCGGGGAAAGCCCGGCGACCTGCTCATCCGGGTCAGGATTACCACTCCCCGTTCGGTCTCGTCTGAGCAGAAAGACCTGTACCAGAAGATCCTCGAACTTGAAGGAAAGAGCAGCAGTGGCGGCGGCTTCTTCTCCAGCATCATGGGCGGGAAGAAGAAGGCAAAGAAATAATCCCGGTCTTCTTGTGGATGACCTCTCCCTTTTTTACATTCCCTCCCCAATGAGATCAGGATGAAACTGCTCTTTGAGCTCTCGGGCGAGAACCCGACACTCCCGTTCTCGGAACTGGGCTGTACCGGTACCGTGCTCGATAAGCGGTTGCAGGTCGCTGTTGCCGAGGTCCCTGACCCGGCTGCAGTCCACCGGCTTGCCATGACCCATGTTGTTCTCGAATATCTTGGGGAGTGCGAACCGGATCTTTCGGCATTCCGTTCCCTGCTCGCGGACCTTGCGATAACCTCAACAATTCCTTTTGCAGGACGGGCCAAGAAGGTCCACGGGGGTTGTAATGAACGGAATCCCTGCTCCCAGAAGGAGTTCGAGCGGATGATCGGGACCATGATTGACGGTCCCGTTTCGCTTGCGAACCCCGAGGCCGAATACCGGGCAATCCTTTCCGAGGACCGCTGTTACTTCGGGCGGGTCCTGGTCACGTTCAACCGGGGATCCTATGATGTACGGAACCCGGGGAAACGCGATTTCTTCCATCCCGGTGTCATGATGCCCCGGATGGCGCGGACCCTCGTCAATATCGCGCGTGCGCAGAATGGCGATACCCTTCTTGACCCGTTCTGCGGGACCGGCGGGATACTGATCGAGGCAGATCTTCTCGGGACGAACGCCATTGGCAGCGATTTCGACCCGCTGATGGTCGGCGGCAGCATACAGAACATCCCGTCCGCATCGCTCATGCTTGCCGATGCAACGCACCTCCCGTTTGCCGATGGCTCAATCGATACGGTTGTGACCGATTTCCCCTACGGGCAGTCGGTCTGCATCAGGAAGACCGATACCATGGACCGCCTCTATGCATCATCCCTTATGGAGATCAGGAGGGTCCTGAAAAAGGGCCGGCGGGCAGTTGTTGTCACCCACCGGGATATCTCTCCCATTGCCGGGCCGATCATGGAGATCCTCGAATCCCACGAACAACGGGTGCACAAGAGCCTCACCCGGCGGGTCCTGGTCCTCGGGTCCTGATCCGGCCCTGCTCTTCAAGAATTCTTAATATGCCGGTCAGACCAGATCATACCGGATATCCATGGATATGAACCGGAACTTCGCTGCCCTGGCAGGCATTTTTCTCTGCCTGGTAGTCACTACCTGTATTCCTGCAATGGCATATTCGGACAATGCGGTGCAGTTGTTTGATGAAGGAAACCAGTACCTGGCAGCGAAGAATTATACCCGGGCGGTTACTGCATTCGACCAGGCAATCGCTCTCGAACCCACGTATTACGAGGCATGGGACCGGAAGGCAGATGCCCTGAACCGGGCCGGCGAATTCTCCGATGCCCTTGCCGCTTCCACCCAGGCAATCGGGATACACCCGAATTATGCTGATGGCTGGATCAACCGGGGACAGATCCTGTACAATATCGGGTACTACTATGAGGACCAGCAGCAGAACCCGGCCAAAGCACAGGAGTATTACACCCAGCAGCTCCTTGCCTTTGAGAAAGCAACCGAGATAGAACCCGGCAACCCGGAAGCCTGGTTCAACAAGGGCTATGCCCTTGCCGGCATGAAACGATACGATGAGGCGATTGCAGCATTCGACAGGGTCCAGGCACTCGATCCCGCGTATCCCAACCTTGCGCTGAGCCAGAAGCAGGCACGGGTACTGCGGGATGCGGCAACACCGGTCTATGTCAGGTACGCGGTACCCATCATCGGCATCGTCACCATAGCCGCCATCCTCGCGGGCTGGTACCTGCACAGCCGCAAACGATCAGAAGACGAGTAACCACTTTTAAAAAAGGATAAACCAGTGAACACGAGAGGGGATTGCCCCTCACCGTGCCTTTTCATAACAGATCTTTGCTTCCTCGTGCTTCCCGATGGTGTTGAGGATATCGCCGATATCGTTCCAGATCTCCTTTCGACCGGGCTCGAGTTCAAGGGCATGCTTGAAGGATGTCAGGGCGTCCTGGTAGAGGTTCAGCTCCTGGAGCGCCCGGCCTTTATGGATCCAGGCATCAGTGAACTCCGGCTGGAGGTCGATCATGGCATCGAACGCCTCGACCGCCTCCTGGTTCTTCCCGAGGGCGATGAGGGCGCTGCCCTTGGTGAAGTAGGCAATGGAGAAGGTCGGGTCCACCTGCATTGCCCGGTCATAGGACTCGATGGCGGCATCGAACTGCTGGAGCGACGAGAGGATCATGCCGTACCGCGTCCAAGCCTCGGGATTCTTGTCATCGAGCGCAAGGGCCCGGTCATAGGCCACGCGGGCCTCCGAGTACTTGCCAAGATCATAATAGGCGTTGCCCTTCCCGAGCCAGGCCTCGGCAAGGTTCTCATCAAGGTCAATGGCCTTGTCGAACGCCTCGATCGCATCGCGGAACATCCCCATCTCGGCAAGACAGACGCCCTTATGGGCAAAGATCTCCGGACGGTGATCGATCTCGAGGGCCTGGTCATATGACCGGATCGCTTCACGGAACTGCTCGAGCGATGCATACGCCCTGCCCCGGTAATCGTACATCGACCAGAACCGGGGGTTCAGCTCGATGGCGCGGTCGAACATGGTGATGGCGGCATCGAAGCCTCCCTGGATGAAGAGGCAGACACCTTTCCGGAAGAATGCCTGCCAGCAGGACGGGTTGACATCGATCGCCTGGTCAAAGACCATGATTGCCGTGTTCAGGTTATCGAGCGCAACCAGGGCTCGCCCCTTCTCGTACAGGGCATTGGCATGGCCGGGATTGATGGAGAGGACATGGTCAAAGGAGGAGACCGCCTCCTTGTATTTGCCCGTATGGACAAGGGCCCGGCCCCGCTCATAGATGGCGTCAACATATTCATGGTGGACTGCAAGTGCGGCATTGAATGCAGCGATCGCTTCATCATACCGCGAGATCCGCATCAGGGCAACACCCTTGAAATGGAGCGCCTCCGCGTACCGGCTGTTGGAGATCAGTGCATGGTCGAACGCCAGGATGGCATCGTCCGGGCGGTCGGATTTCAGGAGTGCCAGCCCCTTGTGGTAATATGCCTCCGGGTAATCCGGCTGGAGTGCGAGGGCATCATCGAAACTTGAGACCGCATCATTATACTGGTCAAGGTGAATAAGGGCGATGCCGCGGAAGAGGAAGGGTACGGCGGATCCTTTATTGATCGCAAGCGCCCGCTCGTAATCCGCGAGTGCGGCATGATAATCGCCAAGGCTCGCATGGGATACACCCCTGTACAGCCATGCTTCGGCAATCCGGTCATTGATGCCCAGTGCCTTTTCGTATGCAGTGATCGCCTCATTGTTCATCGCGAGCATGGCAAGTGCCCGCCCTTTCTGGTAGAATGCCTGGGCACACTTCGGTTTCCGGACCAGGGCATTGTCGAAATGCCGGATCGCTTCCTGGTATTTGCCCAGGGTCAGGAGCGAGACGCCGAGATGGTAACTTGCCCGGGAGTCCTTTGGATCGATGCCCAGCGCCTTGTTGAAGAAACCGACAGCATCCTGGTCTCTTCCGGTATACGAGAGGGCCATCCCCTTGCCGGTCCAGACCTGGCCGAAGTTCGGCCGGATCTTCAGGGCACGGTCAAAGGCACCGATGGCCTCATCGTAGCGCGTGAGACGGATGAGCGCCATGCCCTTGTAGTAATATGCATCGACAAACTTTGGCTGGACGGAGAGGGCATTGTCAAAGGCGATGACGCCTTCGCTGAACATCCCGATCTCGCAGAGTGCCCGGCCCTTCTCGTAGTGTGCCTGGAAGAAGTCCGGGCGCATCTCGAGGGCTTTGCTGAACGCCTCGATGGCATCCTCGAACGAGGCCAGGGCAAAGAGCGCACTACCCTTGAGGTACCAGGCCTCGGCATTGAAGGGATCGATCTCGAGCGTATGGATAGAGGACTCGATGGCATCATTATACCGCGAGAGCCGGGCTAACCCCTTGCCCCGCTGGAGCCATGCATCGATGAACCGGGGGGAGAGCCGGAGCACCTGGTCGAATGCCTCGATAGCGTCCTGGAACCTCCCCGTCTCGGCAAGGGAGAGCCCCTTGGAGTAGTAAGCCCGGTCGTTGTCGGGATCGAGTTCCAGGTTCCGGTTGAATGCAACGATGGCCTCATCATGGCGACCCAGGCTTGCCAGGACCCGGCCCTTCTCGAAATATGCCGGCGGATAGTTCTTGTCGATGCTGATTACCTTCTCGAAGGTCTTGACCGCTTCCCGGAACATGCCAAGCAGGGCAAGCGCCCGCCCTTTGTCGTACTGGAGATCGGCAAATGTCGGGTCGATCTCGATTGCCCGGTCGAAGATCTTGACCGCTTCCTCGTATTTCTCCAGCCGCACGAGCGCTGCACCCTTGAAGTGGAGGGAGGGCACATGGAGGGGCTGGACCGCCAGGGCATCGTTGTAGGCACCGATTGCCTCCGGTGTCTTCTCCAGGGTGTCGAGTGCCCGTGCCCGTGCGTACAGCGCCTCGAACATTGACGGGCGCAGGCTGATCGCCCGGTCAAATGCCCCCACTGCATCGGCATGGCGCCCGGTGCTGACGAGGCAGGTGCCATGCTCGAACCATGCATCGGCATTGTCGGGCGTGAAGGTGAGGAGATGGTTGTACGATTCGATTGCCTCGGCGAACCGGTCGAGCGCCTTGTACGAGGATGCCAGGGAATACATGGCTACCGCATTGCCCGGGTTGAGTGCAAGGGCTTTTGTAAGAACCCCGATGGTCTCCGGGTATTCCTTCAGGCTGTACAGCGCCTCGCCTTTCTCGAACCATGCGTCAGCATGATCGCCGTTGAGGCGGATTACCTGGTCAAAGGATCCTGCGGCTTCCCGGAACTTCCCGAGCCGGAAGAGGGCCCGGCCCCGGCCCAGGTGTGCCTCGAGGTGGTCCGGCTCCTCCGCAAGGACATGGTCGAACGCGGTTACTGCCGGATCGTACTTCCCGAGCTGCATCAGCGAAGAGGCTTTCTGGAACCAGATCCCGGCATCCCGGGGCGTGATGCCCAGTGCGGTGTCGAACTCGGCAACCGCATCGGCAAACCGCCCGAGTTTGACGAGGGACAATCCGCGGAGATAGGGCGGATCGCACTGCCCCGGCAGGTGAGTCGCTGCGTCATGCAGTACAACCTCGGCATCGTTGTGCCGGTCTATCCGGGCCAGGGCGATACCCTTCTGCAGCAGGATCTGCCCGTTCATGGGATCGATCCCGAGGGCGATGTCATAGACCCGGATGGCATCGTCATACCGTTCGAGCCGCATCAGCGTGTTGCCTTCGGCAAATGCGATGCCGGCATTGCGGGGATCGCTCTGCCGGGCCTTCTCGTACGACCGGGCGGCCTCGTCATCGCGGCCGAGCCTCTCCGCGACGATCCCCCGGTGGTGCCATGCGGCCGAATGGCCGGGGACGCGTTTCAGGATTCCGTCGAAAGCGGCGATGGACTCCTCAAGCTGTCCCAGCCGTTCGTGGGCGAGCCCCTTGCTGAAGTAGCCTTCGGCAAGCTCCGGGTCGATCTGCAGGGTTTGATCAAAGGATTTGAGGGCCTCTTCATACTGTTCAAGGCTCGAGAGGGCCAGCCCCCGGGCATAGTGGCAGTCCCGCTGCGAACGGTCGGAAGCCAGGGCATAGTCGAAGGCCGACACGGCCTCTTCGTACCGGCCAAGTTCCGAAAGTACCATCCCTTTCTCGAACTGTACCTGGTACGAGGCCGGCTGCAGCCGGATGGCAGCGTCGAAGGACGTGAGTGCCTCGTTGAGGTTCCCGAGATGGACGAGCGCGAGCCCCTGGTAATACCAGGCATCGAACTGGCTGCTGTCAAGGTCGAGTGCTGCCGTGAATGCCGTTGCAGCATCGTCGTACTGCCCGAGACTGAAGAGAGCAAACGCCCGGTGATAGAGCGCCGGCACGAACGTTGCCTGGAGCGCGATGACCGACTCAAATGATCCCAGGGCATCGCGGAACCGCCCGAGCCGTTCAAGGGCGAGACCCCGCTCATGGAAGGCATTCATGAACCGGGGGTCGATTGAGACGACCATGTCGAACGCGGCAAGTGAGTCCTGGTCGCGCCCGAGCCGGACGAGCGATACTCCCTTGTCATACCAGGCATTGGTGAATTTCCGGTTGATGGAGATTGCCTTGTCAAACGAGGCAACCGCCTCCTCGTGCCGGGCGAGTTCGGCAAGTGCCAGCCCCCGGTCGTACCAGCCGTTGGCGTTCCCGGGTTTGAGGTCAAGGGCCCGGGTCAGTGCTTCGAGCGCCGGTTCAAACCGGCCTACAGAGAGGAGGGAACTGCCCTTGTACAGCCATGCGCCCGAACAGGACTCATCGGACGCGAGGACATGGTCGAACGCGGTAATTGCCTCGGCGTAGGCTGCCATCTCCAGGTATGATCGACCTTTCCGGTACCATGCGGGGATGGAGTCCGGTTCCAGGGTGAGGGTCCGGTCGAACGATTCAACTGCGTCATGGTACCTGCCGAGCTCGAAGAGAACGGTTCCCCGCAACAGCCAGACCTCCGCCCGGTTGTTCACGAGATTGAGCGCGGTGTCAGTGACCGGCAGGGCCTCCTCGAACCGGTGGAGTTTTGCAAGGGATTTGGCTTTCTGGAAATGCAGATCCGCGTTGTCCGGGGCAAGCCCGACCATCTGGTCGAAGGCAACCAGCGCATTCTCGTGTTTTCCCAGGTTCGCGTACGAGACGCCGGTCCGGAAAACCGCATCGGCGATGGACGGATCGTGCGTGAGGGTAAGCTTGTATGACCGGATCGCTTTGTCAAACTTCCCCAATTCCTGCAGGGCGATACCCCGGCGGTAGTGGGCCCCTGCATGCTCCGGCTCATGCTCGAGCGTGTAATCGAATGACCTGACTGCATCGGCGAACCGCGATATGCGCAGGTACGCGCAGCCCCGGTCAAATGCAGCATCGTACAGGGTTCCGTCGATCCCGAGCGCAAGGTCGAAGGAGGCGATAGCACCGGAATCGTTGCCCAGTTCAGCCTGCGCTATGCCCCGGTGGTATGCGGCAATCGCATTCTTCTCATACAGGGCAAGTGCGGCATCGTAGGCAGGGACTGCTTCCTCATAGCGCCGGAGGAGGAAATAACATTCGGCGCGTTCAAAGGTCGAGGCCGGATCATCGGGCACAAGTTCAAGCGCCTGGGTGAAGGACCCGATGGCTTCTTCCCGGCGTTCGAGCGCCGCAAGCGCGTGTCCCCGGTAATAGAAGATGTCCGGCTGGGCTATAGTGAGCCGGATCACGTAATCGCAGGCAGCAACCATCTCTTCGTGTCGATCAAGCCCGGCGAGTGCGGATGCCTTGTTCAGTGCGGCATCGGCCATTTCGGGAGCCCGGGCCAGCGTCTCGTCGAATGCCCGGATCGCTTCGTCCGGCCGGGCGAGCGACCGGAGCTCGAGTCCCCGGTGGTACCACGCGGTCACGCACGAATCATCAAGGGTCAGGACCTTATCGAGGGACTCAAGGGCTTCGGTGTGCAGGTCCTGGCGGGAGAGGGCGATCCCCCGGAAGTACCAGGCATGAACGTGCTTCTCGTCAAGCCGGATGACATGGTCAAATGTTGTGACCGCATCATGCCATCGCTCGATCCGGAAGTATGCCTTGCCCCGGTAAAAGAGCGTGAAGATATTCGCCGGCAACCGCTTGAGGGACTTGCCGAACGATTCGATTGCCTCCTTGTTCCGGCCAAGCCGGTACAGCGAGTATCCCTTGCAGGTGAGGATCTCGGGATTTGCCGCATCGTTCTCGAGGGCGCGGTCAAGGGAGATGATGGCATCCTCATATTTCGCGAGGTAGGTGAGGGCCGTCCCTTTGCCGCGGTGAGCCCGTTCGTTCTCCGCATCCAGGGCAAGGGCAGCATCAAAGGCAGCGATCGCCTCTTCCCGCCGTTTCAGGAACGCGAGCGCCTCTCCCTTGAATACAAAAATTCGGGCATCCCCCTGCTCGGATTCCAGGGACCGGTCAAGGGCCGCGATGGATTCCTCGTAACGGCCGAGACGGAAGAATGCAAAGCCCTGCTCCGCGTGGACGCGGGCAGTGTTCATGCCAAGACCGATGCACTGGGTATAAACGGCAAGTGCCTCCTCTGTCCGTTCAAGCTGCGTCAGGGCAAGACCTTTCTGGAAAAGGATATCCACCGTATCGGGTTTCAGTGCAAGGAAGCCGTCGAAGGCCGATACTGCCTGCTCGTACTTCTCCTGGATGAAGAGTGCCCGGCCTTTCTCCTGCCACGCCTCCGCGTTACCTGGACTGATCTCCAAGGTCGCGGAGAATGCTTCAACAGCATCATCGTACTGGTGCGTGAGCATCTGGGCAAAGCCCTTGTACAGGAAGGCCCGCTCGCAACCCGGCTCGAGGCGGTTGACCTTTGCATACGCGGCGATAGCTTCCCGGTACGAGCCAAGGTGGTCGAGCGACCGGGCAAGCCCGTAGGTTGCCACAAGGTCATCCGGTTCGGCGTTCAGGACCCTGCTGAAAGCATCGGCCGCTTCCCGGTACCGCCCGAGTGCAAACAGCACACGCCCGTTCTCCCGGAATGCATCGGTGAAGTCCGGCATGAGGCTGTTTGCCATGGCAAGCGCGGACGCTGCCTCGGCCAGGTTCCGGAGCCGGAACAGGGACGTGCCCTTGTAATAAAATGCCTCCCCGAATTCCGGTGCAAGGGTAATGGCCCGGTCAAATGCCGTGACCGCTTCCTGGTCGTTGCCCAGGCTGATCTGCGCCCTGCCGAGGTAGAACCAGGTATGGGAATTGCCGGAATCGATCTCAACGGCCTTATTGTATGAGAGGACTGCCTCCTGGAACCGCTCGACCGCAAAGAGGCAGAAACCCCTGATGAGCCAGGCATTGGCGATCTTCGGGCTGGCGTCAAGGGTCTTTGTCAGCACATCGACAGCCTCGTTGAACCGGCCCAGTTCCGCTAGGGCAAGGCCCTGGTGGTACAGGGCATCGCGGTTCCCGGGATCGACTTCAAGGGCTTTGGCGAAAGCCTCCTCGGCCTTGTCCTGGTAACCGAGAGCGGCAAGCGAGAGCCCTTTCTGGTACAGGGGATCGGATTTCTTCGGGTCGAGGAGGAACGCAGCATCGAATGCCGTGATTGCCTCTTCGTAATTTTCGAGCCGGGCAAGGGAGAGTCCCTTATGGTACTGGGCCTCCGGGTTGTCCGGGGTGATCTCGAGCGTGATGCTGAATGCCAGGACCGCCTCACCATGCATGCCGAGCTCGGCAAGGGCGATGCCCTTGTGGAAGAACGCGGGGGCATAATTGGGGATGAGTTCAAGGACACGGTCGAATGATTCGACTGCCTCAAGGTGACGGCCCAGTCGTAGGAGCGAGAGCCCGCGGTTGAACGAGACCTGCGCATCCGCGGGTTCCAGCTCCAGCGACCGGTCAAAACTCTGCACTGCGTCGCTGTGGCGGTCAAGGCTGGCAAGGGCAATCCCCTTAATGACCCATGCTTCGGCAAACGCCGGTCTGATCTCGAGCGCTTTTGTCGCGGCAACCACCGCCTCCTCATCGCGCCCCATGTCGTGAAGGGCAACGGCTTTCTCGTACGCTGCCCGTGCACAGGCAGGGTCGTACTCGATGGCGTGATCGAAGGCATCGATGGAATCCCGGCACAGGCCGGTTGCGTACAGGGCATGGCCGCGCTGGTAATGGGCCCGGGCATGGTTTGGCATGCCGGCCAGGCAGGCATCGAACGCGGTGACTGCATCCTTGTGATCGCCGTTCCGGTCCAGGGCAAGACCGCGGTAATAGTGCGCAACGATCCGGGCCGGATCGAGCGCGAGTGCCCGGTCGAATGCATGGACGGCATTCTCGTACTCTTTTGTCTCGATCAGGGCTTTGCCCTTCTCGAACTGCGCATCGGCACTCTCCGCATTGATGCTCAGGGCAGCATCGAAAGAAGGAATCGCCTGGTCAAACGCTTTCAGCTCGCAGAGTGACCGGGCCTTGTAGAGGTGTGCGAGGAAACTCTTCTGGTTCTCTTCCGTGGTCTTGTCAAAGTCCTCGATCGCTTCCCGGAACCTGCCGAGATTGTAGAGCGCGATCCCTTTGCGCAGGCGGGCATCGGTATATTTTGGCTTGAGCTGGAGCGTCTTGCCGAACGCATATACAGCATCGCTGTACCGCCGGAGGTCGGAAAAGGCCTTACCCTTGTGATAGAATGCGAGCGCGTTCTCCGGATCATAGATAAGGTTCTTGTCGAACGATTCAAGGGCCTCGTTGAACCGGCCGAGTTTCTCAAGCGCCATGCCGCGGTTGAAGTGCCCCGGGGCATTGCTCGTATCCCGCGCAAGGTTCGTGTCGAAGGCGCCGACCGCGTCCTCGTACCTGCCCGATTTGAGGTAGGCAAGACCGAGGTAATAAGAAGCCTCGGTGTAGGAGGGTTCGATACTGATCGCCCGGTTCAGCGCAGCGATCGCTTCCGAGAATTTTCCGGTCTCAAGGAGCGACTTGCCCATGGAGTACCATGCCGGGGCGAAATCCTGCTGGAGCGAGAGCGCCTTGTCAAAGGCGATGATCGCATCCCGGTGATCGCCCAGCGTTGCAAGGGCAAGCCCCTTGTGGTAATGTGCCTCGCGGTGGTTGGGATCGATCTCGAGCAGGACCTCGAAGACATGGATAGAGCCTTCCACGCGGTTGACCTTCTCGAGCGACAGCCCCTTGTAATAGAACGCTTCGGTGCTGCGCTGGTTGAGGGAGATGGCGTTGTCGAATGCCTCGATGGCGTCCTGGAACCTGCCGGTGTTGAAATGGGCCTTGCCAACCTTGATCCAGCCGGGCTCCTGGTCGGGGTTGATCCGGAGCGATTTGCTGAATGCGACAACGGCATCCTCGGTCCTCCCCAGCTGGCTGAGGATGTCACCCTTCTTCATCCAGATGGCCGAGAGCGCCGGGTTGACATCAAGCGCCCGCGTGTACGCGACAAGGGCGTCCTGCACCTTCCCGGTCTCGGCAAGTGCATCGGCCTTCTTCACCCACGCATCGGCGAGGTTCGCGTTGATCTCGAGTGCCCTGCTGTATGCAACGATGGCATCCTGGTTTCTGCCCAGATGGGACTGTGCATCGCCTTTCTGCATCCAGATGTCGATGAGGGTCGGGTTGAGCGAGAGAATACGGTCGTCGGTCTCGATGGTATCGGCGTACCTCTCCAGGATAAAGAGCGAAGCAGCCCGGGCAATGAGGGCTTCGATCAGGGAGGGGTTGGCGGCAAGGCTCCGGTCAAGGGCGGCGATCGCCTCTTCGTGGCGGGAGAGCGAGGCAAGTGCCGTGCCCTGGTACATGTACCCGTCAGAAAGGGAGGGATCGAGTTCGATTGCCTTGCCGAGCGCAGCGATGGCTTCCTCGTATTTCCTGGACTGGATGTAGGCAAGCCCCTGGTAATAATACGTGGCTGCCGTGGTGGGATCGAGCGCGATTGCATTGCCAAACGCCGTGATGGCGTCGTCATACCGCTCGCGCTGGATGAGCGCAATGCCCCGGAAATGTTCTGCCTGGGGGTTCTTGGGCTCGATGGCAAGCGAACTCTCGAAGGCCCGGATGGCATCGTTGTAGCGTTCCCGCCCGGCGTACGCGATACCGAGGTAATAGAAGCCCGATGCATTGTGGGGGTCGAGTGAGAGCGCCCGCTCGAAGGTCCTGATTGCATCGTCATACCGCTCCTTCTGGGCAAGGGCAACGCCCTTGTGGTACAGGGTGCGGGAGTCGTCCGGATTGATCTCAAGGGCCTTGTCGAACGAGACCACCGCCTCGAGCGGCTTGCCGAGCCGGGCAAGGGCATAGCCTTTCTCGTAATAGATTCGGGCACAGCGCCGGTCGATCTCGATAACCTTGTCGAATGCCCGGACCGCCTCTTCATACTGCTCGAGCGTTGATAAGGAGATCCCGAGGTTGTACCATGCCCAGATGTTGCGGGGCTCCGCCTCGAGGGATTTCCGGAAGAGGGAGATGGCAGCCTTGTGCTGGCTGGTCTTTGCAAGCGCCATGCCCTTCCGTACCGCTGATTCAGTATCGCCGGGACTGAGCGTGAGTTCCTTGTCGAACGCGGCAACCGCTTCGGCATGGCGCCCGAGCCGGGTGAGAGCGATGCCCTTGAACCTGGAGACCTCCCGGAGGCCGGGATCGCTGCCGACTGCCTGGTCGAAGAGCTCGTTCGCCTCAGAGAACCGCCCCTGCCGGAAGCAGGCAAGCCCTTTCTGGAAGAGGGCCGGCGCATTGCCCGGTGCAACAAGGAGCAGGCGGTTGAAGACCGCTTCCGCGTCCTCGTACCGCTTTGTCAGCATCAGGGTCGTCCCGGTATAATACAGGGCTGATTCGTGGGAGGGATTGGTCTCGGCAGCTTCGTTGAACGCCAGGATGGCATCGTCCAATTCGCCGAGCCGGAGGAGGGCCAGCCCCCGGTGATAGTAGGCGTCGGCAATGCCCGGGTCGATCTCGATGACATCGTCAAATGCCTTGATGGCCTCATCATACCGCTTCAGGCCGAGCAGTGCGATGCCCTTGGCCAGGAGCGCCGGCGGGTTGTCGGGCTCGATCTCGAGCGCAGCGTCGTGCGCAGAGACGGACTCTTCGAGCCGGCCCATTCCCATAAGCACCTGTGCCTTTGCCCTCAGGGCCGGGACACAGTGCGGGTCGATGTCGCCCGCGGTATCGAATGCCCGGACCGCATCGTCGTTCCGGTGCAGCGCGGCAAGGGCAGTCCCCTTGTAATACCATGCGCGGACATTGCGGGGGCTTGTTTCGAGCGCCGCGTTCAGGACGGTCACTGCTTCCTCGTACCGGCGCAGGTTCGAGAGGGCGATACCCTTGCGGACCAGCGCATCGGGGAACCGTGGATTCAGCGAGAGGGTGTGGTCGAAGGAAGCGACCGCCTGTTCCATCTGGCCGGTATGCATCTGCGCAATCCCCTTGTTCATCCATGCATCGGCAAGGGCCGGGTTCAGTTCAAGGGCTTCCTCGAGCGCCGGGACAGCCTCGGTGTACCGCGAGAGGCTGATGAGGGCAATACCCTTCTCGACCATCGCCGCGGTGTACTGCGGGGAGAGCTCGAGCACCTTGTCGAAGACGGTCACGGCTTCAGCGTAGCGGTGGAGGAGCATCAGCGTATGGCCGCGGTGATACAGCGAGAGGGTATGGAGCGGGTCCAGTTCGAGCGCCTGGTCGAACGCGGCGATCGCCTCTTCGGGGCGCTCGAGCGTGATGCAGGCAAGGCCCCGGTAAAAATAGGCATTGACATAATTGGGGTTGATGGAGGTTGCATGGTCGAATGACACGATTGCATCGGCGGGCTGCTCGAGTTTCATCAGCGCAAGCCCGCGATCATAGTAGGCCTGGGCATTCGTGGGTTTCAGGCTGATACTCCGGTCGAATGACGCGATGGCCTCATCGTACCTCCCGAGCCGGGCAAGGAGCGTCCCTTTCTGGTAATGGATCTGGAAGTTGTTCGGGTCCTGGGCAAGGGCCCGGTTGAACTCCATGATCGCATCTTCGTTCCTGCCGAGCTTGGCAAGGGCGAACCCCTTGTTGTACAATGCCTCGGCAAAGCCCGGGCTGATGTGGATCGCGTGATCGTATGCAGCGATTGCCTCGCTGTACCTCCCGAGGTTCGCGTATGCGAGGCCTTCCTGATAGGCAGCCGATGCGCATTCGGGATCGAGGGCAAGGGTGTTCTCGAACGATTCGATGGCTTCCTTGTGGCGTCCGAGCCGTCCAAATGCGATCCCCCGGTAATAGTACGAGCCGGCATGGTCGCCATTGATCCGGAGCGTTTTTGCAAGGGCATCGATGGCATCCTCGTACATGCTCAGGAAGACGCAGGTCATACCCTTCCGGTACCATGCGTCAGGGTTATCGGGCGTGAGGACCGTGACCCGGTCAAAGTCATCAGCCGCTTCCCGGTACTTCTTCAGCCGAAAGCAGGCAAGGCCGTGCTGGAAGAATGCATCCGCGTTGTTCTGGTCCTGCCCGATGATCTTCCCGAGCGGGCCGATCGCCTCGCTGTACTGGGCGGCCTGGTTATACGCGAGCCCCTGGTAATACAGAGCATCGGTGATTGACGGGTTGAGCGTAATCGCCTGACCAAGGGCCTCAATGGCATCGGCATACCGGCCCAGCCTGAAAAGGGATATTCCCCGGATGGCCCAGATGTCGGCATGACCGGGCTCGTGGCGGATGAACTCCTCAGCCGCTTCCGCCGCACTCTCGTGCTTCTCCTGCTTTGCAAGGATGAACCCGCGGTAGTAACTGACCCAGAAATCGTCCGGGTCGTGCTCCTTTGCCCGGTCGAATGCAGCGAGCGCCTCGTCGTATCTGCCGAGATCGTAGAGCGAGATGCCCTTGTTGTAATAGGCTTTCGCATAGTCCGGCACGATCTCGATGGCCTTGTCATACGCGGCGATCGCTTCCTGGTGACGGCCCATGTCGGCAAGCGCTATCCCCTTGTTGTAGAAGACCTTCGCGTGCCGGGGATCGACCATCAGGGCATGATCATAGGCGCTGATAGCCTCCTTGAACTTCCCCATCTCGTAGAAGGCGATCCCCTTGAGGATCCAGCCCTCGGCATTGTCATACTGGATGGACAGGAGCCGGTCGCAGGCCTCGAGCGCCTCCTCGTTGCGCCCGATCTGGGCGAGCGTTGCGGCTTTGTTGTACCAGGCATTGGGGTCCTGCGGTTCGAGCGCCGCGGCCTTGTCGTAGGCTTCGATAGCTTCATCGAATTTGCCCAGGTCGTACAGGGCGATCCCCTTGAAATAGTGGGCCTTGGCGAGCTTGGGAAAGAGCGCAAGACTGCGATCGAACATGACAATGGCTTCCTGGAACTTTCCCAGGTCATACAGTTCGATGCCCTGCCGCATCAGCGCTTCCGCATCACTCTTGTTCATGGATTCAGTAACCTCTCGTACGGATCTCCTGTTCCGTCCTGCACTGGTATTATGGTATAGAATACTGGAGATCTATACCTTCCTGTATACAGGTTGCTCGACAGGCGCATATACCCTTTCCGGTACTTACGCTTATTATAGAATTTGCAGATTTATGAATACTCTTTTAAATACATGGGAAAAAAGAGAGAACCGGTCAGGATTTACAAGAGATCCCTGATGACCCGGGCAAGACGTGAGATGCCCTCCCGGATATTCTCATCGGACGAGTTCGAGAAGTTCAGCCGGAGCGTGTTCGTCCCGCCGCCGTCAATGTAGAACGGGACTCCCGGGAGGACGGCGACATTCTCCTTGAGTGCGGCATTGAAGACGCTCATCGAATCAATCTCGTCCGGCAGCGTGACCCAGACAAACATGCCCCCCTGCGGGTGTGTGCAGGTGACTGAGGGAGGGAAGGATTCCCGGATGGCGTCCTGCATGACGGTGCACTGGTGCCGGTACGCTGCCTGGATCTTCGTTATATGCACTTCGATGTCGCCCATGGCCAGGTACTCCATGGCGATCCGCTGGCAGAGGTAGTTGGAGTGGAGGTCGGATGCCTGCTTGGCGATGATCAGCTGCTCCATGACTGCGGTGGGGGCAACGATCCAGCCCATCCGCATGCCCGGCGCCAGGATCTTCGAGAACGAGCCCGTGATGATAGCCTGGTCCGGTAAAAACTCCCGGAACGATGGCATGCTCCGGCCGGCAAAGTTCAGTTCGCCGTACGCATCGTCCTCGATGAGGAAGGTGCCGGTCCCGGTCAGGATGTCGGCAACCTCCCGCCGGCGCTCTGCGGAGTACGTGATTCCGGAAGGGTTCTGGGAGTTCGGGACGCCGTAGAAGAACTTCGGGTTGTCCTTCCTGACCACATCCGCTAGCATCGCGGTGTCCGGGCCATCCTCGTGCAACAGGACGGTCCTGAACCGGGGCTCGTAGAGCGAGAAGGCCTGGATTGCGCCAAGGTAGCCGGGTCGCTCGATTGCCACGCAGTCGCCGGCGCCGATGAAGACCTTGCCGATGAGATCGAGGCACTGCTGCGAGCCGTTCGTGATGAGGATCTCGTCCGGGCTGACCGAAAGTCCGAGGCGGCACTCGTATCGCTGCGCTATCCATTCGCGGAGGGGGCGGTAGCCCTCGGTCGTGGAGTACTGCAGGGCAGTCCGCCCGTCCTTCTCCAGTACCCGTGCGGCTGCAGCGGCGATGCCATCGACATCGATGAGGGCAGGGTTCGGGAGCCCGCCGGCAAATGAGATGATCCGGGGGTTCTCGGTGACCTTGAGGATCTCGCGGATGAACGACTTGGGAGTCTTTGCCATCCGCGGTGCAAACCGCATGTGTCCGGAGGATTCTGCAACTTTCCGGGTAGGAACTGGTTCCTGGGTGTTCATGGTTCACCAGATTTTTCTTATATTATTCAGCGTTATGACTGAAGAACCTGACCACAGAACACTTTCACGCCCCGCCCGGTCCCCCCTTTATCCGCCCGTTCTTCCTGACATCAGGGTATGGCAGAACGAACCAGCCGCCCGGGCGCCCTCTTCACGGAGGACCCGGCCCGTGTCCAGAAGGTCCGGGACAAGTTCCGGGAAGTCTTTGAATGCGATGTCACGCTCGATGACCATGTCCTGATGCAACGCTTCTCCGTTACCGCGGAAGGCGACCTGGTGATGAGGATCCGGTGACCCTGCACCGGTTTTTCCTGCCGGAAAATCGGGCACGATCTCCCGTGCCGGCGCTTACTGGCAGGGCGGCGGGATAAGAGCGCGCTTCACGAACAGCATGTGGATGACGATGAGGCTGCAGACCACGGCCACCGCTGCAAACGCGAGGATGATGAAGTACGACATGTAATAGAGCCCGCTCTCGGTGTGATTTGGCAGTTCCCGCAGGAAGTATGCGATCATCCCGACCGATACCAGGATGATGAAGAGGAAGGATACAACGGCGCTGAAGGGCGGGCAGTATGTGCGGGACATTTGATTCACCACTGGGGTTTTTTAATTATTATATTTTTTCTGTTTGGGATTTTTCCCGGATTCCGGGACAAATTTTGGTATTTTCGGCCTGAAGAGATGATACAAACAGCATTTTACTCGTTACTCCCTGGTGGAAATGTATGAACTGATTATGGGGGCTGATGTTCGAAGAATGTTGAAACGTTCCTCTCATGTCAATCATCGCTGACGCAATGCTTGACACTCCCAAACCCCCGAAAAAGATGGAGCCGCCGCCCCGAAGGGGCGAGTCGAAGAATCCTTCTGGATTCTTCTCCCATCTCATCCCTGCGGGATTCGATGCCCCGCGGCGGCCTCAACAGCAGGAAAGGATCAGATACAGAAATTTTTTTCGATCACCTTTCCTCCCCCACCCGAATGACTGCCTGTGGCGGAACTCGGCGGGGAGTGTTGACTCTCAACAGAGATGAGGCATGAGAAGAACCTGAAAGGTTCTTCGAGGGGGTTAGGGGGCACTCGCTCGTAAAATACACTTGACGATTAATTGAAAAAACATTTTTTAAAAACAGAGAGCATTGGAAATGATTCTCACAAAAGAAGCCTATGGCGAGATTTGAACTCGCGACTTCCTCCTTACCAAGGAGGCACACTGCCAGGCTGTGTCACATAGGCACTGGTCGGATTTATTGCACCTTCACGGGGAGAGACAACAGTTCTTCCACCGTTCCCGGTTGCCTAACTACGTTGTGGTTACTCCCTATAAAACATTGCGGAAAAAACAGCCCGGGCCGGAGATTTCCGGAAGATTTTCCCGGTACGCGCACCTGTGCTGTCCGAATCTTCTGCACAAATCATCGGTTCAATGATTCGTTCCTCCGATTCTGACCAAAACCCCTGCTCTGTCCCGGCATTCCTGGATTAGATCTTCTCCAGCCGCCCGATGCTGGTGAGAACGCCCGGCAGCGTCCCGACCTCAATCACCGGTGTGACGCCGGACTTTTTCACCGAATGCATGACAGCGCCAAAATCGATCGTGCCGTCACCAACCGCCGCATGGCTGTCCTCGGTCCCGTCATTATCATGGAGATGATAGTGCTGCGCCGGCGGGCCGGCAAGGAACGCTTCCAGGCAATGGTTCTGGTGGGCGTGACCGACATCGAGCGCAAAGGGCGTGGTCCCGATCAACTCGAGCTCGGCCGGGGTCTTTACGAGAAAATACTCCCAGTTGCCCATGTTCTCGACAAAGAACTTCACTGAATATTCCTGTGCATGTGCGTGCAGGTCGGCAAGCGACCGCCGCAACTGCTGCTCTGCCTTCCGTCGCTCCTCCTCCCAGGCAAAATAGCCCGGGTGGACGACAACACCTGCATTCACCTCAGCCGCAACCGAGAAGCACTGCGCCATCACCTCCACGCTTGCCCGGCGGATCGGTTCGAGCAGGCTCGCCAGGTTAGTGCCGCGGCTCGGTGCATGGATGGAATACCGGCAGGAATAACAGGTGAGCAGATCGGCATTCTCCAGGTAATGGAGACCTTCATCCATGACCTCGATAAAGCCCGTCACTGCCGACAGCCGGTCGAGCGCGGACGGGAGCGGTTCCGCATGGAGACAGTACGTGGAGACGCCGAACATACCCGGTCTTTTGTACACGGAGAAAATAAACCTGCTTGAAAAAGGGGGCGTAAAAGGTTAGGGGGGTGAGGAGGGATGATCAGTTCTTCATGTGAACGTCCATCTGCGGGAATGGGATCTCGATGCCTTCCTTTGCAAACCGCTCCGAGATCCGTATGTTAATAGCATCTTTGACCTCATCGGGCGTGTTGTACTTTTTCATCCAGACCTTTAAGATGAAATTGAGGCTCGACTCCCCGAACTCAGTGAAGAATACCACCGGTGCCGGATCTTCAAGGACCCATGGCGTGTTCTTGATGACTTCCTGTGCGACTTCGAGCAGGATAGCCTTCACGCGTTTCGGGTCGGTCCCGTATGCAACCGTGACCGGGACGGCTATCCGGAGTTTCTCGTCCGGCTCGGAGTAGTTGACGATGACGTTGGTCGTGATCTTGTTGTTCGGGAGCGTCACCACCTGGTGATCGAGCGTCCGGATACGGGTGCTGCGGGTCCCGACCGACATCACGTCGCCATAGTAGTCATCGATCTTCACGCGGTCGCCGACCTTGAACGGCTTGTCAACCGTGATGACCGCCCCGCCAAAGAAGTTGGAGATGAAGTCCTGGGCCGCGAGCGCAATGGCGATACCGGCGATACCCGCACCAGCCAGCAGGGGAGTGACATCGATCTCGAAGACCTTGAGCACCGCAAGGATTGCGGCAAACCAGATGACATACCGGATCACCAGTTCGAGCAGGTCAACCAGCCGGTCGTCCATATCGGAGGTCGAGAGTTCCGCGATCCGCTTGCCATAGACGTGGATGATACTGTGCAGGAACGTGGAGATGATCCATGCACCGATGATGATCCAGAAGGTGGTTGCATACCGGGGGTCGTGCACCCATGCCATGCTTGCCGGCAGGATGTCAAACCAGGTGACTGCGTAATAGGTCAGGATGACAATGATCGCCAGCTGGACCGGTGTCCCGATGGCGGCGATGATGATGTCATCCCAGTAGGTGTCCGTGGTCTCGGCCTTTGCCTCGAGCCATTTGACAAAAGATCGTGCAAGGAACGCAAGAACGATACCGAGCAGGATTACCAGTGCTGCATAGATAAAGTTCGGCGAGAACGTAGACAGATCCATATACGTAATCTTATGTCACTGAAACGTAAATAGTTTTGAGATTATGGCGACGGGAAAGGAGATTGCACAGAAACTGCACGAGCTGGTCGATCGGGACATGACCTTCATGCACATCTGCGGGACGCACGAGGCTGCGATTGCCCGGACGGGTCTCCGCAGCCTGCTGCCGGAGCAGCTGAAGATCGTGATGGGGCCCGGCTGCCCGGTCTGCATCACGCCGCAGGGCGAGATCGATGCGGCGCTCGACCTTGCATCAAAGGACTGCATTGTCACGACCTACGGCGACCTCCTCCATGTCCCGGGCTCGCAGGGCTCCTTAGAGTCCAGCGGCGGGGATGTCCGGATCGTGCAGGGTATCCACAAGGCAGTCGAGATCGCGCAGAAGACCGACAAGGAGGTCGTCTTCATCTCAGTCGGCTTCGAAACCACCGCGCCGACCGTTGCCGCAATGCTCCTGACAAAACCGCCCGAGAACTTCTCCATCCTCTCCTGCCACCGCATCGTCCCCCCCGCGATGAAATGGCTGCTCGAGCAGGGTGAGGCGAAGCTTGACGGGTTCATGCTCCCGGGCCATGTCTGCGTAATCATGGGCTACGAGGAGTACGAGGCATTCCCGGTTCCGCAGGTAGTTGCCGGTTTCGAGCCGGAGGACATCCTCCTCGGGCTCCTGATGCTCGTCCAGCAGGTGAAGGAGGGGACGCACCGCGTGGACAACGCGTATCCCCGCGCGGTCATCCGCGAGGGGAATGTCAAGGCCAAGAAAATAATGTACGAGGTCTTCGAGCCGTCCGATGTGGAGTGGCGCGGGTTTCCCGTTATCCCGGGATCCGGCCTCCGGCTGAAGAAGGAGTTCGAGCAGTACGATGCCCAGAAGAAGTTCAACATCGAGTTCAAACATATCACCAAGCACTCGGCCTGCAGCTGCGACAAGATCCTCCGCGGACTTGCAAACCCGTCGGACTGCAAGCTCTTCGGCAAGGTCTGCACCCCGCGGAAGCCCGTGGGACCGTGCATGGTGAGCCACGAGGGCGCCTGCAAGATCTGGCACATGTACCAGATGAAGAAAGTGTGAACCGGAGCATTACTGGCGGTCAAAAAAAGCCGGTGCGGATATGACAGCAAAGGATACTGATCCCGATGACTGGGAGGGATTGCAGGCACCCCAGACCAATGACATTCCCCGGATCCGGAGCCCCGATCCATACCAGGTCGTCATCGGCCTCGTAATCATTGCATCGATTTATTTCTTCCCGCTCTTCCCTGCACCTGCGCCGGCAACCGGTTCCTTCACCCTTGCGGATATCGTCACGGGCGGCTACTCACATCTCTTCCCGTGGAACCCGATGCTCATCATCACGTTTGTCATCGGGTGGATTGTTGGGCTTGCGTTTATCGCCGCCGGCCTGCTGAACACGAGGCCGGACCTGTCGTTTGAAGAAGAGTGACTTTGTTTCTTCCTTCGCGGCTAACGTGAGGTTTATTAGGCTGCACGGTGTTAGTTATGTGGTACTTTGCACGACTTCGTGCAGGGTAACGTATGCCTCGGTAGGGTAGTGGACATCCTAGAAGCCTCCGGAGCTTTTGACCCGGGTTCAAGTCCCGGCCGGGGCGTAATTTTCCAGCCTTTTGTGATTTTTACTGATATCGGCTTCTGATATTCAGATTTGCGAGCCTCCCCACTCCTGCGGGGACTGACGAAGGAGGTTGAGAAGAGTTTCAAGGAAAATCTTCGCTGCCGCTCGGCCGCCTGTCGGGACCTCGCTGGGCAAGATCGGTTTCATCCAAACAGAATAGGGTAATTGATAGCCCGAAAGCCGGCAGGCCTTTCGGGCGTAGGGCATCGCAACTCACCGGCCCGGCAATCAACCTTAGTCCAGTGAAACTAAACGTACCTTGCTTAAAATTTTCAATCAAACCCTGCTCACTAATTTTTCATCGCGATCACAACCGCGATCAAAAAAATTATCCGGATCAATCACGGTCCGATTTGAAAATTTTCACCAGACCCTGATTGAAAAAAATTCAGCAGACCCTGCTCAAAAAATTCCAAACGGATCCTGCCGGAAAATGGAATGAATATCTGGGGGCTCTGACGGTACGAACCATTGCAGATCCGTTTAACTTATCACGACCAGACCTTGCTTGAAATATTTTCAGCAGACCATGCCGGAAAAATTTCAATCGATCCTTGATGAAAAATTTTTCATCGCGATCACAATCGCAATCAAAAAACTGATCCGGATCAATCGAACCTTTATTCGAAAATTTCCAACTGATCCTGATTAAGAAAATTTCAGCAGGGTCTGCACGAAAATTTTCCGCCCCCTGGTCCGATATCTGCTTCCAACCCACCATAATTCCCCACTTTACAATCCGAAAGCCCCGCTTTCTCTGACGTGATTCTCTCTCCACTGACTGGAATCCCCTGGCAGCAATAGCGCCATTCTTTTCAATTATCGTGCAGGAATACGTGTTGAGCTGAGATCGGCAAATTAAATAGGCATTATTTAGGTTTTACACGACCCCGCAAAATCGTCCGATTGGCGCAAATCCCTTGGATTTGGCGTATTTCCAAAACACTTGTACATAAACCAGCTGGTTTTGCATGAAATTGATCCGGGCTGAGGGAAAACTGGTACAACGGAGCCCTATACGGGCCCGGATCAGGGTATCCGGAGACACCATCCCGGGCACCCCGGCACACCTCATCGTCCGTCATGCAGGCTATTTCGGGGGTGAGAGATTCAGAATCAGGATATGTCCGTTATATCCACATATCCGGAAAAATTAAAAAATCTGCTTTGTTGAATTCCTCATTTCGGATACTCGTTACCCCCCTTGCGCCAGCCCTGACTCGAAGAACCCATAGGGTTCTTCTCGTGTCTCGTCTCTGACGAGACTCGACACCCCCGCGGGGGTGCCGAGGGTTCTCGGACCCTCGGCAGGAGAAGAATTGCACAGCAATTCTTCGACGCGGGGGCGCATGTGATGCCGCTGCATTACCAGTACGTGGCACTCCGATAAGGAATCATTTTCCCAAAA
This sequence comes from uncultured Methanoregula sp., assembly GCA_964448885.1. GTDB lineage: Archaea > Halobacteriota > Methanomicrobia > Methanomicrobiales > Methanospirillaceae > Methanoregula. The sequence goes on along the minus strand of CAYVAQ010000001.1, from coordinate 70,491 downwards.
CAGAAATTGATGCCGCCGCGGGGCGAGTCGAAGAATCTCTGATGAGATTCTTCTCCAGACTGCCCTGACCCGAAGGTCACGGCAGTCTCCCTGCGGGGACGACCGAAGGGAGTGGAGAAGATTTTCAAACGAAAATCTTCGACCTCGGCGGCAAAAGTCACAACGGGGGTATGGGGGCATCAGCCCCCAGCATCTTTTCAAAGGTTTTCAACAGAGCAAAAAAATCCAATCTCATCCGGGAAAATCCAAAAAAAAAATTCCAAAAATTTCCGGCACTGCAAAAATTTACAGCGCCGGCTTCTTCTTCAGCGCTGCTTTCAGAAGATTTACACCTGCTTCGAGATCGGCAAGGTCCAGCACCTCAACGGGCGAATGGATGTACCGGGTGGGGATGCTCACGGTCGTGCTCGGGATGCCGCCCTTGGTGAGGTGGATCGCGGTTGCGTCCGTTGTCCCGCCGCTCCCGACTTCCAGCTGGACCGGGATGTTCTCTGCATCGGCCGCTGCCTTCATCCAGCCCACGACCTTGCGGCTCGCGATGAGCCCGCGGCCGCTGGAATCGACAACGGTGATGACCGGCCCCTTGCCCATCGCGACCGGCGCGTCCTTCATCTCGATGCCCGGGTGGTCGCCGGGGATCGTGACATCGGTTGCAATGGCGCAGTCCGGCTCGAGCGTGTACGCGCTCGTCCGTGCTCCCTTGAGACCTACCTCTTCCTGCACGGTGAAGACGCCGTAGATCGTGAGCGGGGACTTCACTTCCTTCAGGGTCTTGATGAGCATCGCGACGCCGGCCCGGTTGTCGAATGCCTTGCCGGTGACACGGCTGTTGGCGAGCGTGGCAAACTCGCGGTCGATGGTGACGGGCGTCCCGACATCGATCCCCAGGTACTCGACCTCCTCCCGGTTGACGGCCCCGACATCGATGAACATGTCATCGATCTTCACGCCCTTCTTGCGCTCCTCGTCGTTCATCATGTGGACGGGTTTTCCCCCGATGACGCCATGGACCGGGCCGTTCGGCGTGTGGAGGATCACCCGCTGGGTGAAGAGCACCGGGTCATACCAGCCGCCCAGCGCAACGAAGCGGATGAAACCCTTGTCCTCGACATACTTGACCATCAGGCCGATCTCGTCCATGTGAGCCGCGAGCATGACCTTAAATTTTCCGCCTTTCTTGACAGCAATGAGGTTCCCGAGGGCATCCTCGCGGATCTCATCAACATGTCCTTTCAGTTCTTTCCTGATCACCGAGGTGATGCTGCCTTCGCTGCCCGACACGCCGTGAGCATTGGATAATCTCTGCAGAAGTTCCCTGACCATGATATCACACCAGTTTTCCGATACGTTCGAGTGCGGTCATAATATTCTGCCGGGATGTGGCATAACTGAAGCGGGTGTACTCCGGCGCATTCACGCCAAACGCGGTGCCGGGGACCACGATGACACCGGCCTCGATGATCTTCTGCGTGAGCGCCGGTTTCATCGGCACGAAGGTATAGAACGCGCCCTCGGGCTTCGGGAAGTCGAAGCCGAGGTCCTTTAAGCCGTTCCAGATGATGTCGCGGCGGGCCTGGTATTCGTCGCGCATGGTCTTCACTGCGTCCTGCGGCCCCTCGTACGCGGCAACCGCGGCATACTGCGCAATGGAGGTGGCGCAGGCCTGGCAGTACTGGTGGACTTTTAAGCACTGGCCAACGATCTCGGGCGATGCGGCAAGGTACCCGAGCCGCCAGCCGGTCATCGCGTAGGTCTTGCTCGTGGCATTGATGGTGATGACATTGTCACCGAAGGTGCCGGCGCTGTAGTGCTTCTTGCCGTAGATGAAGTGCTCGTACACCTCATCGGAAATAATCGTCACGTTCTTGTCAGAAGCATACTCGACAAGTGCTTTGATCGACTCTTCGCTCTCGACCGCACCGGTCGGATTGCCGGGCGAGTTGATGACCATCAGCTTCGCGTTGTCCATCAGCTTCTTGGCCGCCTCGACATCGATATGGAGGGTTTTGGTGAGGGGGAGGCTGACCGGCGTCCCGCCGGCCATGGTTGCAAGCGACGCGTACGAGACAAAACCCGGGTCAGGGCAGAGGACCCGGTCGCCCGGGTTCAGCATTGCCTGCATGATGATATGCAGGGCCTCGCTCGCACCGGCAGTCACGATCATCTGGTCAGGATGGTACTTCAGCCCGTTCTCGGTCCTGAACTTCTTACTGATCGCGGCCCGGAGTTCCGGGAGGCCGTTGTTGGTCGTATAGCCGGTCTTTCCTTCCTGGATAGCCTTGATGGCCGCATCTTTGATGTGCTGCGGCGTGTCAAAGTCCGGCTGCCCGAGGCCGAGGTTGATGGAACCCGGGCCGGCAGCCTCGAAGATCTTCCGGATGCCGGAGATCTCGATCCCGGCAACGTTTTTAGAGAATTTCTGGGTCATACAGAATCACATTCACTCGATATTGGTATGGCGGTTCTTGAGGGCGGACTCATCGGTCTGCGTAATCTCCATCAGGCGGGAGATGACGGCATCGGCAAAGACCATGGACGCGGTCTCGAAGAGCGTGCCCAGCGGTGCAAACGACCGGTGCTCGCCCAGCATCTGCCGGATCTCGAACTCCACCGCATCGTCCCTGACCGCATCGCGCTGGTGCTCGATAACCACAACGCACTCGGAGAGTTTACCGATCCGGGACTCTGCATTGGAGGTGATGAGGCAGACGTGCGCCCCGATCGCGTGGGCGGTCTCCACGATCTCCGCAATGGTCTTGGTACGGCCCGATCCCGAGAAGACCACCATCAGGTCCCCCTTGCTGACAGCCGGGGTGATGGTCTCGCCGACCACGTATGCCTGGAGGCCGAGATGCATCAGGCGCATGGCAAAGGCCTTGGCAACCAGCCCGGACCTGCCGGCGCCAATGACATAGACGCGTTTCGCTGCCAGGATTTCGTGTAAAAATTTCCCGATCTCCTCATCGGAGATGGAATTGGATATGGACCGGATCTTTGATGCCATCAGCTGCATCATTTCCTGTACCCTGTGCGGTTCCATGGTTCTCCCGTCTCAATATGCACCGCGTAAGTAGATGAGAATTTCTACCGGCTGCACCGTCCGCTCCCGGGCAGAATGAAGGATAGATCTTTAAAGAATGCTTTATAAAAACTGAATCGTGATATCCCCGCTCGTCAAGTGTTCGCCGTTCATCAAATGGGCCGGGGGAAAGCGCCAGCTCCTTGCGGAACTGGGCCGGCGCCTCCCCCCGTCCTGGGACACGTACTACGAGCCGTTCGTCGGCGGCGGGGCGCTCCTTGTCCATCTTGAGAACAGCGGCCTTCTCACCCGGGCGGTCATCTCGGACCTGAACAGCGAGCTCATCAACCTCTACCGCGTGGTAAAGGACACGCCCGGTGCACTCATCACCGCTCTTGCCAGCGAGGAGTTCCAGAACAACGAAGAGACATACCGTCTCCTCAAGGAGCGGTTCAACAGCATCATCGGCAGCCCGGACCACCGGCTCGAGCGGGCAGCGCTCCTCATCTACCTCAACAAGCACGGGTTCAACGGGTTATGGCGGGTAAACCGGCAGGGCAGGTTCAATGTCCCGTTCGGGAGTTACAAGAAGCGCTCGATCCCTTCTGAAACGAGCATCCTGAAGTTCTCTGCCATGCTCGAAAAAGTGAAGATCCAGAACCGGGACTTCGAGACTGCGGTCCGCCCGGCAAAGAAAGGCGATTTCATCTATTTCGATCCCCCGTACCAGCCCCTCTCGAAAACGGCAAGTTTCACCGATTACAATTCAAGGGGCTTCCCGTTCGAAGAGCAGGAACGGCTTGCACGGCTCTTCACCCGCCTGTCGAAGAAGGGAGTCTGTGTGATGCTCTCCAACTCCAAGGTTGCAGAGATCGAGGACCTGTATGCCGGTTTCACCATCGATACGGTCGATGCAAAACGGTTCATCAACTGTAATGGAGAGCGGCGTAAGGGCATCCAGGAGATCATTGTCACGAACTACGCAACCGGGTGAGGGCGGAGGCCAGTCGCGGCTATTTCTCTACTCAGTAAAAATCAGCGAATTAATTCAGATACTCTCATAAGCATTTTGACTCTCAAAAAAATCATGTGATTTTTCAAAAATTCTTTGCGGAATTCTTTGAAGTGATTATGGGGGCTGATGCCCCCATACCCCCATGAGGATGCTTGCCCCCGCCCCGAAGGGCGCCCCGCGGGGGCATCAACTCGGTATTGGAAAAAACAGCATCATATCATGGTCACGATAAATCGTGAGATTTTAAAAAAAAAACATCCTTGCCCCGCCGTGCCTCGAAGAGGCCCTGAGGCGGGGGGCCCTCCCATTTCTATATAAGATTCATCTTATGTCAGTCAATGCTCCTTCATGCTTTCAACGAGCATATTTCACGCACTAATGTGCGTAGCAAAAAATCCCCCAACTCTTCTCAGACACCCGCAGCATCCTGCCTGCCCGCTTCATACTTCCGGATCTCGCCGGCTGCAGCGAGCTTCCCGTCCTTCAGGACCGAGACCGCCCCGTGCCCGCAACAGATGAGGCACTGGCGCCCGGACTCTTTGATTGCTGCATCGGTCTCGGCTGCGAGCGCGAGGAGCGCGGTCCGCTCCTCCTTTGCATGGTCGCTGTCCACGTTCACGGAGCCGATCAGGAACGCGGCAAGCGAGCTGTACTCGGCCCGCTCTTTGGTCATGCTCGCGAAGTTGATGACGCTGTCGGCCGTGAAGAGGAGGCCGTGCTCGCGTGAATGGAGGAAGACCTGCCCGTGGCAGTGCCCGCCGAGGCCGTCCAGGACTTCGAGGGTTATGCCGGCAAACGTGATCGTCCCGATGACGGGGAAGATCCCGCGCTTCGTGCCGTCCGGCTGCCCGAACGGGCGGATCTCCTTGGGCGTCCGGTAGTGGGAGAAGAGGTTGACCATCCGGGTATAGAATGCGTTCAGCGCCGAGAGCTCGTTCTGCTGGCCGTAGGAACGGTCGTTCGTCTCGATGATCCGCTGCGTCCCCTCGTGCATGAGGACGGGGACGGAGAAGAACCCGGACGCGCCTGCATGGTCTGCATCGGCATGCGTTACGACAATCCGGTTCAGTTTGCGCAGGTCGCCAAGACCGTACCGGGCGAGCATGGCCATCATGTCGTCATGGTAGATACCGTACCCGGTATCGATCATCAGTATCTCGTCTTCCGTGTGCAGCAGGTACAGGCTCCCGCCGCACGGGGGCTGGAAGCAGGAGAGGGTGACCGTGCCGGTGACCGGAAACTGCTGGACATCGGCATAGAACCTGCTGCCGGTGGTGGCCGCCATGGACCGGCCGGTCTGGAGCACGCTCCCGAAGACCTGGTGGGGGTCGCAGCCTTTGTCCATCAGGGCCTGGGCAACGTGGTTGGTATCGGCAAGGAACGAGAGGAGGAACTCATCGCCCGAATCCCCGATGAGCTCGCGGACGCTCTGGGCGAAGCGGATATAGAAGACCGTGTCGTCAAGATGTTTGCCGGTCCGGTCATACTCCAGGATCTCCAGCCGGTACCGGGACTTGAGCTGGTCGAGCAGGGTCTTGACAGCGACACTGTCCCCCGCGTTCAGGCTGATGGTGAGCCGGTGCGGGTGCCGGCCCTTGTCATCGAAGTCAATGAACGTGATGTTGGCGCCGGCCCCGGTAATATAATTGAGAAGCTCGTGGAGGGCGCCCGGCTTGTGGGGCATGTCGACGGTAATTTTTAAAAAGTCGAGCGGTTTGAGGCTCGTCTGGAGATACCCGATGGCGGCAAGGTCGCGGGTGATGGCGGCATAGGCCTCGTCCGTGGCGGTGACCTCGTAAAAGACCGTGCCCGGGTCGATGCGGCGGTCGAACTGGATCCGGTTGATGTTGCCGTCATACTGCATGATGATCTTTGCAGCCCGGTGCAGCGAACCCGGGGTGTCGGGCATGTGCGCAATAAAGGAGAATTTCTTCAAGGATGACCTCACCGTTTGCGAGAGAACCGTTGGTCTCTAACGTAAAAATATCTTATTAAAAAAAAGGATTAATTCTTCCGGGAGCCGGATGACGCGAGGACAACCGCGGATACGATGATGAGACCGGCAAGGACCGGGATGATGGAGAGCGGCAGGGCAGAGGAGGAACTGCGGGCGAGCGGGGCACTGACGGTTGCCGGTGCACCGGCCCGGATCTCGACTTGCTGCGAGTAGGTTGCAAACCCGGGAGCCTTCACTTCTACCAGGTGCGTCCCGGCGCTGATCCCGTCCTGCGTGTAAGGAGTTGACCCGGCCATGGTCCCGTCAATGAATACTGTTGCACCGGCCGGGTTTGAAGAGATCGACAGGGACCCGGGGCCGGCTGGCGGTTCGGGTGTGACGACCGATACCGGTTCGCCCGGTTCACCAGCTGTAGGTGACATGGGGCCGTCGGCAGACTGGTTCACGACCAGGTAATTTGTGTAGCTGCTCCTGCCGGATGGCGTGGAGAGCGTGACTGTGTAGACACCGGCAGGCATGTCGATATGGAATCCCTTGTTGAAGTACCCGGAACCGCTCACCGTCGAATCGTACGAGTGAACTACCTTCCCGGTGCTGTCCGCGATATTCAGGTAGACGCTGCTGCTGCCCTTCTCTACGGTCCCGGTGAGCTGCACATAATCGCCGTACCGGCCGGATGGTGGCGTGACCACGACATAGAATTCAGGCCGTTTCAGGAGGATGGATGTTGTTGAGGTCTGTTCGGGATACACGGAGTCGAATGCGGTGATGTAATACCGGGCCGTCTCAAGCCGCTCCCATCCCTTGATGTTATTCGTGTACCAGACCAGCTTCCATATACCATCAGGATTCACCTGGATCGTGTTGCCCGATCCCGCCTGGCCGTTGACATCGTATACGGGCACACCTTCAGGAGGCAGCCCTGGGCCGGTCATCCGGACCAGGGTGACATTACTGAACGTGTTCTTCCCGTCAAAGATGACCGGGTCGCCGATGTAACTTCCTCCGGATCCCCGGTACGCGATACTGATTGTGCCATTGACCGCTGCAGCGGGCAGGATGAGCATCACCAGCGCTGCAATCAGGCCGATCGTAAAAAGATATCTCTTGCCTTTCACCGTTTCCATTCTCGTTCCTCTCGGTTAAGAGGATATCATTGAGAATGGATATATATTTTTGTCATTCCTGCACGTTTTTCTGGTTTTTACGGGCAATTCTCGTGATTTTGGGCATTACCCGATAACGAAAGTATATCTATCTTACCGGGTAACCCAATGATGAAGGGATTCGACAATGACCGACGTGGAAATGGCCAGGAACCATGGCAACGAACAGGCGCAGGAGAAGATGGCTGCGCTCTCAAAACCGTTCTCCTATGATGAGACCGCATACCACCTCCCGGTCTCGTTCGCGCTGACCGGCATCGCGGTGCACGACAAGGCCGCAGCCCTTGAGGTATATGCAAAGACGGGGAAGAACCCGCTCGTAGCCGCGGAATGTATCCTTGCGGAGCACACTGCCGTTGCCGGGAAGGAACCGGAGCCCTATGCGGGATTCATTGGCGACACGGTCCTGCGCAAACTCGGGTACTCGCTGGTCGATGGCAGCATCCTCGGGCTCGCTCTCCTGGTGGGAAAGCCGGAGACACCCGACAGTGCTGCAGCCATCTGCCGCGAACTGCAGGAAAAATACATGCTGACGTTCCTTGCCGGCGATATCGTCCCCACCCTCTCCGCGTCCGGTGTCCGGCTCGGGCTTGATTACCGCCTCATCCCGCTCGGTTCCCGTCCCGCGTACGGCATCCACTTTGTCGATATCATTGCCCGGGTTGCCATGATGTTTGGCGGGGTCACCCCGGGCGACACGCACCGGCTCCTTCGCTATGCTGCCGAGCGGGCAAAGGCCATTGTCATCGTCTTCCCCGGCCTCTCGGACGAGGAGATCGCGTTTGTCGATGGCATGCGGGTGCTCGGGTTCCCCATCCTCTCGCTTGGCGGGTATGAAGGCGGCGAATGGCTGACCGCCGGGCCCGGCGACATTGTCAGGAAAGGGATGGACCAGAAGGGCATCCGCGTCAATGTCACGGCAATCCCCATTCCGATGAGCTGCTCTCCCGCGTTCGAAGGCAAGAGCATCCGGAAAGAGGAGATGTACGTGGAGTTCGGTGGCGGCAGGTCGCCGGCGTTCGAGCTTTTGCGGATGCGGGGGGAGAACGAGATCCGGGACGGCCAGGTCACGGTCATCGGGCCCGAGATCGATGCCATGAAGGAAGGGTCGGCGAACCCGCTCGGGATCATCATCGAGGTTGCCGGCAAGGCCATGAAGACGGACTACGAACCGGTGCTTGAACGCCGCATCCATAACTTCGTCAATTATGGCGAAGGCTCGTGGCACGTTGCCCAGCGGGACCTCATCTGGGTACGGATATCGAAGGAGGCTGTTGCCAAGGGCGTGAAGATCGAGCACATCGGCAAGCTCCTGGCAAGCAAGTTCCGGATGGACTTCCCCCAGCTCCTCGACGCGGTCGCGGTGACGCTCATCACCGATCCGGCAAAGATCCTCGAAGCAAAGCGGGAGGCGGAGAGGATCTACGAGGAGCGCGACGCACGCATCCGCGGCATGCGGGACAATGACGTGGAGACCTACTACTCCTGCACGCTCTGCCAGACCTTTGCCCCGAACCATGTCTGCGTGATATCCCCCGAGCGGCTCGGCCTGTGCGGTGCACTGAGCTGGCTTGATGGCAAGATCGCGTATGAGATCTCGCCCTCCGGCGCAAACCAGCCGGTCGAGAAAGGGGCGGTCATCAACATCCAGAACGGCGAATACGAGGGTATCAACCGGTTCGTTAAGAAGGCGAGCCATGGCGAGATCGAGCGCATCTCGCTCTACAGCGTCATGGAGTACCCGATGACCTGTTGCGGTTGTTTCGAGGCCATCGCACTCATGCTCCCGGAGGTGAACGGCATCATGGTGGTCAACCGCGAGTACAAGGGCACGACGCCATCGGGCATGTCGTTCTCGACCCTTGCCGGGACAATCGGCGGTGGCGCCCAGACACCGGGTTTTGCCGGCATTGCCAAGAACTTCATCCTTTCCGACCGGTTCCTGCAGGGCGAAGGGGGTATCGAGCGGCTGGTCTGGATGCCTGCCCAGCTCAAGGAGGAGCTGAAGAACCGGCTCGAGAAGAAGCTTGCCGATGCCGGCAAGGCCGGGTTCTTTGAGAAGATTGCGGACGAGAATACGGCGACCACGATCGAGGACCTGATGGTTTTCCTGGAGCGTGTTGGTCACCCGGCCCTTGCCATGAAACCGCTGGTGTGAGGGTGCACGATGAGCTTTGCAGTTTCTTTCGACTGGAGCGGTTCCATTGGCAGTGTCACGCTGGGTGCAACCAAAGCGGACGGGGGCACGCGGAAATGCGCCTACCAGATCGGTGGCGGGACCACCCTCCCGTTCCTTGAACCGGCCGCATCCTCGCGACCACCTCTCATCGCATTCGAGGTCTGTGACAACCCGGTCTACTGGTCTCCCATCATCCGGGAGTACTGCGGCGATATCGTAAACAACCCTGCCGAATGGGCGAAGACCGCGGAGCGGGACTATAGCGCCGACCTGGTCCGGCTCTACCTTACGAGCACGCGGGCGCGGAACTTCTCCGATATTCCCGCTGTTGGTAAAACGGTTGAATCGGTGCTTGCCGCAACCGCCCTGCCCCTCATTATCGAGGGGAGCAATGAACCGAAGATCGACAGCGAGGTCTTCCAGCGGTGCGGGGAGACCGGCCAAGGCGAACGCCTGCTGCTTGGCACTGCCGAAGCGTCCCGGTACCGGAGCATCGCTGCCGCTGCCCTGGCCTACAACCACTCCATCATCGCGCAGTCGCCGATCGACATCAACCTGGCAAAACAGCTCAACATCCTTCTGCGGGAGATCGGCGTCCAGCGCGACCATATCGTCATCGACCCGTACACCGGCTCCCTCGGGTATGGCTTTGAGTACTCCTACTCTGCCATGGAGCGGATCCGGTTCTCCGCGCTCAAGGGCGACACCGATCTCGCGATGCCGATGATCTGCTCAGCCGCGGACACGCTCACCATCAAGGAGGTCAGGGAAGCACCCCCGGAAGGCGTGAACGAGATGGCAGTCTCGTGGGAATTCTACACCTGCCTTGCGGCAGCTGCTGCCGGCGCCGAGATCGTCTGCGTCCGGCACCCGCAGACCATCGGCCTCCTGAAAAAAGCCTTTGCCGGGCTGATGCCTGCAGCCGGCGTATCGGGAGGGCAGTAGGATGGCACTCAAGGCCCTGGACATCTACAAGCTGCTCCCGAAGAAGAACTGCAAGGAATGCGGCGACCCGACCTGCCTGACCTTTGCCATGAAACTCGCCGGGGGAAAGACCGATGTCGATCTCTGCCCATATCTGGATGAACAGGCCAAATCGGTGCTCGGCGCAACCACCCGGCCCCCGATCCGCCTGGTCAAGGTCGGCGTCGGCGTCCGGAACTTCAAGGTCGGCGAGGAGACGGTCCTGTACCGGCACGAGAAGACCTTCTACCACCCCCCGGCAATCCTCTTCAAGGTCTCCGACACGCAGCCGGTTGACGAGATCGCGGCTGTCACGCGGCGTGTGCGGGACGAGACCTTCACCCGTGTGGGCTCCGATCTCCGGTTCAATGGCATTGCCATCGAGAACACCAGCGGGTCGCCGGAGCAGTTCGCCCGGGCCGTTGCCGCGGTCGAGAACGAGCAGGCCCACCTCCCGCCGGTCCTGATTGCACAGGACCCGGCAGCGTTCTCCGCTGCGCTGGTGCACTGCGGGACGTACCGGCCGCTCCTCCATGCAGCAACACCGGAGAATTTCCAGGCAATGGCCGCGATGGCAAAGCAGCACGGCTGCCCGCTGGTGGTCCGGGCACCCACGCTTGAAGGGCTTGTCCAGCTCGTGAAGGACTGCACGGCGGAAGGGGCACCGGACCTGGTCCTCGACCCGGCCCCTGCCTCATCCCACGACTTCATCACCCGCTCGACCGCGATCCGGCAGCTCGCCATCACCCGTGCCGTGCCGGAACTCGGGTACCCGGTATACCTGGATGCGGCTTCGGCCCCCGGGCAGGATGCGGCCGTGGTCCTGGGCATCGTGAAGTATGCATCGGTCATCGTCACCATGCCGCTCAGGCCCGGGCCGGCAAAAGCGGCGCTGACACTTCGCCAGAATATCTATACGGACCCCCAGAAGCCCATCCAGATGAACCCCGGGCTGTACCGGGTCGGCACGCCCGACAAGAACGCGCCCGTGCTGATGACCGTGAACTTTTCGCTCACATTCTTCACCCTGCAGGGATACCTGGAGTCAGCCCGGGTCCCGTGTTATATGCTGATCGTTGATACCGAGGGGCTCTCGGTGCTGACCGCGGTTGCCGCAGGAAAACTGAGCGAGACGCTGGTGAAGGACTCCATCAAGAAGTTCGGGCTGGAGAACGAAGTTGCCCACAAGAAACTGATCATCCCGGGCTATGCAGCCCCGCTCTCCGGCCGCATCCAGGACGCGACCGGCTGGAAGGTCCTGGTCGGGCCCCGCGATGCTGCCGAGATCGCCGATTATCTCCACGAGGAATGGAAGAAAGAGACCTCTTCCTGAGAAACACTTTTTTTTATTTTTTTAGCCCGCCAATCAATATCCAATCGTTTATAGCGTCGTGCAATAAAATGTTCCGGGATAATACGTGAAAGAATCACCAGGATCAGATACCGCGTCGGAAACTCCGGCAGGTCCGCAGGCAGGAAAGGCCGGGACCGTCTTTATGGGAAGAGCGATGATCGCCGTCATCATCGGGATCATCGCCCTCGTGGTCATCCTTCTCGTTGCCAGTACCATGACCTCCCCTCCGGGCTCCGGCACAGTGGTTGCAAAGGAGACCTGTGCCGATACCGCAGTCTCGTACATCAAAAATAACCTGGTCCAGCCGGGAGCCGGTGTCACGCTCCTCGGGGTGACGGAATCAAAAGGCATGTACGTGATACGAGTGAGCGTCCAGTCCCAGGAATATACCCTGTATGCGACCCGGGACTGCTCGCTCCTCTTCCCGAGCGCCCTGAACATGCAGGCAGCACGAGCAACACCGGCCCCGACAAAAGCCCCGGTCAAATCCGCACGACCGGCCGTGACGCTCTATACCATGGGATTCTGCCCGTACGGCACCCTGGCGGAGACGGCGATGCGCCCGGTATACAACCTGCTGCAGGAGAAAGCCGATATCCGCGTCCGCTATATCACGACCGTCACCGGCTCAACGATCGATTCCGTCAGTTCTCTTCACGGGCCATCCGAGGCACGCGAGGATGCGTACCAGGCCTGCCTCTTCAGTCAGAAGCCGGATCAGTTCTGGGATTACCTTGCCCTCTTCAACAATGAATGTTACCCGCTCTGGCAGAGCAGCACGGCACTCGAGAGCTGCCGCAGAAATGTCACGACCTCGCTTGGGATTGATTATTCAGCCCTCACCACCTGTGCAACCGGTCCCGATGGCGTGGCGCTCCTGAAGACCGACCAGGCCCAGGCGGGATCGGACAATGCATACTCCTCGCCCACGCTGATCATCAACGGGGTGAAATATTCCGGTGCACGCACGCCCGAGGCATTCAAGCAGGCCATCTGCAACAGTTTTGACACGCCGCCGGCCGAATGCAGCACGATCCTCTCTTCAGCATCAGCCACCGCAACAGGCTCCTGCTGATACCCTTTTTCCCGATAGTCATCACCGCAGGCTATTTTACCCACGGTTTCCCAATGGTTGAAGCAAGGAATACTGCGTATGCGGACGGTAACATTTCTTCCCAGCTACCGCAAGATCGAGGTCGAGCGTGGCACAACGGTCCTGGATGCTGCCCAGCGGGCCGGCCTGAACATGAACGTTGTCTGCGGAGGGCAGGGCAAGTGCGGCAAGTGCATTGTCTATATCCAGTCGGGAAAGACCGAGTTCGACCGGCAGAAGTATGGCCGGTTCTTCACTGAAGATGAACTGAACCGGGGGGCGTGCCTTGCCTGCGAGACCATTGTCCGGGGCGACCTGCTGGTCATGGTTCCGGAGAGCACCCTCATCCAGGAACAGAAGATCCTCATCAAGGGAGAAGAGGCTGCCATCGACTTCCTCCCGTCCGTCCGGAAATATTATGTCGAACTCAACCCCCCGACGCTCAGCGATCCCTCGCCCGATCTCTCCCGCCTCCTCTGGGGCATCCAGAAGAGCGGCGGCCCGGTGGCGGAGAAGATGTACGCACCGCTCGAAGTCCTCCGCGACATCCCGTCCATCCTCCGCCACAGCGACTGGAAGGTGACCGCAACCATCGGGCTCGTCCCCGGCGGGTACCGGGTCCTCGACCTCCAGGAGAACGATACCTCCTCCCGCGTGTACGGGGCGGCCGTGGACCTTGGTTCGACGACCGTGGTCGTCTACCTCTGGGACCTGGTGAACGGCAAGGTTGTCGGCGTTGCATCGAACTACAACCGGCAGATCAGCTGCGGCGAGGACATTCTCGCGAGGGTCAACTATGCCCGCAAGAACGGGCTCTCCCGACTCCAGGCGCTCGCGGTTGACAGCATCAACTCGGCGATCACCTCCGCGTGCAACACCGCCGGCGTGGACCGCGAGGACATCTATGAAGTGGTTGTTGCCGGCAACACGGTCATGACCCATATGCTCCTTGGCATCGACCCGGCGTACATGATAGCCGAACCCTATGTGCCGGTGGTCCGGCGGGCACTCTCCATCGCGTCGAGCCGGCTCAACGTGGCATGCAACGAGAACGGTGGCGTGTATGCCTTCCCCGCGGTCAGCGACTTCATCGGTGGCGACATCATCGCCGATATCCTTGCCTGCGGTATGGCCGACCGCGACGAGATAGCGCTCCTCATCGATATCGGCACCAACTTCGAAGTCGTCCTCGGGAACCGCGAGTGGATGTTCTCCTGCGCCGGTGCTGCCGGCCCGGCACTGGAAGGCGGGGAGGTCCTCTTCGGCATGCGGGCGAATCCTGGTGCAATCGAGAAGATCACCATCGATCCCGTCACACTGGACCCGAAATTCACCACCATCAACAATGTCAAGCCCCGCGGCATCTGCGGTTCGGGGCTCATCGATCTCATGGCAGAGCTCCTGGTCGCCTGTGTTATCGACCGCACCGGGCGCATCAACACGGATGTCGCCAACCCGCGGATACGAAAGGCCGATCACTTCCCGGAGTATGTCATCGCCTGGGCTGCCGAGACCGGGATCGGCAAGGACATCGTCATCACCGAGAACGATATCAAGAATCTCATCATGAGCAAGGCTTCCGTCCATGCAGCCTGCGTGACGCTGATGAAAGAGGCCGGCGTCACCCATCGCGACATCGTAAGGATCTACTTCGCCGGCGCGTTCGGCAACTACCTGGACAAGAAGAACGCGACCATCATCGGCCTCATCCCGGAGATCGAGATCGACAATATCCGGAACATCGGCAACGGGGCTGTAGCCGGAGCCAACATCGCCCTCGTCAACCGCAGGACGCGCAAGAGGCTCGACGATATCGCGTACCGGATCGCCTATATCGAGCTCAACGCGGAACCCTCGTTCATGGATGAGTATACCTCGAGCACGTTCCTCCCGCACACGGACCTGACCCTCTTCCCCAATGTCCAGAAGATGCTCGAGTCCTGCCGGATTCGCAAGGACTGATACCTATGGCAAAGATGATTCCATCCCCCCACTCACGCGCAACGGGCGTCGGCGCCCTGCCCCACACTGACCCAATCCAGGCATGCAATGATGTCCTTGAAATATACCCGGACTTCCCGTACATCCCGACCCTCCCCGACCGGGGCCAGCTGGAGAGCATCGTCTTCAATGACTCCGAACAGCTCCCGGGCCGGCTCATCCGCGAGGACCGGCTCCTCTTCGACAGCACCAAGGACCAGACCGCCGCGATGGAGAAGGTCTACCTCGATTACGTTGAAGGAAACTTTGCCGACTATGGCCTGCACCGGGAATATGCCTCGGCATTCATCGAGATGATGACCAGGAAGGTGCCTTCCGCAGTGGTCCTGAAATGCCAGGTCACCGGGCCGGTGACGTTCGGCATGCAGGTGGTGGACGCGGAGAAACGGCCGATCTATTACGATGCCCAGCTTGCCGATGTCCTCTCCAAGATGATCGCCCTCAAGGTGCGATGGTGCGAGGAGGAGATCCAGAAGAACACGGGCGCCCGTGAAACGCTGGTGGTCCTCAACGAACCCTACCTTGCATCCCTCGGGTCATCTGTTGTCCCGGTCGACCAGGAGACGGTGCGTTCAGGATGGAACGATATTGCATCCCTGGCAACGGGCGGTCTTGGCGTCCACTGCTGCTCCAACACCGACTGGGAGTTCCTCATCGGCCTCGAGCCGTCCCTCATCTCCATGGACGCGTACGTCACGGCAAAGGAGTTCCTCCTGTATGCCGATACCATCATCTCCTACATGGAACGCGGCGGTATCGTGGCATGGGGCATTGTGCCGGCCGATCACCGGGTCTATGCCAACGAGACGGTCGATACCCTGTACGCAAAATACCTCGATATCCGGGCCCAGATGTGCGCGCGGATGCCGGAGAAGCTCTTCGATGCACAGTCGATGATAACCCCCAGCTGCGGGATCCGGTTTGCCGACCGGGACCAGTCGCGCATCATCATGGGCGCGGCAGCGGAGATCTCGCGGAGAATCCGGAACCGGTAACTGCCCAGCACGCGGATGACCCTCATGCCCGGACCAAAAAAACCATTCACGATAGCCGTCTCCGGCAAGGGAGGCACCGGCAAGACCACGACGAGCTCGCTGCTGGTCCGCTCGTTCATCGAGCTCGGCGAAGTCCCGGTGCTTGCCGTCGATGCAGACCCGAACGCGAACCTGCACGAGGCACTGGGGGTGAGTGTTTACCAGACACTGGGCAGCATGCGGGAGGAGGCGTTCAGCCGGAACATCCCGCCCGGCATGAACCGGCACGGTTATGTCCGGCTGCGGTTCCGGCAGGCGCTGGTTGAATCCGAAGGATTCGATCTTGTCGCCATGGGCCGGCCGGAGGGGAGCGGCTGTTACTGTTTTGCCAACGACCTCCTCTCCGAGTGCATGGGCGAACTTGAGCGGGATTATCATTTTGTCATCATCGATACCGAGGCCGGCATGGAGCATATCGCCCGGGGGACGATCGGGCAGCCGGACCTGCTTTTGATCGTCAGCGACCCGGGTGCCCGCGGGTTGAGGACCATTGCCCGGATCCGGGATATCGCGACCCAGCTCGGCCTTGCGCCGGAGAAGATCCGGGTGGTCTTCAACCAGTACCGGACCGGGACGGCACCGGTCGATACCGGCGCCGAGGAACCAATAGCAATCATCCCGGATGATCCGGAAGTTGAACTGGCCGACCTGAAGGCCCGGCCGGTCTCACTCATACCGGAAAAAAGTCCTGCACGCACCGCGGTCAGGGAACTGGCAGGGAAGATCCTGGCGCTTGCCCGCCAGCGCCAGGGGAACGGTTCTGCAGTCAGATGAAGACTGCCACCGCGATGGTCGTTGTCCACAGCCCGTTCTTGTCGCCCTCGGCGGACTGGCAGATATGCTGGGTCTTGATGATCTTGCCGCTCGTCTTGTAGATCTGTTCCCGTTCCTGCCAGGCGGCATTGACATCGAATTCGATCCCGAGCGTCGTGGCGAGCATGGTTGCCGCAAGGTCCTCGGCATATTCCCCGGTCCGCCGCTCGGTCTCGCCAAAGGCATGGTGCTCGGAGAGGTACCCGTATTCTTCGGGTTCGCTCGGGAGCGCGAGACCGATGGCCGCTGAGACGAGCCGGTTGGGTTCATTGGTCTCGTTCCGGGCCATAACGCAATAGGTGATGGCACCCGGCTTGAGACAGGTCAGACCTTCCCGCCGGGACACCTGTTTGCAAAAAGGGGGGAAGATGCTGGAGACATAGACGAGATTGCATTTTTCGATGCCGGCCTTCCTGAGTGCCAGCTCATATGATGCCAACCGGTCCTTGTGCACACCAACGCCCTTGGTGAAAAAAATCCTGGTAGGAACATACATACCCTAATGTTATTCGTCCTTTTTTTTAAGGGTTTGGTGAAAAACGAGGGAAAATTTCAGGAAAATGGGATATTGAGCGCCAGAATGCGGCCCGGTTCAGTCCCGGTTGCAGCTCGTTTCCGCATCGAGCATTCGGACGATGGGCAGGAGTTCATCCATGCTGCTGATGCTGTACTCCGCTTCGGGGCATCCGGGAACTTCAGAAAACCGGTCCCCGTACCGGGCATAGACCGTGTGCATGCCCAGATCGCGGGCAGGGCGGATATCCCGGCCGGGACTGTCACCGACAACGACCGTCTCATCTTCTGCAGCCTGCATCATGGAAAGGGCGGTGAGGAACGGTTCCGGTGCGGGTTTCTTGACCCGTACCATATCATAGGACACCAGACCAAGGAAATACGGGAGCAGGGCAGTCTTCTCAAGACGGCGGGTGGCATCGCGTGAGTGGGCATCCGTGATAACGGCCAGGTTATAGCCGTCTTCCCGCAGCGCAGCAAGTGTTTCCTCAACAACCGGGTACGGGGTAACATGCGCAAGTTTGACTTCCTCGTAGATCCGGCAGCCTGCAGAATAGGTCTCCTCCTGCAGGATGCCGTTATCGGCGAGGAACTGCCGGATATTCTCGTGCGATTCATAGCCGAACCGGCCGCTCCGGAAATACTGCCCGTACAGGGTGAGACCGTCGGCAACGGCAAACCGGTCCGCAACGGCAGTACATGCGGCAATCTGGGCGCCGACCAGATCGAAGAGGGTGTTGTCCATATCGAAGAGGATTGTCGTTATGCCGCGTGTCATTTCTTTTAGTATTCGCGTTCCACGGGCATCAGGATATGGGTGGCGGCACAGGTTTATTACACAGTCCTGCCAACCTAGTGGAATGCAGGATGGCTGCCACCCGGGCAGCCCGCGGAGTTATCTCATGGTTCAACCGGTTATGGGCCCCATCATCGCGATCCTGATCGGGGCACTTCTCATTGCGGCAGGGGTGTATGCCGCAGCAAGAGCATTCTCGTGGATCTTCATCGTAGTCAGTATTGCCGGCGTTGCGACAATCCTTGTCGGTCTTGTCATGCTCGTCCAGATGGCAAAGGCCAACCAGGAGCCGCAGCCCCGGAAAAAATAACCTTCCCTTGTTTTGCAGTACGGGAACTACCGTGCCAGCCTGGATTCACCCGAGGGTTCTCCGGTTCACATTATCACCGGTAATGGATGGGATCAGCTCTCCGGCATCCCCGGCTCGCAATGCTTCCATGGCCGGCACTGCTGGACAAGCCAGACCTTCCGGCAGTCATCGTCACGGCTCTTGACAATCCGCACGGCATATGCTGAATTTATCAATGCAGCCTCATGCAGGAGCGCCTCGTGGAACCCCGCCTCCGTTCTCGGATAAACCCCAAGGGTATTCCAGGTGATGGAATGGGACTGCCTTCCCGTACTCATCTTGTAACAGATGCACACCATACGGCGTACCCCGGACTTCCTTCGTCTTTCTCATCCCATAAAGGTTTTGCCGGATCCGGCACCGACCCGCAACAGATTAACCATCCATGGCGAACATATCCTGATCTATCGTGCCGGTCTTTGCTGATGATACCTATCTTGTCGAGATCCGCCTTGCCCTCACGAAATGGCGGATAAAGGACCTGGTCGCATCCATCTGCCATGAAGGGCGGATTGACGAGTTCCGGGAGGAGCACCCGCATGTCACCCTTCTTGGCCCGTTCAGGCTCGCGGAAGGGATGTCCGAACAGGACATCCTTGCAGCGATCGGCACCATCGCGTCGCGGTTTTCGACAGTCCCGTTTCTCATCGACGGGTGGGAGAAGCGCGAGGGGCTGCACGGGAGCGTCCTCGCGTTCCCGGTCCGGCCATCTGGAGACCTGCAGGCGCTCAACGGCGCTATCGGGGAAGCGCTCAGCCCCCGTGTCGAGAGCCTCAATGCCTGGGACAGCCAGCCGGAGAAGAAATGGTACCATGTCACGATAGCCAACCGGCTCGATGCCCCGACCTGTGCCCGGGTATACGCTCTGCTGGAGGGGGGCGGCATACCGGAGCAGGATGAGGGTGCAGGGAAGCCTGGTATTCTCGGCGCACTGACCGGATTGTTCTCCCAAAAAAGGAAGGAGGTTGCTGCACGAAGAGCCTTCCATCCCCCGCTCCTCAATGAGACCGGCCTCCGCATCACCGTGATGAGAGGGGAGCATATCCTCGCGGAGTACGATCTCCTGGAGCACCGCTGGCTCTCCGCCGGCCATGACCATTCCGGGATCAGCTGGCAGCGCACGCTCGGGCATCACCGGAGCCTGGCCGGCCTCGAGCTGCATGATCCCCTGCCTGCCCACCCGCCCGGGACCTTTGTCATCTCCGATCTCCATCTTGGGCACGCAAATATCATCCGGTACTGTTCGCGCCCCTTCATCGCCTCCGATGTCCGGGAGATGGACCATGTTCTTTTAAAGAACTGGAACTATACGGTCACACCCGATGACCAGGTTTTCCACCTCGGCGACCTCCGGTATGGGAGAGACGCCCTCCCGTCCCATGATTACCGGAAGCGGCTGCGGGGCCGGATATCGTTCATCACCGGCAACCATGACGACAGCAGCCTCCCGGGAACGGATCATGCTGAGCTGTCCTGTGCGGGCTATTCCTTCCTGCTCATCCACGATCCCGCCAGTGCCCCGCAGGACCATGCCGGTTGGATCATCCACGGGCATCACCACAACAATAACCTCCGGCAGTTCCCGTTCATCAGCATGGAACAACGCACCATCAATGTCAGTGCAGAGGTGATCGGGTACCGCCCGGTAAGCCTCCGGGAGATAACGGATATTCTGGCCCGGAAGGAGAGTAGTGGGGACAACACCCCGGTTCTCCTGCGAAACCCACCGGTATTCCCCCCACCCGGTACCCCCGGGCTCCCGCGCGGCACGACATAAGAACGGGGTGCAGCACGCGGGTGCGGGGTCACGGTTCATCATCAATTCAAAAGGTTTATAGTCCCTCGGTGGGAACGAAGTGTGAGACAGTATGGATATTCTCAAGATCCCCCGGGCAGACAAGGCGGAGTACGACAAGCTTATTGAGAAAGGGTACGTCTGCCGGATCGCATTCCAGGGCGAGAAGTATCCCTATATCGCCCCCTTCCTGTACGTGTTCGACGGTTCGTTCCTGTACTTCCTCTCAACGAAATACGGCAAGAAGATCGAATATTTCAGAAAGAGCCCGTATGCCTCAGTGGAGATCGAGAGGTTCAACAAAGACCTCTCGTCCTATATGTTCGTGACCCTGCAGGGCTATCTCGAGGAGGTCCACGACTCCATCGAGAAGAAGATCATCCGGGACAAGTTCGTGGATCTCATCGTTGAGCGGAACCTCTCCTGCAATATCCTTGCCGCACTCGGCCATTCCCCGACCGATGCACCCATTGCAATCGCTGAAGAGGAACGATCCCTTGTCTGGAAACTCGCCGGCGTGAAAGACATCGTCTCGTTAAAGAACCTGTAATTCATCCCTTTTTTGTGACCTGCTCCAGCAGGTGCTCCAGGTCATGCCCGGTGACGACCGGTTTCTGGCAGGTGGTGCCGGTACAGGCATACGCGGTTGCTTTCCCCCCGATCTGCTTCATCCCTGCCGTGAACGGGGCAATCCGGGCAAGGTCTTCCCGTTCATCCGGCCCGGCACAGTGGATGCTGACAAACGGGAGATATAATGACCGGATCACCGACAGCATCTCCCTGGTGCCGGGATCCGCCATACTGCCAACGATGACAACGTCGGCTGAGGGACAGAGCAGCAGGTCGAGCGCGGCAAAGAAGGTGGAGGCAGCCGCCGGCACCTGCCGCGAAGGAGCGGCCATTGCACCGGCAAGGGCACGCGCCCGTTCCTCGTATGCCGGATCGGCGGTCAGGTGCCATGACCGTACCAGGTTTTCCAGGATTACCGCGTTCGGTGAAGGGACGCCGCTGTCGAAGAACTCCTTTTTGCGGAGGATGAGCGGGTCTTCAAGTCCGGATGTGGTGAAGCAGCCCCCGTTAACCGGATCGGAGAAATGCGCGACAAGGTACTGGTCGAGCGCAATGGCCTCCAGGAGCCACTGCCGGTCAAAATCCGATTCATAGAGATCGATGAGCGCAGCAATGCAATGGGCATAGTCATCGCAGAACGCGCTGATCCCTGATGCCCCCTCATAATACCGGTGGAACAAGCCGCCACCCGGCCGGTTCATCCGTGAGAGGAGGAACTGCATGCACCCGGCTGCTGCTTCGTGATACCGGGATATGCCGAATGCCCGGTAAGCGAGGGCAAAGGCCCGTATCATCATCCCGTTTGTATCGGCCAGGATCTTCTCATCCCGTGCGGGGCGGCGGCGGTGCTGCCTCGCGTCTGCCAGTTTCCGGATCATCCCATCAATCCGGTTCCGGGAACCTTCATCTGGTTCGATGGCAAGGAAGAGCACGTTCTGCCCGGGCTGGTGGAGGGACGGTGCATTCCCCGGTCCCGTCATCCCGAAGTGACGGGCAAAGAACTGTGCATCTTCGTTCCCGAGCAGGTTCTCAATCTCCTGCATGGTCCAGAGGTAGAACAACCCTTCCCGGCCATCGCTGTCGGCATCCTCTGCCGTGAAGAAACCTCCTTCGGGCGAGCGCATGTCCCGGAGCACGTATTCGGCAATGGCGATGGCGGTATGCCGGTATTCCGGGTTCCTTGTTGCCTGCCACGCTTCGGTGAACGCCATCAGGAGGAGTGCCTGATCCGTCAGCATCTTCTCGAAATGAGGCACACGCCACGCGGCATCGGTGGCATACCGGTGGAACCCGCCCCCGACATGGTCATGGATCCCGCCGCACCGGAGGGCATCGAGCGTGGTTGTGACCATCGTGAGCGCGTAGGGCAAGCCGGTCCGCTTCCAGTACCGGAGGAGGAACAGGATATTCTGTGCAGCAGGGAATTTCGGCGCACCGCCAAACCCGCCATTCAGCGGATCGAACAGGCCGGTCAGCGTCCCGAACCCCTCGCGGAGAAGTGTCCGGTCTGCTTCGCTCTTCTCCGGCTCCGCCTGCAGGTCAGCGAGCGCACGGGTTATCCGGTCTGCTGCATGGCCGAGATGGTCCCGGTCTTCCTCCCAGAGCCGGGCTGCCTGCGCCAGGAGTTCGGCGAGCCCGGTCATGCCCGCCCGCGAATGAGGGGGGAGATAGGTTGCTGCAAAGAACGGTTTCTGCTCCGGGGTCAGGATCAGGGTGAGCGGCCATCCGCCCTGGCCGGTGAGCTGCTGGCAGGCAGTCATGTAGAGGCTGTCGATATCCGGGCGTTCCTCCCGGTCAACCTTGACCGCGATGAAATGGCGGTTGAGGATGGCAGCAATTCCGGGATCCATGAATGATTCGCGTGCCATGACATGGCACCAGTGGCATGTGGCATAACCGATCGAGAGGAATACCGGACGCTGCTCTGCCCGGGCACGGGAGAATGCCTCCTCCCCCCACGGGTACCAGTCAACAGGATTTGCGGCATGGTCGAGAAGGTACGGGCTCTTCTCGCGTGCCAGGCGGTTCTTTCCCTGCGCTCCGGGCTCGTGATCGGGTTCCATCATCTCCGCTCCAATGCTTCTCCGTACGGTCTCATGGGTTCCGGGAGGTGATGAGCTTTTCAGCCGTACCAGTCCTGCCGATCTGCTTATGCCTGCCGGAGCACAACGTGGTACACGTCCTATGCCCCTGGATTATACCGGTTTCATCCTCATCCTTCTCTCCGGGCTCATCATCATGGCATTATCCTATACACTCGATCGCGTATGGGCTGCAGCATTCCCCATGAGGTTCCTGTATCTCTTCCTCCGCGCCCCGGGGGTGATCCTGCACGAATGTGCCCATATTGCCGGCTGCATCCTGACCGGTGCCCGGATCCAGAAAGTGACCCTCTTCTCCCGCGAAGGGGGATCCGTCCACTATTCCCGGCCCCTCATCCCCTGGATCGGTGATGTCATCATTGGTACCGCACCCCTCTTCCTCCTCCCCCTCGTCCTCCTGCTCATCACCGGGATCTTCAGTACCTGGCTGGGCTGTATCTTCCCGGCCTTTCCCCAGTCCATCTTCTCGTTCGATGCGTTTATTCTCCTCTGGGAGGGTATCAGTTACACGATCCGGGAGAACCTGGTGACCCGGTTCAACGGGTGGTTCATCCTGTATCTCTACCTCACGGTCAGTATCGTCCTCTCGGTTGCACCGAGCTCCCAGGATATAAAGAATGCAACGGTCGGGATCTTCCTCCTCACGCTCTGCGCCGGCATGATCATCTGGGCCGACATCTCCATCCTGAACTTCCTCCTCGCGGAACTGATGCGCCTGCTGGAGATCGGGTTCACCCTCGGTCTCGTGTATGGTTCGATGGCGCTCGTGATCTCTTCCCCGCTCATCATCTGGTATGCGTACCGGTGCCGGTCCTGACGCTGCCCGGGACGAATTGATCGGTATTAATTGATCGGAAAACCACTTAATTCACCAATGGTTCGCGACAAGGAACAGGGGCCCGCACCCGGCGGGTCCGGTGATACCGGAACCGAGCGGCTGACGCCGGTCATGCGCCAGTACCAGGAGCTCAAGCAGCAGCACCCGGACACCATCCTCTTCTTTCGCATCGGCGATTTTTACGAGACGTTCAACAGCGACGCGGAACTGGTAGCAAAGGAGCTCGATATCGTCCTCACCTCGCGGTCAAAGAGCGCTGAGG
Source organism: uncultured Methanoregula sp. (assembly GCA_964448885.1). GTDB lineage: Archaea > Halobacteriota > Methanomicrobia > Methanomicrobiales > Methanospirillaceae > Methanoregula. The sequence continues at coordinate 46,672 of CAYVAQ010000001.1, read as the reverse complement.
CGAGGATCCCCCTTGCCGGCGTGCCCTACCATGCAGCGGACGGGTATATCGCCAAACTGGTGGCGAAAGGGTACCGGGTCGCGGTGTGCGAACAGGTCGGGGACCCGAAGACCACCAAGGGAGTTGTTAAGCGGGAGATCGCCCGCATTGTCACGCCCGGCACGGTCATCGATTCATCCATGGTGCCTTCTGCGGCAGCAACTTACCTCATGGCAGTCTGCCCGGGTGCAAAAGGGCAGGAGTGGGGGATCGCGCTCCTGGACATCTCGACCGGCGAGTTCTTCGTCTCCATAATCGACCACGACCACAACCTGACGAACCTGGTCTCCGAGATCAGCCGCTACCGTCCTGCCGAATGTCTCGTCCCCGCTTCCGTCCCCGGGGCACTCACGAAGACGATCGCGGACCGGGGTGTCCTCGTGACCCGGTTCCGGGACGAGGCGTTCTCCCATACTGCGGCAAAAAAAGCCCTCCTTGCGCAGTTCGGGACCGCAACCCTCGCCGGCTTCGGCTGCGAGGAAGAACCGGCGGCAACCGGCGCGGCCGGTGCTGCCCTTGTCTATGCACAGGAGACGCAGTTCACGAACCTGCCCCACATCAGCAGCCTCTCCACGAGAGCTTCGTCGCAGTCAATGATGCTCGATGCCATCACGCTGCGCAACCTGGAGATCCGGGAGAGTATCCGGGGCGGGAGCAGGGGTGCAACACTCCTCTCGTCCCTTGACCTGACGCGGACCCCCATGGGGAGCCGGCTCCTGAACCGTCACCTTGCGCGCCCGCTCCTCGACATCGGGCAGATCGATGCCCGGCTGGACGCGGTCGGATTTTTTTGCGGTGATACGACACGGCGCCTTGCCGTCCGGGGCCAGCTTGGGAAGCTTGCCGATATCGAGCGGATTGCGGCACGGATCGCCTACGGGAATGCCGGGCCCCGGGACCTGGTCGCTCTTGCCGATTCGCTTGCCGCCCTCCCGGCGCTCCGGGAGACCGTGCAGGCCAATGCCGGCGACAGTCTCCCGCCGCTCCTTCGCTCCGCGCTTGACGGGACCCGGGACCTGCCGGAGACGGTCGCGTACATCCGCTCAGCGATAGCCGACGACCCCCCGCTCATTGCCCGGAACGGCGGGGTTATCCGGCGGGGCTTTTCTGCGGAGCTCGACGAGATCCACACCGTCCTCCACTCCGGAAAAGACTGGATCATCGCGCTCCAGGACCAGGAGCGGGAGAGGACCGGGATCAAATCGCTCAAGATCGGGTACAACCGGATCTTCGGGTACTATATCGACATCACCCGGCCGAACCTGCCGCTCGTCCCGGCCCATTACGAGCGGAAGCAGACAACGGCAACGGGCGAACGGTATACCCTGCCGGAACTCCGCGAGAAGGAGGCCCTCATCACCAATGCGGACGAGAGGGTCCTCCAGCTGGAACGGGAACTGTTTGCCGGCATCCTGGAGACGCTGAAAAAGACCGTCCCGGATCTCCAGATGATTGCTGCAGGCATCGCTTCCCTCGATGTCGCTTCAGCCCTTGCCGAGGTCGCCTGCACCCGGAACTATGTCCGCCCGCACCTCAATGACGGCCCGGCCCTCATCATCCGCGATGGCCGGCATCCCGTGGTCGAACCCGGTATGACCGGCGGTTTTGTTCCGAACGACGTTGATCTCTCTTCAGATGACACCCAGATCCTCATCATCACCGGCGCGAACATGGCCGGCAAGTCCACGTACATGCGGGCAGCCGCGCTCATCTGCATCATGGCGCAGGCCGGCAGTTATGTCCCTGCCCGGCACGCGAGCATCGGAATCATCGACCGAATCTTCACCCGGGTCGGTGCATTCGATGACCTGGCAAGCGGGCAAAGCACCTTCTTTGTCGAGATGCTCGAACTGGCAAACATCCTCAACAATGTCACGTCGCGGAGTCTTGTCATCCTTGACGAGATCGGCCGCGGCACCAGTACTGCTGACGGGAGTTCGATTGCCCGGGCGGTCCTTGAATACCTTCACGGCAAAGGCTCGTCCGGCCCCAAGACCCTCTTTGCCACCCATTTCCATGAGCTGGTGACTGCCGAGGAAGACCTCAAACGCACCAAAAACTTCCACTTTGCCGTCCGCGAGACGAAAGACGAGGTGGTGTTCCTGCGAAAACTCATCCCGGGCGCAACGGACAAGAGTTACGGCATCCATGTTGCCCGGCTCGCCGGTATCCCGAAGAAGGTGACCGAACGTGCCGATATCCTCCTTACGGAAGGGATGAACCGGAAGGGTACCGGCAGTGCAAAACCGCAACGGTACACCCAGATCCTGCTGGTGGATGACAATAGGTCAGAACCGCCTGCCGACCACCCGGCCCTGACCGCACTCTCACGCCTCAACCCCGATGAGATGACGCCCCTGCAGGCCCTCTCCGCCATAGCCGACCTGAAAAAGCAGCTTGATATGGGGAACCATCCATGAACGGCAAGGATTCCCCCCGGATCCATATCCTCGACCCGGCCACGGTCAACAAGATCGCGGCCGGCGAGGTGATAGAACGCCCTGCATCGGTTGTCAAGGAACTTGTCGAGAATGCTATCGATGCCGGGGCTGATGCTGTTACCATCAGTCTCACTTCGACCAAAGATGCTCTCGTGGCAATCCAGGTAACGGACAACGGGTGCGGGATGGAACCCGCGGATGCCGATCTCGCCTTTGTCCCGCATGCCACCAGCAAGATCCGGTCAGCAGCCGATCTCGATGCGATCCATACCCTCGGATTCCGGGGTGAAGCCCTCGCAACGATTGCTGCGGTCTCGCGGGTGACGCTCGTCACCAAACCCCGGGGGAGCGGGGCTGTCCCGGGGACCCGCATGGTCATGGAAGGGGGGATGCTGAAGAGCCGGACCATGACCGGTGCCCCGGACGGGACCAGTATCCTGGTCGAGGATCTCTTCTTCAACACCCCGGCACGGAAAAAATTCTTAAAAGCACGAAACACGGAGATCGCCCATGTCTACGAACTGCTCGAGGGGATCTGCCTCTCGCACCCGGAGACGGCATTCCGTGTCCTGCACAATGGCAGCGAGCAGCTGGTGACCGAACGTACTTCCTGCCCGCTTGATACCATAGCCCGGGTTTTCGGCAGCGACGTCACCGGCGAACTCGAGCCGGTTGAAGCGACCCGGGACGGGATTACCATCACCGGGTATATCGGCCGGCCTTCCCTCAGCCGGAAGGACCGGGCACGCATGCTCCTGTCGGTCAACGGGCGCTTTGTCAGTTCTACCGCCATCAGTGACGCAGTCAAAGGAGGCTATGGGACGCTCCTGCCCAAAGACCGGTTCCCCGTCTCCTTCATCAGCCTCACCATTGACACGCGTTTTGTGGATGTCAATGTCCACCCGACCAAGAAGCAGGTCCGGTTCTCCGAGGAGAAGGCTATCACGGCAGCGGTCCGCGATGCGGTGCAGGGGGCCCTCCTCTCCCGCGATCTCATCCCCGCGGCCGGCTCTGGTTCCCCGGTACGATCGTTCGCGGTCCTGCCGGAAGCAGATACCGGGGAGCACCGGATCCCCGCCTCCCCGGCACAGATGCCTTCCGGTGTCTTCGAATGTACCCATGCCGGCACGATATCCACCGACCAGCGCCTGCGCCAGACCGAGCTCCCGTTCAGTGCCGAACCCGCATACCTTGTCTCGTCCCTGCTGCCAGAGATTGAGGTGATCGGGGAGTTCGGCGGCATCTATATCCTCGCCCGGACACCGGAGGACGAACTCCTCATCATCGACCAGCATGCTGCCCACGAGCGGATCCTGTACGAGCAGGTCTGCGAGAAGAGCAGCCGGACTCATCCGGCCCAGGAGCTGATCAGTCCCCTGGTCCTCCACCGGACGCAGAAAGATGCTGCCCTCCTCCGCCAGCTCCTGCCCGACCTTGCACAGGAGGGCCTGGTCATCGAGCGTTTTGGCGGGGACTCATTCCTTGTCCGGACGGTCCCGATCGTGCTTGGCCGGATCGAGGGAGCCGCAATCATCGAGGATATCATCAGCGACCTGCTGAACGAGGAGGCATCGCTGGCGGTCAGCAGCAGCGAGCGCATCCGGCGCATCGTGGCATGCCGTGGTGCGGTCAAGGCGGGGACGGTCTGCACCCGCGAACAGTGCCAGCGCATCGTGGACCAGCTCCGCCAGATGAAGAACCCGTTCACCTGCCCTCACGGCCGGCCAACGATCATCCGGTTCTCCCGGAAAGAGCTGGACGGGATGTTCCAGCGCCTGTGAGGGAGGTCTGCCGAATGGGGGATCGCTGGGGGGGTTGAGTCGGCCGGGTTTTCGACTCTCATGAAGTTGAAGACATCTCGTAGTGTCTCCATCGGTGTTTTGCCTGATGACACGTGAGAGATAGATGAACACTTGTGGGGTTTTTTGCGTTTTGCATGGTGACCCTCACGAAGTCGAAGACCTGTCGTAGTGTCTTCATCGGTGTTTTGCCTGATGACCCTCACGAAGTCGAAGAACGCTGATGCGTTCTTCTCCTCGCTCGGGTCTTCGACCCTCGCGATAAGCAAACTTTAATTATCTCACATCCCAAATTAGGGCAGATGGTTAACGGAATTGTTTTGCCGATAAAAAAGGTATTTGCCCTCGTAGATTCGAAAATTTCTGTCGAGATAAAGGATGAGGGCCGTAAGCTCCAGGGGCGGCTTGTGGCCGTTGATGAATACCTGAATATCCATATGGAAGAGACCATTGAGTACATTGACAACCAGCGCGGCAGGAGCCTTGGCACGGTCGTGATCCGGGGCAACAACATCCTGACGATCGCGCCGGTCATCTGATACCGGGTCATCTGGGAGCCTGTACATGTCCGATCCCGTTGAAGAAGGATTGAAACTTATCCAGTCGAAGCCCGAAGGGGTTCTCCAGAGCGAGCTCTGGAAGGAACTGGGTGTTGACAGCCGCAAGTGTTCGCGGATCGTGAAGAAGCTGGAAGAGAGCGGGCTCATCGACCGTATCGAGTTCAAGCGGGAGGGCATCAAGACATATCTCCTGAAAGCCCGCCAGATGCCGGTCAACCCGGACGATCTCCTGGCCGGTGACGAGCTCATCCCCTGTATCGGCTGCGAGCTGGAATGCATTGTGGAAGAGTGCCACCCCCTGATGGACTGGATGTACCAGCTCGCGATCGTCCAGCACCAGGAAGAATAACCGTTTTTCCCGCCCGGATACCGGGCAATGAATTTTATTTTCCGGTCATTTTCCCCCGTCGGGATTGTCCGCCTGTCCTCCCCGCAACAAGTATTTATGAGCAGGGTTCTCACCTTTAGTAACGATTAACCCCGTGTTTTACACCCGAGCAGTCCCATGATCACTGTCCTGTTTGTGGATGACAATACCGAACTCCTGGTCCAGATCCGTGCATTCCTGGAGAAGACCGGCGATATCCGTGTCGACTCAGCGCACTCCATCAAACAGGCAGCCGAGAAACTGAAGAACCGGCTGTACGATGTCATCATCACCTACTCGGAGATCCCCGCCGTCAACGGGATCGAGTTCGTCTCCGACATGAACGGGGTGGAATTCTTAAAATATGTCAAGTCGCAGGGGATTGCCACTCCCGTCATCCTCTACTCCCGCAAAGGGCAGGGAAAGCTTGTCCTCCAGGAGATTGCCAATGGCACGGAGGTTGCGTTCTCCCAGAGCGGTGACACGAGGCCGGCGTTCTTCGAGATCGTGACGCTGATCAAGGGCACGATGATCCGGCGAAAGGCCGACCGCGAGGTCCGGGCACAGAATGAGCAGCTGACCGCCATCCTCTCGGCAACGCCCCTGGGAATATTCCAGATGCGCAACGGGGTCCTCGAATGGACCAACCTGCCCTTCTCATCCCTGCTCGGTTACGACGAGGCCGGGCTCGTGGGAAAAGATATCCGGATGCTCTTCCGGAACCCGGACGAGTATGAGCAGGCACTCCGGGACCTCCTGGTCCGCCGCGACGAGCGGGACCAGACCTTTGCCGAGTGCTGGCTGGTGAGGAAGGACCGGACCGAACTGCCCTGCCGGCTCCAGATCCGTGCCCTCGATCCCCGCGATATCCGGCGGGGAGGTACGTTCGTGGTCACTGACATCACCGAGCGGCAGAAACTGGCAACCGCCCTCCGGCAGAGCGAGGCACGGTACCGCGAGGCGATCCAGAGCAGCCAGAGCATCATCATCCGGATGGACACCAGGGGCACGATCACCTTCTTCAATACCTTCGCGCTGACGTTCTTCGACTTTGCAGCCGATGATGTGATCGGGAAGAATATCACGGAAGTTATCGTCCCGCCAAAGGCCCGGGCACAGTATGACCTTCCGGTGATAGCGAACGATACCGGTGCCGAGGGCCTCGCGGTCAATGTCAGCGAGAATGTCCGGCGCAACGGCGACCGGGTCTGGATCGCGTGGATCAACAAGGCGATCCGCGACGAACAGGGGAGGATATCCGAGATCCTCTGCATCGGCAATGATATCACCGACCGCAAGCGCACCGGTGAGGTCCGGATCAGCACCGAGAGCTGGAAGGACGGCATCATCGCCGATTCGGATGTCCGCGAGGAGGTCTTCGATGCGGTCTTCCATATCTGCACGGAGATCTCGATCGAGGGCCGCGAGGGTAAGGCGGTCGGGACCACCTTCCTCATCGGGGACACCAACCATGTGCTCGAGAAGTCCCGCCAGATCATCCTCAACCCGTTCGAGGGGCACCGGCCCGAGCTCCGGGTTGTCACGAACCCCGGCCTCTCCGAGAACATCAAGGCCCTTGCCCAGCTTGACGGTGCATTCGTCATCACGGGCGATGGTTTCGTCGAGTCCGTGGGCCGTTACATCACCGTGGACTCAAGCAGCGTCTCCCTCCCCCCGGGCATGGGGACACGGCACAATTCGGTTGCCGCGATCACGGCGGTCACGAACACTATCGGAATTGTCGTCTCCCAGAGCGGCGGCGGGATAACCGTCTTCCGCCACGGCCGGATCATGAAGAAGATTACCCTGTAATCTTGCTCTGTAGAAATCATTGAAAATTTTTAACGCTCTCGGGGGCTCCGCTAGCGCTCGAAGAACTCTGACGAGTTCTTCTCATCCTCGCGGCCCTGATGGCTCACTCGGACTCTGCCCCCGCCGCTGATGCAACCCCCGCTTTGCGATGACGACGTATTACCGGTAACCGAACTCGTCTCATCGCACTGCGCCCCGTCCCCCGACGGGGGACTGGTGGCGCAAGAGGGGGGCATCGCTTTTCCAACATAGGTTTTCTACAGAGCAGTAATCTTAGTCTTTTTTATCCGCTCTCTTCTGCACGCAGTTTTTGCCGTGGAACTCCTTCCAGCAGATGTTCCGGCAGATATTGCCGACCGAACGGAACGCATCCTCGAGGTCCGGGAAGTTGGGGATGCCGGAGTCCCGGAGGATCCGCAGCGGTGTTTTCATCGAGTCCCCGCCAATCATGCACCCGACCATCATCTTGTGCGTGCTCTTCGAGAACCGGACCACCTCGTTCGAGACGCGGATCGGGTCCGATATCGCCGACGGGACGGCGATGACAAAGCAGATATCCCAGAGGTCCTGGTTCTTGATCATGACATCGAACGTCCGGGCAAAGCGGTCTGCCGAGGCATCGCCGACCATATCAATGGGGTTGCGCCGGTTCCAGTCCGGTGGCAGGATGGCGTCGAGTTCCCTGATGATCGCTTCGGGGAACTCCACCATCTCGATCCCGTACATCTCGGCATAGTCCGATGCGAGCACGGCAAACCCGCCCGCGTTGCTGATCACGATCGCCCGGATGCCCTTCGGGTACCCCTCGGACGAGAGCAGTTCTGCAGTCTGGAATGCCTCGCGGATGGACCGGACCGGGATCACCCCGGACTGCCAGAACCCTGCCATGTAGACATCGAAGGACCCGGCGAGCGATCCGGTATGCGATGCAGCAGTCATCTGGCCGATCCGCGACGAACCCGACTTGATGGCAACGATCGGTTTCTTCTCGGTCACCTGCCGGACGATCTCCATGAAGCGCCGTCCATTGCGGATCTGCTCCACGTAGAGGATGATGGCCCGGGTGCTGGGGTCACTTCCGGCATAGAGGCAGAAGTCCTCGAACGAGAGATCGGTCTGGTTGCCGACACTGATGATGGCCGAGAACCCGATCTCCTCGGGGAGGCTCCAGTCCACGATGGTCGTGATGATCGCCCCGCTCTGGGAGATGAACGCGATCCGGCCCGGCTTGGGAGAGACGGGATCGAAGGTGGTGTTGATCCCCTGGATCGGGAGCATCAGGCCCAGGCAGTTCGGCCCGATGATCCGCGTACCGTTCCTGCGGGCAATCGCAAGGATGCGGTCCTCGAGTTCGGCACCGGCACCGCCGACTTCCCGGAAACCGCTCGATATGATGACAACGAGCGGGATACCTTTAGCCCCGCACTCCTCAAGCACACCCGGGACGAGTTTTGCGGGGAGGACGATGACCGCCATGTCCACCGGGCCGGGGATTGACCCGAGCGCCGGGTACACGTCCCGCCCCAGTATCTGGCGGTGCTTGGGATTCACCGGGAACACGGTACCCGGGAAGGAGAGGAGGTTCCGCAGGACGGCATACCCCACCTTGGACGGCTCGGGCGAGGCCCCGATGACCGCGATGGAGTGGACGTTCATGATCTTCTCCGGCAGGGGGATTGCGGGAGGCGTGGCGGCCATCGCTGCACCGGGAGTGATGTAGAACCGGGCATCAACCACGGCAAGGCCCTGCTCGTACAGGATGACCGGGTTGATATCGAACTCGGTGATATCGGGACGCCCGAAAAAGAACTGTGCGATCCGGTCGATGAAGGAGATGAGGGCTTCCCGGTCGCGGGCCGGTTCATTTCGGTATCCCTCGATCAGCCGGTCTCCCCGGAGTTCCAGGAGCATGGCAGCGATGTCGTCCCTTCCGATGGGCAGGACCCGGATGGAGACATCGCGGAGGAGTTCTACCAGGGTCCCGCCCATGCCCACCGTGATGATCTTGCCAAAGGACGGGTCCGTCCGGCCGCCGACGATGATCTCCAAACCTTTTTTATGCTGCTGCACGACCAGGACGCCCCGGATCTCGGCGGCGCTGGTATACTCCTGTGCCGCCGCGACGATGGCACGGAATGCTTCGGCTGCTTCGTCCGGTGTCCTGATGCCGACCCGGACCCCGTGGGCATCGCTTTTGTGGACGATCTGGGGGGAGACGATCTTCATGACAACCGGAAACCCGATCCTCCCTGCCAGGTCAGCCGCCTCATCCGCAGTATGGGCAACGCCGTATGCCGGTACCGGGACACCGGCCTGTGCGAGCAGTTCATATCCTTCAGATTCCGGAATCAGCTCTTTTGTCATGGAACCCCCTGTCTGTATCATCAGATACCAGCAGGAGCAATAAATGTGTTGCGGCAGAAGAGAGGGGAGGCGAGCGTTTCAGGAGCCCCGGTATGACCGGTTCTCGCGCAGGCAGCGTGCCATGTCGCCCAGCACCGGGAGGACGGAGCGGTCGTTCCTGATCCGGTCCTGCATCAGCTCTGCAAGGCTGCCGCTGCGGATCCGGTCCGCGATGACCGGGAGATATCGCTTCTCTTCCGGCGTGGCGTGGGCGAGGGCCCGCCCGTACAATGCCTCGAGTTCCGGGCGAAGCCCGGCGGTCCCGCCGCGGATGGCGGTTGCCGTCAGGTCGAGCAGTGTGTCCTGGTCCGTCACGACCGGGAGGGAACGGCAGCGGAGGAGGGCGCGGATGAAGGCACAGACCGCCATGTCCGAGCGGACCGACTCCTGTTCGTCCAGCGCCTTGATCTCGATGCATTTGCGTGAGAACCGGATGATGATGCCACCGGAGTTGACCCACTCCTCGCAGAGGATCCCAGCGTCACGCAACCGGAGCTCGCGGAAGATCTTCCCCTGCATTGCCCGGTAATCCGCCACCGACCGGATCGGTTCCGGGATGATCCGGTTGCAGATGAGCGGGATCTCCTCCTGGTTCTTCTGGTAGTAGATCAGCCGGTTGTCGCAGGAGCCGGTGAGCCTGCCCTCGACCATGGGGGAGGAGGCCGTTACCGCGATGAGGTACGGGAGGAGGCACCGGAGCCGGTTGTAGAGCGCAACGAGCTCCCGGTCGGTGCGGTACGAGAGGTTGACCTGCAGTGCCTGGATGTTCAGCCACCCGTGCTGGCGGATGTTGAAGAGCCGGTGGTAGACCTCGTAGTACTCTCCCTCGTCATGGTCCCAGACCGGGATATCCGCCGGCACGGCAAGCGGGTGCATGCCGAGGCCGAGCAGGGTATACTGGTCACGGAAGATGGTATGGAACTTACCAATGCCCTGCACGATCTGGGCTTCCAGGGAGGTGATGTCGTTTGCCGGGGACCGCGGCACGAACTCGATGACGGTCTTCTGGAGTTCCTTGCCCAGTTTTGCCTCGCCGAAGAGGATCTCGCTCTCGTACCGGCCGCAGATGGTCCTGATGATCTGGTCGGATACGGGCAGCGGGTTGAACCGTGAGTCGTTGATGGAGTATTCATGCTCGGTTCCGATCACTGCCCATCACCTCGCGGGAGGGCGAGGATCGCAACAAGTTCGGTATCCGGTTCCGGGATGCCTGAGATGACCCGGAGCTCGTCTTCGGAGAGGGCAGCCACGAGCCGGGAGATGTGCTCAAGCGCCCGGTGGTACTGCATCTCGTACACCGCCGGGTCGGATTTCAGGTAGCGGACGAGCGGGCAGATGGTCTCCGTTTTCAGGAATATCTCCAGGGTCCGGTCTGTGGTGCTGAACGTGAACGGCCCTGCCATGCAGGTCTCGGGTTTGCAGGCATGGATGGTGCACCGGCCGTCCCGGAGCATCGTACACCCGCCGTCCTCCCGTGCCCGGATCCGCCGGTACCCGTTCTGCTCGAACCGGTCGGCATAGTCCCCGTGGGAAAGGATGATCCGCATCCGTTCGGGCGAAATGGGAGGGCATGCCCCGATACAGCAGCGGCCGCCACAGGAGCCGCAGATTGCCTCGGCATGGATCATCCAGTCAGTATGCATTATGGGCCTCAGGAGGGGAGGAGGTGGCGGATGATCCGCTCGAAGCACTGCGGGTAGCAGTCGTCTTCCCCGCTCTCGATGGACGGGTTGTCATTCACCTCGATGACACAGGCATCGCCGTTGTTGTTCTTGATGTCCACGCCGTACAGCCCGCTGCCGACAGCGTTCGCGGCTTCGATCCCGAGCCGGACAACGTGCGGGGGGACCGCGTGCTCCGGGACGCTCTCAACGCCGCAGTACACGATATGCCCGTTGACCGATGCCTGGATCTTGAAGGTGACGGAGGGGATCGTGTACTTGCAGGCGTACAGGAACGCGCCGTTGAGGACACCGATCCGCCAGTCGTATCTGCTCTCCACATACTGCTGGACCACGATCCAGTCCGAGAGCCGGATAAACCGGCGGGCAACGCGGAAGAACGCCTCCCGGTCATGGACCTTCTCCACGCGGAGCGAGAAGGAGGTGGAGGGCTCCTTGAGGATGAGGGGCGAGCCGAGCCGAAGAAAGAGTTCTGCAACCCGCTCTTCGGTCAGGTCGTCCTTTGAGAGGAAGACGGTCTCCGGCAATGCTACGCCTTTTTGGATGAGGTGGGAGTACATGTTGATCTTGTCGGAGCAGATCTGGATGGACTGCGGGTCGTCGATAACCGGGATGCCGTGGAATGCCGCCATCTTTGCCGCCACGTAGGTGACGTTCATCGGGTCGGTCCGGGCCCGGATGAAGAGGGCGTCCATGTTCCGGATCTTGCTGATATCAACCGGGAAGATGTAATCGACATGGTGGCCAAGAGTCTCGGCAACGTCCCGGCACCGGATCAGGGCGCCGAGCTGCTCGGCGCTCGCAAGCGTCTTGCGGTCTACAAAGATGCCCAGTTTGCTCATAGGAACTCCTGGTTGGCGAGGTATGCACCGAGCAGCGCCCGCTCGTCCATGGTGAGATGGGAATAGCGTGCTTCTGAGAGGGAGGAGAGCCGGTACCCGTTGTGGTCATGGACCATGACGAGCGTCACGAGCGGTATCCGGAAGAGATCATACACCTGCCGTGCCAGATCGGGCACTTCCGTTCCCGGCCGGCATGTTCTGCCAAAGACAGCAACGCAGGACTCGAGCGCTGCGCCATCGTCGAGAGGCTGGTAGCAGAACGGATATTTCCCCTTGTTGGTGATGTGCCGGACTGCCTCCTTTGCCTCGTCGCTGTCGTTCACGACGCGGTACTCGGCGGGTGTTGCGAAATAGTTCAGGCCGTACAGGATAGCCGGCAACGGCGTGTAGGCCTGGGATATCCCCCAGGTGCAGACCGGGATCCCGGCAAGCCGTGCCTGCTCAAGGCAGATCGGGACAACCGCAGAGTCGAGTATTGCCCTGCTGACCGGTTGCACGGGAGTACCCTCAAGTTCGTGTTTCAGGATGGTGTAATAGGGCAGGGTCTTGTAGGTATAATGCTCGCTGATGATATGGGTTGCATCATCCCGCCGGACCGCAAAGACCCGGTCCCGTACCAGGGCCGGGCCCTTCGGTCGTTCGCGGTGGGCGGGGATGACCTTCTGCTCCGGCTGGCTGATGAGTTCGTGCTGGTTGCGGGCAGCATTTCGCGGACGGGAGGTCATGGAAGGCCCCGCTCGCAGGTAACGCTCACCGGAACTCCAGGATACAACGGGACAGCCGGAGCACCAGAAAAATGTCCGGCCGCGGGATGGATCAAAACAGGCAAAGAATACCAGAACCGCCGATGGTTCTCTTCGGTATCATCGTCACTTTCAGGACAATCAGGCATAGAGGACACTAATCCAATAGGACCATTGGATTACACTATTCAACTGTACTCCCGTGCCGTTAAAGAAGGTTTCGCTCACCGGTGAGCCGGATCCTCCTGCTCCTGCCGGTACCACCCAATCCCGCCATTCAGCCGGACGGGGATAACCTTGATAATCCTTTATGACTATGAGTAATCAACCATGCATATCCCGACACCCGAAGAGCTGCGCTCGCGCCGCGAGGCACTGGGCATGAAACAGACGGAGCTTGCCCGGCGGGCAGGCATCAGCCAGTCCATGGTCGCCCGCATCGAGGCCGGCAATGTCGATCCCCGGGTCAGCACCCTCAACAAGATCATCCTGGTCCTCAACAGTGCAGAGCCCCGGAAGATCCGGGCTGCGCAGATCATGCACACGCCGGTGTACGCGGTCGGGCCCCAGGACTCGATCACCCGTGCCGTGGATATCTTCGAGAAGAACAACATCTCCCAGCTCCCGGTCATCGAGCAGGGGGTGCCGGTCGGGTGCATCTCCGAGTCGGTCATCGTCAAGGCGATCGAGCAGCAGCGCCTCCACAAGACCCACCTCTTCCTGGTCAAGGACTTCATGGAGGCCGGGTTCCCGACGGTCCCGCCGGATATGGATGTCGAGACGGTCATCAACATCCTCCAGCAGAACCATGCGGTCCTGGTCCTCGAAGGCCGTGCGGTGAAAGGGGTCATCACCAAGCACGACCTCATATCCCTGATAACCTGAACTTTTTTTGAAATTTCCGCAATAATTACCAGGAATTCTTCCCGAATCATAAGAAACTATTTATACAAGGGTGCAGGAGGGATATTTAACGTGACATGCAGTCACGGGAGTGTGTTCGATAACCATGGCAGAGGAATCTTCTGATATCAGCAGTATGACCGTGATTGGAATCGGTATCGTATTATTCATCGTTGTAGTCGGGGTCTGGTACCTGTTTCTCAAGTGACCCCGGCATCTCTTATTTAAAAAAATCAGAGTTTTGATACCAGGTCCCGCAGCACGGCACCCGGGTCTTTTGCTTTCACCACGCTCGACGCAAGGAGCACACCGTCCGTTCCCAGGTCAACGGCAATCCGGACACATTCGCCCGACTGGATCCCGGCCCCGGTCAGGACTTTTGCCTTCGGGTTAACGGCATGGACGGCGGCTACCGAGCGTTTGATGATATCCGGGTTCGCCTTCGAGACCGAGACCCCGCTCCCGATGAGTTCCGGCGGTTCGATCGCAACGTAATCCGGCGAGAGGGCTGCTGCCCCGGCGCTCGTCATCTCGTTGTTCGAGCAGACGACCGAGACGAGTTTTGCAGCCTGCAGCGCCCGGACGGATGCCTCGATATCGGCGATGGTGAGGCGCCGCTCGGAATGGTTCACGAGCGAGCCGGCCGCCCCGGCCGTGCGGATTGCTTCTACCGTGATATGGCCGGTGTTCGCCCCGGGCTCGCACCCGTCCACGTGCTGGGCATAGACCGGGACGGAGAAGTGGTGGCTGAGCGGGTGGAGGTCGATATATGAGGGGGCAACGCCGATGGCAACGCCGCTCTCCTGCGCTACCTTCTCTGCTGCCTGGGCGATCATGTGGGCACGGTTGCCCATGCCTTCCTTGTACGTCTTGAGGTTGACCAGTATCAGGGGCGATGTCATGCGAGGGACTCCGGTTCCTTATGTACTATTCCTATCTGGCTGTTCTATGATGAATATTTGTACGGATATGTTCCATCCGGTAAATCGACCAGGAGATAGTGCCTGAAGGATCCGGGGAATGGCGGGGGCAGCCGCACACCGGGCCGGGCTATTCCCTGAGCCCGGAGAGGAAATGGCCGGGGGTTATCCCGCCCAGCGAGACCGCCCGGATCTCCTCTTTGCGTGCAGTGAGGAATGGATCCCCGGACCGGGTACCGGGGCGGGCATTGACATATTCCAGGGCCTGCCGGTACAGGGAGACTACCCTGCCGGTATACCTCGCCGGCCGGGACCGTGCATCAACGATGACTTCGCTGATCCCGGCGTCCCGCAGTGAGGGGAGGTGGTCGACCAGGCAGAGTTCCTGTGCCGTGCCGATCCGGGTCCGGCAGTCGGTGCCGGCCCGGACCGGGTACACCTTCCCGTACTCGTCCCGGATCCCGGTGAATTCCCCGGCTGTAGGGTCGTCGCCCCTGCCGGCATTGCACGGGGATACCATCGTCTTCAGGCAGTCCTCGGTGATCATGGTCTCGCCCGTCCCCTGCACGACAAGGGCGGCCTTTGGACCATCGGGCCCGGACAGGCGGCAGAGGACCGCGATCTCGTCCCGTGAGAGTTCCGGTGAGAGCGTGACGCAGCCAGCGAGCGGGCCGAGTGCACGGGCAGACCGGTTGTTGAAGATGTTCAGGCCGGTAAACCCGTAAACAACGAGATCGGGGCAGCCCTTCTTCAGCAGTTCCGCAGCACCGTACTGGTCAACGGCGACACCGGCAAGGCCTGCCGCGGTGAGCGCCGGGAGCTCCCGTGCGACGTCGTCAAGACAGGCATCGCTGATGATCCGGGGGAGTTTCCAGTAGACCGGCGTTCCGCTCTCCCGGCCGTGAATGGCGGCATCCCGGACCTGGTCATGCGGGATGTCGGGGGCTGCAGGTTTGCCGCAGCCGGCCGGCCGCCGGGAGAGATCCGGCTCGAAGAGGATCGTGTCAGCCCCTCCACGGCACGCCTCCTTCACACCATCCGGCGTGTCCGTGACAACCGCGAAGTGGAGCCTTCCACCAGCATCCCCGCTGCCGGAGCGGTCAGGGCTTTCGGAACCCATCCGCTCCTGCCACCGGTGCTGGGCGTGCCGGACCTCAGCAACCGGCGGCCGGTACGATGCAACGAGCTGCTCTTCAGCCGCTGCCAGGAACTCCCGGCGGAGCTGGTTGATCTGCGCGAGCGGGGCAAACTGTCCGCCCAGGCCGGTGAGCGCGAGCGATCGGACGACGAACGGCGTGCCGCCGCTCTTGCTGAGCTGTGCCTCGAACGTCTCCCGGCGGAGCGGGCGGGAGCCGGCCGGCTCAAGGACAATCTCCGGGCGGCAGGTGATTGGGAGAACCTTCCCGTCGGGCCGCACGATCGAACCGGAGAGGACGAGCCGTCCGCCGGGCATGATCTCGGCAACAAGGTCGAGGGGGACCGGGCGCAACAGTTCGGGCGGGGGTTTTGAGACGATCTGCCGGGCCCGGGCATCGAGGCTGCGTGATGCGGTGATGAAGACTGCCGCCCCCGCCCTGACCGGCCGGGGGACCCGGATCAGGTACCCGTCCCGCTGCTTCCGGGGCTCATGGTTGAGGGCGAAGCCGGTCTCGGCCCCCGGTTGCGGGCCGGTGATGAGGAGCCCGTCGCCCGGGCGGGGAACGGAACTGCAGGACGGCCGGACCAGGGCATGGAAGGTCTCCCGGTTGTAGCCCGCAACCGTGCCGATGAGGAGCCCGCGGTTGTCCGGCGCATCCCTCCCCATCAGGCGCCGGTGGCGTTCCCGGGAGAGGTATCCCCCGGTGAAGCCGCGGTTGAAGGCGAGGAGGAGGTCGCACTCGTCATCGTCCGCGGGCTCCCACCGGCCCGCTGCAATTGTATCGAGCGCCCGCCGATAAATGGAGACTACGGTGGCGACATACTCGGGCGATTTCATCCGGCCCTCTATCTTGAGGGATACTGCCGGCGACTGCACGAGCCGGGGGAGGCTGCGGTACATGCAGAGGTCTTTGGGAGAGAGGAGGTATCGCCCGTCGAGCGGGACGGGACGCAGGGTGAGCGGCCTGCCGTACTCGTCAGCCGGTCCGGTGACCAGGTCCCACGCCTTCCGGCAGGGCTGGGCGCACATACCCCGGTTGCCGCTCCGGCCGCCAATGACCGAGGAGAGCAGGCACTGGCCGGAGTAGCTGTAACAGAGCGCCCCGTGGACAAAGACCTCGAGGCCGGTCCCGGTATCGTCCGTTGCTTCTGCAATCGCACCGACCTCTTCAAGGCTCAGTTCGCGGGCAAGGACCACCCGGCGAAAGCCGTGCGCAGCTGCCCACCGGACGCCGGCCGCGTTGTGGATGGTGAGCTGGGTCGAGGCGTGGAGCACGAGGTCCGGCACGATCTCGCGGGCAACTGCCGCAAGCCCGGTGTCCTGGACAAGGACTGCATCAACACCGATGGACCAGAGCCAGACCAGGTATTCCGAGGCGCTCTTCAGCTCGCGGTCATGGATGAGGGTGTTGACCGTGACATAGACGCGGACCCCGTGCCGGTGTGCGGTCCGGACCGCCTCCTCGATCTGGGTATCGGTGAAGTTCACTGACGATTTGCGGGCGCCAAACCGCTTCCCGCCCAGGTAAACGGCATCGGCCCCGGCAGCGATGGCGGACCGGAAGGCCTCGGGTGAACCGGCCGGTGCAAGGAGTTCGGGGAGCCGGGCCGGCAGCTGACGGGGGGCAGGGTCGCTCATACCATCAGGGATTCGGGAAGATGAACCGGAGGATGTCACCGGTGATGATGATCATGAGGATGCTGACGAGGACGTAACCGGCCATCGTGAACGCGATGGAGCGCTTCCGGTCCCAGCCGCAGACCCATGCAATCGCCGGGCAGACATAGAAGCCGAGGGTCAGGACAACGACGATGAGCCCGTAGATGCCGTACTTTGCCAAAAGGACGGAGTCTGCAGCACGCTTGCGGGAGCGTTCAAGGAAATTGCGGACCCGGTCCGAGTGGTCGCCGATGGAGTCGAAGATGTCGAAGAGGGCGATGATGACCCCGAGGGCCACGCAGGAGAGAACGAAGCAGACGAAGATTGCCGGGAGGCCGAGCGCGATCCCGACCGGTGCTGCGCCGTACTCGATGACCATGGTCGTGCCGATGAGGCCGAGCGTCTCGATGGCGGGGATGTTGAAGAGGAGCGCGATGGCAAGCGGTATGATGAGGGTGAGCATGATACCCTTGGACAAGGCACCGGTGAGGCGGGTGAGGAAACTGATGATGAGAGATGCGCTCTGCATAGACGGTATGATTATGTGGGCGATAAGACCATAAAAACCTGTATTATCATCCCATACGGGCGGAATTTTTTCTGCTGACCGATGAAAAAACCGACTTGTGCGGGTCCGTTCCTCTCTTTTCAGAAGTACAGGGTGCAGGTAAGCGGATAGGCCATATCGTCCGTTTCCGGCGAGTACGTCAGGATCCGGTTCTCCGGATCAAACGAGGCGGAAAAGACCTGACGTTTGCCTGAGGAATCGATGACGTCCGGCGGCCTGAAGGTGGTGATGAGGGAATTGTTGACCATGACCTGTGCACCCCCGTCGCCGGTCCCGACAACATCGATGGTGCTCCCGGCCGCCGCATTGGTGACGGGACGCAGGCCGGTGCCGGTGACCGGGTCGGGTTCGTAAGTTGTCCAGTCAGTCAGGCCGGCATCATAGTGGTACTGCAGTTCTTCACCCTCGGACAGCCAGCCGGTCACCTGGATGCCGTTGTTGACGTACTGCATCTCCGTGATGTGGAACCCGGCAACTGGCGTGATGTTGATCCAGACCCGGCCGATTCGTCGCTGGAAGCCGTCACCTGAGAAGAGGATATACTGGGTATCCGAGATATCGACCCGGTCACCAAAACGGTTGACGAGATACGCGTTGCCGGTCTCCTGGTTGGTGAACAGGATCTCGTCTGGCATGTCGTCCTGCCACTGAACAGCCTCATCCGTCCATGGCCCGGTTTCGGCTTCCTCCATGGCAAGGAAAAAAACGATTCCGCCGATGATCATGCCGGTGAAGAGGAAGACGACAACAATGATAACAATAATCAGATTCAGCCCGGATGAAACGTCCCGGGCCACGGGTTCGGGAGAGGCTCGGTTCTTTGGCCGGATAAATGGATCGGGTGCCGGGGGCTGCGGCCGGCTGTTCAGGAGGCCAAAGAAGAGGGAGATGAGCCCGGTCGTGTACAGGACAAGTGCCGTCTCCTCCCCGGCATCCGGGTATGTCACGGCCATGAGGACGAGGAGACCGATGCCAAGTATCACGTAGCGCCGGATCATGCGTACATCTTTGTTGTCAACGGTACTCAAAAAGGGTCCGGTCCCCCGCGGCCGGAACCGGCAAGTCCGCCTGCACTACCATTTTATCGCCTTCCCGCCCGGATACTCTTACACATGAAGATCGTTGCCGCACTGACGGACCCCGCGCAGGCCGGGAAGGCAAAGGAGATGGGAGCCGACCTGGTCGAGCTCCGCGTTGACCTGTACGACGGGGACCCTGAAGCGGTGGTGAAGGAGGCACGGGCTGCATGCGGTCTTCCGGTCATCATCACCCTGCGCTCGGCACAGGAGGGCGGGCAGTTCTTCGGCGATGCCGGTGCATGGATTGAGAACGTCCGGCCCCTCATCCCGTACGCCGACTACATTGACATCGAACAGCCGTTCGCCTGCCATGCGCCGGAGGTACGGGCCGCGAAAAAGACGATCATCGCATCCCATCATACGGGCCAGATGATCCCGCTCTACATCCTCTTTGTAATGGAGCGCGAGCTGCGGGCCTATGGCGATATCCCGAAGATCGTGGTAACACCGGGCAATGATTCCGATGTCATCGAGCTCCTCTCGTTCACGCAGGCGGCCCACAAGCCGATCTGCACCGGTGTCATGGGCGATGCATTCCGGCACGCCCGGGCAATCCTGCCCCTCTTCGGCTCGGAGTTCGTGTACTGCTCGGCCGGTGCGCCGACAGCCGCGGGGCAGTACTCGGTTGAGGAGTTCGTGCAGCTCCGGAAGATCCTGGGCGTGTGAGTGCCGGGTTCATTCACTTTTACTCACACGATTGAGGAGCAGTGATGCCCCTCGCAATTTTCTGTACCCCTGCGACGACCAGCAGTGTGCAGATGGGATTGGATCTGTCTCTTGTCGTATAATCAGAAAAATTCCTGCGGGTGATGGTACGAATGCGGGGATAAAAATTTTAGAAAGAATTCATTTTTCCGGTTTTCGTTAAACTCTTTCGAAATTATGGGGGCTGATGCCCCCATACCCCCATAACGAGCACTGCCGCCAATCGAAGAACCTGACGGTTCTTCTCATCCTCATGGTTCTGATGAACCACTCGGACCCCGAAGGGAGACTGCCGTGACTTTTGGGTCAGGGCAGTCTTGAGAAGAATCTCATCGGAGATTCTTCGATCCGCCCCGCGGCGGCCTCAAGGATGAGAAATTCTCGATCAGGTACCTGTTTATTTTTTTCTGACAACAATTCTCCCCCGCCCGAACGACTGCCTGCCTGTGGCGGCAGTCGGTGGGGAGTGTTGAATCTCATCAGAGATGAAACACGAGAAGAACCTGAAAGGTTCTTCGAGGGGGTAGGGGGGCACTCGCTCCCATTTCAGTTAACTAATTCAACCACTCTCGCAGACGGGCAGGTACTTGTCCGTTGATCTTTTCGGATTCCGTACCCATGCCATCCCCCGCCTATCTCAGCCTGCCACAGTTCTCGCAGAACCGGGTACCGGGCCGGAGCGGTGCGCCGCAGCCGGTGCAGAAGTTCTGCCCCGCGGACAACTCATGTTCTCCGCCGGCCGGGATACCAGATTGCATACCCGCTACATTCGCCGGCACCCGGTTGCATGCGGCATCCGGGTCCGCATGGGCGCATTCGATCCGCCGGCAGGTCCACCATGCCCCGGCGGGGACGAGGATGAGGATGATGAGGACACCGGCAATGTCCAGGGCATCGATGCTGAAGTTGAAGATGCCGTGCAGGAGCATGGCGCCGAGCAGTCCCCCGAGGATGATCCCGGGCTGTTGTTTTGCCGGCCGGAACTTTGCTATCCCGAGCGCTGCGCCCCAGACGCACGAGAAGATGACGTGACCGGGGACCGAGAGGAATGCCCGGAGGATGCCGACCCCCAGGCCGCCATCAAGGACATAAAAGATGTTCTCAACAGCGGCAAACCCGAGACTTGCGGCTGCAGCATAGATGAAACCATCGACCGGCTCCGAGAACTCGCGGCGGCGCCAGATGAAGAGGTAGACCACCAGGAACTTGCAGCTCTCCTCAACGACCGGGGCAACGACCGATGAGGTGAAGGTGCCGTCCGGGAACGGCGCCTCAAGGAGGGCGGCGGGGATGACCGAGAGGCACCCGAGGAAGAAGATCCCGATGACCAGGTGGAGCGGCTCGGGCTCGTACCGGTCCTTCGAGTAGATGAAGAGGAGGATGAAGACCGCCGGCGCGATGGCGAGGAGGAGGAGATCGGACATTTACTCAGGTATGGGAGATGCTGTCAGATGATGGTTTCTTTGAGGGGGGTGGGCGATCTCCGGCGGAGGTTCATCTGAGGGAACGCGCGTTCTCCCCTCTTCTCCGGGCCCGCTGCCATCCGGCCGGGCAGGTATGCGGGCCGGAGTCGGCCTCATCTGGCCGGTCACCCCGGCCGGTGGCAGACGATCCGCCGTACCTGCATCTGACCATCGGCAATGGATTCGGCTATCAGCCCATACAGGCGTGCCTCAGTCTCGATCTTCTCCCGCGTAAAAAGCGGCTGGAGCTGTTTCTGTACTGCCGGTTTTCGCAGGTGGTCGTCCAGGTTCTTGTTGTACCGGTAATAGTCCCGGTCCTCGTTATCGATATGGTCGAGGACAAACCCGGTCATTCTGATAACCTCCCGGTAATCATCCTCGGTGTTGGCAACGATGGAGAGATTGTCCTCGTTAATTATCTCCTGCATCGTCGCCTCCCACCGGCCGTGCACGGGGCTCAGCCAGTCGTTGATGACAACGATCCCACCCGGGCGGAGAACCCGGAAAAGTTCGGCAAAGAGCGTGCGTTTCTCGGCAACATCCAGGTGGAGCAGGACGCCCTTGGCAAATGCGATGTCGAATGACCGGTCACCGAACGGGAGCCTGCCGACGTCGTTGTAGTATACGAATCCGAGCCGCGTCCGGAGATCTGCGGGGACGCGACGGTTGGCCTCGTCGACCATCGGCTGGTTGATCTCAAGGCCGGTCACGGTGGCGTTGTGGTTCTTCACGAGATGGTGGGCTGCCCCGCCGAGACCCGACCCGATCTCGAGGATTGTTTTCTTCGCAAGTGCCATGCCCCGGAACATGCCGTCGACCGCTTCCGCTCCCCCTTCCGACAGGAAACCCTTGCCGTAGGTTACCTCAAGGAGGGTGCAGAAGTCGGGCGGGTATTCGTCCTGTACTTTCTCAACACTGCTCATCCGTTCACGCCCGCGGTTCCGGGAACGCGGGGCGACCTGTATCAGGGCGCCCTGGCCGGTCCGTACTGGTTACTCTTCATCCCATGCTAAAAGAGTTCCGGCTCAGGTGCAGGCAGCGGGATTTTCTTCGGACATAAAGAGGAAAACGCACCGGACCCTCACCGGTTCCGGTACTTCTCCTGTTCCAGCCACGCGTCGATGAGCACCAGCGCGAGCATAGCCTCAGCGACCGGCACGATCCTTGGCGCAATGCAGGGGTCGTGCCGGCCCTTCACCGAGATGTCCACGCACTTGCCGCTGGTGTCCAGCGTCTTCTGGGTCTTCTCAATCGACGGCGTCGGCTTGACCGCGATGCGGACAACGATATCCTGCCCGGAGGAGATGCCGCCGAGGATCCCCCCGGCATGGTTTGTCGTGAATCCATCCTCGTTCATGGCATCGTTGTTCTCGCTGCCGAAGTGTGCTGCTGCAGCAAACCCGTCGCCAATTTCAACACCCTTCACCGCCCCGATGCCCATCATCGCACCCGCAATCGCGGCATCGAGTTTGCCAAAGACCGGGTCGCCAAGGCCCGGGGGGCAGCCCCGGGCAACAATTTCGACAATGCCGCCGACCGAGTCTCCTGCGGCTTTTGCGGCAAGGATCTCCTGCTCGATCTCAGCGGGTTTTGTCTTCTCATGGACGGAAAGGACACGCCCCTCGATGGCGATGCCCTGTGCGGCAAGGATCTTCTTAGCCAGTGCCCCGGCGGCAACGCGCCCGATGGTCTCGCGCCCCGAGCTCCTGCCGCCGCCCCGGTAGTCGCGGATCCCGAACTTCTGCTGGTACGTGAAGTCCGCATGGCCCGGCCGGAAGACGGCCCTGAGCGCTTCGTAGTCGCCGGATTTCTTGTCCTCGTTGCGCACGATCATCGCGATGGGAGTCCCGGTCGTCTTTCCTTCAAAGACACCGGAGAGGATCTCGACCCGGTCGGCCTCGGCCCGCGGCGATGAGAGGGGGGAATTGCCCGGCCGCCGGCGGTCGAGCAGTGCCTGGATGTCCGGTTCCGCAAGTTCGATCCCCTGCGGGCACCCGTCGATGATGCAGCCGAGCGCTTTGCCATGGCTCTCGCCAAAGGTCGTGACCCTGAAGTTTCTCCCGAAGGTGTTCATGGAATGAGCTCCCGTATCGTGTCGGCCGGCACATCGATGCCGAAGAACAAGTAGAACTGTTCTTTTGCCTGCCCGATAAACATCTCGGTCCCCGTGATGGTCGTGCAGCCCTTCTTCTGCGCTGCCTCGATGAGCGGGGTTATCGGCGGGGTGTAGACCAGGTCGAAGACGGTCATGCTGCTGTCCAGCAGCTCCGGGTTCACGGGCAGCCGGTCGTCCGGCTTCATGCCGAGCGGCGTCGAGTTCACTACCACATCGGGCTTTATCCGGTCGAAGTCAGCCGGATCTCCCCATCTGCAGCCAAACCGTTCGGCAAGCGCCCGTGCTTTGTCGGGCGACCGGTTCAGGATCGTGACGTCCATGTCAAGGTCGGTGAGCGCGAACGCGGCCCCTGCCGCAGCACCACCGGCCCCGAGCAGGACTGCCCGCGAGCCCTTCTGGTTCACGAGGGGTTTCCTGACACCGATCCAGTCCGTGTTGTAGCCCCGGGCGGTGCCGCAGGAGAAGACGACCGTGTTGACCGCCCCGATCTGCTGCGCTGCGTGCTCGTCTACCTCGTCAATGTACGCGATCACATCCTGTTTGAAGGGGATGGTGACCGAGAGCCCCTTGGCATCCAGGTGCCGTGCAACCCGCATGATCTCGTCAAGCTCGGGGTCCTCGAACCAGGTGTAGAAGTAGTCGAGCCCGTACTTTTTAAAGAGGGCATTGTACAGGTGCGGCCCCTTGCTGTGGGCGCAGGGATAGCCGGCAACGCCCATGAGCCGGGTCAGGGGGTCATCCGGGTGTTCGTCAAGGAGCCGGTCGAGCCGCTCGATGCAGCGCGGGGGGAGCCGGCCGGACCGGAAGAAGTCCATGCAGGGCTTCTGGTACTTGCGGTCGAAAACGCCATACTGCAGGACCCGCAGGACAGAGGCAGCGGCGACTTCCGGTGTCGTCTCCGTGGTGTCGATGCAGAAGTCCGCGGCCGCCTGGTAGTGCTGCCGGCGCCGTTCCAGCATCTCGGCGATCTCTTCCCGGAGCGGGAGGCCGGTGAGGGGAGGCCGGGGTTTTCGTTTGAGGCGTTCTTCGATGGTATCGATGTCAGCGTGGAGCACGAAGACCACGCTGTCCCTTCTCAGGTTCTCCATGTTCCCGGGGTCAACGACCACGCCGCCCCCGGTGCTGATGACCGCATCGGTCTTCGGGAGCGAGGCGATCACCGCGCGTTCCACGGTCCGGAACCGTTCCTCCCCGTCCTCGTGGAAGATGTCCGGGATGGACCGGCCGGTCTTCTCCTCGATGAGGCTGTCCGTGTCGATGAAGGCAAGGCCGGTCCGGTCGGCAACGATCCTGCCGATATCGGTCTTGCCCGTGCCGCGGTACCCGCAGAAGATGATCCGTTTCATGGTATGACCCCGTTCTTTCGGAGCGTGTCCCAGAAGCCCGGGAAGGATTTTTTCACGCACGCGGGGTTGGTGATGGTTATCCCCCCGGTGCCGAGTCCGAGCACGGCAAAGCTCATCGCGGTCCGGTGATCGTTTGCCGGGTCGATCGTCCCGCCACGGAACGGCCCGGGCCGGATGGTCATGGAGGATTCGCCGACCACAACCTCCGCGCCCAGCGCCCGGAGCCGTTCTGCCGTGCCGTTGATCCGGTCGCTCTCCTTGTACTTCAGGTGGCCGATCCCCTTAATGGTTGTTTTGCCCGTTGCCACCGCCGCGACAACGGCAAGCGTCTGGACGGTGTCGGGCGAGGAGGACATGTCGAAGGTGATGCCCTCGAGCTTCCCGTCCCGTTCAACGGTGACGGAGTCCTTCCCGTACGTGACCATGCACCCCATCTTTGCGAGCGCGTCCAGGAACCGCCGGTCGCCCTGCACGGAGAGCGGGTTGAGGTTATTCACCGTGACCCTCCCGCCGCAGATCGCTGCCATGGCAAAGAAGTACGAGGCGGACGAGTAGTCGCCCTCGACCGCGTACTCCCGCGCCCGGTAGTGGTGCCGGTTGCTGACGCGAAAAACGCTGCAGCCGTCCCGCTTGACCTTTGCGCCGAATGCCTGCATGACGTGGACGGTGATGTCCAGGTACGAGGCCGACGCCACGAGGCCGGGGATGTGGACCTCGACCTCCTTCTTTGCGTACGGGGCTGCTATCAGGACCGAGGAGATGAACTGGCTGCTGATGGAGCCGTCAATGACCACGTTGCCCCCGGTCAGTCTCCCGCCGACCCGCAGCGGGGGGTAGCCGGGGTTGTTGAGGTAGTCGACCGTGCCGCCGATCAGGGGGAGTGCCTTTGCAAGCGGCCCGATGGGGCGCTCGAGCATGCGGGCTGAGCCGGTCAGGACGACCGGGTGGCGGCAGAGGAGCGCGAGCGAGGCAAGGAGCCGCAGGCTCGTGCCCGAGTTCTCGAGCTCGAGCGTGGTCTCGCCATCCGTGGGAATCCCGCCATCGCAGCCGGTGACAAAGTACCGGTCCTTCCGCTTCGTGACCCGGACGCCGAGCGCCCGGAGCGCTCCCGCCGTGAGCCGTGTGTCCTCGGCATCGAGCGGGTTCATAATAACGCTCCTGCCTTCGCCAAGCGCTGCCGCGATGAGCGCCCGGTGGGTGTAACTCTTGGACGGCGGGGCGGTGAAGGTGAGGTCAACATCCCGGATCTTTTCTATCGTGATGCTCATGCGTCCACCTCAACCTTCCGGTAACACCCGAGCTCCTTGACCGTGGTGATCTCCTTCAGCTCCCGGATGACCTCCGCGGTCTCCGGTGTCCAGCCGAAGTCGAGGAAGAAGACGTACTCCCCGATCCCGCGCTTGGAGGGGCGTGACTCGATCCGGCAGAGGTTGATCTTCCGCTTCGCAAATGCGGCGAGCAGGTCGTGGAGGAGACCGGGCCGGTCCTCGTGCGGGTCGATGAGGACGCTGCACTTCTCCGGGTGCGGCTCTTTTGCCGGTATTTTCGATATCCGGACAAAGCGGGTCGTGTTCGCCTTGTTGTTCTCGGTTGCGGGGACAATGACCGGCAGCTTGTACATGGCTGCCGCCCCGGCGGAGAGGATTGCGCCGGCGTTCGGGACCCTTCGCGCTTCCTGGGCGCTTGCGGCATTGCTGCTCGTGTGGATGACCGGGACCTTCCACTCCTCGATCTTTGTGCTGCACTGCTCGTGTGTCTGCGGGTGGGCGAAGATGACCCGGATCTCGTGGAGCGGGACGAGCGAGGCGAGGTTGTGGTGGATGGGCATGTACATCTCGGCGGTGATGTGGAGCGGGAAGCGGAGAAGGCCGTCGAGCGTCTCGCCAACGCCGCCCGCCTCCGAGTTCTCCATGGGGACGATCCCGTCCCCAACGCCCTGTGCCACCGCGTCCATGATGCTGTAGATGGTGGGCTTGAGGACGAGCGGTTCGCACCCGAGCTTTATGGCGAGCTCGTGCGAGAACGTGCCCTCGGGTCCCAGCGTGATGGTTGGTTTTTTCATCGGTTCACCAGGGATTCGATCAGGGCATCCGTCATCCTCTGCCCCTCCTCGCAGTACGCGCCAAGGTGGCGGCTGTCCGCTTCGAAGAACTCCCGGAATTTTTGGGGGTCGCGGCGCTCCACGATCGCGGCAAGGTCCGCTGCCGAGGCCTGGCAGGACGCGAGCACCTCCGGCACGAACGGGTTCTTCTCCAGGATGTCGGCATAGAGCGCGGGGTCCTGGCTGAGGAGCCGGCCCATCAGCCCCAGCTCGATCTGGTACACGGGGCTCGTGAACGCCTTCGTCTTGCTGATGTCCAGGCCGAGCCGGCGGATCGTATCTGCCATGCAGAGCGTCATGTAGTGCGTGAGCCCCTGGACAACGGCCATCATCCGGTCGTGCTCTTCCGGTGTCGTGACCGTACAGATCGCGCCCTCGTTCCGGAAGATCGCCAGCAGGCTGTTGAGGCGGGCGTTGTCCGCCCGGGCCGGGCAGGCGATGATGGTCTGGCCCCGGATCGACCGCACGGTCGGCCCGAACATCGGGTGGAGGCCGATGACCTGCGCTTTGCTCCTGAGCATGGCCTCGACCGGGGTTGTCTTGAGCGAGGTGAAGTCGCAGAGGAGCTGGTGACGGTCCATGACCGGCGCGATCTCCCCGATGACCGTCTCGGTGTCGCGGATGGGGACCGAGACGATGACGATGTCGCACTCCCCCGCAAGTTCGCGGGCGGAGACGGGCGTTGTGCGGCCGGCAGCGAGGACCTCGTACCCCGCCCGCTCAAAGACCGGCACAAAGAGCCGGCCCATCTTTCCCGTCCCGCCGATGATTCCTGCCTTCATGATCACTTCTCGCGGATGGTCTCTTTGACTGCCATCCCGAAATGCCGGCCGCCCTCGAGCACGGTACCGAGGATCCGGTCGCCGGCTTTCAGGTGGACGACCGAGATCGCCTTCCCGTCCGTGCCCACGAGCCGGATCGTCTCCGCGTTCTGGAGGATGAGGCTCACCTTCGCGCCATCCGCCTCGGCTTCCACGAGGAGGAGCGGCCGGCGCTCGATCTTGGTCCGGCCGATGATGGCGTTGTGGGCTTTGCCTTTTGCGTCCGCCACCATCACCTGCCCGCCGATGGCAAGGTCCGCGAGGTACGCGGTCTTCCCGCCCGGCAGGAGGATGTAGGCATGGACGGCGCCGGCGTTTACGCGGAACGGGCGCGGGGCAACGTACGGGTTCTCGAGCGTCTCGGCATGGACCATGAGCATGGCCGACGAGGTGTTGCCCATCAGCATCCCCTCGCCGTCCACGAGCATCGAGCAGGTGTCCACGCAGACCCGGTCGCCCATGCCGACCGGATGGATCTTCGTGACCGTGAACGGGACAAGGTTCACGGAGCCGGTGGCGCCTTTCATCAGCTTCGCGACGTCCCGCACAACCGCCGGGTCGGTTGTTTTGAGGAGGATGCCGTGCGTGCCCTTCTCCAGCACGTGGAGCGCCATCGCCGCCTCTTCGGTGTTTTTGACCCGGGCAATTATCTTATCGGACTGGGCCACCAGGTTCTCGAGCGGGATGACCGTCCAGTCGGTGGTGCTGACGATGACGCGCTGGTGCTTTCCTTTTGCTGCCGCCTCGTTCTCGCCTGCCTTGTCGGTGATCGTGCACTCCGCGATGTCCTTCCCGATGACGAGATCACCGTCCGGCGCAATGGTCGTGATCCGGCCGAGCTTTTTGACATCCTCCGCCTTCTCAACCACCAGTGCATCGGCACCGCTCTCGATCGCGGTTGTCGCGATCTCCTTGTTCCATGGCCGGATGTCGACCCAGAACTGTTTCATTTTACCTGTCCTCCTGTATTCTCCGTTCTTCCGGTTATCATGATTATTCTGGTCTCCTGTATCTGTCCTCCACCGCTCATTCATTGTTTCCTTTTTGATTGGGGGAATTTATGAGGGCTCCCCGCCTCAGGGCCTCTCCGAGGCACGGCGGGGCAATTTCCTTTTTGGGAACCCGCCACCAGAAGCCGCCGCGGGGCGTCCTTCGGGGCGGCGGCCGTCAATCGCAGCCGGGGGTATGGGGGTATCAACCCCCATCATTGATCGTAATATACCAGAGATTCATCAGAGGTTCTCCAGAACATTACGCTCTTCAGTGTTCCCTATTTGTGCGGCTCCAGGGCTTTGGCCGGGTCAACGTTGTGGTGCACGACCCGGCAGAGCGCGTTGACGAATGATTTGGTGTCGGCCCGCTGGAACGCGTTCCTGCCCACGCAGACGCCGGCGCCACCCACGCTGACCGAGTCGCGGATGATCTTGAGCGATTCAAGGTCGCCGGTCTTCTCGCCGCCCGCGATGAAGACGGGGACGGAACATGCCTTGACGATCTTCCGGAACGACTCGGGGTCGCCGGGGTAGTTGGTCTTGATGAGGTCCGCGCCGAGCTCCTCGGCTACGCGGACGCAGTGGCCGATCGCCTGCGGCGAGAACGGGTCGATGCCCTTGCCCCGCGGGTAGATCATGGTGAGGAGCGGCATGCCCCACTTCGTGCAGTCCCGGGCAACCTGCGCACCGATCTCGAGCATCTTGCTCTCGTTGGGAGCCCCGAGGTTGACGTGGATGGAGACCGCGTCGGCCCCGAGCGCGATCGCCTCCTCGACCGTGCAGACCTGGACCTTGTCGTTGGGGTCCGGGTTGAGCGTGGTTGAGCCCGAGAGGTGGATGATGAGCCCGATGTCCCGGCCATGCCGGCGGTGCCCGCGCTTGACGAGCCCCTTGTGGAGGACGATGGCGTTGGCGCCGCCGTCGCTCACGTCGCTGATGACTTTTGTCATGTCAAGCAGGCCGTCGATCTGCCCCATCGAGAAGCCGTGGTCCATCGGGACGATGACCGACCTGCCCGTGTTCCTGTCCATTATCCGTTCGATCCTGATCTCCTTTCCTATCATGGTTTCACCGTTATGCTCCGAGGATTTTCAGCGCCTCGTCAACGCTCTTGTTCGCATGCACGATACAGGCCGCGGCCCGGACGAACTTGTCGGGCGTCCGGTGCTGGAAGGCGTTCCTGCCGATCGAGATCCCGGCAGCCCCGCCCGCCATTGCACCTTCAATTAATTCCAGTGTTGTGCGGTCATCGGTCTTACTTCCTCCGGCCACCACGACCGGTACCGGACAGCCCCGGGTGACCTCGCGGAAGCTCTCCGGGTCCCCGGTATACACCGTCTTGACGATGTCGGCCCCGAGCTCCGCGGCAACGCGGGCCGCAAGCTTAACCTGTTCGAGGTCGTTGTCCTTGCGGATCTCCTTGCCCCGCGGGTACATCATCGCGAGGAGCGGCATCCCCCATTCCATGCACTCGACCGAGACCGCGCCCAGGTCGGAGAGCATCCGCGCCTCCTCCTCGGCCCCGATGTTGACATGCATCGAGACGGCGTCGGCGCCCATCTTCAGCGCGTTCTGCACCGTGTTGACGAGCACCTTGCTGTTGGGGTCGGGGGCGAGCATGGTGCTGGCGGACAGGTGGAGGATGAGCCCCACGTCACGCCCGCCCTGCCGGTGGCCGTGGAGCGCAAGGCCCACGTGGCCTATCACCGCGTTGGCGCCGCCGTCTGCCACCAGGTTGACGGTCTGGCCCATGTCGATGAGCCCTGCGATCGGGCCGTTCGTGACGCCGTGGTCCATGGGCACGATGATGGTCTTCTTCGTATTGCGGTTCATGATCCTTTCCAGGCGGATTTCCTTTCCTCTCATAGTAACAACAACAACTCCTCCCCCTGCATTCACACAACATTCTGTGCAAACCAGAGGGCGTGATCAATACCAGAAATAATACTGGTAATAAAACGCGAAGTACGCGAAATAAAAGCTAAAGAATGCGGATGCGGCGGACCGGACGGTACCGTCTTCGCGCAGGTTCAAAGAAACGTTTTCCGTTATGCAGCGGGTCGTCGTGCTACTTGAGATAAAGACATTCACGGGCGAAAAAACCCTCACGAATGCTGTGGCACTCCGCTTGCATGTTCTATCGTATGATGCGGTTGTATATAAGCATGTGTGCTAGTGTGTAGCATGGAGTAGCAAAAACTAATTTTTGATTTTTTTTTAAATAACTGGAAATTCTAATCTAACTCTGTTTTAATTATTAGCTCGACCGTGGTTTTTAAATTTTGAAGAATTGAATCAAAAGCCCCTCCTTGCTTTTTATACAAATCCTGAGCTTGTTTACATTTTATCGACACGGGGTCATCACGCTTGCAATTGTTTGGATTATC
Organism: uncultured Methanoregula sp.; assembly: GCA_964448885.1. Lineage (GTDB taxonomy): Archaea > Halobacteriota > Methanomicrobia > Methanomicrobiales > Methanospirillaceae > Methanoregula. The sequence continues at coordinate 15,786 of CAYVAQ010000001.1, read as the reverse complement.
AGGGAAACATCCGCCATAATGTACAATACAATTCCTATGACGATACCAAATATTGAGCTCATCGCGTCGGATTACCGCATCGATAAAAGAATCTTTCATACCTTGGGATTTGTAGACGTCTTTCAACAACTCGGTGACAAGTTCAACCGCATGGTCTGGGACTATTCTCGGTTTACCTTTTTTATTCAGTATTGGATTCCCCTGGATATCATATAACGACCGACCAATATAATTTTTAGACCTTGCGATAGTCTCTAACAGATTCCAAAAACGGAAATATTTGAAATTATTATCCTCTGCTCGCAAAGTATCCGTATATAAAGATAAATAAAGTTGTAACCGGGGATTGTCTCTAACTTTTTTTAACCTCTTTCTAATTTCAGGGGGATATTCTCCAGATATTAACCCACCAACTAAATTTCCACGATAATTAGGCGCATGCAACTTTGCGTCCACTCTCTCATTTTCGATATCATGCATCAAAATACAAATAATTGTACCATAACTCTGACGCTGAAGAGATAGTAAATTCGATAATATATTTGACTCATGACGAATCAATTCAGACGCTTCTTCAGACGAACGAGCGAATATTCGTGGAAAATGTACGACAATTACCGGTTCTCCCGGCATGGGATTCCAATTCAATTTAAACGGAGGAAAATAAAAATTGTTAATAAAGATATCAACAATCGATTGTTCATCAGTGAAGGGTAATTCACCTATTCCAAAAATTTCATAATTGCCAATCCTTATCTTTTGTGTGATAAGACAATTTTTAATGAAAACAAAACCCCGATATTCATGTATTCCCGGTGAAGAATGTGAATCTCCGAAACCACTTAAGAATTCATCTTTCCGTTTTTTTTCAATGTCTATAAATTTCGTTTGTAATTCTGTTTGTGAATGCTCTTTTTCATCAGGATTTCGTATTTCAAATAGTGCTATTGGATTCGGTATGATCGAATTAAGTTGATCATTTTCGGAATTCTGAATCTCATTGAACACTTGGATCTTATCAATACGATAAAACCCAGTCTCTAACGGATTTGTGGAAAAGGTAACTTCGCCATCGGGATTAAAATCTGCGGAGCCGCCACATGCCCAGATAGTATCATCTGCGTTAATCTTTGAAATCGTTAGTCGAATTTTTTCATGAGTGCCTAGTTCAAATTTTGGAATTTGAAATCTGATACTTTCACCTTTTGTCACCGAAAAATTGACCATTTTGATTAATGATTGGGTGCCGCCAATTTTCTTGATTTCACTCATACACTATCTACTCACAGCATTATTATTACAATCTATAAAAATTAAGTAAATTAAGGCTCTTTAGAATACCGAAACTTCGAGCGGGATAGAAAAAATCCGATATTCGTCATTATCATGTTGGATATGAAAGAGGACAGAGGACTATTCATTATTCCATTATGTGAAGCAAAAAACCCCGCACTCTATGAGAGCGTTTTTGGAAATTTTGAGAGAGATCCGGATAAACCGTTCTTCTGGAAAAAGGGAAATTGTATTAATTATTCTTGATACATCCCAATTTTCCAATGCTCCACATTATACTATCAAATTGAAAACGTATGAATTTGTGATTAGGGGTGATTCTTAAGAAATCCCAGTTGGTAGTGTATAAATTATAATCAGTATTTCATCGATTTTTCGTGCGCCTATGACAAAATTTTCTTTTTCGAGATTGCATTGAGGTTGTAGTATGTAACATCTTTTTTCGGATTCTCCTTTTATAGGTTTCCTCATCATCAGCGAAATGTTTTTTTATAAAAGACTTTGGTAAAAAACTAGTAATTATTGGTAAAATCGTAACAATTGTAAAAATGAATAATGCAAGAGAAATCCACGTATTTGTTCGTGCATACCCCTGTTGAAGAACAATATCTTGACTTGTAACATGGATCCGCTGTTTTGGATAAAGGATTGTTTCGGTAGTGCCATTGACATAATTTATTGTAATGTAAGGGGAATACTCCCCGGGCTCATCCCAGTAAATTGTTTCTACATATGTTCCATCCAAATCATGGAAATTCGGAGCAGGATCATTAATTAAGACTTTTTCAGCTGGGATGTGTGTAGTATTGTCAAATTGTGAATAAAACGGTGCCATGTACATCAGGTTTGGCATAATCATTTCCCCATTCTCGGGTTGCGCCTGCTCAAAACCAACCATTACACAATAAATTGGCGCTAGTTTGTGGACCACTCCGACGGATGTAATGTTTACTTTTGTATTCTCTGTCAAAATTCCGTCATATTGTAAAGTGAAATTAAAATTCAATGTCGGCGTGTCTTCTGATTTGAATATAAATTTATATTTTTCTGGTTCAATGCTAGGATATGTGATATGAATTATTTTTTTATTGGGTTCATGTGTTGGGAAAAAAAAATCAGCATTTTGGCTACTAATATTGATAATGATTGATAGCGTGAGAAAACATGTTATTCCTAACAAACCGACAAGCGCTAAAAATTTTAGAATTTTAAAACACTTTTTCAATGTTGATCATTCACAATGTAAACTTAAAAAAATAAAATTTTTGTCATATCTCCAGAATTAACTGAAAAAATGAATGTAAACCTTATATGGATTTTTCATAATCATTGAATCCTATGTGAGTGTAATCATATCAGGGGGATTCAAGTTAAGATTGATTTTACCTAATCCAATGAATATTCCCCGCCTACTTCCCGCCACTGATCATCCGGACCGTTGCATCATTCGTAAGCAAGGTCATCTGGTGGATCGCTATCCGGTTAATCCGCCGCGGGGCGTCCTTCGGGGCGGCGGCCGTTCATCGCATTACAAAATATTATTATCGGGATTTGCGATTCCTATCTATGGTATTTGGAATTTCTAGTGATGTTTTAGGGATATACAATAATCCTTCATTAATTCGATTTCGAATCCCATTCGATAGAATTAATGCGAGCCCCCGGGAATCGATGACGATTGAAGCCCAATATCATATTTTTTCCAAAATGATAATCGATGAAAGGGAATTATGTAAAGGTCCTCGTCATGTGGAAACTCTTCTGAATAACAATGGTAATCAAAGATTTGCAAATGGGGGATGGACTATTGCAACTAATGATGGTTCTCAACTCTCGACAGAAAAAATCCAAGCAGTTTTTGCAAATGTCCGTGGGGATCTTAATAAAATTTTTACTTCAGATAATTTAACATGGAATTGTCAAGGGTTAGTTGCATTTTACAATGATGAAGAAATTCATAGAAAGGTCCGAATTTATGATCTAATTTTCAATCGATAAGTGATAAAAAAATGATTGAAAAAATCGTCTTCAACGCATAAACACCAGGATGGCCTCGTCAAAAAACTAATGAGGTTCGTTATTCTCCCCATCACCCCTGCATCCCTAGAAACTTCTTCACCTTGTAAACTCCCCAAACCCCAAAAACATATTCAAAAAATGTTTTCTTCATCGCAGGATTCTGGTATTGAACTTTCTTCCATAAACTGTCACGAATCCTCTGCCGTTTTATATGCCCGCGGAGCCCGCGGACTTTGCAGATATCGTGACTGGTGCAGACTATGCTCCAATTAATTTTCTTGAATTTTACCGGGCGTGGAAGATCCTCCTCTGCCGTCCTTTGGGCATAGTCAAGCGTCCGCCTGGTAAAATAATAATCAGAGTCCCGCATGCAGTTTTCCAGTATTTTCAATTAGGTAATTCTTTTCTTAAAAGTGCCCCCGGCGCCCACCTCACATGCACTCCCCGACAACACCCTGCGACAACCCGGGCCATCCCACAATCGGGTAACGCGGCCCGCACCCGGCCCCCTGCCCCCGCTCCCTCTCCAGGCACCCCCGCCGCGTGCCCATGAAATCCCGGGCCGGGAAACCTCAATCGATTTTATCTTCTCCCACTGCATAATTTGTGCCGGATGTGAGTAAGGATGGCGGGATCGATCAAATCTCGCTCTCTTTTTTGTGAAATGTATCTTGGTTGATGTAACTTTTTTCATGTTGTGAAAAACAGGTTCTGTGTGAGGAGCATCATGGTTGGATTACTCGTATTGATGGTGACAATCCCCCGTAGGGGTTGGGTTGTTTGTTTAGATTCTGAGATTTTCGGTTAAGCCCTCAAAAAATTATTTGTAACGATATCCGATTATACATCCTACAATAAAAACAACAATAAACATAGCAAACGCCCCCATAGCACCAGTACTTTTTGAAAAAGAATCCATTGCTGGATAAACAAGAGGTAATTGTACAAATGTAATCACAATCAAAAAAATCACAAGTATCAATAATCCAACAAATCCCCCAATTATCGGGATGTGCAATCTTTTAATATACAACCAATATGCCAGAACTCCAACCAAATTGAATAAGCCGCCAATAAAGAACGCCCATGATTGATTTCCGTTTCTCAGCTGTGCCCATTTCACACATTGCGGAGCGGAATAAAACCAAGCAATGCCAGTGGCAATTATACCAAATGCATAAGAACCAGACAATATCGCATCTATGAGACCAAAAATAAGTAGAAGCCCAATCCCGTATTTTACAATAGGATGAACTTTTGATGTATCAAATTGTCCTCCAACGGATTCTGACATAATACAGCAATCAATGCTACTGAAGAATAAATGTTCTTGAATTATGCATACGATTAGTCATTTGCAATATAGGAGGGGGCCACTCAGAAATGTGAGTTTGATCATATCGTAAATCCTCTGAACTATCGATAGAACTGAAAAGATCGCAGGAACCCAGGAGAAAATGTGTTAGCTTTTATAATTGATAGACGGTATGGCTCTGTAGAAAAGCTCCGATTACAGACGTAAACCAGTGACCAAAAGATCTAAGGTACAGTGCCTCCTTACTCTGTTATGTTCAGTAACGACAAGGAGGCAAAGTAGTGTCAGCAAACCGGTATATCAGGTTTGTTGAATTATCCTTCGGTTTGATCCGGAATTCCCGAATCCCCCTTTTCTCATCGAAGTTTTCGAAGAGAACTTACACCCAGCACCAGTTACTTATTCTTCTTCTCCTGAAAGAGTACTTGTCAGAAGATTATCGTGACGCTGCAGAACTCGCGGAGATCATGGACTCACTCCGGGAGAAGATCCATCTCGATCAGGTTCCTCATTTCACAACGATTCACAAGTTCTGTCAGCGAATCCGATCCATAACATTCACCCGGTTACTCAACCGGCTGGTGAAGATGTTCTATGACTGGGGAGAGAGGATCAATTGTACCGCCATAGACTCATCCGGATTCACCAGCTCATACGCCAGCCATTACTATTCATGGAGAACCGGTAAGACCAGGAAACGGTTCCTAAAAACATCGATCTCTGTCGACACTGATCAACAAATTATCACCGGCCTGAAGATCTCTCAGCATCCGGTCCATGATATCCCTCACGCCGAAAAACTCCTCAAACAATGTCACCGACTCAGGCATTCCGACCTCTACGTCATGGACAAAGGATATGATGCCGAAAATATCCACGAGTTCATCCGGGATACTCTCAACTCCTGCTCACTGATCCCTGTCAGAAACAGGAAACGTAAACGAATCTCCGGATATTATCGAAGACGACTTGCTCACGCATTCGATGAGGAAACCTATCATCAGAGAAACAAGGTTGAAACCGTATTCTCCGTCCTGAAAAGAAAGTTCGGTGAAGCCCTCAAGGCTCGATTGTTCCGGCTCCAGGTCAAGGAGATCAAAATTAAAGTGATCCTCTACAACCTCTCAAGATTGATTACCACTTTGGCGTTTCTTGTTCTCATTGAGGAATTCTACAGAGCCGACGGTATTGCATATCATATGCAGCACACCACCGATTGGAAGAACAAAGTCTGTCCGTTCATGAGCCGTCCTGACAACCCATCAGGGAAATTGCATGAGATCACCTGTCTGGGCGAACATTGTGTGGCATGGGTCGATGAATACCGCACGCAAGAGGGGACCATCGCGGCCCACTGCAGGATGCTCCAGTTCTGGGCTGCGATGCCCTGCCGCTGAACCCCGGTACAAAATTTATCGTTTGACTGATGGCGGGTCTTTCATGACGATATCAAAGGCCTTGTTCATGTTCTTTACGTAAGGGGTGTCGGAAAGTCCTAGCATATCCATCGTATCGTTAAAGAAAGTTATGAGGGCCCGGCTGCAATCCATCAGCCAGTCGCACATCTCGAACATTGAGCCCTGGGTTCCGAGTACTGAGTTACCTTTTTCCGGTACATCCAGTTTCAGGTTGTTCGCTTTCCGGAGCATCTCATCATCAGCATTGTTTGCAGCAAAAACCGGGGGGAGCAGAAGCAGGATCAAAATAAGTGAGACGATAATCCGCTTGACTTCATTTTGGATCATTTTTTACTTCCGTCAATTTTCACGGTGAGCAACCCGCGATCTGCTGAAATGACTGAACACAACAAGTTATCATGGATTCAGGATATCTTAACTGGTAACAATTTTCAGCTGGAGTTCTATGCCGATAATTGTTTCTCTTCTTTCAAATATGAAAAAATATTTCGATGGAGAATTTAAAGGAAAGGTTATGAAATCCATTGGGCCTCTCCTTTTTATTTCAATTATTTTACTTTCTGCAGGTTGCATTGGTTTCGGGAAAAATTCAATTGATTCTTCAGGAATACAAACGGAGACAACCACAGTGATTCCAACGACGGCCTATAAATTCGTCGTTGAAGCCACCCCATACAAAACAATTGATCCCGACGCAACACCAATAAGTAGGTCCTCGGTTTATCTGCTTCCGTCAACTGGGATGATCATAAAAGGGAACGAGTTTTCCGGAGGTTTGGGGAAATTAACCATCGATAATATGGCAGGAGGGTCCGATGCTATCGCGGTTGTGACGTATCGCGGGGAAAAGGTTCCGCTGGTTGCGGTCTATATTGAAAAGCGAACGGTATACACGATGCAATACATCAAAGATGGGACGTATGACCTTTTTATCTACCGTGGAGATGATTGGAACCGTAGTACCGGAAAGTTTGAAACCAATTCGTATTATTCAAAATTTGAAGATGATTTCCCCTATCAGACAACAAGTAAAAATTATACAACCTGGTCTGTCACACTCTACAAAGTTGCCGATGGAAATGCAAAAGAGGAGACACTTTCTGAAGATAAATTTCCCCAGATCTAATTTTTTTTGGCAAAAATTTAGGAACTTATATCGTCCTATAACCAAATTGAAGACTGATGCGCAGGTGTCATTTTTGCGGGAAAATCCTTCACGAGCTCCCCTATAAATGCCGCCGTTGCGGACACCAGTTTTGTTCCGAACATCACCTGCCTGAGAATCATCACTGCTTCCGGAATTTTACTTACAGACAGGAAATCAAATATCAATACTGTGCAAATTGTGGGCGCGAACTTCCCGACCCTCCGTTCAGATGCAGAAAATGCGGGCAGAAATTATGTGATGATTGTCAGTTGCCCGGTGATCACCTGTGCACCGATGAGATCTATGTTCCTCAAAAACCAGATGTATCACGTCCCCACCAGGAGGGAATAAAATCAAATCAACTGACATGGAATATCGATTTATTTAAAAAAATTCATCACGTCTTTGGTAAGATTAAAAGAAATGTTAATCTAAAAAATCTCTCAATCATTAGTCTCATTCTCCTGGCTACGGGTTTCCTGACCAGCTACTCCGCCTCCGGTAATATCCACTCCCCCTCGATAATTCTTTACAGCATTGGATTTTGGGGCTTCTTACTGGCCTTTGTTGTATATGCTGTGAATTGTTGGGATAGCGGAAACCCTGCTTATGCTGTATCAATGCTCACGATCCCCATATTGGTTTATTTTTTGTCAACGTCGAAGATATCCCAAATTTCTGACACAACATTTTTTTCATTCCTTGTTCAGGTATCCATTATTGCAATACTTTCTGCAATTCTTTTGCATCTTCTCATATATGTTAAAAAACAGATTGAGAAAATCGTTTTTAACCAAAAAAACAAGTACAGGTCATATTTTCTCCCGCGATTTGATTATGTTGCATTCGGTATCGTGTTTGTTTCGTTATTAGTCATTTCAAGTTCAGGAAGTTATACTCACTTTTCAGATAATACAAATCAGGCGATATCTTCTTTTTCCAATTCACAAATATCGAATCCGATCCCTGCAACGACAATCGATTCTTCAATTCCATACCAGACCCAGCCAACTGAATCATTCAAAATAACTCCGACGACTGTTTTTCCAACTACAATTGTTCCCACTCGTGTTCCAGAGACCGGGCTGGTTACACGTTCATTACCGTATGTCATTAAAGGCAAAACAGACACGATCAGCGTTAACGCTTACTCAAGTATTAATGCAGAAATATCGTCTACGTTTTCACCAACCTATTGTGTGCGGTATAATCACGACCCATCACCATGTACAACGGCAGAATTAAACCAATATTATCTGCAATTTCTCAACGAACCAAATCAGAAAAAAACTCTTAACAATATCGTGGACGCCATCAGATCAAAAACCCCGAACACAGATGATCAAGCGAGAATTGCGATCAGCCTCGTTCAGCAAATCCCTTATGATTATGAGAAATTTTATTCAATATCATCATCGACCACCCAGGAACATAGGTCACGAACACCTTATGAAGTGGTTTACGACAACCGTGGTGTATGCGGAGAAAAATCCCTTTTACTGGCGTATCTACTTAGGGAATTGGGATATGGCGTTGTCCTCTTTGAGTTCAGAGAAGAAAGTCATATGGCAGTCGGTGTGAAAAGTCCGAACCAATATTCATTCCAAAATTCCGGATTCGCTTTTGTTGAATCTGCTGGACCGGCCATTCCTACGGATTCAGAAAATAATTACCTTGGTGTAGGGAAGCTCACCAGTTCTCCTCAAATCCTTCAGATCAGTGACGGGGATTCTTTTGATACAATTTCAGAAGAATACAAGGACGCTCAATACTTCAAACAACTTCAGCAGATCTCCATAAGTTCCGGTGGATTTCTCGATCAAACCTATTACTATATGTGGTTGTCTTTAGTGGCCAAATATGGATTGATGAGAGGGATATCTTCTTCACAGAGTCTAACTTCCACCACTTCCCCGATTCCAACGAATGCCCCAACCTGTGATGTAACTCAGGGACGTTATTGCCCTGTTGGATTAAATTGCTGTGAAGCGGATTATCACTGTTATTCCCCGTGCATTGGCGGGAACTGGAATCCAAAGGATTGCAGATGTTATACCTAGATTATCTCGTGACTTTACCAAAACAAAAAATCTTGAGAAATCTTCGGCAAAAAAATTGTAACCGGGTTGTGACATTACAAACGAGTTTTTTTTAGAATTTCTGTATTCTGAAAAAGGAAGATTTTTGCTTTGTCACATTCTCAAATGGTTACTTATGAGAGCGCATTTGCTGAGTTATACCACTCTTCTGTGTTTTTTCATTGTGATTGCCGGCTGTTCAACAGCCCCCACCACTCAAAATTCGAATACGTTAACACCTGCAGTGACTCCAACACAAGGGATACTCGATGTTGCAACACCCTATGGAACACCTACGGTAATTCAGACACGAAATACAGTAGTTACCCCCACGCTGAATCCTGATGATATGGTTTGTATGATTGATCGGAGCGAGCAGGTCTTCACGACATATAACAAAAAAGCGGTGGCGTTCAACCTGGCAAACGCTCCTATGTATATCAACTACACTATCCCCGACACAAAGAAAGGATCGGATGGGAATTATGCTTCGTATTATGCCATCACGGTCCGGGATAAAAGCACCGGAACAATCATATCTCAGGGAACATTCGGCAAGAATGAGATGGAAGGTGGCTATTTCGATTTACAATTCGGAGGGTATGATGTAATCCGGATTATGAAGAGTGGCAATTTCCTCATAGAAACAGAAGGGAAGGACATTACGGTAATCTCAGAAATTTGGGTGAAACCCAAAGGGAATCTTGATAGTTCGATTGATACAAAAAATCTGAAATGCATCATCTGGCCCCAATCGTACAAAGAAGGACGGATGCACACCCCGTGGGGACAATCTGAAATGGGTTTGAAAGTCGACAAGACAGAGGAATAATTTTTCTCCCATTGGATATGCAAAAAACAGACAACTTTTTGTCACTCTTTCAAGAAATCCTCACTGATCCTGAAACGAATACAGAGAATGGTTTCACATAAATTGAAATCAGAAATTTTTTATATATTTTTTTTAAGATATGATATTGAGACCGAATGCCCAAATTGAAAATGTGTTTGAAATGCACAAAATATTCTGATATAAGCAATGAGGTGTGTCCTTTCTGCGGGCATCCTTTTGATATCAGTCTTTATGATGACAATCCCGAGATATCAAAAGGTCAATCCCCATCGAAAAATTCACAGAATAATCAAACTTATTATCCGAAAAACAGCAGTACTTCCAATTATTTCCCCCTCTTGAAAATCGCTCTTTTAATAGTAATAATTGGACTGATTGCCATTCCAACAAAAACAATATCGGAAAATGTTGACGTGCCCTATGAGGACACAGAAACCTATCTCGCGAATGAATCGTATCGCGACTATGTTTTCGTTTACGAACAAGAAACATGGCAGGAGGCACATACATCTAGTGTTGGGCATGAATCTCCAGAGGGATATTATTGGAAAAGTTGCGTATCGCCATGTTCTTGCAGCCATTATACTTCGAATCCCAATACGGTTCCTTCCTATTACTGCGATGAATGTTCATGCCCAAATACCCAAACGTATTCACAATCCCGAAACGTCCCCGTTGCGAAAGAGGTGACAAAATATCGAACAGTTCAAAAAACCCGAAATGTGACAAAATATCGGTCGGAGATTCAACCCGCAGAAGTTAATTGGATTTTTGGATTCAAAACGCCGTATACATTCCATCTCCCCTTCACTTGAAAACCGGGGGCCCTCTTCCCCCCTCCCCATCCATCCACAAGCCCCCTCACTCTCTCCCACACCCCCAGCGCCCCACTCCCGGACCGCGGCCGACGACACCATACGAAAACCTGGCCATCCCACAATCAGGTAATGCGGCCCGCACCGGCACTCCACGCGGTCGAGCGGGCGACCTGGGCCCTCATCGTCACAACCGCCCCGCGATTTTTATGTGCAAATCGCAACCATGATCGCGATCGAAATTCGCTCCGGAAAAAACGATAACCGATTTTCATTTTGAAATCGATCCGTGATTTTTCCGGCAAAATCGATCCTTGATTTTTTTTGAGAAACCGGATCGCGATTGAAAGAGCCCCCCGCGGGTGCGGCTGCCGTCGTGAAGCGGACCGGCTCGTGTGTGCATAAGTGGTTAACTTTTCATAACCGGATCTCGATTTTTTTTGAAAAATCGTTCCGTGATTTTTCCGGCAAAATCGATCAACGATTTTCATTTGCAAATCGCGATGATGATCGCGATTGAAAACCGTTCCGGAAAAATCAGGATCCGGTTTTAATACCGTATGGCTACCAGCAATGAACTCCCGTTTTCCATCTCCCCTCTTAAACAATTCGCTCAACATAAAACGTATTAAATGAAAGGCATCCATCCTGATCACTCATCGCGATGAGGACACAAAATCACAGGAGGCACACCACACCAATGAAAACACCAATGAAAAACAAACGAGGTAAGAACCAATGACCCGCGGCCCGCGCCCGCACCGGGCGCTGAAGGATGCGATCCCGATCGCAAAAGCCCGCGGGCTCATCCAGCTGGCGATGGGCGGACCCGAAAGGATCTACGACCTGTCGATCGTCTCGAAGATCCCGCACATCTTCGTGGGCGTTGCATTCGCACCGGATATCCTTGCATCGATCCCGGATCTTTCGGATTATTACAAGAAAGATCTCGCACGGCTCCGGCTCATCGCCCGCGATGCCGCGAACATGCTCGAGCTCTGGATCCGGTCCCGGCACGGGACATGGAGATTCTTCCAGGTCACGCGGAGCACGCTTGTCGAGATCGACCGGGAGGGGAAGCGGATCGAGACCGGTGGGACGACCGAGTACCTGGTCGGGGTAGCGGCGAGGGAACACGGCGGGGGGACCGCCTAGTCGAAGAGCCTTGCGGCTCTTCTCCTGCTCCAGGTTTGAGAACCTGTCGCATTTTCCCCTGCCTCTCGGGGAGAGAAATCGGAGCCCGCTACGGGCTCCGTTGTACCAGTTTTGCCTCATTCCCATTTTCGCCCGGTCGTAATTCGGAAAACCACGGTAATTCTCCCGGAATAATTCGGGTTTTCCGGCGGGAATCAGTGAGGCAGTAAATAGCAGAGTTACAGCAGATCTCGGGCGGGAAGTCCCGGGACTTGCAAAGGGTTCGGCAAGGGTGGGGGGTGATCCGGGGATGCCCTAAGCACTCCCCGACGACACCCCGCGATAACCCGGCCATCCCACAACCGGGTAACACGGCCCGCACCGGCAACCCGCGAGGGGGTTTGATGGGAACCTGGGCCTGATGGCATAAAATCAATGGATAAACAAGATTGTGAGTTAAAAATTTTTTAATATAATGAAAATAAATTTTATAATCGGCGTTTGTTTTAACAAATTTTTATGGTGTTCTATGGACGATTCGGGTTCTCTCTCTGGTATGCATTTTTCAATATTCATTATCCTCGGCCTGATTATTGTCGCGGCTGCAATTGTTGTCCTCACCTCCACTCCGGACAAAATATCCGGTCCTGTCAGTGATGAAAACTGCCGCGTCAATGAATCAGGGATGCTGATCGATCCCTGTGTCCCGTTGTTCAAAATAATCAATGGTACGAATGATACGTTCACTATTGGTGAACGCGACTGGCCTTTTGAGCCGGCTCCTCCCATCAATGAAAGTCAGAAATATATCGAAAAAGCCCTGGAACCGTATGGCGGATTGCCGAAAAATGCAGTGCTCTCATCACTTGAAGAAACGGCATGGGGTGGTACAATTGATCCTTCAACATGGATTGAAACCAAACATGCCGAGGAATGGTGTGCCAATTACCATCAGTACCTCTATGGAGAACCGGTAACCGGTCATGGGGGCTCGCTCGCAGTATGCATCGTCAGTGAAGGGAAACCGGACCTTATCCGGAAAAAATGGGTTTCTGTTGAGGAAGTGGGGATGGAGCGGATCATCCCTCCGTCAGAAGCTGTCAATCGTCTTGAAAAACGCGATGGACGATTCAACCCGCCAACGAAAACGCTCATTTACAATTATATCCCTGATGGTCCGTTTAACCTCTCGATTAAGACCATGGAAGTACGATATTTTGTTTCGGAAGATCCCGCAAACCAGACCTATCTTGAACCCGTCTGGAGGATATCATCATTTGACACCGTCAGAGGCATGCCATTTATTTTCTATATTCCTGCCGGTTACCGGCCGGTTAAATACACCCGCTCCATTCGTGATATATTTGGCAACCAGAGAAACTTCTCTCAAATAGGGGGGAATCTTTCTTCTCTGAACGTTTCACCATCATCGTACGTAGCCATCGGGACATCCGGACCCATAGGAAAAGATGCTGCGATGAAATCCGTGCAGGAATTTATCGAAAACACGGCCGCAAATCTGACATATCATGGAAGATTCCGCTCGGTTTCAGACATGTGCAGTGGTGGATACCAGGGTGAGTATTATAAAATTAATACGACTGACTGTGAGTTCAGGGTTGACGTATTTTCCGGTACTATGATCTCTGCAAGATTGCATGAATCGTGCGTCCGACCGGGATTTTCTGGCAAATCTGAGAAAAGGAATATTACTACCGCGGAAGCCAGAGACCTTTCCGATACATTTGTACAAAAAAAATACCCGAATTTCAATGAGAAACATCTCGTCCTCAGTTATGGGCCGGATTTTAACAAAGACAGAGACGGCGATTATTTCAGGATCTCGTACTCCGGAGATTTTGGAGCGATCTCTGATTCAGGTGTATATATGTCGGTCAGCTCTCGTGACGGATTGGTAACCCGGTATTGGATAACGGACGATGATCTTCAATATTTGTGCGGCGGATATGAACGCGAGATCAGGATTGATGAATAGAAAGATATCACCCCGCGAAAGCCCGGCCATCCTATACACAAATAACGCGGCCCGCACCCGGCATAAAGTGGGAGAACCATCACGGTGAGAAATTCAGCTGCTGGGTTTTTCCTGCATGAATCCTTTAAAAAAGATGAAAAATTATCCCTTCAGGGAAACTTCACCGGCAGGGAGAGGGCGCATGCAGAGTTTTTTCTTGTGGGCATCCCGCATGATCCCATCGATCTTCCTTGAAGTCTCCGTTGTGAAGTATGCTTCGCCGCAGTGCTCGCATACATAGGCCGGGACATCCCTGATCACGACAACCTCACCGGCAGCATGTGCCAGAAATTCCGTTGTCCCTGCATGGAGACTGCCCTTACAGAAACTGCAGCGTTCCGGAATCATGGTCCATCCCTCCTCTTACGGTACTCAATCCATTTGTCTTCTTCCGGCATATAACCTGTTATGACCCTGACATGATCGGTGCAAACGGCAATTACGGAATGCCAGACGCCGCGAACATGCTCGAGCTCTGGATCCGGTCCCGGCACGGGACATGGAGATTCTTCCAGGTCACGCGGAGCACGCTCGTGGAGATCGACCGGAAGGGGAAACGGATCGAGACCGGCGGGACGACCGAGTACCTGGCCGGGGTAGCAGCGAGGGAGCACGACGGGGGGAACCTAGTCGAAGAGCCTTGCGGCTCTTCGAAGAACTCCGTTCTTCTCATCTCACAAGTCTGATGACTTGTTCGATTCTCCTGCTCCAGGATCCGAAAGGTCCGTCCGACCTTGAGGACGAGAAGGGAGGCGAAGCCGACCTTGGTAGTTGAGAACCTGTCGCACCTCCCCGTCATAGACTCCCTTTTTCGAATGCCTCTCGGGGAGGGAAATCGGAGCCCTTAATGGGCTCCGTTGTACCAGTTTTGCCTCATTCCCATTTTCGCCCGGTCGTAATTCGGAAAACCACGGTAATTCTCCCGGAATTATTCGGGTTTTCCGGCGGGAATCGGTGAGGTAGTATGTAGCAGCGTTACAGCAGCTGGCGGGCGGGGGAGCCCGGGGATTGCAAAGGGTTCGGTGAGGGTGGGGGGTGATCCGGGGGTGTCTCCCGGTTGCACGAAAAAGCGATTATATCATCAGGAAAATACAACGTAATACCAGGAACCCGTATGCCAGCTGCGGAACAGTATGTTGTGGACGAGAACGGCAACAAGGTCGCGGTGATCCTTCCCATCAGGGAATACGAGCACCTCCGGGAAGATCTTCACGACCTCGCGATGGTGGCCGAGCGGCGGGACGAGGACACGATCAGTCTTGCCGAGCTGAAGAAACGCGTGATGTGATCCCACATCATGGATCCATATTCGGTAGATTTCTCTGAAAGGTTCATCTGAACCTTGATGACGAGAAGAATTTATCAAAATTCTTCGAATAAAAAGAGTGCTGAAAAAGATCTCCGGAAAATTCCCAAAGAAATTATTCCTCACATTTTTGAACACATTGAAAACCTGGCATCGGAGCCGGTCCCACATGACGCATACAAGCTTGCCAGCGCAGAGCATCTGTATCGTATCCGTGTCGGTGATTATCGCGTGATTTACCAGGTACTGCACGAGAGCCGAGAGGTTATTGTGTATTATGTCCGGCACCGCAGCGTGGTTTATCGCGGGTTATAGAACTCACGCTCTCCAATGAACCATTCACCCGGTTCACGACAAAAAACGGTACTGCCGC